>NZ_JAUOPD010000002.1 GCF_030546745.1 Thalassotalea sp. 1_MG-2023
TAAATGTTTTAGGTATGTTTGATAGAAAGTCACGTACTGTGCCTTGAATTAGAATAACGATAGATATCAGAATTCCAAGATTGTGTTTACGTAAGTAAACGAAAAAGTTTATGCTTGATGACAATAGCATTGTAGAACCACCTGACCCCATGCCGAACTCAGTAGTGAAATGCAATAGCGCCGATGGTAGTGTGGGAGTTCCCATGTGAGAGTAGGACATCATCAAGCTTCTATTTAGAGAAACCCGTAGCGAAAGCTGCGGGTTTTTTGCATTTGGGATAAAAATATTAAGTCAGGATAAATATCCTTGAAACTATGGGCAAATACCCAGGCCGTAAGCCCAATAGTCAATGCAATAGCGCCGATGGTAGTGTGACTCATGTGATAAGTAACGCCCATATGAGAGTAGGACATCATCAAGCTTTTTTTTATGGACAAAATACATGGAGTACTCTCACGAGAGTAGGGTTGAAATGGTTAACAGACAAGATGAACCGTTTCATGTTGGCCCATTTTAACCGAATGAGCTCTGCGAATTCGCGGGCCTGAATCAAACTTCTATTTAGAGAAACCCGTAGCCAAAGCTACGGGTTTTTTGCATTAGGGATGAAAATATTAAGTCAGGATAAATATCCTTGAAACTATGGGCAAATACCCAGGCCGTAAGCCCAATAGTCAATGCAATAGCGCGATGGTCGCGTGGCTCTTGAGTTAAGAAACGCTATTATCCACCAAGTGCAAAATGCCAAATCATGAGCCTGAGTCAGGCTTCTATTAAAAGAAACCCATCGCGAAAGCTACGGGTTTTTTGCGTTTTGAGATACAATTAACGATAAACTCATTTCATGGAAAAACAGTGACTGTAATAGGAAAGCGACTTAATAAATACATTAGCGAATCTGGTTATTGTTCTCGTAGAGAAGCTGACAAATTGATTGAAGCAAATAGAGTAACAATCAACGGAAAGGTTCCAGAGTTGGGGACAAAAGTATTACCCGACGATGAGGTTAAAGTGGATGGAAAACGTGTTGGTTCGATGCCGTCAAATAAATCAGATCGTGTGTACATTGCTTATAACAAGCCGGTAGGGATCACTTGTACTACTGAGCGACATGTTAGAGGAAATATTATTGATGCTATCGGTCATCGTGAACGCATCTTTCCAATAGGGCGCTTAGATAAGCCATCTGAGGGGCTTATTTTCCTAACAAGCGATGGGGATATCGTTAATAAGATTCTACGCGCTGAAAACGCTCATGATAAAGAATATGTTGTAACAGTTGATACGCCAATCAGTGAACGCTTTATTGAAAGAATGTCACGAGGTGTGCCGATTTTAGGGACGATAACTAAACCTTGTAAAGTCACACCACAAAGTAAATTTGTCTTCAAAATTATATTAACACAAGGACTTAACAGACAAATTCGTCGTATGTGTGAGTATTTAGGTTACGAAGTAACGAAGTTAAGACGAAATCGAATAATGAGCGTCAAACTTGGTCATTTGAAGCCAGGGCAGTGGCGAAATTTAACTAAAGAAGAAATGGCAACGATCAATAACGCGTTAAAAGGATCGACTAAAACAGCAGGTAATACAGATTCATGTACGGTTACACATAAACAAAAAACTCAAGAAAAAATCACTGTTAATGTTAAACCTAAACCAGCAAAGAAAAGTACTTTGTCATTAAAAACAAAAAAGGAGCGTTAATCGCTCCTTCATATAAGTTCAGTAAAGTTGTCTATAATTAATTTTCACGAAGTACTCTAAAGCCAACATAGTTCGAACGAAAGCCGGGTGCTAATTCTAATCTAACAGACGTTCTTGCAAGTTTAGGGGCAAAATTCCACGAGCCACCTCGAGCAACTACTTTTTCACCATTAGTAAGTTCCCATACATTGCCTACGGTATCGTAAAGGCCGAGTCTATTCGGTCTAAATGATTTTATCGGTGATGTGCTTACATTAGACCATTTACTGCCACAATACGCGCAATTTGCACGCCCATTACCAATGTCACTACCCCACCAGTAGTTATCAACGCTACCAGCGCGTGCTACGTATTCCCATTCTTTTTCAGTAGGTAAGCGATAGGTACGATCGGTTTGTTTAGTTAACCATGCTAAATAGGCTTTCGCATCGTTGTCGCTAACGCAAACAACAGGATGTTCATCATCTTGCTTGAAGCCCGGATTACGCCAATTTAACACGCTGTTATATGCAGGTTTCCCATCGATAAAAGCGGCACAACCATTTTCACTTTCAGCTTCGGTAACATAATTAGTCGCTTTTACAAACCGCTTGAAATCACCAACTGTAATCTGATGTTGTGCAATTGCGAAGGAACGTAATATTTCTTCACCTCTTGCTGGTTTTTCATTACTTAAGCCTGCACCTTTTAAATCACCCATTTGAAAGCGTCCAGCTGGAACACCAATAAGCTCAGGACCTAACTCATCTCCAGGTAAAATATCTTGAACAGGCTCGCCATTAGCAAAATTTATAGCCGATTTTACAAGTTCCGCTTTTACTGTTTTGTTTTTGTTTAAACGTACTTGTTCTTGGTGGTCCATATAGCCTGGTTTAGTGATCACTATGTCATGTAAACCAGCTGAAAGCATGACCGATAACTTTGTTGAACCATAGCTTACACCGTCAATAAACACTTCATCGTCATATTGATCAGAGCGAATAGTGAGCTCGTACATTACGCCCTCATCATTGAGCGTAATGGTGTTACCTGCATCTACATTAACAGGGGCTATTTGTGCATGCTCTTTATCATAAGTGCAGTAACGTGTAGATAAGTCAAGTAATTTGCATGCTTCAGCATTAGGCAATGAACCTTGCAGCTCTACTGTAACTGTTGTTGAATAATTACCTTGACCACTAAATTCACCTGATTCTACTTTATGGTTTATTAAACGAACTTGAGCTGCGGAATTGTCTTTATTTTGACTAATTTTATTTGATTCAGTTGCACCAGCAAATAAACCGTCTACAAACTGTTTTGAGGCTTTTTGTTTTGCTAATTGATTGCTACGAGTAATACATTGTTTTAATGTTTCTTGCGCATCACAAGCGACAGATTGTGATGTTTGAATTTGGTCTTGCTTATCAAACTCTTTTTGTAGACGCTTAACACGTGAAATTCTAATTTCTTCTACTAATGCTTCACGAGCATTTGCTAATGTAAATCGTTGCAAGTTTGCATCAGCGAGTTGCTTCCTTAAGCTTGTAATTGAAGAAACAGTGCTTTTAATGTCATCTTTATTTTGTTTCTGATTCTGAATGGCTTGACGATAGGCTGATTGGGCTTGTGCTATATCTTGCTCAGGATTATCAACGAGAGCTTCGTATTGCTCGTTCATATTTAATAATGCTAAAGCACGTGCTTTCTTTAGTTCGTCTCCCCTACTTCGAAGTAGGGCTAATTTTTCTGTTTCTGCATTAAACTGTTCATTCAACGAGTTTAATGTATTAATGAAAGCAGAATATTCAGCTTCTTTGTCACTCAATTGAAGTTCTAAACTTTCTACCGAGTTGTAGCCCGAAGACACTGATTCAAAAGCTAATGTCTGTGAGCCAACTGAAATACAGCCAACCGTTAGTGCGAGTAAAGCCAAGCGCATGTTTATTTTTCCTGAACGATTTCGAATGTTAAGCCATAAATTAATCATGTAATAAAACATTTTTAACTTACGGAATTACTTCAATTTAATCATTGATATAATTCTAATAGTTTCAATCATATTTGTTAAGAACTCAAAGCGCAAGTGCTAATAATTGAAACGCTTGATTTGTAGGTTAGCATAAATGAGAAAGTTTTAAATGCGTGAAATACAGTTAACAATGGCGTTACATTATCAATTGTTGTGAATCTATCAGCAAAAGTATTTTTATTAACGCGTTGGTGTTCTAACTAATATTTTGAAGTAAGATTAAAAATAGATAAGCTGTTACTGTATTTAATAATAGTTTTTAGGTGTAAAAGGGCTTCTCAATGTATGTACCGTCACGAATGCAATTTCCTGCTCCGTCTTTAATTGACAACTTTCTGCATAAATATAGTTTTGTCACGTTAGTTTCTCCTTCATTACAAGCAACGCGATTACCCCTTTATTATGATCAAGAAAAGCAGCGATTGATTGGCCACTTTTCGCGTGCGAACCCACATTGGAAAGAAGTAGCACAAGGACCGTGCTTAGCAATTTTTGATGGACCACATGAATACATATCACCTACTTGGTACAACAAACCTCCCAATGTACCAACGTGGAACTATGCGAGTGTGCATGTTAAAGGCAAAGTAACATTGCTTGATGATGTAAACACCGTAATAGCGTTGGATAAATTGATGGAAAAGTACGAACCTTCATTACTGGAAGAACGCGATGTGGTGACGCCTGAATACCAAGAAAAGCTTTTAAAAGGCATTGTTGGTTTTTCTATGACAATTGATCACATTGATGCTAAAGCCAAACTAGGCCAGCATAGAAGTGACGAGGATCAAAAAGGAGTCACTAACGGCCTTTCAGAAACTGGCACATTAGATAGCCAAGCATTACTTGCCTTGATGATTCAATGGCAAGTAGGGTTAGGTACTGCATAACTTAATAATTGAGTAAATTAGCAGGAGAGAACTGGTCAGTTAGTATTTTTGTGTCACCTGGCCAATCTTTATCATCGGCTGTTGATGTGATGTAAGTTGTGATATCGATGATGTCGACATCAAATGGCTTGAGCTGTTGTCGAAGTGCTTTTGCTCTGGTCGCGAGTGTAGATCCGTTCGGTAACTCCATTTTCGTTGTTAGGATAATTCGGTTACTGTTGTTTCGATTACGAACATTAAAAAAATCTCCAAATACAGCATGATAGGTTGCAGATTCATGTTCATACAATTTACTTATCGAAAAGGTATTTGCAGCTAATACACCCTTAGGTGACAGTAATTTTTTTGTTTCTTCAAGAAACTCTTTGGTTAATAAATGCTCTGGTATGTAATCTCCATTAAAAGCGTCTAATATAATCCAGTCATACTGTTCTTTTTTAAGGCCTGCGCGTTTGATGAAAATACGCCCATCTTGCACCTTTGAGGTGACATGTTCATTTTCGTAAAAGTCAAAGTACTCGCGTGCGACTTTAATAACTGCCGGATCTATTTCAACATTTTTTATTCGAGCATCAGGATACAATTGATGTAATATATTAGACATTGTTCCGCCACCAAGACCTATAATAAGCACACTTTTCGGCGAATCTTCTAACATAAGTAAACTAGAAAATAGTAATTTAGTATAATTAAAAACTAATTTATTAGGTTCACTTTTATAAAGGCAACTTTGATTAGTTTTACTGGTTTTTACATTAAACTTTAAACAACGCAAATCATAATTATCTTCGACTAGGATATTTCGATATAACGAACGTTCCTGGTGCACAACTTCAGCCTTGGTGTGCTCACTTATAATGAATAGAAACAAGATATAAATTAAATTACGCATGACGAGATCTTTCCTGAAAATAAAAAGTAATAGCAAGTAAACCCAGCAAAACCAGTAAAGAGCTATAGGCAAAAATTATATTGTTTACTTCAAACCATAGAACAAAATAGAACGACGTCATAATAGTACCAAGAGCGCTGCCTAGGGTTGATACAAAATAAAGCACACCTGCGACTTGCCCACTACGTTCTTTATCAATTACTAATAAACGTACAGAATATGGCGATATCATGCCCAAAATAACGGTTGGTATAAAAAACAATGCCATTGAGGCCAATAATGAACCATAGCGAGTGTCTTCTATATTTATAAAAATACCTTCCATAATATTTGGTGCCCATAAAGCAATTGGCAGCACGGTGATCCCTGCTGTCAAAAAAATTATGCCGTAGCGCTTTAACGATGCATTACGTGTAGATAGTTTCCCCCCGAGTAAATAACCTAAGCTTAAACTCAACATAAAAACGGTAATAATACTACCCCAAATATGCACACTACTACCAAAATATGGGGCAAGAATTCTACCACCTAAGAGCTCAATGCCCATGATGGAAAAGCCTGAAGAAAAGGCAAGTGCGTATACTAACGGGTTATGAAATTTTGAAGATACAGCCATGTGAAGTTATTGCGTTTATGTTATTAGATCGAAAAGACTACCGTAAGTTAGCAAAGAATGCACATGAAGTATAAAAGATAATAGTAACTGCTTTGATTAAGACTCAACAAAGCAGTTACATAACCTTATTTAATTTTCTTTTTTATATATTCTTTGTTTATTCTAACTGTATCTCGGCCTTTTTTGTTACTCTGTGTATAGTTGTCGGTCAGTTTTTTTTCATAACTAGCAGGCTTCACAGTGTTTGATAAATCTATACTGTTATTTATATCTATATTTTGTGGATTTAAAATTAAACTACATATTAGTTCCATTAAAAGCATTGTTCTTCCTTAATAATTCATTGTTAAAATCAATAATTAGAATATGAATAAAAAAGTGAACTGTTATTGTGGATTTGTTGTATTTTTATTATTTGGTAATACAACTTTCCCTATATAATTATTTCTTGGTTTTAAGTTATTGAAAAAAAGTGTGTTGTCTTTAAAATGCACGGAGTGAATATTTGCTCCTGTAACGTGTAAGTTGCTTTCTGTTTGATCTAAATAATTTAGTTCAAGCACAATATCGCTTTCTGTAGACAATAAATACGCCTTTTCATCTGCGATAGTCCAACTGCTTTGATCGTGAAAGCTATAGTTTTTAAAATAATGATGTGTGCTTTTTGGGTTTAGCTGTCCGGTGCTAATAAAAAAACCTCTCTGATTTTGGCGCGAAAATGCGTAAATTCTAGATTTGCAATTTGCTTTTATCGAAGTAATACCGTGAGTTAGCATTTTATGTTTTTTTGAATTTAAATTATATTCTATTAATTGCCAGTTGTTGTTTGATGTACCTACTATAAAAATACTATTGGACGCTTTATCGCAACTCCAAATAGCGCTTGAAAAATTAAAGTTATTAATTTTTATTTGCGAAATTGAATTTTTTTCAATGTTAAAAATTGCATAACTATTATCTTTTTTTAGTATTAAATTTTGACCGTTAGGCGCTATTAAAATGTTTTCTATATACGTTTCTTTGCTTTTAAAGTGTGATAATTGTTTTAATCCATTTTGTGAGCTTTCCCAAAGCTGGTATTTACCAGAACGATTAGAAACAAATATTATTTTACTGTGTCCTCCGACTGTATGGCTGTCAGCAGTGTGATCTTTAAAAGAAGAAGAGATGACTTTTTTTAATTTAGGGTTTGGAGTTAATGTGTCAAATTTTAATATGTTTGCGTCATAAATATCACCAATAGACAATATTAAATGAGCATCACTTACACTAGAGGGATCGGTTATTGTTTCTCTATGCTTAAATATCTGAACTGATTGTTTCGAAGATAATTTATATTCCATTAACCTATGCATTTCGTCGATGTAATACAATATATCTGAATTATGAGCCCACGTGATTGCATATATATTTGAGCTTAAGGAATTGATTTTATGTAGTTCTCCACTGATTAAGTCTAATATATTTATTGAACTAGAGTTATCATCATTATGTCTAATAAAAGCTAGTTTACTATTGTTATTGTTTAGTCTTACGTAACTATCGCCCTTAAACGTCGAAAGTGGGGTGGTAATTCTCTGTTCAAAGTTAGTAGATAAGTTAATTTTCTTTATGTAGGTGCTCGTCTCATTAGACTCTTTGTAAGTAAAATAAAGGGAGTTATCTCTCGCGCTAAATGCTAATGCAGTATAATAGTTTACCTTCCCACAAGATGTGATGTATTGCTTATGTGAAAACGTTAAATCTTGATTAAGTTTTATTGAAAATATATCGCACTGATTCCTTTCGTAAGTAATGTAGTAAATTGTATTTTTATCTCTCCAAATAGGGCTTTTAGCATCATAACTCTCTTGTATGCTGAATGTTTTCCTACTACTTAAGTCTTGTATTTTTATAATATAGACATCTTTTTTTTCATCGAGTGCTGTATACAGTAGTAAATTACCATCTGCGTTTAAAGATGGTTCAAACTCCCAACCTTCTTCATACGTTAAGGGAATAATTTCTAAATTCGTTTCTGTCTGCGTTTCTAAAGGTTTTTGCGACTGATCAATTGCATACAAAACCGTGAGTAAACTTAAAAATATAATAAGCGTTAGCGTGAATTTTTTCTGTAATGGAATACTGGAAGGTTTATTAGGAAGATTTTGATCAACTTTCTTGATTAAAATAGTAGAGGTTACGCAGTGTAGACTGTAGCCTGACTTCGGGTGTGTTTTAATAAACTCTTGGGTCTCACCACCTAAAATTTTTCGTAATCTAGAGATCGTAGCGTTAATCGTTCGATCATCTACATACCTATCTTTCCATACAATCTTAACAAGTTGCTCTCGAGAGACTATTGAACCTTGATGTTCAATAAGACAGCTTAATAAAGCTACATGTTTTGATTCTAACGTTTCGATTTTAGCTTGCTTATTATTTTCACTTTCTTGAAACGTTAAGGTTTTATTACTTGGATCAAAAATCCAATTTTTTATTTTAATTAAATGATGTTTTTCCACAGCTCAGCACTCTCTTCCCTTGATGCCCGTCGAACTACAAAAATTATACAAATGTTCAATCTTATTGATTTATATAAATAAATGTTATTTGGTCATTTTGTATCAAAACATTTCAGGGGTGGAAATGCAAGGCGATACTTATCGGCTAAGAATAGGAATGAGTTAAAAATAGGGTTTTATACACTTGTAATAAAATAAACTTAGTATGAATACCATCAGCAATGCGTAAAAAATAGTAAGCCATGTAATTCGTGTAGTGAGTATAAGTAGTAGGGCAAAGCTAGTTATGAGCACATGGTAAATTTTTGACACTACTTGTTTAGCGGTGAGTAAATAAAATCCTAAAATTGTACAATTTATAGCCAGTAGCAGTAAGCTATAACGAATGTGTATAAAGAGGCCGAGTATCATTAATGATACGCCCATTGTTTTGGTTACAAATTGGTATACTGATGGGTTTTGTTTTTTTGTCATAAAAGTAAAAACTAGAACCAATTGAATATTAATAGTGGTTGTATTATTTAAAACTTCTAAATAAACACTCTAGTATGTGTGGTTTGGTGTGTGTAAAGTCAGCAAACAAGAGATTATTATCATCCGCTGACTTTATGTTGATTCATTCACCAACTCAACACTGATAAAATCAACGTTTAAAGGCTAATAAAATATTGCCGTTAATGGGGGTTTTCGGATCGTAGTCTTCAGGGAGTCGAAGTGCAGGGCTTGGTAGCTCTTGCATTGCGGCAAAGCCTGGGTGATGCGGCTGATCAGTATTATTACCGCCGATAATCATTGTCCATTGTGATTTATCTATATTAGTCATTTTAAAATCCTTATAAAATTATTTGGTTAGGTATGTAACGTGTTATCTAGTAGCGTAATTTAGCATGAGGCTTAACATAGCCACTGATTCGATAATTTACTCTATATATGTGTAAAGATTGAATTCTCACACCGATATCCTTATTAAGGCTGGTATGTATATTACCTCCAGTAACGTCATGAAAATCTTTTTTACTTAACGTTTTCATTATATAACTCCTTTTATTTTCGATTATTCGGTTAATTAAATTGATAAGGTTGATGCCTTACCGGGTGTAAATGCAAAACCGTTATTTAACAGCTTTGCAAATGCTGTTGTGATATATCTATGAGTTGTCCATTGGTTAATGTTAATACCTTATTTGCATGCTTAATGGTGTCTGGCCGGTGAGCAATCATGATCCTAGTCATCGATAAATCTTGAATTTTTTCACATATTTTAATTTCGTTTTCGTTATCTAAATGGCTCGTTGCTTCATCTAAGAAAAGAATACTGGGTTTCTTGTATAATGCTCTAGCGAGTAATATTCGCTGTTGCTGACCGCCTGATAAGCAAGCACCCATATCACCAACGAGTGCATTGTAACCCATGGTCATCTGACAAATGTCTTGATGAATGGCGGCTAATTGCGCGCATTGTTCAACTTTCAAATAGTTTGGTTCAGGGTCAAAAAAGGAAATGTTATCAGCAATAGAGCCTGCTAATAGCGTGTCATTTTGCATAACCGCGGCAATAATTTTACGATAATTCTTAAGTCCTATTTGTGTGATGTCTTGATTATTAAAAAATATTTTCCCAGAAGTTGGGGAAAGCAAGCCTAACATCAGCTTAACCAAAGTAGATTTACCAGAGCCAGACGCACCCGTAATGGCGATGCAATCACCCGTATTTATCGTAAAAGTTAAATTGTTAATAATAGGTGGCTCATCGTCACTATAACAAAAGGAAACATTCTCTAAACGAAGCTCTCCAGCGTGTTCTTGCATTCCTTGTTTTATCGGAAATGAAGACTCTCGGTGTTGTTCTGTTTCTGATAGGGCAATATCAGCAATTCTATCTAAGTGTAAACGCATCATTTTGAATTGAATCAATTGTTCAATAAGGTTTGTGATGCTTTGCGTTAACTGTCCTTTATATGCAATGAAGGCTAGTACCATTCCGATAGATAACTCATTGCCCATAACTGCTGTTGCAGCAAAATAAATGACTAATACATTTTCTAAACCGAACAACGCTTTGTTGAAGTTTTCAAAACCAATTTTTAACTTTCCAAGGTGAATATCGGCATTAATAACTTCGGCAAATCGATTTTGCCAGATACCTTGACGCTGAGCTTCGTTGCCGAATAGCTTAATAGTTTGTATGCCCCTTATATTTTCTAAAAAATTACTTTGTTCTTTTGCTGAATTTTGAATGGAATCTTCAGTTGCTCGATGTAGGGGTTGATATAAAGATACCCGGAAAATAATATACAGCGCTATTGCAGCAAGCACGATTAAGGTGAGCTTAATAGAATACATTAGCATCATAACAAGCACGATGACTGACATTAGCCCATCAACCGTTGTTTCTACGATGCCAGTGGTCATTCTTTCTCGCACTTGATTAAGGGAACCAAAGCGAGAAACAACATCACCGATATGTCTCGACTCAAAGTAATTCATTGGTAAGCGCAATAAATGGCGAAGTAAGTTAACGCCCATTTGCATATTAAGCATGCTAGATAAACGTAAAATTAACCAACTTCTAATGGTATTTGTCACTACAGTTACGATCGCTAATAGTGCAAACCCGAAAGCAAGTACAACCAATAATGATTTATCGTAACTAATGAGTACTTCATCAACTACCCATTGCATATAATAGGGAGTCATGAGTGCAAAAATTTGTAAAAACAATGAGAGACATAATAGCTTCAACAAGGCTGATTTCAGCCCAGTGATATTACTCCACAACTGTGAAATTCGCATTTTTTGATGTTCAATGCGAGCTTCAAACTTTGAGGTTGGAGAAAGTTCTAGTGCTATACCGGTAAAATGCTGACTAAACTCTTCTTTAGAGTAAACACGTTTACCAAGTGCAGGATCATTTATATAAAATTTATTTTTAGCTATTTTGGTTAATACAACAAAGTGGTTCATATCCCAATGTAAAATACAAGGTAAATTAAGCTTGTGAATATCTTGTAATGGGCATTGCAATGGTCTACTTGCTAAACCTAAGCTGTCAGACAACTCAATAAGTTGCTGTAAGTTCATTCCTTTTAGATTTGCTGAAAAGCGACTTCGCATCGCTTGCATATCTAGTTGGTGACCAAAATATGATGCCACCATTGCGATTGCAGCTAAACCACATTCAGCTACTTCTGCTTGTAATATTAATGGCACTCTTTTTTTTGTTGAAAACTCAAGTAACTGTGTTGTATTAGCAGCTAAATCCATTTAATTAAACCCCATATTAATGTGTGAACCTATGTTCTTACTTATGTGTTATTGCTGTTCGCCTGCAATAAGCAGATCTTTCAGGCTGTTATAGTTAATTGGTGCGAAATCAATTTTGAAATTTGGACATGAAAAAAAATAAAACCTTTTAGTTAATTGTTCGTTGACTAAATATATTCGGTAAAAACATAGATATCGTTGAACATGCAGACTTGCCTTTGGCAAGTAGGTCATCTTCCCTGTGCGATGGTGAATAATAAATTCGTCCGTACTCATGCGTGAAAATAATAATATATTGGCATTTCGATAGATTAGAAATACATCAAGTAAGCAGAGCGTTAACCAAACACCAATAAAAATAAAGTACAAACTATTTTCAGGAGATAGCAGGCTTACAGCAAGCAATAGAAATAGGCTGTTAAATAGATGATTTACACGATAGATCACGCTGAAATTCATCATGATTATTGATCCTCTTCTATTACTTTTATCAGCTGAATAAAATACATATAAAGTACTAATAACACGCTGTAGAAAAGCCAAAATCCATGCAGCATTAAATCAGAGACAGCAGTAAAGAATAAAACAAAGGTACAGCATGTTGCGGCTTCGCTTAATGAAAAAAATAATGGGGAATCTCGTTTTATTGAATATATGATTAAAATGTTACTGATCACCAACAGGCTAGCTGACAGCACTAGTAAAGGATTATTCCCATGGCATAAAAATATACATGCAATGAAAAATTGACCAGTAAGTAATGAAAATTTTAAAGGGGTATCAACAATCAGTGTTTTTAATTTTAATAAGGCGTACGCCATACATGAATATTTTGCCAACATATGCTTACCTTAATTTCCCTTTGACGCTGAGAATTGGATCAATAACCCATTCAAATAAAGACCGTTTATCAAGAACAATATCTGCTTGAAACATCATGCCACTTTTTAACGGTAGCTTTTTATCGTAAACATCAATGAACTGTTTATTTAACTCTGCCTGAAGGCGGTATACTGGTTCGGTAATGCTGATTGGAAAATTGACATCTTGTTGGGTGATTAAGGCATTATCTACTCGAGTAACTTTTCCAGTAATAAAGCCAAAGCGTTGATGTGGAAAAGCATCAAATCGCAGATAAGTTATATCACCTTCTCCAATAAAGCCTGCAGAACGCGTAGGGAGCATAAGTTCTGCGATTAATGAGGAATTGTGTGGCAATATAGTCAAAAGAGGTCTGATTTTATTTAGTGTTTCGCCGGGTAAAATATGGATATCAGTGACAATACCGCTATGCGTCGCCTTAACCACATGACTAAAGTTATTCTTGATGTTAGTTAGTTGACTATTAAAGCTAGAAATACGTTGCTGTAATACTCTGCGTTTAGAAGCGTATTCAAATGGTTGCGAAAGTTGCTGGTTTTCTAATTGGCTAATCTTTTGATGTAAGCTAACTTGTGCAGTCACTAGCTGTTCTGATTCTTGTTTGACTGTTAAATGCCGTTCGCGTTGTTGTTGTATATCGAGAGTTGAAATATAACCTTTTTGATGTAGTGACGTTAGCTGAAGTGTTTGCTTTTCTAGTAATGCTAATTTTTCATCTATTAACGCTTTCTGTGCTTGTAATGCCACTAACGATTGATGTGCTAATACTATTTGCTGATTTAACTCGTCAGTAGCACGTTTTTCTAACAGAGGTAACTCAGAGAGTTCTTGGCTTTGAAGGCTTATTTGTAGTTCAACGTCTTTAATCAATTGTTGATTAACATCTTCACCATTTTCTAAGGCTCTGTTACTGACGATAGATACTAAAGGGGTTCCTTTTTCTACTAACTGTCCAGCCGATACTAGCACTTCTTTGATTGTGCCGGTTTTCTCTGAGAAGCTTTTGATGAGTCCTTTATTCGGCCTTAAAAAACCTACAACAGTTTCTTTTCTTGTGTATTCGGCATTGAACAGAAAAATTAAAGCAATTAATACCGTTACCGAAATAACAAACACGGTTAGTTTAAGCGGCATTGGTTGTGCTAAGGTAACTGAGCCAACGAGGCGTTGTCCTTGTGCGTCTACTGCTTGTTTTCTAAATAGTTGTGACACCTATCTTCCTTAATTGCTAAATTTGGTCATTGCAGATCTCGGTCATATCTGCTGTCAAATTAAGGTAGACATCTCATGTGTATTGAGCAAGAGAGGTTAACTTAAGAAAAAGTGTATTTGTTTTTATTTTATTGATTTCTATGAAAATAATCAGAGGTTGTATTAATGTTGTGAATATATTGTGCGAGGTTATTTAACTTTATATGAGAAATTAAGGTGCTATGCATACTGTAGAAAAAAGCAAAGAACATAAAAAAGCCCCGCATTTGCGAGGCTTTAATTACGACGTATTTAAACTAAATTATTTAGCTTCTTTACGTGCTTTTGCTTCAGCAATTACTTCTTCAGCTACGTTGCTTGGACAAGCTGAGTAGTGGCTGAATTCCATAGAGAATTGACCACGACCTGAAGTGATTGTACGTAAGTGTCCAATGTAACCAAACATCTCAGAAAGTGGTACGTCACCTTTAATGCGAACACCTGTAGTGCCAGCTTCTTGGTCTTTGATCATACCACGACGACGGTTAAGGTCACCAATTACGTCACCTACATTGTCTTCCGGCGTGTACACATCAACTTTCATCACTGGTTCAAGTAATTGTGCACCTGCTTTTGGAATTGATTGACGGAAAGCGCCTTTAGCTGCGATTTCGAATGCAACAGCAGATGAATCCACCGCGTGGAAACCACCGTCGAATAGTTCAACTTCAACATCTAATACAGGGAAACCAGCAAGAACACCTTCATCCATCATGCCCTTGAAGCCTTTTTCAATAGCAGGGAAGAATTCTTTAGGAACGTTACCACCAACAACAGTTGATTTGAAAACAAAACCTGAGTTTTGCTCGCCTGGCTTGATGCGGTAATCAATCTTACCGAATTGACCAGAACCACCAGATTGTTTCTTATGCGTGTAAGAATCTTCAATTTCTTGAGTAATTGTTTCACGGTATGCTACTTGTGGTTTACCAACTTCAAGTTCAACACCGTAAGTACGCTTCAAGATATCTACTTTGATGTCTAAGTGAAGTTCACCCATACCTTTAAGGATGGTCTCACCTGAATCTTCGTCAGTTTCAACTTGGAAAGAAGGATCTTCTGCAACCATTTTACCAATTGCAATACCCATTTTTTCAGTTGAACCTTTATCTTTTGGCGCAACAGCAATTGAGATTACTGGTTCTGGGAATACCATCGCTTCAAGTGTACAAGGGTTCTTAGTATCACATAATGTGTGACCTGTTTGAACGTTCTTCATACCCACAATAGCTAAAATATCGCCAGCTTGTGCTTCTGTTAACTCGGTACGGTCATCAGCTTGCATCTCAACCATACGGCCGATACGTTCTGTTTTGCCTGTGAATGAGTTAAGTACAGTGTCACCTTTCTTGATACGACCAGAATAGATACGTACGAACGTAAGGGCACCAAAACGATCATCCATAATTTTAAACGCTAACGCACGGAACGGTTCTTTATCAGCATCAACAATAGCGAATTCGCCTGTTGGTTCACCTTCTTCATCCGTTAACGGCTGTGGTGGAACTTCTGTTGGTGCTGGTAAGTAGTCAACAACAGCATCAAGAAGAAGTTGCATACCTTTGTTCTTAAATGCAGAACCACAGTATGTTGGGAAGAACATTAGCTCATTTGTACCCTTACGAATACATGCTTTGATTTGTTCTTCAGTAGGGGTAACTTCACCCTCTAAGTATTCCATTAATAAATCTTCATCTGCTTCTAGAGCAGTTTCGATTAATTCTTCACGATACATTGCAGCGTCGTCTACCATATCGGCAGGAATATCTTGAACTTCGTAGTTTTCTGGTTGGCCTGAATCATCCCAAATGTACGCTTTTTGAGATAAAACATCGACAACACCAACGAAGTCATCTTCTTCACCAATTGGTAAAGTCATGACAAGTGGGCGAGCGCCAAGTACATTTTTTACTTGGTCTTTAACACGGTAGAAATCTGCACCTAAACGGTCAAGCTTGTTTACAAATATTAAACGAGCTACTTTTGATTCGTTAGCATAGCGCCAGTTAGTTTCTGATTGCGGTTCAACACCACCAGAACCACAGAATACACCAATACCACCATCAAGCACTTTTAATGAACGATATACTTCAACGGTGAAATCAACGTGACCAGGAGTGTCAATTACGTTAAAACGGTGCTTTTTCCACTCACATGTTACTGCAGCTGATTGGATAGTAATACCGCGCTCAGCTTCTTGTTCCATGAAGTCTGTAGTAGATTCACCATCGTGAACTTCACCAAGTTTATGGATTTTACCTGTAAGTTTCAAAATTCGTTCAGTTGTTGTGGTTTTACCAGCATCAACGTGAGCGAAAATACCAATATTTCTGTATTTGCTTAAATCTGACATTGCTTTGCTCTAAAGGGTTAGTGAATAAAAACCGCGCGAGTATACCAGAAGTTACGTTAAACAAAAATAACTATCGGTATAAAATTGTAATCTTAATTTTTGCGTTAGGTAAAGATTAAGGCGTCTGTAGAAGTACGATGTTAATTACAAAAGTTCAGCTCTGTAAGCATAAATTTAACTTTTATGGTGCTTAAACTTGTATAAAGAACACATTCAGATAATTTTGTTTTCAATATAAAAAGTTTTAATTATAAGTCAAATGGAAAGTACATTCTTTGTAGTACGGGGAGTTATAAAAAGTTAAATAGATCTTTAGATTATAAAGGTAAGGTAGTGGTGTTTATGCGATGGATTAACAATTTATGAAGTTCTTTGCGACGAATATGTAACATGTATTGTTTATTTATATACAGTTATGCGAAAGGGAAATGATTTGATTGAGTGGGATGAAATATATTTGATAAAATGAAACAAGGTGATGAAAAAGCGTTCGAGGAATGTTATCAGTATTGGTCTTCTCATATTTACACGGCGATATGTAAGATTTGTAATGTTCAAGAGACTGCAGACGACATAATGCAAGTTACGTTCGTTAGTGCATTTGAAAATATTCTAAGCTACACACCAACTTTCACCTTTATTGCATGGCTTAAACGCATCGCATTTAACAAACCGAACTTAAAACCTACGGAAAGTTAACGTTATTGATTTTTAACGAAGTAAATCAGGAGCAACCTTATGATCAAGAGAATTTGCTTGATTACCTGTTTTGTAATGTTTCAAGTCATGAACGATTAATAATTTGGTTATTTATTGTTGAACAATATAGTCATGATGAATTGGCCGTTCAGCAAGTTATTCAAAATTAATAGTAGCAAGAAGTTTAAAGAAACTAAGAGCTCAACATGGAAAGCAACAATATGCATATATGTAACAGTAGATTCGGAGAGAAGTTGGCCGATATTGAAATTAGTCATTTAAATAGCTGCGAAAGTTGCCAAGCTGATTTTGCATTGTTTGCGAAGGTAAGAGCAAACGTTAAAGTGATGGAGTTAAAATCCCCGCCAGTGGGCATGTGGCCGAATATATATAATGCACAGGCAACATCAAAAAAGAAAAAGGCGTCTCAACAGAAAAAGATCATGCTATGGCAAACATCTGCAACACTTGCGGTAGCTTTTTGTTTTCTGGCTTTAGGTTGGCTTTTCATTTCAAACCAGCGGCTTGAAATGAAACTTGATGAATTGTTATTAGCAAATCAGTTATTGGAATTACAATTAAAACAAAATGTTCACCCAAGCTTTAGTCAAGCTAGGTTAGTTTCACAAGTGCAAGAAATAGAAGGTCAGCTTTTGAAAGCGAACTCATTGAAAGAGTAAATTGAGCTACTAAAAAAGCGTCGGCTTTTAATCGAAAATATAGTAAGTCAACAAGGAAATAATAATGAAATATATATTTAATGCGTTTATGTTTGTGTCGTTCGTTTTTTGCTCGAATGAGCCTATGCAAAGCAGTGCGACTCGTTAATATTATCTCCTTTTAATGTTGATGGAGAACGAAAGGTTTCTTTCATATCTGGCCACAATGGAATGCTTACTAAATCTCGAATAGAAGGATCAAGATTGCTAGGAGTAATTAAGAAAGGAAAAACGTATTATTTTGAACCAGGTATACATCAACGTCAAATTGAAGAGTGAAATAGAAGTGATTTTTTTAAAATTCAGCGTTCTTTGACACCATCTTCTCAGGTTGGTTCTTCCAAAGAACGACTCATCACAAAAATAAAAGGGAAAGTCGAAGAGTAGAAATATTTGGTTAATAGCAAACCGGTTTTTAAACCTCGATTTAGAAAGCCCGTTAAGATAGTCGTAATGAGAAATAATAAGAAAAAGGTGTTGTTAATTGACGGGCCAGCCGTTCGATTACCTAGCTTTACATTAAATATCGATTTACAAATGTTAAGCGAAATTAGGACCGAGATTTTGGCGTCAATTGAACAGGGAACTTATAATTAGGTTCTTATTTAAAGCCCTATCAATTTAAATCACTTACCTTGAAAACTCAATGCCAAAACCAGCTAGGCAATAAGGAATAAAGCGGTAATTGACAATTTAACACATAGGAAAATACTGTTAACAATGAACAAATAAGGTAATGTAAATTAACCGTTGCTCTTTTTTTATGCTTATGTATAATACGCCCTCTTGTTTTGGCTTTGCCTGCAGGGTTTAGCTAGAAGCCTTTAGGTTTATAGCTCTACAGCAACTCCGATTTGGAGTTGAATGATTTAATCGGTACTCCCCCCTTTCTCAATAAGAAAGGAGATGGGCTGTACTTTGTTCGTTCTTTTATTAGGGGATTTGATAAATGTCAAATCAAAGAATTCGCATTCGTTTGAAAGCGTTTGATCATCGTTTGATTGATCAATCTACAGCAGAAATCGTTGATACTGCTAAACGTACTGGTGCACAGGTTCGTGGTCCAATTCCATTACCTACGCGCAAAGAGCGTTTCACTATTTTGATTTCTCCACACGTTAACAAAGATGCGCGTGATCAGTACGAAATCCGTACTCACAAGCGTTTAATTGATATCGTAGAACCTACTGATAAGACTGTTGATGCATTAATGCGTTTAGACTTAGCAGCTGGTGTCGACGTTCAAATTAGCTTGGGTTAATAGGGGGTTTTAGACATGACTATCGGTCTAGTCGGACGTAAAGTTGGTATGACTCGTATCTTCACTGAAGATGGCGCATCTACTCCAGTTACAGTCCTAGAAGTTGAAGCCAACCGAGTTGCTCAGGTAAAAACTGTAGACAACGACGGTTATTCAGCGATTCAAGTTACTACGGGTACTAAAAAAGCCAACCGTGTTAACAAACCTACAGCAGGTCACTTTGCGAAAGCAGGTATCGAAGCTGGTCGTGGTTTGTGGGAATTCCGTTTAAACAACGGTGAAGGTGCTGATTTAGCTGCTGGTAGTGAAATCACAGTTGAGATTTTCAACGACACAAATTTAGTTGACGTGACAGGCACATCAAAGGGTAAAGGTTTCCAAGGCGGTATTAAGCGTTGGAATTTCCGTACTCAAGATATGACTCATGGTAATTCATTGTCTCACCGTTCAAACGGTTCAATCGGTCAATGTCAAACACCAGGTCGCGTATTTAAAGGCAAAAAAATGTCTGGTCACATGGGTGCTGAGAAAGTTACTACTCAGAACCTTGAATTAGTTCGCGTAGATGCTGAACGTAACTTGCTTCTTATTAAAGGTGCAGTTCCGGGTCACGTTAACGCTGACATAATCATCAAGCCAGCTGTAAAAGCCTAACGTCTGAGGAGAATTTTGATGGAATTAGCATTAAAAGACGCGTCAGGCGCTCTTGAAGTTTCAGAAGCAACTTTTGGACGTGAGTTCAACGAAGCTTTAGTACACCAAGTAGTTGTTGCATATGCAGCAGGTGCTCGTCAAGGTACTGTTAAGCAGAAGAACCGTTCTGAAGTTAGCGGTGGTGGCAAGAAGCCATGGCGTCAAAAGGGTACTGGTCGAGCGCGTGCTGGTACAACTCGTGGTCCAATTTGGAGAACAGGTGGCGTTACATTTGCTGCTCGTCCTCAAGATCACAGCCAAAAAGTAAACCGTAAAATGTATCGTGGTGCGATCAAAAGCATCTTATCTGAGTTAGTTCGTCAAGAACGTTTAGTGATTGTAAATGACTTCTCAGTAGATACACCTAAAACGAAAGACTTAGTGTCTAAGTTAAAAGGTTTAGAGCTTAAAGATGTATTAATTGTTACACCAGAAGTAGATGAGAATTTATTCCTTTCTGCTCGTAACTTATACAAAGTTGACGTTGTTGACGTACAAGCGATTGACCCTGTTTCTTTAGTTGGTTTCGAAAAAGTATTAATGACTGCTGACGCGGTTAAGCAAATCGAGGAGATGTTAGCATGATAAGCGAAGAACGTTTGTTAAAAGTGCTTTTAGCACCAAACATTTCTGAAAAAGCAACATTGACTGCAGAAGCAAACAACACGATTGTTTTCAAAGTAGCCACTGATGCTAAGAAAGCTGAAATCAAAGCGGCAGTAGAGAAACTTTTCGACGTAAAAGTTGACGGTGTTCGTACTTTAAATGTTAAGGGTAAAGCTAAGCGCACGGGAGCTCGTATGGGCCGTCGTAGTGACTGGAAGAAAGCTTATGTAACTCTTGCTGAAGGTAGTGACATCGACTTCGTTGGCGCAGAAGCATAGGAGAAGCAAAATGGCAGTTGTTAAATGTAAACCAACTTCTCCGGGTCGTCGCCACGTAATAAAAGTGACTAACCCGGACCTATATAAAGGTAAGCCTTACGCACCTCTTTTAGAGAAAAACTCTAAGTCTGGTGGTCGTAATAACACGGGCCGTATTACTGTTCGTCACGTTGGTGGTGGTCATAAGCATCACTATCGCGTAATCGACTTTAAGCGTACTAAAGATGGTATCCCTGCAAAAGTAGAACGTGTGGAATATGATCCAAACCGTTCAGCTAATATTGCATTAGTATTATATGCAGACGGTGAGCGTCGTTACATTTTAGCGCCAAAAGGCCTAAAAGCTGGTGATGCAGTACAGTCTGGTGCAGATGCACCGATTAAAGCAGGTAATACATTACCATTGCGCAACGCACCATTAGGTAGTGTTGTACACGCAATTGAACTTAAGCCTGGCAAAGGTGCTCAAATCGCTCGTGCGGCGGGTACTTACGCTCAGTTAGTTGCAAAAGACGGTGCTTATGTAACTTTACGCCTTCGCTCTGGCGAAATGCGCAAAGTAGAAGCAGATTGTCGTGCAACTCTAGGTGAAATCGGCAATGCTGAACACATGCTTCGCTCTTTGGGTAAAGCAGGTGCTAATCGTTGGCGTGGTGTTCGCCCAACTGTTCGTGGTGTAGCCATGAACCCAGTTGATCACCCTCACGGTGGTGGTGAAGGTAAAACTTCAGGCGGTCGTCATCCGGTATCTCCTTGGGGTGTACCAACTAAGGGTTATAAGACTCGTAAGAACAAGCGTACAGATAAATTTATCGTACGTCGTCGTACTAAGTAATTAGTGCTTAATTAATTAAAGAGGAATCACCATGCCACGTTCTCTCAAGAAAGGTCCTTTTATTGACCTACACTTGTTGACGAAGGTAGAGAAAGCGGTGGAAAGCGGGAATAAAAAGCCAATCAAAACTTGGTCCCGTCGCTCAATGATCATACCTAATATGATCGGATTGACTATCGCTGTCCATAATGGTCGTCAACACGTTCCTGTATTTGTAACCGAAGAAATGATCGGTCACAAATTAGGTGAATTTGCACCAACACGTACTTATCGCGGCCACGCTGCTGATAAGAAAGCGAAGAAGAAGTAAGGGGAAGTTAAATGGAAGCTATTGCTAAACATAAATTTGCCCGTGGTTCTGCTCAAAAAGCACGTTTAGTTGTGGATCAAATCCGCGGCTTACACGTTGAGAAAGCTTTGGAAATCTTAGAGTACAGCAACAAAGGTGCTGCTGTATTAGTAAAGAAAGTACTTAACTCAGCGATTGCTAACGCAGAGCATAACGAAGGTGCAGACATTGATGATTTATTCGTTAAAACCATTATGGTTGACGATGGTCCTACAATGAAGCGTATTAAGCCTCGTGCGAAAGGTCGCGCGGATCGTATCCTTAAGCGTACAAGTCACATTACTGTGATTGTTGCTGATAGCTAGGAGATATTAGAATGGGTCAAAAAGTCCATCCAAATGGTATTCGCTTAGGTATCACTAAACCTTTCGCGTCTACTTGGTTTGCAAGTAGCAAAGAGTTTGCAGATAACTTACACGGCGATCATTTAGTTCGTGCATATTTATCTGAAAAACTTAAGCGTGCATCATTATCAAAAATCGTGATTGAGCGTCCAGCTAAATCTATCCGCGTAACAATTCACACGGCTCGCCCTGGTGTTGTTATCGGTAAGAAAGGCGAAGACGTAGAAAAATTACGTGTAAAAGTATCTAAAATCGCTGGTGTACCTGCACAAATTAATATTGCAGAAGTACGTAAGCCAGAAATGGATTCACAATTAGTTGCTGACAGCATCGCGAGCCAATTAGAGCGTCGTGTTATGTTCCGTCGTGCAATGAAGCGTGCTGTTCAAAACGCTATGCGTTTAGGTGCTAAGGGTATCAAAGTAGAAGTTAGCGGTCGTTTAGGCGGCGCAGATATTGCTCGTTCAGAGTGGTATCGTGAAGGTCGTGTACCTCTTCACACTTTACGTGCAGATATTGATTATTCAATTGCACGTGCTGACACTACTTATGGTGTAATCGGTATTAAAGTTTGGATCTTTAAAGGTGAAGTAATTGGTGGTATGCCTGCACAGGTAGAAGCCCCAGCTAAACCTAAGAAAAGAAACAACCGCAAGAGCAAGTAGGGGATAAGTAATGTTACAACCAAAACGTACTAAATTCCGTAAGCAATTTAAATTGCGTAACCGTGGTCTTGCGAACACTGGTAGCACTGTAAGCTTCGGTACTTACGGCCTTAAATCTGTTGAGCGTGGTCGTATGACTGCTCGCCAGATTGAAGCGGCACGTCGTGCAATGACACGTCACGTTAAGCGTCAAGGTAAAATCTGGATCCGCGTATTCCCAGACAAACCAATTACCAAGAAACCTCTTGAGGTTCGTATGGGTAAAGGTAAAGGTTCTGTGGAATATTGGGTATGTCAAATTCTACCAGGTCGTGTTCTTTATGAAATGGAAGGTGTATCAGAAGAGTTAGCGCGTGAAGCATTTGCTTTAGCAGCAGCTAAACTTCCGTTCAAAACAACCTTCGTAACTAGAACGGTGATGTAATGAAAGCTAGCGAATTAAAAGATAAAAGCATTGAAGAGTTGAATGCTGAATTACTTGAGCTTATGCGCGAACAGTTTAACTATCGCATGCAAGCAAGCACAGGTCAGTTAGCACAAACTCACTTGCTAAAAACGGTACGTCGCAATATTGCGCGTGTTAAGACTATCATAACTGAGAAGGCTGGTAAGTAATGAGCGATAAAATTCGTACACTACAAGGTCGTGTAATCAGTGACAAAATGGATAAGTCTATCACTGTCCTGATCGAGCGTCGTGTTAAGCATCCTATCTACGGTAAATTCATTTCGCGTTCAACTAAGTTGAAAGCGCATGATGAATCAAACGTGTGTAATACGGGTGATGTTGTAACTATTCGTGAATGTGCTCCTATTTCTAAGAGTAAATCTTGGACTTTAGTAGACGTTGTTGAAAAAGCGTAATTGCTGACTTAACATCACAATAAGTACAATATAAAAGGCTCTGCTAGCGATAGTAGAGCCTTTTTTATTACTAATTAGCAAACCTTGCCTTTTTATTCACTAATTATTATTAAAAGCTATCCCGTAACTATTTATTCTTGTTTAATTTTCTTGAACCATTAAAGTACCGGACCCTTCAATTACTATAATCTTTATTAAGTGAATTATTCACTTCATAAAGAAAAATAAAACGAGACGAATGACTATGGGGTTGAAACTAAGATGAATCACCACTATCTCTTTGATGAGTATTCATAAAATTACCATAATACCTGTCAGTGTTGAGGGCGTTAAACTGGTGCAAGTTCATACAGTTGATGAATATAGTAAACGTTAATTTAATTATTTTTACGGAAAGTAAACCGTGTCATTCCTGCGCTATAAATGACATAGAAATAGCTTTCAAAAAACACACCTTAAATTTTCTCAGCGACAGTAAAGAAAATTGTTTATTTAAAGTACCAATTTGAAATAAGTGGTGTTATAATCTCGCGCCCTCCGAATAACGGATGGGTTTTAAAGGCAGTGACGGGTCAAATTTCTGGCCTTGAATTTTATAACAGCGGAGCACATAAAATGATCCAAATGCAAACACAGCTAGACGTTGCTGATAACAGTGGCGCTCGACGCGTGCAATGTATTAAGGTCCTTGGTGGCTCGCACCGTCGCTATGCACGCATAGGTGACGTCATCAAAGTTGCAGTGAAGGAAGCAATTCCTCGCGGCAAAGTAAAAAAAGGTGATGTACTAAATGCGGTAGTGGTGCGCACTAAAAAGGGCGTTCGTCGCCAGGATGGCTCAGCCATTCGCTTTGACGGCAACGCGGCTGTAATGCTTAATGCAAACTTACAGCCAATTGGTACTCGTATTTTCGGGCCGGTAACACGTGAATTAAGAACTGAAAAGTTCATGAAAATCGTGTCACTTGCACCAGAAGTACTATAAGGAGTCACGATAATGGCAAATAAGATTCGTCGTGATGATGAAGTAATCGTACTTGCAGGTAAAGACAAGGGCAAAACTGGTAAAGTTACTAAAGTTCTTGTTGAAGACAGCAAAGTATTTGTAGAAGGTGTTAACTTAGTTAAGAAACATCAGAAGCCTGTACCTCAGTTACAGCAAGCTGGTGGCATCGTAGAAAAAGAAGCACCTATAAACGTATCTAATGTTGCGATCGTAAACCCTGCTACTGGCAAGGCAGATCGTGTTGGTTTTAGAATTGAAGACGGCAAAAAAGTTCGTTTTTTCAAATCTAATAACGAATTAGTTTAATTTTAATTGGAGTAAACGATGGCGAAACTGCATGATTTTTACAAAGATACAGTTGTAGCTGAACTTCAAAAGAAGTTTGATTACAAAAGTGTCATGCAAGTCCCTCGGATTGAAAAGATCACCCTTAACATGGGTGTTGGTGAAGCAATTGCCGATAAAAAGGTTTTAGAAGCTGCCACAAATGATCTTACTGCAATCTCAGGTCAAAAGCCTCTGATCACTAAAGCACGCAAATCTGTTGCTGGCTTTAAGATCCGTGAAGGCTATCCTATTGGCGCAAAAGTAACTTTACGCGGCGAAAGAATGTGGGAATTTTTAGAGCGTTTAATCTCTATCTCAGTTCCTCGTATTCGTGATTTCCGCGGCTTGAACCCTAAGTCGTTCGATGGTCGTGGTAATTATAGCATGGGCGTGAAAGAGCAAATCATCTTCCCAGAAATCGATTATGATAAAATCGATAAGATTCGTGGTATGGATATTACTATCACTACTACTGCGCAATCTAATGAAGAAGGTCATGCTTTGCTGACTGCCTTTAACTTTCCGTTCAAGAAATAAGGTGTAGAGTTATGGCTAAATCGTCAATGAAAGCTCGTGAAGCAAATCGCACTAAACTAGTTGCAAAGTACGCTGAAAAGCGTCGTGCTTTAAAAGAAATCATCTCAAGCGTTAACTCTTCTGAAGAAGAGCGTTGGGATGCCGTTTTAAAACTTCAAACTTTACCACGTGACTCAAGTTCATCACGCCAACGTAATCGTTGTAACGTGACGGGTCGTCCACATGGTTACTTACGTAAGTTCGGTCTTAGCCGTATTCAATTACGTGAGCACATGATGCGCGGTGAAGTTCCTGGTCTTAAGAAAGCTAGTTGGTAATTCACGGGAGTAAATGGTTATGATGACTGATCCTATCGCGGACATGTTTACACGCATCCGCAACGGTCAATCTGCAGCAAAGGCTGCAGTAACAATGCCATCTTCTAAGCTTAAAGTTGCTATTGCTAACTTGCTTAAAGAAGAAGGTTTTATTTCAGATTATTCAGTGTCTGGTGATGTTAAACCAGAATTAACTGTAGAATTGAAATATTTTGAAGGTAAAGAAGTAATTGAAACAATTAAACGTGTTTCTCGTCCTGGCCTACGTGTTTATAAAGGAGCTACTGAGCTTCCTAAAGTACTAGCTGGTATGGGTATCGCTATCGTTTCTACTTCTAAAGGTTTGATGGCGGATCGCGACGCTCGTAAAGCGGGTCTAGGTGGCGAAATCCTTGGTACAGTAGCGTAAGGAGCTAAATTATGTCTCGTGTTGCAAAAGCACTTGTCGAAGTTCCTGCTGGCGTTACTGTTACGTTATCAGGCCAAGACATCACAGTTAAAGGTCCTGTTGGAGAACTATCTACAACTATTCACGGTCTTGTTAAAGTTTCTCAAGAAGAGAACTCTATCAAAACTGATGTAGCTGCAGAAAGTAAAGAAGCATGGACTCAAGCCGGAACTGCACGTGCTAACATCAACAATATGGTTGTTGGCGTGAGCAAAGGTTTCGAAAAGAAATTGATTCTTAACGGTGTTGGTTACCGTGCAAAAGCTGCTGGTAAGGTTTTAAACCTTTCTTTAGGCTTTTCACATCCAGTAGATCATGCAATCCCTGAAGGGGTTACATGTGAGACTCCTAGTCAGACTGAAATCGTACTGAAAAGTGCTAACAAGCAGTTGATAGGTCAAGTTGCAGCGAACATTCGTGCATACCGTAAGCCTGAGCCTTATAAAGGTAAAGGTATTCGTTATAGCGATGAATATGTACGCCGTAAAGAAGCTAAGAAGAAGTAGGGTAATACGATGGATAAGAAAACATCTCGTTTACGCCGTGCAAAGCGTGCACGTGCAAAAATCAGCGAGTTGGGTGCGAATCGTTTAGTCGTTCACCGTACTCCTCGCCATATTTACGCGCAACTTATCGCTCCAACTGGTTCTGAAGTTTTAGCATCTGCTTCAACTTTAGATAAAGAAGTGAAAGCACAAGTTGAAAAAACAGGTAACGTTGCGGCAGCTGAAGCTGTTGGCAAAGCAATCGCAGAACGTGCAAAAGCTAAAGGTGTTGAATCTGTAGCATTTGATCGTTCAGGTTTCCGTTACCACGGTCGCGTGAAAGCGTTAGCTGAAGCAGCTCGTGAAGCTGGCCTTCAGTTCTAGGAGTTTATGATGGCTAATGTAGAAAACACACAACAAAGTGATTTAGCTGAAAAATTGATTGCTGTAAACCGCGTTTCAAAAGTGGTTAAAGGTGGTCGTATTTTCAGTTTCACAGCACTAACAGTAGTTGGTGATGGTAATGGCCGCGTTGGTTTTGGTTACGGTAAAGCACGTGAAGTGCCTGCTGCTATCCAAAAAGCAATGGAAAAGGCTCGTCGTAACTTAGTAACAATTGACTTGAAGGGTACAACTCTTCAACACCCTATTAAGGGTCGTCATTCTGGTTCTAAAGTTTACATGCAACCTGCGTCAGAAGGTACAGGTATCATCGCCGGTGGCGCGATGCGTGCAGTACTAGAAGTTGCAGGCGTACAGAACGTATTGTCTAAAGCATACGGTTCTACTAACCCAATCAACGTAGTACGTGCTACTGTTTCAGCGCTAGCGAATATGAAATCGCCAGCAACTGTTGCAGCTAAGCGTGGCAAGAGCGTTGAAGAGATCTTGGGGTAATTACCATGGCTAAAACAGTTAAAGTAACTCAAGTTAAAAGTTCTATCGGTCGTTTACCGAAACATAGAGCTACATTGAAAGGTCTTGGTTTACGTCGTATCAATCATACAGTTGAGTTAGAAGATACTCCATCTGTACGTGGTATGATCAATCAAGTACATTACATGATTAAGGTGGAGGATTAATAATGCATTTAAATACTTTATCTCCTGCACCAGGCGCTAAGAAAGCCAAGAAACGCGTAGGTCGTGGTATTGGTTCTGGCTTAGGTAAAACAGCTGGTCGCGGTCACAAAGGTCAGAAGTCACGTTCTGGTGGTAGTGTTCGTCCAGGTTTTGAAGGCGGTCAAATGCCATTAAAACAACGTTTACCGAAGTTCGGTTTTACGTCTCGCAAAGCATTAGTACATGCTGAAGTTCGTTTACACGAATTAAACAATGTAGATGCGGATGTTGTAGATATTTACGCGCTTAAAAATGCAAACTTAATCACACGTAACATTGAAACAGTTAAGGTTATGCTTTCGGGCGAAATCACAAAACCTGTGACAATTCGTGGTTTAGGTGTTACTAAAGGTGCTCGTGCAGCTATTGAAGCTGCTGGTGGCAAGATCGAGGAATAATACAGGTTATGGCTACACCAGGAATGGATAACAAAAGTTCAGGCGGTTTGTCTGAATTGAAACAAAGATTATGGTTCGTACTATTAGCACTTATCGTGTTTAGACTAGGATCATTTGTGCCAATCCCTGGTATTGACGCCGCTGTATTAGCTCAGTTGTTTGAACAACAAAAGGGCACCATTGTAGAAATGTTTAACATGTTCTCTGGTGGTGCACTTGAGCGTGCCTCTGTATTGGCTTTAGGTATTATGCCTTACATTTCAGCTTCAATTATTATGCAGCTATTAACGGTGATTCACCCGACAATGGCAGAGCTTAAAAAAGAAGGTGAAGCAGGGCGTAGAAAAATAAGCCAATATACGCGCTACGGTACTTTAGTACTTGCAACGGTACAATCAATAGCGATTGCTAAAAGCTTGCCGGGCATGATGCCTGGTTTAGTTATGGATGCAGGGTTTGGTTTTTACTTTACCGCTGTTGTATCGCTAGTCACTGGCACCATGTTCTTAATGTGGTTAGGTGAGCAAATCACAGAACGAGGTATTGGTAACGGTATCTCAATTTTGATTTTTGCTGGTATTGTTGCAGGTATGCCATCAGCTGTTGGTCAAACGGCAGAAATGGCGCGTCAAGGTGAAATTAACCCTTTAATATTATTGTTGATAGCGGTAATCGTTTTTGCAGTAACATTTTTCGTAGTATTTGTTGAACGTGGTCAACGTCGTATCGTTGTTAACTACGCTAAGCGCCAACAAGGTAGAAAAGTGTTTGCTGCACAAAGTACGCATTTACCACTAAAAGTGAATATGGCCGGTGTTATACCACCAATATTTGCTTCTAGTATCTTGTTATTCCCTGGCTCTATTGCGAGTTGGTTTGGACAAGGTGAAGGTATGATAGCGGACGTACTACAGGAGTTATCCATTGCGATCTCTCCAGGTCAACCGCTGTATGTTATGCTACTTGCTGCTGCGATAATATTTTTCTGTTTCTTTTACACGGCATTGGTATTTAATCCGCGTGAAACCGCAGATAACCTGAAAAAATCCGGAGCGTTTATTCCTGGGATTCGTCCTGGTGAACAAACGTCAAAGTATATAGATAAAGTAATGACACGCTTAACCCTAACTGGTGCGTTATACATTACCTTTATCTGTTTGGTTCCTGAGTTTATGATGATTGCATGGGATGTACAGTTTTACTTCGGTGGAACATCGTTACTGATCATTGTTGTTGTTATTATGGACTTTATGGCTCAAGTACAAACGCATTTGATGTCTCATCAATATGACAGCGTACTTAAGAAAGCAAATCTTAAAGGCTACGGCCGATAAGTTTGCTGACGTTAATTAACGGAGTAGAAAATGAAAGTTCGTGCATCCGTAAAAAAGATTTGCCGTAACTGCAAAGTTGTTAAACGTGCTGGTGTTGTTCGAGTAATTTGCAAGACCGACCCTAAGCATAAGCAACGCCAAGGTTAATCTTTTTGAAGTGTCATTGATTTTGCGAATTAATGACACTTTAATTTGCAAAAGATGGGCGGGTTGAGTATCCTAACGGGCTTTTCAACCTGTGGTTATTAATTAATTAAATATAGGAGATGTGTTAGTGGCCCGTATCGCTGGCATTAACATCCCTGATCGTAAACATGCAGTAATTGCCCTTACTGCGATTTACGGTATCGGAGCAACACGCGCAAAAGCAATTTGCGTGTCAACTGGTATCGCAGAATCTACAAAGATCAGTGAATTAGACGAAGCACAAATCGATTTGCTTCGTGCAGAAGTGGATAAGTACACTGTAGAAGGTGACTTACGCCGTGAAGTTTCAATGAACATCAAACGTTTGATGGACCTAGGCTGTTTCCGTGGTATTCGCCACCGTCGTAGTCTTCCTCTACGTGGTCAGCGCACGAAAACAAATGCGCGTACCCGTAAAGGTCCTCGTAAACCTATAAAGAAGTAGCGAGGGGATAGAAAATGGCTAAAACTCCAGTTCGTTCACGCAAACGCGTGAAAAAACAAGTTGCTGATGGCATGGCTCATATCCATGCTTCTTTCAACAACACAATCGTAACTCTTACAGACCGTCAAGGTAATGCATTATCTTGGGCAACTGCAGGTGGTTCAGGTTTTCGTGGTTCACGTAAATCTACTCCGTTTGCTGCTCAGGTAGCTGCTGACCGTGCGGGTAAAGCTGCACAAGAGTTTGGGTTGAAGAATATTGAAGTGTTCGTTAAAGGTCCAGGTCCAGGTCGTGAATCTGCAATCCGTGCCTTAAATGCTGCTGGTTTTAAAATCACCAACATTACTGACGTAACACCTATTCCTCATAATGGTTGTCGTCCTCCTAAGAAACGTCGCGTTTAATAGGATAGTTGGAGAAAGAAAATGGCAAGATATTTAGGTCCTAAGTTAAAGCTTAGTCGCCGTGAAGGAACCGATTTATTCCTTAAAAGCGGTGTTCGAGCAATTGACACTAAATGTAAATTCGAAATGATCCCAGGTCAGCACGGCGCACGTCGCGGTCGTTTGTCTGACTATGGTGTTCAGCTTCGTGAGAAGCAAAAAGTACGTCGTATTTATGGCGTATTAGAAAAACAATTCCGTAACTATTACAAAGAAGCTGCACGCTTAAAAGGTAATACAGGTGAAAACTTGTTACAACTTTTAGAAAAGCGTTTAGATAACGTTGTATATCGTATGGGCTTTGCTAGTACTCGTGCTGAAGCGCGTCAATTAGTAAGTCACAAATCGATCGTAGTAAACGGTAAAGTTGTAAATATTCCATCTTTCACTGTTAAAGCTGAAGACGTGGTTTCTGTTCGTGAAAAATCTAAGACTCAAGCACGTATTATTGCTGCTTTAGAATTAGCTGAGCAACGTGAAAAGCCAGTCTGGGTTGAAGTAGATAATAAGAAAATGGAAGGCGTATTTAAACGTGTTCCTGATCGTTCAGATTTATCTGCTGAAATTAATGAACAGTTGATAGTAGAACTTTACTCTAAGTAAAGCTGAACTTTAAGAGAGGACATAATGCAGGGTTCTGTAACCGAATTTCTAAGACCACGAATGGTAGACATCGAAACTGTTAGTGCTACCCGTTCTAAAGTTACTTTAGAACCACTTGAACGTGGTTTTGGTCACACTTTAGGTAATGCCTTACGTCGTATTTTATTATCTTCAATGCCGGGTTGTGCCGTTACTGAAGTTGAGATAGACGGCGTATTACATGAATACAGTAGTAAAGAAGGTGTTCAAGAGGATATCATCGAAATACTGTTAAACCTTAAAGGACTAGCGATAGGTTTAGAAGGCAAAACTGAAGCAGTTCTTACCTTAACTAAGTCAGGTGAAGGCCCTGTTACGGCAGCTGATATTCAACATGACGGTGATGTAACTATTGCAAACCCTGAACATGTTATTTGTCACTTAACTGGTGACGGTTCTATCAGTATGCGCGTCAAAGTAGAAATGGGTCGTGGTTACGTTCCAGCTTCTACTCGCCGCGAAGCCGAAGATGAAGATCGTGCAATTGGTCGTTTACTTGTTGACGCTTCTTTCAGCCCTGTTGTTCGTATTGCTTATGATGTCGATTCTGCGCGTGTTGAACAACGCACAGATTTAGATAAATTAATCATAGATATGGAAACTAACGGTACGTTAGATCCAGAAGAAGCAATCCGTCGTGCTTCAACAATTCTTGCTGAACAGCTTGATGCATTTGTTGAATTACGAGATGTAACAGAAGTTGAACCGAAAGAAGAAAAACCTCTTTTCGATCCAATTTTACTTCGTCCAGTTGATGACCTCGAGCTTACTGTTCGTTCTGCGAACTGCTTAAAAGCAGAAGCGATTCAATATATTGGTGATTTAGTACAGCGTGCAGAAGTCGAACTTCTTAAAACACCTAATTTAGGTAAGAAGTCTCTGACTGAAATCAAAGACGTGTTAGCGTCTCGTGGCTTATCTCTAGGTATGCGCCTAGAAAACTGGCCACCAGAAAGCATTGCTGATAACGACTAAGTCGGTCATCATTTTTATTAGTTTGAGATAAGGATTAACTTATGCGCCATCGTAAAAGCGGTCGCCAGTTAAACCGTAATAGCAGTCATCGCCAAGCGATGTTCCGCAATATGGCAAGTTCTTTAGTAAAGCACGGTGTTATTAAAACAACGGTTGCTAAAGCTAAAGAATTACGTCGCGTTGTTGAGCCATTAATTACTTTGGCCAAAACCGACAGTGTAGCAAATCGTCGTTTAGCGTTTGCTCGTACACGTAATCAAGAAGTAGTAGGTTTATTATTTAGCGAACTTGGTCCTCGTTACCAAGAACGTCCAGGTGGATATACTCGTATTTTAAAATGCGGTTACCGTACTGGTGATAAAGCTCCTATGGCTTACGTTGAACTTGTTGATCGTCCAGCAACTGAAGAAGTAGTTGAAGAGACAGAAGAAGCAAGTGCAGAAGCTTAACTAGTTGAGCTTTCAGATGAAAAAGCGAGGCAATGCCTCGCTTTTTTGTTTTCTGTTGGCTAAAAAGTTGATCTTAGCTTAATTTATCCGTATAACTTTTAGCTCATTCTTTTTCCGGTTTACGCTATGTCTTCACGAAATCCGATCATTGCAGTAACAGGCTCATCAGGTGCGGGAACTTCAACGACATCTGAATCTTTTGAACATATTTTTCGTTCTCTAGATATAACTTCTGCCAAAGTAGAAGGTGACAGCTTTCACCGCTATTCTCGACAAGAAATGGATCTAGAAAAAAGAAAAGCAAAGGAGATAGGACGGAGAATAAGTTACTTTGGTGATGAAGCAAATGACTTTGACGCCTTAGAAAAGCTGTTTAAAGATTACTCAGAAACAGGTAAAGGTAAAATGAGAAGGTACTTACATACCTTTGATCAAGCTGTACCTTATAATCAAATGCCTGGCACGTTTACCCCATGGGAAGATCTCGGCGAAGGCACAGACTTATTGTTTTATGAGGGTCTTCATGGTGGCGTTGTTACTGAAACTAATGACGTTGCCCAATATGTTGATCTGTTGATTGGCATGGTGCCAATAGTAAACCTTGAATGGATCCAAAAGATTATTCGTGATACTAACCAAAGAGGACATAGCAGGGAAGCCGTAACAGCAAGCATAGTACGAAGTATGGAAGATTATATTTCTTTCATAACTCCCCAGTTTTCAAAAACACACATTAACTTTCAACGTGTTCCAACTGTAGATACTTCTAACCCCTTTAGTGCCAAAGCTATTCCATCTTTAGACGAAAGCTTTGTAGTTATTCGGTTTAGAGAAGCAAACAATGTTAAGTTTCCATATTACTTGTCGATGATTGAAGGTGCTTTCATGTCACGAGTCAATACGCTCGTTGTGCCAGGGGGTAAAATGGGCTTAGCGATGGAGCTTATTTTAACGCCATTAATTAAAGAGCTTATGGCAAAAAAACATCAAGCAAATAAGCAGTTAGATTGGATGAGTGATTTATGAGCCTAGTGTTAAGTAGGCTCGATAATAAAATTAATCTGAAATAATAGAAAAGTCATGCGTGATGCTGACAGATTTATTTAACATGAGTGCTACAGAACAATACTTATCTGCTGAAAGGCTGACGGCACGTTCAACATGTTTCTCCTGAACATCTCTACCTGAAATGATAAAATGAAGATGGATGTCAGAAAATAATTTAGGGGTTGTATCTACGCGTGTAGCAGACAACTGTACTTTACAGCCAGTGATATTCTGACGGGCTTTTTTGAGTATACTCACGACATCGACAGAAGAACAACTACCTAAAGAAAGTAAAACATTTTCTAAAGGACTTGGTGCAAGTGTACCGCTGTTCGCATCTAATACTATCGTGTGACCGCTTTCTGAAATACCAGCAAACATTTCTTCGCCGATCCATTTAACTTCAGCTTGCATAAATTCTCCGTAAAAAAGTTGTATTAAAGTGACCTTAACTAAGGACACCTGAATGTATTTCTGTATCGAATAAGTTTTTAATAAGAAGGGCAAATTCTTTTAAAAACTCTTGTTGATGTGTTGTGACGGGGTTGTTAATAACACCAGAGAGTATCTCTTGAAGATCATGAACGATGTTATCGACCTCTCGAATAATAGTATTACGTTGATTAAAGCTAAGGCTTTCGTTTTGGCTACAAACTAAAATAATTTGTTCTGTTAGTTCTTGTTCTATGACTTCCATAACGGATAGCGCACCACCCTTGTCACTCGCTGTGTTTTCAAAGAGTGATAAGTGCTCAGTTAAATATTCAATGATATGAACGTAACCGTCTGTGTCTGTAACCATTATGATGTAAATAAATGCTATTTGAAATTCATCTTACTCTGCTTAACTTAATACAATCAAGTATAAAAAGGTAATAGGGAATAAAAGGGTGAACTGATTCTGACAATTGTTTCAAAGTTGTAACTGTTATTAACAAAAATATTACAATCGGAAGGTGTATTGAAACAAATGAAACAAAATAATAAAGCTCTTCCTGTCTAATTTATGTACACATATCAGTACAATAGATATAGGTTTATTATATAGTACCTTAATTTCAATAGGTTACACAAAGACTGTTGAATTTAGATAAAGTTCAATGAGTTTTAAAAATGGCTTGAAAATAATTGATATTCATGCAGAATTGATAAGGCATGTTACGGTTTGTAACATATAGAAATAAATTCAAAAAATAACTATTAAATATAGTCCAGAGAGAATCACACATGAAAAAAGAATTTAACAAGACATTCAAACGGTCTGTAGCGGCGATTGCCGTATCAACTGTTTTAGGAATGGGAGTTGCTTCAGCTGATGATATTATTGGTAAAGTAACAGTCCAAGATTCAACAGATTCATATACTGTTAAAGCAGTTAATGTTGCAACGGGTACAACACGTTCAGCTTCATTAAATGATGATGGTAGCTATCGTTTACCTAAATTACCTTCAGGTAATTATAAAATTACTGTTATGCGTGGCAATACCGTAGTTGCAGAAGATGAAGCACGTTCTGTGTTGGGTCGTAACACAGTGACTAACTTTGAGATTGCAAGTACTAGTGATACAGAAGTTATTCAAGTAGTGGGCTCTTCTGTTTCTACCATTGACCTAGCTTCGTCAGATTCAGGCCTCGTTATTGGTGATGTTGAAATCAACCGAATGCCGATTGCACGTAACATCACATCAGTTGCTTTACTTGCTCCTGGTACAGTTAAAGGTGATTCTGCGTTCGGAAATACTGCATCTTTCGGTGGTTCATCTGTAGCTGAAAATGCCTGTTATATTAATGGTCTTGAGGTTACCAATACTCGCCAAGGTTTAGGTTGTGGTGAAGTACCATTTGAATTTTATAAAGAATTCCAAATTAAAACCGGTGGTTACTCTGCTAAATATGGTAGAGCGACTGGTGGTACAATGAACTCAATCACTAAAGGTGGTTCAAACGAGTGGGAATTTGCTGCAGTTCTTCACATGGAACCTGATTCTTTACAAGAAGAAGGTACTTATTCTCGCGGAAAAGGTGGCTCAGGTAAGATATTCCGTGATGAACGTAGAGATAGTAACGATCGTACTGACTTTACTTTTTCAGCGTCAGGTCCGATCATTGAAGATACATTATTCTTCTATGCATTAGTTAACCCTAGAAACGTTGAGTCTGAATATACTTGGGGTGGTACTGAATACGGTGCAAATGATGAATTCAGAACTACTAAAGCTTCAGGTGGCGATAACATGTTCTGGGGTGGTAAAATCGATTGGGATATCAATGAAAACCATCGTTTAAGCTTATTTGGTTATTCAAACCGAAGCGATACAGAACGTAAAGTTTATGATTACGATCCTAATACAGGAAGTAATGGAACTGTTGGTGACTTCATTGATTCTGCAATTTTGAAACGTGGCGGTGAAGCAACAAGTTTAAGTTATACTGGTTATATTACAGACGACTTAATTGTTACTGCTTTAGTTGGTAAAATTGAAACTGAATATGAAACACAATCAACTAACTTAGAATGTCCTTCAGTAACTGATTCACGTAATACAAACAACCCTGTAAAGGGTTGTGGTGCTGGTGGTAGTTTTGGTGCAAACAATGATTCAAACGAACAATATCGTTTAGACTTTGAATACACTATTGGCGATCATACAATCGTAGCTGGTTGGGATTATCAAGAACGTGATTCACAACGTATTAGCCGCCCAATTGGCGGTCACAGTTTTGATTACAAAACGTTGGCTCCAGGTGGTGATTTTCAAGCTGATAATGGTGCTTTAGAAAATGATACCGGTTCAGCTTTAGATTATGTTGAAGATCGTATCTTTGATGGTGGTGGTTCGTTTAACTCTGAGTTAACAGCTTTTTATATCGAAGATAAATGGCAAGTTAATGACAATTTAGTGTTAGATATTGGTTTACGTCGTGATGAATTCGATAGCTGGGGTACAACAGGTAAACTATTAACTAGTTTTAAAACTGATGTTGCTCCGCGCTTAGGTTTTACATGGGATCCGCAAGGAGATGGTGAATCTAAACTATATGGTACATACGGTCGTTATTTCCTACCAGTTGCGAACAACACGATTTTCCGTGCGGCTTCTGGTGTAAGTGATATTACTACTGCTTATACGTTCTCAGGTATCGATGCATCAACAGGTGCGCCTACCGGATTAACACCATTAGCTGAATCTTTGGGTGTTGGTGGTTTATCAGACTCTCAACAAGTGAGTGGTGTTCCAACAATTCCTGAAAAAGATATCTTCCAAGCTCAAGAAGCTGACCCATTCTCGAAAGATGAATATATCATTGGTTACGAGAGGATCTTAAATGAAGAGTACACTGTTGGTGTTAAAGGTACTTACCGTGAAGTAGCTACAGCACTAGATGATTACTGTGGTCGTTATGCTTATCCTTACTGTGTAATGATAAACCCAGGCTCTACATCTAGCTGGTATGCTGATGGTTATTATTGGGATGGTTCAGGTTGGGGTGATTCATCATTTAACAATGATGGTGTACCAGATGAAGGTTCACTACAAACTTATAGTCCTGAAACTATTGGTCTTCCTAAAGCTAATAATGAATATAGTGCGTTAGAAGGTATGGTGAAGTATAGACAAGATAACTTCCGTTATACGTTCACTTATACATGGTCACGTAGTACTGGTAACTTTGAAGGTGCTGTTAAATCAGATATCGGTCAAGCAGATGCTGGTATTACACAAGATTTTGATTTTGCTGCATTGATGGATGGTGCTCAAGGCTATCAGCCAAACGATCGTCGTCATGTATTTAAGTTCTTCGGTAGTTGGGAACCAATGGAAGACTTAATGGTTGGTTGGAATGCTACACTTTCAAGTGGTCGTCCAGTAAGTTTGTTTGGTCAAGGTTATCCGTCAGATGATCCAAATGTAAACGGTGGTTGGGGTGATTTATTTTATCTAGCCGACACTGATGAAAATGGTGAATTGACAGGTACGTATACACGACATGCTCGTGGTACTGCAGGCCGTACTCCTTGGACGTTTAAAGTTGATTTATCGGCAGCATATAATTTCACAGTGTCTGATATTGATATGAAAGCTTCAATCAATGTATTCAACTTATTGAATACACAAGATGCATTAATGTTTAATGAGCATTATGAACAAAGTGAAGGTGTGCCTAACCAATGGCATGGTGCAGCATATAATTTCCAAATGCCACGTTATGTACGTATTGGACTTGAAGCTAGATTCTAAAAATAGAGTTTAGAGGTTCAATATTAAAAATGCCGAACTTTTAGTTCGGCATTTTTTTATGTTATTAAATCTATAACAATACTTTTTAAGCGCACTTAAAAAAGGTAAATTAATGCTTTGTTTGGTTAAATAATTGAACAAAATGTGAGTGGTAAAAAGCATAGGTTGTTAAACAATAATCGCAGGTCATGCTAACACTACCTTGTTCTGCCAGAATGCTTTCAACCTCTTGTTGGCCAAGCTGTGAAATAGCCGTTAAGCACTTTTCTTCTGAACAACCACAAGTATTAGTGACTACTTGTGGTTCAAATAATCTTACTTTCTCTTGGTGATAAAGCCTATATAAAAGGGTTTTTGCGTCTAGTGTAAAAATTTCTTCATCTTTTATGGTTGCTGTAATTTGGCATAAGTGCTCGAAATCATGCATTTGCTCTTCTTTGTCACCACTGTCTGGTAATAACTGAATGAGTGAGCCAGCAATTTGGTTTGTCTCTTGGTTGTGAAATAACCAAATTTTTGTTGGTATTTGCTCTGAAACTTCAAAGTAATGTGCAATACAATCAGCAAGGTTATCATGCTCTAGTGCAACGACACCTTGGTATGCTTCACCCACATCTGGGCGAATGGTGATAATCATGTTTCCTTTACCGACCAAATCATTTAAGTCTGAGCCTGTTGCCGACTCATTAACTTTAGCGATCGCTCTTATTTCTTGATTATGATTGGCGTTAACAGCAAAGTAGTCTGCGGGACCATCACCTTGCAACTGTACGGCAATTTCACCTTCAATTTTTAATGTTGCCGTGAGTAAACTAGTGACAGCAATTAGTTCGCCTAATAGCTTTTTTACGCCTTCAGGGTAATTATGGCCGTTTATAATATTTTGGTAAGTGGTACTTAATTGCACAAGTTCGCCACGAACATGTAAATCATCGAATAAGTAGCGATTTAATTCATCTGCAGGCAAGGTCACGGTTATATCCTTTCTTTCAATTGTCTAATTTGTCTACGTTGTTTTTTATCAGGTTTGCTTTCGGTCCCTGGGTTGAGCAGTAGTCCTTGCTTACGTGCGAGTGCATTTTTTTCTCTTGTTTCAATGCTTTGCTCTGTTTCTTTATATAGTGTTTGGGCGAATGTCGCATCTCTTCGCTTATCAGCAAGGGCAATAATAGTGACTTCTTTCTCTTCGTATCCTTGACGAATTCTGACTGTATCTCCCGTTGACACGAATTTGCCCGACTTAGAACGTTGACCATTATAAAATACTTTACCACCGTCAATCATCTGTTTTGCGATGGCTCTTGTTTTGTAAAACCGTGCCGCCCAAAGCCACTTGTCGAGGCGTATATTGGTAGATTCAGAAGTGTTTTTACTTTGTTTCATTTTCTTGTCATATTTGCCGAACAGAATGTCGCGCAAGTTAGCATAGGTTGTATTGTTACGCCATATCTTGCGAATAATTGTAAATAATAGTTAAAAATAAAGCAGTTTTCTTGTTCTAGCTGTATTGCTCAAGTATCATCAACGAAGAAAAAGATAAAGATTGATAACCTCAAATATGCGTATATCGACAGAACTATCGTCGCTTCAACAATTTATTCGCCAAGTGCCTCAGAAAAAAGTCGCCTTTATTATAAGCGCGATATTGCTTTGTTATATCGCCTATATTTTAGCACAGTTTACTTGGCAATTATTACCATCTAATGAGCATATCAACTCAACGGCTGTTACTAATGTAAATGATGTTCAACAACAAAAAGCATTATTAGATTTATCAGCACTGAAGCAATTGAATTTATTCGGAGCTAAAGAAGCTGCTGTTGAGCAAGTGCCTGTAAAAGTACAAGATGCACCAGAAACTCAATTGCGTCTTACATTAACGGGGACTGTTGCAAGTAGCGATCAAAACACTGCTGCTGCAATTATCGAAAATAACGGTAAACAAGAAACCTATGGCATTGGCGATAAAATATCAGGAACCCGCGCTACGTTAGAGTCTGTTGCAACCGATAGGGTGATTATTAAGCAATCAGGGCGATTAGAAACATTAATGTTAGATGGTTTTAAATACAGTAAAGTAAATACATCGACAGTAAATAAAAGAACGGAACCAATTCAGGTAGTAAGCAATCATATCAATACTGTGGATCAACGTGAAAATGATGCTTTATCTGAAACCGCTATGCAGTTACAACAAGATATCAACACTGACCCAGGGAAAATATTTGATTACTTGAAAGTCAGCCCCAAACGACAAAATGGTGACATCATCGGGTATCAGTTAATGCCAGGTAAAGAACCTGAATTTTTTAGAGCTTCGGGGTTAAAGTCAGGTGATGTGGCGGTACAAATGAATGGTTATGATTTAACGTTACCTAGTGAAGCTGCTCAAGCGGTACAAGCACTAAAAGAAGAAACAGAGATCTCGTTATTGGTAAACCGTAACGGCTCGTTAACTGAAATTTTATTTAGTATTCAATAATGAACAATAAGGAATTATCCATGCGCAAATCGCATGCAAAAACGTGGGCAAAAAAATGGTTGATGACCTTAGCAACTGTTTGTTTTTTTAATGGCTTACTGTTTAGCGCTCAATCTGCGTACTCTGCGCAATATTCACCTAACTTCAAAGGCACTGACCTTACAGAATTTATCAATATTGTGGGTAAAAACCTTAAGAAAACGATGATTGTTGACCCAAATGTTCGCGGCAAAGTAAATGTTCGAAGTTACGATTTATTAACGGAAGATCAATATTATCAATTTTTCTTAAACGTGCTTGAAGTTTATGGTTTTGCTGCCATTGAAATGGACAATAATATTGTAAAAATTATTCGTAATAAAAAAGCAAAATCTGAAGCAACGCCTTTGGTTGATGATGACAATCCTGGTGTTGGTGATGAAATGGTGACACGGGTAGTAGAAGTTAAGAATGTGACTGTACGTGAGTTATCACCATTATTAAGACAAATGTCAGATCAAGCGGGTGGCGGCACTGTTGTTAATTATGACCCTGCTAATGTGTTTATCATGACAGGTACTGCAGCAGTCGTTAACCGTTTGGCTAATATCATTAAGCGTGTTGACCGAGCAGGTGATCAATACGAGCAAATAATTCGTCTAGAACATGCTTCTGCGGGCGAAATGGTACGGATTGTTGAAGCACTTAATAAATCGAGCCAAGGAAAAGCAGGAACTCCTAGCTTTTTAATTCCTAAAATTGTTGCTGATGAACGTACTAATAGCGTCATTGTTAGCGGTGAAAAGCAAGCGCGTGAACGTGTTGCAAAATTAGTGTCTCGATTAGATAGTGAATTAGAAACTAACGGTAACACTCGGGTTTACTACCTTAAATATTCGAAAGCTGAAGATTTAGTAGATGTGTTAACAGGTGTTAGTGAATCGATTGAAGCGGAAGAAAATTCTACACAAACGAACAGTCGTAATAAGCAAAAGCGTAATATCAGTATTGAAGCACATTCAGATACCAATACGCTGGTCATTACCGCGCAACCTGACATGCTTCGCTCATTAGAAGCGGTGATCAGACAGTTAGATGTGCGCCGAGCGCAAGTACTCGTTGAAGCAATTATTGTGGAAGTATTTGAAAGTGATGGTGTTAATCTAGGTGTGCAATGGTATCACGAAAATGGTGGTGCTACGCAATTTACCAATGGTACGGTACCAATTACTTCTGTTGGCGCGGCGGCTGTCGCGGCAAGGGGAGAACCAGGTACCACCGTTACCACTATTGATGGTAACGGAAATCCAGTGACCACCACAAACCCTGATACCGATGGCGACTATAGTTTACTTGCGAAATTACTAGGTTCGGTTAACGGCATGATGTTTGGACTAGTAAAAGATGACTGGGGTGCCATTGTACAAGCAGTTAGTGCTGACACTAACTCTAATATTTTAGCTACGCCTAGTATCACTACATTAGATAACGAAGAAGCGCACTTTTTAGTGGGCCAAGAAGTCCCTATTATTACGGGCTCAACAACAGGTAATAATAACAGCAACCCTTTCCAAACCGTAGATCGTCAAGAAGTGGGTATCAAATTAAAAGTGACGCCACAAGTCAATGAAGGCTCAGGTGTACAGCTAACGATCGAACAAGAAGTCTCGTCGGTAAGCGGCTCAACAGGTGTAGACATTTCAATTAATAAACGTGAAATTAAAACGACTGTGCTGGCAGATAATGGTGCAACGGTAATTTTAGGCGGGCTTATAGATGAAGATGTACAAGAAAGTGTGCAAAAGGTTCCGCTGTTAGGCGATATTCCTATTATTGGCCATTTATTTAAATCAACTAACAATAGTAAACGTAAGCGTAATTTAATGGTATTTCTACGCCCTACGGTTATCCGTGATGGAAAACTGATGAATGACATCAGTAAAGAAAAGTACAATTATATCCGTGCAGATGAACTACGTAAGCGTGAAGAAGGTTTGTCGTTGATGAAAGATAAAAAATTACCATTATTACCTAAATGGAATGATGAATTGGCTTTACCGCCAACCTTTAATGAATATCAGCAAAAGTCACAAGACAAAGAAGCTATTAAAGAGCGTGGGCAATAACCGTCATGTCGCAAACTTCATTGGAATCATTAGTGGAAAATAACGACCCACAGTTCGAGTTAGCACCAGAACACAGTAATCGTTTTTTACAATTGCCTTTTGGTTTTGCTAAACGCCATAGCGTTTTGGTTGGTAAAGAAGACGATGAAGTGATTTTATATTGCTTAGACACTATTAATGAACAGGTATTATTAGAAGTAAGAAGAGTGGTTCAACGTGCATTTAAATTGATTTTTGTCTCTCCAGAGCAATTTGAACTTCGATTAACAAATGCTTATCAACGAGATTCATCTGAAGCGAAACAAATGATGGAAGATATTGGTAATGAAGTTGATTTATATTCCATTACCGATGAGCTGATAGAAACCGAAGACTTACTTGAAAATGAAGATGATGCGCCGATTATCAAAATGATCAACGCGATGTTAAGCGAAGCGATCAAAGAAAGTGCCTCTGATATACATATCGAAACGTTTGAACAATCGCTACAAATTCGTTTTCGGGTTGATGGTGTTTTACGTGAGGTATTAAGACCTAATCGCAAGCTTGCCTCGTTACTTGTTTCACGTATCAAAGTGATGGCGAAATTAGATATCGCAGAAAAGCGAGTGCCACAAGACGGCCGTATTTCACTAAGAATAGCAGGCCGAGCGGTAGACGTACGTGTATCTACTATGCCTACTGGCCACGGGGAGCGTGTAGTACTACGTTTGTTAGATAAAAACGCCGCACGATTAGATTTACAAGATTTAGGAATGACCGATAACAATCGAGTCAAATTTTCTCAATTAATTGATAAACCGCATGGCATTATTTTAGTCACAGGGCCAACAGGCTCTGGTAAATCCACCACGTTATATGCCGGTTTAAGCCAAATTGATAGCAGAGAGCGAAATGTACTTACCGTAGAAGATCCCATCGAATATGCCATCGAAGGTATTGGTCAAACACAGGTCAATACTAAAGTTGATATGACCTTTGCCAGAGGGTTACGTGCTATTTTAAGGCAAGATCCTGACGTCGTGATGGTTGGTGAAATTCGAGATCTAGAAACCGCTCAAATTGGCGTACAAGCAAGTTTAACGGGGCATCTTGTGCTTTCAACGTTGCACACTAACACCGCAGCAGGTGCAATCACTCGTATGGAAGATATGGGCGTTGAATCATTTTTGCTATCGTCTAGTTTATTAGGCGTACTTGCACAACGTCTTGTTAGAACGCTTTGTCCTCATTGTAAAGAAGCGCATCTAGCTGATGAAGAAGAATTAAACTTACTTGGGTTATCAGCAAACACTCAACAGCATATTTATCGTGCTACCGGTTGTAACGAATGTAATTTTAAAGGTTATAAAGGCCGAACAGGTATACATGAGTTACTTTTAGTTGATGATAAAGTGCGTGAACTCATACATAACGGTAAAGGTGAGCAAGATATTGAACGCTCTGTCCGACAACATACGCCAAGTATTCGCCGTGACGGCTTTGACAAAGTACTGGAAGGTATCACAACGCTTGAAGAAGTGTTACGTGTGACAAAGGAAGATTAGTAATAGCATATGGCGGCATTTGAATATCAAGCAGTAGACCGTAATGGTAAACTTAAAAAAGGTATCATCGAGGGGGATACCGCTCGTCATGTTAGGTCTTTGTTAAGAGATCAAGGCTTGATGCCTACCGAAGTAACCGCAAGCTTAAAAAAACATAAGCAGCAAAGCACAAAAAGCTCATTTAGCCGCAGTAAGAAAATATCAGCCAGTGAATTAGCTATTTTAACACGACAGCTTGCAACACTTGTTGAGTCTGGTTTGCCGTTAGAAGAAGCGTTATTAGCGGTCGCCGAACAATCAGAAAAAGATGTCACTAAAAGTATGGTGATGGCGGTACGTACTAAAGTTACTGAAGGTTATAGTTTAGCTGAAAGTATGGCGGAATATCCTCAGGTTTTTAATTACCTCTTTCGTGCTATGGTCGCGGCTGGCGAAAAGTCAGGGCATTTAGATAAAGTACTCAACCGTTTAGCGGATTATACTGAACAACGCCAGCAACTAAGATCACAAATGATCCAAGCATTGGTTTATCCCGCAATAATGACTGTAGTTGCTATTGGCGTTATTGTTGTTTTATTGACGTCAGTTGTACCGCAAATTGTCAGCCAATTTGACGATGTTGGCGCTAACTTACCGCAAACAACAAAATTTTTAATAGCCACAAGTGAATTTTTGCAAAACTTTGGTTTCTACTTATTGGTGGTGTTTATTATCTTGATATTACTCGCTATTCAATTAATGAAACGAGCTGATATCAAATATAAAGTACATAAAAAGCTGCTCAGCCTTCCTGGTATTGGTAAGGTGGCGCGAGGCGTAAATACCGCGCGCTTTGCACGAACACTTAGTATACTAACCGCCAGTGCAGTTCCTTTATTGGAAAGTATGAGCATTGCAGGCGAGGTGCTTGGCAATGTTTATATTAAAGATAAAGTGAAGCAAGCAGCAGTCAAAGTAAGAGAAGGTAGCAGTTTACGCTTATCATTAGAACAAACGCAGTTATTTCCACCGATGATGCTACATATGATCGCCAGTGGTGAAAAAAGTGGCCAACTTGAACATATGCTTGGACGCGCAGCTGACAATCAAGATCGAGAGTTTGAAGCCTTGATCAATATATCATTGAAAGCATTTGAGCCTGCAATAATGGTAACTATGGCGGGGATCGTTCTTTTTATTGTCATGGCAATATTACAACCTATTTTGAAAATGAACACATTAATTGGCATTTAGTAAGATTTAATAAGGAATTCTCATGAAAAAAGTTTCAGGTTTCACATTATTAGAAGTAATGATTGTATTAGTGATCATCGGTATTATTGCCAGCATGGTGGTACCTAACTTGATGGGAAGTCAGGATACCGCAAGAGCACAAAAAGCGGTTATCGATATTGGTTCATTAGAGTCAGCATTGGCGCTTTATCGTTCACAAAATTATGACTATCCAACAACAGAACAAGGCCTAGAAGCGCTGGTTGAACAAACGACTATTGAGCCTGTTCCTCGTCGTTTCCAAGAGGGTGGTTATATTAAACGTTTACCGCAAGATCCGTGGGGCAATGACTATCAGCTTTTAAACCCTGGTGAGCATGGAAAAATGGATGTATTTTCTATGGGTCCTGACGGCGAAGCCGCTACCGATGATGATATTGGAAATTGGAACCTTGCTGACTATCAGTAATGATTTAAGCCTTTAATATTATGTTAATTCAGCAACGCTCTTCGCACATTAAAGGCTTTACCTTAATTGAAATATTAATGGTGATTGTGGTGATCGGTTTTATGGTTGCCGCAGTACAAATTAATTTCTTTTCGAATAAATCTGAACAACAAGTGACAGAAGAAGCCACAAGATTTGCCGGCATTTTTAATTTAGCTGCAGATTTTGGTCTATTAAATAATATTGAGATAGGGCTTTATGTTGAAGATAACAGCTATCAATTTCTTGGTTATGATGGTTCTCGGTGGACGAGCCTACCAAATGAAAAAACATTCGAACGTTACACCTTGGCTGACAATATTACTATGTCATTATCGTTTGATGGCTTAGCGCCTGAGGAAAGCACCCTTGTTGATCGTGAATTATTCATTCCTGATGAAGATCAACTGTCAGCAATGGAAGATGCACTCGACAAAGAACAAAAAATTCATATTCCTCAAGTGTATTTATTAACAGGTGGCGAGATTACTCCTTTTAAAGCTACATTTGCGACAACAGAACAAAGTAGTGAAGCATTCAGTATCAATGTGATTGGCAAATTTTATGCGCCTGTCACTCTTGAGCAGCAAGCGCAGGTGCGAAACAACGAATGACGTATAGTTTGTCGATACGCAGAAAGCTGAAAGTAGCAGGCTTTACCTTAATTGAAGTGTTACTGGCTTTGTCAGTATTTGCGCTTGCAGGTGTTGCGTTATTGAGTACGTCGGATACCCATTTTTCAAGTTTAAATCATATCGAAAATAATATGGTTGCTCAGTGGGTAGCTTCTAACCAATTGGTGGAAGCAACGTTAGATGAGCAATGGCCGCCGAAGAACAAAAAAGGCAACGTTGATTTAGCAGGTAGGCAGTGGCATTGGCAACAAAAGGTTGAGGCAACTACTGATAAAGAAATGCGCAGCATTACCATTGAAGTACGTAGTGATGAAAAAGCTTCATTGGCATTAGCAAGCCTGACAACCTTCGTTGCTAAGGAAAATCGTTAATGAAACGACTTGGCCTTGGTGGCTTTACCTTAATTGAAGTGTTACTAGCGACAGCAATATTTGCGGTAATTAGTATTGCTAGTTTTAGTATTTTAGATGGCGTGATCCGTACAAAAGAAGGTGCAGAGCAAAAACAAAATAGGCTTAATGAAATACAACGCGCATGGATCATCATTGAACGAGATTTATTGCAAGTCGCCAGACGTTCAGTTCGCGTTGAAGGTGAAGCGCCACAAACAGGCTTTTTTTATGTCGATAATGGCGACCTGATGTTAAGTGAACAGGCAATTGCATTTGTTCGAGGTGGCTGGAGTAATCCAAATTTAATCTTACCCCGCTCAGATATGCAACCTATTGCTTATCGCATTCGAGAAAACACCTTAGAACGTATGCATTTTAACTTTGTTGATCCTGTGATTGGTGAAGAGCCCATCATTAGGCCGCTAATACATGACGTAACGGATTTGAAAGTACAATTTTTTGTCGATAAAAAATGGCAAGATAGTTTAACTGAAAATCAATGGCCCGAAGCCATTACGATTATTATCGACACAGAAGATTTAGGTGAATTAACACGTAAGTTTCTCATTATTTCCGCGCCTTTTAACGATAACAGCAACACAACAACGGGAACAGAAAACGAACAAGCTATCATTGATGGACCACAAAGGGTTAGCCAATGAAACTAAACAAAGGTATTGCCCTTATCACTGTGATGTTGGTGGTAGCACTCGCTGCAACTATCGCTACACACATGCTGGCTAAAGTGCAGATCGCAGTGAAAAAATCGGCAAATGTAAGCTTTAATCAACAAGCTTATTGGTATGCAATGGGAGCAGAAGCTTTTGCTAAAAGAGTATTAAAAACCAGCTTTGAAGAGACACCAGATAAAACAACACTAGCTCAAATTTGGGCGCAAGAAGAAAGCACTTACCCAGTTGATTACGGTGAAATCACTGGAGAAATTTCAGATTTACAGGCATGTTTAAATCTAAACGCGCTGCGAGTAACAGAAAACATTACACGCGAAAAAACTCCAGCTCGTGCAGCATTTGAAGCGCTGATTATTGCATTGAATATTGAAGGCGTTGATGTATTTTCCGCGGAGTATATGGCAGATGCGTTATCAGACTGGTTAGACAGTGATACCAGTATTGTTAGTGCAGGTGGTGCAGAAGATAACGATTATTCGGCAAAAGAATTTCCATACTTACCCGCCAACTATTATCTTGCTAGTGTGAATGAATTACGTGTTATTGAACACTTTACTAAAGATGTTATCACTGCTTTAAAGCCATATGTTTGTGTATTACCTAATACTGATTTACACCAAATTAATATTAATACCGTATCAGATGAACAACCCGAACTACTGCAAGCTTTGCTGGATATTTCGAAAAGTGAAGCCCAACAGATTTTATCGGCAAGAGATATTAACGGTTTTGACAATATCGATGCTTTTTTTAATTTACCTGAAGTGAATAAATTAAAGATAACCGAAGCACAGAAACAACAGTTTGTAGTTGACAGCCAATACTTTACACTAAGGACTGTAGCAACATTTAACCAAAGTTACTTTTATCTACAATCAATGATGCAAGTAAATGAAGACAATCAAATTAAGGTGATTAGTCGCACGATAGGACGTGATTGATGGCAGAACAATTAATAATACGACTTGCGAGCCAAGATACCGACAAAGTGCATTGGTTGGTTTGGTCGAAGTCTGAAGAACATATTATTGCAAGCGGCGAACTTGCAACAATCTCTCATTTAAGTGAATTAAGCACAAAAGCAGTGCATCGAGAAGTCGTAGTGATATTGCCTAGTAGCGATGTAACACTTAAGCAACTTAACGTGCCGGCGAAATCGAAAAAAGCTATGCAACTTGCAGCGCCTTTCGTGATAGAAGATGATGTTGCGCAAGATGTTGATTCATTATTTTTTGCTTATGCAAACTTTTCTTCTGCAGAAGGGAATTGTCCATTAGCGTTTGTTGAAAAATACAAAATGACCCACTGGCTAACGCAGTTAGCTACCGCTTCTATTCAGGCTGACTTTGTTATTCCTGAAGTTTTGGCAATGCCGCCAGCTGATGATAGATGGCAAACGATTGCATTAGGTAATCAAGTGATTATCAGAAAGGGGCAATGGCAAGGTTGCACCATTGATGAGCCGTTATGGCCGCACATGCTGAGTATTTGGTTAAATGCAGATGAGAATATTGCTATTGATGCATTTTCACCCATACCACATCAAGCTGATAATATAGACATTAATTATCTACCCGAAGAGTTGCCGTTAGCATTAATGGCACAGCATTTGGATACCCGAAACTTTACCATGCTTCAAGGAGAATATGCAGCTAAGAAAGAGCGTTCTTCATTGGCTAAAACATGGGGATTAGTAGCGGGTATAGCATTGTTGGCATTAGTGCTAAATGTTGCAGGTAAAGCGATTACTTTAATGCAGTTAAACTCGCAAATTGCAGCAGTAGAAACAAGTGTTATTGAACGTTACAAACACGCTTTCCCGCAAACACAACGGGTACGTATTGCCACAGTGAAGTCGCAATTGCGCAGACAACTTTCCACTATTCAAGGCGTTGACAACAACGGAGACTTTCTCGCCTTGTTGATGCAACTTCAACCAGTATTTGCACAAGTGCCGACTTTGAAGCCTGAAAACTTGAGGTATGATGGCAAACGCAAAGAATTGCGCATGCAAGCAACGGCAAAAGGCTATCAAGACTTTGAAAAGTTTAATGCAGCGTTAGCACCTAATTTTACTGTTTCACAAGGAGCATTAAATAATCAGGGAACAAGCGTGACCGGTGCTATTAGCATTAAAGCAAAAAGCGGAGGAAACTCATGAAAGAGTGGTGGGTGAATTTACAACTAAGAGAGCAACGATTAGTTGCAGCCTTAGGCTCTGTTTTATGTATTTTTGTTTTTTATCAATTAGTGTGGCAACCCTTAACAAATGGGGTGAGTAAAGCTGAACAAAAGCTTGAGCGACAACAAGCCCTGTTATCATGGGTTGAAGAAGAAACTGCTCGTATAGCACAGTTTCAGAAAGCACAACCAAACAGTTCGCAAAACACGAGTTTAGCCAGTATTGTTAATCGTACTGCACAACAGCAACAAATAGTGATTGCTCGCTTACAACCGCAGTCCGGTGGAGTGCTAGTATGGGTTGATAACATTAACTTTAATGACTTGCTAACTTGGTTATCAAGATTATCGAAAGAGCATGGCGTGAAAGTGATTAATATAGATATTAGCCAAGATAATGTTTCAGGAAGTGTAGCGGTCAAGCGCTTACAGTTAGGAAGGTGATAGTGAAAAAATGGTTAACGTTAGGAGCGGTTGTCATTGCTCTTTATTTATGTTTTTTATTGATAAAACTACCAGCAGCTTTTGTTGCTAATTGGGTGACAATACCACCACATATTTCAGTGACTGATATACAAGGCTCTATTTGGCAACCTAAAATAGGAAGTGTTACGGTCAATGGTACGCGCATAGAAAAAATTAACCTTAATGTGAGATTTCTATCATTGCTTAGTTTTAATCCTACAATTGATGTTACGTTTGGCGATCCTAATTTGAGCCCAATAGATGGCTTTGCTTCTGTATCACACTTATTCTCACAACCGATTATTTCCAATGTTGAAATGAATTTACCTGCGGCATTAATTGCAAAACATATTCCTACACCAGTAGCAGTGTCAGCCCATCGCTACATCAACGTGAATATAGAAAAATTTCAAGCGGCTAAACCAGTTTGCCAACAGTTAAGCGGTAGTGTGACTTGGCCAAATGCCGCTGTAACGGTGTTAGCGCAGAAAGTTACGCTAGGTGATTTAACAGGTGAGCTGAGTTGTCAACAGGGCGAAGCTGTTTTGAATGTTAACGGTGATAACGATATAGGTTTAACCTTTACGGTAAATATTGGTGCGAATGGCTATGCTTATGGTAATGGGTATATAGCGCCCACGAGTAAAACGCCGAAAGCGATCATGCAAGTTTTACCTATGGTCAGTAAACAAGATAGCCAAGGACGTTTTCCTCTGCGCTTTTAAAGGTTAGCGAACTACCGGATTATCGTAAATATCGCTAAGCATGGTGCGATAGTCACTGACGGCGGGAAATTCGACAATATTTTTGACGGGTAGCTTGCTATCAGGGTTTGCAACCGCAAGTATATGTTTAATACCAAATGTTTGTGCTGAAGTGAGTATCGGTAAACTGTCATCAACAAACAAGGTGGTATTTACATCAAAATCTTGTTTAGCTTGTAATTTTTGCCATAAAGATTGTGATTCTTTAGTGACACCAAACTCATGTGTTGAATATAGCGTATCAAAATACCGGTCTAGTTGCGTACGCTCTATTTTAAGGGCAAGGCTATCAGGGTGAGCGTTCGTTACCAATATAACTTCTCGACCCGTTTGTTTAAGTGCCGTAAGAAAGTCGTGTGCATCTTCACGAAGATTAATCAAATGCTGCACTTCGCGTTTTAATTCGTTGATTGGCATATTGGTTTGCTCTGCCCAATAGTCAATACAATACCAAGAAAGCGTTCCTGATACTTTTTCGTAATGAGCCAGCATCGAATTTGTTGCTTCTTCTACACTAATATTTTGTTGTTCACTGATGCGTTTAGGCAAATGTGTTAACCAAAAATGGTTGTCATAGTGTAGATCTAATATCGTCCCGTCCATATCTAACAACACAGTAGATATTTTTGACCAATCTATCATAGATTTTTCCTAGTAAAACACTTTATCATAGGAGTATATCGAATCTTGTAGGGTCATTGCCAAATAATAACGGCAACTCTGGTGATAATGTCAAAAAATAAACAACTGCCAAACATTAATAAGCGTACGTCAATCGCCAAAAGTTTACTCTTTTCTATAGAGCAGTTAGAACTGACCTTTAGTAATGGTGCAGAAAGAGTCTATGAACGAATGGAAGGTTCTGGGCGAGGCTCAGTGATGATAGTATCACTGACTAAAGATAACGGTTTATTATTGGTTAAAGAGTATTGTGCAGGCACTCACAGCTATGAACTTGGTTTTCCAAAAGGGTTAATTGATCCGGGGGAAACTGCCATAGAAGCTGCGAATCGTGAATTAAAAGAAGAAGTGGGATTTGGCGCCAAACAATTGATACCTTTGCATACCGTTGCAATGGCACCGGCTTTCTTCGGCGGTACGATGGAAATATTTATTGCTAAAGACTTATATCCACAAACGTTACCTGGTGATGAACCCGAGCCGATGGAGTTAATACATTGGCCTGTTGACGATTATGTTGATTTACTCGCACGTGAAGATTTCAATGAGGCTCGTAGTATTGCGGCACTCATGTTACTAGTTGATAAATTAAGGAATGGTGGATGAATTTAGAATCACTATTAGCAATTGCGATTGATAGTAGCAAAAAAGCTGGAGTAGAAGTGCTTAAACATTATACTCGAGGTGATTTCACTGCCGAAATGAAAAAAGATAACAGCCCGGTAACAAGTGCCGATATTGCAGCGAATGATGTACTGATGGCTGAACTATCAAGATTAACACCTGACATTCCTATTATCTCTGAAGAAGTTGGCGCATTACCCTTTGATAAACGTAAAGGTTGGAGCCGTTATTGGTTGCTTGATCCGATTGATGGTACAGGTGAGTTTATTATCGGAAGTGGCGACTTTGCGGTAAATGTTGCTCTTATTGAACAAGGTAAACCTGTTATAGGTGTTATTCACGCACCCGATCACCGAATGACTTACTTTGGACAAAAAGGAGCAGGTGCTTATAAAGAACAGGTAAAGGGTACTGAAAAAATTAATGTGGCACGATACGATGGTGAGCGAGAAATCAATGTGGCGGTAAGCCGTCGACAAAAATTAAATGTTATGGGGCAATACCTACGCGATAACTTTTCATACCAACATATTGCATTGGGAAGTTGCTCATTAAAAAATTGTTTAATAGCTGAAGGTGGCGCAGACTGTTACTTAAGAATTGGCCCAACAGGTGAATGGGATACAGGAGCGAGCCAATGTATCTTAGAGCAAGCGGGTGGTACTATTCTTGATAGTGAATTTAACCCCTTGACTTATAACAGGCGAGATAGCTTGTTAAATCCTGACTTCATCTCATTGGGGTCGAACGACATTCCATGGCAAGATGTGATTATTCCACATCAAGCACGCCGATAATTTACCAAGAAGGATTTATGCATATGAAAAAAATAATTACCGTATTAGCGAGTTTACTGATGTTTCCCGCAATGGCTGATTGGCAGCTAAATACCGAGGAATCATCGTTAATTTTCACTTCGATTAAAAAAGAACATATTGCTGAAAATCATAATTTTGGCGCATTGACTGCCAATATTTCAAATACAGGAGCTGTTGAGCTAACTATCGATCTCGCGAGCGTCAATACAAATATACCGATTCGTGATCAACGTATGGGAGAGCATTTATTTGCGACGAAAATGTTTCCTAAAGCAACGTTCACTAGCAAAATATCGCCTGAATTTCTCTCGAAGCTGAAAATGGGCGAGATCAAACCGTTAACCTTAACAGGTGAAATGGCGTTACATGATAATAAACAAAAAATTACAGCACAGGTGAATGTTAGCCGTTTAGCGAAAAATAAAGTTGTGGTCACAAGCGTAGCGCCTATTTTGATAAAAGCGCAAGATTTTGCACTTGTAAAAGGCATCAATAAATTGCAAGAGTTAGCAGGCTTACCAAGTATAAGCCATACGGTTCCTGTTGTGTTTACCTTAAGCTTTACTCGATAGGTCAAACTCGGGGATTAGTTATGGATGATATTGACGTGCATAATTTATCCCTGCTACCGATTTAATAATCATCGGATGACGAAGGTACTTGATTAAACTGTTTTGCCGGTAAAATGTTAACGTTCTGGTGTAGCTCAGAATAGACCAAAACGGCTTTTCCTTGTTGAAGCTGCATTTTTACCATCGCTATTTTTTCCTGCATACTCGCTTCTTGTGCACCATAATCGGTACCTTCACGCAAGATGAATGCTTCAATTATATTATTAAGTGTGTCTGAGTCGATAGCATCTAAAGGAATGATCATAAACGTGTTAATTAATGGCTAGGCACAGTAGTGTAACTGAATTGACCTGTTTAACCCAAATAGTCATAGCAATTGGTCTTATTACCACTGTGATTAAATAAATGATCACTTTGAATGGTATTTAAACCAATTGGTTGATAAGTAACCCTTTACGCGCCTCTTCATCTTTTTTATTGAGTACTGAGGCCTGTAGTTGGATATTAACCTGCTGTTGCTCACTACTCGTTTGCCCATAGTCGGTATCTTCAATACGAGATCTGGCTGCGCTTACATTAACTTGTGTTGCTTCGTACGTGCTTACTTGCCCAGCTAGCGCACTATTTTCAGCCCCTAATGTTGTGGCGTTGTTAGAAATGGTAGACAAAGCTGACTCTATTGATTGTTGAGTCGCTTGCGGGTTGTTCGCGTCTAAACCGGAGACAAAATTGCCATTACCTAATGCTTTATCAGCAAGGGTATTAATTTGTTCTGTTAACTGATCGAGCTCACCTTGAATCGCGTTATTATCAGATAAAGGATTACCAGATTGAATTGATAATACATTCGCACGTTGTAAACTCTCAGTAATTGAAGAAAGTTGACCGGTTTGCACATTATTGAGGTTAACCTGATCCTGCGCATTAACGTTGAGTTGTTGATCGTTGTTTACTTGCGAGGTCAGTCGACTACTAATTTGTAAGCCAGCGGCATCGTCGGCAGCACTATTTATGCTTTTACCAGAGGCTAATTTTTCGTTTTTTTCTTCACGATCTTGTTGTGTGCGCTCAATAATACTCAACGCATTAGATGTATTGTTAACTGATAGCTCCATCACAATAACCTTTTCTAGAATGTGTTTCGTTCATCACAATAATACTGGTTCAGTATAGCAAAGGCAGCGTTTTATTGCCTACTTTACGCACAATAAACTGGCATGCGAAATTCTGAATAACAGCACAAAAAAGAAAATATTGCCGGAAAGTGATAATTTTTTTGTAATTATCTAATTATTTTGTTCAATGTTTTTTATGAAAAAATAGACATAAAAGCCACAAATACCTAGCACCACACTTAAACCAATAATTGAAATGTAGACAACAGGGTCATTGAATAACATGGTAAAAAAGTTCATAACTTGTTCCTTAACTGAAATAACGATTTCAACGCTATTTTAAATTAATGAAAGAAGCATGTTATGACGTGGATCAAAAAATGGGCGAGTGTCACCTACATATTTTATAATGTGTAGGTGACATAAACATGAATGAATTAGTTAAATAGTTGGTTGCTTGCTGCACGTGCTTTTGCTTTGAGTTCTTGCTGCTCTACTAGGTTCGCGTATAGTGCTTCTGCTTTTTCTCTGGTTTCTTGAATTTGTTTAACACTGAGTTTATGTTCGTCCATGTCTCGGCTTTTTTGTGCTGGAACATAACCACTTTTAGCTGCTATATAGTTCCAAAGGTATGATTGCTCTAAGCTTTGTTCAACGCCATTTCCGTCAAAGTACAAGCCTGCTAAGTTAAATTGGGCGAGTACAAAGTTTTGTCGTGCTGCTTTTTTATACCATTGAGCCGCTTGATAAAAATCTTTATTAACGCCGGTTCCGTTAGCGTACATAACACCCACATTAAATTGCGCGCTTGCGATTTCTTTTTTAGCGGCTTTTTCCATGAGTTGAAATGCTTTTTCTAAATCTTTTTCAACAACCTCTCCTTCTGAATACAACACTGATAGTGAAAACAGTGCGTCAGCATAATTTTGCTCTGCAGCCATCGACATTAATTCAAGTGCTTTTTCTTTGTTCTTTGGTAACCCCCAACCGTTTTGATAAATTAATGCCATTTGGTATTGTGCGGGGGCGTATCCTGTTTCAACCAATGGTTTAAATTCTTCCATTGCGCGTTTAAATTCGCCACGGTTCAATTCGAAAATACCTTTATCTAAATCTGCTGAGTTGGCACTCAAGCTTGTGCTACAAGCAATTATCATAATTGTAACTAATGACATAAATCTTTTCATAAAACATCCTTTCTGGTTTGTTATTAATCAGAGCGTGTTTAGCATGAGCGAAAATGTAACAGCAAGGCTCACGTACTCTAGTAAGTGTAGCAATGTATTTTTAAGATGACTTATTGTTCAGCCATTATTTTTTCAATTTCTTCTTCAAGAGCTAACCATTCCATCTCGTAGCTTTCAATATTAGCCTTTAACTGACTTTGTTCTTTTAATAATTTTGTAAGTTTTTGTTTGTTTTCAGGTTGATAAATATCGCTCTCGGCAAGAATTGCCTCCACATCGTCTAATTGGTTTTGTGTATTACTAAGCGTATTTTCAAGCTTTTGCGCTTGCTTTTTTAGTGGAGCAGCTTTTTTTCGTAACTCGGCTTGTTGTTGTCTATGTTGCTTTTTATCGAAGGTAGCTTCGTTTTTTACTGTTTTGGTATTGGTTTTTTTCTCGTCATTTAGCCATTTTTGATAATCATCAATATCGCCATTAAACTCAGTAACCTTGCCGTCAGCAACTAAATAAAATTCATCGACACAAGATTCAAGCAAATAACGGTCATGGGCAATAAGAATAATCGCCCCATTAAAGTCTTGTAATGCTAATACCAACGCTTGACGCATTTCTAAGTCTAAATGGTTGGTCGGCTCATCAAGTAACAATAATTGCGGCTTTTCAAGCACAATAAGTGCAAGTACAAGACGTGCTTTTTCACCTCCAGACATTGTGTTAACAACAGCAAGTGCTTGGTCGCCACTGAAACCAAAGCGGCCAAGGTAGCCTCTAGCTTCTAGATCTGTCATGGTCGGTTTAGCCCGTAATATGTGCTCTATTGCGGTAGAGGACATATGAAGTTGTTCAAGCTGATGCTGAGAGAAGTAACCAATTCGTAATTCTTGAGCGCGATATCTTTCACCGCTTATTAAGGCAATATCACCAGCTAATGATTTAATTAGCGTCGACTTACCTGCGCCATTACGGCCTAATAAGCCAATTCGGCTACCCGGCACTAAAGAAATATTGGTTTCATTAAGAATAATCGTATTTTGGTCGTAGCCACAGGCTGCCTTTTCAATTGACAGTAGTGGGTATGGCATATAATCAGGCTTTTTAAAGCTAAAGCTAAAAGGAGTGTCAACATGAGCGGGTGCTAAGTCTGGCAATTTTTGCAATCGTTTTAAACGGCTTTGCGCTTGTTTTGCTTTACTTGCTTTAGCACGAAAACGATCGACAAAGGCGGTTAGGTGTTCAACTTCTTTTTGTTGCTTTTGAAATTGCGCATCTTGTTGAGCGAGTTGTTCAGCACGCTGGCGTTCAAAAGCGGTGTAATTACCTGAGTACAGTTTGGCTTTTTGACGTTCAATGTGCAGTATTTGCCCAATAACATCGTCTAAAAAATCGCGATCATGGGAAATAAGTATTAAGGTGCCATCAAATCGCTTTAACCAATTTTGTAGCCAAATAACGGCATCTAAGTCTAAATGGTTGGTCGGTTCATCAAGTAATAACAAGTCACAACGGCTAATAAGGGCTTGTGCTAAGTTTAAGCGCATTCGCCAACCACCAGAGAACTCTTTAACTGGCAATGCGAGTTGCTCGGGTAAAAAGCCTAAGCCGTGGAGTAGCTCACCAGCGCGTGCCGGTAAACTGTAACCGCCGATACTATCAATTTGGTTAATAATGGTCGCTTCTTTGTTGCCATCGTTATGCTCGCGGGCTGAATTAAGCTCCGCTTCAAAGGCTCGGTACTCGGTGTCGCCATCAATAACATATTCTAACGCTGAACAATCTAACGCTGGGGTTTCTTGTTTTACCGTGGCTATTTTCCATTGACTAGGAACACTTAAGTCGCCAGCGTCTGGTGAAAGCTTGCCTAAAAAGGCTGAAAAAAGTGATGATTTACCACAGCCATTTGCGCCAACCAAACCAACTTTATGGTTTGGATGAATGGTAAAACTTGATGATTCAATTAAACTTTTTACCCCTCGGTGCAAGCTTAACTCTATCGCTGTGATCATGATACAACCTAATTAATGGATAACCTGCGTATTGTCGCTTTTCCTGCACGTGTAATTCAAGGTAAAATATAGGTAATTTATCTCAGTCGTGAAATGAAAAGAAAGATGAGTAAAAAAAGATTTATAGCGGGAGCCAGTTGTCCAAAATGTCATGCCCTAGATACAATGGCATTGTCTAAAGAACATGATGTTGAGAAAGTTTCTTGTGTTAAGTGTGGCTACCAAATGAGTCAGCCTGAAGAACACGTAGAAAAAGACATTAGAAGCAATGAACAGGTTATTGGCGTTTTTAAGCCTTAGTGACTCACAAAGGTACCGATGTTCGGAAAAGTACTGAGCAACAATAATTAGCCGCTACTGCAAAACTTTAGTCTTTATGACGTTAGTAATGAGGAGGAGGTGGCTCATCCTCTAGGCTCATTAATGATGGCGCTTGCTGATTCTTCACACGGTTTACTAAGAGTTTTATTTGTTCTTTTAACGCTGACAGTTCTTCTTGATGCACGGTAAGTTCTTGGCTGAGTTGTTCTATAACATCGTCTTGAAAAGCATTACGCGATTCGAGCGCTTCAATGCTCTGTTCTAATTGCTTGATTATATCTTCTGCTACTTGGTTTGCCATAATTCTGCATATCCTGAAGATGATTCGGTGATAATATGGTTATTATCGCTAAATGCGACACTGTACACAACGGCACTAGCGGGATAATTATCATCTTTTGGCGTTACACGCCAACTTGTTAAGCGCTCTCCATCTTTAATACGCCAAATACTTACTTTGCGTGACGGGGCACCAGTAACGAGTAAATGACCATCTTTTGAAAATTGCACCGTGCTAAATACTTCTTGTCTATTTGAATATTGTAATTGGCTAATGAGCTTACCTGTTTTAAGATCCCATAAATTAGCGGATTTTTTACTGTCTGCAGTAAAAGCGTAACGACCGTATGGGTCAATCGCTACCATAGTGACACGGCTTGGATGGTTAAAGCGGTAAATAACTTGTCCCGTTTGGGTATCCCATACATAAGCGACAAAGTCATTCGAACCTGACAAGGCGATACGACCGTTTGGTAACATATCAACCGTATTCACTTTCTCTTGGTGACCTAGAAACTCGATGCGGCGACCTGTTGATGGCGTAAAGTGAACCACGGTTCCATCACTTTTACCTATTAAGATATTTTTGCCATTATTTGACAATGCAACATCACGAATAGTTGAACCGTCTATTTGCCAGAAACCTTCAGATTTACCTGATTTTACATTCCATAACGAGAAATTTTGCCGACTTGCGGTTAATACGTGGCTATTATCATGCGCAATGTCTAACGATAAGACTAAGTTGTCGGCTGAGTCTTGTTGTTGAGACCACTGAAAAAGTAATGCGTTGTTTTTTAAGTTCCATAAACTAATGCCATGATGCACTGAACTGACAACGCTTAGGCTCGCATCATCCGAAATGTTAGCCGCATAAGCACCACTAGCTGCGTGCTGCCATCGTTGAATGGGTTCATCGCTAGCGGGTTGGCATCCGACTAAAATTAGCGCGAATAACAGCATATATGGTATTGAGAATTTGGCTATATTCATTAAGGGCTTTTTTCTACCTGCATTTATCGTTAGTATATGTTCTTTTTTAACGTATGTGTATGTCACAGCAATAATTGCGGTTGTATATTAATGTGAACCGCATCAATGGAGAATTCAATGAAACTATTTAAACCTACGGTTGTAGCACTGGCGTTAATTTCAGTGGTAGGGTGTCAAGAAGCGAAAAAAGAAGAGCAAGCTCCAGTCGTATTAGATACTGAAGTGCAAAAACAAGCTTATGCACTAGGTACTTCAATTGGTATGTTCACTCAGCGAAACTTAGAACAACAAGAAACGTTAGGGTTAACGTTAGACCAATCATTAATTTTACGTGGCATAGAAGATAGCCTTGCGGGTAAATCAGCAATTGAACAAGAAGAAGTTCAAGCATTAATGATGAATCTAGAAAAAACAATGCGTGAAAAACAACAAGCACAAACAGAAAAGCAAGCAAGTGAAGCATTAGAAAAAGGCGCAGCGTATTTAGCTGAAAATGCAGAAAAAGAAGGCGTAGTAGTGACTGAGTCTGGTTTACAGTACAAGGTTGTTGAAGAAGGTGAAGGTGCCAAACCAAATGCAACAGATGTGGTAAAAGTACATTACCAAGGTACGTTAATGGACGGTACTGAGTTTGATAGCTCTTATAAGCGCAATGCTCCAATTGAATTTCCGTTAAACGGTGTTATTGCAGGTTGGACAGAAGGTGTTCAATTAATGTCAAAAGGCGCAAAGTATAACTTTACTATTCCAAGTGATTTAGCTTATGGCCCACAGGGTAGACCTCCTCAAATTCCAGCTAACGCAGTACTTAATTTTGTGGTTGAATTAATTGACTTTAAAACAGCAGAAGAAGCGGCAGCAGAAAAAGAAGCCAATTCAGAAGGTGAAGAAGGTCACGGCCACGCTCACTAAGTAAAAATAAGTCAGTTAAATAAAAAAAGCTTGGTATATACCAAGCTTTTTTGTCTCTGTTAATTACTTTAACCCATAAAATAGTACTTATTGTGCTCAGCTAATATCGATGCAACATTGCGAGTAATTGATCTTCTTGATTAAACCTGTCTTCCATCGCTCTGCCTAATGTGGCAAGTTGCAAATCAAAATTATCGGGCAACTTGGTCTTGGTTGCTTCTGCAAATTGATCATTAAAGGCAAGTGCTAAGTCTGTTGATTTGTTCAGTGTAGGAAAAATCTTTTCGGCTTTTTGTTTATCTACAGGCCCTTTTTTTTGGCATTGCTCTATCACATCATGAAAAATTTCAAAATGACTGGCTGATATGTAATCCATCAATAATTGGCAGAAGCGTTGAATTTTTCTTTTTTCAGGTGTTTTATGTGCGATAGAATCATTATTTTGCAAGCCTATTAGGTCGCAATACGCCACTAACACTGCTTGTCGTTCTTGTAGCCAATTATCAATGATTTGGCTTTGTCCGCCCCAACGTTGTTTACTTTGTTCCAGTTTTGTAAGCATAAAACATCCCTGTAATTGACAGAATTAACGTCGATCTAGTATGTGTGAAGCGGTTAAAAAATCAACTGTTTTTTGAGTTGAGTACTTCAGTTAATCGTGCAGCTAAGCGTGTTGCTGCCTGCGCCATGCGTGTTGCTAACTGTTGTTGTTGAGCTAAGTGGTACCGTTCAGTGATCACAAAAGGTACATTGTTATTTTTTTGGCAATGCCCATCATGAAACTGACAATAGCCAATTTCTTTACTCGTCACAATGGCTAATGATTCATTGGCCCAGTCGAATTCGCTTGATAGCTGCCATTGTTTTTTTATGTTATTTGGCATAAGCGTGTTAAGACGACTTAACCAGTAAGTTGTCAGTGCTTCTTTAGAACGTGGCGACGGATACAACAAACACTCATCCCAATACCAATGTATGTTATTGCATCTCCCTTTAAACGGTGTAACTTTGATACGATTTCCGCCTAAATCACTCGCAAAGCTGACATGAAAAGGTTGATGAATATCACCTAACCAGTGTCCTAAAAACATTAGTGCTTTCGCACTTTGCTCATTGGTTTTGTTAGCAGCCAATAATTCGCTGTGGATCTTAATTGCACGCGTTATACAGTGCTTTTGACAGGTGTCTTGACTAATTTTTTTACTGTCTCTTGATACGTTAATATAATGCCAAGATTTGTATTTATCATATTCAGGTTGGCGCTTAATGGCATCGGCCCAGGTACAGGCGTTAGCAAAAGTTAAAGGCGTATCTTTCTTTTTTCTAAGATATTGATTGATCGCTAATCGATCTTGCTTTGATACTTGCTTCAATAACGCTGTGACAGAGTGTTGTGTCGATGTGGCAAGCTGTTCATATGCAAGTTGGCATACTAACTGATGTCCTAGTTTACCTAAGGCAAAACTAGCATGGCTAGCGAATAGTAAAATAGCGCCAAATAATAATTTATACATGATTTTCTCGTTTAGTGTGTATTCTGCCATACGGTACGGCTTTGAGATGGTGGTGCGATATTTATATTATCTGAATTTTTAGTAGAACTTAAACTAAAATAAGGTATTGGCTAGCAATAACAATATAAGTGACTGAGCTGAGTCTATGGAAAAATTTGATGCGGTGATTATCGGTGCGGGCGTGGTAGGGCTAGCAATTGCTAGGGAGCTAAGTCAACGTTATAAACATGTGTTGCTTATCGAAAAAAACACGTCATTTGGTGAAGAAACTAGCAGTCGTAATAGTGAAGTGATCCACGCTGGCATCTATTACCCTGAAGATAGCTTAAAAGCAAAGCTTTGCGTTGAGGGTAAGCATTTATTGTATGAACATTGTAAACGCTTTTCTGTACCCGTAAAGCGTGTGGGAAAATTGCTAGTAGCAAAAGGAGAAAACGAAGAAGCGATATTAGCAAAACTATGGCAGCAAGCGAGAAAAAATAACGTAGATGATCTTGCGTGGCAAACGGCCAAACAAGCAAAGCAATTAGAACCAAACATAAGCGCAACAAAGGCATTATTGTCTCCGTCAACGGGTATAATCGATACGCATCAATTTATGCAAAGTCTGTTATTTGATTTTGAAAAGAATAACGGTATTTATGTAGCCTGTACCAATTTATTAGCTATTGAAAGAGTAAATGATAACTATCAACTGACCTTAAAAAGCGTAAATGATACAACTAATGTGCTCACTCCGGTAATGATCAATAGTGCAGGATTACATGCTACCCATGTTGCTAGCAATACAGCTAATTTCCCTTTAAATAAAATACCTGAAATACATTGGTGTCGTGGGCATTATTTTAGTTATAGTGGTAAAAGCCCTTTCAACCGTCTGGTTTACCCCGTACCACAACAACATGGCTTAGGTATACATGCATCGTTAGATATTGCCGGCCAATTAAAGTTTGGCCCTGATACCGAATATATTTCCGGGCTAAGTTATACAATAGCAGCGAATTTACAAGATAAGTTTTATCACGCGATAAAAGCATATTTTCCCGCTGTCAAAAAAGATAAGCTACAACCTGCTTATGCGGGAATACGCCCTAAGTTGCAGTCTGAACATCAAGGATTTAAAGATTTTTACGTACAAACATCTGCAATACATGGTTTTCCTGGATTGGTTAATTTATTTGGTATTGACTCTCCTGGGCTGACCTCTAGTTTAGCGTTAGCTAAATACGTTGCAAAAACATTATAAAAAAGCGCCCCAAACGTTATTTTCTATGGGGCGCTATTAAAAAAACTATTCGTTTTCTTTTCTTTGTTTGTAGTTATCACCGATATCAAGTGAAAATAATTGATCCTCAAGCACGAGATTAAATTCTACGTCGGCTTCCATTTGAAATGCCGTTTCATTGTTTTCACCAGCAGTACTAACAATGATTTTTATCGGAAGTTGGGTGCTTGGATCAATCCATAACGTCACTTGCGTGCCTGATTCCTTGAAGGTAAGACCCGTTGCCGTTTTGTTATTAATGACCTGTTCACCGAGTTGTGTAACATCACCTTTGTATTGCTTTATTGCAGTAAACCAATACAAGGGATCGTCCTTAGGGGAATCTTCAGCTTGCTTTGGATCAAAATTGAATGGCGTCGCAAATTTAGGCCCTGGAAAAAATATTACTCCCTGGCCCTTCTTAGTATTGATAACATTGATTGAACTAGCATTCTCTCCACCTTCGGTCAGTGGAATAGTTTCAACACGTATCAATCCCGGCTCTTGATAGTACACCTTAAGTCGAGAAAATACTGAGTCAAAAGCTTTCATTTCGGAAACAAAACGCATGCTAGTGATTTTCTCTAATTGTTGAACAACAGAAGCAAAAGCGACCCGTGGTGGTCCATTTAATAATAATAACGTGATCACGCCTAGTGTTAACGTTGCTACTGCTCCGCCGAGCGGCACCAATGATACTTGTGATAGCTTTTGTTTAAGCTTACCTAATATACTACGACTTCTTTTCCCCGTAGTTTCAACGTGTTCAGCTAGTTCACTCTGTTCTTTTATGACTGCGTCTAACTTTAACTGCATTTTTTCATCTTCAACAGAAGATGGTGAAGTTGCTTTTATCGAAGCAATATAATGCTCTAGCTCTGGGCTTAAATTATCCTGTGATTTCATAACCTGCTCCTAAAAATTGTGACTCTCCCACCAACTGTGAGAGTTTTTGCTGAGCGCGATGTAAAGTAACGCCTACTAAGCTATTTGAAATACCTAATTGTTTGGCAATTTCTTGATATGAAAACTCTTCCAAGTGCCTTAAACAAAATACGTGCGCATCTTGTGCTGTTAACTCAGCCAATGCACTTCTAAAGTGTTCGATATCCCTAGATAAAGCCATTTCTCTATACGGGTCTGCGTTGTGCTGTGTTTTATCAAATAACTGCATTTCATCATTAGTGGAATAATCTATAGGCTCTTCAGCGAATTTTTGTCGACGTCTTATTTGATCTATCGCCGCTGATGAAGCCATTGTTCTCAGATAAGCCGGCCAATTTTTAATATTGTCGAAGGCATTGGTTGGTTTCTTAAACAGTTTGATAAACACTTCTTGAGTAACGTCTTCAGCCGAGTGACTGTTACCCAATAAGCGATAAGCTGTATGAAACACCAAGCGTCCATGTTCGCGTGCCAGTTTGGCAATGGCGGCATTTTGGTTTTTGTTATTCAACGACATTCTCCTTTTTTCGCTTCTCATAAGTATGACGTTGTGAGTTGGTTTTTTCTTACAAGAGATTATTTATTAATCAATGTGGGATAAATATAAGCCGCTATCGTCGTTTATCAAAACTGTTTATTTAGATAAATTTTTAGTTTTGCGTTCATTAAATATGTTGCATAAGCATTATAAAAAATCTTTTATATGCAATAAGTTATAAATTATATTTAATAATTATTCGTAAAGTATGCATAATTTGTCACTATAGGGGTGTTATGTAGCGTTGTATTAATTATTAAAATACGAACAGCAGTGGCATAGCATCAAGAGCAGTTAAGAAATTCTCTTTGGACAGCTGAATTCTTGAATTTGTGAGGTAGCTTGTTGACAACATGGTTGTAAATCAAATATCAATGAGTGAATTTTGGGGCAACAATGTTGCCCCTTTTTTTTGATTGCTTTTCGGTTAACCTATTACTAATGAAAGTAAACCTAAGGGAGCAGAAAAACATTGGCTAGCGTTGTCTTTATTAAACAGAGTTTAGGTTAAGTAACGTGTCTAACTTATTTTTATTACGCCGACTCAAGGTAAGCTGCGATTTACTGTTTAATTGTACTATATAGTCGCCGGTGTCTGTTGCCGTTAATGTATGAACGCACTGACGATTTACAATTGAAGAACGATGAATACGAATAAACTCTTTTGGGTTTAGTTGTGTTTCTAACATCGTTAATGTAGCTCGGTGTAATAGGTGATCACCATTGATTAAATGAATATCAGCATAATTGCCAGCGCCTTGAATATATTCAATATCGTCAACATCAACTAAACGAATTCTACCGGGATCTTTGACCACCAATTGCGTTTTAAAAGGGGAGTCTGCCTGTTGTTTTAAATGAATAATGAGTTCATTGATATTCGCTAAGTTACTCACTTGATTATTTGCAACTTGTCGCTTTGCTTTATCTAATGCCTGGTAAAACCGGTCATCATCAAAAGGTTTAAGTAAGTAGTCTATTGCGTTAAGTTCAAAGGCACTAATAGCATATTGATCAAACGCCGTTGCAAAGACAATCACAGCATCTATTTCAAGTAACTCAGCCGCTTGTAGCCCGTTTTTCCCTGGCATTTGAATATCCAAGAAAATAATATCAGGGTGATGTTCTTTTGCGAGTTCAATTACTTGATTACCATTTTCAGCAAAATAAATATCGCTGATGTCTGCTTGGTTCTGTAACAAGTAATGAATGGTTTTTCGTGCTAAATGTTCATCATCTGCAACTAAAACACTAATCATAATGCACCCCAATTGGTAGTGTTAATCGTGTTTCGAAATAATCATTTTCTATTTCGTTTAGGCTTAGGGTATAACGTTGTTGATAGATTTTATCCAAACGTTGCCGACAGTTAGTGATACCAATACCAAAGCCTTGATGTTCATCGGTTTTTGATATTTTATTGACTAACGTGACAGAAAGCTGTTTATCATCACAAGCGATTTTTAACGTTAATTTATTTTGATTACTTTCTAGTTGGCTGCCATGCTGAACCGCATTTTCAACTAGGGGCTGTAACAACATGAAAGGTATTTGGCAGTCGTGTAAATTTCCTGACAAGTTAACAGTTGTAAGTAGTTTATTTTCGAAACGCATTTTTTGAATGGTGAGATAACTCTCGATGAACTCAATTTCTTGAGGTAAAGGTATAAGCTGATTATTTTGATTCTCTAATACTTTTCTTAACATTTGGCTTAATTCACTTAATGCTTTTACTGCTTTGCTTTTTTCATCTAGCCGGATCAAGCTGGCAACCGTATTTAAGGTGTTAAATAAAAAGTGTGGGTTTAATTGCGAACGCAATGATTGCAGTTCTATTTCAAGCAATTGCTTTGCTAATAGCTCATTTTTGATCGCATGTTGTTTTGCGCGCGTGTAATAGGTAATGGCGTAGCCAGTACAAAATACAGATAGATAAATAAGAAAATCAATATGTAGCGGACTCAATAGCAACCGTTCATACGCCTCATTTATAATTTCTAGGTTCACAGCGCCGTGCTTGATCAGTGCCACCTCGATAATGGTTAAAAACCAATATAAAAAAATAACAATAACGATGCCAGTATATTCAGCAAAATGAAGCTTGATAGATGTGCTTTATGGTAAGGAATTAGTCTAGTTGAAGCGAAAACCAGTGGTGCGATAAGCGCCCAATTTCCCCACCAAGGTAAATATTCCAACCAAATATCAGTGTATACTGCGGGTTTGTCATAATGAAGCAGCATTCGGTAATTGTAATAGGCAGCAAATGTGTTTAGTAGTAGCCAAAACAACGCATTTGCCAAGCAAATTTTCCTTGAGGGAAGTTTATCTAATAGCGTTGAGAAAGACATAACAGGGACTACCGCTTTGTTTACAAAAGTATCTTTATTTATACAGTATAACGAGCAATAGCGCTTTGTTATCTACCGTTTGTCATTTATTTAAAGCCACGTATAACAAATCAAGCAAGCATTGAACATGGGTATTTTAGAACAATGCTTTATCTTATTGATGTTAACTATGTTAACTATGTTGGCTAGATGGGGTGGTCGTTACATTGCAATCAGGTTGTTTACGCTTTGTTGTGCCTATGATTAAAATGGCGCCCTGAATGATAAACAAGTATGCTCCTGATATTGGCATAATCACCGCAACAATAACGCCAATAAACACAAAACCCCAGCCCAGTGAAAGTGGCGGACAATAACCTTCATTTAAGGCTTTTTGTAACATCAAACCAAATAATACCCAAAAGCAACCGGTGATTAGAAACCAACTTATTGCTTCTCGATCAAATGCCATCTGGTTATTTACCAGTGTTGAAAAAAACCAACCATCATTGTGCATCGCTATTAAGCTTGACCAGCCTAAACTTAAGCCGATGATATTGTGAAGTATTCCTGTGACAAGTAAGTAATATCCGGAATATCGCATAACGTTCATTGTGTTCATCCTTAATCTTTAGTGTTAACTTTTTACATTGGTGGTAGCAGAGCTTTAGATGCCATAGCCGATATTCTCAGTACATCTTCAATACTTGGTTCGGGGTGTATTTGTTGCATGCCTAAGAAGTTAGCATATGCCATTAACGCAATGTCGTTCGCTTGTGATTGTGCTAAGCCTAGTTCAACGTAGCATTGCGCCAAATATTGTTGTCTTTGGTTATCTATTTTTTGAAGATAAATTTGGATCGCCGGTTCGTTTAACGCCCAAGCACGAATATGCTTCTCTGCTTCTATATTATTATTGGCAATTACGCTATCGAGCTTTTGTAGCTTTTCTTGAGCAGAGCCTTGTGTGTTTGCTTGTTCAATAAAAGAAAGAGTCGTTGTTTCGTACCAATGAGACATAAGGCATTCAATGAACACAGCACGATTGTTAAAATGGTGATAAAAAGAACCTTTTGTTACCCCTTTTAATTCACAAAGTTTAGCTATTCTAAGGTGTTCAGGCCCTTTTTCAATCAGTACGTTAAGTGCGAAGGTCAGCCAGTCTAATTGACTGTTTTTAGTGGAAGCACTCATATTCTATTCGCTTTTATCGCGTTGTTAATCACAATACGCGCAATAAAATAATGAAAGGGCAAAATGGCATTAACATATATACGGCCAAGTAGTGTTTTTTGGTTCACTAAGCTTGAAACAATTACGGTGTTTGCTTGTTTTTTAATACTCAGATAAAAAGCCATATGCTTATCTTCTGCGTAACTTATAATTTCAGTGTGCGACTTTTCGATAACAGTAAGAAAGCCAGCTTGATCTCCCACCATTAACTCATCGCTTTGCGGGATTAAGTTACCTTGATTAACCTTAAAACCAAATATTCCCACGAGTTTATTGCGCAAATTCATTAACCCGTTCACCCAGTTAGGTAGGTAATGAAAAATGGCATATTGCAACTGGCTAGGAGAAAGTTGAACTTGTGAAACCTTTGTTTGTAGCGCATCTCTGAAAAAAGGGTGTACTGCTTTGCTGATTAATGCATCATCAGCGGGCACTTTTATTGATTGAATAGCGGAAAATAAGTTAATCATCATTTTTCTCGTTTAAAAAAAACATACCGTACGGTATGGTATTGTAATAGGTTGTGTGGTTAATGCAACTCTTTAATAAAAACCTTTGATCGTTAAAAGTGATCAGTCAAAGTGCGATGATATTGAATGGCAAGATAGTGTGCTAATAATGCAAATTTTCTTGTTAAGCGTTACTAAAAATATTCACCTGTGATTAAATAGCTTAGCGAATGTGTTCACTGTCATAAAGAGTAGATATGGAAAATCAAATACCTAAACCATTCATTATCGTACTTGCCTTGATTCAAGGCGTTTTATTAACGCTGTTATATCAAAGTGTTGAACAAAGTGTTTGGCCAGCAACACAACCAATATGGTTAACGTCGTTAGCCACTTTTGCTATTAGTTTTCCTTTGTTGACTTTTTTATGCATCACAAAAATAAACGGTAAAGAAATAGCAAAATATTTGTTACCCTTTTGTCTATTGTTATCCACTTTAGGCGGATATATCGGTTTACAGCTTGAGCCGATAAAATTCGTTAATAATGATAGTGTTCTGGTTGTATTTGGCTTTACTGCATTACTAGCTTCTTTTAAAGCATTGATGTATATCCAGCAATACATGAGAAATCAACCGATAACCTATAGCTCACTGTTTTCTTTATCTTGGCGAAATTTTATTATTTTTGGAGAATGTTGGCTGTTTGTCGCCATTTTTTGGGGGATTTTACACCTTGGGGCGGGGTTATTTGCAGTTGTAGAAATTGAGTTTTTTCAACAACTGCTAAGAAAGGATTGGTTTGTCATACCCGTGCTAAATCTTGCTTTTGGTTTTGCTATTATTGTTTTTAGAAATATTACACATACCGCTGATAACATATCGACTATTTTGCAAACGTTGATCAAATTTTTGTTGCCGGCGTTAACGATTGTTTCACTAGGTTTTTTAGCAACATTACCCTTTACAGGGCTAAATACTTTATGGAAAACAGGCTCTGGAAGCTTGTTGGTTATGTGGCTTCAGGCATTAACCTTATTTTTTGTTAATGCGGTTTATCAAGATGAATCGCATGAGAGGCCTTACCATCCTTTTATTCATCGACTTATTTTTATTGGCATTGCGTTATTGCCCGTGTACAGCATTATTGCTGCCTATGGTTTGTGGTTACGAGTTGAACAATATGGTTTAACGATTGACCGTTGCTGGGCTTTATTGGTTTGGTTGTTACTTACGTGTTTTTCTTTTGGCTATCTAATTGGCATATTGAAAAAACGCGATGCATGGCTAGAAACCTTAAGCAAAGTTAATATTGCAATGGGTATGGTCGTGTTGGTTGTTATGCTACTCGTTAATTCACCTGTTTTAAATTTTCAAAACCTATCAGCGAAGAGTCAGCTAGCTCGCTTAGATAAAGGCTTAACCACCTACGAAGATTTTGATTATCAGTATTTTGGTCGTTCATTGGGCCGGCAAGGCTATTTAGCATTACAAAACCTTAAAAAAGAATTAAATAACGCTGCCCCCGATAAAGTCGCGATTATCGATAGAATGTATATTAATACCTTGCATAGGAGTAAAGAAAATTTCACCCTGGCAAATTTTAAAACATTAGTGACTTTTTGGCCGCAAGAAAGCGAATTTTCTACTGACTTAATTGAAGCCGTTTATAATAAAGCTACTGAACACCAATGGTCAGGTTTTGATAATAATAGTTACTACTTTTTAGCAACCGATTTGAATGGTGATCAAAAAGCAGAGTTTGTGATTATCACAGAAAATAACTATTCGACATCAGCAAACCTATGGTTTCATAGTGAGGGTAAGTGGCAATCAAAATATATGCCTTCACATAATCCTGCTAAAGTTCGTTACCTAAAAGAGCAGATCATGGAAAATAACGTGACAGTGATTAAGCCAAAGTGGAGCAACTTAAAAGTAGGTGATGTTACGTTCAAAGCGCCAATTAATTAACGCGCTCGTTTTGTTGATATTCCGAGAAACTTTCTATGAGATCCCTGAAAATCAAACGCCGTATTGAGCCATTTTGAGCGGTTCGATTACTATTATGAAATGTTGACCCTAAATACAGTTAACGGATATTTGATGAGTACTCTCTTTGTAAAAAATGATAAAAGCTGCCAATACTCAGCAACCTAATAAAGGATTTAACTAAAGATATGATTCGTATAGCGACTATAGGCTCTAATTTCATCACTGAACAGTTTTTAGATGCAATCGAACATACTAATTTGTTCGACATCGCGGGTATTTACTCTCGGAGCACGGAAAAAGCCGAAGCACTAGCCACCAAGCACAATGCAAAGCTTGTCTTCAACAACCTAGATGAATTAGCGAGTTGTTCAGAAATAGATGCTGTATATATTGCTAGCCCTAACTCACTGCATTTTGAGCAATCTGTTCAAATGCTAAAAGCTGGCAAACACGTTATATGTGAAAAACCGCTAGCCGCAAACTTTCAGCATGCAAAAGAAATGTTTAAGGTTGCCGAAGAAAATAGAGTCGTGCTTTTTGAAGCATTTCTTACAGAGTGCTTACCTAACTTCAAAGTCGTTCAACATAGCCTCGACAATCTAGGTAGGATTACTCAAGCACACTTTAGTTATTGTCAGTATTCTTCCCGTTATTCAAAATATCTCGAAGGTGAGAACCCAAATACGTTCAATCCTTCTTTCGCAAATGGTTCAATAATGGATATTGGCTACTATTGTGTTGCAACGGCTGTTGCATTGTTTGGTGAACCAAAATCGATTAAAGCTACCGCAAATCTTTTAGATTCAGGCGTTGATAGTAATGGGCAAGTCATTTTTGTTTATCCTAACTTCTCTCTTGTTATTTCACACTCGAAAGTGAGTAACTCATTTGTTAATAGTGAGGTACAAGGTGAAAACGGTGCGATTCAAGTAAGGAACCTATCGCAAATGGAGCAAGTATTGCTATGCAGAAAAGGAGAGCTTGAAATAGATCTGACCGAAGAACAACACAACAATACTATGTATTACGAAGCGATAGAGTTTGCCAAATGGGTGCAGTCAAGTGAAATGGACGCTGGTAAAGTCGCAAGATCGTTGTCTGTAGCAAGAATACTTACTGAGATACGACATCAAACGAATGTTGTGTTTCCTTCTGATAACCAAATGAATATTAAAAAAGTTCTTAATTAGCGATCATTTCATTTTATATTCAATCTGAAAAGTTGTGATTGTATATTTTTGCTCTACGCAGATTTCTAACTAATGCCCGAATAAACTCAACGTTTTTAATATTTGTTAACAATATAAAAAGCTTTCTATTATGTTAAATAAAAAGCTTTTTATCACGTTACCTTTCCTTGAGACGATTGAGTAAATTGTCTCGGTGATGTTTAAATGAGTTGTTTTCAACATTTTCAATGAGGCTTTTTTCAATGGCAATATTCATCATGTTGAGTGCTTCGTTAAGTTGTCCGTTTGCGGCTAAACCATCTGCGAGGCTGTCATAGCCATCAGCTTTGTGTGGGTAGTTTTTTATATTATAAGTAAATAATTTTATCGCTTTGTTAATGGCTTTATTCTCTAGCGCAATATAACCCGCGTGATTAACCGCTCGATAGCTAGGAGTGATCTGATACCCATATAATTGAGATTGTTGTGTGTAGAAATGCTCGATGGCCTCTAAACCTTGTTCAATTACTTCTTTTGGGCAGTTCAATGTTGCTTGTAACGCATAAAATGCTTTTGGGTGCCCAGCAAGTGCGGTGGTGTTGTGGCTTTCTTGTTCCACTAAGCTTTCAGTATAGCGAAAACCTTTAGGTGAATATTTTTTCAATAACGCTAAGTATTGCTGATAAGCGCTCAGCATCATACCGCCTTCATTGCCCATGTTGATGTATAAATAAGTATTGAGTGTAGCCCTGTTGGCAAAAAACTGTTCTGCCTCTTTAAATATGACTTTGTCATGCCACCACAAACTAGGGCTAAAGGCAAAATGAGCTTGGAAAAGTTCTGGTCGAGCCTGCATTGCATAAACAGCAAATAAACCGCTTAAAGAGTGTCCCGATAGCACTTTAAACTTATTCGTTCTGTAGTTTTTGTTGATATAAGGGATCAGCTCTTGTTCGAGAAAATTAAGAAAGTTATCAGCCCCACCTGAAATTCCCCATTCGTTGTAACTTTCATGGTAAGTTGGTGTGAAGTCTCTGGTGCGATGGGTATTTTTAATGGCCACAATAATCATTTCTTGAGCATCATTATCTTGGTTGTGTAAATCTAACGAGCCAATAACATGATTAAAATTTCGTTGACCATCTAGTAAATATAATACGGGATAATCTAACTCTGTGTTTAGCTGATAATTATTAGGTAAGTGTATTAATAGCTCTCGTTGTTCAGCTAATATTTTAGAGGGTAAGTTAATAACCTTCGATTCACCTCGTACTTTTGCATCAGCATTAGTGATATTGGCTAGTAGTAGAAAAAGCAGTACTGCTATTACACGATTAAACATAAAGTGATCCTTAAAATTAAATGAGATTAAATGGCATATTCAACATGAATCACTGTGATTTTATTAAGCGCTAAAGTAATGATTTTTTGAGGAAAAAAAGTGACAAAAAGGTGATTATGCTTATATCAGGGTGATTTTTGCACGAAAAGCTGACATTGTGCATTTCAGATATTTTTTATCTAGTTAACGGCGTGGTAAACTAATTCCACGTTATACGCTGTTTTTAAGCCTCCTTGAAAAGTAAACAACGAGTTATGATCCGAATTGGCGAGTTTATCTTTGATACAGAACAGGCTCGATTAGTATGCCAAGAAAAAGAAATAGCCCTTGAACCAAAGCTATTTGAACTATTATTGCTCTTTGTTAACCAGCCAAACACGATAATTTCTCGACAAGATATCTTAGAACATTTGTGGCCAGGCTCACTTGTTACAGATAATGCCATCAATAAGCTGGTTGCAAGCCTTCGTAAAGTGTTAACTGATGATCCGAAAAGCCCTCGTTATATTCAAACCATTCCAAAGCGCGGATATCGATTGATTTGTCAGGTGAGTGTACTCGATAGTTCGCAAGCAGGTGGAAAATCTCACTTGGTGAACGAAGAGAGCAACGCAGAAAATAAACAGCAAGACCACGTTCGAACCAAAATAGTTAGTGCCGTATTAATTTCGTTTCTATTGCTGTTTGGCAGTGTTTTTTTATGGCAAGTATTTAGTGATAACGATAAACAAGCTCATCATAATCAATTTACCAAAGCGTTAACACGTGCGCATGGCATGGAAGAGTCAGCACGTATGCATCCAGATAATACTCACCTTTATTACTTAAAACAGAGAGAGCAACAACACGCTAAAAATACTCAATTCCAATTGTGGATAAAAAATATTCACACCGCACAAACACAACAGGTAGAGACGGGTAAAACTAACATCAGTAAAATTATCGCCGTGATTACACAGCCTGATAGTGTAATGACAACTCTATTTTATCTTGATAAACAGCGAGGGAGTTGTCGTGTTTATCAAGCGACTTTAATTGCTGTGCATCAATCAAACTCAATAAATAACACAATGCAATGGCAACAAGACGTTGAAAAGTTATTTGATTGCAGTGATAAACGCCTAAAAGATGTTGATTATCATGCTGATAAAAAAATGCTTTATTACACGGCACAACCGCAAAATTTTTGGCCTAATCAAATATACGCTTTTGATTTAGACACTAAAAAGCATAGTTTTGTCACGCAAACAGAGCCGGTAGGTTGGGGGCATCACAACATTGATATTTCACCTGATGGCAACAAACTGTTAATAATGAGTACCACTAGTGATATCAAAACCCAGCTACAGGTGTTGAATTTACACACGAATGAAATCACAGCAGGGATGAAATTTGACTATCTCGTCACTGAAGCGATTTGGCATCATAACTCTGAACATGTTTATTACTTTGCCGCACCACCGGCACACCAAATTATCAACAGTGATATACAAGGTCACAATGCGACAGCGGTTGTCAATGTTTCTGAGTACTTATCACCTCAAATGTCACTGTTTCCTGATGGAAAAAATTTACTGTTTAGTACCAAGCAGAACAATTATGGTATTAGTTGGTTAGTTGCGCCAAAAAGCATAAATGAAAAAACTAACATTAATATCGATAACTCCACGGTTGACGATTTTAACCCTGCGCTATTCCATCAGAGCTCAAAATATCTGTTTATATCAAATCGTAGTGGCCGAGCACAGTTGTATTTAGCCTCTGAAGGAAGCAAACAAGCCGAGATAGTGACGAACTTTTCACAGTCTTACCATTTGAGTTATATGGCAATTTCAGCGGACGATAAAAACTTACTTATGAATGTTGGCAATAACGTGTATTTAATTGCTATGCGTGAATTAAATGAACATACCCCGTTAACAACCCTGAAAAAAGAACAACTTATTTTCTCTAGTGACAACCCGATTATCTCGATTGATTGGTTATCAAGCAATGGCGTAGCAATTACCGCAGTGCGAAACGGGATACCTGAATTAAAGGTAGTTAATCTACTCAGCCGAAAAGCACAACAACTCAATGGAAATTGGGCATATGGGATGACCGACAGTCAGCACCCTGAATATCATTATTTAATCGAGCAACAGACTAATAATGTGTACCGAATAAATTCACTAACCTTCAGTGATGATCCAATGGAAAAATTACAGCATTTGACGAATACCCAAATAACGCTACCCAATCACTTTTTCCACGTGAAAATAGACAACAACGTTTTGTGTTATGGTAACGAAGAAAATGGTAGCGTCTATTTACATGCCGAACCATTAAATACTAAGACTCAAAGCCATAAATATCGTTTAAATGATTTTATAAGCTACGACGTTAATAACGGTAACATTATCGTCAGTGACATCGAAAGCTTCGAGGGGGATGTACATCGCACTATGTATTAAAGCTTTTAGGTTTATATAGTGGTGATGGCCACCGCCCCTTTTCTTCGCTTTTACTCTATTAACTTACTGGTATACTGCGGTTGATCCTTCAGAAATTAAGTCTAAGCCAGTAGCATTCTTTTGCATTAATTCAACGAGCACTGAAATAGGCTCTAAATACAATTCGTAAGTACTATGATGAATGGGTAGTACTTTCGTAATGGAAAGCGCTTTAACCAACGTTAAAACATCTTTTGCGGCCATACTTATTTGCCCTAATGGTCCACTAGTACCGACTTTTCCCATGTTCGGTACCAAAATATCTATCGGCCCTAAAGATTGAACAAAGTTAATCACTCGTTCACTTGGCATAGAATCTCCTGTCCAATAAAGGCTGCGTTGCCAACTTCCTTGTTGAAATACTATATAAAAGCCTAAACCATGACCAAGTATTGACTCTAAATCTTTATTCAAAGTATGGTCGGCTGGTACCGCAGTAATAGTGACTTTACCGTGACGCGTTTTATATTCACGTTTATCGCCTGGAGCCATTGCATCAAGATTAGTGAAGCCCAACTTACCAATTTTTTCTTGATCATCTGTAGGTAACACCATCAAAATATCTTTTTGTAATTGTTTATGTGCCTGTTGATCAAAGTGATCTTCATGCGCATGACTTAATAAAACTAAATCTGTCTGTGTTAAATCTACATTCGGTAATTGGGTAATGCGCTTGTGGTATCGAACATTAGGTCCAACTGTTAAATCAAACATTTCGTTTGGGTCAGCCATTAGAAATGCCTGATCCCCTTCACCAAGCATAGGATCGGTCAAAATAGTTAAACCGTCAAAATGCAGTTCCATGCTTGGGCCGCCAAGCCAACGTACTTCTAATTCTGGTGCTTGTGCGTATGATTCGCTACATAGCAAGACAATGATATGTAAGAAAATTAATTTAAATAATCGCATTTTTTATCTCTGTTAAATAAAGTGGTAAGAGAATAACAACTTGCTATTAAACGAACTAGATGACTAATATTGCATAAACTAAACGAAATATTTGTACAATGAGCAACTTAATTCAGATTCAAACTTTTCTTGAAGTAGCCAAAAGCAGTAGCTTTACTCAAGCGAGTAACAATCTTGCTTTACCCAGATCAACAGTGAGTGCTCGTATTAAGGCATTAGAAACGCGGATCAATACCCGCTTATTCAATAGGAACACCCGAAATGTTAGCTTAACCAATGAGGGCGTTGATTATTTACAAGTGTGTCAAAAAGCCCTAGGAATGTTAGTTTCTGCAGAGGAAGCGTTAATTCAAGATGATGTACTATCAGGCAAGCTGAAAATTTCTGTTCCCGTAGCGATGCCTAAATTACCCTTAGCGCAGCTAATTTCATCGTTTCAGCAGATTTATACGCATTTACGTGTAGAAATCATTGTTACTGACTCTCCACAAGATATTGTTGCTGAAAATATAGATGTTGCTATTCGAGGACGTGATGCTGGCGATTTAGACCTAATAGCTAGAGAGCTTGGTAAAGCTAAGCTAGGTTATTTCGCTTCACCTGGCGTGGTTGAGCAGCTAGGAAAAGAGGCAAATGAAGAAAGCTTATCTACTCAACTTATCTTTGCCCCAGTAAAAAAATCACAACGTTTTAAGTTAATAACACAAGACTTTTCACTCGCACATGATTTAGCTTGTACGAATCAAGGGGTTGTTATATTGCCGATAAACTTATGTCAACAAGCTGTTGAGGCTGGCTTACTATTACAATTTAACTGTATACCACAACCTTCTGAGCTGCCGGTATATTTGGTTTACCCAAACAGAAGTTATGTAGCAAAAAGAGTTAGAGTGTTCATCGACTTTATCATCTCAAATCATCAAGCATTTAAACTCATTTGATACATGTTAAACGCTTCATCGATAGCTAGACCAACAATACGCTTTAGGCGAGTTTACCGAGATGCTATGTTGATGTATCAAGCATATTTTGCCCTAAGCTGACCGGCAGCAAAAAAAGTGAGATGATTCTCACGGCCTATAGTATTAATATCAATAGGTTATAGTACTCATCGAGAATGTATAACCATAGAAATTTTCGATAAGATGAGCGTCATAAGAATCAATGGCAATTAAGTGTTAGTAAAGCTGTTGGTCACGAATCATTTCTTACTGACTTGATAGAAGTACTATGGCTTGTTTGACTAGATAAAAATTCTACAGTTTCCATAATTTTGGCTACCACTACCTCTGGGGCATCGGCAGTCATGTTATGAGTGGCCCCCTTTACAACAATATGTTCTGAATTGTGAGAAAGCTGAGCGATACTTTTTTGCATTTCAGCCCACTTATCTCCGACGCTGTAGAAACGAGGTGCTGCTTTGTAGGCTTCTCTGTCATGACTCATAACTATCATTTTTAAGTCACCAAAGTCATAATTAAAGTCTTCCAAAGGAGTATAAAGGCCTTTCTCGTTTCGATACGTCGAAAGTACATGAGCATATCTAAAGCTCGAGTAGTACTGATCTAATCTTTTTGTCATTTTAGTGTCATAGGTCTTAAAGATATTTTTAATGGCAGATAGCCCTAACACGGGATCAACATAGTGCCAAATTTTTACATATTCAGGAATGGGATCGAATTTACCACGCATGATTTCGTGCTGGTTTTCGTGCGCTGAATCTAGAAATATTAGGGCAGCTATATTGATGTTTGCTCTTGCAACGGTTCTTCTGGCAATGATCCCACCATAGGATTTTGCAACTAAAATGACAGGGTTGTCACCTGAAATATGTTTTATAAGAGATTCTTGAACTTGAGACTTTTGGTCAGTAGTAAATGTGCGTGGTACGTCATCGCTGCCTCCATGGCCTAATCTGTCGTAATAGCAGGCAGTAAATGTTTCAGGTAACTCTTCAACAATAGCAGACCAAGCTTCTTCTGAATCTGAGCCAAAACCAGTTTCAAGAAATACTAAAGGTTCACCATTTCCTTTACATACGTATCTCACACTTTTCCCTTCAAAGTTAAAATAACTACCTTCAAAAGACATTGGTTCGTATAGGAATGCTGCGATAGCACGCAATAGTAAATATACAAAAGCTAGAATTAATACTACAAAAGTTAGCTTGTTCGTAGCTAAACGTTGAAAAGAAATAGTCATATTAGTCCTTTAATTTATAATGGTTTACAAGTTTTTTAACATAATGGTTGGTGCAAGTTAAATAGACGTACTGCCAATATCCAATTTATCTGGAAAAATATTATTACTAAAACAGAAAAATAACCCTCAAGACAAGTGCGCTTATTTTTAACATTTTAACTTTTCTTATTAATGATTGTTTTATCAGTCACATTTTGTATAAAAATCAATCTCTCATATATAAATTTTATATTCAACGAATTCTTTCGTATTTTTATTGAGGTGAGAATTATAATGTTTAAAAGCATATAGATTAATACAGAATGTTCAGGCAGAACCTTAAACTGGGAAAGATAAAAATCGAAAGACAGTTTATCCCTTTACGCAGACTTGCAACTATTACCCTAGATATGAGAATTTTACTTCTAGCGAATTCCCGAACTATTATAGAACTAGCTTAGTTCTGACAGACAACTAAGCCACCAAAGCGATCATAGATACTTTAAATCAAAGCGACAGTTCTTCCGATAAAGCAGACATTAACTTTAATTCTCAACTTCATTCGCTATATCAATTAAGGCTTAGTAGTCATGATTAGCTAAATTACTAAACCTGAACATCTACTGTTTAACTGCGAACCATGAAGCCACGACCCCTGCCGGATTTGTTCCCCCATTACTATTGCTATGAGGTATTGTCCGAACAATAGAGCCAATAATAGCGGGAGTTTGATCAATACCGTTTGACCACGAATTTGCTAAATACCCTATATAGTTATATATCCACTTTTCACCGCCCACAATACCCTTACCTTGGAAATCAATGGTAAAAGGATTTCCATAGGTAATATTACCTGTTAAATTAAGAGACCACTGAGGGCCGTAAATCCGTCCTTGTAGAATATTAGGTTTAGAGGTTTCTATTTCGATGGTTCCCATGCCAAAAAGCAAATTTTCAATAGGATCCTTTGGATCTGTCTGCTTGATGTCATTTTTAAAACTACGATATGTCCAACTACCTTCAAAAATTTTATGAATTGAATCATCCATTTTCTTTTCCTATTTCTTTATCGATAGTGGTTTCGCAAATAAAAAGCCCCAAACAAAATCTGTTTGTAATACATTTAATTTAGGAGGGGTGTCACTTTCATTGAACCAATTTGGATTTGGTATACCATTAACACTTTTAGCATACCCATAATCTGTCAGGATTTGATTAAATACACTCAGTTTGAAAAAATCAGCTTTTTTGTTGCTGATTCCAACCCCTGCTCTTGAGTGGCAAGAAACACAGCTAGAACCATCCATAAACCCAGCTTCTGTCACAGAGTTCCCTAGATATGTTGGACGCCCAGTGTGATCTGTGAAATCTATTTGAGAACCCTTCAATCGATAACTTAACCATGCTTTGTCTTGAGGGTCTGGCTCATGTTTACTTGTACTTTTACCTGAACCAATGTTTGCAGCATGAAAAATATTTGCTAGTTGAGGTTTAATTTTTTCTGGTTTGTAACGCTTATTTCGATCAAAAACAGTTGAGACTGAGGATAAATTATCAGATTTAACCTTTGGAGCTACGTAGTTATCAAAAACATTTTTTGGTAATTTATCACTACTTTTAAAACCAAAGGAGTCATTGCAACCAGTAATATCACAACGCCCTGGTAAATTTACATGCTCAAACGTTGTCCATATCCATTGAGGGATGTCTTTAGAACTAATGTGAAATGCAATAAGGTAATGTTCACCTTGCCACAAACATTTTTCATTAGTTTTAGGATCTTTAATTTGAGTTGCCATATGTTTGGTAATATAGGGATTGCTTTCATCATTGGTCATTTTAAGTTTCTTAGCTAAATCTTTATGCATCCAATTACTTTTGATCATTACAGCGTTAGAGGGTAAATCGATTTTAGTTAAAATAGCCGCAGGATCACTCGTGTTAGAGGACTTATTAATTCTATGATAAGGGGCATTACTTGTATTGAGGTTCTTAGAGTTTCGGTCAAATACATCCAGTACACCATCTGAATTATATAAATTATTAGCAAACAAGTAATTATGAAAAGGCGCATTTCTCACTGTCAATTCAGCATTGGTTTGACGAATTATTCTACCGATACTTTCATAATCAGTAGGAACAAGATTATTGACTATGTTTGCAGAGCAATTGGGTAAAGTAAGACTTTGTTTTCTTGAAAGTAATAATTTATTAGAATCCTTTCGTATTTTATTAGTAACTAGATGTTCTATAATTGAAGGACGACCAATTCGGATAATCTTTTTATCTGATGCTAATGATAAAGAACTCATTGATTTTGCATTATTTAATTTTTTTAATGATTCATTAAACACAGTCCCAGGAAATATTGGACAATGACCTTCAGGGTTGTTAGTGGCTCCTGGTTGACAACAATCAACGCCTTGCTGTCCTCCTTGGGAGCATAATTGATATGGTTCGGAAGGCCAGTTTTGAGTCTCATCAGCCCAGTTAGACCAAAATCTATCATTTATTACATCAATATATAGTTTCCATGAAAACATATCAGGGCAGGTCATTGCTGGATTTGTGATTGTAGCTGGGAATATAAACTTTCCATTTTCATAAGACATAGAGCACTCTTCAGCATCTCGAATATCAGCCAAAAAATACATACTATAATCAATTTGATTTGCAATACGTTCTTCTGCGCTGCTTTGAATTGTGAATGCTAATAGAAAGGAAAACACTATTTTGGTGTAAAGTTTAAAATTGATCATTTTCAGTCCTTGAATTTGTTAATCTATAAATAGATTAGCACCTCCTATATTACTGTCCAATAATTAACCAAAAAATCAGAAAAATAAATAAGCTACTTCAACACACTATAAAAATTATTCTTCACTAGATATATTCAAACTTCTGGAAATATATATTTTGTTTGGCAAAAGAAACCCCGTGCGTTTAGTCTAATTCTGAGAAGTCCAATTATCACTATAAATGAGGACTTAAGCTTACGTTGAGAATATCGGAAAATAATCTCATTCTTGGTGAGGTTCACCAATAGTGCTTGATAGTACAGAAAAAAAGTTCAATATTCCTTTTTGGAATAAAAAAGCCTTTTCTATTCTTTTTAATTTATACGTTCTCAGTCTATTCTTCTCCCATATTAGTAATGGGCGAGTTGACGATAAATGTCTGAGCAAAATTTAAATCAAACGATGTTAAATCAAGAGCAATTAACCACGCTTAAAGAAACGATTGGTGGTTATTCTCCGCTACAATTAGCTTGGGCAAGCGGTTATTTAGCAGCAAAAAGCGAAGGTTCATCAATTGCTGTATTACCCACAGCAAGTGCTCCGCAAGCATCCGCGACCTTAACTATTCTATATGGTTCGCAAACAGGTAATGCTAAAGGTGTTGCAAAAAAATTGGCTGAACAAGCGCAAGCGCAAGGTTTGGCGGTTGACTGTAAAAGTATGGGTGAGTTCAAGCCGAAAAGTATCAAAAATGTTACGCATTTATTGATTGTTGCAAGTACCAATGGTGAAGGCGAGCCGCCTGATGATGCGATAGGTTTTCATGAGTTTTTATCGTCGAAAAAAGCACCGAAACTAGATCATTTACATTACAGCGTGCTCGCGCTGGGTGATTCAAGTTACGAATTTTTCTGTAAAACAGGTAAAGATTTTGATGAATATTTAGCAAATCTTGGCGCGAAACAAATCGCTCCACGTTTAGATTGTGATGTTGACTATGATGATGATGCACAAGCATGGTCAGAAGATATTCTAACGAAGTCTCAAGATTTATTGGGTGCTAATATCTCAGCAACTAATGTTGTCGCGATGCCAACAGCTGGCGCAACGAGCCAATATACTAAGCAAAACCCATATGCAGCTGAACTAGCGCTAAGTCAAAAAATTACCGGTCGAGATTCAAATAAAGATGTACGACATATTGAGGTAGATCTAGGTGAATCAGGAATAACCTATCAAGCAGGTGATGCGTTAGGTGTTTGGTTTGAAAATGATCTTGAACTCGTTAATGAGTTAATCGCAGCGTTGTCTTTATCAGCAGATGATACGATTACGGTGAATAAAGAAGCGTATCGGTTACAAGATGCCTTAGTCTCTAAATTAGAAATCACACAAACAGCACCTGCATTTATAGAGTTTTGGGCGAGCGTTTCCAATGATGAAACCTTAACAAAGCTAGCAAGTGATAAAAATACAGCACGCGAATATGCGGCTAATCATCAAGTTGTTGATATTGTAAAAGCTGCGCCAGCTTCGGTTGAAGCACAAGTGTTTGTTGATGCGCTGCGTAAAATTACTCCGCGTTTGTATTCTATTGCATCTAGCCAGTCGGAAGTTGATGAAGAAGTACATTTAACCGTTGGTTTAGTGGAATATCAACAAGGCGAACAAACCAGAGCCGGCGGTGCTTCAAGCTTTTTAGGTAAGCGTTTAGCCGAAGGTGGCGAAGTAAAAGTATTCATCGAACATAACGATAACTTCCGGTTACCACAAGATAGTAATACACCTGTGATCATGATTGGGCCAGGCACCGGTATTGCGCCGTTCCGTGCTTTTTTACAGGAACGAGATGCCGCAGAAGCAGAAGGCGATAATTGGCTGTTCTTTGGCGACCAAACATTTACTCAAGATTTTCTATACCAGCTTGAATGGCAAGGCTATTTGAAATCAGGTTTATTAACGCGCCTTGATCTTGCTTTTTCTCGTGATCAAGCTGAGAAAATTTATGTACAAGACCGCTTACGCGAACAAGCCGCTGATGTTTACGCATGGCTAGAGCGTGGCGCACATATCTATGTGTGTGGTGATATGAGTAGGATGGCGAAAGATGTGGAAACGGCACTTATCGATATTATCGCAGAGCAAGGCAATAAAACGGCTGAACAAGCTGAGCAATATTTAAAAGATTTACGCAATGATAAGCGTTATCAGAAGGATGTTTACTAATGACAGATGTAACCCAAGAAAACGGCCCTTTAATTGTCGAAGGCACCCTCGCTGATAATGAAAGATTGAAGCGCGAAAGTATTTTTTTACGCGGCACAATAAAGGAAGATTTATCTGATGCCGTCACTGGTGGCTTTAATGGTGATAACTTTCAATTGATACGCTTTCATGGCATGTATCAACAAGACGACCGTGATATTCGAGCCGAAAGAACAAAACAAAAATTAGAACCGTTACATAACGTGATGCTTCGCGCACGTATGCCGGGCGGCATTATCACCCCTACGCAATGGTTAGCGATAGATAAGTTTGCTGAAGAAAAAACCATGTATGGTTCTATTCGGTTAACAACACGCCAAACCTTCCAATTTCACGGCGTATTAAAGCCTAACATCAAACTGATGCATCAAACCTTAAACAGCATTGGCATTGATGCTATTGCAACCGCTGGTGATGTTAACCGAAACGTATTATGTACCACTAACCCTGTTGAATCTGAACTTCATCAAGAAGCGTATGAATGGGCGAAGAAAATTAGTGAGCACTTGCTTCCTAAAACACGCGCATATGCCGAGATTTGGTTAGACGGTGAAAAGCTTGAAGGTGAAAAAGGTGAAAAGACCGAAGAACCTATTTTAGGCAGCAATTACTTACCACGTAAGTTTAAAACAACGGTTGTTATTCCACCGCAAAATGATGTGGATGTGCATGCTAACGACTTGAACTTTGTTGCCATTGCTGACCAAGGCAAGCTTGTTGGTTTTAACGTGTTAGTGGGCGGCGGTTTAGCCATGACCCATGGCGATAAATCAACGTACCCTAGAAAAGCAGATGATTTTGGCTTTGTACCTTTAGCGAATACTTTAGATGTTGCCGCTGCCGTTGTAACAACACAGCGTGATTGGGGTAACCGGGTAAATCGTAAAAATGCAAAAACGAAGTACACCCTAGATAGAGTAGGCATTGATACGTTTAAAGCAGAAGTTGAACGTAGAGCAGGTGTGGTATTTGAGCAAAGTCGTCCTTATGAATTTACCGAACGTGGTGATCGTTTAGGTTGGGTTGCGGGTATCGATGGTAAGCATCATTTAGCGTTGTTTATTGAAAATGGACGCTTATTAGATTATCCAGGAAAACCGTTAAAAACAGGCGTTGCTGAAATTGCGAAAATACATAAAGGTGATTTTCGTATGACAGCTAACCAGAATCTGATCATCGCCGGCGTTGATGAAGCAGATAAAGCAACAATTGAGAAAATTGCTAGAGAACACGGCTTACTTGACGATAAAGTGTCAAACCAGCGTAAAAACTCAATGGCGTGTGTTGCATTTCCAACTTGCCCATTAGCAATGGCAGAAGCGGAACGTTATTTACCAGGGTTGATTGATGATGTTGATAGCATTCTTAATAAGCATGGTATTGGTGATGAGCATATTATTTTACGTGTAACGGGCTGTCCGAATGGTTGTGGCCGTGCAATGTTAGCTGAGCTTGGTTTAGTGGGTAAAGGACCAGGTAAATACAATATGCACTTAGGTGGAAATATTTCTGGTACACGCGTTCCTAAAATGTATAAAGAAAACCTCGATGAACAAGCCATTTTAACGGAAATCGATTCTTTAGTCGCTCGTTGGGTTGCTGAGCGTGAACAACATGAAGCTTTTGGTGATTTTGTGATACGAGTTGGTATTGTTCAAGAAGTGAAAGTCAGTAAGCGAGACTTCTATGACCAATAATACACAACCTGTCACATCATCAGTGATCAGTAATAAATTCCCAGCGTCTTTACCAGAACCTTGGCTGACGCAATGGAACGAGTTACTTGAAAAACAAAGTGCAATTGGTCGTGTAGAGTGGGCGCTAGAAAACTTACCTGGTCAGTTTGTGCTTTCCTCAAGCTTTGGTATTCAATCTGCGGTCATGCTACATATGATGACACAAGTTGATCCTAATATACCGGTAATATTAACCGATACTGGACATTTATTTCCGGAAACATATCAATTTATAGATACGCTTGCAGAAAAGTTAAAGTTAAATCTTCATGTCTATAGTGCGAAAGAAAGTGCTGCCTGGCAATTAGCTAAATATGGCGAAGAATGGGCGAAAGATGAACAAGCCTTAAAAGCGTATAATCGACGTAATAAGGTGGAGCCACTAGAGCGGGGTTTAACTGAACATTCAGCCGGCACATGGTTTTCAGGAATACGTCGACAACAATCAGATCACCGTGAGGGGCTGTCTGTTGTAAGTATTTTACGCGGGCGTTTTAAAGTACACCCGATTATTGATTGGCATAATAAAGATGTACATCAGTATCTGACAAAACATGGTTTACCTTATCACCCATTATGGGACCAAGGCTATGTAAGTGTTGGTGATACACATTCAACGCGGCCATTAACATTAGGTATGAATGAAAACGATGTACGTTTTTCAGGAATGCAAAGAGAATGTGGTCTTCATACAGATGGAGATGGTATTTAACGTTACTGTCATCAAGCTTAACGTATTTAATAAAGCCTTTAAGAATAACTCTTAAAGGCTTTATTATTGTAAGGCAAATATATTTGAAAATTCTTCTTTAATGTAAGCGCGATATTTGTTGTCTGGTTTGTTGGCAATTAATTGCGCGAGCTCAGTGCCAATGGGCGTAAACTTATAAAAAGATAACAAAGCATTATTTTTTTTTGGTGTAAGGTTAAAGGGTTCGCCATTGTAATCAAAATGTAGCGTGTCCCCTTTTTTTAATGGGGTTGTTTCTGTTTCTTGAATAAAGATTAGATGGTTATCTGCCAACGTTAATAATTCAGCATAAGGTAACCCGAAAGCCGAAAGGTTGATAGGATAATGACGATTACCCGTAAAAAAATTAATAATGCCGGGTGTTTGAGAGGCGCCGGAAATAAGACGCATGTTTTTACGATGGTTGTCACTTACTGCCAAACTGCATGCTTTGGCTAATAGCTTCGCTTCATGTATGCTCATCGTGCGAAAGGTTTGTAATGACTTTAACGAAAAGCTACCTGGCGATGATATTTCGCCTGCGAGTATTTTGGCCCACAAATCTTGCATGGTTTTATTACTAATATGCTCAGCTAACTCAATAAAGCTGGCAAACCAGTCTTGATCAACTCGGTCGGTCACCTTGTCACCAGCACAATATGTTACGGCACGCTGAATGATACTTTCCATGTTTTGCTGTTTACGCAACACGGTGGTGCGCTCTCTTTTTTTGCACCTGTCTTCAAGTGGCATTTGTTTTTCAATGGGCAGTAAAGAACCGTCAATAACAAATTGTTTGGCTAAACCCAGTAGTTGCATTTGAGAGGAAAGTTGATTGGTTTGCTTGTTTTGTTGTTGATGCTCTGTGGTCGTAACAATTTCAGCGGTATTTTCAGCCTCAACGACTACTGGTTCAGTAGAAGGTGTTTTTGTAACTTTCATCTTTATTGCCTCATTTACGTAAAGAGCGATTGACAAAACTGATAAAACTGCCGTTAATAATAGAATAGGTATATTTTATCTTGGCAAAAATTCATGTAAAACCTTTGGTTAGTATTACTGGCGCGCATAAAAATGTCTATGGCTATTTTTAATTCGTCATTAAACACTTGTTTAACAGTATATTAACATCTTAGAAAATGTTGATAATTATCTCATTGTTTTATTGAATAATCTGTCACTCACTTTTATTATGTAAGTGATAGCGAATAAAATTAACAATAATGTACTAGTGTCTATCGCTAGGTTTTCAGTGAGCTAATGGCCACTGATTAGAGGGAAATATGCAGGCTTCCGAAGAAACTAACGACGATTTTTTGTTTATCGATGATAGTGATGAAGATGAGATTGTTGAAGACGCAAGTATAGATACTTGGAAAGTCTTAATTGTAGATGATGACCCTGAAATACATTCAGTTACACAGCTTGCATTATCAGATCTTATCGTACTAGGTAAACGTTTAGAGTACATACACGCGTACTCTGGTAGAGATGCTTGCCATTTAATAGAACAACACGATGACATTGTGCTGGTGCTACTAGATGTGGTTATGGAGACTGACGATGCTGGTTTAAGTGTCGTCAAACATATTCGTGAATCGTTAGCACGACAAGATATTCGCATTGTACTACGCACGGGGCAACCTGGATATGCCCCCGAAGAAAGTGTTATTAAAGATTATGACATTAACGATTATAAAACGAAAACAGAGCTGACTCGTCGAAAACTAGTTACTACAGTTTATGCCGCTATTCGTTCTTATCAACAAATCGATACCGTCACTCAGAATCGTCAAGGATTAGAAAAAATTGTTGGTGCTGCTGCTGAGTTGCTCGAACTGCATTCTGTTTATGACTATGCCGACGGTGTTCTAGAACAATTACTGCCCTTAATTGACAGCAAGTCAAGTCTGTTTTGTGCACGAGGTCAGGGTATCGTAGAAGGTGCAGATGATCTCAGTCTTTATGTATTAGGGAAGTCAGGCGGTTCTCCTGTTGAGAAAAATCAGAAGATTGAGTCAATAGTTAACCCTGAAATTCAACAAGCGATTAAAAACTGCTTTCAACAAAAACAACATCAATTTAGTGATAGTCATGCCTGTTTGTATCTAACCAGTGGTGGTTATCGTGCAGTGATCTTTCTGGAACTAATGGGGGATTTATCTGACATTGATAAACAATTGGCAGAAGTTTATTTAACCAATATCTCGATAGGTTATGAAAATGTTCATTTATTTCAAAAACTACGAAATGCTGCATATAAAGATTGGCTAACAGAACTGCCAAATCGATTAGAATTTGTTAATTTACTTGACGACTTTGCTCAAAGCCAAGATAGCGGACTAGTTGCCGGGCTTATTGATATTAACCACTTTAGTGATATCAATGATGGCTTAGGGCAAGATTTAGGCAACCAATTGTTAATGTCGGTTACCACCCGAATGAAAGCCTTTGGTGGACCATGTCAATTTGCACGTATAGGGGCTGATGTATTTGGTATAATTGGGCCTAAAAATATTGTAAATCCTGATGAATTGAGTAGGTTGTTTGATCAGCCTTTTTCGGCAGGCGAACAGCATTTGCCAATAAGTGCCACGTTTGGTTTTTGCGAGAAAGAAGACGCTGGCCCTCGAGGTGTAAAAGTATTAAACCAAATTAATATTGCCCTGAATTTAGCGAAAAAGAACAATCAACAACATTTTGCTTATTATAAACAAGCGATGGAAGACAAAACGCTTTGGCGTCTTGGCATGATCCGTCAATTAAGAACAGATTTTGCTGATAACCGTTTAGAGCTTTGGTATCAACCACAATTAAGTTTATCTACAGGCAAGGTTACTGGTGCAGAAGCGTTATTAAGATGGCGAACAGCTGACGGAAACTTTATTTCACCCGCAGAATTTATTCCGCTTGCTGAATATTCTGGGTTAATTATTGAAATTGGCGACTGGGTGATCAATCAAGCATGCCAACAAATAAAAATTCTTGAACAACATTCTTATGATCAAGTTGGTATTTCCGTTAATGTTTCAATTCCGCAATTTAAACGCGTAGATTTTGTTGCACGCATCATTGCTGCGATCAATAAACATCAAGTACATCCTAGAAAGTTAGAACTAGAAATTACAGAAAATATATTAATGGATGAACCTCAAGTCGTGGTTGAAGCGTTGAAAGAATTAAAAGCCGAAGGAATTAGCATTGCACTGGATGACTTTGGCACAGGTTATTCATCGCTTAGTTACTTAAAGCAATTGCCGCTTGACCGTTTAAAAGTCGATCGCTCTTTTGTTAATGATATTACTAAACCTGGTGAATCTATTATTGCTGACACCATCATTAATTTAGGCAAACAACTCGACTTGAAAGTGATCGCCGAAGGTATAGAAAGTTTAGATCAAGAAACCCATCTTAAAGCGCAAAACTGTGACGAAGTTCAGGGGTTTTACTACGCGAAGCCTATGCCAGCAGATGAATTTTTAACGTTTTTAGAGAGTAATAAATAGTTCTATACGGGCGAAACTAAACAGATTCTTTATAAAGTAATGAGTATCAATGTTTAGTGTGTCGATGAATTTTATAAAGTTGTAGTGGTATCTAAATCACTACAACTTTTTCATTTTAAGGAAGATTATTTTGCTTCCTGCCACTTTAATTCAATACCTTGGCGTGGGTGACTTGGAATTAAATGCGACAATACTAAAGAGCAAAACGCAAATCCTGCACCAATATAAAAAACCCATGAAGAATTAACAATCCACACTAAACCAAGTAATGCTGGTATCACAACTGCTGCAATATGATTAATGGAAAAGCTTACGCCTGAACTAGCGGCGATATCTTCTGGGGCCGCTATTTTTTGGAAGTAGGTTTTTATTGCAATTGCTAAAGCAAAAAACAGGTGATCTACCACATAAAGTACTGCTGCGAAGGTGGAATTTTCAACTAGACCATAAGCTATAAAAAGTGTGACTAAACCACAGTATTCAAATTTTAGTACGCGTCGTTCGCCAATAATACCGATTAACTTGCCTATTTTCGCAGCAAATAACCAGTTGAATACATAGTTAATGAGAAATAATGCACTAATGTCAGCGACACTATAACCAAACTTTTCAACCATCAAGAAGCCGGCAAACACCACAAATATTTGTCGCCTAGCACCACTAAAAAAGGTTAAGGCATAAAATAGCCAGTATCGCTTACGCAAGATCAGTTTTTTATTTTGCTCTACATGCATTGGAAACTGTTTAAAGGCAACCGCTAAATAACAGGTTAATAGCAATGCAATTCCACCGAATAATGTATAGGTTGCTTTATAACTCCAAGAAAAATGTTCCATCAATAACCAAATACTACTAAAAGCTAATAATGATGCTGCCGATTTGGCAGATAACATTTTGCCCATAAAATGAGGCGTGTTTTCTTTTTTTATCAACTGTAGAGTGAGGGATTGATTGATAGTTTCAAAATAGTGGAAGCCAATAGACATGATCACAGTGGTGATATATAGCCCCATTGTTGTCGGAAAGTAGCCGGTAATGGCAACACCAAAAGCCGTTAGGCCTAAAGCGATGATGGCAAAGGTTTGCTCCTTTAAAAATATCAGTACATAAATTGCTGTAAAGGCAAGAAAACCAGGTATTTCACGTAAGCTTTGCAATATGCCAATTTCTTTTCCGGTAAAAGCAGCTTTTTCAATAACAAAGTTATTCAATAATGCCATCCAAACGGAAAACACTAGAGGCATAATAAAAGCCATAGCCAAAAGCAAATACTCTGGACGATTATATTTAGAGGGTAACTGCATGGAGGTTCCAAGTTTGAGGAGCTAATGGCTCAAAGCGTTATTTTAACGTTTACCGCGATAAAAACGCACATTTTTATTGGTTATTAATTTTACATTCTGTAACAATTAGTGTCTATTGATAAAAGCTATTATGTTTTTTTCTCGGTATATTTAAAAGTAATATATAACAATAAGATAGGAAACTATGATTGCGCTAAATAATGTTTCTCGCGTGTATGGCCATGATGCCTCAGAAGTTATCGCGTTAGATAATGTTTCTTTATCAATTAATGATAACGAATTTGTTGCTGTAATGGGGCAGTCAGGCTCAGGTAAGTCAAGTTTAATGAATATTCTTGGTGCATTAGATACACCAACGTCCGGTGAATATTTACTATCCGGAGACAGCATTCAACATATGGATGATGTTTCATTATCCCAAATACGCAATCAAAAAATAGGTTTCATTTTTCAAACTTTTCATTTATTACCGCGATTAACTGCCTTAGAGAATGTTATTGTGCCTTTGAGGTATTCACAATATACCGCTGAACAAGCGATTGCTAAAGGGGAAGCCATGCTAGCGAAAGTTGGCTTAACCGATAGAGCACATCATAAGCCTTTTGAAATGTCAGGTGGTCAACGCCAACGTGTTGCTATTGCACGTGCTTTAGTCAATGAACCGCAGGTGATTTTTGCCGATGAACCTACCGGAAATTTAGACAGTAAAACATCGTATGAAATTATGGATTTGTTAGTGTCTTTGCATCAATTAGGGCAAACCATCGTATTAGTGACCCATGAAGAAGATATCGCAGCTTATGCACAACGTGTGATCAGAATGCGCGATGGTAAAATTATAGAGGATACATCATGCGTTGTTTGATATTGGTTTTAACCCTAATGGCGTCACATGTAATAGCACAAGAAAGTATGTTGCTTTCGGGGCGGGTAAAAGCAAACGAAAGCCAAATGTTTTATTCCCCTAAAACAGATAATTGGCGAAGCCAAGTCCAATGGATGCTGCCAGAGGGAGAAGTGGCAAAGGAAGGTGATGTGGTCGTAGTGTTCGATAGTGGCTCGATACTTAGCAACATTGAACAAGCAGAAACGAATTTGATAGTCGCCGAAGATGAGTTACATCGTGTTACTTCAGAGGCTACTCAAAATCTTTTGGAAGCGCAGCATCAAGTGAAGCGTACAGCCTTACTGTTAGAAAAAGCAAAAATTGATGCGGGCGTTGGTGAACAGTTTATTAGCCAATTTGATTATGAAAAAAATCAGCTAGATTATGAAAAAGCATTGATTACACATGCAAAAGCAAAAGACAATTTAGCACAAGTAAAAATCACCAATAAAGTGAATGTAACCAAGAAAAAGCTTACGATTGAAAAACACCAGCGCACGCTATCGTATAACCGATATAAACTTAAACAAATGAGTTTAAAAGCGGAACGAGAAGGCCCTGTAATATATGGTTCTCATCCGTGGAATGGTGAAAAAGTCTTTGTGGGTATGACAGCTCAGCCTTCTTGGAAAATTGCTGAAATTCCGTCTTCAAAAGGTATGTTTATTGAAGCATGGTTACACGAAGTTGACTATAGAAAAGCATCAAAAGGTAATACTGGTAAGCTAGTTTTTGATGCTTACCCTCAGCATCAATTTACAACATCATTATTAAATATTTCAACGCAACCAGAGGTTCGTAAAGAGTGGGGTGAGGATGTTTACTATCGCCTAATGTTCGAACTGGCTGAAAAACCGCAGTTTACTTTATTGCCAGGTATGAGTGTGCAAATTGAACTTGCAGGAGAAAAATCGTGAAATATTTATGTTTGATTGTTTGTTGTTTATGTTTAATAGCCTGTAGTGAGAATGAAACTAAATTAACGGTTAAATCGGCGAAAACGACAATGATCACCGCAAGTGGCGAGCTTGAATCTAAAACCTCAGCATTAATCGCACCGCCATCTGTTGGCCATATGTGGCAATATCAAATTAAAACCCTTGTACCCGATAATAGCAAAGTAAAAGCAGGCCAATTGCTAGTCGCTTTTGATGATAAAAAAGTGACTGATCGTTTGATTAATCAACAAGCAAAGCTGCAACAAGCTAAAAAAGAGTTAGAAAATAAACAAAATAGCGAGCAAGAAAAAGAACAGGAATTAATTCTCGCCCTAGCAGAAAAACAGATGGAGTTTGATAAGTCGCAACGACGCATCAGTATTGTCGATAACAGTCAGTCAGATAACGACAGAAGAAAAGCGCAAATAGATTTTACCATTGCTGAAAGTGATTTAGAGATGGCAAAAAAACGCTTGGTGTACCATCGTAAAAATTCGGTAATGAATTTAAAGCGTTTAACCGGGAAAGTAAACCGGATTACCTCCAAGGTGAACGCCTTATTAGCTGATAAAGAAAAGCTGAAAGTGAAAGCGCCAATCGATGGCATGGCGATATACCGCGCAAATTGGCAAGGTGAAAAGCCTGCGGTAGGTGAAAACATTCAATTTGGCCAACCAATTATCGAGCTTTCAGTGCTTGAAGAAATGCAAGTACTTGCACAAATCACCGAGCCAGACAGCGGCAAAGTCAGTGAAGGACAAGCGGTAAAAATACTGTTAGATAGCGCCAATGAAGTGTCTTATGACGGAAAAATTGCGGAAATGGGCAGTGTATTTCGCGACAAATCTCACCAAGATAAAACTCGGGTAATCGATGCAGTGATTTCACTAGATGATATCAATTTGAAAGTGATGCGTCCTGGTATGAGTGCACGAATTGAAGTGCTACCAGCAATTAGTGCCGCAAGTACAACAGGAAGCGAATAATGAAAAAAACAATACTGCTTATGCTGACACTTCTTGCGGGATGCAGTGAGCCATCAAATCAGCCTTTGTTATATACCGTTAAACAGAACAAATTCTCTATTCAAGTACCAGCAAAAGGAGAGCTTTTTGCTGCAAAAGCAACGGTGATTAATGCGCCGATATCACGTAGTGGCTCACAAGTACTTGCTTGGTTAGCTCCTGAATATGCGTTTGTAAAACAAGGAGAAATCATCGCTAAATTTGATGGTGAGGTGATGACAAAAAATAAAGAGGCTAAGCTTAATGAGCTCAACATGACGCTACAAGATATACAAGATAAATCTGGCCAGCTCAATAAAGAGTTAACCAGTATCAATAAAGATATTACGTTAGTGGGTGAAGAAAAGACCTTTGCTGACAAATTCGCGATAGACGATGAACGTATTTTATCAAAACTTGAGATATTAGAATCAATGCAAGACAGCCAATACTTGGGCACTAAACAAGAATATCTTGAATGGAAGGAAGGCAACTTTAGCGAAAGTTCATCAGGTGAAATGAGTTTACTAGAAATGAAAAAAAACCAGCATCAAACCAATTTGAATATGCTAAAAGATAGCCTTTCGAAACTTGAAATTAAAGCACCGCATGACGGCATGATTGTGTACCAAAGTAATTGGCGTGGTGAAAAATCGCGACCAGGACAGATGTACTGGCCAGGTCAAAAAATTGCAGAATTACCCGACATTCAAGAAATGAAAATTAAGCTTTTTGTTGCTGAAAAAGAAGCGATTGATTTAACTAAAGGAGCGCCTGTTAACTTTTTATTAAACGCAGACGTGAGTAAAAGTTTCAAAGGTACCGTTGAAAGTATTTCAACATACCCTAGCTCGATAGAACGAGGCGATCCGCAAAAATTCTTTGAAGTGATTGTCACTCTAGAGAAGCAGCAACCTTCGATGTTTGTGCCAGGTAGAAAAGTAACTGCTACGATAATCATTCAACCTCCCGAAGAAAAGTTGATAGTGCCATTACAAGCGGTGTTTTCAAAAAACAATGAACAATTTGTTTGGTTATACACACAAGGAAAGTTTAAAAAAGCACCAGTACAACTCGGACAAACAAGTTTAAGCCACGCCGTGATTGAGCAAGGCTTGACCTCAGGACAAGAAATCTCGCTTGTTGAAAGGGGAGAAAGTTAATGAAATATGTTGCGATGTTTTATGACACTCTAGCCGAACTTGCCCAGCATAAATTGCGTACCTTGCTGACATTACTTGGTATGGTATTCGGTGTTGGGGCGGTGATCGCTATGTTAAATATTGGTGAAGGCGCTGAACGTGAAGCCATGAAAATGATCGAAACTATGGGGCTTAGAAATCTCATTGTCGACAGTAAAACATTCGAAGAACAAGAGCTTAAAGAGCAACGAAAGCATTCTTCCGGGTTAACGATCCGTGATGGTGAAATCGCATTAGCATCATTACCCTTTATTGAAGCTTTTAGTGCGCAAAAAGTGATTGAAACGTATACGATTTTTAGTGCTGACGGACAATCGAAAGCCGAGGCTGTTGGAGTAAGTCCAAGCTATTTTGATTTATCTAGTTTAACGGTTGCACAAGGTCGTTTATTAACGAAACAAGATCACATCGAATACAAACAAGTGGTTGTGCTAGGCAATAATGCCGCAAAGCAACTTTTTCCACAATCTGAAGCCCTAGGTCAACATGTTAAAATTAACCACTTATGGTTTAAAGTTGTGGGCGTTATTTATAACCCAATGTTAAAAAAATCAGAATTTCAAGGGGTTAAATTAGGCAATGAACAAGATCAATTATTTATCCCGTTAAATACTGCGATTTATAAATTTAAACGTAAAAAGCTTTCTAGCGAACTCTCTAGTATCAAGTTTAAATTAGTAGAAGATGTTGAACCTACACTTGCTGCGGCATCAATCGAACATTTATTAACAAGACGTCATAATGATGTCGACGATTTTGAAATGACTGTACCCGCGCAATTGCTTGCACAACAGAAACAAACCCAACAGATTTTTAATATTGTTATGTCATGTGTTGCTGGTATTTCTTTGCTTGTCGGTGGCATTGGCATTATGAACATAATGCTAGCAACGGTATTAGAGCGCACGAAGGAAATTGGTTTATTGCGTGCTGTTGGCGCAACGCAAAAAGATATTCAAATGCAGTTTATGGCAGAAAGCTTTACTATTTCTATTTTAGGTGGCTTGATTGGTGTCGTGTTTGGCATTTTACTTTCTGAAGCAATAGCACTTTATTCTGATTGGGCAGTCTCTTGGTCGTTAACAGCGATCATATTGTCTTTTTCTATCTGTGCGTTAGTTGGATTAACCTTTGGTGTCTATCCGGCGATTAAAGCCTCGCAGCTTGATCCTATTGAAGCATTACAAAGTGACTGATAGTTAACATTCTAAAGCCGAAAGTAAAATATATCGCGCATCACTTTTGATGTAATGTGCTGCGCGATACCCTGCAGACCTTCCTCGATTAAAAATTGCTAGAACACCGCTATATTAACCATGTTACTCGAACACTCACTAAGCACCATTTGACGTGTTATTGCGGTAATAAAACACATAATTAAAACGCTTGTTTAAAAAATTTGCTTTTCATTTTCTTTCAAGGCACACTCATTCGACTATTATTAGAATACACACGTTTAGCACGGGTTGAACTTTGGCGTATATTTATTAGAACACGCCTTAACGTTAGCCCTTTTTATTTCAATATGTGAGGAGACTAGGCATGTTATTTCAAGGCAAAAGCCTTTCTGCCGAACTACTGGACGCCGGTGTTGTAGAATTTAAATTCGACGCTGAAGGTTCAGTAAATAAGTTTGACCAGGAAACCTTTAAAGAATTTATTGCAGTGATTGACGCGATAAAACAATGTAAAGACGCCAAAGGGGTATTAGTAACGTCGGCAAAATCCAACTTTATTGTCGGTGCTGATATTACTGAGTTTCTAGAAACATTTAAAAAGCCGGTAGATGAACTTATCCCGTGGATTAAACATGGTTCAGATGTGTTTGATGCTTTTGAAGATTTAGATATACCAACGGTTGTTGCCCTTAATGGTTTTGCCTTAGGTGGCGGTTGTGAAATGTCATTGGCCTGTGATTATCGTATTGCAGATACAACGGTATCAATCGGTTTGCCTGAAGTTAAATTAGGTTTAATGCCTGGTTTTGGCGGTACCGTTCGTTTACCTCGGGTAATTGGTGCTGATAATGCGATTGAATGGATGTCGACAGGTAAAGCATTTAAACCTGCGCAAGCATTGGCTACAGGTGTTTTAGATGCCGTTGTTGAACCAGAACAATTACGTATAGCTGCACTTAGTACCTTGCATGAAGCAATTGCTGGAAAATTAGATTGGCGAGCAAAGCGTCAACCTAAGTTATCTCCGCTGACATTATCAGCAACAGAGAAAGTGATGACGTTCAATACATGTAAAGGCATGGTTGCGGCTAAAGCTGGTAAACACTACCCTGCACCAATGGCGACGATTAATGTCATTGAAGCTGCAGCTGATCTTGATCGTAGTGGTGCGATGGCGCTAGAGAATGAAGGCTTTGCCACACTTGCTAAAACAGAAGCTGCAACGGCCCAAATAGGGTTATTTCTTGCAGATCAAGTGGTCAAAGGTAAAGCGAAAAAAGCAAGTAAACTAGCGACTAAACAAGTAGATCGTGCCGCTGTACTTGGAGCCGGTATTATGGGTGGCGGTATTGCTTACCAATCGGCGTATAAAGGTACGCCAATTGTGATGAAAGATATTAATAATGAAGCGCTTGATTTAGGTTTAAGCACGGCTGCCGGCATATTAACCAAGCTAGCCGATCGAGGTCGTATTAATGCCAAAAAACTTGCAGATGTGCTTAATAACATTACACCGACCTTAAGCTACGAAGGGGTCAAAGATGTCGATATCGTTGTTGAAGCGGTTGTTGAAAACCCTAAAGTAAAAGGTATGGTGCTTGCTGAAGTGGAAGCAGCAGTTGCTGAAGATGCTATTTTAACTTCAAATACTTCAACAATTTCTATCGATTTACTTGCGCAAAGTGTTAAACGAAAAGATAAATTTTGTGGCATGCACTTTTTCAATCCTGTACATAAAATGCCGCTTGTTGAAGTGATACGCGGTAAAGATACCTCAGATGAAACCGTTGCAGCAGTAGTTGCGTATGCCGCGAAAATGGGGAAATCTCCTATTGTCGTTAATGACTGCCCTGGGTTTTATATTAACCGTGTACTTTTCCCATACTTTGCCGGTTTTAGTCAACTTGTGCTTGAAGGTGCTGATTTTACCGCCGTTGATAAAGTGATGGAGAAACAATTTGGTTGGCCAATGGGCCCAGCATATCTACTAGATGTGGTAGGCATTGATACAGCTGATCATTGTACTGGTGTTATGTCTGAAGGCTTCCCAACACGCATGGCAAAAATTGAAAATGACCCAGTGAGCAAACTATATCAAGCAAATTGTTATGGTCAGAAAAATGGTCATGGTTTCTATGATTATGGTAAAGATAAGCGTGGGAAACCAACGAAAGTTGCTTCTGAAAATGCATATCAGTTATTTGCCGTTGAAAAGAAAGACTTTACCAGTGAAGAGATAATTGCTCGTCTAATGGTGCCAATGGTAAATGAAGTGGTGCGCTGTTTAGAAGAAGGCGTTGTTGGTTCTGCCGCTGAAGCAGATATGGGCTTAATTTATGGCCTAGGCTTCCCGCCATTTAGAGGTGGTCCAATTAGGTATTTAGAAACACTGGGCTTAACTAATTTTATCGCAATGGCAGATAAATATGCGCATTTAGGTGAGATTTACCAAGTAACAGACGGCCTACGCAATATGGCCGCTGAAGGTAAATCATATTTTTCCACTGACGTTAAAACTGCCTAGGAGAAGAACATGAAAGAAGTCGTAATCGTTGATTGTATCCGTACGCCAATGGGGCGTTCAAAGGCTGGTGTTTTCCGAAATACACGTGCTGAAACACTTTCTGCACATTTAATGCAACAGCTATTAGTAAGAAATCCAAATTTAGATCCTAATTCGATTGAAGATATTATCTGGGGTAATGTTAAACAAACCAAAGAGCAAGGTTTTAATATTGCCAGAAACGCACAATTGTTAACAGATATTCCTAAACATGTTGGCGCTGTTACAGTAAATCGTTTATGTGGCTCTTCAATGCAAGCATTACATGATGCTGCAACGAATATTATGGCAGATCAGGGCGATGTATACATTATAGGTGGTGTTGAGCATATGGGTCATGTGCCAATGATGTATGATGTTGATTTTGACCCTGCCTTAAGTAAATACATTTCACGTGCCGCCGGTAATATGGGGCTAACAGCCGAGTTACTTGGCAGACAACATGGTGTGACACGTGAACAACAAGACGCCTTTGGCGCACGTTCACATCAAAAAGCACATGAAGCAACGATTGAAGGTCGCTGGGCAAATGAAATTGTTGCCACGCAAGGTCATGACGGTATAACAGGCGCGCTTACCTTGATTGAGCACGATGAAGTTATTCGTCCAGAGACAACGATTGAAACATTGTCAGGATTACGACCGGTATTTGATCCAGCTAATGGTACGGTAACTGCTGGTACTTCATCAGCATTATCCGATGGTGCGTCAGCTATGTTAGTGATGTCGGCGGAAAAAGCAGCAGCAATGGGCTTAACACCACGAGTTAAAATTCGAGGTATGGGTGTTGCGGGTTGTGATCCATCTACTATGGGTTTTGGTCCTGTTCCTGCTACGAAAAAAGCGTTAAAACGCGCAGGTCTTACTATTGAAGATATTGAGCTTGCAGAATTTAACGAAGCATTTGCCGCACAAGCACTATCATGTGTCAGAGCTTTAGGCATTGAAGATAAAATGGATGACATGATCAACCTAAATGGTGGTGCAATTGCTTTAGGTCACCCACTAGGTTGTTCTGGTTCAAGAATATCAACTACCTTAATTAACTTGATGGAAGGTAAAGATGCAAATATCGGTTTAGCAACGATGTGTATCGGCTTAGGTCAAGGTATAGCAACGGTGTTTGAACGGGTGTAATACCTCTAGGATATAAATGTGAAGCACTGATATGGGAATTAGTGCTTTCGCTAGCCTTTTTTATTGCTGGGTTAAGATGATCAAGCATTTTCTATTTTGCTATAGATACACGATCAGTTTTAGCATGCCATGGAGGCACCTATTACCACATACTTTCTGTTTGATATTTAACCATAAGTTACGGTTTTTATTAGTAAATTCAGTGTCAGGTTTGTTTACACTCTGAACAAAATAAAGTAACAATAAAAAACTCATCTTGTTTAACTGTCTGAAAAATAGTTATTTTATTTTGTTGGTTCGATCTTTGCTTAGTGCTGCTCAGAAGTAATTATTTAAGACAGGAATGTAATAGAATGAAAAAATTTATCGCGACAGCCGCAGCGCTAATGATGAGCTTAGCAGCAAATGCAACGCTTATTACAGAATCGTTCACAGGTAACTTTGATAACGACGAAAGTCGTTTTTATATAAGCTTTGACGTTGCTACTGACAATTCGTTAGTTGAGTTAACGAGCTGGGGTTATGCTGGCGGCGTAAATGCAGAAGGGACTACTATTGCTGATGGTGGTTTTGATAGCCAATTGTTCATTTTTGATAGCCTTGGCAATCTTCTTGAATCTGATGACGACGATTCTAGTACTGTATCAGCATCAAGTGGTCTTAGCTATGACGCCTATATTTCAAGAACGTTAAATATAGGCTCATACTTTGCAGTATTAACGCAATTTGACAGCGATTACCTTTCAGGTGATTTGGTAACAGGTGAATGGTCTTTATCAGGTACTTCAAATTTTGTCGATTATGGTAACAATACAAGAACATCTTTTTATGCCTTTGATATTTCAGGTGAGAACCTAGAAAATGTTGGCGGTATTGGTCATGACACAACACCAGTGACAGTACCAGAGCCAGGTACTATAGCTTTGTTAAGTTTAACGTTATTAGGTTTAGTGACTCGTAAAAAATTAACTAAATAAAACGTTATATATGTATTGAGCCTATCACTCTTTGGATAGGCTCAATATGATAAGGTTATTTAGGCTCTTTAATCATCCATTTAAACATCATACCTACGCTTGGCTCCTTGCCGTACATAGTCATACCCATTTTAAACATTCTTGCTGCACCTGATCTTAACCACGCGGCTAAAGCAATACCTAATACTAACGATAAAAGTGTATGCCATAGCGGTACATCGATTAGCGACATTTTTACTGGCATAGCCACAAATGACGTCAGTGGTAAGAAGCTTAACATACTCATCGCCCAACCAGACGCATCATCCATGGTCATAAAGACTAAAGCGACAGGTACCAGTGGCAGTAACATCATGCTGGTTTTGGCACTATGGTTCGGATCATCAATAGCAGCAGCAACAGCCGCGATAAATGCAGTACTGATGTAGATCCCCAAAAGTGAGAAGATAAACAACCACGGTATAAACGACCAATCAATCATCGCAAGATCAAGGCTTTGTTCGTTTATCACTACTGCCATAAAAGCATAACCAAGCAAACCGGTAATACCAGCGGTGATCATCGCTTTAATCGCGTGGAGTAATTGGCCTAGAATCTTACCATCTATCCAACTCTGCGCGCTAATACATGAATATAACTGCTCTGTTACTCGTTGTTGTTTTTCACCGGTAATACTTGCAAAGAGTTGTCCGAAAGAGGTAAAAATTCCGACAGCCATGAGAACAATCATCACGATTGCAATAGTATCGCTAACCTCATCATCAGATTTAATTGCTTGATCAGCGTACTCTTGCGAAATAGAAACAGGTGTTTGTAGCAGTGCTAACTGATTAGGCTGCAAGTTTAACTGTTGAGCAATAGTTTGACGGTATTGATTCAATATTTCCGTATTCAAGTTACTATGCCAACTTTGCTTATCATTTACCGTTAGAATGAGCTGCTGCTGTTCACTTGGTATTTTAGGGCCAATTGCGATAACAGCGTCATATTTACTGTCTTCTTGTTGCAACAATTCGTAGGCTGAAAGTGCTGTACTATCAACATATTCAAATTTAAATTGTCCGGAACTTTGTAAGACAACGCTTTGACTTGTTAAGGCTATTTGATAGATCGTAACGTCATCATTTTTGACTACCTGCCAAAAGTACACCATTGCAGCAATGGCAATCATGATCAGCTTTGAAATAAGTTCCTGTTTCCATTTGAAGAAATGCATGAACTCCCAACAGGTAACGAGCCATACTTGTTTTGATTTGTTAGGCTTCATGTGAAGTTTCTCCATGTTGTTCAATTGCATCGATATAAATTTGATGTAGATCTCTTTGTTGGCATTGAATAGACGATAGCGCACCAAGTTTTGTGAGTTTATCGGTCACTTGGTTTAATTGATCCTTTTCTGCACAGACAACTTGTAATTTCGTATTGTTTATTTGTACAACATCGTCATTAGGAAAAAGCTCAGTAATTTTTTCTTGATCAATTGCATGTACATAACTCGCGACAACGAGATTATTACTGCCTAATTGCTGTGTAATTTCTCCTAAGGTGCCATAGAAAACGGCTTCCCCTTTGTTCATCAGTAATATACGGTCAGCAATTTTTTCAACCATGGCCATTTGGTGGGCACTAAGTAGTACTGTCATACCAAGCTTTTTCAATTCATGTAAAAAGGTAACTACTTTTTCTTGGTTGACCGGATCTAAACCTGAAAAGGGCTCATCGAGTATGATCCATTGAGGTCGATGAATAACAGCGGAGATCAGCTGTACTTTTTGCTGATTCCCTTTTGATAATGATTTAAGTTGATCGCTTTTACGCTCACTTAAGTCAAACTTTTCTAACCAAAAAGCTGCCTGCTCCTTTGCCTCGCTTTTTGTCATGCCATTTAATTGTGCGAAGTAGCAAATGTTATCGATAACGGACTTCTCCGGATATAAACCGCGATCTTCTGGTAAATAACCTAATGCCCAATTGGGTATGGCGTCATACTCCACATCGTCTATTGTTACACTAATTTTGCCTGCATCTGGTTTTGTAAACCCGGTGAGCATTTTGACTAAAGAAGATTTACCTGCGCCATTAGGGCCTAATAACGCGAATATTTCTCCGTGATTAACGTTAAAACTTAAGTGATTTACTGCTTTTACAGTAGCGTACTGCTTCAAGACTTGGTTGACGAGCAACTGCATAAAAATCCTTGTTCATAGTTATGTCGTCACTTAGTCGCTACGAAAAGAATTTTATTACAATCAATTAACGTTATTTTTTAATTTGGTAGTAGTCGACTTGGCAATCAATTAATTGATCTTTATGGTGATATGTTTTTACGTAATCCATACCTAACTTTTTCATCACACTAATAGATGCATGGTTGTTTTCGTCAGCAATAGCGCTAAAGGTGTTGTTGCTTTTTAATGCTTGCATTATCTGCTGTGCAGCTTCTGTTGCGTAGCCCTTACCCCAAGTGTGTTGAAAGAAGCGCCAACCAATTTCTAGGTTATCAAATTCAGGGTTATCTGAAAAAAAATGCATCGGTCGAATTAAAATCCAGCCTAGGTAAGAGTTATCTGCTAATAGGTTGACTTGCCATAATCCCCAGCCTTTTTCTTTATTACGGTAAGCTTCCATTCTTGGTATAAAAACGTGTTCAATTTTTTCCATTGACGATACTTGCCCGCCAGTTATAAATTTCATAACTTCAGGATCTTGATCGAGCTGCCATAATAACTGTTTATCGTTTTTATCCATTAAACGAAAAGATAACCGTTCGGTATTGTCAATGTTCATTATCGTTGCCTTGAAACAAAAAACTCAGCATTTGCTGAGTTTCTAAAAAAATAATGTTAACTATACGCTTAAGAAAAAGATTCTTGTAGTGGCGGCACCACTTGTTTCTTACGCGATAAAACACCATCTAACCATACTCTACCGTTAGTTGATGCTTTTCCATATGCCTTATTAGTTAACTCAGCATCGTCACTGACGACAAGTACTTCTGAACCTTCTTTCATAATGTCGGTTAATAATAACAATACACTATGACGGTTACCTTCGGCTTTAAGTGCTGCTATATCAGCTTCAAGTTCAGCTTTAATATTGTCAAAAATAGCTAAGTCGATAACTTCTAACTGTCCAATACCAACTAAGTGGCCGTTCATGTCAAAGTCTTTAAAGTCGCGTAAAACAAGGTCGCGTATGGGGGTGTCTTCAACCGCTGATTTTACTTTAAACATTTCCATGCCAAGTGCTTGTGGGTCGTCAATACCTGCAATTTCAGCCAAAGCTTCAACACATTTAATATCAGCAGTGGTGCATGTTGGTGATTTGAAAATAACCGTATCAGATAAGATTGCACACATCATAGCGCCAGCGATATCTTTTGGAATAGCGATGTCGTGAAAATCATACATCATTTTGATTATGGTGTTAGTACAGCCAACTGGACGTATCCAGCATTCCAATGGCGTAGATGTGGTAATATCGCCAAGTTTATGGTGATCAATAATACCTAAAATAGTGGCTTCATCAATGTCATCAGGGCCTTGTGTGCGTTCTGAATGATCAACAATATATAAGCTTTCCCCAGCATAACTTAGTTTAAGCTCGGGCTGTTCAAAACCAAATTTATCTAAGATGAATAGTGTTTCAGGCGATAATTCACCTAAACGGGCGGGTACAGTATGTTCACCAAGTTCGGTTTTTAAATAAGATAAAGCAATTGCTGAACAAATAGAATCTGAGTCAGGGATCTTGTGACCGACAACATAATTGGGCATAAATATTTCTCTGTCGTAGTGAGCGATTAAAACGTTATGGGTATTTTAGCAAAATAATGGAAACAAAAAAAAGCCGCTTAAGCTATAAGCGACTTTAATCTTGTTATATCTGCTTTTATTGAATGATTAACTTCTACGAATACGTGCTAATCCAAATAAAGCTAAACCAATCATCGCAATTGTACCTGGCTCTGAAACGGTTGCAGAAATTTCTCTGATTAACTTACGCTCAATACCCGCTTGAAAATCAGCAAATGTAGCGGCGTGTAGATGAAAGGCGTTAAAACCACCGATTACACTGCCTTGATAGTATGTGCCAACACTTGCGCTACCAATAGTAATACCGTTAATGGTATCAATACCACCAGCCAATGCATCATCTCGTGCCGTTGTAACACTGACACCATCATTATTTGTGCCATCACCCGATACATCCATTACTTGACGGGCGGCATCAAAATCGTTTGTATCAAATAATGTTGCGCCAAAGGTAATTGCTGAGCCGATAGCGGTAGAGCCGCCAAATGCTCGAGATAATAATGCTAATTGGTCGGCAAAAGCGATGGCATCTGCTGCGGTATCAATCAGTGTCCAATCAACTTGCACGCTTTGCTGACTTGATCCTGACCACTCAAGGTATTGTACAGCGATCTTACCTTCAGTGCCGGCTTCTATTGCCGCGTGCACACTGGCAGAGCGAAACGCTTGTTCATAGCCTTGAAGTTGTAATGCATATTCACCTGAATCAACACTACCTGATACATCGGCGAGAAGTTGTAATTCTAGATCTACAATAGTATTTGCTTGCGTACTAAATGCCGTGGCGGCAAAAAGTGCTGATGTTAATAATTTTTTAAACATGTCCTTATACCTTAATTAATATTAAACTCAGCTTGAGTGAGCATAATTTATACCAAGGTTATTTTTTGTCTATTTATTAGTCAATTAAAGGTTTGGTGTGACGGTTAAAAATCAATATTGTAAAAATATCTGACACATAATATTAACAAAACGTACATATTTTCTGATCGCAAATGCAACGAGATGTTAAAGGTATTATTAGCTAATTGCCGCCGTAAACATTTACGGAGCGGCAATTAACAATGGTGCAAAATGAGTGTTATTGATAGTAACTTAAGCAGGTGTTCACTTCTTCTTCTGAGCCCATAATCACTTCAACACGTTGGTGAATATCGTCAGGTTCAATATCCATAATACGCTCTTGAGAGGTCACTGCTAATCCGCCGGCTTGTTCAATAAGGAAGCTCATAGGGTTAGCTTCATACATTAATCTTAATTTAAAAGGCTTTTTAGGATCTTTATTGTCTGCAGGGTAAGTAAAAATGCCACCTCGCGTTAAAACGCGATGAATATCACCCACCATGGCAGCAATCCAGCGCATATTGAAGTTTTTCCCTCTAGGGCCAGTGTCACCCGCTAATAAGTCTTGAATATAGCGTTGCATTGGCGGTTGCCAAAAACGTTGGTTCGACATGTTTACTGCAAATTCCTGCGTGGTTTTAGGTACTTGCACATTGCGTTCAACTAATAAAAAGCCGCCATGAGTACGATCTAATACATAAAAATGCGTTCCTTTACCTGTTGTCATGACTAACATGGTGGAAGGGCCGTACAATACATAACCTGCACATACCTGTTTAGTGCCTGCTTGTTGGAATTGTGCAGCGTCTCCTGCTGGTACATCATCTCGAGCTTCGTGTATTGAAAAGATGGTACCGATTAGCGAATTAATATCAATATTTGAGCTACCGTCTAATGGGTCAAACGACACAATAAATTTGCCGTTTTCATCACCTACGACAGAATGCTCCTCTTCTTCAGAAGAAATTGCGCGAACAAAGCCTGACTCAAGCAAAATATCCTTAATTAATTCATTGGCAACTACGTCGAGTTTTTTTTGTACTTCACCTTGAATATTTTCATCTAACGTTGAACCCATTAACCCACCAAGGTGAGCTTGGCTGACACGAAATGAAATTTCCTTTGTGGCGGCTAAAATGGTTTTTATTAGGGAAATAAGGTCTAATGGCACATTATCTTCACGTAAAGCAGGGGCAAGTCGTTGCATTGTAATACCTAATTTTTTACAGTATGGGTGGTTAAATTGTATAAAATGTACTTTTTATTTATTTTTAAGCGCTTGATGAATTTGTTTCGTGTCATTTAAGTCGCTTTTAGCGTAGGCGTTAATTTCGCCTATTCTCACTTGATTATAACAATAAAACGGCGTCGCTTTGTAGGTGTATTATCTATTTAAGTATGACAATGCTGTTGATAGAAGAGAAAAAAATGAAGCCATTAAACATTGTATTTATTCTACTGTATTGTTTTGTTTTTACTGCGGTTGCTGCTGATGAGTTAACATCTTTTGTTGAAGACAAGCAAAAGCACCAAGGTTTTTTTACCTTTTATTATGATGATGCATCAGGAAAGGTATTTTTAGAGGTTGCACAACAGCAATCGTTTTTATTCCAAAGTGCAATGCCGCACGGTGTTGGTTCTAATGATATTGGCCTTGATCGAGGGCAGTTAGGCCAAACTCGATTAGTTGCCTTTGAACGAGTGGGTGATAAAGCTCTATTACGACAGCGTAATACCTATTACCGTGCAGATAGTGATAATGAACTAGAAAAAAAAGCGGTTGAACAAGCGTTTGCAAGTGCGGTTATTTGGGGATTTAACGTTGTTGCTGAAGGGAAACAACGTTACCTTATTGATTACACGCCGTTTCTTTTATCTGATATTCATAAATTATCTGCAACGTTAAAGGCACGTAAACAAGGTAACTTTTCTATTGATAATTCTCGAAGCGCCTTTTATGCACCAAGAAGTAAAGCGTTTGAAAAAAACACTGAATTAGAAGCCACGGTTACTTTTAAAGGTACTGGTGCTGGCCAATATTTAAAGTCGGTTACACCAGACAATAATGCGCTAACGGTCAATTTTCATCATTCATTAATTGCCCTGCCCGATGATCAATATACCATGCGAAAATTTCATCCGTTCAGTGGTTTCTGGGCGCATAAATTTGCAGATTATGCCTCTGCGATCGAAGAGCCTTTAGTAAAACGCGTTATTAACCGTCATCGATTAGCGAAAAAACAGCCATCAGCCAAGCTAAGTGAAGCGGTCGAGCCTATTGTTTATTATTTAGATCCTGGTGTACCAGAGCCGATAAAAAGTGCATTAATTGATGGCGCAATGTGGTGGGATCAAGCCTTTGAAGCTATTGGCTATAAAAATGCCTTTCAAGTGAAAATGTTACCACCAGATGCCGACCCAATGGATGTACGTTATAACGTTATTCAGTGGGTTCATCGAGCAACAAGAGGATGGTCTTATGGCTCTTCAGTGGTAGATCCCCGTACTGGAGAAATCATTAAAGGTCATGTTACGTTAGGCTCATTAAGAGTGCGTCAAGACTATTTGATTGCTTTAGGACTAACCTCACCGTTTAGTGATGCAAATACAGATACCACCGAAATGAAAGAAATGGCGTTAGCGAGAATTCGCCAATTATCTGCACATGAAGTAGGACATACCTTAGGCATTGCTCATAATTTTTCTGCAAGCAGCAATAATAGAACATCTGTGATGGACTACCCGCACCCTAATGTTCGTTTAAATCAAGGTAAAATAGACCTTTCTAATGCCTATGATGTTAATTTGGGTACGTGGGATAAACATGCTGTAGCCTATGGGTATCAAGATGTTGAGCCTAAAAAAGAGCAGCAATATTTGGCAAGCGTGATAAAAACAGCACAAGAGAAAGGGCTGCAATTTATGTCAGACGCTGACGCTCGTCCTCAATCCGGTGGGCATTCAACAGCTCATTTATGGGATAATGGTCAAGACCCCGTTGCAGAATTACAACGCGTGTTAGACATAAGAGCAGTAGCGTTAAAAAATCTTGGGATAAACACTATCCCGTTAGGCACTCCCCTATCTGAGCTAGAACAAGCATTAGTACCAATCTATAATTTTCACCGTTACCAAGTAGAAGCAGCGGCAAAAATAGTCGCAGGTTTTCATTACACATATCAGGTGCGTGAACAACCTTTTGTTAATACGCTAGGTATCGTTGATGGCCAAAAGCAGCAAGCGGCGATAAGCCAGTTATTAACGACGTTATCTCCGAACATATTAACGTTGCCTAAACATATTGTTGAACTTATACCGCCAAAAGCATATGGCTATAATCGAGATAGAGAAAGTTTTGCCAGCCAAACAGGACTAGCGTTTGATGCAATTTCAGCAGCACAAGCAAGCGCAAAACATACGATAGATCTATTATTAAATAACGCGCGTTTAAGTCGTTTGGCGCAACAATCTGCCTTAGATGATAGCGTGCCTTCAGTCGCTAATTTATTGTCCCAATTAGTCAATAAAACGATAAAGCAGCCCGTTGGCAAAGGTCATGACATGTTAGTGCAACAACGGGTAAACCGTCTGGTGATTGATAAGTTGGCACAGCTTTGGCAACAAGAATCAGTAGTGACAGAAGTTAAATCGCAAATCTTTGTTACGTTAAAGTCGGTTGAACAGTGGTTGTCAGCACAAATTGATAACACGACTGACCATGCTTTGTCTGCACAATATCGTTTGTTATCAACGCAGATCCCATTGTATTTATCAAATAAGTTAACGGTTAAAGAAAACCGTACCATTAAGCTACCGCCTGGTTCGCCTATTGGAAGTTAACAGGTAAAAGAAAAAGCGGCTTAAACGGAAGGAAGTTATTTAAGCCGCTGTGCGTATTGCACAAAATTTTTAATGGTTACGTAAACTGCAAGATTATCGCTTCGATAAGCATACGAGGTTATAAAAATGCAGGTGATTTTTTGACCGCAAACTTTGGTTTTACAATCAATACTAAATTACCTAGCATGATGGCAATAAAACCGATAATGGTGTAATTGTCCCAGGTAAACCCTTCAAAGAATGTTGAAATAACAACGGCCACCGCAGGAAATAAAATATTTGCATAAGAAGCTTTATGCGCGCCCATTTTTGTAAGTAAGCTCAGATAACAACCGAATGCGATCACTGAGCCAAACAGCGATAAATAGAGTAGTGATGCAACATAATTAAATGACCAATCAAAGGTAAATGACTTTCCTTGTATCAGTAATACAATTGCCATAAAGATAGCGCCGTAACCCATTGCCCATGCATTAGCAGGCATGATGGCAAAACCATCAGTTTGATTTTTGATTGAAAGCATATTGCCAAATGAGGCAGATAACGTACCAATTAAGCACAGCAAGAACCCCCACACTGTCGTATTCGATAGCGAAAGTTCGCTGGCTTGCGGCCAAAATAAGATAACAATGCCTGTAAGTCCTAACAGGCCTCCTAAGTACACTGAGGTGTCTATTCGGGTACCAAAAAATAATTTTGCGTTGACGATATTCATGATCATGAGTGTAGAAAATGCAATGCAACTTAATGCCGAATTTATCTGCGTTTGTGCGTGATACAAAAAATAATAATTAACGCTAAATAAACAAATGCCAAACAAGGCAAGTTGGTAATGTTGGCGTAAAGAAAACCGCAAACGTTGTTTTTTCAATAAACAGTAAAGAAAGATCATGGCAGAAGCGAGTGCATAGCGATATACAACTGAGGCTTCAGGGGCAACTACACCTAATTGAAGGTGAATAGCAAACCATGTTGAGCCCCAGATTAATACTGTGATGCCATATAGAAAATAGTTGTTCATGTGTTGTTGTTATCAAACTAATTTAACTAGACAGTTTACGTACTCTTTGTTTAAATAACATATACAAAAAATTAAAAATGGAACCTATACAGTTGAGATTAGTGAATCGTTCTGCTCCTGAGTTTCTTTATCAACAAGTTATCGATTTTATTGAAAGCCAAAGTGATAGTGGCGCAATTCGACCTGGCGATAAATTACCAAGTTTACGCAAGCTCAGCCAACAATTTGGCATCAGTGTACCTACTGTTAAACAAGCGTATGTTGAACTTGAACGTCAAGGTGCTGTTTCTGCGCGTCCGCAATCGGGTTATTATTTGAATGCAAAAAATGCCAGAACTCTACTGCCAATGCGAGCCAAATGGGCACAATGCCAACCTGTTGAAGTATCATGTCGAAGCATCATCGAGCAAGTTTATGATGCAATGCATGTACCGGATACCGTAGCTTTAGGGATCTCTAATCCGGTTAATGCTCATCCACCTGATAAAGCGTTAGCACGGCTGATGCGTTCGGTGTTAAGTAGAACAGCAGAAAAAGCCGTAAGTTATGGTCCGGTTAATGGTGATGAAAAATTACGGTTGTCATTGGCGTTACGATACCAAGAGCATGGGGTTAGTGTGAATCATCACGATATGGTAGTGACCAATGGCGCACAAGAAGCGCTATCGATTGCCTTACAATGTGTCGCAAAAAAAGGCGACATCATTGCCGTAGAATCACCGTGCTATTTTGGTCTGATAGAACTTATTGAAAGTTTAGAAATGAAAGCGCTTGAAGTATACACCTGTACTGAAGATGGCGTGTGTATTGATGAGCTTGAAAAACTATTGGATCAACATCCGGTTAAAGCGTGTTTATTTTCAACAGCGATTAACAATCCACTGGGTTCTTTTATGCCGGAGAAAAAGCGTCAGCAGTTAGTCAAAATGCTTGAGTCAAAAAACATTCCTTTAATTGAAGATGATGTTTACAGTGATCTATACCTTAATGAAAAGCGCCCTGTGCCAGCACAGCTTTTTTCAGATAAAGGTTTAGTGATGACTTGCTCGTCTTTTTCTAAAACTGCTGCACCAGGATACCGTGTTGGTTGGTTGATCCCAGGTAAATTTGAAGAAGCGGCAAAGCGTATAAAACGTGCACAGTCGTGTTCAACGTCAATGTTACAACAATGGACCTTAACTGATTATTTACTCAGTGGCGATTACGATCGTCATTTGAACGTTCTGCGAAAAATACTGAGATACAATAGGGAACGCATGATTGACTTAATCGCAAAACATTTTCCAGAAGCAACGCGTATTTCTAACCCCCAAGGTGGAAGCGTTCTGTGGGTGAGGTGTCGTTCCATTGTTGACACAAGTGAGGTATTTCAACAAGCGATTGAACAAGGGGTCAGTTTTGCGCCAGGGCAAATATTTTCACCTTCGGGTAAGTATAAACATTATATGCGAATTAGCTTTGGTGTGAAATGGCACGAAGACATTGAATTAGCTATCGCCAAGCTTGGCAAATTAGTTAGCCGTTATACGCGAAACTGCTGATGCTAAATGATTTTAATTGTCAGTGATTGATGTTTAAAATTTATACTCATACATTTTTACTTTTCGTCGCGTAGGCATTAAACCGTGTGCGCAAAAACATTAGATATCCACTTTAAGGCTTATTAATGGATGTTATTTTAACTAATAAATGGCTGTTATCTGCGGCATTGATTTTAATTGTTATCCCAATAAAAGTGGTGATTAGTCGCATTATTCGACGTCGTTATAAACGCAAAGGCGTAGATAAGCGTTACGTAGTTAATCACTTAAAAAATATTATTAACTTGTTAGTGTTAATCGCTTTAATGATGTTGTGGGCAGCAGAATTGCAACGTTTTGCTTTTTCCATTGCAGCGTTTGTTGTTGCGATTGTGATCGCGACGAAAGAAATTATTCAATGTTTTATTGGTTTTATTTATTTATCGAGTAGCCCACCGTTTCGTATTGGTGATTGGATCCAAATAAACGACTATACGGGAGAGGTGACAGAAACCGATTGGGCAAAAGTAACCTTGCTTGAGGTAAACGTATCAAACTATTCTTATACTGGGCGTAGTGTTTTTTTACCAAATGCGCAGTTAATGTTGCAACCAATAAAAAATCTAAATTACATGAAGCGGTATGTGAACCACTCTTTTTCATTGGTGTGTGATGATGCATCGCATTTACCAAGTGATATACAAGAAAAGTTGTTGGCTAATGCAGTGGAATATTGCGCTGGTTTTAATGATGTTGCTGAGCGATATAGTACGTTGATAGAAAATCGACTAGAGATATCTATTCCTGGTCCAGAGCCTAGTGTGAAAATGTCTACGACTGATATTGGTAAAGTGAGTATTTCATTTGCGCTGTTTTGCCCAACGCAAGAGGCAACAAAAATAGAACAAAAATTAACCAAAGACTTTTTTGCGCTAAGCTTACCAACAGCAAAAGCTTGTGAGCAATCAAGCTAGCACATAAATAGAGCCGGCTTAGTGAATGCCAGTGGCTAAAAACTAAGCTTTAATTACAAGTATTACAACATTAAGCAAAGCTATGACTTCTACGCATAGCTTTGCTGTTTCTCCTTCTGAACCCTTTAAGGGATACAGTCCTATAGGTCATTGTACTTCTTACTAAAAATGACTAATCCCGCATAAGAGAATATGTGCTATACCTAAGTTACCTATCATTCAATTTAGCAAGATTTCCCTTCTGCTAAGTTGTTATTGCTCAGATATTTAGGATTTTATCGATGGAAACAAATACCCTCTCGTCATTTTTTCGCGGGGACTATATGCCACACGGACATTGCTATTTGTGGCAGCCTCATATTTTGTGGACAAATGTTATTTCAGATTTTCTTATTGCTTTTGCTTATTTCTCTTTACCAGTTGCTATTATGATTTTTTCAGCAAAACGGAAAGATATTGGTTTTCAAGGCGTTTTCTGGTTATTCAGTCTATTTATATTGTGTTGTGGTATCACCCATATTTTTGGTATTTGGACTATCTGGCATGGTGTGTATGGTTATCATGGACTTAGTAAGGCGGTGACAGCGGTTGTTTCTGTTGCTACAGCGGTTTATGTCTATAAGTTGATGCCAGCTGCTATTACGCTGCCGACGGTAGCGCAATTTGATGAAGTGAAAGAGCAACTTAATGTTAATCAGGCAACCGTTGATGCCTTAGAATCTGAGCTAGCAAACCAGAAATTAGTAAAATTTATTCTTGATAGTATTCCTGTAAGTACTTTAATGCTTGATAAAGACAGTAATATTGTATTTTATAATCAAACGTTTAAAGATGAGTTTGCCCACTATCTTCAACCCAATTTATCGACTTTATCATTGTTTGATATTGTTAAGCTTGAACAAAATACCTCAGAGCAGATGCAACAGTATTTGTCTGATGATGCGCAATTAGGTCAGGAAAAACTCGTGATAAATAGCAGGATAACCTCGGTTAAAGGTTATTATGTTCCCGTAGAATTATCGCTTGATAGAGCCGAATATGAAGGCCAAGTTGTCACACTTATAGCGCTTAAAAACCTGACAGAATTTACGCAAGTCAAAAATGAATTACTTGAGTCTCACCAGCGTCTATCAAGAGCAATATCTGCTACCGAAGATGGCATTTGGGAGTGGAATATAAAAAATAATCATGTCGAATATTCGCCTAAATTAATGGAATTGATTGGTAAAGAAGATGTTTCAACACCTTGCTTTGATGATTGGCTCTCGCATATTCACCCTGATTATAAAGATAAAGTGAATAACGCTATTGAAACTCACTTTAACAATAAAACACAGTTTATTGTTGAATACGTAGGTCGCGATAAATACCAACGGTATAGTTGGTTCGTCAGTGTCGGCAATAGCATCTTTGATAATAACGGTGAGCCGCTCTTGATGTCAGGTTCATTACGAAATATTGATCCAACTAAACGGTTAGAAAAGTTATACCAAGAAAAAGAGGGTTTTTTAAATGCTATTTATAATGGAACGAGCCATGCTGTTTGGGTGGTTTCAATAACCGCAGAGTGTGATTTTAAATTTGAAGAATTTAATGACACCGCATGTCAGTGGACACGTACTAATCCGTCAGCAGTCATAGGGCGTACACTTACCGAATTAGCGCAAAGCGTTTTTAAACAATCAGTGGCAGATAAAATACGAGAACGATACGAACATTGCGTAAAAAGCAAGAAACCCTTTGATTATGTTGAGCATATCAAATTTGATGATGTTAGTGCTTGGTACAACGCAACGCTATATCCAGTCTTTGATCAGAATAATAAGGTAACCGCCATAGTTGGTACTGCAATTGATATTACTTCACGAAAACAAAGTGAAATAGCGTTAGAAGAAAATCAAGTCTTCCTAGAAACGATTATAAATTCAACGGTTTGTGGATTGTATTTGTTTGATATCACTCACAACGTGAATGTTAGAATAAATCAACGTTACACCGATATTCTCGGTTATAACATTGATGATATAAATGCGATAGCCGATTTTATGCAATTATTTCATCCTGATGATGTTCCACATGTTGAAACACATATCAATAATGTCATTACTGATGAAGGGCAAACGTTGGCACCATTAACATACCGCTTCAAACACAAAGAGGGACATTGGGTTTGGTGTTACTCGGTAGATTGCATTGTAAAACGGAATAAATCTGGACAACCTGAGCTTATGTTAGGCACTTTTGTTGATATTACAGAACAAACAACGCTATTACAGAAACTAAAAGAGTCAAATGAATATCTTGAACGGTTTGCTTTTGTCGCCTCGCATGATTTACAGGAACCTTTACGGAAGATCACTGCGTTTTCGAGTTTATTAAGCAATCGGTTAGCACCTATTATTGCCAATGACCAAGAGGCTGAATATGAATTTTCCCGCCTTACTAATGCTGCTGAACGAATGAAAACAATGATTAAAGATATTCTAAAACTATCGAGAATTAATACCTCAGCAATAGCGATTAAACAGTGTCAGTTACAAGAAGTGGTTAATGTTGCCTGTGATAGGTTGCAATTCTTAATTGAGCAAAGTAGCGCTGAGATTCATGTTTCGCCTGACAATGCTAACATGATGGCAGATCCTACGTTATTTGTTCAAGTGCTACAGAATCTCATTGGGAATGCGATAAAATTTGCGAAAACCGACCAAGATCCTATTATTGATATACGCTTACGTGAAAGTGATCATGAAACGATTATTACCATTCGTGATAACGGTATAGGTATTGAAGAACCTTACTTAAAGTCAATTTTTGAACCGTTTAAAAAACTGCATGCTAATAGCGAATATGAAGGTAGTGGAATTGGTCTTGCAATTTGCCAGCAAATTATCAATGTACATGAAGGGCAAATATACTGCGAAAGTGAGCAAGGCCAAGGCACAACGTTTACCTTGTACCTACCTAAACAAGGAGCTTTTTATGCGTAAATTGGTGCTCATTGAAGACGACGATGATGATATTTATTTTTTCAAGCTTGCGTGTCAGCAAGTGACGCTAGATATTGAGCTAACAGTATTACGTAATGGTTTAGAGTTTATTGATTATGTGCAAAAGAACACAGTGTTAAATACTGTGTTCTTATTAGATTTAAATATGCCTAAATTAAGCGGCTTTGAAGCGCTGAAAAAAATTAGCAACCATCCTGAGTTTAATCAGATGGTTGTTATTATTTATACAACGTCTTCACGTGATAAAGACATGAAATTCGCCTATGAATTAGGCGTTAAATCTTATTTACTTAAACCAAATTCAATGTTGGGTATTCAAAAACTATTAAACAACGTGACGCAATATTGGTTCGAAGTAAACGCCTTTTCGGAAAAGGCTAGCTAATGAATCGCATAGTTGTAGCATTATTAGAAGACTGTTTAGAAGATCAATATTTAATAAAACAGAAGCTTAACCATGCTGAGAATCAAATTTTTAACGTGCAATGTTTCAGTTCGATAGAATCTTTAGCAAATTCAATTAATTTGTTAGAGCCTGACGTATTGATTACTGATCTGAACCTACCTGAAAGCCAAGGGCTTGATACGTTAATTAAGATAAAGGCATTCGCTAAGAAAACCCCTATTATTGTTTTAACAGGTAGTGAGGAAGGGCTAGCGATTAAAGCGATTCAATTAGGTGCGCAAGATTTTCTAAAAAAAGATGAGCTTTCAAGTGCTTTAATTACCCGAACCATCTTATTTGCTCGAGAACGATTTTTATTTCAGGCCGCATTAGAAGAGCAAGCCATCCGAGATAAATTAACACAGCTTTATAACCGAGAAGCTTTTGAAGCACAGGTTGAAAAGAAATATGAAGAATATACTCGTTACCAAAGTAAATTCGCACTAATTTTTATTGATTTAGATAACTTTAAACCGATTAATGATGAATTTGGTCATTTAGTCGGTGATCGCATTTTACAGTTATTAGCCGATAGACTACGTATGTTTAACCGAGTATCAGATACTGTTGCGCGTATTGGCGGTGACGAATTTGTTATTCTTGCCCCCCATATTAATAATCACCAAGATCTCGCGTTGTTTATTGAAGCTAAAAAACAAAAGCTTTGTGGTGTTTATGCATTAGCTTCGCCAACTGAGAAATTACTAGAGCTTAATATTACCATGAGTTTTGGTGGTGCTGTTATGGGGATCGACGGTGAGGATACACAAACCGTATTCGAAAAAGCAGATGCCGCAATGTACGCAGCAAAGCGTGAAAATAAATAAAAAATTTATATCTCTATAGGCAGATAAACAGTGTTTAATAAAAATATTTTATCAAACACTGAATATATAATTATTAAACTAATTAATCATGTGATCTAGTTGTTAGGTACGCATGTAAGGAAAAAGCTGTAATGCATCTTGAATGAGCGATTCTTTATGACTTTTCGCCAAATAAATTGCGTAAATATCGCGACTATATTCAGGTGATTGAGGAACAAGAAATAATTTGTTTTTACGTAAATGTTCGAAACACATTTGTTTGGGTAGGTATGCACATCCTCCTGCTTCTAAAATGAAGTTCAAAGCGATTCTCGGCTGACTCATATTGTGTCTAATAACGGCCATATCGCCTAATTCACGTAAAAATTGCGCGTTTACTGATTCGCCATAATCGACCATTACCATATTATTTAACGTGTCTAACTGGGCATTGTTGTCAGTAGATACTAATTGTAATGGCACACTACTCACTTTATCAGTGACTAAATCTTCAACATAGGGTGGTTCAAACAAGAACGCTATATCAACAAGTCGGCTGATCACTTGTTTTCTTAATTCCATCGGCGAGAAGGTATGTGTGATCAAATGCACATCATCTAAATTCCGATGAATTTTTTGTAACCAGTCTTGCAATACAATATCCCAGATAGACATCATTGAACCAACAAATAATTGTGCTGAATTTGCTTGTGCAACGCCAACATCTTGTTTTAGCTTTTGCCACATAATGATCATGTCATTAGCATGTTTTATCAAACGGTGGCCTTCTGCTGTAAGCGTTAGGCGTTTATGAGTTCGATCAAAAAGTAATACACCTAGCTCTTGTTCAAGCTGTTTTATGCGGGTACTCACCGCTGCTTGAGTGATGAATAAGTTTTCAGCAGCCACGCGAAAATGCAAGGTTTGACTAACTTCTAAAAAAGTACTTAAAAGTGCGAGTTTCATACTATGCTTTAATAAGAATTATTTATTAAACAGTTTATTTTATTTCGTTTTAATAATCATGTTTTTTCAATTATCTTGCCACCAAATAGATTGAGAGTGAAAAAAATGAAAATAGCTATCTTATCGAGAAATCAAAATTTATATTCAACCCGTCGTTTAAAAGAGGCGTGTGTAGCACGAGGACACGAAGTCGATATCGTTGATACCTTACATTGTTATATGGATATCACCAGTAGTCGGCCAACGGTGCGATACCATGGTGAAGAGTTACCAAAATATGATGCGATAATTCCACGCATAGGTGCATCAGTAACTTTTTATGGTACTGCTGTTGCTAGGCAATTTGAAATGATGGGCACCTTCAATGTGAATGAATCGGTGGCAATTAGTCGTTCTCGTGACAAATTACGCTCTTTACAGTTATTGTCGCGTAAAGGCATTGGCTTACCACGAACAGGCTTTGCCAGTAAGGCCGATAACATCAAAGATTTGATTAAAAATGTAGGTGGCGCACCTCTCGTCATTAAATTACTTGAAGGTACGCAAGGGATCGGAGTAGTGCTGGCTGATACTGCAAAAGCGGCTGAAAGTATTATTGAAGCGTTTATGGGTTTAAAAGCCAATATTTTAGTGCAAGAGTTTGTCAAAGAAGCTGGTGGTGCTGATATTCGATGTTTAGTTGTGGGTGGTCGTGTTGTGGCAGCCATGAAGCGTCAAGGTTTAGAAGGTGAATTTCGATCGAACTTACACCGCGGAGGCTCGGCAGAGGTGATCAAGTTGAGTAAAGAAGAGCGCTTAACCGCCTTAAATGCAGCCAAAGTGATGGGGCTAAATTTTTGTGGCGTAGACCTGTTACGTTCTCATAATGGTCCAATGGTAATGGAAGTAAATTCATCGCCAGGATTAGAAGGCATAGAAACGGCGACGGGCTTAGATGTTGCAGCTAAAGTAATTGAGTTTATTGAAAAAAGTGCTAAAACCACCAGCAATAGAATGCGTGGAAAAGGCTAAGTACTTTTATATCATAACGATCTTTATAGGAGAGATGCGTTGAATGAACTAAAAATAGGCGATCATGTTATTTTGCCAGGTGAAATAAAGAATATTGCCTTACCTGTAGCAAAATTATATACCGATATGGATGTTCATCTGCCTGTCTATATTGTGCGGGGGAAAAAGCCGGGCCCAACAATTTTTGTTAGTGCTGCGGTACATGGTGACGAATTAAATGGCGTAGAGATTATTCGCCGTTTGATTAATCTAAAGGGCTTTAAAATTAGTGCCGGTACTTTTATCGCTGTTCCAATGGTAAATGTATATGGCATGGTAAACCAAAGTCGTTATATGCCTGATAGACGAGATTTAAATCGTTGTTTTCCTGGCTCTGCAAAAGGTTCATTAGCTGGTCGAGTGGCCAACATTTTCCTAAAAGAAATTGTTAGCCACTGCGATTATGGTATTGATTTGCATACTGGGGCTATTCATCGTTCTAACCTACCTCAGATCAGGGCTGACCTTGCTGATGAAGAAACGCTTGAATTGGCTAAAATATTTGGTGTTCCGGTGATTTTGCATTCAAATATTATTGACGGTTCATTACGGGAAGCTGCGGTTGCTAATGATACTAAAGTATTGCTGTATGAAGCGGGCGAAGCTTTGCGTTTTGACGAGTTTTCAATTCGTGCAGGTATCAAAGGTATTGTGAACATATTGCGGCATTTAAAAATGATGCCAAAACGTCGAACGGCAAAGCGTAAGAAAAATCACTTTATTGCCAATCATAGTGGTTGGGTGAGAGGCAATGCTAGCGGAATTGTAACGCATCATTATTCGTTGGGCGATCAAGTGAAAAAAGGCGATGTACTTGCCGATATCGGCTCGCCATTTGGCAAGGTGTTGGGGCAGGTAATAGCGAATAAAGATGGTGTTATAATTGGTAAACAGAATATCCCGCTAGTACAAGAAGGTGAAGCAATGTATCACATTGCGTTCTTTTCTGAAGATGATCAACATGTTGTTGACCATATTGATACCATTGAAGAAGAGCTCATTGGTAATATTGATAATAGTGAAGCATTAATATGAATGAAAGAATCATAATAGGCCGATTAGAAACGGTAAACCTGCCAGATCTTGAAATAAACCAGCTCACGGTAAGGGTTGATACTGGTGCACAAACCTCTTCATTACATGTTGATAATATTCAACGAATAAAAATTGGCAATAAACCGGGGGTGGCGTTTGATATTCATCCTGAAATACATAATGTTCAAAAGGTCGTTCGCCGTAAAGCCCTCGTGCATGATGTTCGTAAAATAAAATCATCCAATGGTATTAGTGAGCAACGTTATGTGATTAAAACAGGTGCAAAACTCGGTGATTTTGAATGGGACATTGAAATAACACTGACAGATAGATCCGACATGACTTACCTTATGCTATTAGGACGAGAAGCCTTAGGCTCACATTTTTATGTTGATGCCGCTAATGTATTTGTCGCTTCCGATATAGGGGAAGAATGCTAATGTTAAGTGATTTAAGGCGGTTATTAGACTACCCATTGTTCACCTTTAATGAAGAAACTGTCACGGTGATTGAGGTATTAGCCGTACCCCTTTGGATTATCGTCAGCTTGATTGTGGCAAAATTGGTGATCAGTAAGATCGCCAATATACTTAAAACGAGGCATAAAGACCCTAACTTTATTCAGCTTATTGAGCGTGTGCTTTATGTCATTGTATTGGTAGCGATTTTCTTTGCGACTTTAGCTGTTTTGAAAGTGCCTATCACAGCTTTTGCGTTCTTATCGGGAGCAATTGCTATTGGTTTTGGTTTTGGTGCGCAAAACATCATAAATAACTTTATCAGCGGCTGGATACTAATTGGTGAAAAACCTATTCGCATTGGCGACTTTCTTGAAGTTGAAGGTGTAAAAGGCGTGGTTGAAGAAATTAATACTCGTTCTACCCGAGTCCGGCGGGTAGATGGTGTACATATGTTGATCCCCAACAGTAAATTGCTTGAAAACACGGTTATTAACTGGACATTGCGCGATAAATTGATCCGCGGAACTGTCAGTGTCGGAGTACAATACGGCAGTAACTGTGATCAAGTTGCTCGCATTATGCTCGACGTTACGAATCAACAAGAGGAGGTGTTACAGTCTCCTAAGGCACAAGTCTTTTTTCAGGAGTTTGGTGACAATGCGTTAGTGTTTGAAGTGTACTTTTGGATTAACTCTCAAGTTGAGGGGGGGTTAAGACATGTTGCTAGTAATATTAGGTTCGCCCTAAATCGAGAATTTAATCAAGACGGTATTGTAGTCGCATTTCCACAACGAGATATTCACCTAGACGGCGCTATCGAAATTAGCCGAAAGAAATAATACGGACTTGCTAAAGAGAAGTTACTTTGTTGAGCGAGATTTCATAGCCTTGTCAGTTAATAGTATCAACGTTAAGCTATATAAATAGCGTTTAGCTAAACTCAAAGGGCAGCGTTTTTTGTTATTTATACGTCGTTATTGCTTTTTCATGTGGAATAACCACACATTAATCGCAATGCCTTGTCTAAATACCAATTAACTGCTGCAAAAATAAACGCGAAAGATCAACAGACCCTAGTAAATAGATAGGCTAACATAAAGTTTAATTTAACATGGTTAATAATAAGGATGTAAAAATGGAGAATAAACTCGTACTGATAATTTTGGCTGTATTACTACCACCGATAGGCGTATTTTTGAAAAAAGGCGTAGGGCAGGATTTATTGATTAATATCGTTCTGTGCTTTATTTTCTGGGTGCCTGCTGTTATTCATGCTGTTTGGTTAGTCACTAAAGAATAACAAAAATAACGTATTAGCATATTTGCAATCAGTTATTACCTATTAATAGCTGATTGCAAATGAATGGGTTGATTGTTCCTTCCTTAAAAGTTCTCGATGCTTATTAAATCTCAGTGCGTTTTTGCGTATATACTGATCCTGACTGAAACCTTCAGTGTTCTAAAAAATTGAATGTAAAAATCAAATTATTCAATTTTCCTAATTAACCCATGTTGTTTATCATTTCCTCATCGAAGCACTTTTGCTTCATCAACTTAAGAAAAAGAGGAAATACTCATGGCGAAGATTGGTCAATCAATCCCAACATTTACAGCGACAGCGTTCCAACATGGTGAATTTACTGAAATATCATCAGAAGCGGTTAAAGGTAAGTGGTCGATATTTTTATTTTACCCAGCAGATTTTACATTTGTTTGTCCAACAGAGTTAGAAGATATGGCCAATCAATATGAAGAATTACAACAGTTGGGTGTGGAAGTCTATGCCGTGTCAACCGACACGCACTTTTCACATAAAGCGTGGCATGACTCAAGTGAAGCTATTGGCAAAATTAACTTTCCAATGCTTGGCGATCAAACGGGCAAAATAACGCGCGGTTTTGATGTGATGATCGAAGAAGATCATATGGCACATCGTGGTACTTTTTTGGCAGATCCTGATGGCATTATTCAAGTAGCTGAAATTCATGCGGGAGGCATTGGTCGCTCTGCCAAAGACATGGTACGCAAAGTTAAGGCTGCTCAATATGTTCGTGAAAACGACGGCGAGGTTTGTCCAGCAGCTTGGGAACAAGGTGAAGCAACCTTAACGCCTAGCTTAGATTTAGTCGGCAAGATTTAAGCCTGATTAATGTAGGTGGGCAATTGTGCTCACCTTTCACCACCCTATTGAATAAAATAAAGGTAAAACAATGTTAACTAACGATATTTTAAATGCATTAAAAACTTACACCGCGACAATGACAAACGACGTGACACTTGTTTTACAAACGGGTGAGCATGAAAAACGTGGTGCTCTTAAAGAGTTCTTAACTCAGCTGGTTTCAGTCAGTGAAAAATTGCAGCTAGTAGAGCGTGATAACGCCCTACGTAGTCCAATTTCTTTTGAATTAGAAGTTGATGGTATTCGTAACGGTATAGAGTTTTCTGGCACACCTTCTGGTCACGAGTTTAATTCGCTAGTGTTGGCGATATTACAATCATCAGGCACAGCATTAAAACTAGATAACCATGTACAAACCTTGGTTAAAAATGTTGACCAGCCCTTACATTTTGAAGTGTTTATTAGTTTAAGCTGTCATAATTGCCCGGATGTAGTGCAAGCGTTAAATCAGTTCGCTTTACTTAATGAGAATATTAGCACCGAGATGATTGATGGCGGTGAATTTCAAACGTTGATCGAAGAGCGTGGCATACAAGGTGTACCAAGCGTTTATTTAAATGGTGAATTATTTGCCAATGGTAAAGTGGATACGGCTCAGTTATTAGATAAGTTGTTACAAAAATTTCCAACCATTTCACAAGTAACAGAAGCTGAAGCACTTCCCTTACAAGATATTACCGTAATAGGCGGTGGCCCAGCAGGTGTGGCTTCTGCAATTTACGCAGCCCGAAAAGGCCTTAAAGTCACCATGATTGCTGATCGTATTGGCGGGCAAGTAAAAGACACGGTAGGAATTGAAAATTTAATTTCAGTACCTCAAACAACAGGTACAGAATTAACGAAAAATCTATATGGCCATCTAACCGAATACGATATTACGCTAAAAGAGCATGTTCGTGTGGATAACATTGAAAAAGGAAAGACGAAATCTCTGACCTTATCAACCGGTGAAGTTATTAATACGAAAGCATTAATTATTGCGACTGGTGCAAAATGGCGGGAACTTGGAGTACCTGGTGAGAAAGAAAATGTCGGTAACGGTGTTGCTTATTGTCCACATTGTGATGGGCCTTTCTTTAAGGGTAAAGATGTTGCTGTTGTTGGTGGTGGTAATTCAGGTATTGAAGCGGCGCTAGATTTAGCTGGCATGGTAAACCATGTGACTGTTATTGAGTTTTTATCTGATTTTAAAGCCGATAAGTTATTGGTTGATAAAGCAAAAGCGAATGATAAAATTACTCTGATCAGTAATGCAGCAGCCAAGGAAATTATCGCAGATAATGGAAAGGTCGTCGCCATTGATTATCTTGATAGAACGACAGATCAAGTGCATAGAAAGCACCTAGCGGGCATTTTTGTTCAAATAGGCTTGTTACCTAATAGCGAGTTTCTTAAAGGTATTGTGGAATTAACACCACACGGTGAAGTGATCATTGATGAAAAAGGTCAAACTTCGGAACCTGGTATATTTGCGTGTGGTGATGTAACAACTGTTCCTTATAAACAGATAGTGGTAGCAATGGGTGAAGGAGCAAAAGCAGCACTTTCAGCATTTGATCACCTAATACGTCAGTAAACTTTTTACTGCAATAGCTTGTAAAGCCTACTTAGATAGTAGGCTTTTTCATTTAAGACGATGAATCACGTTGATATCAATGAATAAGGTAAGTAGCATGATAACTGCTATATCATGTTGATTAATGCTATTTATAAAATAGTAATCAGATGAGTATTATTTTAATTCACCTATTAACACTGAGTTTTATGATCAAAAAATACAAAATTATTATCGGTATCAGCGCTGCATTCGCAATTTTTTTCGCCTACTTAACATTAGGGACAGCGGGGCTGATTACGTATTTTGTCAATAAAAACATGCCGAGTAGCGCCTTAACGGCTGACATGAAAAGTGTGCGCCTAAACCCTTTTACCTTATCGGTTCATGTAGAATCATTGACATTGGCTCACCAATCTAAGCAATTTTTAGTGGTTGACTCTATTGCTGTGGATTTACGTTGGCGACAACTCATACAAGGCAACCTTGTGGTTGAGCAGGGCATCATTGACGGTGGCACATTAAGTGGTCAATGGTCCAACAACAGTCTAACGTTTGCCGGCTGGGATCCAAGCAAACAAACCAATAGTAATAGTGAAGAAACGGCAGCATCAGAGTCGAGTGTGTTGCTAAGTAATATGACTGTATCATCGTTTAATATTGATATGACAGCGGATACAGTACACCAATGGCAAATAGCCGAACTAACACTGTCGAACACTTTATTAAATGCTAAAGGTGTTATCGGTGATATCTCATTAAAAAGTATGTTCAACGGTGAAGAATTGTCGCTAGATTCATCATTTAAGCAAACTGCAGATACGGTTTCGTTTGATATTGAAGCGATGAAAGCAGGTGTCAATATTGATGCCTTAAACCAATGGTTACCTGAAAAATATAAAACAGCTAAAGGTAAGTTTAACACTGAATTATCGGCAAAAATTACTCAAAAAGGTGAACAATGGCACGTTAACCTAGGTAAATCTTCGACAATAGGCAGTGGGCTTAGTTTACCTCTTGAGGTGAATAAGCAGCCTACTATTATAAAGGCAAACAAATTCCAGCTAAATCTTGATGACAGCTCAGTTATATGGGACAGCCCCACGCAGTCTCTTAAGGGTACCTTGCATTCTCAGGCTTCAATTGAGCAGTTTTTATGGCGCCAACCTGAAACCGACGATTTAATTTTTTCACTTGAAGCGCTTAATTTACAAGGCTCTGAAATTCAATTAGCCGAGCTAGAAAACACTCAACTGACGTTTCAAAATTTATTGTTATCTGACGGTAAAGTTTCACAAAAATCTAAGGTGCCAGAAACGTTATCAAAAAATATTGTTGAGTTAAAGCCGTTGCTAACGTTCCATCAAATTGATATCAGCAACGCGGCCATTGATCCGTCACGGGTTACTTTTGAAGAGATTACAGCGAAAGTTGATAAGGTGAGCCTGTATAAAACAAAAACCAATGGGATTGAAAATATAGTGCTAACGAGTCCAAAGGACGAAGGCAACGGACAATCAATGGCAGATGATAATAAAACTATTGCCAAAACTGAAGGTGATGATAATACACCTGAAAATGAGAAAGGCGCAGTAGAGTTAACCATTAATAAACTTGATATTTCTGGAGACTCTCATGTGATATTGCATGATTTCACGGCATCAGAGCCTGTTATTCAAGATATTATACTGGAAACATTCGTGGTTCATGATATATCGTCGAAAAAAAATGCCAAGCCTGCACGTTTTGAATTACTTGGGCATTTAGACAAACGGTCAATGGTAAAAATGGAAGGTGAAATAACGCCTTTTAATCCAGCGAAAACCATGAAAGTTAAAGGGGAAATGAAAACCGTTAACTTGACACAGTTTTCACCTTATGTGGTAGATATTATTGGCCACAAAATAAAACAAGGCCAGCTGAACGCAACCATAGATTTCACTGTAGATAACAATGACATTGCTGGAAAAGTCGCAACGAATATTAAAGCTATTGCCTTATCACCGCATATTGGTCAAACACAAAAAGTAACAAGTAACCATTTAGTGCCATTAAACGTAGCAATTGGTCAATTAACCGATTCGAAAGGTAATATAACGATTGATATACCGCTGACAGGCCATTTTGATGATCCTAATTTTGGCTTATCAGGTTTTGTGTCTTTGATCACAACAAAGGCGTTGCAGAGAGGAGCAAGAAATTATTTAATGCAAACATTTGTGCCTTATTCAAATATCGTTTCTGTTGCTATGATGGCAGGAAATTCGTTATTTGCCATTAATGTTGATGACTTAAACTATTCAGCAAAACAAGTATCGCTAGCTGATAAACAACAAAAGTTTGCTGATGATGTTGCTAAAATTTTAACCGATAAAGATCATATCCAAATGACCGTATGCCCTGTGATTGGTAAAGCGGATGTTGAAGGTGAACAACAAAAGGGAAATTTATCTCCGCAACAATTAGCACAAGTGCGACAACTTGGACAACAACGGTTAGAAACGTTTATTGATTACCTTGTTGATGAAAAACAAGTTAGTCATGACAGAATAGTGTCGTGTTCAACCGAAATTGATCTTGGCTTAGCACTAGGGAAATTAACCTTCTCGCTAGATTAAATTAACTATCTTGCTGTTGTGCTTTTAACTCCGCTTGTTGAATGCGCCAAGCCTTTAACGCTGCGTAGTAGTGATCCCATACGCAAGGAGTGCAGGCACTGTCGCAACATTCGTAGTCTGCAGGTGGTTGTGGTTTTTCTAATAGCGTTGATTCAGTCATAACGGCTAACCAAAATAAGATTGCTAATCAATGTGACTATGATACTACAGCGAGAGAAGCGCAGAAATAAAAAAGCCTCATAATTTATATGAGGCTTTGGATACTTAGCTGTGTTGAGCTTTGCTAAACATTTTTTACAAGCTATTCGCTTTCAGCAAGTTTTTTCTCAAGATAGTGAATATTGGCGCCACCATTAACAAAACCCTGATCATTCAAAATATCTTGGTGCAATGCAATGTTGGTTTTAATACCATCAACAACTAATTCACTTAATGCATTACGCATACGAGCAATAGCAACGTCACGGTTATCACCCCAAGTTATCAGCTTGCCGATCATAGAATCGTAATGAGGTGGAACCGAATAATCGGCGTAAATGTGAGAATCCCAACGTACACCTAATCCACCCGGAGGATGAAAACGGGTAATTTTACCCGGTGAAGGAATAAACGTACGTGGATCTTCAGCATTAATCCGACACTCAATAGAGTGACCTGCAATTTTTATATCTTCTTGTGTGCAAGAAAGCGGTAAACCTGCAGCCACACGAAGTTGTTCTTTAATTAAATCAACACCAGTGATCATTTCTGTTACTGGATGCTCTACTTGGATACGAGTATTCATTTCGATGAAATAAAATTCGCCATTTTCGTAAAGAAATTCAAAGGTACCAGCACCACGATAGTTAATTTCAATACAAGCATTACAACAACGTTCACCAATTTTAGCACGCATTTCTGGTGTAATACCTGGTGCAGGTGCTTCTTCCACTACTTTTTGATGGCGGCGTTGCATAGAACAATCTCGTTCACCTAAATGAATTGCACCACCTTGACCGTCGGCAACAATTTGTATTTCAACATGACGCGGGTTTTCAAGGAATTTTTCCATGTAAACCATGTCATTTTTAAATATGGTGCCAGCTTCTCTTTTGGTTAAACTAATAGAATCAATTAGCTCATCTTCACTGCGAACAACACGCATACCTCGGCCACCGCCGCCGCCGGCAGCTTTAACAATTACCGGATACCCAATGCGCTTTGCGTGTGCTTTATTTAACTCATCATCATCGGTCAATGGCCCATCAGAACCAGGCACACAAGGTACCCCAGCTGCTTTCATGGCTTGTATTGCAGATACTTTATCGCCCATGATGCGAATACTTTCCGCTTTTGGACCAATGAAGGCAAAGCCAGAATTCTCAACTTGCTCAGCAAAGTCAGCATTTTCAGCTAAAAAGCCATAACCAGGATGTATCGCAACAGCATTGGTTACTTCAGCTGCGGTAATAATCGCAGGTATATTTAAATAACTGTCAGGCGCAGGTGCTTTACCAATACAAATGGTTTCATCAGCTAATAAAACATGCTTTAAGTTTTTGTCCGCTGTTGAATGAATAGCGACGGTTTTTATCCCTAGCTCTTTACATGCGCGTAATATTCTTAGCGCAATTTCGCCTCGGTTGGCGATAACAACTTTATCTAACATGGAATTACCCTTATTAATGTTGGGCTTATTCAATGATGAATAGCGGTTGGTCGAATTCAATAGCATCTTCGTTTTGCGCTAAGACTTCTTTAATAACACCTGACTTGTCTGCTTCAATTTGGTTCATCATTTTCATTGCTTCGACAATACATAATGTATCGCCAGCGTTTACATGTTGGCCTACTTCGACAAATGCAGGTGCATCTGGTGAGGCTGAAGAGTAAAATGTTCCAACCATAGGTGAGCGAACAATATGACCGGTTAATGCTGCCGGAGCAGGTTCATCACTTGTTGCTGGGGCAGCAGGAGCAGGGGCAGCAGGTGCTGGCGCGGCCGGCGCGGCTTGCATCATAGGTGCAGATTGAACATAAGTATTACCTTTATTAATACGAATTGATTCTTCACCTTCAGAAATTTCAATTTCGTTAATGCCTGACTCTTCAACAAGTTCTATTAGCTTTTTAATTTTACGAATATCCATGAAAATACCTTACTTAAATGAGTATAAATTTTGTCAGTAGCACTTTACTGACGATTGTTGTCTTGTAAATATCGACATGCTGCCGACAATGCGAATTGATATCCCTGCGGGCCTAAGCCACATATCACACCAACAGCGTTATCGCTAAAATAAGAGTGATGACGAAAAGGTTCGCGTGCATGCACATTAGACAAGTGTATTTCTATAAAAGGAATATCAACAGCGGCTAATGCATCACGAATAGCGATACTTGTATGAGTAAACGCAGCAGGGTTAATGAGTATAAAGTCTACTTCGTTATGTGCCTGATGTATGGCATCAATTAATTCATGCTCTGCATTGGATTGCACATGGTTAAGTTTAATATTGAGCTTTTCTGCAGATATGGTGATTTCGTCAACGATTTGAGCTAACGAAAGCGAACCGTAAATTTCGGGTTCTCGTTTTCCTAACATATTTAGGTTAGGACCATTTAACAATAAAAATTGGTATTTTGTAGTCATCTGCATTGAAAATGTCGCTAATATCAGTTTAAAGCCTATGTTTACATAAAATTAATCAATATGAAACGGCTTGTAATAAAAAACTAAACTTTTACTTGGTTTGTCGATTATTATAGTGTTTTCGACGACAATCGCAGCAAAATACTGGTCTAATCTCTTTGTGGTGCTATTTTATTCTATTTTTTTTCTGGTGATTTTAAATAACTACGCTAGAATTATTAATGTGAATAAGCATTTAACTTGTTGAAATGTAGGAAGGTAATTGTCAGGATTGCCGCTTTATCATAAAATATAACGCCGTTTTTTTGAAATACGTGGATTCTCTAATAAGGATATTATCATCAGTCGATATATTATATTAAGCCTTGCCTGTATCCTGATTTTCTTTAGCTCTGCCACGTTTGGGGTAGAAGTTATTGCGCATAAGGCAGTTTCACAGAAATCTTTGTCAGTCGCACAATTGCGCCGAATTTATACTATGCGTCAAATAAGATGGTCGGATAATACACCGATTAAAGTATTTGTGCTGAAGAGCAATCATGCATTACATCAAAAATTCGCACAAAAAAAACTCAATATATTACCCTATAAGCTAGACCGAATTTGGAACAAACTCACCTTTTCAGGGTTGGGGGTTGCTCCCACTATTGTTGCCACACCTGAATTATTGATTAAAGCGGTCAGTACTACCCCTGGTGCCTTAGGGTACATGGAAAACGTAACAAAGGAAGATGTCGTCAATGTCATTCAAATTTCCCTATAAAACCTTTATCCATATAGAAGCCCTCCATATTTTTAAGGGAGTACTTACTGCATGTCTTATGTGTACAAGTTCTTTTGCCATTAGTGATGACATTAAAGGAATACAACTTCATGGCTTTGTGGCTCAAGGGCTTATTGATGTTAATGGCAGTAATTTTGTCAATAATGATGAGAAACCGTCTGCAGAATTAACCGAGCTAGGTTTTAATGCCTCCTATCAGTTTTCAGACAATTTACGCTTTTCAGGGCAAGCTGTTTATTTAAATGGTGGAAATCGCTATGCAGATGGTTTGAATATCGATTACTTATTAATGGATTGGTCGGTATTTACTAATGAAAAATGGCAGGTAAATTTATACTTAGGGCGAATAAAAAATTACCACTGGCTATATTCTAGTACTAGAGATGTACCCATGACTAGGCCGAGTATAATTTTACCACAATCGGTATATTTTGATGCTACACGCAATATGTCGGTGGGGGGTGACGGTGGTGCGCTCACCGCAAAATACTTTAGCGATGATTTAGGCGATTTTGATTTTCGTCTCAGTTCAAGCTATTCAAATATTTCAGATGAACAAGCAAAAATTATTCTGGGTCCTTTTTCAAATGGCGATCTAACCCATAAAGCGGATATACAATCTAGTATGTATTGGGCGCCGTTAAGTTCTAATTGGCGATTTGGTTTGGCAATTACCGATGCAAACTTCCAATATGATAAAAAACAGGAAAGTGCTTTTACCGATGGTGATCTCGCCCTAACTAGGCATTACTTTAATGGTGAATACCAAGGAGATAATTGGACTTTTAGCTTTGAATTATTACAAGAAAGAATGAAGCTTGAAGGTTTTATGTCCGACGCATTTATTCAAGAGAAAATTGGGCAAGGTGGCTTTGCTCAGTTGGAATATATCTATGGGGCTAATCTCAAATTTTTGGGCAGGTTAGAACATTTTTATGCTGACAAAGACGATAAAACCGGCACAGAATTAGCCGTTAGCACTAACGGCTTTGTCCCTAAACATTTTGGCTATCAGCATGAAGCTGTTCTTGGTGCTACCATTGATGTTACTAATAACGTTCAGATACAGCTTGAACACCATTGGATTAAGGGTACTGCAAGATTAACCCCTGTTGTATTGCCGAATGCCCTGGTGAATAATCATGAATATTGGCAAATTTCTGCAATCCAAGTTGTTTATTGGTTCTAAATGATGAATAAAATATTTATTAGTGTGCCAACTAAATTATTGCTATTGGTCATCAGTGCACTTTTGTTAATGAGTATTGGTATTTCGATGATGTCGCTTTCTCGTTTACAACAAGAGTTTAAAGACTTTCAAAATGAGAAAATAGCACAAGGCCAAAGTCAGTTTGCGATGCAAACCAGTACTGATAAAGAAAAGTTAAGTTTATGGATTGAATCATTTTCTGATGTTTTGCAATTAGCAACTAATGATAATTACTCATTACCACAAGCTTTTGAGCGGCAGTATGACGCATTGCAAATGAACCAAAACGTTGAAAATATTTGGTTATTCAGTGAAGATAATCAGTTACTTTACACTACTGCTGATGCCCACCCTATAGTAAGCTCAGCTGCAAAAAAAGTGATTAAACACAAAGAGCCTGGCTATCAACTTTTTTGCGATGTAGCATGCGAGCAATTAGTTGTAGTGCCGTTACTTGGTGCTGATGGTAGTTTCCATGTTGTTGCCATGACTATGTCTTTACTTGATGTTATTTATTCTATTAACCAAGTACTACAAAGTGAAATATCTGTCGTCAGTTTTGACCATAACCCAAAAACCTCATCTACTAAACTGCGGTTCCTTTCTACTTCAAATGCCAAACTAATGAATGACCTTTTTGATAAATTAGACAGCAATATATCCGCTAAAGATATTAGAGAGTCGGGGTTAGAAATAACATTGGAAGATCAAAGCTACTTGGTTAACTTGATGAAGTTGGCAAACACAGAAGATAAACAATTTTACATAGCCTTAGTAGATAATGTTAGTTCAATTAAACAAGAATACAGACAACAAGTGTTACAGTTTTTATTCTCTGCAGTATTGATATTCATTACGTTAGCCGTTTTGGTTTATTTGGTTGCTAGTCCGTTTGCTAACCGCATTTTAACCTTATCAAGTGCTTTGCCATTATTAGCAAGAAAAGAATTTGAGCAATTTCGGCAAATTCGTTTAAAGCGCCGCCGATTATTAGCAGATGAACTCGATATTGTAGCCGATTCAGCCACCGAGTTAAGTTATGAACTAGAGCAGTTAAACCTTGAAGTAGAACAGAAAACCAAAGAGCTTGAAAATATTGCCATGTATGACCTTTTAACTGGCTTACCTAATCGTAATATGCTGAATTACCAGTTGCGTAAAGCGGTAGCCAATATTGGCCGAGTAGGTAAAGGCATTGCGGTATTGTTTCTTGATTTAGATGATTTTAAAAAGGTAAATGACAGCCATGGTCATGGTGAAGGTGATAAGTTGCTCATTGAAGCTGCTAATCGCGTGAGAGTCAGTGTTCGTCATGTTGATTTAGCCTGTCGGTTTGGTGGTGATGAATTTGTTGTTGTGTTAGGTCATTTAAACTCACCAGAAGATGCCGTGCCTATTGCAGAAAAAATATTACAACGATTTAAAGCGCCGATCCGCATTGATTCTAGTATATTTTATGTGTCCACTAGTATCGGTATTGCATACAGTGAAGATGAAATAACCAAGCCTGAGTTATTAGTCAGCCAAGCTGATATTGCCATGTATGAGGCAAAAGATAATGGTGGCGCTCAATACCATATTTATCATGCTGATATGTATCAGCGTGTTGCGCACCGCGTTATGATGGAAACGGAAGTGCGCCAAGCCTTAGCGAAAGGGCAATTCAGCCTAAGTTTGCAACCTCAATTGTTGACAAAAACAAAACAATTGTACGGTTTTGAAGCACTATTACGCTGGAAACACCCTGAAAAAGGAATGATCTCACCGGATGATTTTATTCCAATATTAGAAAATTCCGAGCATATGGTTGAACTAGGTTACTGGGTGATTCGCAGATGTTTCGAGTTATTAAAAAAACTAGATGCACTGGGCTTACATGACGTGAAAATGGCAATCAATTTGTCGGCAGGACAATTTATCGATAACAACTTGCCTCATTATTTACATCAATTATTGGATGAGTTTAATATCGGAGCTGAACGCTTTGAATTAGAATTGACAGAGCAAACCCTAGTGAAAGATATTGATCGTGCGATAGATACCATGAATTTATTAAAGGAAAATGGCTTTAGTTTTGCCATTGATGATTTTGGCACGGGATATTCATCGTTGGCGTATATTAAAAAAATGCCTATCGATGTGATTAAAATTGATAAAAGCTTTATTTTTGGCATGTTAGAAAATCATGCTGATTATCAGATTATTATGTCGACAATCGCCATGGTAAAAAACTTAGGGTTAACGGTCATTGCTGAGGGGGTTGAGAGTAGTGCGCAGCTTAGAAGTTTAACCGAAAGTGACTGCGATATTATTCAAGGGTATTATTTTTCCAAACCGATCCCTGAAGTTGATATTCTTGCCTTTGTTGAAACACAGCTTGTTAACGGTTACTGGAAAACTCAACCAACAATATCGACTACTTCTTGAACTCTTTTTCGGCTAAGCCTGAGAGCAAAGTATCACATGATAAAACGAAACCGTTTAAGGTTGATTAATGAATTTGAATAGTTGGTCTGCGTTGCTAGCAGACGAAAAACAAAAAGAGTATTTCCAACAAACGTTAGCGTATGTAAACCAACGTCGAGCGCAAGGCATTAATGTTTATCCTGCGGAACAAGAGGTGTTTTCTGCGTTTGATTCGCCCTCGTTTGATCAGATAAAGGTCGTTATTCTAGGACAAGATCCATATCACGGTGCAGGCCAAGCACATGGTTTGTGCTTCTCGGTAAAACCAGGAATAAAGCCTCCTCCTTCGTTAGTAAATATTTATAAAGAATTACAAACAGACATTGCAGACTTTCAATTCCCTCAGCACGGGGACTTAAGAGACTGGGCAGCTCAAGGAGTGTTTTTGCTTAATACTGTGCTTACTGTTGAAGAGGGGCAAGCACACTCCCATAAAAAGCTAGGCTGGGAACAGTTTACCGATCGCGTAATTGAATTATTAAGTAAAAAGGGTGAAGGCATTATATTTTTGCTTTGGGGAGCACATGCACAAAAAAAAGGTAAAAACATCGATGCAAATAAGCATGTGATTTTAACCGCGCCTCACCCGTCACCGTTGTCTGCACATCGCGGTTTTTTTGGTTGCCAGCACTTTTCCAAAACCAACACATACTTACAGCAGTTAGGAAAAGCGCCGATTAATTGGCAAATATAATGGGCTAAAAAGTATTTTCTATATGTTTAGCAAATTCATCAGCGGCCATAAAACCGGTAACCCGACGTTGGCTTATCTCTTCACCTGCTAAGTTAAAAAATAATATTGAGGGTAAGCCTAATACATCATACTGCTTCATCAATGCCACACTTGCTGGTGAGCCAGTATCGGTTAGATCTATTTGCACTAATCTAGTGTTAGCTAATGCTTTTTGTACCGCAGGGACAGGAAAGGTTTTATGTTCAAATTCTTTACATGCGACGCACCAGTCAGCGTATAAATCAACCATAACCGTTTCACCATTTGCATTTGCTTCGTTCACTACCGCTTCAAGCTCAGCTAAATTATTAACGTATGTAAACGCTTTTGTTTCGGTATGTTGAGCAGATTGTATTTGGTAGTACTGTGCTAAGTGAAAGCTAAAAAATAACGCGAAGACAATAATAAAACTGCTTTTGAAAAGTTTTTCAATAAAGCTTGAGTTTTTATATGCCAATTTAACGAAGTAAGCACATGCCGATAGTAAAATAATGATAGCTAATGCGAATGCGATGCTGCTTGGCAATATTCTTTCAAGTAAAAAAACCGGAACGGTTAATAATAAAAAGCCAAAGATGACCTTTATCACTTCCATCCAAGGTCCTGCTTTAGGAAGCAACTTGCCGCCTGAACTACCAAGAATTAATAAGGGTAACCCCATGCCTAAACTAAGGGCATAAAGTGCAGCAGCCCCAAGGGTAATGTCACCAGATTGAGAAATATACAGCAATGCACCGGTTAATGGTGCTGTGGTACATGGTGAAGCCACTAAACCTGAGATTGCTCCCATACTAAAAACGCCGCCATAAGAACCCGCCTTTTGGCTATTACTTAAATTGTGTAATTTTTGTTGCCAACTTGCCGGTAGGCTTAAATTGAAAACACCAAACATTGAAAATGCTAAGAAAATAAATAACACGCTCAATGAAATTAATACCGCAGGGTGTTGAAACATCGCCTGAAATTTTGCACCTGCTAACGCAACAACAATACCTAATAACGTATAAGTGACAGCCATTCCTTGTACATAAGTAAAGGAAAGCGTGAATGCTCGCTGCGTGGTTAGCCCTTTTTCTTGTCCAACTATAATGCCGGTTAAAATTGGGTACATCGGAAATACGCATGGAGTAAACGATAACAATAAACCTCCAATAAAAAAGGCTGCAAGGGTCCACCAAAGGCTTTCACTTTTCAGTAATGCCACTAATTGATGTTGCTCGCTACTTTGGCTAACTGATGCATTCGTATTAACTGGAGCGGCATCTCCTGTATTTTCGGTATTTTGTGACATAGCCGCAAAAATATCAGCTGAGCTGGCGGTCGATTTTACGAGGTCAATCGTTTTGATTTCAGGCGGATAACAGAGCCCTTTTTTAGCGCACCCCTGAAAACGGATCATCAATTGTGCATTGTCACCAATATCTTCTAAAGCAATGGTAATTGATAACGGCTTTTCGTAAATTTCTTGGATACCAAAAAATTCATCTTCGTGTTCAACCCCTTGAGGTAGCTCAACTTCATTTACTGCGACGTTTTTACCGTTAAAAGAAAACTGTTTCTTATATAAATAATACCCATCAACAATACCGAAAGTAATTTCCACTGTTTGTTGTTTTTGCTCAAAATTAAAATTAAAGGCTAAATCGGGCGGTAAAAATTCCTGTTCATTGTTAAACAGTGAACTGGCGCTACTATCAAAAATAGAGTCTTGCGGGCTTGCAGAAACCTGAGAAACAGTGGTAATGCAAAGTAGTAAAAATAGGGAGAAAGCATGTTTAATCATGAGTATGTATTGATTCATCTAGCCAAGTTAAATAATCCTGATTCCCTTTGTTAATATCCAAAGCGATAATTTCAGGTACGTCATAAGGGTGAAGCTTGATAATTGTATCAGCTAATTGTTTAAATATTGCAGCTTTTGATTTGATGATTAGTTGTACTTCAACGTCTTTTTCAATATTACCTTGCCACAAATATACAGAAGAAACGTTTGAAATAATATTCACGCAAGCTGCTATGCTTTGTTTTACCAGTGATTCAGCAATTTCATTTGCCACTTCATTAGAAGGGCAGGTACATAACACGATTTGATACATAATATTGAGGCCACCTGTTAGTGCTTGCCCTAATCTAAAGTAATATTGAGGGTCTGTAAAACGTCACTGGTTGAAAAAGACCTGATAAGCCTCATATCTGTTTCAATGTATTAGGAGATTTTATTACATGTTTCGCATTTTGTTTTTTTTATTTATCGTCATTCCCATCATTGAAATAATGGTATTAATGCAGGTAGGGGCATTAATTGGCGCATGGCCCACAATCGCAATTGTTGTTATTACTGCATGGCTCGGTGCAAAGAATGTAAAACAGCAAGGAATTGCTACTCTACAATCTGTGCAGGATAAAATGGCGCAGGGTGAAGCACCGTCTAATGAAATTGTTGCGGGTTTGCTTTTGTTAGTGGCAGGTGTGCTATTGGTAACACCTGGTTTTGTTACTGATTTTTTTGGTCTGTCGCTGTTAATCCCAACCATTAGAAATGGCTTGATTAATGCCGTGCAAAAACAATTATCACAACATACTGTTGTACATACTCAACAGTTTGGCTTTCATCAACAATCTCCGTTCGATCAAGAAGAGCAACAGCCTGAGCAACGTAACGAGAACAAAACGATTGAAGGCGAATTTGAACGTAAAGAGTAATTTTTTTATAAAAAGGGTTGTATTGATGAAATACGGCCCTATTTATCTTTCAACTTAATTATTTTGTTAACAACATTCTCAGGAGAGAAATTAATGAGCATTCGTCCATTACACGATCGCGTAATTATTAAGCGTAAAGAAGTAGAGTCTAAGTCTGCTGGCGGTATCGTTTTAACGGGTAGCGCTGCTGAGAAATCGACTCGTGGTGAAGTAGTTGCCGTAGGCAACGGCCGTATTTTAGAAAATGGTGAAGTACGCGCCTTAGACGTAAAAGTAGGCGACCAAGTTATTTTCAATGAAGGCTACGGCGTAAAAACTGAAAAAATCGATGGTGAAGAAGTATTGATCCTTAGCGAAACTGACATTTTAGCTATCGTTGAGTAAATATTAATTCATTGTACGTTGATTCTAAATTCACGTATTGGTTGAAATTTAGGCATAGTTTAAAGGTTATCTAACTCACAACGAGTACTACTCGTTTTTACGTGAGAAAACTTAAAACTGAGCCAAACATAAAAAATAGGAATGATAAAAATGGCAGCAAAAGACGTATTATTCGGTAATGATGCACGCGCAAAAATGCTTAGCGGTGTAAATATTCTAGCTGACGCAGTAAAAGTAACGTTAGGCCCTAAAGGCCGTAACGTGGTTTTAGATAAATCATTTGGCGGTCCAACTATCACAAAAGATGGTGTTTCTGTTGCGAAAGAAATCGAACTTGAAGACAAGTTTGAAAATATGGGCGCGCAAATGGTGAAAGAAGTTGCTTCAAAAGCAAATGATGAAGCAGGTGACGGTACAACAACAGCAACAGTATTGGCACAGTCAATTGTGACAGAAGGCTTAAAATCAATTGCTGCGGGCATGAATCCAATGGATTTGAAACGCGGTATCGATAAAGCGGTAATTGCAGCAGTTGAAGAACTTAAAGGGCTTTCTACAGCTTGTACTGATAACAAAGCGATTGAACAAGTAGGTACTATTTCTGCTAATTCTGATAAAACCGTTGGTGAAATCATCGCAACGGCAATGGATCGTGTTGGTGCAGAAGGTGTGATCACTGTTGAAGAAGGTCAGGCATTAACGGATGAATTAGACGTGGTTGAAGGTATGCAGTTTGACCGTGGTTATTTATCACCATATTTCATTAATAGCCAAGAAAACGGTACTGTTGAATTAGAAAATCCATTTATTCTGTTAGTGGACAAGAAAATATCAAACATCCGTGAATTACTTCAAACACTTGAAGCTGTAGCAAAAGCGGGTAAGCCGTTATTAATTATTGCTGAAGACGTTGAAGGTGAAGCATTAGCGACACTTGTAGTTAACAACATGCGCGGCATCGTAAAAGTAGCGGCAGTAAAAGCACCAGGCTTTGGTGATCGTCGTAAAGCAATGTTACAAGACATCGCAACGTTAACCGCTGGCACCGTGATTTCTGAAGAAATCGGTATGGAACTTGAAAAAGCAACATTAGAAGATTTGGGTCAAGCGAAACGCGTTGTTATTTCTAAAGACAATACCACGATTATCGACGGTATTGGTGAAGAAGCTGACATTCAAGCACGTGTCTCACAAATTCGCGGTCAAATTGAAGAAACATCTTCAGACTACGACAAAGAAAAACTTCAAGAACGTCTTGCTAAATTAGCTGGCGGTGTAGCTGTTATTAAAGTAGGTGCTGCCACCGAAGTTGAAATGAAAGAGAAGAAAGCACGCGTAGAAGATGCCTTACATGCAACTCGCGCTGCAGTTGAAGAAGGTGTTGTAGCCGGTGGTGGTGTTGCTTTAGTACGCGTTGCTGAGAAAATTAAAGCGCTTCAAGGTGACAACGAAGACCAAAATCATGGTATTAACGTTGCGTTACGTGCGATGGAATCTCCATTACGCCAAATCGTAACCAACTGTGGTGATGAAGCATCAGTAGTGTTAAATGAAGTTCGCAATGGCGAAGGTAACTATGGCTACAATGCGGGTAACGGTACATACGGTGACATGCTAGAGATGGGTATTCTTGACCCAGCTAAAGTAACACGTAGTGCATTACAGTTTGCTGCATCTGTTGCTGGCTTAATGCTAACAACTGAAGCGATGATCACTGACGCACCGGTTAAAGACTCAGCTCCTGCAATGCCTGATATGGGCGGCATGGGTGGTATGGGTGGCGGCATGCCAGGCATGATGTAATTCATGCTTGATTAAATTGACCCTGACATTGTTGCTTTTTCGACTCGCATAGTGCGAGCTATGCGTCGCTTAAAGCGCCTTGTCATCATCAATTTACCCTGCGCAGAATGTACTGCTTAAATAGAGTGAATAAAAAACCGCCTTGGCGGTTTTTTTACTTTAATAAGAAGGTAGTTTGATAGTGGTTACGTAGCTAAATTAACAACGGCTAATCAATTTCTGAACTAAGCTTTTTATCTTCCCTGAGTAATGAGTTACTTTTTTGTTATGAATGTTAACTGATCACTACTTTTCATGATGCATGACATCAACTTTGCTTCCAGCTGGTTATCAAGAGATTTAACGATGATTTCGATACAACTTTCGTGGCTGTCTTTAAGCGTTGTTTCTTTGATTCCGTCTGTGGAAATATTATAGCCGAAGGTACCAAGCTCTGTGATAAGTACCGCTTTTATACGTTCAGCGTTAATATTAGATAAAAAATCGTAAAGTTTCTGATATTCAAATATTTTCTCTGGTGAAATTCGCCACCCAACACTTATAAAGCCTTCCCCGCTATTTACCGCTTTAAGATAGCCACTTGCGGGTATGGGCAACTCTGCGATTAATGTTTTTTCCGTTGAATGGGTATGTTCATGATGCTTATGTTGTGCATCAACAGGCGATATGAGCGACTTTCCTGCTAATTGGTCAACGGTAACGTATCCTTGTTGTGAAAATACAATATCAGCGTTAAGCTTGCCATGTGCTTTGACATAGCTAATTAACCTTTCTTTATCGCCTGCTTGATATAAATCTATTTTATTACCAATGACCGTATCGGCGATTGCAATTTGCTGGTTAAAAGTATCGTGCGATGTATAACGAGCATTGTTTAGATTTCTTGCATCGACTAAAGTTAGCGTTTTTTGTAATAGAAGCACCTCTTGATAATGTTCAGCTGATAGAACGTTTAATACTTCTTTAGGGTGTCCAAGCCCAGTAGGTTCTATTAATAAACGATCTGGATTTGCTTGTGACAAAAGTTGGTTTAAGGCTATTTGCATAGGTACACCAGCAGCACAACACATACACCCGCCAGGTACTTCTCGAATAAACACACCTTTGTGTGTTGAGTTAATTGCTTTAATGAAAGAACCATCAACGCCTATTTCGCCAAATTCATTGACTAACACAGCCCATCGTTCATTTGATGGTTTGTTGTTTAGTAATTGTAAGATAGCTGACGTTTTACCTGCGCCTAAAAAGCCAGTAATAATATTCGTAGGAACAGCGGTGATTTTAATAGACTTCATATTATTTCTACTTCTATAGCCGCATTAGTGTTTGAATTTATGCTTACTACCGTACGATATGAGGCCTTATGCGAAAATTTTGGCGATGTATTAACGAAAGGGCTTTGCGATGCACAACAAGTTGATATTCTGTAGCCGCGTTTATTATCTATGTTGAAGTTTCTCATGGATTTTTTGTCTTTAATTTAATCTTTCAATAAATATTGGGCCAGGCATTGGTGAGGAATGATGTTTTATCATCAGCTTACACCTCATATTCTAGCAATAAACAAACATGATGCGTGCTTGAACCTTAAAGGTGTTTTGGCGTTCGCGATAGTCGTTGTTGATAAACCCTATACGTATTATTAAGTGGATTCATATTGTCGCAATAGTATTCTTTCATCGCTGGTAAATTGATTCTAGTCTGAAAGAAAATCTAAAGTGAGTAATAATCGCTTTTCTCCTGCTTGAACAGGAGGTGAACGATGCACTAGACCAGCTCCTTTGGTGTTATCCCAATTTTCACCTTTTAGCAAAGCCACATCGCCAGCGCTTAATCGGTTAATACTTTGTAGATCTTGGAATAACCCTGATTGCTCATCAGGCTTGCCGTTATTGCCAGAACCTAACTTAGTGCGGTCAACGTCATTATGGTTAAGCCATTCTGTAGCTATGCCTTGATAGGTTGTAACTAAACGACAAGGAATATGATCAACATGAAAGCGAGGACACATTGCACGATCAAGTATGTTAAGTCTTAACCCTGCTCGTGGTAAATCAAATAAACAGCAAAACATATCAACTAATAAAGCGATATCATCGCTTAAAGTTGTTATTGATTCTGTTTTACCAAATTCTTGATAAAGTACTTGGTGTGTATTTTCTGGTGTTACAGCAAGTACCGTCGCCTTTTTATTACTTTGTATAAAACTGTTAACAGCAGATGTTATCTTGGCGCAAAGATGACGTTGCCAAATAATAATATTAGTATCCTTTTGATACACATTCGTGAAAATTGTTGGTTTCTTTCCTATTATTGATTGCCTAGTGAAAGTTTTATTAGGTATTTCGGAGCAACTCATGCTGATTCCTCCCATATAGGAAAAGGGTCATTCAACGTTGACCAGTAATTTTCCCCTCTGAGTAACTCCTCTTCTGATAATAAGCACTGATCTAAGGCATTAATCATCGCGGCTTTATTTAACTGTTGACCGATAAAAACAAGCTCCTGACGCATATCTCCAAAAGGCTCTACCCATTGCTTATGAATAGCTTCTAGCGTGTCGTTATCTTGTGGCCAGTTTTTTTGTGGAATTGACTTCCAAAACATACCAGCAAAGCCATATCGGGCTATACCACCTGCTTGGCTCCATTGGCCACAAAACTGAGGGCGAGACGCTAGCCAAAAATAGCCTTTAGAGCGAAGGAGTTTGCCAAATTGCTGAGTATTATGTAAAAACTGATGAAATTTTTCTGGATTAAATGGTCGCCTTGCTTGGTAATTGAAACTGCTAATACCGTATTCTTCAGTTTCTGGTAAGTGCTCACCACGCATTTCTTTAAGCCAACCAGGTGCTTGTTCTGCACGTTCAAAATTAAACAAACCGGTGTTCAATACGGCATTCACATCTACTTTTCCGGCTGAAATAGGAAGTATTTTTGCATAAGTATTTAACACACTAAGAATGGCGATAAGGCGCTCAAGTTCATTTGCTTGAACTAAATCAGTTTTACTGATCAAGATAACATCAGCAAACTCAATTTGATCAACCAATAAATCTGCTACACTGCGTTCATCATCTTCCCCAAGCGATTGATTTGTCTCTTGTAAGTATTGTGCTTCGTCATAATCTTTCAGAAAGTTTACTGCATCAACAACGGTTACCATGGTATCTAACCTAGCTATATCAGATAATGAGATACCCCTCTCATCGATAAAAGTAAACGTTTCTGCAACGGGTAGGGGCTCAGAAATGCCCGTTGATTCAATAACGAGGTAATCAAATCGACCATCTTTTGCTAATTTATCTACTTCAATGAGAAGATCTTCACGTAAGGTGCAACAGATACAGCCATTACTCATTTCCACTAATTTTTCATCGCTATGATTGAGTGAAACATCGTTTTTAATTAAAGAGGCATCAATATTGATTTCACTCATATCATTAACGATAATCGCGACTTTTTTACCCTCTCGATTATTGAGAATATGACTTAATACAGTTGTTTTTCCTGCACCAAGAAAGCCGGAAAGCACTGTAACAGGTAATTTATTATTCATTAGGATATTAATTCTTCAATACTATTTTTGTGAAATGTTATAACATAACAATTAAAAGTTATAGTGCTTCATTGCAAATATTTTCATTTTTACCTTGAGGTCGAAATACTTTCTACAAGGCGAGGTGTATTATTTTTTAAGAGTTATCTTATCAAAAGTATGTTTATTAGATGTGTTTTCTATAGGTAGATTTGGAAGTGACAGCTTTAGGCGTATGAATTAGGTGTAGTAGCTCATATCGGACTTACAGTTTAGCCTAATCGGTTTAGATTTCATCTGACAGTCAGCTTAGAGCGAAGAGCGGACCTTGCCGCAGACATTCAAGGTAGCAAATTTATACCAAACTGCTTCAGCAATAAAGAAAACAACCAAAAGCAAATTATCGTTACTATTGAGCTGATGAGTAGCGATATCCAGAAGCTATAACGCTGCATTAACGCGGGGACTATCAAAAAATAGAGAGCGTGGGAAGTGCATACCAAAAGGTGTACCAAGCATGATTGGCTATTTTCTCTGTGGACTGTTTTTCAACATATAAACAAATCATGGTCAAAATGGTGAATGTCGGTAATGCGACTATCAGTGCTCCTAGTTTATCACTTCGTTTTGCTGGCTCAGATGCCGCGACTATGACCGTCGCTGTGATCAAATACTTAATTATTAGCCAACTCATATAATATCCTCAAATATAAAAACCGATTGCCTATCGGTTTTTATTGTGGCAATATAGCCAGCGGATTAAATAGAGTAAAGTGTAATGCAGTTAGGTGAACTAGAAAAGTTAGTGCTTCAGCATTTCTGGAATGTAAAAGAGGCGGATGCAAAGCAAGTGCATAAAGTACTGGGGCTTGCGCGTGGTAATTCGTTAAATACCATTCAAAGCACGCTTGATAGACTATTTAAAAAAGAATTACTAAAGCGCACTAAACAAGGTCATGCGTATTGTTATTCAGCCAGAGTAGATCGTGAAGGCTTAATTGCTCAGCTTATTTCAAATGTGACCAGTGACTTTGTAGAAGATGGTGAAAATAGCTTAATAGCCGCTTTTACTTCCGCTTCGGCACAACTTAATGACGCACAACTCGATACATTAGAAAAAATGATCGAAAAACAACGCCAGTTAAGAAAGGAACAGACTTAATTATGTTAGTTGGAGATATGGCAATCGCACTAAACTTGCTCAGTGTTGCAGTGCTTGCATTTGTGATCGGTATAGCAAGTGTTGCTGTCGTATCTCGTTTTGTGTTGTTCAGGCTCAATCAAGTCAGTTTTAATAGTCAAAAATTTATATTGTGGTCACTTGTTAGTGCGCCTTGGTGGGTAGCACTTTCTTGTATCGGTTACTTTATGCCTTACTCGATAGGGTTTGATAAAGTTTTTAACATAAGCTGGTTTGAGGATTTTGCCCATTGGCACCATATTGATATTTTCAGTTTTTCAAGTTGGCACGCGTTAACATTACTTTTGGCATTATTCTATTTAACATGGCGCGTAACTAGGACTATCTTTGCTAGAGCCAAACAGTCCATCGCATTATCGAGTTTGCTTAGCTTTACTAATGCACAAGATTCTAAGACGACTAATGGCAACCAATATTTCTTGATGCCTGTTCAAGTGCCCGTTGCATTTACTACAGGCTTTATATCGCCCAAGATCTATGTATCAACCGGACTACAAACCCAAGTTAGCGATGAACAACTTAATATCATCGTTAATCATGAACTGGCTCATGTAGTAGCAAGAGATCCCCTATTTAAAGTACTATTCATAGCACTTGCCTGCTTCTATCCGTCACGTATAAAACAAACCTTAATAGAACAATATGTCTTAATGACGGAGAAGATAGCCGATAATGAGGTCACTAAAGCATATGACAATCTTGATGTCGCACAGACATTGATTGATGTCGCTAGACTTCAAAAAGCACTTCCTACGGATTACGATCAGGCGTCTGTTAGCTACTTCGGACATGATCACACCAGTCTTCGTGTAGAGCGGTTATTAAATCCAATTAGTAAACCGTCACTTACCACTATCATCATTGCTCTAGCATTATTGGCAACTATGCCAATACTCGCGGCATCCACTGTCGATAGTTTTCATCACTTTATTGAAACGTTTTTCATCCATTAATTAAGGATATGGAATGAGATTTAATCTTAATAAAAGCAACAGCCAAAAACCGATAGGCTATCGGTTTTTGGCTGTTGGAATAGCTGTAACAACGGGGCTTGGTTTAACAATGCCTACCCCTTCTTTGGCTAATTCGCAAACTCAGCAGCAAATACAGTCATCACATCAGATTATTAATCTGAGTAAGGCTGTGACCATGACCCTAGAAAGTCATCCCGAACTAAAAGCCTTGGTAGCTAAAGAAGCTGTGTGGCAAGGCAATGTAGAGCAAGCAGGCATTGGAGAGCGCCCTCAAATAGGTTTAATGATTGAGGATGCGTTAGGGACAGGTGAGCACAGTGCATTAAAAAGTATGCAATCAACACTCACATACTCTTGGCTGCTTCAACAAGATCAAATTGACGGAAGAGTTAATGCAGCAAAAAGCCAAGCAAGTGCAGTAAAAGTCGAGCAAAAAATAAAAGCACTCGATTTATCTGCGATTGTTGCTAAGCAGTTTGTTGAAATCTTAATTAAGCAAGAGCGCTTGAAATTAAATCAATTAGCTATATCTCAGGCGCAGGACGTAGTAGATGCTATCGCCAAAAGAGTAAAAGCAGGTAAAAGTTCTAATATTGAAATGCGCTTAGCTCAAGCTGAGCTGGTTCGAAGAAATCTAGCTGTCGAAGATTTAGAGCACGAATTAAAAGCCAGTCATTATCAACTGTCATCTTTATGGGGTAAACCTCAGGCAGAGCTAAAGTTAACGGGAAATTTAATGCGTAAGCCGAAAATTCCCTCAGTAGAAAGCCAGTTAACCAAGCTTAAGCAAATCCCGCAAATACAACAGTTTGTTAATGAACAACGTATCACCCAGTCTCAAATGGAGCTTGCACGCATTGAAGCAAAACCTCAGTGGCAATTCACTGCGGGGTTAAGGCGATATGAAGCGACCGATGATTTTGGTTTAGTAGCTGGTATCTCTATTCCTTGGGGAAGTGAAAATAGAAATGCAGGAACAATAGCTGCCTTACGCGCAAAACAAGATGTACTGGCAAGTAAGCAACAAGCGTTAATGCAGAAACTTGATGCACAGCTTTATGTGCTATTGCAAGAAATGGCGCATTCCCACCATGTCATTGAAACGATTCAAGCGGAAATTATTCCCGTACTAGAAACCGCATTGACTGAAGCAAGTCAGGCATTTGATATCGGTAAGCTTAGCTACAACCAGTGGAGTGATATACGTAGAGAGCTGCTCAGCGTCCAAAATCAATTACTTGATGCTTATCAATCTTTGCACTTACAACATATTGAAATTCAACGCCTAACTGGCGTGTCCGTTAGTGATAGCGAGTAAAACCGTGAGCAAACTTATGAAAAATAAAAATATTCTGTCGTCATTGAGCTTGGCGATTATTATCTCATTCACAGGGGTCGTCGTACCTAATGCTATTGCGGCATCAACACCTGCGGCTGAGCAAGCTGAACCAGAGAAAGGTCCACACCGTGGGCGCATGTTACGAGATGGTGATTTTGCAATTGAACTATCTATTTTTGAAACAGGTGTACCGCCAGAGTTTCGCGTTTGGGCGACTAATGATGGACAGCCTATAGACCCAAAGAAAGTCGATTTAAACGTGAAATTAATTCGCTTAGGCGATGGTACTGATGATATTAACTTTAATGCTCAAGGTGACTTTCTTCGCGGTGATATGGTGATTTATGAGCCTCACTCTTTTGTTGTTGCCATTGAAGCAACTTATCAGGGTAAAAAGTACAATTGGCGATATGACAACTTCGAGGGGCGCACCACGATTGAACGGGCAGTTGCCGATGCAATGGAAATCAACACTGAAATTGCAGGCCCTGCGACCATTCATCAAACCATACCTGCTTATGGCAAATTAAGTTTACCTGTGGACGCTAAGCGAAACATTGCTGCCCGTTTTGATGGTGAAATCAGCAAGTTACATGTCAATTACGGTGAAACCGTTAAAAAAGGTCAAACACTATTCACAGTAGAAAGTAATGAAAGTCTTAAACCCTACGTTATTAAAGCGCCCAATAACGGTGTTATTACCCAGTTATTCGCAAACACGGGTGAGCAAACGGGTGGTAGAGCCTTACTAACCATTACCAATTTTAATCGCCATATTGCCAAATTAGCGGTTTATCCTTCGGATTATTCCAAGGTGAAATTAGAAACGCCAGTAACGTTAAACGTTGAAGGTCATGAAGACCCCTTTGCAGGTAAGGTGTCATTTATTGAGCCTAGCGTGAGAGAAGATCAGGCGCGATTGGTTTGGGTTGAATTAGCGGATGGTAACTTTAATGAGGGGAGTTTTGTTAAAGCCGACATAGAAGTTGCAACCATCGAAGTACCGCTGGCTGTTAAACGTGTTGGCTTGCAAGGCTTTAGAGACTTTACAGTCGTTTACGCCAAAGTGGGTAAGCAGTATGAAGTTCGTATGCTTGAGTTGGGCCGCGCTGGAGACAAATGGATTGAAGTATTAGGTGGCTTAAAAGCGGGAACTGAATACGTGACCGACAATAGCTACATTTTAAAAGCCGACATCGAAAAGTCTGGCGCATCACACGATCACTAGGAGCGTATAAATGTTGGAGTCAATTTTACGCTTTTCGATAAAGCGCAAATTCCTTGTGATGGTGATGGTGTTAGCAGTGTCAGGTTTGGGTATTTGGAATTTTACCAAACTACCGATTGATGCGGTGCCCGATATCACCAATGTGCAAGTCATGATCAATACCGAAGCGGCTGGCTTTACTCCTTTAGAGGTAGAGCAAAGGGTAACCTTTCCGTTAGAAACTGCGTTATCGGGTTTACCGGGATTAACATATACCCGCTCAGTTTCTCGTTATGGCCTGTCACAAGTGGTCGCAATATTCAGTGATGACACGGATGTCTATTTTGCCCGGCAGCTTGTTAACGAGCGTTTATCAGCAGCTCGCGCTGAGTTACCGCAGGGCTTAGATCCTCAACTTGGGCCAATTGCAACAGGGCTTGGTGAAATCTTTATGTTTACTGTTGATGCTGAGCCTGATGCAACACATGCTGATGGTACATTAATCACACCAACAGATTTACGCACAGTACACGATTGGACGATAAGACCGCAATTGATGAGAGTGCCGGGTGTGGTAGAGGTAAACCCTATAGGTGGTTTTGAACGCGAGGTTTTAGTTGCATTTAAACCTGAAAAGTTACTTGCTTTTGGGCTGTCACAAGCTGATGTGGTTGATGCAATTTCACAAAACAATCAAAACCAAGGTGCAGGTTTTATTGAGCAAAATGGCGCACAATGGTTGCTGCGATTGCCCGGTCAAATCACTGGTATGGACGCAGTTGGTAATATTCCGCTTAAATCCATTGATGGTTCTTCACTTTATATAAAAGACGTAGCCGATATTGAAAACGGCAAAGGGCTAAGAACGGGCGCAGCTACACAAAATGGCCGTGAAGTGGTGATGAGTACGGTATTCATGCTTATTGGCGAAAATAGTCGAACTGTTGCCCACGCAGTAGGTGAGAAGCTTAAAGAAATAAATGCAACGTTACCTGAAGGCATTGTAGCAACCGCTGTTTATGATCGTACTAAATTAGTTGATAAAACCCTACAAACGGTTCAGCTTAACCTGACCGAAGGTGCGTTATTGGTTATTGTCGTACTCTTTGTTCTATTAGGTAATTTCAGAGCTGCATTTTTAACAGCACTAGTGATCCCATTTGCTATGTTAATGACAGTGACAGGTATGGTACAAACTCGCGTGAGTGCGAACCTGATGAGCTTAGGCGCGTTAGATTTTGGTTTGTTAGTCGATGGTGCCATTATCATCGTAGAAAATTGTCTTCGCAGGCTAAGTCAAGCAGGAAACAATCCTCTGCCACTAAAAGAACGTATGGAATTGGTTTTCGAAGCGACAAAAGAAGTCATACGTCCAGCATTATTTGGTGTGTTTATTATCACTGCGGTATACCTACCTATTTTTGCCCTAGAAGGGGTTGAAGGTAAAATGTTTCACCCGATGGCGATCACAGTAGTTATCGCTTTACTTAGCGCGATGCTGTTATCGGTTACCTTTGTACCTGCTATGGTTGCCTTACTATTCAAAAAACCTGTGAAAGAAAAGCATAGTCCAATTATTCGTGGTGCTGCGGTTATTTATAAGCCCTCATTGAGGTGGGTATTAAAAGCCCGTTGGTTCGTGGTTGTAGCCGCAACAGTATTAGTTGGTTTCTCAGGTTATCAGGCGACTAAGCTAGGTAGTGAATTTACACCTAATTTGGATGAAGGTGATATTGCCATGCACGCGCTGCGAATTCCGGGTACGTCATTGTCTCAAGCAATCGCGCTTCAGGAATCTTTAGAAGATAAAATTAAACAAATGCCAGAAGTTGAACGCGTCTTTGCCAAAATAGGCACAGCCGACGTTGCAACAGATGCCGTTCCGCCAAGTGTCGCAGATAACTTCATTATCCTGAAACCTCGCGAGTTATGGCCTGATCCAGACAAAACTAAAACACAAATCGTAGAAGAGTTAGCCGCGCTGGTAGAGCCAATTCCGGGGAACCGCTATGAGTTTTTACAGCCAATACAAATGCGTTTCAACGAATTGTTAGCTGGGGTAAGAGCCGAACTTGCGATAAAGGTGTTTGGTGATGACTTTGATATGTTGACTACGTTAGGCGCTGAGATAGAGGGTGCAATTTCTCAGGTTGAAGGTGCCGTTGATATACAAGTTGAGCAAACCACTGGCTTACCTATGCTTAGCCTAGTGCCAAATCGTGAAAAACTGATGCAGTTTGGCATTAGCATTAGCCAAATACAGTCTCAAGTGGCAACGGCTATGGGTGGTACAATCGCAGGTAAGTTTTATCAAGGCGATGTCCGTTCTGATATTGTGGTGCGCCTTGCAGAGTCTAAGCGTAATGATATCGATTCATTACCTTATTTACCGATAACTTTGGCTGATGGACATTCAGTACCGCTTAAAGAATTGGTTGATATTGAGCTTATATCTGGCGCTAACCAAATTAATCGTGAAAACGGTAAACGTAGAATGGTTGTTACAGCCAACGTCCGTGGTAGAGACTTAGGAAGTTTTGTTGCGGATATTAAAACTGCAATTGATGAAAGTGTTGAAATCCCGGCTGGTTACTGGGTGGAATATGGTGGCACCTATCAAAAGCTACAATCTGCTTCAGAACGCCTAAGTATTGTTGTACCTGTCACCTTAATCATGATTGTTGGTTTATTAATCCTTGCACTTAACTCCGTTAAAGATGCAATGATCATATTTGCAGGGGTGCCTTTAGCATTAACAGGTGGTATTGCCGCGCTATTATTACGTGACATTCCGTTCTCCATTTCGGCAGCAGTTGGCTTTATTGCCCTGTCGGGTATAGCCATCCTCAATGGACTGGTTATGGTGTCGTTTATTAGAGACTTGCGTAAAGATGGGCTAGTACTTGATAAAGCTATATTTGATGGCGCATTAACTCGTCTTCGACCTGTGCTAACAACGGCACTCGTCGCATCATTAGGGTTTATCCCTATGGCGTTAAATACAGGTATTGGTTCAGAGGTTCAACGTCCTTTGGCGACAGTGGTCATTGGTGGCATTATTTCGTCAACGATTTTGACTCTGTTTGTCATTCCTGCCTTATACAGAATTTTACATAAAGAAAAGGAGTCTATTTTGACTGATGTTGAAGTATTGGAGTCTCAAGATGCCAAGTAATATGATTAAAGTACTAATCTATCTGACTATTGCGCTGTTAGCGCTTGTCAGTGTTGAAGCCTTGGCTCACGGGGTCGATGACAAAACCAGAGCGTTTTTAGAGCAAAATACAGGTGTGCAGTTTATTCCGTTTTTATACATAGGTGCTAAGCATATGATAACGGGCTACGACCACTTGCTGTTTTTAGTTGGTGTCATCTTCTTTTTATATCGTAGCCGTGACGTACTTTTGTACGTCACCATGTTTACTATCGGTCATAGCACAACATTACTATTTGGCGTATTAAGCGATATTCAAGTCAATGCCTATTTAATTGATGCCATTATCGGTTTTTCTGTAATTTATAAGGGCTTCGATAATTTAGGCGGCTTTAAGCGTTGTTTTAATTGGCAACCCAATACGCAATGGGCGGTACTGATTTTTGGCCTGTTTCATGGCTTCGGTTTGGCGACTAAATTACAGGAGTTTAGCCTAGCTGAAGATGGTTTAGTGTCTAATTTAATTGCGTTTAATATTGGTGTTGAGCTTGGTCAATTCACGGCACTTGCACTGATACTTATTTTGATAAATGCATGGCGGAAGTTGCCGTCATTCCAACGATTTTCAACAATAACCAACACAGCGTTAATGAGTGCAGGTGTAATGCTAATGGGCTTACAACTCACTGGTTATTTCACCCTTTAATTTATTAAAGAATATAGAAAGTAAAAGAGAATTTTATGCAACATACAGTTAGTACACAAACACTCATTAAAGCAAGCATTTCAGCGGTCATTGTCGCAGCCATCGTGCTTATTATAATAATATTACCAGCCGAATATGACATCGATCCTACAGGCGTTGGTGGTAAATTAGGGTTAACAGCCCTAGCACACGCTGCTGAAACGAAAACAACGCCAATAGAGACTACTGAAGGCAGTGATGAGTTTCAAACAGTAGAAGTGACCGTCCCTGCGGGACGCGGTATCGAATATAAATTTTATATGAAGCAGCATGAAAAAATGACTTATGAATGGTTAACTGATGGTGCTCCATTGTACTTCGATTTACATGGTGAGCCTGAAGGTGACACAACGGGATATTTTGAAAGCTACGCCATTGCTACAACTAATGAAATGAAAGGCAGCTATACCACGCCATTTGCTGGTTCTCATGGTTGGTATTGGAAAAACAAATCAGATAAACCAGTGTCAGTACAGCTACTGGTTAAAGGACAATATGAAGTTATTGGCCTTAAACAATAACGAATTTAACTATATGAATTCCACACGAAATGGAGACTAAAATGAACAAACTAATATCAATTATTGCACTTTGTGGTGCTTTGCTTACTGGTAATGTACAGGCACATGGCGATCATGGTGTCATCAGCGGTCAAAAAGCTGTTAGCATCGCTGCAACACATATTCAAAAGATGACATTTAAAGACACTGGTTTTGAAGTTGGCAAGTTAGATGAGTCATGGAAAAATATTGACAAGTCGCAACTTTCGATTGCTAGTGTTGAAGACAATTTCTACGTTGTAAGTGCGTCTAATCCTAACAATGAAAATAAGCTTTATTTCCAAGTTGCTAAAAACGGTCGTGTTATGGCTGTTAAAGATAAAAACGATTTTTAACAAAATAAAAAGGCACTTTTTGATACAAGTATGAGGTGCTTTTATTTTTGTATTTAAAGTCCGCTATTGGCACATATGCGACTGTCAGATTTGGTTAAGTTCTATTGATCGAGTCAGATAGATCAAGTTAAGGCTGATTCAAATTAGGCTAATAATAACAGCGTAAAGTATCACTTTTCTATTTGAACTGTTGCGCTTTACGCGAATAGTGACAGGCAATGAGAATTTGAACTTTCGTTGTGTGGCTTAGGATTATACTAATTGTTCGTCAACCATCTATTTTAACAAGTCGCTATTTTAGGGTTGCTTTGCAACCCTAATCCTCGTTCATATCGGCGAATTTAGTATTCGTTTGTGATATGTAGGCTTTAAGTCACCATTCGTAATAGCTTTAAAATGATTATTAGCTACATTTGTGATTGTAAATAATTTTCTAAACCAATGGTTTTGATCAACCTAAGTTGTTGCTCTAACCAAAACGCATGATCTGTTTCAGTATCATCAATCAAGGTTTGCAGCATGTTACGAGTCACAAAGTCTTTTTTCTCCTCACAGAGTGCCATCGCGTCTTTTAACGCGTTATCAACGGCAAGCTCTACATCTAAATCATTGCTAAGCATCTGTGGCACGTCTTTACCAATATCTAAACCTGTACGCGTTACCATATCGGGCGTACCCTCTAAAAATAGAATGCGTTCTATTAATAATGTGGCATGACCTTTTTCATCATCAAACTCATGGTCGATACGTTCAAATAGCTTTGTTAAACCCCAATCATGATACATTCTTGAATGAATGAAGTATTGGTCCATTGCAGCTAATTCGTATGCTAACAAGCCGTTTAAGGCGTTAATAATTTCTGTATTACCTTTCATAATAAGTCCTCTATAACTGTGCTTGTAAATACTTCTCTAAACCCATTTGCTCAATTTGGTATTCTTGTGTCTCTAACCAGTCTAAATGCTCTTCTTCGTAATCAAGAATTTCAACCAATAGTTGGCGAGTAACAAAGTCTTTCTCTTGTTCGCAAACCACAATCGCTTGTTTCATTTGTTCGATTTGGGCTAATTGAAACTTAGTATCGCATTGCAACATTTCTTCGGTTTTTTCACCGATTGACAGTGCACCAAGTCTTTGTAAGTTAGGAAGCCCTTCTAAAAACAACACGCGTTCAATAATGGCATCAGCCTGCTTCATGTCTTTTATCGACTTTTTATAGCATTGGTCATTTAACTTATTAAAGCCCCAATTTTTATACATTCTTGCATGTAAAAAATATTGATTTATGGAAGTAAGCTCGGTGGTGAGTACTGTATTTAATGACGTAATGATAATGCTTTGACTTTGCATGAATAGCGCCTCGTTAGCAAATGGTGGTTCAATTATAGAACTTGCGGGCTAAAAGTCAAAAAAACAAATAAAATCAAGGGTTTAATATTGAAAACCATTCTTGTTTCTATTTCTATTAATTATCAATTTGTATAGGTGTTTTATGAGTGTAGCTAAGGAAGGTTTAGATAAGTTTAGGTAAAAGAGAGGCTTAGCCAACATTCTGAAAAAGAGTTTCATCAATAATAGTGTTATCAATAATGCGTTGTGCTGCTTTTACACAAGAACCACAGTCTTTTCCAACAGCAAGATGTTTTTTTAGCTCACGTACTGAACCTGCGCCTTCATTGCGCACAACTTCTTGAATATCTTTATCTGTGATGCCATTGCAAATGCAAACAAACATAATGCTACCCTTAATGATTATGCGAGTGATAATAGTTATCATTTGGTTAAAATGCAAGCATAATATTTGTCTTTTTTCTGATGAAAAAAATTATCTAGATAAGTCAATGTGATACTAAAAAATTGAAGTAAAAATAAATATTCAAGTGGCTACTTCACAGGCATGTTAATTTTCTGTTACTATTGTTATGTTATAACATATCTATTTTGTAGGGTGTTCTAACACCTGAAAAAATACAATTGTTTTATATTATTATTTGGATTTAAACATGAAAAAAATGCTGTTCGGATCAGTCGTAATGGCCGGAACATTTACCCATACATTTGCAATATCAGCTGAAGAAGCTATAGAAAAAATTGAAGTTACAAGCAACAGAACGCCTTTATATGACACACGCGATGTAAATGCAGCTGCCCTTGGTATTAAAGATACGCAGTTATTACCAATTTCGATACAATCTTTTTCCTCAGAGTTACTTTCTGAACAGCGTGCGCGTACCTTAAGTGATGTTTTATTAAATGATGCTTCAGCACAAAACACGGCGATTGGCGCTGTTTTTGATGTTGTAAGCTTGCGGGGCTTTCAATTAGATTGGACCAATGGTTTAAGGCGTGATGGTTTAGCGCTTGCTCCTTACCAAGATGTACCGTTGGAACATATCGAACGTATTGATGTATTAAAAGGACCGTCTGGGGTTATTGCTGGTTTTAATAATCCTGGGGGCACAATTAATTATATTACTAAAAGACCAACGAAAGATAAATTTGCTGAAGTTACTGCTGAACTTAGAAGTCAGCAGGGAAAGTATATTCATATTGATGCAGGTGGTTCACTTGATGAATTTTCTAATGCAGGATATCGAGTAAATGCTGCAGTTGAAGACACAGGCAACTTTACTGGAGGAGATGATTTAAAGCGTTATTTTTTCAGCGGTGCCGTTGACTGGTCTTTATCAGAAAACACTTTATTGAGAGTTGACGCTGATTTTCAAGATAAAAAAGTGGTGTCGCAGCCATTAATTGGTTTAACTTACATAGGTGATGAGGCTATATTGCCGCCGTATGTAGATCTTAGCGAGGTATTGTTAGGTCAACCTTGGGCGAGATACGAAACGCAAACTGTTAATGTAGCAACACGGTTAGATCATTGGTTTGCAAATGACTGGAAATGGATCACACAAATCGCTTTTGCAAAAAATGATCGTTTTACAATCTTCCCTGATATCTATCAGGTTGACTTAACAGGAACTGTGTTATCTTCAGATATACTGGTAACACCTGATGAAGAATATAGCTCTATTTCTGGGCATAGCATGCTCAACAAAAATTTTACCTTAAGCGATATGGAGCATGATCTCGTTTTTGGTCTGAGTTATCGTCAATATAATGCGAAAGACGGGCGTTGGTTTAATTTAACCAACCCAGTTGCCAATATATTTTCACCTGTTCACGTAGATAGACCTCAATACCCAGAGTATCCGCTGGCTACCAACACGAATACTGATGAACTGTCTTATTTCGTTACAGATACTATACATGTAAATGATAATATTTATGCAACTGTTGGTTTAAGGCATATTTCATATCAAAAGAAACAACAACTACCAGACGAGCAGTGGAAACAAATAGAAAACCATCACTTTACTACCCCAATGATAGGCGTTAACTATAACCCTAACGAATCATTCGCTTATTATTTGAATTACTCTGAAGGTACAGGCGAAGGTGGAGTCGCTGTTATTGGTAGTGGGGCGCTTAATGAAGGAGAAACATTACCCCCTCAAGAAAGTGAACAAATTGAAGCGGGGATAAAGTGGCAAAGAGAAAGCACCAGCTTTACTGCGGCAATATTTAAGATTGAAAAAAAGTTAGAATACCATAATAAAGATACGAATTTTTTTACTCAAGATGGCAAGCAGGAACACCAAGGTATTGAGTTAAACATTAATGGCGAGGTACTAACTGGAATGTCCATGGTAGCTTCTGTAAGTTATTTAGATGCAAAGCTGACAAGCTTAGTGGGTAACCAAGCATTAAATGGTAACCAACCCGCGAATGTAGCTAAGTTTAAAGCCAATGCGTTTATTGATTATCAACTTCAACATTTTCATGGTCTTAATGTGCAGCTTGGCGCTTTTTATGTTGGTAAAAGGCAGCAGAACGTCAATAACACGCTAAGCCTACCTTCATATTTACGTGTTGATGTTGGCGTTAAATATCAAATGGAACATATAAACAGTATATTTAGGGTTAAAGTCGAAAATGTATTTGATAAGGCTTATTGGAGTTCAGCGGGAGCAAAAGGTATTGATTGGGGAGTTATGCCTGGTAGAGGTAGAACGGTAATGGCATCTTATACTTATTCATTTTAATAAATGCGTTCATTGCTAATCAGTGTGACAGCATAGATTTGGAATGAACATTGTAGTGTCTGATTATTAGCATTATGATGTTGATTACAATTGAACACACATTTTTTAGTTAAACTCCGGTCTAATTAATAGGCTTATAGCAAAGAGGAAAACGTGATGAATAAAGTGAATAGAATTATCTCCACATTATTATCTGTTTTATTTGTTGTGCCAATGGCTTTAGCTGGGACAAGTGAAGTAACGTGGCAGAACCCGGATAAATATAGAGATGTGCATGCTGGGCAAGAGCATAGAGCTAAGTTTAAAAAGCGCGTGTTTAAAGAGTTTGAACAGCACTTTGCTAAACTTGCAGAGCAACTTCCCAAAGAACAGGTGTTAAAAGTTACCGTAACTGATGTTGATTTAGCTGGTGATGTTCATGAAACCATGGAGCGTATACGTGTGATTAAAGATATTCATATCCCACGTATGAAGTTTTCATATCAGTTAGTTGATGCTTCAGAGCAAATTCTTCAAGAAGGCGAAGAACATTTGAAAGATATGGGCTTCATGATGCGAAGTAGTTTGCGCTATAACAACTCTTTTCTTCATTATGAAAAAGTGATGTTAGACGATTGGTTTGAAAACACCTTCGAACAATAAATTGAATATATAAATGACTTAAAAAGGCTGGTTTACCAGCTTTTTTTATTGCCCTTTATTAGCGCATTAGTGGATCAAAATAAAACATTTAGTGCGTTTTGAATATTTATATTTTATTTAATACACTGAAAAATAAATAAAAAATGTGTTGGTATGTAACTTGTTTAACTTGATAATAAAAATGTTGTTAAGAGTTAAGCGTGAATTTAAACACTCAACACCCCCAACTAACACTGCTTTTGATTGAAGATAATCAAGAACAGGTGCGATCATTTACTCATGCATTAGTGCATTCTCATTATCACCTTTGTTATACCGCGCCCACGAACGATAGCTTGTTAAAAAACGTAGAAGCCTTTCAGCCAGATGTTGTTATTGTCAGCTTAGCAAATAGCTCTCAATGCCTATTAGAGCAATATCGCGTGGTTATGCAATACATGGCAACGCCAATCATTGTGTTCTCATCTTTACATGATAATCAGTCTATTAACAAAGTGATTGCTTCTGGTGTGAGTGCTTATATAACGGGAAGAATTGATTTTAATCGCGTCACGGTAATTTTAGACACGGCAATTGCCAGGTTCAATGAGCTACAACAATTGAAAAAACAATTAACGGAGACTAAACAACAGTTAAATAATCAACGTGTAATTGCTCAAGCAAAATGTTGGTTGATAGAACACCAAAAAATGTCGGAGCCTGTCGCGTATCGATATTTACAAAAAGTAGCGATGGATAAAGGGCAGAAATTAGAGCGGGTCGCTGAAAGTATCATGTCAATAACAGGAATAGCTTCACATGAGCAAAACTAACAGAACGCCTGCCAATATCATTCATCTAGGTTATATGCCATTAACCGATTGCGCGCCTATAGTTGTTGCACATGAGCTTGGTTTTTTTACTGAGACAGGTTTAACGGTAAAGCTAGAAAAGCAGTATTCATGGGCAGTGATGCGGGACAAACTACATGCAGGAGTATTAGATGCGGCACAATGTTTAGCGCCTATGCCATTGGCAAGTGCTCTTGGTTTATCGTCTGATAAAACCGAAGTGATTGCTCCGATGATTCTGAGTCAAAATGGTAATGCAATTACAATATCTGAACAGCTTTATGCTCAAGTAAAAGTAGTAAACCAATTAGATCATATTGATTTTCCATTGAGTGCAACTCTGTTAAAGCCCATAATAAAAAAAAGAAAGCGGAAAAAAAATCTGCTTAAGTTTGCTACCGTTTATCCTGACAGTTGCCATTATTATCAATTGTGCAGTTGGTTTGAACATAGCGGTATCAGGTTAAGTGATATAGAAATTATCATTGTGACACCGTCAAATATGGTAGAGGCATTAGCTTGTGGTGACATAGATGGCTTTTGCGTTGGAGGCCCTTGGAACGCAAAAGCTGTACGAGATGCTGTAGGCGTTACTGGAGTAACATCGAGTGATGTCTGGCCAGACATGCCTGAAAAAGTATTGGCCTTTCTTAATCAATGGTATCAACAGCACTCGAGCGAGGCACATGCATTAATTTGTGCCTTACAAAAAGCGTGTAATTGGTTAATACCAATCGCAAATCGACTAGAAGCAGCGAAAATGCTTAGTCAATCATCATATTTAGGTTTGCCATTATCAGTCATAGCCCCTTCGTTAATGGGGAGTTGTTTAGTGCATCATCAACATACACCGAGAGATGTTCATCGCTACAATCGGTTTGCTGACGTCAATCAACCAATCAATGAACCTACTTTATATCAAGGCGAGTGGTTACTTAACCAAATGAAGAAGTTGGTTAAAATAGATAAAAAGTTAATCAATGATACCTTGGTGTCTTCAGTGTATCGTCAAGACATTTATCGTAAAGCGTTAGCGTTACCCACCACCGATTTTATGTAAATATGAGTGCAAAATAGTGCTTTTTGTGCGCTATTTTGAAGCAAACCTAAGTACAAAAAATTTCATTTTTTATGGTGCAACATTAAAAATCCTTACATAACAAATGGTTAGTTGTTTTTTCTTAGTCTGGCACGTATCCTGAATTAACTTATCTATCAAAGATGATTTAGCGCGATTGCTTTAAGTCATTTCCCTACAATGACTGTAGGTTTTTTAACAATAAACTGATCAACTACTTAGTGTAGTAAAAAGGTAAGTTAGGCATCGAAGCCCGTATGTGTCTGTTCGCAGAGCACTACGGGCTTTTTATTTGGAGGAAAACATGCTCGCAGGTATTTTTCAATGTACAAAAAAATGGCGTGAACACCTAGTTCGTAATTACAAATGTATCGGGTTAATGATTATGCTCTGTGCCCCCACCAGTCAAGCCAGTGATTTAGGTTACCCTGAAAAAGAAGAATTGACGTTTGGATTCATCAAGCTAACCGACATGGCGCCGATCGCAATTGCTTATGAAAAAGGTTTTTTTGAAGATGAAGGTTTATACGTCACTATTGAAGCACAAGCAAACTGGAAAGTATTACTTGATGGGGTTATCGATGGGCGATTAGATGGCGCCCATATGCTTGCAGGCCAACCTATTGCTGCAACCATAGGGTATGGCACTAAAGCTGAAATTATTACGCCATTTTCCATGGACTTAAATGGGAACGCTATAACGGTATCAAATGACATTTGGCAACAAATGAAACCTTTGATACCAAAGCAATCAGACGGAAAGCCTGTTCATCCGATAAAAGCAGATGCCTTAAAACCGATAATTGATAAATTTTCGGCACAAGGGAAGCCGTTCAATATGGGCATGGTATTCCCAGTATCAACACACAATTACGAATTGCGCTATTGGTTAGCGGCAGGTGGAATTCATCCTGGGTATTATGCACCGCATAAGGGAGACACGTCAGGGCAAATTGATGCTCAAGCATTGCTGTCTGTAACACCTCCTCCTCAAATGCCTGCAACATTAGAAGCTGGAACTATTCATGGTTATTGCGTCGGTGAACCATGGAATCAACAAGCGGTATTAAAAGGTATTGGTGTCGCCGTTGTCACAGATTATGAAATTTGGAAAAACAACCCAGAAAAAGTCTTCGGTATTACTAAAGCGTTTGCTGACAAATACCCTAACACTACCGTTCGATTAACCAGAGCGTTAATTCGAGCAGCTAAATGGCTAGATGAAGATAACAATAAAAACCGTTCAGAAGCGGTAACAATATTGTCAAAATCTCATTATGTTGGAGCTGATTACGATGTTATTGCAAACAGTATGACAGGTACCTTTGAATATGAACCTGGGGATGTTCGAGCAGTTCCTGACTTCAATGTATTCTTTCGCCACAATGCAACCTATCCCTATTACTCTGATGCTATTTGGTATTTAACGCAAATGCGTCGTTGGGGGCAGATAAGCGACGAGAAATCTGATCAATGGTATATCGATATCGCCAAGAAAGTGTACCGTCCCGATATCTACATGAAAGCAGTACGTTCGTTAATTGACGACAAATTAATGATGCAGGCTGATTTTAGTGCTCTTGAAAATGAAGATGGTTTTAGAGACCCACAACAACACTTCATTGATAACATAATTTACGACGGAACAAAGCCAAATGAATACATTAATAAATTCACACTTGGCTTAAAATCTGACGATAAAATTTAATTTATTCTCGCCCAACAATAGGAGGTTTCATGATAAAAGCATTCTCAAAATCAGGTTTCAATACCTTGAATAATGACTTTATGTCTCAGTGGTTTGTTCGCATATCCACTACAGTAAAAGCCATTATGTTACCCATAGTTGGTATCGCTTTCTTTCTAGGGTTATGGACGATTGCTGCCAATAATATTGACACCTCATTAGGTCAGTTTCCTGGTCCTAAAGCGGTGGGAACACAAATAGTTAATCTTTATCAAGAGCATGTGGATAGCCGCGAAAAAGAGCAAGCTTTTTATCAACGTCAAGAATTGCGTAATGCAGAACGACTGAAAAAAGATCCTAACTATCCGGCTAAAATTCGCGATTACACCGGTAAGGAAACGTTTTTAGATCAAATTATTACTAGCTTAGTAACCGTGATGAGTGGCTTTTTATTAGCGGTGATCATTGCGATTCCTCTTGGAATTTCTGTAGGGCTTAACAAATCATTAAACTTGGCAATTAATCCGATTATTCAAGTTTTTAAACCGGTTTCGCCATTAGCATGGTTACCGTTAGTGACCATGGTGGTAAGTGCTGTCTATACCAGTGATGCTCCGATGTTTGATAAATCATTTATAAATTCAATGATCACGGTCACTTTATGCTGCGTGTGGCCTATGGTGATAAATACTGCTATTGGCGTGTCGTCAATTAATCAAGACTGGCTCAACGTAAGTTCAGTATTACGCTTACCAAGCCTTGTACATGTAAGAAAAATTATATTACCCGCATCAATACCCGCGATATTTACCGGTATGCGTTTATCGTTAGGCATTGCATGGATGGTATTAATTGCCGCAGAAATGCTCGCGCAAAACCCAGGTTTAGGTAAGTTTGTTTGGGATGAATTTCAAAACGGTAGTTCACAATCACTGAGCCGCATTATGACCGCGGTATTCGTTATTGGTTTTATTGGCTTTTTACTCGATAGAGCCATGTTAAAAATTCAACGTTTTGTTTCTTGGGACAAAACAACAGTCAACCGCTAAGCCAAAGGAGTTGCAACATGAGTACATTATTAAACATTAGTAAAATAGACATGGTGTTTCCAACACCGAATGGCGACTTTACCGCCTTAAAAGAGGTCGACTTACAAATCAAAAAGGGTGAATTTATCTCCTTAATTGGTCATTCAGGTTGTGGTAAATCAACAGTATTAAATATTGTTGCCGGTATACATCAAGCAACAAAGGGAGGCGTACTGCTTAATAATAAAGAAGTTCTCGAGCCTGGCCCAGAACGTGCGGTGGTGTTTCAAAATCATTCGTTATTACCATGGCTAACGGCCTACCAAAATGTTGAATTGGCGGTAGATCAAGTATTCAAAAAAACGTTTACTGCACCAGAACGTAAAGAGTGGATAGAACACAATCTTAAGTTAGTGCATATGGAGCATGCTATGCACAAACGCCCAGATGAAATTTCGGGAGGTATGAAGCAACGCGTTGGTATTGCGCGTGCGTTGGCAATGAAACCTGAAGTATTACTGATGGACGAACCGTTTGGTGCACTTGATGCACTAACACGTGCGCATATGCAAGATTCCTTGATGGATATTCAAGAAGAGCTAAATAATACCGTGATCATGATCACTCATGATGTTGATGAAGCTGTTTTACTTTCTGATCGCATTATCATGATGACTAATGGGCCTGCAGCAACCATCGGTGAAGTGCTAGAAGTCGATTTACCGAGACCTAGAGATAGATTGTCGCTGGCTCAAGATGTGGAGTATAACCGTTTACGATCAGCGGTATTAACTTTCTTATATGAAAAACAACGCAAAGTTGAGCCTTTAAATCACGGCCAAAAAAAGCAACAAAATGCCCCAACGAACAAAAAGGTTGATGTAGCGTAATAAAGCCAATGATTGTTAGCGATATTATTTTGAATAACATTTTGTAATACCAATTCGTATAAACAGCAGCGAACTGCATTTTACGGAAGGTATCAATTCAATATTCTCTGTTTAAGGAACCTTTATGAAAGGCACTACTTTATCATTGGCACTGTTTTCATCCATAAGTTTAACGTTGCTTGTGTTACCCGTTATGGCGGATGAGTCAGTGGATGCAAGTTTTGATTTTCGTTTACGCTACGAATCTGTTTCACAAGATAATTTGTTAAAAAATGCAGATGCGTTAACGTTACGTACTCAATTACGATTACAAACCCCGCAATATCAACATTTTTCTGGTTTTATAGAATTTGCAGATTCTCGTGACGTTGGGCTTGATCACTATAACGACACGAATGGGTATGGCACGCAATATTCAGTCGTTGCGGATCCAAACACCACAGAAGTCGATCAAGCTTATGTGCAATACCAAAATAAAGGTGTGACTGTAAAGCTTGGACGACAAGTGATCGCTTTAGACAATCAACGTTTTGTTGGGCATGTAGGTTGGCGACAAGACAAACAAACATTTGATGCTGCCTCTGCTAGCTATCAAGCAACTGATAACATAGAAGCAAAGTATGCATACGTAACTCAGCGTAATCGTATTTTTGCTGAGCAAAAAGATAGTAAAGCGCAAGATCACCTTTTCAATGTAAGTATTAACAGCAAACTTGGTAAGCTTTCTGGTTATTCATACCTACTTGACGCCGATGAAGGAGTAACAGATTCACTGACGACTCATGGTGTGCGCTTGGCGGGTAAAAAATCATTGAGTGATATTGCTTGGTTATACCGTATTGAATATGCAAAACAACAGGCAGATAAAGCGGATAAGCAATTTTCCACTGACTATCACTTTGCAGAACTTGGCGCGACTATTCAGGGTGTAACGATAAAAGGGGGGATTGAAATATTAAGTAGCGATGCGGGTGAGTTTGCTTTCTCGACTCCTTTGGCAACATTACACGCTTTTAATGGTTGGACAGATCAATTTTTAGCTACTCCTTCCGTTGGCTTACGTGATCAATATATTTCGTTTAATGGAACTATGCTTCAAGGAAAGTGGGCGCTTGTTTTTCACAACTTTACTGCTGATAATGCCAGCAATATTGATGATGACTTAGGTGACGAACTGAATATTTCCTACGTAAAAAAACTAAGTAAAACGTATTCTGCTGGAATTAAATTTGCTGCTTATTCAGCTGGAAATAATACTATCGGAAAAGTTGATACTGATAAATTATGGCTTTGGCTAAGTGCTTCTTTCTAAGCCAATCAAAAGTTGTTAAACGATTACCGTTACCCCGTACAAAAAAAACGCCTTTTTGTAACACTAAACAGGATCATCTTGGTGATTCTGTTGTCACTTCTTTTTTATATCTCATTTAACAGTTATTGCGATATTTCAACCGATTCGATTTTGACAGCGCAAATTAACGTCAACCCCTTTCAAATCAATGGTTCGCCCCTAATTAGTGCGAATTTTGCTCACACAGGTGCAAAGCTTGGTAAAAACAAAGGGTGTTTTCTTGTAAGTCATTGAATTTAAATATTAATAATTATTGGCATTACGGTTGCTTTACTAACGATAGAACAACCAATTTTACGCACAATTAGCTTGCTTACCAATGATAAGAATACCGTGCAAAACCATTATTTATTGATGACATTTCTGAAGATAGATAACGAGGTTTTTTAAGGGACATTGTGTGGGCAAATATAAGAATAAGGAAACAACATGTCTAAACAATGTAGGGTCGTTATCGTGGGAAACGGTATGGTGGGACACCACTGTGTTGAACAACTTATCGAATTACAACAGCAAGACGTGAAAATCGATATTACTGTGTTATCAGCTGAAAGTCGTTTAGCTTATGATCGAGTTCATTTATCAGAGTTTTTTGCCGGTAAATCAGCGCAAGATTTAGCATTAACTGATGAAAGTACGTACGATAGCTGGCAAGTGAATTATCGTACCAATGCAAAGGTTATTGATATAGATAGAGAAAATAAATCTATTTCAACACATGTTGGTGAATCATTTTGTTATGACAAGTTGATCCTTGCAACAGGATCTTATCCTTTTGTGCCACCGATCCCCGGGGGAGAACAACCACATTGCTTAGTATACCGCACGATTGAAGATTTGCTCGCGATCGAAAAGTCGGCAAGTACCAGTAAAGTGGGTGTGGTGATCGGTGGCGGCCTGCTCGGTTTGGAAGCTGCAAATGCATTAAAACAGCTAGGTCTTAAGACCCACGTTGTTGAATTTGCACCGCAACTAATGGCGGTTCAAGTGGATGCAGGTGGTGGACAGGTGCTAAAAGAAAAAATTGAAGCATTAGGTGTTTCAGTACATACCTCAAAAGCAACAACATCAATATCCCGTGGGGACACGTACCGATACAAATTGATTTTCTCTGATGATTCAGAGTTAGAAACTGATATGATCTTGTTTTCTGCGGGTATCCGCCCCCATGACCAACTTGCACGCGATTGCCAATTAACCGTTGGGGAACGTGGCGGTGTGACGATTAATCAGCAATGTCAAACATCAGATCCTAATATCTATGCGATTGGTGAATGTGCTTTATTTAATCAGATGATCTACGGCCTTGTCGCCCCCGGTTATAGTATGGCAAAAACCGCAGCACAGCATATTCTTGCTTTGCCAGACGCTAGCCAGTTTTCGGGTGCTGATATGAGCACTAAATTAAAGCTCATGGGCGTAGATGTTGGGTCAATCGGTGATGCACATGCTAAAACTGAAGGCGCACTATGCTATACCTATGTTAATCAACCCGCGGGTATCTATAAAAAAATAGTCGTAAGTGAAGATAATCAAAGGTTGCTGGGTGCGGTTTTGATTGGTGACACCAGTGAATACGATACATTACTTCAATATAAGTTAAATGACATTACTTTACCTGAGTCACCAGAAACGTTAATACTCCCTATGGCTGAAAATAAGCCGACTTTAGGTGCAGACGCATTACCTGATACCGCCACTATTTGTTCTTGTTTGAATGTCACAAAAGGCGATATTACCCAAGCCATTGATCAAGGCTCTTGCACAGTTGCGGACGTTAAATCATGTACGAAAGCAAGTAGTGGCTGTGGTGGTTGTGCAGCGCTGTTAAAAAGTGTTGTTGATAGTGAACTTGAAAGCCGTGGTGTTGAAGTAAAGAAAGATATTTGCCAGCACTTTCCATTTTCGAGACGTGAATTGTTCGATATTGTAAAAATTGAAAAAATTCGTTCATTCGATGAATTGTTGACTAAGCATGGGCAGGGCTTGGGTTGTGAAATTTGTAAACCCACAGCGGGCTCAATTTTAGCGTCAGTATGGAACGACTATATCTTGGCTAACGAGCACCTTGCTTTACAAGATACAAACGATAACTTCCTGGCCAATATGCAAAAAGATGGTACCTATTCAGTCGTTCCGCGTATACCTGGTGGCGAGATAACGCCAGAAAAGTTGATTAAAATCGGCGAGGTAGCACAGCAATATAAGCTATATACCAAAATTACCGGTGGACAACGAATTGACATGTTTGGCGCGCGTGTTGAACAGTTACCCGAGATCTGGAAAACCTTAATAGAAGCTGGCTTAGAAACAGGCCACGCTTATGGTAAGTCAGTCAGAACTGTAAAATCTTGTGTGGGAAGTACTTGGTGTCGCTTTGGTGTGCAAGACAGTGTGTCAATGGCGATCGCGATTGAAAATCGATACAAAGGAATCCGTGCGCCTCATAAATTAAAATTTGCCGTGTCAGGCTGTACACGTGAATGTGCCGAGGCACAAAGCAAAGATATAGGTATTATTGCCACAGACAAAGGTTGGAATTTATATGTATGCGGTAATGGAGGTATGAAGCCTAGACATGCTGACTTGTTTGCTACCGACCTAGATGATACTACGCTAATTCAATACATTGACCGTATTTTAGCATTTTATATTCAAACCGCAGAGCGCTTACAACGCACTTCGGTTTGGTTAGAAAGTTTAGAGGGGGGATTAGCTTACTTACAGCAAGTCGTGATCGAAGATCACATAGGTATTTGCCAATCATTAGAACAGCATATGACAGAGATTATTGGTAAATATCAGTGTGAGTGGACGACAACTTTAAACAATCCAGAAGCCTTAAAGCGTTTTAAACAATTTGTTAACTCTGATGAAAGCGACGAAAACATTCAATTTGTCACTGAGCGAAATCAAATTCGTCCCGCAACTGAAGCAGAAAAATCTAACCAAGTAATCGCCGTGGAGGTCTTGTAATGACGACGACCAATGAACAATGGATCAATGTATGTAAACCTGATGATTTGATTGATAATGCAGGCGTTTGTGCCTTAATTAATGATAATCAACAAGTAGCTCTATTTAGTTTACCGTCACAACCTGAACGGGTTTTTGCTATTACCAATTATGATCCTATTGGCAGTGCCAACGTGTTGTATCGAGGAATTGTTGGCTGTCAAAATGGTGAACCCATTGTCGCAAGTCCTCTGTATAAGCAACAGTATTCGTTAAGAACCGGGAAATGTATTCAAGAAGAGACAGCAGTAACGTGTTTTAAAACGCGTATTGCTGAAGGATACGTACAAATTTTTCGTGAATAATGCTAAGCCGATATAAAGAGTATTTACATGTTTAATAGCAAAGGTGAAACACCAGCTGCAAGTATAGTACGTTCTACATGTGCCTATTGTGGAGTTGGTTGTGGCGTGGATGTAACAGTAACCGACGGTAAAGCAACCGGTATTAATGGTAGTGAAGATCATCCTGCTAATTTTGGTCGCTTATGCGTTAAAGGTACGCATTTAATTGATACGTTAGATGAAAGTACTCGCTTACTCACACCAGAAGTATCAGGACATCAAGTAAGTTGGTCAGAAGCTATTCAAACGGTTGCAGATAAGTTTACAGAAACAATCGCTAAATATGGTCGTGACGCTATAGCTTTTTATGTCTCGGGGCAATTATTAACTGAAGACTATTATGTTGCGAACAAACTAATGAAGGGCTACATCGGAAGCGGAAACATAGATACTAATTCTCGTCTGTGTATGTCTTCAGCGGTTTCAGCATATAAACGCGCATTTGGTGAAGATGTTGTTCCATGCTCATACCGTGATTTAGAGCAAACGGACTTGCTCATTTTCATCGGTTCAAATGCAGCATGGACTCATCCTGTGTTATATCAACGCATTGAACGCGCAAGGCAGATTAACCCTGAGGTTAAACTTGTCGTTATTGATCCTCGTGAAACGCCAACATCGTCAGGTGCTGATTTGTTTTTGCCGATTAAACCTGGAACTGATGGCGCACTTTATAATGGCTTATTATGTTATTTGGCGAATGAAGAACAATTAGATACTGACTATATCGCTCAGCATACTACTGGCTTTGAGGAAACGTTAAAGGTAGCGAATGAGTGGTCGTTAGCAAAAGTTGCTCGGTATTGTGAAGTAGATATAGCTCTAATTGAACAGTTCTATCAATGGTTTGCCACCCACAACAACGCAGTGTCAATGTATTCCATGGGAATAAATCAATCATCTTCTGGAGTAGATAAGTGTCATAGTATTATTAATGCTCACCTTGCGACCGGAAAAATAGGACGGGAGGGGTGTGGGCCATTTTCTATCACGGGACAACCTAACGCCATGGGTGGTCGAGAAGTGGGGGGGTTGGCTAATCAATTAACCGCCCACCTCGATATTGAAAACAGCGATCATCAAGCATTGGTGCAACAATTTTGGCAGTCACCTACTATAGCGGTAAAACAAGGTGCTAAAGCCGTTGATATGTTCGACCAAATCGCCGATAAAAAAATAAAAGCAGTGTGGATTATGGCAACAAATCCTGCGGTTAGTTTGCCTAATACAACAAAAATAAAACAAGCATTATCACAATGTGACTTTGTTGTTGTTTCAGATTGTGTAGCAAACAACGATACCCTTGAGTTTGCTGAGGTAAAGTTGCCAGCCACAGGTTGGGGAGAAAAAGACGGAATAGTGACCAACTCAGAAAGGCGAATGTCACGACAACGTGCAAGCCAATTTGCTTCTGGGCAGGCTAGGCATGATTGGCAAATCATTTGCGATGTTGCCAAAGCGATGGGCTTTGACGGATTTAATTATCAACATCAGCAAGAAATTTTTACCGAATTTGCACAATTAACAGGGGTAGATAATCAAGCGAAAAATCGCAGATTATTTGATATCTCGGGGTTAGGTCAATTATCGATAGCTCAATATAATAATATGATGCCTATTCAGTGGCCAGTTACTACAGAAAATCCTCAAGGAGGGGAACAGATCTTTAACGATGGCCGGTATGTTAATGATGATTTGAATGCTAAGTTTTATCCTGTAGTGCCGTCACTTCCAAAACAACAAACCAGTAATGAATTTCCATGGGTACTGAATACAGGACGATTACGTGATCAATGGCATTCCATGACACGTACAAGCATTGCAGCATCTCTAAATGAGCATACGTCAAAGCCCTATGTTTATGTCAGTCACCAAGATGGTGCATTATTAGCGTTAAAAGATGATCAGATCGTTAAAGTAAGCTCAGCGCAAGGCAGTATTGAGGTTGCTGTAAAACTGTCTAGTGTTATGCGTAAAGGTCAAGTGTTTATACCTATCCATTGGAACAAACAGTTTGCGGCTAATGCAACGGTTGCAACACTTTTTCAAGGGGTAGTTGACCCTATTTCGGGCCAACCAGAATCTAAGCATGTAGGGGTGAAAATTGAAGCGATTGACTATCAAAGCTTTGGGGAAATATATGTTAACAATGCCATAAAGATAACGAGTGAATATTGGTTAAAAACCGGTTTGAAACATAGTGATTATTGGCAATTAGCTTCGCAGTCGTTAATCAGTTTTGAATCACTTCAGCAATCGATTGAGATTGCAGGTGAGTGGATCTGCCAAAGTCAGCAAGGCGGTAAACAATTTCAATTTATCTGTTTGCAAGAAGGGCAAATAAAAATAGCGGGTTATTTCAGTACAACTGCACCTGTTATCAGCCAGCCATGGATTGATCAACTTTTTGAACAGAAAAAATTAACCGTCGAACAAATTCAATCGTTATTAACAAAGCAATCACCTGAAGATGCAGAAGCTACACGTAAAGTATGCAGTTGTTTCTCAGTGAGTAAAGGTGAAGTTATCACAGCAATAGTACAGGGTTGCCAATCTGTAATGGCGTTAGGAAAAGCGTTAAAGTGCGGTACGAATTGCGGTTCGTGTAAACCAGAATTGCAAGCTTTACTTGATGAACACCAACATGAAATTCCAATTAAACAGTTAGCATAAGAGGTTGATATGTTGGTAAAATCTATTCAGCATTTATCGTTATTCACCAAAAGATTTGCAAGTTATTGGCAGACTAATTCCTGGCAAAATAATCACTATTTCACAGAAAAAACTAAAGCGGATAACGAAGGTGCCGTATTTTTCGTTGGAGCTGGAAGTGGCGACCCTGACCTCTTGACGTTGAAAGCCATTAAAGCCTTTAACGCGGCTGATGTGGTGTTGTTAGATTGGTTGGTGAGCGCTGAGATTAATCAGATGATCCCAGCTAACGTTAAGCGGGTTTTTGTGGGAAAACGTTGTGGTTATCATTCAATGAGTCAAACAGAAATATGCCAGCTGTTAGTAAGCTATGCTAATCAAGGGTTAACCGTCGTCAGATTGAAGGGGGGTGATCCATCGGTTTTTGGTCGATTAGCAGAAGAAACTCAAGTGTTAGATACTGAACATATTGCTTATCAGATCATTCCTGGTATTTCCGCAGCAAATGGCTGTGCTGCTTCATCAGGTATCCCATTAACGCATCGTGAATGTGCAGCATCGGTTAAATTTGTCACTGCACATCGTCAAAATGCTGAACAAGACTGCGATTGGCAGCTACTAGCACAGGAAACAGGCACACTAGTGTTTTATATGGGGTTAAATAAAATAGCCATGATTTGTCAACAATTAATAGAGCATGGCATGGATAAAGACACCCCAATAGCCGTTATTGATAAAGGCACAGAGAAAGATCAGCAAGTGTGTTGTAGTACAATTAACGGAATAACGAATCAACAAGAGATATCTTGTTTTAATGGTCCTGCATTAATAGTCGTTGGTGAAGTTGTTAACCACCGAGCCAACATCACACCGCTAATTGAACTCAATTCAGATGTGAATACACTTGTTTACTGACGGTAGGTGTTTTCAAAATTGCCTAAGACATTAAACAGTTGTTCTATTTTTTTGACTAGCATAATAAGCAACTGCTGATCTTGAGTTTGTTGCCACTTTAGTAAGTCGTCAGCAACTTCTTCTACATAGGGTTGAAAGGTATTGGCATTAGCGTTAAAACCGGCATCTTTGGTAAAAATATTTTCAAAATTAGCCATCTTTTTTTCACGCAAATCCGTAAGTGTGGCATCTGCCGCCAACGACTTTTTTAAAATTATTGAAATATTGTCTACCAATTGTTTACTAACAGCTTCACTCATAATACGTTTATAGATTGTTCGAAATAATGGCGGCTATTATGCCAGTTTTATGGGCGTTTTGTTAGCTTCTCCTGCAATTTCCCTTACCACTTTCGGCATTAAAAAGCCGGGTAAGGTCGCCATCATGTTTTTTACTAACGATTGTGCTTGTTGTTCGCTAATATCAAAATGAGCAACCCCTTGTACTTTATCAAATAAATGTAAGTAATACGGTTGAATGCCATGATCAAATAGCTGCTCACTTAATAGGCATAACGTGCTTACTTCGTCGTTAATTCCTTTTAATAAAACACTTTGATTGAACAGCGGTATTCTTGCTTGCCTTAAGGGTTCAATGGCGTTTGCAAATTGTTCATCTATTTCATTCGGATGATTTATATGAAACACAAGGGTGCTTTTAAGTCGAGTGTTTGCCAGCATATTCACCAATTCAGATGTGATGCGTTGCGGGATCACAACGGGTAACCTACTGTGGATTCGTAATCGCTTTACATGTGAAATACGCTCTATTTGTGCGATTAACCATTGTAAGTGTTGATCATTAGCCATCAAAGGGTCACCACCGCTAAAGATCACTTCATTAATTTCTTGATGTTCCGCTATGTAATCAAGTGCTTGCTGCCAACGCTGTTTATTTGGACTGTTATCAGCATAAGGAAAATGACGACGGAAACAGTAACGACAATTAATCGCGCAACCCGCTTTAACTATCATCAATACACGATGAGTATATTTATGCAATAAACCTTCGGCGACTGTCTCATGCTCTGCTAACGGATCGGCACTATACCCCTGAGTTTCAATAAATTCAGCTGACAAAGGCATCACTTGTTTTAGCAGGGGGTCGTCAATATCACCTTTCACCATTCGTGCAATAAAAGGTTTTGGCACTCGTACAGGGAAAAGTTTACGTGCTGAAAAGTGTGTTTGATAAACGTTAGGGTCAATATCAAGCATTTTTAACAGTACACTCGGGTCTGTCACAACGTCAGCTAACTCTTTTTGCCAAGAAGTGTGCAAATTATCGTGAATATAGGGTATTATTTGCGGCATTTATAATTTCAATCTCTCGAAAGTAAAGCGAGTATTTATGGCTTCATTCAGTACTAACCAATTTAAAGCCGGTCTTAAATTAATGATCGACGGCGAACCTTGTAACATTTTAGAAAATGAAATCGTTAAGCCGGGTAAAGGCCAAGCATTTAACCGTGTAAAAATCCGTAAGTTAATTTCTGGCAAAGTGCTAGAAAAAACCTTTAAATCAGGTGATTCTGTCGAAGGTGCTGATGTAATGGATTCAGAACTTGGTTATTTATATGCCGATGGCGAATTCTGGCATTTTATGAATAATGACACCTTTGAGCAAGTTGCTGCGGACGAAAAAGCAGTTGGCGATAATATAAAATGGTTATCAGAAGGTGATTTATGTACGATAACGTTTTGGAATGGCACGCCAATTTCGGTAACGCCACCTAATTTTGTTGAGTTAGAAATTACCGAAACTGACCCAGGTTTAAAAGGTGATACTGCTGGCACTGGCGGTAAACCCGCTACCTTATCAACGGGCGCTGTAGTACGTGTTCCATTGTTCGTGCAAATTGGTGAAGTAGTGAAAGTTGATACTCGAACCGGTGAGTATGTTTCCCGAGCGGGTAAATAAAACGCTTCATTCTTTTGTTTAAAACAGCCCTGCTAAGCAGGGCTTTTTTATTTTATTTTTTGTTAAAAGTAATACCATCGAGCGTGAGCGTATTAATGCTGTGTTGTTCAACATCAAACCTTATGAGTTGCCCTCGAGTTGGTCTTAATTTTATACGTAATATATCTGGCTGATTAAAAGCTGTAGCGGTTGCTTGTAAATTTCCCCAAGTCACGAAAAACTTTTCCTCCTTTAACGAAATATTTACTTCACCTGCAAATGGGTTTACATAGGTACCCGTATAAGCTTTTTTATCGAGTGTTAAAGTGAGCGGTTTATCTAGATAACTTTGTTCTTTTTCCGAAATCGCTGTGCGATATTTTTTAGCCATGTCTGCGAGTTTAGCTATTCTTGAAGCGGCTTTTTGCTCTATGTCATTTTCTTTTAATAAAGTGCCATAAATATAATCGGCAATAATATCTGTTAGCTTATCGTTTAACATGCCTTCGTTATTTAAAATAACCAATCCAATACCTTGCTCTGGCATAAAAGATAAATGTGGTCGATAACCATCAAAACTGCCAAAGTGATGGTAGGTTGTCTGATGTTTGTATGGGCCAATATACCAACCTAAGCAGTAGTGTGTGCGTTTAAAGTCGCCTCGTGCACTGTTGAGTGATGTAGTTAGTTGTTGTGTGTTGGTAATATTTTTAGATAATGAAGGTATCTGCTTAGTATTGAGTTGAAAGCGGAGAAATGTTGCCATATCGCTTACCGTTGAATAGAGTCCTCCTGCAGCATGTAAGGTATTGTCTTGTTTCTCTAAATAAAGTGTTTTATGAGGCGATAATGAGAAGTAAGCATAAGGTTTGGCAATCTGTTGATTATTTCGTAAGGCTTCATCTTTAAACCCTGTAGTAGCGAACATGTTCATCGGTGTTAATACATGTTGCTGCACTGCAGTTTGCCATGGATTATGAAAGGTTTTTTCGTACCACAAACTGACAATATTATACCCAAGATTTGTATATTTAAACTGGCCAAGCGGGCTTTCTTCATTAACGTTTAATTGTGTCAACATGGCTAACTTTTGTGCTTGGTTATGTAAGCCTGTGATTGATACGGCTGTTGTTAAATATTGATCTGATAACCCTGAGGTATGTGAAAGTAAATGCTTGATTGTGATCTGTTCTGCTTTTATTCCAGCTTGGAACTTTACATCAGGGAACATTTCTTTAAGCGTAGTATTTGCACTGTACTTTGATTGGGATAATACTTCTTGTATTGCCAGTGAGAAAATCGGCTTAGTGATTGAAGCTATATAATACAGTGTATTTTTTGTCGCCTTTTCTTGTTTGGTTATATCGGCGAATCCGTGGGTATTTTGAAAAATGACGTTACCGTTTTTTACAACGGCTACAGCCATAGAGCTTTGTAGATCTAGCGTGTTCATCGTGTTAACAAGAAAGCGATCAAATTGTTGCTGGTGAGTCTCAGCATGTGATAGTTGGCTGGCCATCATAAGTGTTATGGCTAGTAAGATGCGATTTATAACTTGCAGGTGCATAGAGGTATCTCGATTGGTGCATTATATAGAAACCAAAGCCAAGTCATCAAATAAATAGCGATGGTTTCCATGCTGAATTAATCTCTAGGGGTGTAGCGGTAATGTGGCTTTTCTTCTGGCCAACTACTTAACGGAAAAGGGTATTTATCGGTATTAAGGGTTAAAAATTGGTTAATATGATAAATATAGTTATTTAAGCTTTCACCAAAGCCCTTAAGATGAGTGTTCGCTCGGCCAGTCACGAGTAATGATATAAATTGGAATACGGCAATTAAGGTGATAATAAAACGGGTAAAGCCTGCAATAAAACCAAATAGCAGCATGAATAAACCACGTAACCATGTACTTGCACTTAACCAGTTCTTTTTCTCTGTCGAATTAATCTCTCTCATAATATCCTCTACCACCTTAAGAAACATGACTGCAATAATGTAATACAACATCGCAGTTTACTTTTGATTGATACTTACCATAAGCAAAAGCGTGACCATAAAAATTAAAGCTAATAATAACAACCAGTTAATAAAGGTATGAATAATGATGAATAGTGATTTTAACGACTCTTAGGTTTAATTAGCCACTTTATATTGTTTTTTATAGCCAACAAAGTAAGCCTGCAAATAGCAGGCTTACTTTGTTGGCTAAAAGATGCCGTTATTTATTTTTTAAATGACGATTGAAATATTGTGTTTTCATCGTATTTAGATGTAATGTTGTGCCTTCACCTTCGTAAATACCATGGCTACGGTTCGGGTACGACATAAACTCAAACTGTTTATTATGTTTGACCAATTCATTGATTAAACGCTCAGCACCTTGATAATGCACATTGTCATCACCGGTACCATGTACAAGCAATAAATTACCCTCTAGGTTTTTCGCATGCGTGATAGGAGAGCCTTGTTTGTAACCTTCTTCATAGTCAGGTAATAAACCAGAATAACGTTCTTGATAAATAGAATCATAGAGTTTTTGATCAGGTACAGGTGCTAATGAGATACCTACATGATATTTTTCAGGGTAGCGGAATAACATATTTAATGTCATTGAGCCGCCGCCAGAATGGCCCCAAATACCAACGCGGTTTGTATCTATATAATCCCATCGTTCAGCCATGGCGTCTAACGCATCTGCTTGATCGCGTGAAGAAAGAATACCTACAGCGCCGTAAATTGATTTACGCCATTCGCGTCCTTTAGGTGTTTGTGCGCCACGGCTATCTACTGAAGCAATAATGTAGCCTTGCTCCGTCATATAGCTATCCCATAAGTAGGAGTTACCTCGCCATCTATTTTGCACTGTTTGACCAGCAGGTTCACTGTAAACATAGAAAATAATTGGATATTGTTTACTTGGATCAAAGTCAGCAGGGCGCATGATGTAGCCGTCTAGTACGACACCGTCTCGGGCTTTTACTTGAAAGAATTCATGAGTAGGTTTATTCAGTTTTGCTAATTTGTTAACGAGTTTTTCATTACTCATTAGCATGTGTTTTTCTTGATGCCCTTCAATAAACAATAAACGTTTTTGTGTTGGCTTATCAAACGCTGAATAACTATGCACAGCCCATTGGCCATTAGGTGACATTTGATAGTAATTTACACCGGCAAAATTATTAGGTGTTAAACGTTGATTAACAACACTGCCGTCTAGCTTACTACGATATAAATAGCGTTCAGAGGTATTGCCTATTGAGGCGGTAAAGTATACCCAACCACCTTGTTCATCAATGGTTTGTATCGAGCCAAATGCAGTGACATCGAAATCACCAGGGGTTAAATTAATAACTTCTTTACCGTCTCTTGAAATGCGGTATAGGTCACGCCAACCACTGCGTTCGCTTGTCCAAATAAAATAGTTGCCATCGTTTAACCAGTGGGCATCATCATAGAAATCGAGAAAGGTTTCTTCTTGCTCGGTCATAATGCGGGTTAATTGGCCACTCGTGCTATCAGCAAGATATAAGCGATTCGTGTCTTGCTTGCGATTCACGTGTTGTATCAGTACTTCTTTACCGTTACCAGCCCAATTCATACGTGGAATGTACATATTACGAGAATTAAACGGTAAATCAGGAAAGATAGTTTCTTTAGTGGATAAATCAACAATACCTATTTTTGCGAGTGAGTTTGTTTCGCCCACTTTAGGATAAGGAAATTTTGTGATGGTAGGGTAAAGTTCGTCGGTGTTGTTGATCATGATGAAATCTTTACTGCCTGTGGTATCTAATTGCCAAAAAGCAATTTTGTTTCCATCAGGGCTCCAGCGAAAACCATCACGAATTGAAAATTCTTCTTCATACACCCAATCAAATAAACCATTGATAATACCGTTACCCGCATCATTCGTTAATTGCGTAATGTTGTTGGTTGATAAGTTCTCAACGTACACGTTATCTTCGCGCACATAAGCCACGCGTGTTCCGTCAGGCGAAAATTTTGCAAACATTAAACTGCTTGGCTTTGCGTTTGCTCCACCTAATTGCACTAGTTTATTTGTTGCAAGGTTTAGTACCCAATAGTCACCGCGGCTATTTGAACGCCAAACGCGTTTACTATTGGTGTAAATTAATAATTGCTTGCGATCTTCTGACCAAATGTAGTCGTGGATAGCAAGTGGAGCATCTTGCCCCTTTGGTGTTAACTGTTGAGCACTTACTAATATTTCACGATCAAGCGTTTGGGGGTTATAGATGACGATATCTTTACCAACGGGAACTGATTTTCCTTCTTGATTTTTTTTGCTAGCAGTTGATTTTTCAATCGAGGTATAGCCGCTGTTGTCAGCTAACCAGCGTATGCGCCCAATTCTATCTGAACTAAATTCGTAATCTTGATAAATACGTTTTAGCGTTAATGCGCTCTCTTCTTTTGCGAGATTATTTTTTGCCTGTTCATTAGGCTTACTGTCTGTTGATTGGCAGGCCACAATCGCTGTGGTGAGCGCTGCACCTATAAGTAATTGCTTAATTGTTGTTAATTGCATTGTGAGGTTCCTCATGGATAACGCCGTTACTTTAAATTGTATACAATTCAAAGGCAATAAGTCACCGTCATTATTCTAGCGCAAAATGTGAATTTTATTTTATTTATACGCTTGAATTTCGTGCATTATTGCCTCACCTATAGTCATTATTTGTTTTAATTTTTAAATCGATATGACCAAAGCACTCGAAATTTCAGATCTCAAGAAAACCTATAAAGGTGGCTTTCAAGCGTTAAAAGGGATTGACCTTTCCGTTGAAAATGGGGATTTTTTCGCGTTACTCGGCCCAAATGGGGCGGGTAAATCCACTACTATTGGCGTGATAACTTCTTTAGTGAATAAGTCTGCAGGAAGCGTAAAAGTGTTTGGTTATGATATTGATCAAGCATTAGAAACGGCCAAAAGTCATATTGGTTTAGTGCCACAAGAGTTTAATTTTAATCAGTTTGAAAGTTTAACGAAAATACTCGTAAACCAAGCTGGCTATTATGGCGTAGATCGAGAAACAGCTCATCAACGTGCTGAAAAGTATCTAAAGCAATTAGATTTATGGGAAAAAAGAGACAACGCAGCGCGCATGCTATCAGGCGGCATGAAGCGACGTTTAATGATTGCTCGGGCTTTAATGCATGAACCACAAATGCTGATTCTAGATGAACCTACAGCAGGGGTGGATATTGAACTAAGACGCTCTATGTGGGACTTCCTTCGTGAGTTAAACAAGCAAGGTATTACCATCATCTTAACGACACATTACTTAGAAGAAGCAGAGATGCTGTGTCGTAATATCGCTATTATTGATTCAGGTGTTATTGTTGAAAATACAGACATGAAATCATTACTTGCAAAACTAGACTTAGAAACCTTTATATTAGATCTCAAACCAAACAGTAACACACCTGTCCTCAACGGATTTTGTTATCGGGTAATTGACGATCATACCGTAGAGGTTGATGTGAAAAAATCACAACGAATCAATGATGTATTTGCCCAGTTAAGTGAACAAAATATAGATGTGATCAGTATGAGAAACAAAAGCAACCGATTAGAAGAGCTGTTTGTCAGCCTCGTTGGAACAGGCGAAAAAGCGGAGGAAGTGTGAGTATGTCATCGACAAGAAATATGGTTGCATTAAAAAGTATTTTACATAAAGAAACGCATCGGTTTATGCGTATTTGGGTGCAAACATTAGTCCCACCTGCCATTACGATTAGTTTGTATTTTGTTATTTTTGGTTCGTTAATAGGGTCTAGAATTGGTCAAATGGGGGGCTTTGACTATATGTCTTTCATAGTACCTGGTTTGATTATGATGAGTGTAATAACGAATTCCTATTCTAACGTGGCTTCTTCGTTTTTTAGTGCTAAGTGGCAACGCAATGTCGAAGAGATGCTAGTTGCTCCTGTGCCTAACTGGGTGATCGTTGCTGGTTATGTTGGTGGCGGTATGGCTCGTGGTATATTGGTGGGCTTAATTGTGACCATTATTGCGATGTTTTTTACTCAGATCCAAATTCATAATGTGTGGGTGATCATTGCGACCGTTGCACTTACCTCCGCAACGTTTGCATTAGGTGGTTTGATTAATGCAGTATTTGCAGGTAGTTTCGACGATATTTCTATTATTCCTACCTTTGTATTAACACCATTAACGTATTTAGGCGGGGTATTTTATTCGATAAGTTTGTTGCCTGATTTTTGGCAAGGCGTGTCAAAAATTAATCCCATTGTCTATATGGTTAATGCTTTTCGCTATGGCTTTTTAGGTATTTCTGATGTCAGCTTACCTGTAGCATTTGGTGTGCTAGGTGCGTTTATTATTGGTTTATATGCCGTTGCAATGTATTTGATCACTAAAGGTATCGGGTTAAGAAGCTAATGGATGAAACGCAATTAGGAGATTCCAAAGTTATCGTGAGTAACCAAACCGGAGTTCACGAGAAACTGACAGAAATCGTTGAAAAACATTTAGCGCACCGCTCAAAAAAGCCCTTTCAACCACACACGTTAAAAGCGTTTGATGTTGCAAATGAACGAGTTAAGGCACATCAAGGAGAGGTGATACTTGATTCATGCTGCGGTGTTGGTCAAAGCACCAGACTATTAGCGAAAAATAACCCTAATGCGTTAGTTATTGGGGTTGATAAATCAGCGCATCGTATCAAGCGTAATGATGAAGAATTAATAGAACGTACAGATACACAGGGGGTTGATAATTACCTGTTGCTTCGTGCAGATCTTAATGACTTCTACCGTTTGATTGTCCAGGAAAAGTGGCAAGTCGATCAACATTATATTCTTTACCCCAATCCTTGGCCTAAAAGTAAACACATACAGCGCCGATGGCATGGCAGCGCTGTGTTTCCTGAAATAATTTCAATAGGCAAACGCATCACCTTACGTAGTAATTGGCGTTTATACTTAGAAGAGTTTTTGCTAGCAGCTCAGCTGGCTCATCGTAACGGTGAGATTACTGAAGTTGAAAGTAGTCTAGCATTCACTCCTTTTGAAGCTAAATATCAAGCGAGTGGGCAAACCTGTTGGCAGTTAAATATTGTCTAGTTAGCGTGAATAATGAAATAAACTAAGTACATTGTTGTTGGTCAATTTTTTCAAAATTGTTGGTTAAAATTACCATTTTGTTGTTTTTGTAACTACTATTAATTATAGTGTTATTGATTGTTTTTATAAGGAAGTTCAATAAAAACAATGGTATATCAACATTGGTCTGATATTTGTTTATAGATAAGCATCAGTCAATTTTAATATAGGAAATGAAAATGACTCACAATATCAAAAAAAATGTACTTATGATGGCGTTAAGTAGCTTAGCAATAGTCGAACTTGGTTTTGTTTACTTAGCAACATTAATTGGTTAACACTTTGTTAGCAAAATAGTGTTAATCGTGAAAAATACAAGACATTTGACAGAATTTTTATTACAGTGCCGCACCTATGAAAGGTCATTAGTGACAATAATTAGTTAGTGCTTTTATGACAATTAACAAACGTGCGGCAAATGCGACAGAAGAGTCGTTACTGCGTATTTTTACTATCCCAGAGGCGCCTGACTCAACGTTAGGGCGAATAGAACAAGAGATCTCGCAAAATCTTGCTGGTTTTCTTGGTTCTCATATTGCTGCCAAAGAAACTGCACTCACAGAAATAGAAAAAGATTTTGATTGCTCTAAAATTCCGGAGCAACCTGCCTTTGTTTCTGATCATATGCACCACTTACTCGAAAAGTTGGTGTCGCAATCTGTTCATACCTCAAGCCCTAGTTTTATTGGTCATATGACCTCAGCGTTGCCTTATTTTATTTTACCTCTCTCGAAATTAATGGTTGGTTTAAATCAAAACCTTGTCAAAATTGAAACCTCAAAAGCTTTTACCCCGTTAGAACGCCAAGTATTAGGCATGATGCACCGTTTGGTATATCAATTTGAAGAAAATTTTTATCAGCAATGGATGCACAGTGCAAATCATTCGTTAGGTGCATTTTGTTCAGGCGGCACAGTGGCAAATATCACAGCGCTTTGGGTGGCTAGAAATAACTTACTACGCGCAGAGGGGAATTTTAAAGGCGTTGCTCGAGAAGGATTATTTAATGCATTAAAGCATTATCAATACGACGGCTTAGCAATTTTAGTTTCTAAACGCGGTCATTACTCGCTGAAAAAGTCAGCTGATGTCTTAGGTATTGGTCAAGACAGCGTTATTGCTATACCAACTGATGAACATAATAAAATGGACCCTCAAAAGCTCAGAGAAAAGTGCGAAGAGCTTACCGCAAAAAATATTCGTATTTTAAGTATCGTCGGCGTAGCTGGCACGACAGAAACGGGCAATATTGATCCACTCAACGAATTAGCAGAAGTGGCCAATGAATACCAATGTCATTTTCATGTTGATGCTGCTTGGGGTGGTGCTACCTTACTTTCAAGTAAACACAGAGGTTTGTTAAACGGCATCGAGCGCGCTGATTCAGTGACTATTGATGCGCATAAACAAATGTATGTGCCTATGGGGGCAGGCTTAGTTGTATTTCGTAACCCCGCGTCAGTCGCTTCAATTGAGCATCATGCTGAATATATATTACGTAAAGGTTCAAAAGATTTAGGTGCGCATACCTTAGAAGGCTCAAGGCCGGGTATGGCAATGCTGGTTTATGCAAGCTTGCATATTATTAGTCGTCCAGGCTATGAAATGTTGATTAACCAAGGTATTGAGAAGGCAAAATATTTTGCTGATATTATTGATCAACATCCTGACTTTGAATTAGTGACAGAGCCTGAACTATGTTTATTAACTTATCGTTATAATCCAGCCTCAGTTCAACAATTATTGTCTAAAGCGGATGAAAATACGCTTACTAACGTAAATAATCTATTGGATAAACTCACTAAATTCATTCAGAAAAGACAACGTGAGAACGGCAAGTCTTTTGTGTCTCGTACGCGTATCGAGGTGAAAAAATATCATGGCAGGAAAACTTTAGTCTTCCGTGTTGTGTTGGCAAACCCACTTACCTCAAAAGAAATTTTAAAAGATGTCCTTGAAGAACAAGTGGAATTAGCTCAAGAAAGCAGCCATTTTTTACCCAAGTTGGTCGCATTGTCACAAAACCTATAAGTATGAAGCAATGTTAGTTGTTGTAATTAACATTGCTTGAATCTTGAATTCTATCGAATTTTTTCGTCACTGTTGTTTAAAATTTACACTCTTTTACTTTCTAACCGAAATGTTTTTCTTTCGATTGTTTTACAAAGTGAAAGTTAGTGTGTAATGTTACACCTATGATTACATTTTTGAGGGCTGTATGATGTATAAAGAGGACAGTAACATGCCAGAAATGATTGATGAGCGTAATATCGAAGATAAATCTATTGAGCAACAACTTGTTGATGCACAAAAAGAAATTGAAGATTTGAAAAGTCAACTTATGTGGCTTGAACGTTCATACGAATAAAATCAACTAACACACGTTTGAAAGGCCAGCAGTGAAAAACCACTGTTGGCCTTTTTTATTCTGTAATGTTTATTGTTGAGTTACAAGTTAACTTGCAAATTATCAATTAAGCGTGCTTTACCGCAGTGCGCAGCGGCTAAAATAACTAAGTTTTTATCATCTTCGCTTGCTGGCTGTAATGTTTTTGCATGACAAATATGAATGTAATCGGTTTTTAACCCAGCATTATTAATGAAATTAGCTGCTTGCTTCGCTAAACCAATAAAGTCGGTATCTTGTTTTATTTTCTCAGCAAGCCACTGAATGTTTTGACTAAGTGCAGGCGCAATCTTTAACTCCTCTTCAGTTAAATATCCATTACGTGAACTTAATGCTAAACCACTTGCTTCTCTTACAGTTGCTACCGGAATGATATCAATTGGCATGGATAAATCTTCAACCATGGTCTGAATAACTTGTACCTGTTGATAATCTTTTAAACCAAAACAGGCTATGTCAGGTTGCACAAGGTTAAACAGCTTACAAACGACTGTAGCTACGCCACGAAAGTGACCTGGACGACTTTCTCCGCAGTAACCTTCAGAAACTTGTGGAACCTCAATAAAGGTTTGTTTATCAAGGCCTTTAGGATATACAATTTCGGGTGTTGGTGTGAAAAGTAGATCAGTTTTGGCGGCTTCAAGTTGTTGTTGATCTGCTTGCAACGTTCTGGGGTAATTAGCAATATCTTCATTCTGACCGAATTGCATTGGGTTAACAAAGATACTAGCCACGACTTTATCTGCGTGTTTATGGGCCTCAGTGATCAAGGCAATATGACCTGCATGCAAATTACCCATTGTAGGTACAAAGGCAATTTTAAAACCTTGTTGTCGCCACTGGTTTATGGTTTCTCTTAAACTTGAAATATCGTTAAGGGTGATCATTATTCCGCCTACTTAAAAATGTGTTCATCACCTGGAAAGTTTTCTTTTTGCACTTCACTAATATATAACTCAATGGCTTTTTTAATGTCGCCAGTGTCGATAAGAAAGTTTCTTGAAAATTTAGGCATATAACTACATGAAATGCCTAAGGCATCATGCATAACAAGAATTTGACCATCGGTATCTTTTCCTGCACCAATACCGATAGTTGGAATGTCAATCGCCTCGGAAATAGCTTTACCCAATGAAGCAGGAATACATTCTAATACTAATAATTGCGCACCTGCAGCTTCTAGTGCTTTTGCATGCTGGATCATTTCTTGTGCTTTGCTATCGTCACGTCCTTGTACTTTAAAACCGCCAAAGACATTAACCGATTGAGGTGTTAAGCCAAGATGAGCACATACTGGTATACCACGTTCAACAAGACCTGTAATGGTGTCAGCTAACCAAAGACCACCTTCAATTTTGACCATACTTGCACCAGCTTGCATCAAGGTAGCCGCATTAGTGAATGCTTGCTCTTTTGTTGCGTAACTCATAAAAGGAAGATCGCTGATGATCAGTGTATTTTCAACACCGCGTTTCACGCATTGAGTATGATAGGCCATATGGTCAACATCAACAGGTAAGGTGTCATCTTGGCCTTGTAAAACCATACCTAATGAGTCACCAATTAAAATGGCGTGAATACCAGCTTGATCGAATAATTTAGCAAAACTAGCGTCATAGGCAGTAATTGTCGCTATTTTTTCACCTTGTTGCTTCATTTTTTGCAACACTGAGGTTGTTATCTTTGTCATAAAAAGATCCAAAAACACAGTTATTTGTGCGATAAATTGATTTTCTTGCAGCGATTTTAACTGAGTTGGCTGTGAATTGTTAGTGCGTTTTTATCGATGCTCTCGGCCAGGGTTGATACGTTACTATTACAAGGTAGTGTCAGTTTAGGTGCTATCTCTGCTAGTGGGATTAACACAAATTCTCGCTGTTTCATTCCGTAATGGGGGACGATGAGGCGTGGAGTGTTTATTATTTCTTGATCATAAAGCAGAATATCTAAATCAAGCACTCGTGCTCCCCAACGTTCGCCTTTTCTCACACGGCCAGCTTGCTGTTCAATAGCTTGTAATGCATCAAGTAATTCAATGGGAGTCAGTTTAGTATTAATAGCCATGACTGCGTTCATATAGTCAGGCTGATCTTGTGGCCCCATCGGTTGGCTACAATAAAGTGAAGACGTTACTACTTCATTGATATCAGCATGTGCTCCTATACATGTAACCGCATGCTGAATTTGCTGTTGTGGCTCCATTAAGTTACTGCCTAAGCCAATATAACAAATTGCCATGATCAGTCCTGAGGGGGATTCGTACGTGGACGACGACGTTTTCTTGGAGAACGTCTGGCACCTGGTTTACTACGGCCAAGTGTTTTAACCATTTGCTGTTGAGTATCGTAGTTACGTTGTTGAAACTCCGTCCACCAATTAACAAGCTCTGCTAAATCATTACACCCTTGTGCAGACTCCACTTGATGACGCAGTAGTAAAAAGTCGTAACCCGCTCTAAATTTTGGATGTTCAAAGGTACGAAACGCTTTTTTGCCTTCTCGTCGAGCGAGCTTATCTTGTAAAATTAAAATATCTTTAATTACCGTCTGAAAACGCTTTGGAATCGCAATACTTTGTTGTTGACGACCCATTATTTCGCCATAGGCAGCAAAAAAAGCATCTTGCGGTGTAAGTGATGATGTTTGCTTAAGTACTTTTATTTGTTGTTGAATTGGATACCAAAGCATTGCTGCGAAAAGAAAAGCGGGTGTTACGCGCTTTTCGTTATTAATTCTGTCATCAGTATTGCTTAGAGCTTGCGCGATAAAGGGAGATAAATAAGGTAGCGATTTATCCACTAATGCTTCTTCCACTGTGGGGAAAAAATAACGAAATAATGCGTATTGACGAAGCATGGTGTAATTTTCAACGGCTTTACCAGACAAAAATAGCTTCAAAAATTCTTCAAATAGACGTGCTGGTGGAATGTTTTCTAATAATGGTGCCGATGAAACAATAGGTGCTTCAGTTTCTTTGCTGATAGCCATGTCGAGTTTTGTGGCAAAGCGAATGGCTCGTAACATTCTTACAGGATCTTCGCGGTAGCGAGTTTCAGGATCACCGATTAAACGAATTTTTCGTTGAGCAATATCCTTGGCACCATTAGCAAAATCGTACACCTTAAAATCAGCTATCGAATAATAAAGTGCGTTAATGGTAAAATCACGACGTTCAGCGTCTTCTTCAATCGAACCATAAATATTATCACGCAGTAGCATTCCATGTTCACTTTGCTTCGATGTTTTCCCACAATTTTTTGCTTGTTGAGGGTTGTCGTGATGACCACGGAAAGTAGCAACTTCAATGACATCTCTACCGAACACAATGTGAGCAAGTCGAAAGCGACGACCAATTAAACGACAGTTTCTAAATAACCCTTTAATTTGTTCAGGTGTTGCATTCGTAGCAATATCAAAGTCTTTTGGCGTTAAACCAAGCATTATGTCTCGTACCCCACCACCGACTAAATACGCATCAAAGCCTGATTTATTAAGACGATAAAGTACTTTTAGAGCATTAGAACTGATATGTTGGCGAGAAACAGGGTGTTGATCCCTGGTCAATATTTGCGGGCCATCGGTGCTTATTGCACTGATTGAACTGTTGGATTTTTTTTCACGCATAGATTGGCCGAATACCTTCTTACACAAATTGATAACGCGTTTGATACTTAACAACCTCAAAACTAAAAAAGAGCGCCGCGATCATATAACAGTAGGGCTAAAAAGAGAATGAAAAAAATACAGGCAACTGCAGTTGTAGTAGATATTTCATTGGGATAATGCAGAAACAACAAGAAAATTAAATAGTGATCTCGCGAGTTTTTGCCACTAGCTTCCGTTGCCAATTATCGATAGCCCAGCTGATAATCGTTTTAACATCAGCAGTTTGAAGTAATGCAGGTGGTTGTTGTCCTAAAAATAATAAGGCGTTAATTAAGCTGGAGCCTGGATCATTGCGGTCAATGGCCGGCGCTTTATTTTGTTTACTTAATTTATAACCTAATTCAGTGACCGCTAATGGAATATGGCCATATTGTGGCGTTGCTTTACCCAATATTTTAAAAAAGCTTAATTGTCTGGCGGTTGGCTCGAGTAAATCGCAGCCACGGATGACATGAGTGATGTTTTGCTCTATATCGTCTGCGACAACTGCAAGTTGATAGGCATATAAGCCATCACGACGTTTTATAATAAAGTCTTCAGCGGCCAAGTGTTTATCGCAGATAACGCTACCTTGAAAAATATCATCATACTGGGCAATTTTGGGCTGATTTATTACGCGAATAGCACTTTGCTGTTCTGTTAGGTTCAAGTGTCGGCAATGGCCTTGGTAAATGCCTCCGATCGACTTGATTTGAGCGCGAGTACATTGACAATGGTAAGCGAGAGAATCTAGCTTTAACGATGAAATTATCTGGTTATACCGCGAATATTGCTGGCTTTGAAACATTACGTCTTCATCCCACTGAAGACCAAAGGCTAGTAAGGTTTCTAATATTATATCGCTAGCGCCTGCTTGTTCTCTTGGAGGGTCAATATCTTCAATGCGTACGAGCCATTGTCCTTGATGATGTTTAGCATCAAGGAAACTTGCTAATGCTGTAATAAGTGAGCCGTAGTGGAGGAGGCCAGACGGAGAAGGAGCAAAGCGACCTCGATATTGCATAGATCGCTTTGTTGAACTTACGTTATTCATCTTTACAGATGATTAACCGGCAAGTTGTCGCTCTTTGATTTCCGCTAACGTTTTACATTCAATACAAAGATCAGCGGTAGGTCGAGCTTCTAATCGGCGAATACCGATTTCAATGCCACAACTTTTACAAAAACCAAAATCATCTTCTTCAATTAACTGCAAAGTTTTTTCAATCTTTTTAATTAATTTACGCTCACGATCTCTGGTACGTAATTCTAAGCTAAACTCTTCTTCTTGCGCTGCACGATCCACAGGGTCAGGAAAATTTGCCGCTTCATCTTTCATATGAGTTACGGTGCGATCGACTTCTTCACGAAGTTGTGTACGCCATGCTTCTAGGATCTTTTTAAAGTGTTCCAATTGCTCAGCGCTCATGTATTCTTCATTAGGTTTTTCTACATATGGCTCTACGCCTGCTAACGCTAAAATACCTAAAGCTTTACTGTTTGGCATGCTAATTCTCCTAATGCTAACTAGTTCAAATAACAATTAAAGAATGCTAATTTGACTGCATGTGCCAATTTTTAAAATAGACCTGAAATATCAGAACTATATTGTGTTACGTTAGACAAAATTCAAGAACAATCATTAAAAATATTTTTTTTTAGTGGAATATCAGAATGTTACAAATATAACTTATAACGAATGAATCCTGTTTTATCGCAAGCCCACTTTTTTAGCAAGATTTAACTGCTCTCGTCAATCTTTTGTTGATAATAGTTGTAACAAATTAGCTGTTTTTTTTGTACTTTCATTTAATACTTTAATAGCGGGAATCACTTTTTTGCCAGTTTATAATCTATAAAACTAACAGGTATGGGGGTAGTTAATTGTATGTCGACGTCGTGTTTCTTAATAGAAAATTCTGCTTTATATGCGAAAACTTCAACCCCTTTTGCTTTTGCTTGGCTAAGTAAGTCTGCATAAATTGGATCTATATGCGCTGCAGCTTTGACATTATTAATAGCGGAATGAAGCACAGCAAACAATAACACCGCGCGTTTACCTTGTTCTACAATTTCTATTAATTCACGTAAATGCTTTTGTCCCCGTAGGGTTTTAGCGTCAGGAAAATAACCTTGTTCATGCTCAAATAAAGTGACACTTTTCACTTCGATATAGGTTTCAGTTTCATTTTCATCGCGAAGATAAAAGTCAGCTTTGCTGTTTTCGTTACCATATTTTACTTCCCGCCTTAATGCTGAAAAGTGTTCGAATTCATTAATTATTCCATTGTTTAATGCTTCTTCTACTAACTGGTTCGCGCGAATTGTATTGACGCAGATGATGTGTTGTTGCTCGGTTATACTAAGCTCCCAGCTATAGGGGTATTTTCTTTTTTTATTCTCTGAAACACTATAAAGCACCGTGTTTCCCGGAGTAGCACAGCCGGTCATTGCACCTGTATTCGCACAATGAATAGTGGTTTGATCGCCGTTATCAAGAATGACATCTGCAAGAAATCGTTTATATCGCTTTTCAAGGGTTGCTTGAGCAAGTGTTAGCTTCATCGTAATTGCGATTCCGTAAAATAAAGTGTGCATGATAGTACAATATTTATTGAACTAAGTGTGAGCAGCTTGCTTGTTTGGTGTAAACTAACACAATGAATTTCAAGAAATAAGGTGTTCCCGTGATGCATGGTGTTCAAGTACATTTAATTAACGACAATAAAGCAACAGACTGGCAACAGAATAAAACGATTCAACATATTAATGGTGAGGTATTTTTATACTTTCCTGAGTTTGATCAATATATTGAACGAAATATTCAAAAAGCAGCTCGAAAAATAGAAAACATGGGTGTTGAACAAGTAACCCTCGCCGGAGATGATTGGCAAGAAAGTTACCAGTGGGCGTTTGCGCAAGGTTTTAGCTCGGTGACTAAAAGCAATAATATCCACTTCACTGGTGAACCTGAACTTATCAATAAACTTGCTAATAAATTGAAGACTTATGCTTGGGCAAAGCGCTTAACCAATCAAACGGCGGCAGAGCAATCGCCAGAAATATTGGTAGCGAGTGTGTTTGAATATGTAAAAGCGTTGTCGCCTGAATATGTCAGCATGAATGTGATCAAGGGTGAAGCATTGAATGAAAATGGCTGGGTTGGCGTATATAACGTAGGTAAAGCTAGTCAACATGAGCCTTGTTTAGCTGAAATTGATTTTAATCCTAGCGGCAATTCAGACGCTCCAGTAGATGTGTGTTTGGTTGGTAAAGGTATTACCTTTGATACAGGCGGGTATAGCATAAAATCAAATGATGGCATGTTTAACATGAAATGTGACATGGGTGGCGTAGCTGTTGTGGCGGCTGCTTTAGCTTATGCAATGCAACAAGGGTTAACTAAACGTGTAAAATTAATACTATGTTGTGCTGAAAACATGATCAGCGGAAGTGCGTATAAAGTCAGTGATATTTTAACCTATAAAAATGGCGTTACCTGCGAAGTTGCTAATACTGATGCTGAAGGGCGTCTTGTTTTAGCCGATGGCTTATTACTGGCTAGTGAATATTCACCTAACATGATTATTGATGCGGCAACGTTGACAGGGGCCGCCATGTTAGCAACAGGGGGTGACTATACAGCGCTAATGTCGTTAGACAATGTAGCCTCTGAACAGGCTTTAGTTGCTGCTAAAGCAGAAGGTGAACCTTTGTGGCCATTACCTTTAGCGCCGTGGCATCAAGAAAAGTGTCCTTCTGCCTTTGCAGATACCGCGAATAGCCGGACGCAAAAAGGTGGTGGAATGGGAGGTGCAAGTAATGCTGCTGGCTTTTTATCAAGGTTTGTGCCGAATGAAGGAAAAGGTTGGCTACATTTTGATTTAGCTGCTGCTTATAATGGTAGCGCAAATAGTTTGTGGGCTGCAGGCGCTACCGGAATGTCTATCGCAACTATCGCAAACTTGCTGTTAAATAATAAATAACATGATCTCAGCAAAGAGCAGTTACATGGCCTGTGATTGCTCTTTTACAAATTCAACCAGCCACTGTTTTGCGTTAAATATATCAGTAAAGACATGAAAGGTAAGGTTGCACGATTGGTATACCCGTTTTAGTTGCATTTGTTGAATATCAGCAGTATTACTATCAACAATAACACTCGCGTTCGCGATCATTCCATGTTGCATTCGATAACGCGTTACATCGACTAAAATTTTTTCTGCCTCTGGGGTAAAAATACTGTTTCCATAAAAGGTAATTAATAACCCCCAAGGCTTCCCTTGGTATTGCTCGCAAGCAACCTGCATATCTTTTACGTATGCTTTTGCGGTGATCTCGTTGAAAGGTCCTCGAGCATCAACAACCAGTATGTTGTTTTCCCTTTCAATATTGTAATCACCATGGGCGGCTAAATTCACATCATCTTCCTTGTTTTTTATCGGGTCAATATCAATAGCAAAAATATGAATGCTTGCCAAGTAAGCAGATTTTCTAAAAGATGCAAATTATTTAAACAATCGTATATCAATGATTTATCCTTTTTATTTTATGTCTGAATTGTGTGAAAACTAATAGCCTAATCACTATTAAAGACTATTGCCTTCGTATTTAAAATACCTCATAAGCATTCAGGAATACTGTGCAATTGTACTCAGAGAAATTAACAGGTGAGGATGTCGTTTTTATGTAACAAGCACATTTTTAGTTTCTACTCTGATATAATTTTGCCAACCTTTTACAACTTCATTGACAACAAATTGTTACCAATAGACGAATTTTTGCCCGAGCTTAATGCTATGCTAAAAGCGAATAAGCGTGTGGTCTTACAGGCAGAGCCTGGTGCAGGTAAATCTACGGCAGTGCCGCTTTCATTATTAGCATCAGGTGTGTTTGGCAGCAAAAAAATTATCATGTTAGAGCCTCGCCGTGTTGCGGTTAAATCTATTGCACATTATTTAGCTGGAAAATTAGGTGAGAAAGTTGGGCAAACGGTAGGTTACCAAATGCGTAACGAACGGAAAATATCTAACAATACACGTTTAGAAATTGTCACTGAGGGCGTATTAACACGTAGAATTCAAACAGATCCAGAATTGTCTGATGTTGGCTTGATTATTTTTGATGAATTTCATGAACGCTCTATACATGCAGATTTAGCATTAATTTTATCATTAGAAGTTCAAGAAGCTTATAACGAAACATTAAAAATGCTGGTGATGTCAGCAACGATTGATACTCAACAAGTTTCAAACTACCTACATCATGCGCCAGTGATGTCATGTCCTGGAAGAAGTTTCCCTGTAACTATTGAATATAATGGACAACGAAGTCGTTATCTCACCGAAACTGTTTTATCTGTCATTAAGCGTGAACTTGAACATGAAGAGCAAGGGGATATTCTAGTTTTTTTACCCGGACAGGCTGATATTAAACGTTGTATTGCAGCAGCTCAGCAAGCGCTAGAGCCGTCGGTAGATTTACTTCCTTTATACGGTGGCTTACCGCTTGCCCAGCAGTCGTTAGCATTAACAAAGAAACATTCACAGCAAAGAAGGGTCATTTTTGCGACCAATATTGCTGAAACTAGCTTAACAATCGAAGGTATCACTATAGTAATAGATTCTGGGCTTGAGAAAATATTAACTTTTGATGTAAAAAGTGGCTTATCTAGGCTCGACACTACCAACATAGCAAAAGCTTCGGCCAGTCAAAGAGCTGGTAGGGCTGGCAGACTAACTGCGGGTAAATGTATTCGCTTATGGTCTGAAAGTGAACAACAGCGTTTAGCTGACTACCAACCAGAAGAAGTGTTAAATGCTGAACTTACAAGCTTTGTGCTTGAGCTCTCTGCTTGGGGGATCACGCAATATCAAGAAGTTAATTGGTTATCAGAACCGGCTAAGTATCATTTTGATGCCGCGTGTGAATTGAACCAGTCGTTAGGCTTTATAGACAATGACAATAAAATTACTGCGTTAGGGCAACAGGCATTATTGCTAGGTGTAGAACCAAGGCTTGCGAGTATGTTATTACGCGCTGATTCACCCAAACACACTGCTATAGCCTGTTTACTTGCTGCACTTTTATCAGAAAGGGATATGTTAATTTCGCCGCAAAATGCAGACATAACCGCGCGATTTCTTGTCTTAGCTGAATATTTACAGCAGCAGTCGATACCTAAGGGCGTGAATCGTACAGCCTTAGAACAAGTCGTTAAACTGGCCAAAAATTTTGCCAGTAAATTATCAATACAGTTGGTACTTACTTACCTAGAAATTGACACTTTTAGAGAGTGTGCCGCTCAACTTCTCTATTTCGCCTTTCCTGAAAGGCTTGCAAAAGCGCGAGATAAGCAAGGTGAACGTTATTTACTGGCGAATGGCCGAGGCGTTTCGCTTAACGAAACTGACGCTTTAAGTGCTGAAACATGGCTGATCGTTTGTCACTGTGATGGAAAAAATAAAGATGGTAAAGTATTTTTAGCGCTGCCGGTGAAGCCATCTCAGCTTTCAACTATTTTACAGAACGATTTACGAGAAGAAACACAGTATAAGCTCGATAACAAAAAAAATGCCATTCACAGTATTAGTAGAACGTATTACAAGGCATTAACGATTGCAGAAGAGAATAATGGCGCTCTTTCGCAAGCACATTTTTCCGCTTGTCTTAAAGATATTCTGCAACAGGAAGGGTTAAGCTTCTTAAATTGGTCATCACGATGTCGATCATGGCTGACAAGAGCTCAATGGTTAGGTCGGCAACTAGAGACCTTTCCTCAGATTTCTGAGCAGCATTTACTTTCTACGATTGAAGATTGGCTTATTCCTTATCTGAATAAAATTAGTAACTTAAAGGCCCTTAAAGAGCTTGATATATACCCACTATTGATTGCTAATGTAGACTGGCAACAGCAACAGTTCATGGATGAAAATGCGCCGATACATTTTCAAACGCCTAGCGGTAAACAGGTATTAATTCGATATGATGAGTCACAAGGACCAACCGTTGCAGTGATTTTACAAGAAATGTTTGGCCAGCTTGAAACGCCTAAATTGGCATCACAGCAAGTACCTTTACGTTTTGAGTTGTTATCTCCAGCTCGCCGACCTATACAAACCACGAGTGATTTAAGGCGTTTTTGGCAATCTTCCTATTTCGACGTTGCTAAAGACATGCGTGGAAAATACCCTAAACATAGATGGCCTGAAAAACCCTTAGAAGAAAAGCCTGGGCGCTCTATTAAACAAAAATCTGCTTAACATTTGTTGAGTCTTTCAAGACGATCTATCGTGAATAATTAGAGTAATAATTAAATTAATCAGACCTCTCAATAAGAGGGTTAATATAGTAAAAGCTCGTTTTGAGCGCTTTTCAGCCTGTCTCTGTTTGCTATTTTTTGACCATTTGTTACTATTTAAATAATAAGAGTTCTAATTAATTTTTGAGTCAGGAGCGAAATACATTAATGTTATGAGTATAAAACCACTTAGTTTTGAAGAGTTAGCAAAAGAAGAAAATATTGATTTTGTTTACGATAGTGAAGCAAATACCGTATTGATTGATGACCTTGGAACGATAGATTTATCAGTTTTTGTTGAAATGGTAATGCGCTACTCGTATCAAATAAATGCAGCAAAAATAAGCATTAAAGTAAATGAGTCTCAGGCCATTTATTTTTTTCAACATGGCTTTAAAGTTGAAGCCTCAATAATGGCTTACTATGGCTTACAAGATGCTTTTTATGTTGTTTATTACCTTAATGATAAACACCATAAAAATCATCTCGCGACTATCCATGATAAAGTGCTTGAAAAGGCCTATATTAGTAGAAAAAATAAATTAACTGATTTTAGTTTTGATCGTGTCACGGTTGGTACAAATACAGTACGCACTAACGTAGAAAGCAAAGATAAGTTAGTATTTACGGGTCGTGAGCATTCAATTGCTGATCATGACACGCATCATAAATTTTTTGCCCAATCGAATGACAAAATTGTAGCAACCGCCACAGCAAGCTATGATGAGTCTCAGCAAGTTGTTGAGTTCTCAGATTTTATAGTAAGTGCTGAATTTGATGTTTGGCAGTTACTGATCAATTTAATCACTGAAATGGAACAACACTTTAAAGCGCTAAAGTGTACTACTGCCTTTACCATTGTGCCAGCAAGCAGCCTTGCTATTAACGCAATATGTGTTGAACAAGGGTTTGAGTTTGGCGGACGATTAAAAAATGAATCACTGGTAGATGGCGAGTTAGATAGCCTAAATACATGGTTCAAGCGATTATAGAGAACACAATGCAATTCACAACCCTACCCGATGCTTTAACCCTTAAAAAAGTCATTAAAGAGAAAGATGAAGTACTTAACTGTCGATTTATGACGGATGCAATTCAAGGCTTGCTAACAGAGCGAGCTTACTTTTTTGATGAAGTACTTACCGAGTTATGGCGGCACTTTGGTTTAATGGGCGCGCCAATTTCATTAAATGCTGTTGGCGGGTATGGTCGCGCGTCATTACACCCAGGTTCTGATATCGATTTAGCGATTATTATCGATAAAAAAATAAGTCAACAACAACAAACCTCGTTGTCCGGTTTTTTAACTAAACTGTGGGACTTAGGCGCTGATATTGGTCAATCAGTAAGAACGATTGATGAAACTAAAAAACAAGTAAAACAAGATGTTACCGTAGCAACTAATTTACTTGATATCAGAAGAATCACAGGGCCGACCGAGCATGCACTTGCGATTAATGACTTAATGCACAGTGAAGATTTATGGTCACATCAACAATTTTTTGAAGAAAAGCTTGAAGAGCAAAAAGCACGACATGTAAAAGCAAAAAACACCGCATTATTTTTAGAACCTAATTTGAAAAACCACCCTGGCGGAATGCGTGATGTACAAAGTATTTTGTGGGTTGCACAAAAATTTTACGGATTAGGTTACTCTGAAGTGTTTAGCGGTACTAAGTTGTTACTTGCTGATGAGCAAATAGAATTAAAAGAAGCGTTTGATTTTGTTTGCCGCGTGCGATGGGCATTGCATACGGTTGCGGAATCATCGGTAGAGCAGTTATTGTTTGAACACCAAGCAGAAGTAGCAAGAATGTTAGGCTTTGGTGATGGTGAAAACAGTCAACAAGCCATCGAGCGCATGATGCGACAACTGTTTCGTGCTATGACCAGAATTCGCGAATTAAACCAACTTATCTTAGATACCTTAACCATTGAACATACGGCATTTTCGCATAGCAATAATGTTAAGCAACTCGACAGTGGCTTTAGAAGAGTTGGTCGTTTAATTGATGTTGAAGATAAAAATGTGTTTATCGAAAAGAAACAAGTTATCCGCATGTTTAGACTGATATCTGACATTGATGCAATCACAGGTATTACACCTAAAACGCTAAGGGCATTAAGGAATGTAAGGCGTTCATTACTCGGTGAATTACAAGATTATCAAGGGTGTAGAGATGAGTTTATCGAGCTTTTATCTAAAACAGATGGATTCGAGCAAGCGTTAGGTTTAATGCATCGGTACGGTATTTTGTCAGTATATTTTTCTCACTGGCAATTAATTGAAGGGCAAATGCAATTTGATATGCATAATGCCTATACGGTTGATGAACATGCGTTTAAAGCCTTAGCTTATCTTGGTGCTTTTGAAAAACATCATGAAAAAGACAGCTTTCCGGTTAAATCATATCAAAAAATCCCAAATAAACTTCCGTTACGTTTAGCGACTTTGTGTCACCATTTGTCGGGTCGTCAAACAGATGAAGATCACGAACTCAGTGCGATGCAAGCGAAAGAGTTTGCCACTTTTCATCAACTCGATGAGAAATCTATTCAACAGGTGTTTTGGTTGGTAAAAAACCAAACATTAATGCTAGATGTTTGTAAACAAAGTGATTTAAATGACCCGGCTATTTTTCAAAAGCTGGCAAAAACTATTTCGTCGCAAGAAAAGCTTGATTCGTTGCTGTGTTTCACCGTTGCTGATTTAATGGCAACCAATGAAAGCGCATGGAATCCATGGATAGAGTATCAATTATCACTTCTATATAAAGGTTTAAAGAAAACAATCGCAAAAGGTACCAGCAATGTTTTTGAAGCGAGAACATTGATCAGCGAGAAAAAGGCAAGCGCGAAAAGCCAGCTGCATGAAAACATTGATCTAGCCACAGTTGAAGCGTGGTGGAAAAAATTACCCAGCGAGTTTTTTACTGCAAATTGTGTTGAACATATCGTTGAAATTACCGAAAACATTATGAGTAATTTTAACAGTGAACATCATGTATTTTTATGTAACTCCAATGATCTTGGTTTTACCACCTTAGTGGTTTACACCCCTGACAGAGATCAATTATTTTCTGATATCTTTAAAGTGCTTTCTAAGGCAAAACTTCGCGTCAAAGAAGCAAATATGCTGACAACTCAAGATGATAATGTCATTGAAGTGTTTCAGTTGCTTAGTGAGTCTGACGATGTTGTGGATGATGAATTTAGATTAAACACCATTGTGCAAAGAGTGAAAGATATTTTAAATACCGGTGATACCGGCAAAGCAATCAAAGCGCCTATGTACGTTGAGACCTTTGAGCAAGATCCGAACATTGAAGTATTACCATACCCCGATAAAGACAAGTCATTGATTAAAATTAACGCCTTGGATGATCCTGGCTATATTGAGCAAATTTGTGAAGTGTTTAATGAGCAAGGGTTTACCATTCATTCAGCAAAAATAAGTCAGTTAGGCGAATGCAATGACAATGTTTTTCTTATTTCGAATAGTGAAGAAGCCTCAATTTCGAGTCTTGACTCAGACGATATTGTTAAACTGATAGAAGAAAAAATATCGTTTTAATTCGACGAATACATTATATAGCAAGTTGTCAGTAATTAATGGCTAAATTGATCAACCTCACATTGATCAATTTAGCCTATATTTGTTTATCGCGAATTGTTTATAGCGTTTTGTTGATATCGGCCTGCATTAAGTCAAGCTCTAACATCGGAGATGCATCTATTTCGTTGGCGTCCATCATGGTGGCAATACGTTGCATTGATGACAACAATAAAGATTGCTCCCATTGTTCTAAATGGCAAAACTTCTGAATAAAGTGTTGTTGCAGTGGTTGCGGCGCATTAATTAATGTTTCTCGACCACTATCAGATAAAAACAAACTGACCCGGCGTTTGTCTTCGGTGCTTCTTACTCGCTCTATCAATGATCTATTTTCTAACCTATCGAGTATATTCGTCACTGTAGCAGCGCTTAAATTGATATTTTTTGCAATTTGACTCGCTGTTACCCCTTTAACGCGGGCAATTTCTTGCATGATCAATAGTTGCGGCCCAGTTAGCCCCGCTGACTTATTTAATTGCTTAGAATGCAAATCAATCGCTCTGATCACTCTTCTGATGGCAACGAGTAGTTCTTCGTATTTTTCCATAGCAAATATTCTTTGAGAGAATTTGAAGCTAGCTTATACATTTCTAGGGATCTTGCATAGTAATAAGCGTTTAAATTGCTAGACTTTGACTAAAAAGTATTAACTAAACAGTTTCAGAACAAATGATTTTAATGAACGTGAGGGGTTAATCATCGGATTTACGGCTAAATATGACGAAAACATAGGAATGCATTGCCAGCTAGTTTACAATCGTCGATTATTTTTTAATGTTTTCAACGTGCAAAATTTATGACTTTACTTCTCACATACTTGGCAATAGCAATAGGTGTGTCGTTCTTATGTTCTATTCTTGAAGCTGTGTTGCTATCGGTAACGCCAAGTTTCGTAGAAAATATTCAAAAAGACAAACCGCTTGGAGGCAAAGTACTCAGTCATGTGAAAGACAATATAGATAAATCGATTTCTAGTATTTTGATCCTTAATACTTTCGCCCATACCATGGGGGCAGCAGGTGTTGGTGCCCAAGCTATTAGAGTATTTGGTGAAGAAAAAGAAACCTTAATCGCGTTTTTATTAACGTTAGCAATTTTGTACTTTTCAGAAATAATTCCAAAAACGATTGGTGCTAAATTTTGGCGCAATTTGGCGATCCCTTCAGCTTATATCATCAATTTTCTTGTAAAAGTTGTTTATCCACTCGTTTGGTTTTCATCGTTGCTCACTCGTATGTTTGATAAAAATAAAACCGATGTAGTATCACGAGATGAAATTCGTGCTTTTGCTGCATTAGGTCATAAAGATGGTTCTCTTTTTTACCAAGAAAACCAATTAGTTGAAAATATTCTTACCCTTAGAGAAGTCAAGGCCGGTGATATATTAACACCAAGAAGCGTTGTGCATGCTCTTGATGAAAACATGACCATTTCTGCTGCTTTGGCTGCAGACCAAACTGCAAGTTTTACCCGCATACCTGTCTATAGTGCCTCAATCGACAATATAACCGGCTTAATTATTAAAGGGACACTCTACGAACAAGAAAGACAAGGAAAAGGCGACACATTACTTGTTGATATTAAACAACCATTGCATCGAATTTCAGAAAGCTTACCTGTACTACCCTTGCTTGATTTTTTCATAAAGCGTCACGAACATATTTTTCTTGTCGAAGATCATTTCGGACAAACTGCAGGTATTGTCACCTTGGAAGATGCGATCGAAACCTTTTTAGGCCGAGAAATAATTGACGAGAGTGACCAAGTGGAAGATATGCAAATGTTAGCTAAAGCTAAGTTTAGGCAGCGTTTAAAGTCAAGCAATAGTAAAATATCTAACAACGAAGACGATGAATAATTAGGTTTTAGTGTGTCGAAAGAGCAAAAAGTAACAAGTAAAGCATCACCAGAACAACGTTCAAAACTAAAGCGATTTAGTATATTTCTGGTTAAGTTTACACTTTTATTTGCCATTATTTTGGCATTCTATACCTTATATCTAGATGCACGGGTGGTCGATAAATTCGAAGGTCAGCGTTGGCAAATACCCGTTCAAGTCTATAGTAAAATTCATACGTTTCAGCCTGGAAGTGACATTAATCTTAGCCACTTGAAAGCTGAATTGTCTTTAATGGGTTATCGTCGCGTAACGAAAGTGACAAAACCAGGGCAATTTGCGTTATCAAGCAAGCGGATCATTATTTATCGACGGGCTTTTGATTTTGGCTCAGGTATTGAATATCCGCAAAAAGTAATGATAGATGTAACACGTAGCGGTGATATTCAAACCGTTGAAAAATTATATCTTGATGAACAGCAAACACAATCTGTAAGCCTTGAACCCTATCTTATTGATCGTATTATTCCTGAAAATAAAGAAGATCGAGTGTTGGTACCATTACAATCTGTGCCAGAAAGATTACTCGATACTTTATTACTCGTTGAAGATCGCGATTTCTATCATCATGCGGGCATTTCCCCTTTGGGTATTTTACGTGCGCTTTATAAAAACATTCGTGCAGGTAGAACCGTGCAAGGTGGTAGTACACTGACACAGCAACTTGTAAAAAACATGTACTTATCGCGTGAAAAAACGATTTGGCGTAAAGCCAATGAAGCAATTATGGCTTTATTGCTTGAGTATCGGTATAGCAAAGATCAATTACTTGAAGCGTATATTAATGAAGTTTACTTGGGGCAACACTTTGCTAATGGCATTTATGGTTTTGGTTTAGCCGCTGAGTTTTATTTTGGTAAAAGTGTAGCACAGCTATCAGATGAACAAATGGCTACGCTTGTAGGTGTTATAAAAGGGCCGAGCTATTATGATCCTTGGCGGTATGCCGAACGCGTAAAAAAACGTCGTGATTTAGTATTAACGTTGATGTTTGAACAAGAATATTTAACTAAGCCTGAATATCTCGCTGCGATTAAGAGTGAACTTTCTGTTCGAAAATCTAGACGACTAGTGAAAAACAAGCAGAAGTTTCCTGCATACTTACAATTAGTAAAAAAAGAATTGGGCGAGCTACTATCCGCTAACATGCAGGCTTCTGGCATTCGAGTGTTTACCGAATTTTCGCTTTACACACAAACATTGCTAGAAAAGAAGGTTGAGCAACAGTTAGCAGCCTTAGCTGAGAGTAAAGCTCACGAACTTGAAGCAGCGATGATAGTCACAGAACGTACAACCGGTGCTGTAAAAGGTCTCGTTGGCGGTAAAGAAAGTGGTTATGCAGGTTTTAATCGTGCATTAAATGCTAAACGCCCAATAGGTTCGCTAATCAAACCAGCCATTTATATCGCGGCACTAGAACGCTATCAGGACTATCAATTAGCCACCATTTTAGACGACTCTGAAATTAGTTTCACAACCGATAATGGTGAAGTTTGGCAGCCTAAAAACTATGACGGTAAATTCCGAGGACAGGTATCTTTATTAGACAGTTTAGTAAGATCGCTTAATATACCGACGATAAATTTAGGGATGGATCTTGGCTTAGAAAGTGTCGCTGAAATTGTGCATTTGCTTGGCTATGACCGTGATATAACTCTCCGTCCCTCAATGCTTCTGGGGTCGATCAATATGTCGCCCTATCAGGTAAGTCAGTTTTATTTGCCTATTGCTAATCAAGGATATGCGGTGCAAAGCCATGCAGTTGAGAAAATAACCTCAGCTCAGGGTGAAACCCTTTATGAATTCTTTGCAGAGCCAACCCCCTATTTTTCTGAACAAGCCAGTTATTTAGTTGATTATGCGTTAACGAAAGTCACGACTGAAGGCACGGCTAAATCACTTGCTTGGCGTATCAAAGACGCGACATTAGCGGGTAAAACAGGCACCACAAATGATCAACGTGATAGTTGGTTTGTTGGCTATGACCAACAGCACCTAATTACCACGTGGATTGGTAGAGATGATAATAAAGAAACCACACTAACAGGAAGTTCAGGCGCGTTAGTGCTGTTTGCAGACTTCTTAAATAGTTATGGTGCAAAAAGTAAACATACTTCAGTACCTAACGATATTGAATGGTTATCGTTTGATGCCAAAACAGGCTTGGCAATGGCCGTTGAATGTCAACAGAATATAGAAATGCCTGCTATTTCTCGTGGCTTGGCTATGCAACATTCTTGTTTAGAACCCCAACCGAAAAAGAAAAACAAATCTTGGTTAGAACGTTTATTTGGTGAGTAGTCGCTTGAGATTATTTGTCGAAAATTGTTCGTTATCTTTGTAATGAATACAAACCGTGCTAAACCCTGACGCATTTATTGTCATTTTTTCACTAATCATTGCTATAAACCACTTTATTTCCTTGTAAAAATCAGGGCTTTTCTTTATGATCGGAAAAATTTTTTTATCGCTAAGTTTATTTGTTTGAAAAAGAATCATCGCTTTGGCTATGTTTAAAAAAGCAAGAAGAATTCTAACTTTAAATAAATAATACAAATTTTGGAGATGTTGGATGAGCAATGCGCCTGTGAATAACAGCCGTCGACGCTTTTTAACTGCGGCTACTTCGGTAGTTGGCGGTGTTGGCGCTGTCGGTGTTGCTGTGCCTTTCATTGGCTCCTGGAACCCAAGTGAGCGTGCGAAAGCCGCAGGGGCGCCAGTTGAGGTGAATGTAGGTAAAATTGAACCCGGTCAATTAATTCGTGCTGAATGGCGCGGTAAGCCAGTTTATATAGTGCGTCGTACTGATGAAGCGGTTAAATCGTTAGCAAATCATGAAGATCAGCTTCGTGATCCTAAATCTGCTGAACCACAACAGCCTGATTATGCTGCAAACGAACATCGCTCAATTAAGCCTGAAATTATGGTGGCGTTAGGTGTATGTACTCACTTAGGTTGCGCTCCAACGTATCGAAAAGGTGACTTTGAAGAGATGGTAGAAGGCGTTAAAAATGGTTTCTATTGTCCTTGTCACGGTTCTAAATTTGACATGGCAGGTCGTGTATTCTCTGGCGTTCCTGCACCGTTAAACTTAGTGGTTCCTGAGCATTCATTCCCAACAGATGACACCTTAATTATCGGTGTAAGCCAAGGAGAAGCGTAATGGAAAACTTTATGGCTTGGATTGAAAAGCGTCTTCCGTTTATGGATGCCATGAACAAGCATGCTATCCAATATCCGGCACCGAAAAACTTCAACTTTTGGTATGTTTTCGGAATTTTAGCGACCGTTGTTTTAGTTAACCAAATTCTGACTGGTATTTGGCTGACAATGAACTATGAACCTTCAGGCGCAGGTGCTTTTGCTTCTATCGAATACATCATGCGTGATGTAGATTACGGTTGGCTGTTGCGCTATATGCATTCAACAGGTGCTTCAGCATTTTTTATTGTTGTTTATTTACATATGTTCCGCGGTTTAATGTACGGTTCTTATCAAAAACCACGTGAATTGCTGTGGATTTTCGGTATGTTTATCTTCTTGGTGCTAATGGCCGAAGCCTTTATGGGGTACTTATTACCTTGGGGTAATATGTCGTATTGGGGTGCACAAGTAATTATATCTTTATTTGGTGCCATACCTCTTGTGGGTGAAGAACTGACTATTTGGATTAAAGGTGATTATGTTATCTCTGGTGCGACACTAAACCGATTCTTCGCGCTACACGTTATTGCATTACCACTTGTGTTATGTGTTTTAGTATTCTTACACATTATAGCACTACACGAAGTTGGCTCTAATAATCCTGACGGTACAGACATTAAGAAGCCGAAAGGTAGCGTTCCGGAAGAAGAGAAAAGCAAATTTACCTTCCATGAGCAATACACTAAAAAGTATGACATTGTTGATGCGATACCTTTCCATCCTTATTACACAGTGAAGGATTTAGTTGCGGTCATTATTTTCTTGATTGGCTTTTCGTGGGTTATGTTTTTTGCGCCAGAGGGCGGTGGTTACTTTATCGAGGCGCCAAACTTTGAACCTGCTAATGGCTTAAAAACACCTGAGCATATCGTGCCAGTATGGTATTTCGGACCATTCTTTACCATTTTACGGGTTGTACCTGATAAGTTGTTTGGCATGATCACCATGTTTGCGGCTATTGGTATGTTGTTCGCACTACCTTGGTTTGACCGTGGTACGGTTAAATCAATTCGTTACCGTAGTAAAGCTCACTTACTTAACTTAACGCAATTTGCGATTAGTTTTATTGTGTTAGGTATTTTAGGTACTATGCCGGCAACTGATTTGGCGAATTTAATTGGCCGAATCGCAAGTTTAGGCTATTTTGGCTTCTTTATCTTACTGTGGTTTTACAGTAAAAATGAAAAAACCAAACCAGTACCAGAGAGGGTGACAGGATAATGAAAAAGTTAATTGTAACACTATTAGCATGCGTCCCTTTCTTTGCACTAGCTGCTGGGGGCTCTATGCCGCTTGATAAAGCAAATAATGATTTAGCAGATAAAGAATCATTAAAGCGTGGCTTCGAATCTTATTTACAATATTGTTTAGGTTGCCATCAGTTAAAATATCAACGCTATAACCGAACATTTCGTGATCTTGGAATAAGCGAAGCTGAAGGTAAAGAAAAATATATGCCTACAGGTGAAAAGCCAGGTGATCACATTACTAATACTATGCCTGCGAAAGACGCCGGTGCATGGTTTGGTACTGCGCCTCCAGATTTAACCTTGGAAGCTCGCTTTAGAAGCCCTGATTATATTTATACTTATCTACGTTCATTTTACGTAGATGCGGAACGTCCGTTCGGAGTAAATAATAAAATCTTTAAAGATGTTGGTATGCCACATGTATTACAAAATTTACAAGGTGTACAAACTCTTGACGAAAACGGCGAGTTAACACCTGCTGTGGGTGGCACAATGTCACCAGAAGAATACGATGAGTTCGTTCGCGATCTAACTAACTTCTTAGAATATGTTGGTGAGCCGAACAAGCTTGAACGTAAACAATTAGGTTATTACGTGATCGGGTTCTTATTTATCCTGTTAGTATTTTCTTACTTATTGAAGAAAGAATACTGGAGAGATGTTCATTAATTTGAAGGTCACTATCAGGTAATTTTATTGGGGGCACTAGCCCCCATTGTTAGTTATTATTGAATATTTTTGGAGGCGAAATGGCCGTTGCTGCAAACAAACGCTCTGTCATGAACTTATATTCACATGCGGATGATATGTATAGTCATCAAACTCGTATTGTGTTGGCAGAAAAAGGCGTTGGTGTAGATATCCACTTAGTTGATATGGCGAATTTGCCTGAGGATTTATTAGACTTAAATCCGTATGGAACAGTGCCTACATTAATTGATCGTGAACTAGCGCTTTACGAAGCGTCAATTATTATCGAATACTTAGACGAGCGTTTTCCACATCCACCATTGATGCCTGTTTACCCAGTATCACGTGGTCGTAGCCGCTTAATGATGCACAGAATCGAACAAGATTGGTATAGCTTAGCGCGTATTATCATGAATGGCAGTGCGGGTGAAGCTGAGAAAGCACGTAAAGAATTAGCAGAAAGCTTGTTAAGCATTGCACCAATCTTAAATGAAGCTCCTTATTTTATGAGTGAAGAGTTTAGTTTAGTAGATTGTTACTTAGCTCCGCTATTATGGCGTTTACCTGTTTTCGGTATCGAATTAGAAGGCGCAGGATCTAAAGAATTAAAAACATACATGTTACGTGTATTTGAACGTGAATCGTTCCAAGCTTCTTTAACAGAAGTTGAAAGAGAACTTCGCTTTGGTACTGCAGTTTAATGTCTGTTGAAATGACATCATCAAAGCCCTACATCGTTAGGGCTTTTTATGATTGGATTTGTGACAATGATCTAACCCCATACATTGCCGTTGATGTAAATGTATACGGTGTGTTGGTGCCTATGGCGTTTGTAAATGACGGGCAAATTATACTAAATGTTGCCCCTGGTGCCGTTGGTTCAATTTCTTTGGAAGGTGAAAACATTGAGTTCACTGCAAGGTTTTCTGGTAAGTTAGAACACCTGACAGTGCCCTATGGTGCTATTTCAGCTATCTATGCCAAAGAAAATGGTGCAGGTACTTCGTTAGCGATAGAGCACCCTGTTGAAGATGATGAATTGTCACTTTCCCCTGTTAGCGCAGTTGATAATAGCAGTGATGATGAGCCAGACCCAACGCCCCCGAGTAAGCCTCGTGGTAGAGCGAGTTTAAAAGTTGTTAAATAAAAAAAACACTCTTTAGAGTGTTTTTTTATGTCTAATGATGTTGTTAACAGATGTTCATCGTTAAGTAAGGCCTGTTAGCTTTCAACAATTTCGAACATTTTAAAAACCCGATTGACCCCGCCAACACGACGTGCAATTTCAACAGCGCTATTGGCTAAACGATTAGTCACAAGACCCATTAGGAATACTTCACCGTTTTCAGTCACCACTTTTACATTATTAGCGTCAAAATCATCTTGCTTAAACAAGGCGGTTTTAACCTTAGAGGTTAACCAAACATCATTACTGCGCGTTGAAAGAGAGGTTGTATTGCCAATACGTATTTGATCATGAATATATTCGACCCCTTTCACTTGATTAACAGTTTTAATCGCAAGGTTTTTTAAATACGTATTCATCGCCTGCCCGACAATCAGCACTTTACCGTTTACACTGATAACTTGTAAGTTCGTATTGTCAGAAATACCAGCCACTTTAGCGAGCTTAGCATGTGCTGCAATTTCAATTTTTTGATCATCAATTTGATTGCCAATTGAGCGGTTATCTGCAACAACGCTAGCACCACCGACAACCCCTACCACAGCGGCAGCAACACACCCTTGTAAGATGGAAACAGTAGCAAGTAGCAATATTCCTTTTTTTGCTTTCATGGTGTTATTCTTCACTTTGTGGAAATAATGTTGAATCGATAATATCGCATAAACAATGAATAACCACTAGATGTACCTCTTGAATTCTAGCGGTACGTGATGAAGGAACACGAATTTCAACATCGTTTTCACCTAATAAGCCCGCTATATCTCCACCGTCTTTACCAGTTAACGCGATAATTGGCATATCTCGAGCAACGGCAGCTTCAATGGCTTTAATAACATTACGTGAGTTACCGCTCGTTGAAATGGCAAGCAATACATCACCGGCATTTCCAAGTGCTCGTACTTGCTTTGAGAATACCTCGTCGTAGTGGTAGTCATTTGCAATTGATGTAATGGTCGAACTGTCTGTAGTCAAGGCAATTGCTGGTAAACTAGGGCGCTCAGTTTCATATCTGTTGAGTAGTTCGGCTGAGAAATGTTGAGCATCACCAGCAGAGCCACCGTTGCCACAAGATAATATTTTGTGGCCACCTAATAGTGATTGCACCATAATTAACGATGCTTGTTCAATAGGCCCTGCAAGCGCTTCACTTGCAGCAATTTTTGTTTGAATACTTTCTGTAAAGTTACTTTTTATGCGCTCTAACATGGTTATATTGGCTCCGTTTAAATCGAGTCAAAAGGCATTTTTCAGCCAAATAAATTCGGGAATGTTACCGCCTTCGATGGCGATGATATCAAATCGACATGCGGTATTATAAGCATTTAGTCCTTGTTGTTGCAGAAAAAATGCGGCTGTTCTACGAATTTTTTCTTGCTTGCTGATGCTTACCGCGGAAATAGCGCCACCGAAAGCTTTGTTTTTACGGTATTTCACTTCAACAAATACTACGCAGTTACCTTCTTTCATAATTAAGTCAATCTCACCTTGGCGGCTATGAAAATTGGCTGTAACAAATATAAGTTGTTGTTTCTCAAGGTACTCGAGCGCTTTTGATTCCCAGTGCTGCCCTGAAGTATTATGTGAATTATTCGACGATTTTTTATTCCAAAACAATTTCTTCTACCTTGTCCCTTTGGTAGCTACCCCACAATAAACTGCGGGTTAAAATACCCTGTTCATTTAATTTTAATACGCCTGTTTGTCCGTAATGGCGAATGTATGGTTGTTGTTTAAACACTGAAAACTTATGGATCAATGAGTAGCTATCGTACCCCATGGCAAAAATACGCTCAAGACTATCAGATCTATCTGGCCAGATACGCGAGCTAAGTTGTTTCAGTGATGTATTTTGTTGTTTGCTGGTAAGCTGCCAAGGCATTTCTGTAAACGACAAGCCGGATAAATCACGACTATCACTTTTATCGCTGTTATGGCTATGGCTTCTTGAGCTTGCAAAGACAGGTATTGCACGGGCGAAAGGTGAAATATTTACGTCGATATAAGGCTTGAGTAACCGTGTTTCATTGGGGGATGCGACAATATAAATCATGTCGATATCGAGGCGATTTCGCTCTTGCGTTTTTAGCTGTTGTCGAATTCTTCTATCAATATCAGCTATTCGCTTTTTACTTAAATCGAGTTCTAAGGTACTTTCAAGTTTTTCTTGAACTTTACTGGCATCAGCAAAAGCGATTACCTCAGGGGTTCTGCCGGTAATACGTTGCCATTGTTCACTAAAGGTATTGGCAATACGTTGGCTAATACTATCTTGTTGAGCGAACACAATTGGCGAGGTAAATTGACGACGACTGAGTGTTGTTGCTGCTTGTATTGCTTCATCTTCAGGGTTCATAGAAAGCACAATATGGTTTTCTTTTAGCGTATGTGCTTGAGGTATGTTCAACAATAATGTGGGTAAATTAAGCTGCGGCTGATTGATATATGCATCAACATTCGATTTAAGCAATGGACCTATTACATGATCTACTTCCAGTGATGTTAAGTAGTCTGCTAGTGTGCTGTAGTCTGTTGCTACAGAGTCTATGAAATGTAAGCTCGTATCAGCATTATTTTGATAAGCCGCTAAAATACCTTGCTGAGCAACTTCACCTGCTTTTTTCTGTTTGCCTGATAAAGGTAGTAATACCGCGATGTTATGCTCTTTATCGATATTTTGTACTGTTGTGGCTGACAGCTTCTCAATTAATACCTGTGCAGGGTGATCGCGAAAATTTCGCTGCCATTGTGTTAAATATCGGTTGAATGTATCAGGTTGATAGCCAAAACGATGGGCAAAATTTAATAATTGTTGCCAACCGCCGAAGTAAGGAGGATCTAGCTTTGAAAGTTGCTGAATCTCCCATTGCGATAGTTTATTTAGCGAAAGCCAAACGTCATTCGCTTGCTGTTGGTATTCCAACTCAGAAGATAACGCTAACGCACGCAGTCTTGCATCTACTGAGGCTAGAGGAAGCTGTCTTTGTTGTTGAACAATCGCTAATGTTTGATAAAACTCTTTTGGCTGTTGCTGTTCACCACGTAATTTTTTTGCCTGATTCAAATGTTTTAATGCCAGGTCGTATGCTTCAAGCCGAACTAAACTTTGCGCACTGATCAGCTCTAATTGATATTTTAAACGGTTATTGTCTGTTAATGCCTGGGTTTGCTGTGCTAACCACAGTGCTTTTTTATATTGGTTTTCATTATTAAATTGCTGTGCCGCAAATAAAAAATATTGCGTGGCTGTTTCACCGGTACTATTTTTTGCTAGCGCAAGATAGTCATTAGCTGACTCAGTTAAATTTTCGTTGCTTGATATTTGAGTATTGTCGCTGCTTTTAACGGGCTTCTTGTCTGGCTTTGTGGCACAACTTGTGAGCACTAAAAGCGTAATAACAGAGAAGATAACGCGCAAACGTTTAACACTAACGTAATGATATGCCACAAACAAACCCTATAAATGATGGATCTTTTCAATCGATATTGCTTTATAATAAACGTCATTGACTCTTTGCTCAACAGAACTATTAAATGACTTTAGCTGAAGATAACTCAGGTACCTTATATATTGTTGCCACTCCTATTGGTAATTTAGGCGATATTAGCCAGCGGGCAATTGATACTTTGCGTGCAGTAGATGTTATTGCTTGTGAAGATACCAGGCACTCTAAAAAACTCTTATCTGCCTTTTCAATAAGCGGTAAAACAATATCACTGCATGATCACAATGAGCGGCAAAAGCAGGAATACATTGGTTCACTGCTTGCCTCGGGGAGCGATGTTGCATTAGTTTCTGATGCTGGTACGCCTTTGATTAGTGATCCAGGTTTTCACCTTGTACGTTATTGTCGACAACAAGGATTAAACGTGTCACCCGTACCTGGCGCATGTGCAGCAATCTCGGCGTTATCTGTTGCTGGGTTACCGACAGATCGTTTTGCTTTTGAAGGCTTCTTACCCGCTAAAACAGGGGCAAGACAAGCCATACTTCAAGGGCTTGCAAACGAAACTAGAACTATGGTGTTTTACGATGCACCTAGACGAGCCATTGATACGGTACAAGATATTGTTACGGTGCTAGGTGAGAGTCGATATTTAGTGATAGCTCGTGAACTGACAAAAACATTCGAAACCATCTACTCTAATACCGCCGGTGAAATGTTAAATTGGTTGTCGCAAGATGCGAATCAATTAAAAGGTGAAATGGTGCTGATTATTGAAGGTGCGCCTGAAAAAATATCAGAAATAACACCTGAGGTTGAACGTGCGCTAAAGCGACTACTAAAGGAATTGCCACCTAAAAAAGCCTGTGCCGTGACTGCCGATTTATATGAAGTGAATAAAAAAGCACTCTATGATTTAACACTAAGTTATAAATAGGTATTACACTGTTTTCGGTAATAAAATGTGCTATTGATTTTAACAAGAGTGAGTTGTTAAACATGTACATGTACCGTATTGTAAATAGAATTTTCAACACATTGACAAAACTATCGGGCACAATATTTTAATGTGGGAAATTATTAAGGCCTTTAAAAGGCAGCTTTAAAAATAACAGGCGCTTAAAGCGTAAAATGATGAACGGATAAACGCACACTAAATAAAAATGATTAAACCACTGATAAAATTCTTCACAAAAATGTCAACCGTAGAGTTAATTATGACGCTACGCGGTTTATCGATAATACTGCAAGTTTTCTTATTATTATTTGTTAATTTGATTTTACATTATCAACTTCCTTGGTTACCGATGTTTATCATTATCGCACTTGAGCTTGCGTTTAATGTTGCCAGCTTTTCGATAACCCGAAATGGGGCGAGCTCTAAAAAAAATCATGTGTTAATACAATTGCTCGCTGATGTGTTTTTTCTCGGCTGCTTGCTTTATTTCAGCGGTGGTGCGACCAACGCGTTTGTTTCTTTATTATTGGTGCCTATTGCTATTGCCGCGATCACTTTGTCATTCTGGCGCGGGTTAATTATTGCAAGCTGCGCCATCGTTATTTACTCCGTATTACTTTGGACCATGCCAATGCATGTAATGCATGGCAATATGGCTGGGCACTTTATTGGAATGTGGATTAATTTTCTGTTTTCTGCTTTAGTGTTGTCTCTTATTGTTGGATATTTAGCACGTGCGATTACGCGTAGAGAAACAACCATTGCAAAATTTCGAGAGCAACAACTTAAAAAAGAACGCATCATTGCACTAGGTGTTGCTTCTGCACAAGTAACACACAATTTAGCAACGCCACTGGCAACACTACAGCTACTCTCAGAAGAACTCGCTGAACAACCACAAATGCCTGCGGACTTACTCGATGATATTGAAAAACAGGTTGCCCGTTGCGCAGAAAGTTTACACGCGTTTAGAGTGACTACAGAACATATTAAAACCAATGAAAAGCAGCCAATTAGTTGTGCCAATATTCATCAACAAATTAAGCATCATTGCCAATTAACCTACCCTGAAGTGAACTTCACATTTATCGACAACACGCTTGATTCTCGCATTGAAATTGATGGCTCATTCATCCCTGCTGTGGTTAATGTGATTGATAATGCCGTTCATGCAAGCCAAGAAAGTCAAAATAAAACGATAGAGATTGAATCTTATTTGCAGGATCAACAATGGTGTTTATCAATAAAAGATTTCGGTAAAGGCTTTGTTATTGAACAACTACATGAATTGGGCGACTTCCCACAACTGAGCGAACATGGTTTTGGTGTTTCAATTATGCTAAGCAATGCGAGCCTTGAAAGGTTGCAAGGTAAACTCTGGCTTGATAATCATCAAGCTGGCGGTGCAGTTGTACTTATCACCATGCCGATAATAGTAGATTGAAGATGAAAGTGTTATTAATTGAAGATGATTGCGCTTACGCATCTGTTTTAGCAAGAAGGCTAAGTAAGCACCAATTACAAGTTGAGCATTGTGAAACTAATTCAGAAGCATTGCTGATGGTGAGAAACTTCTTACCTGAAGTCGTGTTATTGGACATGTATTTAGCCGGTGACAGTGGGTTACCTTTAATTTCACCGATAAAACATTTATTACCCAACTGCCGTATTATTTTGCTCACTGGCTATGCAAGTATTGCTACCGCTGTAGAAGCAATTAAGTTAGGTGCCGATGATTATCTCGCTAAACCCATAGATACCGAAACGTTATTAAAAACGCTTAAAGTTACCGTGAAAACAGCTGTTAATGAACAAATCTCAATCCCTGATAAACTTAGTGCTGAACAAGCAGAGTGGGAGCATATTCAGCAAGTGCTAAAGGCGAATAAGGGGAATATTTCTGCAGCAGCTCGGCACTTATCAATGCATCGACGTACACTACAAAGAAAGCTAAAAAAACGCCCTAGTTTTCATCAGAAAAGCTAGGGCTAGGGTACAGGCAAGTGCCTATATGCGGAACTTAAAATTGAAACGTGGCAGCAAGCCAGAAATTACGAGCTGTGCTAGGAATACGTGACATTGATGGAATATCGCTACCGTTTATACGATTATAAGCAGCTAAATGATCTTGATATTCACGATCGAATAGATTTGAAATTCCGAAATCAAGTGTCAGGCTGTTTGACCATTGATAGCCACCAATTAAGTCTATATAGCTATAGCCTGACGATTTTTGCTTAAGTTTGTTCAATGATGTACTGCATAACATTATATGATTCATTGTATATTCGTAGATTTATAATGGTATATTTTGGTAAAGCAAGCTGAAAAACAAGCATAAAAATAGAAAGTGCGACAATATGTCACAGGCTTAGTTAATTGCTGCAAGCAGGTTAAATCACAAATAATAATTGGCAAATAGAAGTAAGCTTTGTTGTTATCTGGTGATTAGGGTAGAATGCGCCCCGAGTTAGCGAGACAATCGCTGCTTGTTCGTTGTATTTAGTATTTCGATAGTAAATAGACAGGACAAGGGGAGGAAAGTCCGGGCTCCAAAGAGCAGGGTGCCAGATAACGTCTGGGCGGCGTAAGCCGACGACAAGTGCAGCAGAGAGAAGACCGCCGATGGCTAGCAATAGCACAGGTAAGGCTGAAAGGGTGCGGTAAGAGCGCACCGGGCCACTGGTAACAGTTGGCAGCAGGGTAAACTCCACCCGGAGCAAGACCAAATAGGGTTTCATACGGCGTGGCTCGCGTTGAAACCGGGTAGGTTGCTTGAGCTATGGAGCGATCCATAGCCTAGACGAATGATTGTCACTTTTCTTCGGAAAAGATACAGAACCCGGCTTATGTGCTAACTCATTTATTCTTAAACCCTGATGGCAACATCAGGGTTTTTCTTATCAGATAAACTGATGGCACGTGAAATGCACCGATAAAGTGATAAATGTTAGTTATCACTAACTTTACCCAGCAGTACAATGCTGAAATCGGTATTCAATTTGATTTTATTATCTTTTACCGTGACTAACGTATCAGAATAGTAATCTTTAAGCACCGTACCATCTTTAAAGGCTTGATAAGCCGATAACGTTTTATGACCTTTGTTTAAATCAATGCCAATAAGAACATTATCGGATCTTTCTTTAGCGATATATTTACGACTAAATATATAGGGTTTTTCGTTGTGCTGTTCATGTACCCCAGCCCCTACTGCAAGGTGGTTATGCCTAAAAGTACCAAGTTTTTGCCAATGCCTTAAAAGTTTTTGAGTTTCATCTTTTGTTAGATCTTGCCAGTTCATAAATGAACGCCAAGTTGCATCGCCAATAGTGCCGTTTATCTTTAAATTTCTGGCTAGCTCATCCCCATAGTAAATTTGTGCGGCACCTGGCGCTAACATGAGTTTTAAAGCCGTTTTATATGGTGTAGCTCTCTCCTTGTCATAAGGTTCAGGGTCATCATGTGAGACAACATAATTCAAAATACCAACGTTTTTAAACGCACCATGATTAAGTTCTTCTGAGTAAATGCTGAAAAGTGTTTCCATTGGCAAATTTGCATGGGTTGCAAACCCCATATTAATTAAACTGTCGAAGCCATAATCATAAAAATCAACCTGCTTATCGCCATAGTCGTATTTTCGAGTACCCGACGGGGTATTTTTAAAACCATTAACGCCTAAGTGCATAACTTCACCAATCATAAAAAAGTCTTTGTTTTCTTCAAATACTGTTGAATTTTTTGATTTCCATTGATTGTATGCTAATGATGCTTCGGCTTTTAACACACGCCAAATATCAGCTTCAACGTGTTTGGCAGTATCAACACGAAACCCATCGATACCATAGTCTCTAACCCAATCGGTTAGCCATTTAACAATGTAATATTTGGGGGCGCGAGGTAACTGTGTTCTTTCAAAAAAGGCGTCAAGCTCAGCAATCTCCTGCTGTTGCCTTCCTTCAAGTTGCCATTTTTCAAGTAAAAACGACGGTAATTTAACTGGCTTTTCTGAGTCAGTACGGATATCGGGTATACTTGTAGCAACGGCACAATGAACATTATTCTTATAATTATGCCACTGACAAACAGGTTCAGTGCGTATCCAGCCAGCTGGCCAAGCAGAGTCTACATTTGTCATGGGTCCTGTATGATTGATGATCACATCGGCTAGGACACGAATACCGTGTGCATGTGCTGTTGCTATCATGGTTTTCATCTCAGCTTCTGTGCCAAAGTTAGGATCTACCTTGGTCCAATCTCTAGGCCAGTAACCATGAAAAGGGTAGCTTCGTCCCCAGTCTTCATCCCAGTAGCCATGTACTTGCTCTATTAGCGGCGTCATCCAAAGTACGTTGACCCCTAGCGCTGAAAAGTAACCATCTTCAATTTTTTGAGTGATACCTTTAATATCCCCGCCCATAAAATTTCGAAGAACCGCACCATCTTGTTTTCTTTTAAAGGCTTGGTCATTTGATTTATCACCATTCGAAAACCTATCCGTCATCATGAAATAAATTACAGCGTTGTTCCAAAAAGGGTCGATAGCGTTATTGTTTGTTGTTGATGTTTTTGCATGGCTAGAACTGGTGAATAGTAACGATAAAATGACGAATACTATGCACGTGAACTTTATGATGTATGGTTTCATTTTTTTCCTTATTATTGAGATACATTTCGCATGGAAAAACTAATTCAATAAAAGAACGACTATGCTCATTAACGCTAGAGTGCGCTTTATTAGGCATATGTAAATTTTTATTTATTATTTTTTGACCACTTACAAAGAGTATTACGCTATTGATATGTGAAGTACACTTATTGCATACGTATTCAAATTTGATGAATATTTTTTTCGGTGTGTTTTAAATGTTTTTATGATCTTCATTTATTTGATAAATATTGATGGCTGAGGTTGCTAGGTGAATTTAACGGCGTTTTACAGTATCAATAAAGTGAAAATAAAGGGGGTAATCAAAATTCATCGTCCGGAGGGTGCCAATAGCGGCCCATCGCTTACTTGTCTTTGATCCAAGAAGATATAGAGAAGCCTAACCTTCCAATACTCGAAAACCTAGTTAAATTCCATTTATTCATTTCTGAGGTTTTAAATTATTGAGATAATTTAAAAATAGCAAGAAAAGGTGAGACAGCTGTTAGAGTGATTAAATACCATAATTACTCTATAGGAGACTTGAGTATATGATTTGGTCACAACGAATGAATTTAGCAATTGATTATATTGAGAGTAACTTAGATAGTGCTCTTAGTACAGAGGACGTAGCAAAGGTAGCCTGTTGTTCCAAATACCACTTCCATCGTATGTTCTTTGCTAATTTTAAGGTTACCTGTGCTGAGTATATCAGAAGGCGAAAGCTGACTATGGCTGCTGTTGAGTTGTTGAATACTAACGAAAGTATAGTTGATATCGCATTCAAATATGGTTACGAATCTCCTAATGCTTTCACTCGTGCATTTCGAAATATGCACGGAATAAATCCGAGTAAAGCTCGCTTAGGTGGCACTTCACTTTCTTCATATAAACGAGTCTTCTTCTCTAAGGACAAAAAAGTAGGAGTAAGTATGAACTATAAAATAATTGAGATTCCAGAATTCAACATAATAGGCAAAAGCAAAAGTTTTGAGTTCGAAGATTTTGTTAAAGATGGGCCTAAATTCTGGAAAGAATATATTGGTTCAGAAGACTATAAAAAGCTTTATCAGCTAAATAATGGTAGGCCATGTTCTATCACAAATTCATCATTGCTCTCTGCATATTTTCCAAAAGAAAATGGAAAACGGGATGAGTTTACGGATGTTTTAGGCGTTGAAGCAACAAGTGAGGATAGTTTGAGTGGATTTGAAGTTTATACAGTACCTTCTTCAACTTATGCGGAGTTTAATTGTACATATAAGACTTCAATGAAAACTAACCGATATATATATGGTGAATGGTTCTCCTCAACAGGCTATGAAAGAGATGGGAATAAGCCTGACATAGTCGCATATTTTCCTATACCATTTAGACCAATGAATGAGATGTGCATTCGTTGGTGGATACCCGTTATTCGCAAGCAATAAAGCAAAATTTCAGGGTCCCTTTATCGCTCATATCAGACTGACATTAAACGTTAAAATCTTTGGTAATTAGTGTCAGATCAGGTATGAGTAACTATACTTTCTAGCTCAAACCTAGTTCTACATTGAAAGCTTTCAGTATCAGTTTGAGATATTTTTAACCATATTTGTTAAATTTGATGCTCGAGTAATAATTTCTTGCATTACATCGCTTACTTCAGATACTTGAGTTAAGCTCTTTCTCGTTGTTCCTTCCACCTGATGCATTATATCTGTGGCGTCTTTGGTAAGTTGTTCGTTTAGTTTTACAACGTCATTGATTTCATTGGTTGATTGACTAGTACGAGCTGCCAAGCTTCTTACCTCATCAGCTACAACCGCAAAGCCGCGTCCTTGTTCTCCTGCTCTAGCTGCTTCAATGGCTGCATTTAATGCGAGTAAATTGGTTTGTTCTGCAATAGCACTTATCGTAGATACAATAGCGGTAATGCTTTTAGATTGTTCATTCAAGTGACCAATAGATTCCATGGAACTTTGTACTTGAGAAGAGATCAGCTCTGAAGTTTCAATAGACTTTTCAAGTTTACTATTTGCAGTGTTTGCACTTTGTTCGGTTTGTTCAGAGGTGACTTTTGCAGCCTCTGCAACGTTAGCAACTTGTAACGATTTTTCGACTCTAGCGGTAATGTCTGATGCAAATTTAATCACTTTAGTAACGTTTCCATTTTCATCAATAATGGGGTTGTATGTCGCTTCTATCCAAACGGTATGCCCCTTTTTATCCAGACGATTAAAACGCCCTGACTTATGTTCACCTCTTGCTAATTCTTGCCAAAAGTTTGGGTTGTCACGTAAAAATTGGTCATCACAAAACATTCTATGATGACCACCTTTAATTTCAGTTATGTTATAACCAAGTGTTTGAAGAAAATTTCTGTTGGCATGAATGATTTCACCCAGTGGGTTGAATTCAATCATAGCGAGTGATTTATCTAACGCCTGAGTAATTGAAGATTGAGCTATAAGTGCTTTTTTATCGTCGGTAATATCATTGGCTATTTTTATGATCCGGGTAACAGCACCGTTTTCTTTTACTGGAAAATAAGTAGCATCAAGCCAGAGTAGGTCACCATTTTTAGCGACTCTTTCAAAGTGTCCGAATTTAGCTTCACCTTTTTTTAATTGCGCCCAAAAGTGTTGATACTCGGCAGAATTTACATAATTAGGTTGGCAAAACATTCGGTGATGTTGACCAATGACATCTTGTTTGTTGTATCCGATAACCTCTAAGAAAATGTCATTTGCATCTAACACTATACCGTCAGGAGTGAACTCAATGTTAGCGATAGAGTCATTAATTGCAGAAATAACAGATTTAGCTTTAGCTAATTCTTGCGTTAGTTGTTCAATTTCTTTGTTTTTCTTATTAAACATATACATCTTGTGTTTAATGCCTATAAATAATTTCTACTGCAACGCGCAATATTTCAGCGTGTCATGAAAGTTTTTTCGGGCTATCTATGGTAAACTATTTTAGTCTTAAAGCTGATGCTTAACAACGTAAATGACTGAGTTATCTACAGGTTCAAAATAGCTAAAGTGGATTTATCAAGCTAGACCTTACAAAATAATCTTTTAAAAAATCGATTAATAACCGTACCTTTTTTGACTCTGCAGCCCCAGGTGGAAAAACGCCATAAACGTTAATATCTTTCATTACGTAATCATCAAGCACTGAGATCAAACTTCCTTGTTTTATTTTTGGATTTGCATCATAAATAGGGATTCTGCCTAAACCATGACCGCCTTCAACAAAAGCTGTACGGGCAGCAGCGTTATTGGTTTGAATGCTTCCTTTCATTTCGATACTGAAAGAACGCGTGCCTTTAGTGAGTTCTAATGTACCTGAGGTTAATTTGTAAATTACCCATTGATGACAGTTTAAATCTGTTGGTTTTTGTGGTTTTGAATGCTTTTTAAAATACTCAGGAGAACCGCATAAGCATGTTTTAAGGGTTGAAAGTTTAGTCGCTTGTAGCCCTGAGTCTGACAGCGGAGCACCCCGAATAGCTAAATCAATGCCTTCTTTGATGATATTAACCACTTCATCAGTCAGCATAATATCTAGTTCAATATTAGGGTAACGATGCCTAAATTCATTGAGTGCAGGAACAATGGTTTGTAGCCCTACATTTACCGGACAAGTGATTTTAAGTAAACCTGTCGGGTTATTTTTCAGGTTTTCAATTTGTTGATTTGCCGCAGAGGCTTGATCAGCAATAACCCTGCAATGTTGATAATAGTCTCTTCCCGCTTCGGTTAATGACAAGGTACGAGTAGAGCGGTTGATTAGCTTTATGCCTAATTGTGCTTCAAGTTTTTTAATATGATAACTCACCACTGCCCGCGATAACCCTATACGTTTTGCAGCGCCACTTAACGTGCCTTGTTCAACTACTTGAGCGAATACCACCATACTTTTTAATTTTTCAAACGATAAGTCCATGAGTAACTTAAGCAACGAAAACCAACGAATATTTCATTGTATCATTAATTAATACAAAGAAGCTCATTTACTCTACATTGTTAGACTTTTGTTTAGGCTGTAGACTTTCCCTTATCAACTCGTAAAGGCTTAACTGCACATAGATAGGAGATTATGATGAACAAGCAAAAAGTATTAATGGTATTAACCTCTCATGACAAGCTTGGTGATACAGGTGAAAAAACAGGTTTTTGGATTGAAGAATTTGCTGCACCTTATTATGCGTTTAAAGAAGCCGGTGTCGACATAACTCTTGCCTCACCCCTTGGAGGACAAGCGCCAATTGATCCTAATAGTGAATCTGAAGATGCTCAAACGCCAGCAACAGTTAAATATTACGATGATGCTGCGGCGCAGTCTGCGGTAGCAAATACAAAGGTGTTAACTGATATAAATGCCAGTGACTTTGATGCGGTATTTTATCCTGGCGGCCATGGTCCACTTTGGGATTTAACTGAAAATAAACATTCTATTCAATTAATTGAACAGTTTTTAGCAGCAGAAAAGCCGGTCGCTGTTGTTTGTCATGCCACGGCAACATTATTGAATGTTAAAGATAGCGCATGTGATTATGTGGTTAATAACAAAGCCGTTGCCGGATTTACTAACAGTGAAGAAGAAGGGGTTCAGTTAACAGAGGTAGTGCCTTTTTCACTTGAAGACGAGTTAGTAAAACGTGGCGCTGATTATCAAAAAGTTGAAGATTGGCATGCGTTTGCTGTTCAAGATGGTTTGATCATCTCTGGTCAAAATCCTGCAAGTTCTGTATTAGTAGCTGAAAAGTTACTGAATAAGTTAGGTGCTTAATTTTAGTTAATTTTGAGGTATATATTTTGTTAAATTTTAGTTTTCATAACCCAACAAAAATTCATTTTGGTGAAGATCAAATTAAGCTAGTGGGTAGTGAAATTCCCGCAGATGCAAAGGTGCTGTTGATATACGGCGGTGGATCTATCAAGAAAAATGGCGTTTATGACCAAGTAGTAACAGCGTTAAGTGATCATACGTGGGTTGAATTTTCAGGCATCGAACCTAACCCTCGTTATGAAACCTTGATGAAAGCACAAGCATTGATTAAAGAACATCAAATTGATTATTTGCTTGCAGTGGGTGGTGGTTCAGTGGTTGATGGTGCGAAATTTATCGCTGCCGCTGCTTTATACGAAGGGGAAGATGCCTGGAATATTCTCGCCAAACAAGAACCGGTAGAAAAAGCATTACCTATTGGCGCTGTATTAACTTTACCCGCTACAGGTTCTGAAAGTAATGGCAACTCAGTGGTTACACGTGAAGGAAACAAGCTACCGTTTTCAAGTCCATTGGTTTGTCCACAGTTTGCGGTGTTAGACCCTAAAGTAACGTTATCTTTGTCTGATCGACAAATTAGCAATGGTGTAGTTGATGCCTTTGTTCATGTGATGGAGCAATATCTAACTTACAATGTTAATGCAAAGGTACAAGATAGATTTGCTGAGGGCTTATTACAAACATTAATTGAAGAAGGTCCAAAAGCATTACGAACCGAAACGAAAGAAGACTTAACTATACGAGCTAATATTATGTGGTCAGCGACAATGGCGTTGAATGGTCTGATCGGTGCTGGCGTTCCTCAAGATTGGTCTACGCATATGATCGGTCATGAATTAACCGGCAGCTTTAATATTGATCATGCTAGAACCCTGTCAATTATTTTACCAGCTGTTATGAAAGTTAAGCGAGATGATAAACGTGAAAAGCTTGTTCAATATGCCGAGCGTGTTTGGGGAGTTACAGGTGAGGATGAAGAACAGAAAATAGACAAAGCGATTGAATTGACTGAAGAATTTTTCAAGGATATGAAAGTGCCAACCCGTTTTTCTGACGTTGAACTAAATCATCAGCATATACCCAATCTTATTGAAAAGTTAGAACAGCATGGCATGGTAGCACTAGGCGAACATAATGATATAAACCTAGATGTGAGCAAAAAGATACTTGAAACAGCCTGTTCTTGATAAAAAATGATTTTTTCATTATTTGAATCTATTAAGGGTTATCCGAAAACATTTTAAAACTGTAAACAATAAATTAGCTTTATTGTTAGATAACAAACATTTAAATACATCAATTACATTGAACGCTTATTGAAATTTATGTAAATGATTTTTATAAGTAAAACCTAATACTGACAAAGAGAGCCAGGTTTATGACTCAGAATTTACAAATAAATAGACAGATCGTTTTAGCTTCTCGTCCTACTGGGGCGCCAACGGATGAAAACTTTAATCTTTTACAATCAGACATACCAACACCACAGTCAGGTGAATTGTTATTACGCACTGTTTACTTATCATTAGATCCGTACATGCGAGGCCGTATGAGTGATGCGAAATCATATGCTGAGCCGGTAGGTATTAACGAAGTAATGGTAGGGGGTAGTGTCTGTCGTGTTGAGCAATCTAATCATGCAGACTATCAAAAAGGCGATTGGGTAGTCGCGTTTGGTGGTTGGCAGGATTACAGTATTTCTAATGGCGAGGGGTTAATAAAGCTCGACAACAATATCGCTAATCCTTCATATGCATTAGGTGTATTAGGTATGCCTGGATTAACGGCATATATGGGATTGCTCGATATCGGCCAGCCAAAGCCCGGTGAAACAGTTGTTGTTGCCGCCGCAACCGGTGCGGTCGGTAGTTTAGTGGGGCAAATTGCAAAGATAAAAGGCTGTAAAGTAGTTGGTATCGCTGGCGGTAAAGAAAAGTGTGATTATGCAGTAAATACTTTGGGTTTTGACGCTTGTTTAGATCACTACCATGAAGACTTAGCTGAACAATTAACAAAAGCTTGTACTGATGGAATTGATGTCTATTTTGAAAATGTTGGCGGTAAGGTGTTTGATGCCGTTTTACCCTTATTAAATTCATCTGCGCGAGTACCGCTGTGTGGGCTTATTTCACAATACAATGCAACTGAGTTACCAGAAGGGCCAGATAGAATGTTTGCATTAATGGGAGCACTTTTGGTCAAACGTATTAAAATGCAAGGCTTCATTGTGTTTGATGATTATGGCCATCGATATGATGAATTTAGTCGGGCAATGTTCCAATGGTTAACTGAAGGAAAAATTAAGTATAAAGAACATAAAGTCGATGGATTGGAAAATGCAGTAACTTCATTTATCGGTCTACTTGAAGGCAAAAACTTCGGTAAGTTAGTCGTGCAAGTTGGGCCAGATAATTTAGCTTAAATGTAAGTACCGTTAAGAAAAGTTGTGATTAATACCATGAATTACTGCTGTTTGCCGCTATGGCGTTCAGCAGTAATTTTTTACCTTGGCTTATCTAGCCGTTTTTTTAAAGTGTTGCATGTGGGCCAAATACTTCGTAATGGATACGATCTTGCTCAACGCCTAGGGTGAGCAAACTATCTTTTGCATATTTCATAAATCCTACTGGGCCACAAATATAAAAATCTCCCGCTACTATCGGTAAATCAATTTGATCAAAATTGATGAAGCCTTTGAAGGTATGCGCATCATGGCTGCTTTCTTGGTTATACCAAGTAAAATATTGCCATCCCTGCTTCTGACAGCATTGTGCTGTATGTTCGGCAAAAGAATGTAATGTATTATTTTCGCATGCATGCAGGTAAGTTACCGGTAATTTATATTGGCTATCAACTAAACTATCCAGCATTGCTTGCATCGGTGTTACACCAACACCAGCCGAGATTAGTACCACAGGCTTTTGTCTATCTTTCAAATAGAAGTCGCCAGCAGGCGCATGTAAGTCAACTATATCGCCAGGTTCAAGGTGGTCATGCAAATAATTAGACACTATTCCTTTGTGTTCGCCCAACTCGCGCTTCACTGAAATCCGATAAGTTGAACCGTTCGAAACTGTTGATAAAGAGTATTGACGTATTTCATTGTAATCTGATGTGCATGGTTTAAGTTCTATACCGATGTATTGACCAGGTTGATAATGCATTACCGGTTGTTGATCTACGGGTTCAAAAATAAAACTTGTAACCAGTGAAGATTCCTTTGTTTTGGCTAATAAGCTAAACGCGCGTTTTCCACGCCAACCGCCAGTCATCGACTCTCGTTGTGAATAGAGTGTCTCTTCACGGTGAATGAATAAATTAGCTAACACTTCGTATGCAGCCGTCCAAGCTTCTTCAACAGCTTGTGTGAAATGGCTAGTCAATAATTCACGCATTGTTTCAATGAGATGATGACCTACAATGTTGTAGTTTTCAGGCTTGATATGAAAGCTGGTATGTTTGTTGGCAATTCTTTCTACTGCATGTTTAAGAACAGAAAGATTATTGAGGTTTTTGGCGTAAGCAATAATAGCTTCAAATAAAGCAACTTTTTGATTGCCACTTTGTTGATGACTTAAATTAAAAATATCTTTTAATTCTGGGTTGTGGGTAAACATTCTGTGATAAAAATGGTCGGTGACTGCCGTGCCCGCTTGTTCAATTAGTGGGAGGGTTGATTGAACAATTTTTATGTCTTGAGAAGATAACATGTAAACTCCGAAGGTAATTGGCGATGCAGAAAGCACAGCCAGTGTGTAGGAAATAGAAAATAAAGCGCCTATCGTTAAGTCGCTAATTTAACGATAGGTACTGATTTAAATAAGGGATTATTACGGTAATCAAAATGCTTAGAAAATTTTAAACCCTAGACCGTGAACACCAATACAGCGAATGACATAACCAATTTTAAATAAGCTAGCAAAAATGATGGTTGCTACATGTGCACCTATCTGTACAGGAATTGAAAACTGAAAATCGAATTGAAAATTAATCATCAAGCACATCACCGTAATGAAAAATGAAATAATCATTGTCCAATTACCTGTGATGATACATTTTTGATAATTTAATTCAGTGTTGTCTAATTGGTGATTAGTCGCTAGGGCAAAATTAGAGTACATATCGATTCATTTTTTAATAAGTAATGCATATCTGTATATCAATATTAATGCCAAAATTGTAACTTGTTGTAATTAAATAAATAGTTTGTTTTTAATTTTGTTTTGTGTCAATTTGACATATTTTTTATATGTGTCATATTGACTATTAAAGAGTCTTTAAGGTACTTAATATGAATAATTTAACGGATAGCCAATTACTCGAATTATCTATTGAGTTAGCGCAAAGTGTTGCAAGTCAGCAGCGGTTTGATGATCTATTAACAGCGATTAGAAAGGTAATTATTTGTGATGCTATTGTATTATTAGCTTATCAAGGTGATTGCCTGAAACCCTTAGCTTCTCAAGGCCTTGATGTTGAAACCATGGGGCGTAGGTTTATGATTAATGAACAACCTAGGTTCAATGCTATATGTCAGTCTAAAAAAGCGATTCGATTTCCTGCTGATTCTTCATTGCCAGATCCATACGATGGCTTACTTACTGTCACCGACGGTGATTTACCGGTTCATGCTTGCATGGGGATCCCTTTATATTTTGAAGATAAGTTAATTGGCGTGCTCACTCTTGATAGCCTATCACCGGGGGTATTTGAACAGATCACTGAACGATCATTAGCATTAATTGCTTCAATGGCGTCAGTGAGTTTGCACACGGCTTCTACGGTAGATGTTTTAGAAGCAAATGTTTCCCGGTCTAAAGCAGTAATGCGCGCATTAAGTGAACCAAGTGTTTCAGGAAGTCATTTAGAAATCATTGGCAAAAGCCATGCGATAGAGAAACTTAGAAACGAGATAGCTTTAGTCGCACCGTCTAATTTTTCTGTATTAATTCAAGGGGAAAGCGGAACGGGCAAAGAGTTAGTTGCCCACAGTATACATCAGCAATCAAGTCGAGCTGATGAAGCGATTATTTATGTTAATTGTGCAGCATTGCCTGAAAATTTAGTGGAAAGTGAATTGTTTGGTCACATTAAAGGGGCGTTTACAGGGGCTGAAAGTAAAAGGGCGGGTAAATTTCTTATTGCGAACGGCGGCACCTTATTTCTAGATGAAGTAGGAGAATTGCCCTTAGCAGCACAAAGTAAATTATTAAGGGCATTACAAAATCAAGAAATTCAACCTGTTGGTCAAGATGAAGTCATAAACGTTGATGTACGTGTTATTGCGGCGACCAATAGAGATTTAAAAACAGAAGTGGACGTTGGGCGTTTTCGAGCAGATTTGTTTCATCGATTGAATGTCTATCCATTGAATGTTCCGCCATTAAAAGCGAGGGAAGGTGATGTGTCTTTGCTGTCAGGCTTTTTTATTGAGCGTACCAAACGTAAATTAGGAGTGAACCAATTAAAAATCTCTCCCGAGTTAATGGCAAAGTTGCAAGGCTATGATTGGCCAGGAAATGTGCGTGAGCTTGAACATTTATTGAGTAGAGCAGCGCTAAAAGCTTGTGCCAAAGTATCAGCAGTAAATAAGCACAAGGAAATTGTGACAATTAATGTTGCCGATAGTGATGAGTTAAATGACACGACATCCACAATCAATAAACACCATGAACTCAATGCAACTAACGACGAAGCAAAAACTTTCACCTTAGAAAAGTCAGTTAATCTGCGCACCTTGATGGATGAGTATCAACGACGAGTTGTAAAGCAAGCCTTGCAGCTACATCAGGGCAATTGGAGTAAAACAGCTAAATATTTATCGGTTGATCGTGCCAACTTAATTAGGTTATCGAAAAGATTAGATATACGTGTAGATAAAGTTGTGTTTTAAGTGAATAGTTAGCGTGTAATCCACTTGAACCATGTGATTGACTGAGTGGTGATGGCCTCACACTCTTAGTATAAGCGAAGTACTTTAAAATACTTTTCCATCATAAAAAAACTCTGTTGCGCTGTACGGTAGAAGTCTCTTTCAGAATAAGTGCATTGTGTTCATTTTTTGTAAAACTTGTTGGTTCACATAGAATGTGATCGACAAAAATCTATGCCGTAAGCCGTTCTCTTTATAGCTCTCCTCTTTATTTTGTATTTATGTACAAATCATAAGTAAAAAAAATTCACCCGTAGAATGCTTTTTTTACTTGATTCCATAGTCAGATATATTGTATACATTATATCTGTTTGTGGGCGCTACGCATTTTTTAGTGTTGTAAGCCTCTTATTTTTTTAAGAAAACCATAAAGAATAAATATATTAAACCCGGGAGGGGGTATGACGGTTAATTTTTTTAAGCCTTTAATCACAAGAAAAAGTATGACAGCGTTAGCTATAGCAAGTGCATTTTCATCTATGAGTATGGCTACTTTTGCAGCTGAAGACGCTGAAAATATTGAAGATGAAGGTGTGGAACGTATCGAAGTTACGGGTTCACGAATTAAAAGAACATCTATAGAGGGTGTAACGCCAATCGTTACAATTTCCGCCGCTGATATTCAATTACAGGGTCATGCGAATGTTTTTGATGCATTAGACTCTCTTGCTAAAAATACCGGTATTTTCGTCGGTGAAGAAAGCTCAAATAATTTCAATGCGAATGCGCAAGCTATTAACTTAAGAGGGTTTGGCGCAAGCTACACATTAACATTGATAAATGGAAGACGCATACCTGTATTACCTAAGCCATCAGGCAACGTTGCAGGTAATATTGTTAACCTTGCAATGATACCAACCGAAGCGGTAAAACGAGTTGAAATACTTAGTGGTGGTGCATCAGCAATCTATGGTTCTGATGCTGTAGCAGGCGTAGTCAATGTTATTTTAAAAGATGATATCGATTTTAACCAAATAACCGCACGTTACGGTGATACTAAAGACGGCGGCGGTGCGAGCAAAAAGTTTACACTTAGCACCGGTGGTACACATGATAAATTCAGCTATACCGCTGTACTAGAAGTTGATCAACGTGACCCTATTCATGGTGATGATCGAGGGTGGTTTGACGAGCCAGAAGATGGACCAAATGTAGATAGACATGGCCCAGAACAAGTGATGAGTTATTGGGCTAAGTGGGAGCCAGATCCCATCGCGATGAAAGATTTATCAGGACGTTGTGAACCACTTGGTTATGAAAAGGTGCAACCGCCAGGACGAGTGCATTTTGATCCTGACCCTTATTATTGCGGTGACAACCCTTACAACACATATACCGTACGAAATGAGCGTGACCGTACAAATCTGTTTGTCAACGCAGAGTATGAGTTAGATGATGGGCGCTTATTTGCTACCTTTTTAGGCACAAAGTCTGAAGGTGATGCAGGTTTGTACCGATATAGCTATGGCGTTGATTATGTTGTTCAAGAAGACATTAATGATGCAAGCACCTTTTTAGGAAATCGTCATTTTTGGCGACGCTTTAGAAACTTTGAAGTACCAACTTCAAATCAAGAATTCGATGAAACCTCTATCACCGGTATTGTTGGTATAGAAGGTGTTATCGCAGACGAATACGATTACTCTCTTACGTTCACTACCGGTCAGTATGATTATGAAGACACTGTAGGTCGTTTTGATGATCAAAAGATGTTGAGTTTATTGTATGGTGAAAAAGGTACTGATTGGACTCAACCTTGGGAAGGTTCACGTTGGGTTGTGGTTAATGCATCACAGTTAAACGCTAACTACGAACCAACCAATATCGACATATTTGGTCAATTAACACCTGATATGTTTACCAGTGCTCTTCACCAATCCATCGGAAAAGGTGATTCATATTTACACAGTTTATCATTTGATATTAGTGGCTCTTTAATTGAATTACCCGCAGGTGAAGCTCAATTTGCTTTTGTTACTGAGTACCTTAAAGAAGGGTATGAATTTATCACTGACGAAGAAACGGTACGTGGTGATATTTATGGTTGGTCAGGCATTACAGGTAAAGGTGATCGTGAACGATATGCTGCAGGTTTAGAATTATCTATTCCTCTAGCCGCGAAAGAAAGCACCATTGGCTCATTAGAAGCCACATTAGCGGGTCGTTATGATTATTATGATGATGAATCAAATGTTGACGGAGCGTTTACTTATCAAGCGGGCTTATCTTGGCGACCAATGGAAGAATTGTTAATCAGAACAATGTATTCCACATCATTTAGGGCACCAGATATGCATTATATGTATGCAGGTGAAAGCTCTTCATTTGCAAGCCCAATTGATTATTTAACTTGTGTGAATAACACTGGCTTAACTTCAGGGCAAAGCTGGAGTGGTTGTGGTGATGATTACGGCATCAGCGTTCGCCAAGAATCTAAAGGCGATCTTTCTTTAGAAGAAGAAACGGGTGATAGTTTAAATATCGGTTTAGTTGCTAGTATTACCGATGACTGGTCAGTTACGTTTGATTATTATGAAGTATCTTTAGAAAAGAAAATTGGTAATTTGGGGGCAAGTTCAGTATTGCGTTATGAAGCTGAATGTATGCTTGGTTTTACTGAATCAGGGCAAACGGTTGATAAAAACTCGGCTAAATGTCAAGAAATGCTCAATCGCGTTTCTCGAGGTGGTCCATCAGGTAATGATGTACTTTCAACTGTAACTAGCCCATTTAATACTGGTGAGCGTGAGCAGAAAGGTATTGATATATCATCGAAATATACTCATGACTTAGCTGGACTTGGTCGAGTGTTTTTCAATATTGATTATACGCATATTTTTGAAACCAATGAGCGATTCTTACCAGAAGATGAGCTAGAAGATATTCGAGACTATCAATGGAACAATGAATTCCGCACACGCACAACCGCTACTTTGGGTTGGAATAATGATGACTTATCGGTTGCCTTTTTTGTTAATCGCTTAGGTACATCGCCTGTAAGATGGTCTGATGATGTCAATGAACGCTATCCAGCATGGACAACGGTAAATATGAGTACCACTTACCATATTTCTGATGATTTGACTTTGAGTGCTGCGGTAACGAATTTATTCGACAAAAAACCACATCAGCACGAATCAGAAGAATGGTGGCCGTTTGCTGACATTACAAAATACAACCCTGTTGGTTTAGAGTACTTTATTACTGCTACATATCGTTTTTAAGCGATAATCACAGGTTACTCTTATAGAGCTTTCATAAGGCCGGCAAGTTAATGCTGGCCTTATCTTTTTCCGAAAAATTATTTTACCAATGTGAAGGCCATTGCTAATTACGTGAGTATTTTTTATGAAATTTATACCCCTGTTTTTTCTTCTTTTATCTTTAATAAGTTGTCAGCACACGCCAGCAATTAAGCACAAATCAATAGATGATAATGTTGAGCGTGCTAAAGCGTTCAGTGCGAAGAATTTAAGTAATAAAGTAGATAATTTTTCGTTAACTGCACATTGGATTGACGACAAGGCTGATGAGTTTTGGTTTGAACGCTACTCTAAAAAGCGTGGGCAGGAATTCGTGCGGGTAAACGCCAATGATAAAGTAAAGACGCCTTTGTTTGACAAAATTAACTTAACACAATCGCTTAATTTAGAAGAGCCAATTGACTGGCAAAGTTCTCCGCTTAGTCACGTTAAATTCAATGGCAAAGTACTTAATTTTGATATAAATAACCAACCTTATCGTTGTGAGATCGTTGCAAGCCCTTATCAATGCCATGCGGCACCTAAACAAAAGTCACAAGATAAGACAAGAAGATATACTTCACCAGATAAGCAACATTTTGTAAAAGTGGAAAATTACAATTTGTTTTTGTGTAAAACATCCACGCAAGACTGTAAACAATTAACTCAAGATGGATCTGAATCATCCCCTTATGCTGTCACACATTCAGTTCCTAATAAGCGGCTAAATGATGAAGCTTTCGATGAACAGAACCATTTAGGCCTTTATTGGTCAGAAAATAGTCATTATGTCATCACTTATCGACTATTCCGCCAAGGCGTGAGTCAATTAACATTAACTGATAGTACCGCCGATAATGATTTTAACGTGAATAGTGTACGTTACTATTACCCCCAAGCGGGCGATCAAACATTGCCTATGGCACAGGTTGTACTTATTGATGTTGCTAATCAGGAAGCTAGCGCATTAAATGGCCCTAAAGTAATGCAAACATATTATGGAAGGGCACTTTGGGGGTACTGGCACAAAGGTGATTTTTACTACCAAGATCGTCGAAGAGGCAATAAAGCATTATTTTTGCGTAAAGTGATCGCGAAAGAGAAACAAGTTGTTTCAGTGATAAAAGAAACAAATGATGAATTTATTGACCCTTGGGTGCAAGTGTCGTATCACTTAAATAATAAAAGCCAGGTTATTTGGAGTTCACAGCGTTCAGGCTATCAACACTTATATCTTTATGACACAAAAACAGGATCATTGATTAACCCGATTACTCAAGGTGAATATACCGTGAGAGCCATACGGGGCGTTGATGAAGAAAAAGGGGTTTTGTATTTTGAAGCTTCTGGTAGAGAGAAAAATCGAGATCCTTATTTACGTCATTTATATCGAATTAACCTTGATGGCAGTGATTTAACGTTACTAACACCTGAACCTTTTGAGCATGAAACACGATTATCACCGAATTTTAGCTTTGTTATTGATACATATTCTGACGCACAAACTCCGCCGCAGACCTGGCTACGAAGTGCAACTACAGGAGAAAAATTAACAAAACTTGATCAAGCGAACATTGAAGGATTAACCGCTTTAGGTTGGCAGCCACCTGAACCATTTAGTGTCATTGCAGATGATGGTGTAACTCCTCTATATGGCTTGCTTTATAAACCATCAAACTTCGATGCCAGTAAAAAGTACCCTGTTATTAATGATACCTATACAGGTCCGCATAATTTTTTCACGCCAAAATCCTTTTCAACTTTTGCTAATACTCGACCAGCTTTGGCAGAGCTTGGGTTTATTGTTATTAAAATGGATGGCCGTGGCACCAGCAAAAGAGGGCGTGAATTTCACCGTGTTAGTTACAAAAACTTAGCAGCAGGCACCGATGATCATGTTTGGGCAATAAAACAGTTAGCTAAAGATCGACAATATATGGATATTAATCGAGTCGGTATTTATGGTTTTAGTGCGGGTGGCTACGATACGGTGCAAGCCATGTTAAGGCATAATAGCTTTTTTAAAGCTGGCGTTAGTGCATCGGGTAACCATGACTTTCGAGTTGATAAAGCGGGTTGGAATGAAATATGGATGAGTTGGCCAATGAATGATGCTTGGCAACAACAGTCAAACTATACTGATGTAGAAAGGTTAACCGGTAAGTTATTACTTGCTCACGGTGAACTTGACAACAACGTTCACCCTTCTGCGACCATGCGCTTGGTCGATAAGCTTATTAAGGCAAATAAAGATTTTGATTTATTGATCATGCCAAAAATGGGTCATGTATTAGATGAACACCCTTATTTTGTTGAAAAGCGCTGGCGTTTCTTTCTCGAACATTTACAGAAAGAAAATGAATAACTAGAGATAGGTGGTAAGTATTATTTGTTAGATAACTAACTGTTTAACTTAAAATAGTTAGTTATCTATCGATTAAGGCAGAACAAAAAAGGTTGTTTTACGCTGAATTTGGCGAAGCTTTAAGTGTATTTAGTATCATGCAGTCTTCTATTTTATTACTGGTACAGCAGTGCGCGAGTGTTGCTAATGAACTTTCTAACTTTTGCAGTTCTTGTTGCGCTTTTCTAACCTTTCCTAACTGTTGAGTAATCAAAGAATCGACCATTTCACAAGAGTTATTTGGTTGTCGTTGTACTTTTACTAAAGTTTTTATTTCGTCGAGTGAAATATTCAAATCACGGCAACGACGAATAAAAATAAGCAGTTGAACGTCTTCAGCTTGATAGTATCTATAGCCGTTTTCGGCGCGTTTTGCCGACTTTAATAGACCAATGTCCTCATAATAGCGAATGGTTTTAGTAGGAACATCTGTTTGTTCTGCTAATTGGCTTATCTTCATCTTGACCTTCCTGTAACTGGAAGCTTTATCCTATGGCATAATAATGCTGAATGACAGTTATTTTGTAAAAACAACGCTAGCAAAGTCAATTAGTAACCTGAAACGATAAGACGATAACATTTAATGAAGGCAAAACAATTTACCTACGCATTGTTGCTGTTGATCCATAGCTTTTTTAGCTGTGATAGCGCGCCTTTTTACCCTCCAGATCAAGAACATGCTAGCTACTCGCACCTACAGCATATTGAAGGCCTCGAACTAGAAGAAAAACTCTCACCTGACCTCGAAGGGGAACACGAGATACATGTACATTTAAGTTGTCTCAGTGGCTATGGTGCTGGGGTTGCGTTTACTGGATGTTTAGAGACAACACAAACGCAATTAATACCAACCTACACTAGTTTATATTACAGTCCACCATTACCCCCGCCAAATTCACACGCATTAATTATTCGGGCGTGTTGATCTTTAGCATTCGCTTCTGCAGAAAACATTGCCTTTAAAGGTTCAATTTAAAACACTCAAGTGTTAGTGGCTGATTGATAACGTAGCTCACTTTATTTTCATTCAAGTGTTAAACAACGTGTTTTGAATGTGAACAATAATCACATTGAAAAGATCATTACGCCTAGTCAAACGGGCGCGGTCTTGTCATATATTTATTAAGAGATTATACATTATGCATAACATCACTGCTCTGTTTAGCAGGGCAACACTATGCCAATTAGTTTTATTGCTGGTGTGCGTTAATGCTGCAGCAAAAGAAGCATTAACGTTAACCGATGCGTTAAAAAAGAGCATTACTCATCATCCAAGCTTACAAAGTTATCCGTATGAAGTGCGAATGCTTGACGCGAGTTTATTACAAGCGAGCATTCGACCTTCACCTAAATTGGGCGTAAAACTGGAAAATATACTCGGTACCGGCGAAAGCAAAGGCGTAAAATCAGCGGAACTGACCCTTTCACTTAGCCAAGTGATTGAACTAGGTGATAAGCGTCAACTACGAATGGCATTACAGCAACAAAAGCAACAATACAGTACTGCACAATATCAGTCTGATAGGTTGTCAGTATTAACTGATACTGCAGGGAGATATTATCAAGTATTGTACCAGCAACACCTGCTTAAATGGCATCTAAAACGAGAAACTAATACGCAAAAATTGCTAAACGTAGTTGAAGCTAGAGCAAAGGCTGGCGCAGCATTAAAGGCAGATGTATCACGCGTGGCATACCGATTGACTGAGTTGAAGCTAAATAAAATACGTATTCAACGAGACTTAGCGATGGCGAAGTTTTCACTGAGTAAAATGTGGTTAGCAGCAGCTGATTTTGATCAGGTTTTGGGTGACATCAGTGATTTACCTGTTATTCCTTCTGAAACAATCTGGCATAAAGCGGTGAATCGCGCACCAGATTTTGTGTTATTAGAACAGCAAGTAAAGATTCAACAAGCTCAATTAGCCGTTGAACAAGCGAATAATGTGGCAAACATCACGTTAGAAGGTGGTGTACGGCACAATGCCGGTAATCATGATAGCGGTGTTGTTTTAGGGTTTTCAATGCCACTAACGTGGCAAAAACCTAATCGTGGCAATATCGCCTTGGCGCAAGAAAAAATCGGTCAATTAAGTGAAGAACAGGCACTTTTGCGTCAATCATTGCGAAGTCAACTTTCAGATCTTCATACACAAATGCTCGCAAATAAAACCATTGAACGTACGTTACAAAGTGAGTTATTACCTCATGCGAAACAATTACTACAACACAGTGAAGCGAGCTATCAGAATGGCCAAATTTCAGTATTACAGTTGCTTGAAGCACAAGAAGCACTTTTTGATGCGGAAAAACAATTACTAACGGTACGCTTAGTGCAATTTCAAACGTTATTAACGATGCAACGATTTTCCGGTAAATCATTGATCAATGATACGGCGAGCGAATAAGAGACATAATCATGAATATTAAACAATTTATTTTACTAGTCAGTGTATATCTGACATTCACCATTGCCAGCATGTCTTCTGTACGAGCTTCAGGTGATCACGGCCATGAAGAAGAATCTACTCCAACGGGAATGCATGGCGGTCAATTATTAGTGCACGATAATATCAGTGTTGAAGTGAGCTTTTATGAAATTGGTGTCGCTCCAGAGATGCGTGTTTACGTTTACCAAGATGACCAACCTATTTCACCGAAAGAAGTGTCATTAGAAGTCGTTTTATCAAGGCTAAACGGCCAGCAAGATACACTAGATTTTGTCGATGAATATGATTATTTAGTCAGTAAACAAAGTATTGTGCAACCGCACTCATTTGATGTAACTGTTAAGGCAAACATCGCAGGAAAGCCATACCAATGGCAGTTCGAAAAGCATGAAGGGAGAACTAAAATATCTCAACGCGCTATTGAAGCAAGTAATATTCAAACACAATTAGCGCAAGCAGGTACGCTTGAGTTTAAAGAAACACTGTTCGGTGTTATTGCTCCTACAGTAGATAGACAATATAGCATTATGTCGCCTTATGCGGGGGTAGTTGAGTCAGTTTTAGTGACTATTGGAGATAGCGTTAAAAAAGGCCAAGCAGTGCTGAAAGTAAAAAATAATAAAACCTTACAGTCATTTACTCTTTATAGTCCTGCAGAGGGTATGGTTACCGCACAGAAAGTTAGCCAAGGGGAGCGTGCAGATCAACAAGCGTTAATAGAAATCACAGACTTTTCCAAAGTGTGGGTGGAATTATCGGCATTCCCTGAAAATATCGAAAAAATGGCGATAGGCCAACAAGCCAATATTTATGATTTACATCATCACTTGGAAGCTAAAGGTAAGGTGTTTTATGTAGCTCCGAAAATGACCGGAGGCCACATTGCTAGAGCGCGAGTTTTAATTGATAACCCTGACGGACATTGGCGTCCTGGCATGCATGTGAAAGCAGATATTGTTACTGGCAAAAAAGCGGTTTCAATGCGTGTTGAAAAACAAGCGATACAGCAACTGATGAATAAACCTGTGGTATTTGCACGTTTTGGCAACATCTTTGAAGCGCGGCCGTTAATTTTGGGGGAAGCTGATGACCAATGGGTTGAAGTTTTATCAGGCCTAGCAAACGATACGGAATACGTAACAACAAATAGCTATGTGCTTAAAGCGGATGTTTTAAAGGCTGGCGCAAGCCACGCACACTGAGGTTAACATGATAGATCATATTATTTCTTTTGCGATAAAGCGTCGTTGGCTGATGATGGCGGTGACTTTATTTATTGCAGCGGTAGGTGTTTATAATTTATTGCGTTTACCCATAGATGCTGTGCCAGATATCACGAATATTCAAGTACAAATCAACACCGGTGCGCAAGGATTCACTCCGCTAGAAGTAGAACAACGGATAACCTTTCCCATTGAAAATGCGATGGCTGGTATACCAAAACTTGATTATACCCGCTCATTATCACGGTATGGTTTGTCTCAAGTGACGGTAATTTTCAATGAAGGTACTGATATATATTGGGCACGACAACAAATAGGGGAGCGCTTACAAGCGATTCGTGGTGAATTACCCAATCAAATTGAGCCAACTTTAGGCCCTATAGCTAGTGGGTTGGGGGAGATTTTTACCTACATTATTCATACTGAAGCCGGAGCATTAAAAGACACAGGTGAAGCGTATAGCGCTGAAGATTTACGCACATTACAAGATTGGGTTGTTAAACCTCAGTTACTTAAAGTACCTGGAGTGACTGAAATTAACAGTATTGGTGGCTTTGAGCGTGAATATCAGGTAGCCCCGATCCCTGGGAAGCTACTTGCTTATAAGCTAAGCATCAAAGACATAATAGAAGCTCTTGAGCGTAATAATATAAACCAGGGGGCTGGTTATATAGAGCGAAATGGTGAGCAATATTTGGTGAGAACACCTGGGCAAATTAAAAGCTTAGATGAAATTAAACAATTAGTGGTCGCTAAGCGAGATGACGCTCCAGTTAGGGTCAAAGATGTTGCCAATGTATTTTTTGGTAAAGAACTGCGTACCGGAGCTGCTACCTACCACGGTGATGAAGCGGTAATGGGTACTGCGATGATGTTGCTGGGAGAAAACAGTCGTATTGTGGCAAAGAACGTTGCTAAACAATTAGAAAAAATTCAACAAAGCATGCCGTCAGGTGTCGTGTTAGAAGCGGTTTATGATCGCACGTCACTCGTTGATAAAACGATTGAAACGGTACAAAAAAATCTTTTTGAAGGTGCAGTGTTAGTCATTGCGGTATTACTTTTTTTATTAGGTAATGTTACCGCGGCATTGATCACAGCATTGGTGATCCCATTAAGTATGTTATTTGCCGTTACCGGTATGGCGGCCAATCGTGTTTCCGGTAATTTAATGAGCTTAGGCGCAATTGATTTTGGCATTATCGTTGATGGTGCGGTTATCGTGGTTGAAAATGCATTACGTCGACTAGGTATGGCACAACGAAAAGTAGGGCGACTATTAACCTTAGAGGAACGGCTCCACGAAGTTTTTCTCAGCACCAAAGAGGTTTTTAACCCTGCGGTGTTTGGAGTGCTGATAATAATGTTGGTTTATTTACCAATCTTTGCCTTATCTGGTGTTGAAGGAAAAATGTTTCATCCAATGGCATTTACCGTTGTTGCAGCGCTGTTGGGTGCATTATTGTTTGCTGTTACCTTCGTTCCAGCTGCCTTAGCGATTTTTCTACGCGGTAAGGTAGTTGAGCAGGAAAATCGTTTAATGATCTGGGCGAGAAAACTATACCAGCCATTATTATCGTTTTCGTTACGCCAATCTGCTTTCGTACTGTTTTGTGCTGCTGCTTTGTTAATCTATGTCAGCTGGCATGCGAATAAGATGGGCGCAGAGTTTTTGCCTAAACTTGATGAGGGTGATATTGCAATGCATGCATTGCGTATTCCTGGTACAGGACTAGAGCAGTCTGTCACTATGCAACGTCAATTAGAGAATGCAATCGCAGAACTTCATGAAGTTGAAAGGGTGTTTTCTAAAATAGGTACGCCAGATATTGCTAATGATCCTATGCCGCCGAACGTTGCAGATACGTTTATTATGCTCAAACCTCGTCACGAATGGCCTAAGCCTAATTTAACCAAAACTGAGCTCATTAAAAAAATTAGGCACCGAGTGGAAGATGTACCCGGTAATAATTACGAATTTACTCAGCCAATTGAAATGCGTTTTAATGAACTGATTGCAGGCGTAAGAGCTGATGTTGCCATTCGTCTTTACGGTGATGATCTCAGCACATTGAAAACGTATGGTGAAAAAGCAACGAGGTTATTGTCAGGTATCCAAGGAGCAACTGATGTGCGTTTAGAGCAGCTATCAGGTTTACCAACGTTAGTGGTTACACCGCAACGTGATCATATGGCGTTATTAGGGCTAACTGTGATGGATATTCAACAAGCAGTGAATACCGCGGTTGGTGGAATAAAAGCTGGATTGATTTATGAAGGAGATCGCCGGTTTAAATTGATAGTAAGAATGGATAAATCTTGGTCAAACGATCCTCAGCGCTTAGCGCAAATACCTGTTGCTGTTCCTCAATCAGACAATGCAGAATTAGCGTATGTACCACTAGGAGAAGTTGCTGATATTAATATTGCCGAAGGACCAAACCAAATAAACCGTGAAAGCGGTAAACGTAATGTTGTTGTTACTGCTAATGTACAAGGGCGAGATTTAGCTAGCTTTATTAACCAAACTGAAACGGTCATGCGTGCTCAACTTGGTTTACCTGCAGGCTACTGGCTTGATTACGGTGGAACGTTTGAACAACTTCAATCTGCTAGCCGTCGTTTGTCATTAGTTGTACCGTTAACTTTATTACTGATTTTGGGGTTACTGTATAGTGCCTTTAGCTCACTGCGTGATGCATTAATTGTGTTTAGCGGTGTGCCTTTAGCGCTTACCGGAGGTGTAATCGCGTTAAGTTTACGTGGCATGCCTTTTTCAATCTCTGCCGCCGTTGGTTTTATCGCACTTTCAGGGGTTGCAGTATTAAACGGGGTAGTGATGTTATCTTTTATCCGTCAATTAAGGGAAGAAGGCTTGTTGTTATTGCAAGCAATTAAACAAGGTGCAAGTCAACGATTGCGACCAGTGCTAATGACAGCACTGGTCGCTAGTTTAGGCTTTATACCTATGGCGTTTAATATAGGGACGGGAGCAGAAGTTCAGCGGCCTTTAGCGACAGTGGTAATAGGTGGTATTGTTAGTTCAACATTATTAACTTTATTGGTATTGCCTGCATTATATAAATTGGTTTATCACCGAAAGCATAAATAGTGTGAAATAAACGGCTTGATAAGCTTTCTATCAAGCCGTTTGTTATTGAGAGCAGTAGTTAGTGAGCAAATAAAACAAAACTGACTCATAATTTAATGCCTTTACCCTAGCGACACTGACATATATTGATTTAACTTTTCATTAGTCAGTCGTTGTGGTGAAATTCTATCGACGATTTCTAACGTTTGATACACCTTAGTTAACCCAACGTTGTCGTCAACGGGCATCTTTTCAAAAGCACTGGCGTTAATTGTGTCTTTTAACGTGGTGATTGTGCTCATTAACATCTCTTTAAATTCAGGGCTTGTTTTTTCATTTTCAACATCATTGATAATGGTGCGAGCGTTTGTTAGCGCTGACTTTAATGCAATTAATGCTTCGCTTTCTACGCCGTCTTCTTGGTCGCTAGACTCTTTTGATACCCCAGCATCACTTTCTTCTAATCGTTGTAAAAAGTCAGTGATATAGTTGGCAATACCTTTAGTGGAGATATCATCTGATGCTTGTATTTCTTCTGCTGAAAATTCAGTATTTGACAATCGTCCATATTCTTCTTTATTAATTAACCCTAATTGGTAAGCGCGTGTTTTTAAGGTTTCTATATCGTTGAAACTCACGCCGTCACCACTAAAAAATTCACTTTTTATAGCGCTTATCTTTTGTGCTTTGCTGCTTAGAAATAAATGAGACTGGCTACTTTCAGTACTGTTAATTGCCGCTTCTTGCGTTGATTTATGTGAAGCAATAATGTCATCAACTTCTGATGATGCCGAGTTCGACGTATTACCACTAAAAAAAGTACTGTAATTATTAATGTTGTTTATCATAAAAAATCAATTAATTGACACTTAGGCATATTTAATTATTTTTTCAGCAAAATACATGCCGTTAAATAGTTGGTTTTTTATAACAAGCTATTAATTTTGTTATTTTAGCAAGGTATTCGTTTGCTAAAACGGCAGTTAACTTAAATGTATTCATGTCTACGGCATCATTATTCGCTTAGATAATTGAGGCTTTCACTATTGAATGTTTGTACTATAGTAAAATGACCTTCTCTAGATAAGTTGCGCGATGAAGAAGTACATAGTTTTATGGCTGATGTTAAGCCCACTCGCATTTGGGCAAGAAAAGGTTGTTCTCCAGCTAAAATGGTTTCATCAATTTCAATTTGCTGGTTATTATGCAGCCTTAGAAAAAGGGTATTATCAAGACGCGGGTTTTGACGTAGAAATAAAAGAAAGAGATATTAATACAAGCGTTATCGAAAATGTATTATCCGGCAAAGCAGATTTTGCTGTTGGTGATTCATCAATTGTTGCCGCCAAGTTAAAAGGGCAGCCGTTGGTTGTTGCCACTACCATCTTTCAATCTAGCCCGTTAATTTTTATGTCGTTAAAATCATCTGGTATTGCTAGTCCTTATGATTTTAATGGTAAAAAAATTATGTTTCAGCGTAATTTAGATGATGCTTCGTTAAATGCATTACTGGAAATGTTTAACGTTAGCAATTATGAATTTGTCGCTCATACATTCAATAATAATGCGTTACTTAATGGTACGGCAGATGTAATGTCTGCTTACCGCTCAAATCAACCTTTTATTTATGATGCTAAAGGGATTGATTACAATATTATAGACCCTTCAAGCTACGGTATTGATTTCTACGGCGACCTGCTATTTACCACTGAACAGCGTGTAAAGCGTGACTTATCTTCAGTTAAGCGTTTTGTGTCAGCAACCCATAAAGGTTGGCTTTATGCATTGAAACATCAACAAGAAATTGCTCAGCTTATCAAAGATAAGTATCGTGCTAAAAATACGCTGATTAATATTTTAAAGGAAGCCAAAGCAACGGAAGTTCTTATTAAACCTAATATAGTGCCTATTGGCAGTGTGTTTCCTGCACGATTTTCACGTGCAGCGCAGGTGTATCAAAATTTAAACATGGCACCGGAAGATGGTAGTTTAACTGGATTATTGTTACGTGATTATGAGACTAAGCCTTATGAAATAAACTCGCGTATCTTTTATATTGTGCTGTCTTGCGCGCTGTTGTTTGTTGCGTATCTTTTAGTGCAAATGCGCTTTAATAAACGCTTGAAGCGGATTGTTAATGAACAAACCAAGACACTTGAAAGTAACAATAAACAATTAAAGCAACATGTTGAGCTATTATCTGAACAAAAGCGACGTATTGAAGTTGCAAAACAAAAAGAAGAAGCGGCGAATAACGCGAAATCACTGTTCTTAGCAAATATGAGCCATGAAATAAGAACACCAATGAATGGCGTTTTAGGTACTATTCAACTGTTACAAGATATGCCGCAATCTGATGAAGCAAGAGACTTATTAGAAAAAGCGAGTTATTCTTCAGAAATGTTACTAACCATTATTGATGATATTTTAGATTTCTCAAAAATAAACGCTCATAAATTAACATTAGAAAAAAAACCGTTTAATTTAGACATATTGCTGGAAGTGCTTTCTATGTCATTAACCCCTGTTGCAGAAGAAAAACATATCAAATTTTCTATTATTAAAGGAAGAAACTATCAGCAGGGTTGGTTAGGTGACAGTGTGCGAGTTAAACAAATTTTATTAAATTTGAGCTCAAATGCGGTGAAATTCACAAATGTTGGTGAAGTAAACGTATTGGTTGATACTGATAAGCAAGGCGCTTTATTTATTCAAGTACAAGATAGTGGTATTGGTATGAAACAGGAGGCCATAGATCGTTTATATAACCGTTTCGAGCAAGCCGATAATACCACTACGCGAAAATATGGCGGTACTGGTCTTGGTATGTCTATATGTAAATCATTAATCGATATGATGAATGGCTCAATTGAGGTAGAAAGTAAGCCACAAAAAGGCACTACCTTTGAAGTAGTATTACCTATAACTCAAGCTGATGTCACACAACAAAGGTTGAGTACTAAAAAGCTTTCGGCACCTGATTTACGCGGAAAAACGGTTTTATTAGCAGAAGATAACCGTATAAATCAGACGATATTTTCGTCAATGATGAAGCCAACCAATGTAGATTTGATTATTACCAATAATGGTCAAGAAGCCATAGATATGCTTGCAAATAAGCAGGTTGATTTGATTTTTATGGATATACAAATGCCAGTGATGGATGGTTTGCAAGCACAAAAAATTATTAATAAGTTATATCCGAGCATACCCGTTATCGCATTAACTGCAAATGTGATGGAAGAAGATATTAAGCAGTATCTAGCACAAGGGTTTGTTTACCATCTTGGCAAACCCATCGATACACAACAATTGTTTCATCGCTGTTTGCAATATTTATCATAACGTTAAACGCCATGGAACGTATTCTGTGCCGTGAGGGTAAAATCATCTTAGAACGAGTATTACATCATTATGCTGCCATTTTCAGGCGTAGCGTATAACAAGATAAACACGATATACGGCATTGTAATGAACACGGAAAAGAAGGTGGTACTCTGTATTTTTATCTCTAAATGCCCTGTTCATAAAGTGTGGTTAACTATTCAAACGTGACAAGTTGGGCGCTGCCTAAGTCGAAAGTTGAGAACACATCAAGTTAAGATAGCCCCCTAAAAGGATTGATTATTTCATTTTAATTAAAGTAACCAAAGGCTTAGGGTAAGGGATCTAAACCTTTGGTTAATGTGTTGCTAGCGTTAAAACTTCACGCTAGCGCCAACAAAGTAACGAGCACCATATTCATCAACACTGTGGTAAACGCTATATTCAGGTAAGGTGGTTACACGCGCTTCATTTAAAATATTCACGCCCTCTATAGAAATATCAACATTATCTGTTACGTGCCAAACAAACGAAGCATCAAGTTGATAATAAGGTTTGTTCGTTGCTAGTGCGCTACTTTCAAAGCTTTGCCACTCATCACGTGCGTTGTATGCAATACGAGCGCTAAAGTCTTCGTTTTCGTAGTAGCCTGATACATTAAATGAATTTTGAGAAACTCGATCTAACCGTTCTTTCTGACCCGCTGGGTTGATTAAAGAACTGTCAGTATAGGTATAATTAAACTGCATACCGAAGCCATTACCAAAATCTTGTTGGTATTGGAATTCAACCCCAGAAACGTCAGCCGTGCCAACATTACGTGAACGAGTCACTAAACAAGTTTCTGAGCATCCGGCTAAGGATTCTTGCGCGGCAGTTGTGTAGATATAATCACTGATATTTTTTTTAAACAGTGTTGCGCCTAATAATGAGGAAGGATCAAAATACCATTCAATGCCTAAATCATATTGATCTGACTTATAAGGCTCTATATCAGGATTGCCGATTGTTGCAGTACCCATGGTAGGCACCAAACTCGCTGACATTTTCATTTGGTCGTAATCTGGTCGAGCAACACTAGAGCCCGCGGCAAATCGTACTAATAAATCTTCTGTTACGTCAGCAACGACATTTATACTCGGCAGAATATTGGTGTAAGATTTCTTTCCAGTAGATGGTTTTCCATCTATTTCGCCTGTTGAGTTCACATCAGTCTCTACAATTCTCACACCGATATTACCGCGAAAACCGTCACCGCTAAAGTTAGCTTTTGCATATGCTGAAAGGATACTTTCATCGATTAAAAAAGCTTCGGTTACGCGTAAAGCACCTTGATTATCTTTTGCATACTGCCAAATGTCTTTATTGATCACGGCGAATGACGATAACGTACCGTCTCTTCCTTCTTTGCTGTGTAAACCAGAGACAATACCACCATTGTAATCAGCTAAGGTTAAACCGTCATTCATTGCGCTAGCAAGTATACCGTCATCGTAACGGTCAATGCGTGCTGAAAATTCCTGATCTTGATATTTAATGCCCGATTTAATAGACGTAAAAATACCAAAATCTAGTTCATGAACAACATCAATTTGATAGTAATTAATGTCATTATCACGGATATTGTTTAAGTAACTAAATTCATTATGGATCATCATTTGCTCATGATCTAAGGCATAATCTGGGTGAGTTAATTCAAGCTCTAGTGGCCCAGAAGTATCAAACGTAAACCCTGTTTTTTCACTCTCGGCAATGTTACCCCACCATGTACTTGATTGAAGTCCTCTTGACTTGGCGGTTGATTGACCAATTACCGCGTTTAATGACCAGCTATCAGTTTGGTATTCAGCGGTTAAATTCAGTACATCCATTTCCATTTCGGGTTTACGTAATACGGCATTATTGAACAGCGGTACTAACGGCTGAGCACCACCGAAAGGAACCGTTGTCACGCGTGTTGTTACACCTTTATCATTTACAACTGCTGTTGTGCCATCGTATTGTGACAACAATGCTGGAATTGCAAACATAGCCGTATTGACATGATCATTCTCAAGGGTAAATTTATTATAATCTGCAATTAATTGTAATTGTTCCGTTGCCTGGTATTGCAAAGTAACCTGTGAACTTTCACGTTTACGTTCTTCGTCAAATAATATGGATGCCATTGCGCCTGGAGCGACAGGAATATTTCCTAGTGAGTCGGCGGGTTTGGCCAATGGCTCACCAAAAGAGCGGAGTGTTTCGCGGTATACACTTTGATTTTCAACAGAGTGCGCTACTAAAAAACCTAAGTTTTCATTGTCATTTTTCCAACTGTAAAGCCCTGAACCGTTAGCTGTCCAGTCGCCAGCTGATTTACTATATGCACCTTCTGTCGAAGCGAAAAAAGTATTACTTTCAACACTAAGTGGACGCCGTGTTTTTAAATTAATGGTACCACCAAGCGCACCTTCATTAATATCAGCTTCAACTGATTTATACACATCTAAGCCGCCTATTTGTTCTGCAGATAATAACTCAAAATTAAAGCTACGATTAAAAGGTGCTAAATCAAACCAACCAACCGAAGCTACATTCTGACCATTCAATAACACCATACTGTGTTGAGGAGCTGTGCCTCGCACTGTTACGCCATCAACTTCTGAAAAATCACGCGAGACTGTTACACCAGGAATGCGTTGTAATGCGTCACCGATATTTTTGTCTGGAAATTTACCAATATCTTCAGCAGAAATTGAATCTATTACCGAATCAGTAAAGCGTTTATTGTTTAATGCCTGAGAAAGACTTCCTCGAATACCTTTTACTTCGATAACTTCTACTTTTTCTGAGGTAGGTTGTTCTGCATATGCATGTACGCTGTAGCCGGATAGGGCAGCAGTGATTGCTAATGCAAGGTAACTGGCGACTGGTGTTTTCATCTTGTTATTTCCTTTTAGCTATTGTTTTAGTTATGTATTCGTTTTACTTTTAATAATTAGTAAAATAATTATACTAATTATTAATCAATCAATTTGACTAAATGTCAATCATTAATTTGATTATTTTTTACACTTTTTAAATAAGATATTGCGCGAGTGCGCGAGCACTAAGGGCTCTACTTGAATAACTACATAAATACGTTTGTAAGCTTGGAAAATGCTTCAGTTCATAATCGGAACGACAAGCTATGACAATGAGTCGTTGCTGAAATAGATTGAGTAAGCCTGCTACTTTTTGTTGTTGTTCATGTGTATCAAAGCTTTCACCGGGGAGAGGGTAATCTTCAGTGGTGATAATAATAGGGTCATCGCTAGCGAATGCTGAATGACCTTCGTTGAGCTGTTCAAGGGGTACAAGGGTGTAGTTAGCGCCAAGTGTTGTTAGTTCGCTTATCAACGCTTGACGAGCAGGAACGGGGTCATTTGGCCCTATGCCTCTTGAGTTAACTAAAGATTCATAACATTGTTCATTCGCGGCAAATGTTAGGTAGAAATGCCGACCATTTAACGGCAACCAGTTAGCGTGGTTTCTTAGTAATTTAATGCTTTGGCTGCTTGATTGCTGGGCGATCTCTTGACATTGTTGTTTTGAAAGTTGAGTTTGACTCAATGGCTGCTGTAGCTTTTGATAGCGCATACACAAGACTTTTGCTAACGCGTGATCAATAACAGATAGGGGTAATATTTGTTGTTCTACGGCATCAATAACCCCTTGAATAGTTTGTTGCTGTATTTCCTTATAGGGGGTTTCTTGGTTTTCGTAATGTTCTTCACTTAACATGATCAAATGTGCACCCGCGTTCAGTGCTTGCACTGCTGCATGCTCTGGTTGATAATTTTTACGCATCGCCCACATATTCATGCTATCGGTAATAATTAAACCATCAAAGCCCATTTGCTCTTTCAATAGCGTGGTTAGAATCGGGTAGGACAATGTTGCAGGGTTTTCAGCATCAAGTTGTGGATAACAGATATGACTGGTCATGATCATTGCAACGCCTGCATTGATTGCATGCGAAAAAGGCAGTAAATCTTGTTGTGTTAGTTCGGTTAGTGACTTGTCAACAGTAGGCAACGATCTATGGCTATCAGTTTTTGTGTCACCATGCCCTGGAAAATGTTTAGCACAAGCAAGGTTACTTGATTTTTGCACTCCTTTAACTGCTGCCTCTACATGTAAAGCTACGTGCTCTGCTTGTTCGCCAAAGGCACGCTGACCGATGATAGGATTATCAGGATTAGCGTTGACGTCTGCACAAGGAGAGAGCAACGTATTATAACCAATGGTTTGCATTTGCTCTGCAAATACTTGATACATATTTTGTGTTAACTGTGTGTCGTTTGCGATGCCTAACGCTAAGTTTCCGGGGCCTAAATCGGTTTCGTTAGTCAATATACCCCAAGCGCCTTCCTGATCTACTGCGAGAATCAAGGGGGCATCACATGCACGAAGGCTTGCCTGTGTTTGTAGTGTTTTTGCGAGTGTTGATGCAGCTTGGCTAGTTTTAGCATTATCGTCGGTAATATAAAAACCACCAATATGATAATCACGCACAAGACGTTTGGCATAATCAATATCTTCCCCTGCGAAGGCAAGCACAAACAATTGTCCAACTTTTTCTGGTAACGATAAGCTCGCAATTAAGGTGTTAACTTTATGTGTGAAATCCATCACTTTTCCTTGAATAAAAACATGACTTTCCCGACTCGATGAACACGAGCATAATTTTTAAGGGCTTTTTTTAACGTGTTTAAGCGGCGCTAACGCTTGCACCAGTGATTAAACTCACTAACTGCTCTTTACTGACTTCTTTTACAGAGACATCAGCTATCGAAGTACCTTGATATAAAACGACAGCGCGATCACAAGTTTCACTAACGTGTTGCATATTATGACTTATTAATAGTACCGCAACGCCTTGACCACTGATGATGTTTATTAATTCATTGACTTGCGCACTTTGTTCTACGCCTAATGCCGCAGTTGGTTCGTCCATTATGACAATATCTGCTCCCCAATTGACCGCTCGTGCTATGGCAACAGCTTGTCGTTGGCCGCCTGATAGGTTATGAATTTTTTCGGTGTAGCTAGGTATACGACTGTTTAATCGGTTAAGTGCCTTACGGCCTTTTTGTTCCATTGCTTTGGTATCAAGCCAGCCTAACCAGGAAAGTATCGGATTTTTATGACGTATTTCTCTATTTAAAAAGAGGTTTTCTGTAATGTTGAATTCAGGCACCATGGCAAGATCTTGAAAAACAGTCTCGATACCGCATGCGCGTGCATCTAAAGGAGAAGTGATAGTAACAGGCTGTTCATTGACTAATATTTCACCAGAGTCAGGTTGGTGTATGCCAGAGATACATCGTACTAACGTTGACTTACCTGCGCCGTTATCACCAAGTAATCCAACAACTTCTCCTTTATTGATGGTGAAAGAAACGTTCTTAAGTGCTTGTACGCCCCCGAAACTTTTACTGATGTTGTTAACTTCTAACGCGACTTGGTCTAATGCTGTTCTAACCATTTTTAAGCTCCTTAATACCAATAGCAACGGCGATAATTAAGATAATACCTCGGGCGATCATTTGCTCATTGGTGGAAAACCCCGATAGAATTAGCCCGTTGTTGATCATCCCCATGAGTAATGAACCTAAAATGGCTCCAATAATACTGGCCCTGCCGCCAAATAAACTGGTACCTCCAATAGCAACTGCTGCAATCACTGTCAGTAAATCTGCTTCGCCAAGCGTATATCTTGCACCGTGTAATCTTCCTGCGTAAAGCAAACCTGCTAACGCTGCTGCACTTGAAGAGATCACTAATGCTGTAAGTCTCACCCTAACAACGTTTATCCCCATGGCTCGTGCCGCTTTTGGACTTCCTCCAGCCGCTAATAAGTGACGACCAAAGGCTAAGTTGTTTAAAACCACAAAGGCAACTAATGCTATTGCTAGGGTCCATATTAGTAATACTGGTATGCCCCACACTTCGCCAGCACCAAAAAAGAACGTAAAATCTTGGTTAATGATAGGCACTGATTCTAAATTGGTTAATTGTCGAGCAAGTCCGGTAACGACACCCATGGTACCTAGTGTGATCAGCAGTGAAGATACCTGTAAACGCTCTATTAACAAGCCATTAATTAAACCAATCGTTATACCAACTAATAAAGCTCCAGCTATCGCCAAAGGAATGCCGGTGTGTTGAAGTAACAGCGCACCAACTAACGCTGATAGGGCGACAACCGAGCCAATAGATAAGTCTATGTGACCAACAGCAAGAGCAAAAGTTAATCCGATTGCCATTATCGTTACTGGTGCGGTTTGCCGAATGATGTTCATGAAGTTATTGACGCTTAAAAATGCAGTGTCATGTAAGGCAACGGCAAAAATTAATAAAACAGCAAAGAAAATATAATAGATAAAGGCTTCGCGCTTTAATGCTAGTTGCTTAAAATTAAGTCGTTGAGATTGAGTAATAATCACGATGCATTCCTTATTATTGTGCTAATGCACGCGTTAATGTATTCGGTAATGGTTGACTAAAAGCACGTTGCCAAATGTCAGCGATATTTGCTTTTGTCACTTTATCAAACGGTACAAGTGTGTATGGCGCAGCTTTTTGCCCCAAGTGAGCGAGTGCGCCAAGTTTTGCCATTGTGGCACCGATAGTAAACGGTCGATCAGAAACAACACCGTGCATATTGCCTGACATTGCCATGTCAACAAGGTTGCTAACCCCTAAATCATGACTGATTACTTTTACATCTCTACGACCTTGTGATCGAAGCGCTTCAATTACGCCTTCTGCGGGTGTATCCCATGAAACATAAATCGCCTTTAAATTAGGATGTTGAAGCAAAAGTGCTGCTGCGATATTAGATGTTTCGTGTTCGCTGACGAATCCTTTTTCAGCAATTATTGTTAAGTTTGGAAATTTAGCTAACTCTTGCTTAAACGCACGATCACGATTGTTGGTAATAAAATAATTTGCATCATGATAGATCATCGCTATTTCACCATGACTTTGTGTTGCTGTGGCCATCAATTCAGCAGCAGCTTTACCCATACCAACCATGTCATCGGTAACAATACCAACGTAATCTTCACCTAACACAAAATCAGGAACAGGATTGCTTAAGAGAACTAATTTCGTATTCCCCGCAACTAGTTTTTGATAGCTGGTTTTTGCACTCACGCCATCTATTGCGAGCGATAAAACTATATCAGGCTCAAGGGCGCTAACATTTTCTATGTCTGCTACTTGCTTGGCAGGATCAAGCTGTGCATCCGTTACGGCGAGTACTTTAATACCAAGTTTTTCAAAGGTTTTTTTTGCACCAGCTGTCACAGCGTTTACCCAAGGGCTAGAGCCATGCCAAACCAAAGCTGCAGTCAGTGACTTGTTCTTTAACGCCGTTATTTGCGCTGATGTCATGGTGACATTTTTAGATGGTTGAGTATGTTCAAGTACTTGAATATTGTTGCTATATCCAGGTAAAGCAAGTGCCGTGCTTATTATCACAAGTGCCTTAGTCGTAATTGATGACATACGGGAATAATGATACCACTTCGCTATTTTCACAGCGTATTCTCCTTAAAACCATTCAAAAGCTGGTCATTTATTATTAATTGGTTAACATATTAGGGTTGAAAAATAATATGTCAAACATTTTGACTTATTATTTTGTTATCATGCTTTATTGCATATTTAGTGGTTAAAAGTGTTAAAAATGTTGCTATATGTAGATAAATGTTGGTTTATGTGAGTGTATGAGGAATATTAAATAGTGAAAGGCTCTAATTCAAAACAGAATAAAGCGCTAAATTTACGATTGGTTTTATCAGAAATCGTCACACAAGGACCAATTTCTCGTGTTGAAATCTCTCGACGCACACACTTAACAAAACAAACTATCACTAATTTAGTTGAAGAACTTTTACATGTTGCATTGATAGAAGAAGTAGGAATAAAAAAAGAAGGGGCGGTAGGAAAACCTTCAAAAATGCTTTGTTTAAAAGCTGATTGCGCATTCTCTTTAGCTTTTCGCGTACTTCCTGGTGAGGTAGAGGCCGGATTATTTAACCTGTCAGGTGAGCGGCAGTATTACGTTCAACAACCTATTAGCGATAAAAACACCTTGAACAGTGTTGTGCAGAGCTTTGAAAAGTTGATGACAGAGAGTGAGTTAACCATAGAAAATATTTTGTCTGTAGGTCTTAGTGTTGGCCAAGTGAATCAACAGAATTTACATGATTATCAAGCAACAAAAAGGCTACAGCAAGATATCGCGAGTGAACTTCAACTCCCGGTTGCATTAGAAACAACGGCTTCTGCATGTGCGGCTTATCAAATGTTATACGGAGAAGCGAAAAAACTAAACAGTTTTGTCTATGTGCATATTGGTGATGTTGTTGAGTCAGCAGTGGTTTTTGATCGTAAAATTATGTTGGGTCAAAATGGATTGACGGGGGCATTAGGTGATATTTTTGTGACGCCTGAAACAGATCAAGTAACGGGAGAGTTGGGTCGTTTAAATGACTTTGCGTCGTTGAGCAGTTTAAAACAATATATTGAACAACCGCTGTTAACCAACGCTCAATTGGCGCAATATTGTGCTGAAAATCGAAACAGTATTGATCGTTGGATTGAAGAGGCTGCTGAACCAATGCGTATTGCGATACATACACTGGAATCAATACTTAATTGCCAAACGATCATCATTGGTGGAGACATCGAAGATAAAGTACTCGACAAATTAATCACTCATTTGCGCCCTTATATACCGTCAATTGCTCAATATGGTGAGCGGGATGTTGTCAGGTTTATCAAAACGCCAAACGTACAGCAAATTTCCCATAAAGGCGTAGCAACTTTACCGATCCATGCCGCATTAAGTAATGAAAACATGCAAACATTATTAATAAACCCTTTGATGAATAAAACACCCTTACAACATTTGTTATACGGATAGTCCGTTAAAAATGACAGTTTCTATATGTAATTTACTCTACAGGCCGCTAGCCTAAAAGTATAAGACCACAAGCAACAAATAAATTTTGTAGCGCATGAATTGATAGACTCATGATAAATCCTTGCTTAGTGGAACGTTTTTGCCAAGTCAGAAATGAGATAGAAAACACATAAAATGACCATGCGATGATAAAACCCCACTCTATCGCTTTTAATCCGTGTAAAAACGCCCAAATAACAGCGGCAGTTATTGCGATGTATTGTTTATTTGATAAAAACTTGTTAAGAGTTTTAATGAGATACACAAGAAGAAAAGTCTCGATTAGCGGTACAAAAATCACCAGAATAATGACAAGCTGTAAAGGTGAAGCATCAAATTTTAGTGTTGATGTTGGCGTGATAGCAATGGAAAAACCCAGTGCAATGAACAGTGCGGGAATAATTGAAATTGCAGTAGCTTTTAGCAAGTAGAGATAACTTGCTTGATTAATATTAGTAAGCGAAGTGAACATAAATGAGGCTTTTTGTTATTTTTATAATGAAGTCAAAGCCAGTTTTGAAAACAGATAAATTGGCTTTTTACAAAGCTAGCTTGCCTTAGCTTTAATTATGATTGTGTTATTTTGATGATCTACATTGATGGGGACGGCATTTCCTACCCAATCTAAATCAATGCTCCCAGCGCCATCTATTGCAATTTTAGCAGCCTCAAATACTAAACCGCCTGCAATTTGCTCTAACACCCATTTTAAAAAACTATTACCACCGGTAACTTGTGGTATCTCGTCAATTGATAGTACTCTCATAATTTAATTCCTTTTAATTAACTTGTTTAAGGTAAGAAGGAAATTTATCTTAAATGTCCTTAAAACACTTCCTTATCCTTGGCGTATAGTGTGACCAACGTTATTGGTTGTTAAAACTTAGTTTAAGATGATTTAAAAGGCAAATTTTACCTAAACGTTAATAGCTAGTGGTTTTTTAACATGGTAAGTTATGTTTAACAGGTAACGTTATCAATTGCTAATCACCTGCTATATCCGCCAATCAGCTTTACAAAGCTTATCAATAAACCAGTCAAATGCTTTCCCTTCGTGGCCTTTATGCCAAGCGATAAATACGTCTTGGTTTGGTCTTGGCAGTGTGCAAGGCTTTTGAATAAGTTCTCCTGATTCAATGTAAGGCTGGGCAAAATGAAGGGGTAAAAATCCAACGCCAATACCACGACGTTGTGCTTCAACTTTAGCATTCATATTGTTTACTGTGATAACTTGCTTACTTGTAAATAAACCACTGCTACGTGCAGGTAAATATTGTGAGCTATCGGCAACAACAACGGAAGGGTATTCGCGTAAATGTTCGGGTTCGATAGGCACGTTTATTTTAGCTAACGCGTGCTCTGGTGGTACGGCGAAAATAAAGGTTAATTGGGCTATTTTAAATGTGTGGAACATACCTTTAGGAAGTTCGCCTGAGGCACCAATAACGATATCAGCTCTTTGGCTGTGTAGAGCATCCCAACCACCACCTAAAGCTTCTACGCTTAATGTTACGTCAACGTTTTGTTTTAGTTGAGTAAACTCTCCGAGTATGTCAAACAAGACGGTGCTAGGAATGATAGTATCGCGCGCAATACGCAATTGTTTTTCCCAGCCAGACTCTAGTTGCGTGACAGCATCCACCATTTTTGAGGTGGCATGTAGAATTTCTCTCCCGTGTTCAAGCACTAACTTACCTGCGGGCGTTAATACAGCACGTTGTTTTGATCGATCAAACAATACTGCACCTAGATCTTCTTCGAGTTTTTTAATGGTGTAAGTTAAGGCTGACGGCACTTTATATAACGATTGCGCAGCTGCCGCAAAGCTACCTGTTTTATTTATGGCATCAAGTGCGCGTAATGCATCTAGTGTAATTGCAGGGTGCATAATTTAGTTGTTCAAATATTTTGAATGAACATTTCAAAATGTTCCGATATTTTAATTACATTAACAGTTCTATACTTGATTTCAACAGTTGATTAGCGATTTATCAACGATATTGTTAATTAAAAATTATTGAGGAGAAAAACATGAAAACATTACTAAAAGCCATGGTTGCAACGAAAGCAGGCTATTCAACATTAGCATTACGCATTCCTATAGGCATCATTTTTATGGCGCATGGTGCGCAAAAACTATTCGGTTGGTTTGGTGGTTATGGGTTAGAAGGCACTGGCGGCTGGATGGAGTCTATTGGTTTAGCACCGGGTTATTTAATGGCGCTGTTAGCTGGTAGTGGAGAATTCTTCGGTGGCTTATTTATTTTAGTTGGCTTGTTAACGCGCCCTGCAGCTGTAGTGTTATCGGTAACCATGGTGGTTGCTATTTTTTCAGTACATTTTGCTAATGGTTTATTCATGTCGAACAATGGCTATGAGTTTGGTTTAGCGTTATTAGCGGCAAGTGTGTCTCTTGCTATTTCAGGTGCTGGTAAAGTGGCAATTGATAATAGGTTAGAAAAATCGTTGGCGTAACGACAATGCCAACAGGAGCAAAATGATGATCGAATTGAGACAGGCGAACGATCGCGGCAGGGCAAATTTTGGCTGGTTAGATAGTAAACACAGTTTTTCATTCGGCCAATATTACGATCCTAAACATATGGGCTTTTCTGCATTACGTGTTATTAACGACGATATCGTGCAAGCGGACAGAGGCTTTGATACGCATGGTCACCGTGATATGGAAATTATTAGCTTTGTAATTGAAGGGGCGCTTGAGCACAAAGATAGCGTAGGCAATGTAGAAAGATTACCTGCGGGTGAGTTTCAACTAATGTCTGCGGGTAAAGGTATTTTTCATAGTGAATACAATGCGTCTACTAATAAGGCTTCACGTTTTTTGCAAATCTGGATAGAACCCAACATATTTGGTGAACGACCTAGTTATCAACAAAAAGCTTTTGGTAACGCTCAAGGTTTAACAACGATTGTTACACCCACAGGTGAAGCGGATACATTGAAGATAAAACAAGATGCGCGTTTATCACAACTTATACTGGCAGCAAATACTGAAGAAATTTATCAAGTGCCGTTAGGGCGTAAAGTTTATGTGCATTTAATTGCTGGTGCATTAAACATTAATGGTACTGAGTTAGCACCAGGAGATGGCGTAAAAGTGATTAACGAATCATTACTTAAAATGAAAAATCATGGCGACAGCAGTGTTACTGCACTAGTGTTTGAATTGCCATAAGTTAGTGCACGAAATAAAAGATTGAGTTTTACATAGCATTTATAGGAGGTTTTTATGGGGTTATTAGTCGACGGCGTTTGGCATGATACATGGTATGACACTAAAGAAAACAAAGGGAAGTTTAAACGTGAACAAGCACAACTTCGTCATTGGATAACCAAAGACGGTAGTGCGGGGCCTTCGGGTGATGCCGGTTTTAAAGCAGAATCAGGCCGTTATCATCTATATGTTTGTTTGGCCTGCCCTTGGGCGCATCGTACTTTAATTTTTAGAGCGTTAAAAGGATTAGCACCACACATAGGTGTTTCGATTGTTAGCCCTGATATGCTTGATAAAGGTTGGAGTTTCGATGAAACAAAAGCCGGTGTTGGTGATGAGTTATATGATTCAGCATATTTGTATCAACTATATCTTCGTCACAATGCACAATATAGTGGTCGTGTTACGGTACCAATGCTATGGGACAAAAAACAACAATGTATTGTTAATAATGAATCTGCCGAAATCATTCGTATGTTCAACAGTGCTTTTGATGATATTACCGGAAACACCGTCGATTTTTATCCAACAACGTTGCAACATGACATTGATGAAATAAATACGTTTGTCTATGACAATATTAATAATGGTGTGTATAAAACGGGTTTTGCAACCACGCAGTCTGCGTATGAAGAAGCCTATGAAAACTTGTTTAGCGCCTTAGATGACATCGAACAACTGTTAGCGACTAAACGCTACCTTGTTGGTGAGCAAATTACTGAGGCTGACTGGCGATTATTCACTACGTTAATTCGCTTTGATGCTGTTTATTTTGGTCATTTTAAATGTAACAAACGCATGATTGAGCAATACCCAAACCTTGCGAATTATGTTCGTGAGTTATTTCAAGTGCCACATGTTGCCGAAACGGTTAATTTTAAACATATTAAGCGCCATTATTATTTCAGTCATGACATGATCAATCCGACACAAATTGTACCAGTAGGGCCTGATATTGATTATCATACGGCGCATAATCGTGCTGAACTGGCAAAGTAATAAATAAGCAAAACGTCAAATAGATAAATGCATTTTAACAAGTATCAACATATTTAAAGCTAAGCCCTTACTTGTGGAAAATGATTATGCAGTTTTAAAAAAGGTATTAGTGGATAAACAGTGGTAACACGAATAGCACATAGCTTCATGCTGATCGTGTTACCTATTTTATGACTGTTAGGTCGAGTTCTGGTTAACTTTTACCTTGCAGGTAACGCTCCCACATACGATGTTGTCGTGTGAGTTCGCTTGCTGTTTCTCTGTCTTGTGCCGCCTTTTCGAAGTGCTGTTCAATCATGTCTGATTGTTTAGCGACATGTCGTTTTAAGTCTTTAACGTTCTTGTTGATGTTATCTAACTTAGACGATAATGAGCGCATTGCTCGACTAAAATCACGATGAAAGTCTTTAAATTCTTCTGACTCTAAATGACGTAAAGTTGCGTCTTGACCAGGGTACATGTCTTGCAATAAGGTGTTCATACGATCAATGACGAGTAAATAGCCGGTATTGTCGTAACGGTATTGGTTAGCAACCCGCGATATTTGTTTGGAGCGCACTAATAAACGGCGTGAAAGCTCTTCGTCACTACTAAAATAACTTGAATATTCATCTTCTTCTAACGACCTTGCATACTCAGTTGCTTGGTTTACTTGCGGTGCAAATGGGTATGCAATGATAAAGTCGTTATAACTGGCAATAGTGCCTCTATCATCAGCGAGTTCAAATGCGCGTTTATATAAGGTAAGTAACGCCTCTTGGGTGTGTTCACTTTGCTGAACATGTTTTATATACCATTGATACGAAGCAATGTTATCTGCTTCTTTCACCCGTTGATAAACTTTATCAAATATAGCGTTTGTCACCCTTGCATCGTCATTGAATTTATCAGCTAAGGCTAAATAGTCAGCTAACTTTGTTGAGTCTGGGTAACGAGCTATGGCATCAAGTAAACTGTCTCTTTTTATTTGAGCAGGAATATAATCAGACTCGGCAAGCGCAATTAATTTTTCATAATCATCGTTATTTTTTAACACGCTATGCAACGATTGATAGGCGAGTACCCGATTTTCTTTGTTACCAAGTAAGTCACTGTTAACAAGTGTTTGTAATAATTGTACATCGTTATTGTTTTTCGCTTGGTTTATTTGCTGCTTGGCGAGTGTGTACCAGTCTGTTCTTAATTGCTCAATCCATTGTTTTCTAGCAGGAAAATAACGACTAAGTGGTACATCATTGTGCTGATATAACGCGGTTAGTTTAGTTAATTGCGCTATCCCTGATAATTGCTTGGCTTTTGCGGTTTCTTCAAGCAATTGCTCTGTGTATTTGCTAGAGGTAATCTCAAGGGCGTGTTTACGTAATTGATGATAATTATCGCCTGTTTCACCTATTTTCATTAATAGTTTTTCTTGTTTCCAATCGGCGATAAATATTTCGTACTTATCACTTTTTAGGAATTCTAGTGGCGAAAATACAGTAACTAATGGTAAATTACCTTGGTCAATAAAATCTACTTTTGCATAATACGTATCTTGAGCCGATAGTTTTTTTGTTTCAAAGCGTTTAATTAATCGGCCTGTATTAACATCAATTACAAAAATACTACCACTTACCGATAATGCAGTTTTGTTATCCTTCGAAAAGCGTAATTGCCCACTACCATAATTAGTGCCAGAAACCACGAAGCCAGATCGCTTACGAGTATTATGATTGTAAAGCTGTTTGCCGGTTGCTAAATCCCAAGCGACAATACCGTATTCAACCGTTGCAATTAATTTAGTATCATCTGAGGTAATCCCGATTGATTTCACTTCCCGACTATTGTCGAATTTAGCATTTTCTAACGGTAAACGTTTGCCTGAATCAACATCAAATACGGCTAAATTATTTTGGTTTTCAACCACTAACAGTTTCCCTGAGGCGGAAAATTCTGCTCTGTCACCCCATTCGTTGCCTTTTATTTTATGAATGAGTTTTACCGGATTGGTTTGATAAATGTAATAATAGTCTTCGCTACTGTTCCAGCGTTCAAACCAAAAACCGAAGCGTTCACCATTTGGTGCCATGGTAAAATTATAATACCGACCTCCAATAGGGCTGTAAGGGTTTTGATTATAATCACGCTTATAAGACACCTTATTTTCTTTGAAAATAATATCGCCCGTTTCAAGGTTTTTAACCGTTACGCCATTACAAGATGAAGCATGTCTTTTACATCTCTTACCTGTTATTGCAATTTTTCCTGATTCGTCAGTTTGATTTAACACATCATGATTGGTCATTCTTGTGGATGCATCTACAAAGGTAGGTAGTATTGCAATTACCAATGCTAGCACAATGGCGATATTAAATTTTTTCATCTTGACCGAATACTCCAATTAGACGTCATGAGAACCTATTAAGGTTTTTCTTGTAAGCTTATGATTTATAAACACATCAGACTATATAGGAATACATAGGTGAGTACAATAGGTGGTTGTATTGTTATCAAATACCTGCGCAGTTAATAGCGTGTTGATTTTATACCGCTTAAAGATGAATTATCGATACAAAAATAGACACAAGCTTGTTGCAAGGTTATGCTGATTTATAACGCTGTTATTAAATTGGTTTATTTATGTATCGGTTAAACATTACAGGTGTAATAGTTTTGGTGAGTAGTTGGCTTTCTTTTGCGTTACATGCGCAAACAATTTTACAGGTAAAAAACCAACATAATAAACCACTGGAAAACGCTGTGCTAGAAATCACGACCAAAGATGGTGTTAGTGCTTGGCAAGTGAAAGATTCGCCTTTTATTATGGACCAAGTGAATAAGCGTTTTTCGCCTGAAGTATTAATTGTCCCTAAAGATAGCAGTGTTAGTTTCCCTAACAGTGATGATATTCGTCACCATGTCTACTCATTTTCACCTGCAAAACCGTTTGAATTAAAACTGTACGCAGGAAAATCTAAAGCGCCAGTATCTTTTCAACAACAAGGTTTAGTGGTTTTAGGGTGTAACATTCATGACGCGATGGTTGGCTATATTTATGTTACTGAAAATAAAAATACCTTTATGAGTGGTGAGCATGGAGAGGTAGAAATTGATATACCTGTTGAGCAAATCACTAATATTACGGTTTGGCATGCTAATGCGCAGCAGGGTGTTAATCATCGTAAATCATTTCAAACATTTGATGTCAAAAAGCAACAGATCACCTTAACTATAAACACCATAAAGCCGCCGAAAAGAGATAGCTTTGAAGATGTATTTGGTTATGCTCACTAAGTATCGCTTTAAAACACAAATTACATGGTTATCAACAGGTTTAATATTGTTAACAGTATTAGCGTTGACGGCAAGTTACTGGCTTCGGATAGCAGACTACGCAGAGCAGCAAATTAAACAGCAATTTAACTTTGCTGAAAATGTGTTAAACCAAAACTTAGTAACGCAAGAAAAAATGTTGATCACTGCAGCAAGTGTTTTGGCCGCAGATTTTGGTTTTAAACAAGCAGTCGCTTCGCAAGATAAAAATACGATTAATAGCGTGCTACTCAATCATGGTGAACGAATTAATGCTGACTTGATGATGTTATTAGATTTAGAAGGAAGCTTAATTACCACTAGCGCATCAAAAACGTTATCGTTACAAGCAGTCACTAAAGGTATTCAATCTCTTCCCTTTCGTAATGTTCATGCGCAGTTTTTACGTATTGATAATACGGTTTATCAGGTGATTGTATTACCGGTAAAAGCACCAAGAGTGATTGCCTACACGGTTATTGGCTTTGAGTTTGGTCAGGCATCGTTGACTGGGTTAAAAGAAATGATTTCACTCGATATCTCGATCGCTGAACGTGAAAAGGTATTGGCTACTACCTTGGAAAGTGGCTACTCGTCCGAACAAATTATGCAAGAAGCGATAACGCCACCGTCAAATATTTTGTTATCGAGTGCAGCGTATTATCATCAAATTAGGCCTTTAGGTAATTCAACAGTACTTTCTGTGGTGCTGTCAGCCTCTTTAACACAAATTCATCATGATTTTAATCAACTGATCTCATCAATTTTGTTTATTGCCTTTTTTGTTATTGTGATTGCCATTGCTTTATCTAGATTATTGTCAAATGGGTTGTCTAAACCGCTTAATACTTTAATGCATTTAACACAACGAGTAGGGCGAGGTGATTTAGTCATTCCAAAACTATCAGGAGATTTACCTCGTGAATTTACTGAGCTATATCAAAGTTTTTCTGTAATGGGGGCTGAAATTGAAAGTCGTGAAAAAGCCATTAAATATCAAGCAGAGCGTGACTTGCTTACCGGGCTTTATAATCGTCAAAAAATGTTGCAAGAGTTAGAAGCCAGCAATGACAACAAACAAATTACTTTAGTCGCGTTTAATATTAAAGACTTTAAAACATTAAACGACACTATTGGTATATCTAATGGCGATAAAATACTTCAAGAGCTTGCTCATCGAATATTTCATTACCTAGGACCTTTATCTACCAGCGATGTTAATGTAATAGGTGTTGCTCGAACGGGTGCTGATGAGTTCTTAGTGGCAATAGATACGGTGGAAAAAGATTATATTGCTAAGTTTCTTGCGCATTTGCAATCAGAGTTAGACCGTCCTTACTGGGTCAATGATATTAAAATTAATTTGTCGGTGTATGTTGGTATAGCCCAATTTGATGAACTTATAAGTATTGATGCGGAGCACATGATACGACGAGCTTCGATGGCTGTTTCAGCGGCAATTAGTGAACAAGTGACAGTACGTTATTATCAGCAGGGTGAAGATGAAGCTTATATGTATAAGCTATCCTTAATTGATGAGTTAAAATCAGCCTTGGAGGCTGAAGATAGCCCATTATTTATGAATTACCAACCTAAGTTAAATATGGTTACTGGGCGGGTTGATAAATTAGAAGCTTTAATACGTTGGATAAACAAAGAAGGTGATTTTGTTAACCCAGAATTGTTTGTTGGTTTGGCTGAAAAAGCAGGATTAATTGTTACGTTAACACGATGGGTGATTTTACATGTTATTCAACAGGTAGAACATTGGAATCTACAAGGTTATACCTTTAAGGTGTCGATTAACTTATCCGCACAGGATATTCAGCATGATACCTTTGTCGAATATTTATTAGATACGGTGGCAGCCAAACAAGTAGAACCTCAGCAAATTACGCTTGAATTAACGGAACGAGATCTTGCAGAGAATGAAAACTTAGTGGCATCACGTCTTACTTATCTTAAATCTATTGGCTTTCAAATATCGGTTGATGATTACGGTATTGGTCAATCGTCATTGGCTAAACTTAAACATTTGCCAGTTGATGAACTGAAAATTGATAAATGTTTTATTCTCAATTTAGATAAAAATAAACAAGATCAAGATATTGTTATGTCTACCGTGTTACTTGGTCATCGCCTTGGGCTACAAGTGGTAGCGGAGGGGGTAGAAACAGCAGAAAGCTTAGCGTTACTTAATGAATATAATTGTGATTATGCACAAGGCTATTATTTATCAAAGCCGTTATCGGCAGAAAAGTTAATTGAATGGTATGAAAGCTATGAAACGACTACTTAGTACATGGTTACTTTGCATGCCTTGCGTGTGTTTTGCAAACGGTAAAATTTTAGCTACACCGGGGGTTTCACAAGTAGAAGGGGCTGGCGGTGGCGGTATTGTTCCTTGGGCACAATTAGCTGGGTATGCCACCGAAGATGAAATAGCTGGCTCTGTGTTTTGTTCAACAGCACAGGTACAAGATTTTCGATTGAAGAGTTGCGGTGCACAAATCAATTTTTATGATCGTATTGAAGTGTCTTATGCCAAACAAGATTTTGATGTTGAGCCTTTATCGTTAACCCTTTCGCAAGAAGTGGTTGGCATGAAACTTCGCTTATACGGTGATCTTGTCTATAGCGATTGGCCGCAATTATCGTTAGGCGTACAACATAAAATGCTGGAAACGCCAGACATTGCTTTTGCTTTGGGTGCAAAAGAAGATAAAGGAACTGATGTTTATCTTGCTGCGAGTAAATTACATTTAGGTGCGATTGCTGGTTATAATTTTCTTTGGAATGCTACGCTTCGCTATTCATCTGCAAATGAAATGGGCTTGTTAGGTTATGGAGGTACAGAAGGAAATGGTGCCTTACATCCAGAACTTTCTGCAGCTATTTTATTAAATAAGCATTTTGCTATTGGCACAGAATATCGCGTTAAATCTGAAAACCTAGCGGTTAAAGAAAGTAATTGGCATGATGTATTTGTGGCGTGGTTCCCGAATAAACACTTTAATATGACAGTGGCTTATTTAGATTTAGGTACAATCGCAAATATTGATGGTCAGCATGGTTGGTATGTTTCAATGTCGGGGCAGTTCTAATGATTTTTTTTAAACGTGTTATGTGGTTGGTTTTGCTTAATCTCAGTGTTTTATCATGCGCTTCGCAGCAATCACCACAAGAGAATAATTTGTATCAAGCGTTAGGCGAACAACAAGGTATTAGTAAACTTGTTGATCAATTAATTGTTGAAATTGTTGCAGATGAACAAATATTTCCATACTTTGCCAAAGCAAGTGTTAGTTATTTTCGGAAAGGTTTCATCAACCATATGTGTGCTATAAGCGAAGGCCCTTGTGAGTATACTGGCGATTCTATGGTAGATATTCATACAGGTATGAATATTTCTGAAGGAGATTTTAATCGGGTTGTTGAACTATTGATACGTGCCATGGAATCAACCGGAATTTCTTATCCTGTTCAAAATCGTTTATTAGCGCGTTTAGCCCCTATGCGTGAACAAATCATTAAACGCTAATTTATACTGTTAGTGCTGAGGTTTAGCGATTAAAAACTGGAAAATTTCAGCAACAGTTCTACAGTTAATAAACAACCTTTCTTTAACTCTCGTTAAGTTATCACCTGTGTAGCATACAGCCGTGGCGACTATGTGGACGTATAGGATCTGTTTTGAATGGTTGTAATCATGATGCATTAGTGCGTAACTTGATCATTACAATAATAAAAACCGTTGAGTTTTACTGGTGAATTCCCCTTAACGTATTGTAGGTGAACGGACATGACACTAGAAAAATCAATTGCTGTTATAATGACATTGTTAATTTCGGCTGCTAGCCAAGCAGCTTATATCACCATAAATGAAGCGGAGCTTGATAGGATATATTCTCAGGATTCGTTCGGTGATCTGCCCATTGATATTCGTATTGGACAACCCTCTGAAATATTAGCCCCTAATTTATTAGATATCACTACAAGAGAAGAAGTACGCCAATTATTTAATATGCATTCAGGTGGCTTCAATATCGTTAATTTTTATTTTATCGATACAATTAGCGCTTGTGGAAGTTCAACCGGTACTAATATCGTGGGCTGCGGCGAATATTTTGGAAACGACTTTGTCGTTGAATCTAGGTTTGCAGATAGCGGATATGGTAGCGAATTATTAGCCCATGAGCTTGGGCATAATTTAGGGTTACCTCACTTAAACGGTGCTTTTTTAATGAACCCTAGTCTTAATAATAGAACGCTACTCACTGAAGCTGAAGTTGCACAAATTCGTCAAAGCCCGCTAGTGCAAAACGTTGATAATACCTATTGGATTGATATTAATCCTGTATTAATTGTTCGTGAGCTTACCAAGGTTTCAGAACCAGCAACCTTCGTGTTGTTTATGTTAGCTGTTTTCACACTACTGTGTCGATGTAAGGTTAGCAACAAATATGCGTTTTCACTTGAACGCTATTAAATGCTTATATTGTAAGTTGAACGAGTGGCGCATATATCAAATGGTCACTCTAGTAGTCTTTATGGTGCCCATAGCAGCTCAAACTAAAGCTGTTACTGCTTTGCAATGTCAACAATATAAGTTAACAGAGTGGCAACGTATATGCCCTCAAAATGCTTTTTGTTTTCGGTGTCCAGCATCATTTCAAGCACAAAAGGTGATTGCTATTGATAGTCTTTCTGGCACTTTAGAGGAAAAGCAATGGGTACTACAGTATGACGTAGGGCAATACATTAATGATTATTCCCATGTAGAGGTTATTAAACGTAGACCCTATTCAATTGCAGCAGGGGAAGGTGAATTGATAATAATGACAGAGAAAATCGCTTTTATTATCGATGACATTCTACCTTCAGCACCTTTACTGTTGGAAATGAGCCATAAACAATTATTAACAGCTAAAGGTAAATTAGATGTACCTTTAGCTAAATGTATATTTTCAACAATAACCAAGACATGATAAGGCGTTTAAATGAAAACGTTAATTGACATGTTGTACCGGAGGTTCATTTATTTGCAAATACTGATTGAGCATTGAACCAAGCTCTGAATAGTTATGGTTTAGTGTTGATTTTAAAAAGTACCCTGCAATATGGTGTTGGTAAGCACTTGCTTTGTCTTGTTCTCTGTTTGACGTGGTAAGAACGTATACGATGTTATGCGAAAGTTTTGGATCTTCACGCAACTCTTTAAGCATGGCTAAGCCATTCATTTTTGGCATATTTAAATCAAGTAATATAACAAAAGGCCGACCACTTAATTCACTGCGCATCAATTCTAACCCTTGGATGCCATCTTTAGCACGATAAATGGGGTTATTTGTATTTAACTTTGTTAAGGCGCGCTTCACACTCACTGCATCAAGATCGTCATCTTCAACAAGTAATATAGCAGTATTATTGTTTTGGTTATGTTCAGTCATCAATTAACCTCTTTAATGTTGCTTCATCTGGCCAAGTAAAAGCAAAGCAAGTACCAGTATTTCCATTAGAGTCTATGGTAATGTCACAATCATAAGTATCAAGTATCTTTTTAACAATGGCTAATCCCATACCGCTGCCTTCTAATTCATCACGTGGTTTCAGGGTTTTAAAAATACCAAAAATTTGTTGGTGATATTGCGGATCAATGCCAGGGCCATCATCACAAACAGAAAATTGATATCCATGCTCAATCGGTTTAATTGATACAGTAATGTGGCCGGTTTCTTTATCATGATGTTTAATCGCATTGTTAATTAAGTTTCTTAACACTTGTTCAAGCGGTACCGCAATAGTATTGAAGGATACAATCTCGCTGTTTATTTCTAGATGAATACTTGCCGGAGGGTTTAACAGTTGAAAGGTATCTTTCACTAATACATCAACGTTAATCGTGGTAAATTTTTCTACCTTTTCGGTTAATGTTGCATATGAAAGCAAGTCATCAAGTAGCTTTTCTAACCGAGAAGTTCTGCTTTGCATCAGCCTTATATATTCAGTTATCTGTGAATTTTTATTATCTTGTAGTTCTTCGTCAATCCAGTTGGATAATTGCATGATCCCTCTTAAGGGCGCTTTAAGATCGTGAGAAGCAATATAGGCAAATTCAGATAACTCCTTATTACTACGTTCAAGCTCTTTTGTGTATTTAGCGAGTGCTAATTCGGTGGTTTTCTGTTGACTAATATCCCGAATAATAGCTGAGAAAAACTGCTCGTTGTCTATAGTCATGTGCGCAATAGATAGATGTATGGGGAACGATTTTTGGTTTTTCTTCTTCGCAACTACTTCGCGACCAATACCAATAATTTTGGGTGTTTTACTGTGTAAATAGTTAGCTATATAGTCATCATGCTGGGAACGATCTGGCTCTGGCATTAACATTCTTACATTTTTACCAATCATTTCATCTTCGCGATAACCAAAAAGTGCTGTTGTCGCCTGATTGATACTTAAAATTGTACCTTGATGATCTGCAAGCACCACGCTATCTCCCATACTTTGAAGTGTGGTTCTTAGTCTATTTTCTTCATAAGCAAGTAATGACTTTGTGTTTTTATGCAGTGTTATTTCATGTAATAATTTTTGTGAGTGTAATGCTGCATCCCGCCATAGCTTTAAAAACAATAAGCTCATAAAAATAGCGATCATACCTGAAACTAAAATAATGCTGGGTAATTGAGATTGTAAGGAAGAGGCATACGCTTTAGTGAACTTGAGTGTTATTTGCCAATTTACACCAAAGAAAGCCAATTGTTGTGTTGCGATATAGTTATTGCTACTTTCGCTTTCTGGTTTATGGTGCGCAATAATTTTATGTTGTGCTTTGATGGTCAAATTGAAGTTATCTAGATGAAAGTTATCGGCCAATACGTTAAGTAACTCTGTATATGCGATCACTCCGACTAAAAAGCCGCTATTTTCTTGCTGTTTAGTTAACGGTTCGACAATCAAGAAGCCACGCTTGCCTTGAATTAACTCAACTGCAGGAGAAATAGTTGTGCTTTTTATTTGCTGTGCACGTAATAAAGTCGCGTGCCGCTTATCTTCTGAAGAAAGATCAAAGTCAATCGCTTTTTCGTTTCCTTCTATTGGTACCACCCACTTGACCCTCATATTACGATTAACCCATTCAATAGCTTGCATGTCTGGAAAGTCATTTACATATTGTAGGCTATCGTTTTCCCACTGTTGTTTAGTTAAGCTATCAAACACATGCCAACGGTGAGCCATTCGGTTTAATGCATCAACACGTGTATTAATCAAGGTTTTTAACGCTTGCGTTGCGTTCACTGTATGAGCATCTAATTTTTCTTGCAGTTGCTTGTTTTGCCAATTTTCAACCGCCTGCGACAAAGCAAAGGTAAAAACAATTAAGGCAACCGTTAAGGTGCTTTCTTTCCAGTATTGGCCAAAAAGCAAAGATTTATCAGTCGCTATTGCTGACATGAGTGTTAAAGCAATACCTATGACAACAAAACCCATAGCGGTATGTACCGCCATAGCAGACAAGTTGCCCAAACCATAGGCTGTTTCAATACTAAAAATATAGCCAATTAGCGCAACTGAGCCCATTCCACTGATGGCTGGACCAATGATTTTGTTAATATGAAAACGTGGATAAATGTTATGAGTAACAATCGTTATTCCGCTTAGCATAAAACACAATGCGGTACTGATAGCCATGCGCCCTGGGTGGGTTGTGCTAGTTGTAATGTAATGTTCTAAAAATAACTGATCAATATTAAGGTTGGTGTGTGCGATATATTGAATAAAGGTAATCGTGCTTATTAAAACAACAAGCGAAGCAATAAATGTTGAGAGCTTTCTATACTTTAAAGAGCGAGCAGAGATGCCAGCCCCGCAAAGTAAAAAACACAAGGCAGTATTGAATTGCATTGCAACAAAGGTGGGATGTATTTGTACCAATAAGGGGGTATGAGAATACCAACCAAAGATCACAATCAAGGCTAGCAGCGATATACTAGCACCGAGGTATCGACTTAAAACAATATGATTGATACTAAACATCTCATTCCTTTTTCGATGAAAAAGCACAACAGTTCTTTCTATAATTGTGCTAGCTACAGGATTGTAAAAATTGATTAGTCTTTTTGTGAATTAAGGTGTAACTGATACTTCTTTGAATGAGTGCCGGTGTTATCTCATCTTTCGCCAAAACATCATAAACCCCCAAAGCAAAAGCTTTTTCTCTTAACTCTTTTGTCAGCATGCCTGATAGCAGTATAAAAGCGCTGTTTGAGTTAAGTTGTTGTACTTTTTCAATCAGTACTAAACCATCATCGCCAGCCAATAGATAATCAATAATGCAAACATCAAATTCTCTTTCTGTGATCATGGTTATTGCATCAGCAGTATTATTGGCGGTTGAAATATTAAAGGTATAATTGTCTGCTCGTTCAATGTCTATATTTCTTCGAATCGCATGAAGATCAACTTCATCGTCATCAACAATCAATAAATTTATCACGTCTTTGTTTTCTAGGAATAGTGACGCACCTTGTGTTTGTTTTAGTCGCTGCCAAGAGTCATGAAGTTGGCTTTTTAACGTCACTATTTCAGTAATATCGGTAATGTTTATCACGCAGCCTAATGCTACACCGTATTGGTCACGATACGGTGAAATTTTAACGAGTCGCTGGCCGTGATTATCAAGACGGTTAACATGAACATTGATATCAATATTGGTGCGCATCACTTCGGCAACATCAGTAAGCAGATCGTCGTAATCAAGCGCATGAGAGATATGATGAAATGGTCTGCCAACATCACTTTCTAATAAATTGACATCGTTGACAATTGAAGGTGAAAACTTACGAATTAATAATGCTTCATCTAGAAAAATGAAGCCAATATCAGCTGATCTGATCACGTTATCAGTATCAAGTTTACTTTGTAAAGTGAGCTCCATTTTTTCTTGGTATTCACTGTTAACAGTATATAACTCTTCGTTCACTGACTGTAATTCTTCATTTGTGCTTTGTAGTTCTTCATTTGCCGCCATTAGTTCTTCATTAGAGCTTTGAAGTTCTTCATTGGTCGTTTGTAGCTCTTCAACGGTAACCTGTAAATGTTCCTGTTTGGTCCTCAACGCATCTTCTAAGTCAGAAATTAGCTGTTTGTTATGGTCATGGCTATTATTGTTATCAACGATAACGTCTTGAACTTTATTAACGACTTGCTCTTGTTCAAAAAGTACCACGAAATAATTACTGGTTAATCTTGGGCTATCTAAATATAGTACGCGTAAATTGACGCTACATTTATTTCCATGTTCATCAGCGTATTGTATTTTTTCGTAATGCACGCTTGAGTTGAGCGATTGTGCCCGATACAACGCGGTAGAAACTGCGACACTTAAACTTTCAATGATATAATCAGATAACAAAGAACTGAATTGTCCAGCCCCCATTTTTTTTGTATAAGGGCTGACATCGCCAAAAACATGAACAACACTCTGTTCTTCAGATAAAATAATAGCAGGCGGCGAATACTCTTCGATGATACGTTCTAGCACAGGGGAGTAATTAGGGCTTTTAGCTGATTGTTGAAAACTAGACAGTAATTGGCTAATAGAAGGGCTTTTATTCGTTTTACCGCTTTGTTGGTCTAACGGCGGCACCGACTCAATCATCATTTTTGAGTTATCAATTTTACGATATACGCGATGGCGTTCATTTTCTACATTGAAGTGCTGTTTCATTTCCCCTAAAGATTCTGATGAACCCAAGAATAAATAACCGTCTTTATTCAAAGAAAAATGCAATAACGTAATAATGCGTTTTTGTGCTTTGGGTTGAAAATAAATTAATGCATTACGACACACGGCTAATTGACAGTTAGAAAACGGAGGGTCAGTCAGTAAGTTATGTGTTGCAAATATAACCATTTTACGAATATGAGGCTTGATGACATAATAATCATCTTGCAGGTCAAAATACTTATTTAATCGTTGAGGTGTTACATCATCTTCGATATTTCGAGAAAAACGCCCTAAGCCTGCTTCTGTAATAGCATCTGCGTCCACATCAGTTGCGAAGACACGTACGACACGTTCGATATTATGTTGCTTTAGGTATTCATCAACTAAAATAGCAAGGCTATACGCTTCTTCACCTGTTGAGCAGCAAGCGCTCCAGATACGGAGTATATCTTCAGAGGATGATTGATTAATTATATCTGGGATCACATTATTCACAATACAATCAAACGCTTCGTCATCTCTGAAAAAACGCGTAACACCTATCAACATATCTTTGGCAAGTGTTTGTAGCTCTTTAGGGTTTTTTAATAGGTAGCTGTAATAGTCAGTCACGCTTTCAACCATATTGATACCCATGCGCCTTTCAATTCGCCTTACGATGGTTTTGCCTTTGTAATGGCTAAAATCAATATCGCTTTTTGCCTTTAATAAACTGTAGATATCAGATAATGCATGTTCAATACTTTTATCGGGTTCAACAACCGGTTTCTCTCCTGAAACCACCGTATGACTCGTATACTGTAGGATTTTTGATAACATTTTATCAGCAGTATCGACAATGTCTGCATAACCTGTTTTTACGGCATTGAATGGCATTCCATCAAATGTTGCATCTGAGGGTTCTTGTACAACAACTAAACCACCAACTTCTTTTATGGCTTGTATGCCTCTTGAACCATCGCTTCCGGTACCTGAAAGTATGATAGCAATCGCTTGATTTTGTTGATCTTCTGCGAGAGAACGAAAAAAGGCATCAATGGGAAAGCTACCGCCTGGGTTTTCCATTTGTTCAACTAATAAGGTATTCCCTTCAGCAAGCATGACGTTTTTACGTGGTGGTGCTAAATAGATATGATTTGCTTCGATAATCGTGCCGTCTTCAAGCTTTACAATTGGTAAGTCGGTATGTCTTGCAAGTAATTCGGGCATCATGCTTTTAAAATCAGGTGATAAATGCTGAATAATAATATAAGCATGATTTGAGTCAGTTGGGATGGTGTTTACAAATGATCTTAATGCTTCTAATCCTCCCGCTGAAGCACCAATGCCAATACAGTAATTTGGGGTGACACATTGTGTGTTGTTAGCATCCATTGATAGTAATCCTATTTATTTTCTTAAAACTTATACTGAACAAATAATGCTTCAATATCAGCTGCTGGCATTGGACGATTATAAAAATAGCCTTGACCTATGGCACATTTCATTAAGATAAGTTCATCAAGAATTTCTTTATTTTCAATACCTTCAGCTACAATATCAATGTTGAGTGCATGCGCCATTGCAATCACAGCTTTAGTGATTTCTCTATCACTTTCATCGGTTAAAATATCGCTAATAAAACTTCGATCAATTTTTATTTCTGCAATCGGATAATTTTTTAAGTGGCTTAATGAAGAGTATCCTGTACCAAAATCATCTAACGCGATTTTTATGCCACAACTGGCAAGCTCTTTTAAAATAAAGGTAACTTCTTTATTATCTTGAAGTAAGGTTGTTTCTGTCACTTCAAGAACCAGATTATGCCCTTGTAAGTTATTGTCATCAATACATTTTAAGATATATTTAATTAAGTCTGAATCTCGGAATTGTTTTGGGCTTAAATTAACCGCCATAGCCACATTTTTGGTTAGTTTTCCTGCTGAAATCCAACTAGCAAGTTGTGCTAATGCTTGTTTAATAACAAACCTTCCAACGGGAATTATTAAACCAATTTCTTCTAATAACGGAATAAATTGATCAGGACCAACAATCATTTCGCCGTTTTTTCGCCATCTGAGTAGGGCTTCAAGCCCAATAATGCTTTGCTCTGCATTATTAATTTGAAGTTGATAAAACAATTCAAATTCTTTCTGGCTAACAGCTTTGTGTAAGCTATTACCTAGCTCTAAACGGTCGCGAGAAATTTTATCTAAATTTGATGAATAATATTGTATGGTATTTCGCCCCATATCTTTTGCATGATACATGGCAATATCCGCTTGCTTCATCAGTTGGGTGCTCGTTGTTTTTTGCCCTGCTACAGCGAAACAAATACCAATGCTTGATGAGATAAAGACTTCTTCAGAATCAATAATGAAAGGTTTATTAATGGCACTTAATACTTTATTAGCGACAGCCGAAGCCACTTCAGAGTCAGCTAACTGTTCGAGTAACACAATAAATTCATCGCCGCCTAATCTAGCGAGAAAATCTTCCTTACGTAACACTTTTAAAATTCTATTGGCGACCAGAATTAATAATTTATCGCCAGCATCGTGACCCATGGTGTCGTTAACGTTTTTAAAACCGTCAAGATCTAAACTTAACATTGCCATTGCGCCACGACGTTCTACACGCTCTAAAGAATTGGCGAGCCTATTGGTTAACGCTAATCTATTGGGTAATTTTGTCAAATGATCGGTTTCGGCTATATCTCTTAAACGCTCCTCAGTATTATGATGAAAAGTGTTGTCGACAATTGAGGCAATAAAACCAGACAAATTACCTTGCATATCGAAAAGCGGTCGGGCTTCAAAATGGATCCACAATTCTTTTTCATAATTCGTGAAAATACTACCTTCAAATTCAAACGTTTGGTGACAATTTAACGATTCATATAAGTTGGCTAAAATAGACTCGGCTTGTTCAGTACTAAATAATTGAGTCCAGTTAAGTTTATCAACATCTTGTCGTTCAATACCGAGGGTTTCTAGCCATTTATTGTTGACATATCGCGTATGCCAATTTTCATCCGTTTGAAGAATACCAATTGGTACAAGCTCAGATAATGCTTTAAAACGTGCTAGTTCTAATTCATAACGTTGCTGTACCGAATGATCATCATGTTGATCAAGCATCAACACTAAAATTCGAACTTCACCAGCTTCCATCATTTTGACAATGCTACAAGATAAATTTAACGGAACATTATCGTGCGTATTTATGGTGATTTGTTGTTTGTTTGCTTGCCCAATATGTTGAAAACTTAGCGCTATTCTTAACTTGTGTTGATGTTTATGATGTTCAGGAATAATTTTACTAATGTGTTCATTCACTAGTTGACTGTTGTCATACCCTAATAATGCTTCTAGAGAAGGGTTAATTCGGGCGATGCTTAAATCTTTTTTAAGAATTAAAATTGGGTTGGGCGAAAGTGTCTCTAATAAGGAATAATTTTGCTTAAAGCTTTGTTCGAGTTTGGTCAGTTTATGTGCATTAATAGGTGATGCTTTTAGTAAACGTCGCACATGGTTCAATGCATTAAATAACGGGATGTAACGAACAATTTGATTAATATGATAAGGCGCTTTCGCGTCAAATAAAAAAAACATCGCGATTGGTTTTTCTACGTCATGAACAGGAAACATTACCGCCTGTTTATTTTCGCCACCATTAGGGTTTATTTCTGTTAATAGTTCTGATTGATGAAAAACAGTTGGACAGTTTGCGACATAGGCTTTGTAGATAGGTTTAGTAACGGTATTAATAGCTAGGTGCTGCGAACAGGCTAAAGGTACCGAACTCAGTGGTGTACTTTCAGCTGCGGCTATTTTTTCAAAATAAGGAGTTCTTTGATCATCAAAAGAAAGTTTAAACGCTAACGCTAAACGTGATTCTGATAATTCACATAATAGCTCTGTTACTAATTGAATTAATTGTTTTTCTGATTGTAAATGTTGAAGTTTATTGTGAACACGGTCTACGGCAATCCGTAACGAGGTATCTTGTCGTCGTGCACTATTTTCAAAGAGCTGTATATCCATATTATGTTCCTAAACCATTACTTTACTGCTAATTAAATAATTGGTCGTATCGTTGTTCCCAACTAAAACAACTGTTTAATATTTAACTATAGTAAAACAAATAGAAAATGAATAATAAAAATTGCATTTAAAGTAAAAAACAGCTCAAATAAAGTTATGTATAGCCAACAACTTAGCTGATTTTACGAGCATTCCAATTTTTGAAGGTAATCCATTTTATCCCTTAAGGTACATATTGACGTATTACCAACTAAAACACCACTGATTTTCATTGTATTAATAAGATAATTGTACGTTTATGCAATTTTTATGAAGAGTATACGAGATAGTTGGAGCTATTATATAAACAACTGTGTTCATACCGAGTATTGCTTGATCTGAGGGCTGCAATGAAAATATTAAAGATTGCTTTAACATCATTTTGCAGTTGTTTTCCCGAGTAAGCAGAAAGTTTTCTGCCGGTGGTATTATTGAATAATTAATTTATTTGACATGATGAATGTAATCTTTTGTGTTTTTTTACAAATTGTATATACGACATCGTTTTTAATAATAAATACAGATTGTTATGTATTTTTCTTGCGTATTTTTTTTGTACTTTCGACAGAGTTATGACACGAACTTTTACATTCTCAACGCCAGATTAAACAACTTTATCTGATTTTATTGCCACTATATATACGAACAACATGTGTTGTGTTGTCAGTAATAAAGGGTGGAAATAATGATGTGTATTAAAAAAGTATTAGTAAGTGCGTTAATGATTGCAGGCGTAGCCGCAACTGCGCAAGCAGAGAAGCTAACAGCTTCAGATGGTTCAATTGAAACAAGCTTATGTATGGCTGCAGCAAATGGAAATCGAGCAGTGATGCATAACCAAATCAAAGCTTCAGGTTATTCAGCTAAGTTTGTCGCTAAAAATATTGCGTGTAACGGTGAAAATATTTTAGCGTTTGTTGAAAAGCACGGTAAGCGTTCAGAAGTGATGATCAACATGATTGAGCGTGGTGAACAACAAGTTTCCATTACCGATATTGCTCAACATCAAGCACAAAAATAACAAGGGTAAGTAAGTTGATATGCTAAATTTATGCTGAAAAGCTCAGTTAGTTTACGCTAACTGAGCAGCATTGATGTTATGTGTATTAGCTTTTTGAGTTGGTACTTTCAAAGATTTTATCGGCTGACGCGGCAACAAACCCGGTATACAATTTACCATTGGCTAAAGGATAACGTTTGGCAAACTCGTAAAAACATGATGGAATTTCAATTGCTTGGTCAGAAAACTCAACCTTAGCTTTATCGGCCATTGTGGATGACTGTTCTAATTTAACATCAGCGCCACCTTTTATTTCCCCACCGGAAGCATTCAAGGCGTACCCCGCATCTTTCAAACATTGGTTAACTTGTTCGATGTCATCAAAGTTTTCTAAATAATTAATGCTAACTGTAAAATGATTTGCGCGATATCCCCATGCTGATAACCAAGCAGCATATTCACTTTCTGCGAGTAGAGTTTGGTATTCATCATAGCTTAATGGCCAATTTCTACCTGAATAAAGTAATGCAGGTGTTGCCACTAATGATGCATCAATATGGTCAACCACTTTATTGATAATCGCTTGAGCTTGCGGTGAAAATTCTTCCACTAATAATTCGCTAATAAACACTTTTGGCAACGTATCATCTTCATGCTCAAAGTGTTTTGCGTATAATTTTTTGGCTTCAAAATGGTACTCTCCACCTTCTTTATAGCCAAGTGCTAATAAATGTTGGGCAAGTTTCTCAATGTTTACTTTTTCGTGGTTAAAGGTGCGATACGCTACATGATCATTTATTACATCGCTGCCCGAACCTAATAACTGATGAATTTTCTCAGCTGAGGGAGTGACTTGTAAATAATTTTGCCAAATATGATCGAATAATTGTTTTACTTCAACGCTCATGATGTTTCTCACTACATTGTATTGGGTGCTAAAAATAATGTGTTTTTAGTATTTAGATATTAATACGCTTTAATGAAGACCTTATTGGCTTCATTAAAGCGTGATCAGTATTTATTTTATGGTCAGTCCTGGCGATAAATTTTCAGGTAACGATACGGCGTTAGCTTCTACAGAGGCTACTGGGTATGCGCAATAGTCTGCTGCATAATAAGCACTGGCTCTATGGTTACCACTGTCGCCAATACCACCAAAAGGTGCGGCGCTACTAGCACCTGTAATTGGTTTGTTCCAGTTAACAATACCGGCTCTTATACGTGAGAAGAAGTGTTGATAGTCTGCTTCACTGTCGGCAAGTAAACCTGCTGATAAACCAAATGCGGTGTTATTTCCTTCATCAATAGCAGCATCAAAATCGGTATAGCGATACACTTTTAATAAAGGACCAAAATGCTCTTCATCAGGGATATCTACGCCAGTAACATCTAAAATGCCTGGTGTTACAAACCCGGTACCTGCTTTTTTATGGGTTAATTCAACTAATGATTTGGCACCAAGCTTGATTAACTTATCTTGCGCACTCACTAATCCTAAAGCGGCTTTTTCAGAAATCATTGAGCCAATAAATGGTTGCTGTTCATCATCATAATAACCAACGCTAATGGCTTTTGTTGATTCAATAAGTTTGGCAAGTATGGTATCGCCTTGTTCACCTGATTGAATAAATAGACGACGTGCACAAGTACAACGTTGACCGGCACTTATAAAAGCTGATTGTAAAATGTCATGAACTACGGCGTCAGTGTTTTTTACATCTTTCACGATTAACGGGTTATTGCCGCCCATCTCTAACGCTAAAATTTTGCCAGGAAGACCACCAAATTGTTCATGCAATAATTTACCTGTTGTTGAGCTGCCAGTAAAAAATAGACCATCAATTTGAGGATGATTCGCCAGTGCCTTACCTGTTGAAACTTCACCTTGCACCATATTAAGTACACCCTCAGGAAGTCCAGCTTCTTGCCATAATTTTAAGGTGACTTCTGCCGTTAACGGCGTTAATTCACTAGGTTTAAATACAATGGTATTTCCGGCTATTAATGCAGGCACGATATGGCCATTTGGTAAATGGCCTGGGAAGTTATAAGGACCAAAAACAGCAACTACGCCATGAGGTTTATGACGAATAAACGCTTTGGCTCCAGGCATTGGGTTTTCAACGGTTCCTGTTCTGTCATGGAACGCTTTAATTGAAATGGCGATTTTACCAACCATTGCACCTACTTCGGTTCTTGTTTCCCAGAGTGGCTTTCCTGTTTCTTGTGCGATAGTTGTTGCTAATGTTTCTTTGTTGTCAGTTAATAACTGAGCAAACTTTTCAGTTAAGGCAATGCGTGATTCTACCGATTTAGAAGACCATGGAGTAAATGCATTACGTGCTGCTTTGATAGCTTGTTCAACTTGTTGTTCACTTGCCGCATTCCCTTGCCATATTTCAGTGTTGTTTGCAGGGTTAACAGAGTTAAAAGCTGAGCCTTGACCTTCAAGCCATTGGCCATCGATAAATTGTATTGGGTGCGTCATTGTTTTTCCTCATCACGACTGTTGCGTGTATTTTGTTGAATGCGAATGGTGCTGTTAATTTTTTATCACTCTGATCCAGTCACCATCCGAAACATGTAAGCTTTCAGCTACTTGTGGAGTAATTACTGCTTGATGAGCGGTTTCTCGCATTAGTATCGGTGCTTGTACAGCTCTAAAGTCAGCAATTTTGTTGTTACATAAAATGTAGTTATCACTGCTATCAACATCACCAACGATAACTTGGCAGCGTTGGCTTTCATTAACTGAGCGTATATCTCTCGTTTTAGCTTCAACGGTAGGACCGGCATCGAAAATATCAACGTAGCCACGTCGGCTAAAACCTTCTGCTTCAAGTAATCTTAATGCTGGTACTGTTTTATCGTGTACTTTATCGATAACTTGTTGCGCTTCTTTACTGAGTAAATTGACATAAATAGGGTATTTAGGCATTAATTCAGCAATAAATTCTTTCTTCCCAATGCCTGTTAAATAATCAGCGGTTGGGAAATCCATTGAAAAGAAGTGTTCTTCTAACCAATTCCAAAAAGGAGAACGACCTTCATCATCAGAAACGCCTCGCATTTCAGCGATAACTGTATCTGAAAAGCGCTCTAAGTGTTCTGCGATAAACAAAAAGCGCATTCGCGACAAAAAACGGCCATTGCTATTTTTTCGATGACTTTCTGATAAGAATAGGGTGCATATTTCAGTTGCCCCCGTATAGTCATTACAAAGCGATAAGGTGTCAACAGTGTTATATACATTCAGCTCTCTAGAGCTGTGAACCACTTTACCAACATGATAATGATAAAAAGCATCATCTAGACCAACGGCTGCTTCTATACCACTTGTTCCGACAACTTCTCCAGTGTCGGTATCTTCCATGACAAAAAGGTAGCCTTCATTGCCAGGGGATGAAACGTCACGATGGAAAGAAGCTTCAGAGTGTGCAATGCGTTGCGAAAGTAGCTCTTCATTGACCGGTAGTGAGGTAAAACCATGACCTGACTCTACGGCAATTTTATGCAGCGCATCGTAGTCGTTTTGTCGAATAGGGCGAATAATGATCATATCTACTTCTCAAGATAAATAGAGCCTCTGAAAAGAGGCTCATTAAGCTATGCGTTAACGACTTTTGCTACAGCACGCTCAAATCGAGCTAAGCCTTCTTGGATATCTTCATCAGGGATCACTAATGAAGGTGCGAAACGAACGACACTAGCGCCGGCAACAAGAGTCATTACGCCTTCTTCCATGGCAGCAATAAGAAAATCTTTTGCTTTACCTTGGTAGTCATCAGACAATACTCCACCGATTAACAAACCTTTTCCGCGAATTTCTTTGAATACGTGGTATTTATCATTGATGGCATTTAAGCCTTCGTTATAAATTGCAGCTTTTTGACTTACGCCAGCAAGTACTGCTGAATCTTTCACTGTATCGAACGCTGCTTCAGCAACAGCACATGCTAATGGGTTACCACCATACGTACTGCCGTGTGTACCTATTTTTAAGTGTTTTGCTATTTCAGTAGTCGTAAGCATTGCACCAATTGGAAAGCCACCGCCAAGGGCTTTGGCTGTGGTTAAAATATCAGGTGTTACGCCAAGGCCCATATATGCGTAAAGATCGCCTGTTCTGCCGATACCAGTTTGTACTTCATCAAACACGAGTAGTGCATTGTGTTGATCACATAATTCACGAACACCTTTCACAAACTCGTCTGTTGGCGAAATAATGCCACCTTCACCTTGCAAAGGTTCCATAACGATAGCACAGGTTTTTTCTGAGATTAGTGCTTTAACACTTTCTAAGTTGTTATATTCGGCATGTACTACATCACCCGGCTTTGGTCCAAAGCCGTCTGAGTATGCTGCTTGACCACCAACGGTTACTGTAAAAAACGTTCGGCCATGAAAGCCTTGTTTGAATGCGATAATTTGTGTTTTGTGCTCGCCATGCACTTCAAGTGCCCAGCGACGTGCAAGTTTTAAAGCTGCTTCATTAGATTCTGCGCCAGAATTGGCGAAATATACTTTTTCAGCAAAGGTATTATCGACAAGTTTTTTCGCTAGACGTAGAGCAGGCTCGTTGGTCATTACATTTGAAAGATGCCAAAGTTTTTCACCTTGTTCTTTTAAAGCGCCTACTAGCGCTGGGTGACAATGTCCTAAACAGTTAACTGCGATGCCGCCGGCAAAATCGATATACTCTTTACCTTGTTGGTCCCAAACGCGAGAACCTTCGCCTCGTACAGGAATTACTGCTGATGGAGAATAATTAGGTACCATAACTTCATCAAATAATTCACGGCTAACTGGTGGGTGATTACTCATTGTCTACTCCTTAAATTCGGAATGCTAACTTATTTGTTTAATACTAATATCAGCTAATGCTATTTTAGTCGTTAAATTACGTTTGTGTGTTTAACTTTGCAGTATAAACTTTGTACACGAAAATACTTGCTATGCTGAGCGTAAATATTGTGTGAAATAGATACGTCAAAGGTAAACATACCAACGGCATTATGACAGATAAAAAGATAGTTGTCTTGTTTGAATGTGCTTGAAAGCCTTGTAAATCAAGGGGTTTATGTTTTTTATTCAATTATATTGCATAACTATAATTGATAAATCGATTCTATAAATTTGATAGAGCTTGAGTGTATTTGAGCATTTCTTGATACGTTAATAGAAGTTTACATTTCATAAATACTCAAAAATAAATGCTAATTTTATCGCAATGTTGTCGACATTTTTTCAGATTTTTGTCGCATTTGACCACAATGTTATAGCATCTTGTATAACTCTTTTGGTGTGTATAAAGCGTCAAGGTAACATTAAAGAGGCATGTCACCTGGAACGTTAAAAGAAGTTGGCTTTAGGTGTGATCAAAGGTCAGTTTAATATGATCAATATCTGATTTTTTCAGTAGTGCTATTTCTGCCTTAGTCAATTTTACGCTACTGAGTAATGTTTTAGCTTGTTCTGTAGAGAGCATTTCATCGGCTGCTAAATTTCGGTACATCACATACGCCTTGGCTTTAACAATAAGCTGTGCGATGGGTGTCATTGTCTGTAAGTTATTGGTATAGGCAAGATCAAAAATAGGCTCAGTGATCATTAAGCGGTCAAAGCGCATTAACTCCACTAAATCAGCACTAACTGCTGCACTTCTTGTGGTCAGTTGTTGATGCATTAATTCAGGTGATAAATCAAATTCAACTAATACATCATGTAAACGTTTATCTTTATTATCAAACGCTTTTTTTACTTCTTCTTTGTGTAAATCATTGTAGGTTTGAATATAACTTCGCGTAACAGCAAGTAAGCCTATATTACTAAACATGGCTGCTGAAAAGGCAGTAAAAGTGTCTAATTTATGGAGCTTTGCCAGTGCTTGTGTAGCAAGCGCGATTGTGAGTGAATCGTTCCATAGTTTTCTTTTCATTGCACCAAAAGGAGAGGTACTTGTTGGTAGCCAATGTTTTAACATAAAGGTGGGCATGACTAATTTTAGGTTTTCTAAACCGATGTACGTTAAGGCTAAATTAGCATCGCTCACTTGAACATCTGCGCGCTTTCTATACTGTGGTTTGTTAACGAGTTTGATAAGTTCATCAGCAAGCCAAGGCAGCGATGCTACCAGCGGAGATATTCGTTTCACTGAGGCAGCTTTTACGGCTAAAATTTCCATAATAGCTGGCGCAGCATCTTCTATCTGTAACAGATTGGTGTATAAGCTTTCTTTTTGATCGAAGGCACTGTTTACCTGCGTGTTCACTTGGGTAAAGAATTTGCTCATCATTTGATGTTTAAAATGATTTTTCCCGTGCTCTTCAATGAGTCTGTCTTTATTTGCTTGCTCTTCTACGGCTAATAATTCTCTTCTTCGATTCTCTTGTTCACTGTTTTGTTTGGCAATAACCGAAGTTGCATTATGCTCACGCTCGACATATTCCTTCCCTATAGTAAGTGCAATTGCTTTTTGGTAAATCGGTGAAAGGAGTTCGTTATCTTCAAATATTTTCATGAGTATCTATTTTTAAGCGTGACATCTTGCTATCGGCATCAGTAGCATAACGTTTAATTTTATGGGTTTAAACACAATTATAGAGGTTGTTGAGTAAGAAAGTTTTTTAATAATTGATGGCCTTGCTCTGTTAACACTGATTCTGGATGAAATTGTACACTGGTAAGAGCGAGTTCTTTATGCGTTAGTGCCATTATTTCATCAATTTCCCCCTGTTCGTTTTCTGTCCATGCTGTTATTGCTAGCGATGCGGGTAGGCTGCGTTTATCAACGATTAATGAATGGTATCTAGTGACATTCAATGGTTGATTTAACGAGGTAAAAAGAGAGTTTCCTCGATGACGAACTTGACTCGTTTTACCGTGCATAACTTGGCGAGCTTTGATTATTTTTGCACCAAAATATTGCGCAATACATTGATGACCTAAACAAACTCCTAAAATAGGAATTTTGCCTGCGAAGTGCTCAACAACGGCAAGCGAGATACCTGCTTTGTCAGGATCACAGGGACCAGGTGATATAACAATATACTGGGGCGCAAGCTGTTTAATTGCTTCAATGGTGATTTCATCATTACGGAATACTAAAACCCGTTGCTCGAGTGATTCGAAATAATGTACGAGATTAAAGGTAAACGAATCGTAATTGTCGATCATTAATATCACAAAGAAACCTTATAGAAACAAGCAAGAAAAACCGCGGCTATTCTAAAGTGATAGCATTGATAATTCATCAACTATTTTGTACCTGAGGTATTCATTTGTAGGTTTGATATAGAGTCTGTTGATCTTTTGATATTAAATTTTGTTTGAATTAAACGCGAAAGATCAACAGGCCCTAGTTCAATAGTGCTTAGTTTCACGTTAACCCCATACGTTTTCTAAATGAAAGCAATTGTGCTTGTGCTTGACTAAGCGGTGTCATGTTAAAATTTACTTGTTCACCAGGACGTTTCTGACTCAATCGAATAACATCGGTATATATCACCACACCAAGTACCGGGTAACCGCCGATTGTTTGCCGTGCTTTCATTAAAATGATCGGTTGGCCATCAGGGGGCAATTGAATGGTGCCTAATGTTACAGGCTTTGATAATTCTGTTTCTAAGGATACCTCAAGTGGCTCACCTGTAAGACGATAACCCATTTTATCACTGAGTGTTGAGACCTGGTATGTTTGAGTCAAAAATGTATGTTGATGTGTTTTTGTCCATGCATTAAATAAATTACTTGGAATAAACCTAAGAGTTAATTTATCTTTTTGTGATTGATGGAAAAGGTTTCTATCTTGTTTTGGGGTATTACTGATAACATTTTCATGTTTACTTTTCGAGCCTGTATTTGCTGATAAAGTAAATGCTTGACCTTGATAAATGGGGGGTATATGCCCGTTTATATGATGTTCGTTATGTGTGTAACTTGCACTTCCTAGCCAGTTATTGCAATCAAATCCACCTTGAACGCTAAGGTAAGTATAAAGCATATTTCTCGGTGTTCGTAATTGTAATACATCGCCTTTTTCCATGAGTAGTAGTTGGTTATTTTCTACGTTGCGATTGTTAAGGAGAGAATGGCAATCTGCTCCGGTTAACATAATGGTGCAAGGCTGATTGAATTTGAACGTAACATTACCTAGAAATATTTCAAAGGCTGGAGTGTTAGCTTGATTTTCGAGCAGTAAATTAGCAAGCAAAAAACTATATTCATCTGCGGCACCTGATGTGCTAAACCCTAAATGCTGGGCTGATGGACGACCTAAATCTTGTATAGAAATGTTTTTAGTACACTTTTCGACAGTGATCATAAGCGACTAATCTCTTCAAGGTTACCGCCTAAGGCAATAAATTTTTCTTTCGAAATAGCGGTAAAACGAACCACTTGGCCTAAATTAATGGCTGGTTCAAATACTTGGCTTTGTGTTGTATACATTGGCAAAGGTGTGTAACCGATGATATGCCACCCACCAGGGCTAATATTTGGGTACACGGCGGTTTGTTGCCCTGCAATAGCCACTGCGCCTTTGGGTACGTTAGTGCGAGGCGTATCACGCCTTGGTAATTGCAGTTGCTTTACTAGTGATGCTAAATAGCAAAACCCAGGTGTGAAACCATGAGCGTATGCAATATAGCTATTGGTACTATGGTGATCAATCACTTCTTTTACACTTAGCGATAATTGGTTTGCCACATGGTCTAAATCGACACCATGGTAATATACTGGAATATTGAGTTCCGGCGTGTTGCTGGTATCGTCACGCGATACCGTAGAATTGGCAGTGTGCTCAATGATGGTTTCAAGTAATTGCGAGTAGGTAATCAAATCAAAGCGATAATAAATGAGCAAGCTATTATAGCTCGACACCATCTCAATTACTTTATGCGAAAGTGCAGCGTTTAATGAAATTTTCAAATGCGAAATTGCCTGTTGAATGGTGGGTGAAATAGTTTCTTGCCATTCAACGAGTACAGCATCTTCAGCGATAGCTGAAATTTCGACTTGCTCAGCGGTGTTCATTGAGTAGTTGTCTTAATTGTTTGACGAGGGTAACCGCGTGTTGGTTATCACCATGAATACACAAACTATCTACAGTTAGCGGTAACGTTTGACCTGACACTGACAATAGCTTTCCTGTTTTTAGGAATTGCGCAATATTTTGCTGAATTTGATTCGTATCATGTATTGTTGCATTTGTATGTGTACGCGGGACTAACAAGCCATTATCTTGGTAGTTTCTATCTGCAAAAGCTTCGGTTATTAAGTTGATATTGTATTGTGCCGCAATCTGTTGGAATTTATTCATTTCAGGAATTGCCTGTACCATGAGTGACACATCGATAAACATATTGTTTATTACTTGGCAAATCACAGTAAAAATATCGAGATCTTTCATCATATCATTGTACAAAGCGCCATGTGGTTTTACATAGCGTAGTTGACCACCGTTAATTTTACATAATTGCGCAAATGCGGCTAATTGATAATGTAATATCGCTTCAAGTGAACTTTGGGGTAACACCATGGTTTTCCTGCCAAAGTTTTCTTTATCTGGGTAACTGGGGTGAGCACCAATGCAAACCTTGTTTTTTATGGCGAGTTTAATGGTGTGATCGATAGTTTGGGGATCAGATGCATGCAAACCGCAGGCTATGCTCGCTTGGTCTATATATGGCATCAACAACGCATCGTTGTGATGTACTTTTTCACCGATGTCGCAATTAAGTAGCAGTGTCATATTATTGTGAACTTAACACTAAGTCAGATAGTGGGATAGCGCTACATGCTAATATATAACCTTGTTGTTTTTCTTCGTCAGTTAAGCCATCATCAGCTAACTGCTTTACCTCACCACTTTTAAGTTTTATTTTACAACGACCACACATACCACCTCGGCAAGAGTACGGTAATATCAGCCCTGCGGCTTCTCCTTGATCTAAAACTGGTTCTTGGGTGTTTCCTTTATGGGAAGTATCCCAAGACTCAAACTGTAGAGTTACTTTTTTAGGCACAACTTTTGTAGGCTGAGTTCGTGCTGTTTTTTCAGGATCGGCTTCGGGAATACTTTTCTTTGTTTTTGATGGTTTACAGTATACTGGTGCATCTTGTTGTTTAATTATCGTTATATTGTCACCTTGGCGAATAACCCCTTTATTTAGCGCCACCATATTTTGTCCGAAAATAACGTCGCCATTTTCCATTTGGCGGTATTGCTTTAAGGTGTTTAACGGTTCTTGCTTGCTGTGCTTTTCACCAGTGTTTGGGTTAACTGTGGTAAATATACAGCGACTGCAAGGTTTGGTGATTTCAAATTCAACTTCACCAATACGGATATGTTTCCATGTATCTTCGGCAAATATATCACTATTTTTTACGACTATGTTTGGTCTAAATTGGCTCATACTGACCTGATGATCTGATAAGCGCTGGTTAAGATCATCTAACGTTGCTTGTGTGGCGATTAGTAATGGATAACCATCAGCAAAAGCCACTTGATTATTTCTGTTTTTAACAAAGCGAGTTGAGCGCTCAGCAAAGAAATGTAATTGGCAGGGTATACCTAAATATTGACTAAACCATTTATCGTAATGTTGGTGGCAGTATAGCGCTTCGATGTCGTCTTTCCACACTGTTACGTTATGATATTGCTCACTAAATTTTTCGGTCGTCACTTCCAGTACGGGCATGTCTGGCGCGGTTAATACTAATCCTTCAGGAGTTATATTAACGTTAATTAAACACAGTGTTGGTTGCGTTCTAGCGGTGATAAATTGACCATCTAACGTGGTTAAAACAAAACGACGATCAAAGCTTAACCCATAATTATCAACCCAAGCATGCGATAAACTAATACCTGCTGCTGATTTTATTGGGTAGATATGTAACGACTGAACTTCTAGGTTAGGCACAATAATTCCTTTAGGTTTCTTTGTGATGATTTTGGCAAACCGAGTGAATAAGTGCAATTGTAATTAAATGAAATATTAGGTTTTTGTTGTTTATGCGCTGAATACATTACTTAATAATGGGTTTAATGATGAGTTTAAAGGTGAGTTTAGTGGTGATATCGGGTATATTGCAGACCATTACTGAGCTCCCAAATAGATAGGAATTATATGCATCTTCATATACTTGGCATTTGCGGTACTTTTATGGGTGGCATTGCTGCAATTGCTAAACAGCTTGGACACCGCGTCACGGGTTGTGATGCTAATGTGTATCCGCCGATGAGTACTCAACTAGCCGCATTAGGTATTGAATTAAAACAAGGCTATCACGTTGAACATTTAAATGATGAACCTGATTTGGTGATCGTAGGTAATGCCATGTCTCGCGGCAATGAGATGGTTGAACATATTCTTGACCGCAATATTCCTTATATCTCTGGACCTCAATGGTTGTTAGAGAATGTTTTAAAAGATCGCTGGGTGTTGGCAGTTTCAGGCACACATGGCAAAACAACAACAAGCTCAATGCTTACGTGGATATTAGAATACGCCAAGCTAACACCTGGTTTTTTAGTTGGTGGTGTACTGCAAAACTTTAGTTGTTCTGCCCGATTGGGTAACTCCCCTTTCTTTGTGATTGAAGCTGATGAATACGACACGGCTTTTTTCGATAAACGATCTAAATTTGTTCATTATCGACCACGAACGTTAGTGATCAACAATCTGGAATTTGATCACGCTGATATTTTTAATGACTTGAGCGATATACAAAAACAATTTCATCACTTAATACGCATGGTACCAAGTAATGGTTTGGTACTTGCTCCTGCAAATGACAGTGCTATTGAAGAAACACTTTCAATGGGGTGTTGGACACCAACAGAATTTAGTGTTGATGATGTTAAACAACACTTGGGCTGGCATGCTGAAAAACTCACGCCAGACGGTAGTCAATTTATAGTCCGTTTTAAAGATGATATTCAAGGTACGGTTAATTGGTCTTTAATTGGCGATTTTAATATTGATAATGGCTTAATGGCGATCGCTGCTGCACGCCATGCGGGAGTACCAACTAAAGTTGCGATAGAAGCCCTCTCCGAATTTGTTAATACGAAACGTCGTTTAGAGTTACGCGGTGAGATAAATCAGATAAAAGTATTTGATGACTTTGCCCATCACCCCACTGCAATTGAAAAAACATTAAGTGCTGTAAGAGCAAATGTTGGGGAAGGACGAATTCTTGCTGTGTTAGAGCCAAGATCGAATACCATGAAGTCAGGTGTGCATAAAGATACCTTAGCAAAGTCACTCTCAACAGCCGATCTGTCATTTGTTTATCAGGGTGATAAAATAACTTGGTCAGTAGATAAGCTCATTCAAGATTGCCAACAGCCGTGTATTGTTGATAATGACTTATCGCGTTTTACTGCTGCAATTATTGATCATGCACAGGTTGGTGATACGATTGTGGTCATGAGTAATGGTGGTTTCGGTGGAATTCACGAGCACTTGTTAACTGCATTAGCAACTAAATAATTGAGGTAATGATGAGCAACTTTACAGGAAAAATCACGTTAGCGATCACTGGCGCTTCTGGCTCACCGTATGCGTTAAGGTTAATTGAATGTCTTGTTGCAACGAATTATCAAATCTACTTGTTGGTATCGAGCGCTGCACGCGTAGTGCTTGATACAGAAGTGTCATTAAAACTGCCGGCGGCACCAGATGCGGCTACCTCATTGTTAACGTCACATTTTGATGCAAAAGCAGAACAAATTACCGTTTTTGGTAAAGAACAGTGGTTTTCACCGGTAGCCTCTGGCTCTGCGGCGCCTAAAACCATGGTAGTTTGCCCATGTTCAACCGGTACATTAGCTGCTATTAGCCAAGGCATGAGTGATAACTTAATCGAACGTGCCGCTGATGTGGTGATAAAGGAACGTGGACAGCTGATTTTAGTACCAAGAGAAACACCATTTTCGACCATACATTTGCAGAATATGCTGACACTTTCACAAATGGGCGTCACTATTATGCCGGCGGCTCCTGGCTTTTATCATAATCCTCAATCTATTAATGATTTAGTTGATTTTATGGTTGGCAGATTGCTTGACCATTTAAATATTTCTCAAAACATCATGCCTCGCTGGGGCTACCAAAAATAATTAACGTTTATATCTATAGCTATTAGGCGTTTACCGTAAAATTATTCTCGTCTATCTCAACCACATTGAAATTTTGTATACATCTATGCTTTAGTGTTTACTATAACTGTTAAACGCTAAAGACAGCTGTGTGTTGAATCGCGCCTGCTTAGTGATAAAAATTATAATGATAACCCGATAGGATATTCAAATGCCTCAAAAGCCACTACACATGTTGTCGACAGCAGCGCTTACTCTTGCTTTATCAATGGCAAGTGCAAGCAGCATTGCTGACGAAAAGTTATCTGCTGATAAAGATAAAAAATGGTCGGTGAACGAACCTCAAGGTGAATTTACTACCGCTAATATCAATGTAAGCCAAGGAACTTGGATGAATGTTGATGTAAGCCCTGACGGAAAGACAATTGTTTTTGATTTGTTAGGTGATATTTATACCATGCCAATTTCCGGCGGCAAAGCAACGGCTTTAATGACCGATATTGCTTGGCAAATGCAACCTACTTTTAGCCCTGACGGTAAATATATTGCCTTTACTTCTGATCAAGACGGTGGTGATAACCTATGGGTGATGAATGCAGACGGTAGTGATGCTAAACCCGTTACGAAAGAATCATTTCGATTGCTAAACAGCCCAGCTTGGTCACCTGATGGAGATTACCTTGTTGGTCGTAAGCATTATACTGGCAGACGTTCACTAGGCGCAGGTGAAGTATGGCTGTACCACAAGTCAGGCGGAAGTGGTGTAATGTTAACTAAACGCCCGAATGAACAAAAAGACTTAGGTGAGCCAGCGTTTTCACCTGATGGCCGTTATGTGTATTTTTCTCAAGATGCAACGCCAGGTAAATATTTTGAATACAGTAAAGATTCAGAATCAGGTATTTATCGCATTAAACGTTTTGAATTAGCCACAGGGAAAATTAAAACGATTATTTCAGGCAAAGGTGGGGCTATTCGTCCTGTACCTTCTCCAGATGGAAATACTTTAGCGTTTGTGAGTCGCGATGACTTTCAGTCTAACCTTTATCTCTACGACCTAAATAGCGGTGAAAAAATACTCGCATATGAAAACCTTGATCGTGATATGCAAGAAACCTGGGCTATACATGGTGTGTATCCAGATATGGCATGGTTGCCAGACAACAAAACATTAATTTTTTGGTCTGGCGGGCATATCAATCGATTAAATACTGAGAACGGCCAAGTTAAAGTGATACCGTTTGAGGTAAACACTCAAAAGAAAATTCAAACCGCATTACGTTTTCAACAAGACTTAGATCAAGACACCTTTAATACGAAAATGATCCGGGATGTTGAAGTGTCGCCAAATGGCAAACAAGTTGTGTTTGAGTCAATGGGTTATTTATATACCCAAAAAATGCGTGATGGCAAAGTGAGCGGTAAAGCGAAGCGTTTGACAAAACAACGCGATTATCGTGAATTAAATCCAAGTTTTTCACGCGATGGTAAAAAGATTGTTTATACGACGTGGGATGATAAGTCACTTGGTCAGGTGATGGTAACTTCAAGTCGCGGTGGCAAAGGTAAATCACTGATTAAGGAGCCAGGTAAATATATCGAGCCGAGCTTTTCGCCAGACGGAAAAACCGTTGTTTATCGAAAAGTACGAGGCGGCGGAATATTAGATCCTAAATGGGGCTTAAAAACAGGTGTCTATCAAGTATTGGCAAAAGGTGGTAAACCGGTTTTAATTACCGAGTCAGGTTCTGCGCCACATTTCGGTGCTAAAAATGACCGTATTTATTTAACTCGGGGTGGCAAGAAAACGCAATTATTTAAAATAGATTTAGATGGTCAACATGAACAAGCCTTATATCAAGGTAAGTTTGCCACTGAATATCGCGTTGCGCCAAATGGCAAACATTTAGCATTTGCAGAACGTTTTAAAGTGTTTGTTACACCATTTGTTGAGCGCGGTTCGGTTATTGATACAGGGCCAAGTGCTAAAAACTTTCCGGTAAAACAATTATCGGTGCGAGCAGGTGAAGGCATTAATTGGCACGGAAATTCTGCAGCTTTATATTGGACCTTAGGCCCAGATTTATATCAGGCAGACGTTTCAAACTTGTTTGATTTTGCTAAAGATGACGCAAAAAAATCTGACGTTAAACCTCGTATTACTTCATTAAGTTATGAACATACAATCGATAAACCGACAGGTAAAATTGCTTTTGTTGGGGGTAAGGTTGTCACCATGGACAATAAAGGTGTGATTGATAACGGTGTTGTGGTTGTTGACGGTAATAAAATTATTGTAGTGGGTAATCAACAAAGCGTTAGTATTCCAAAAGATGCGAAAGTTATTGATATTACCGGTAAATCCATCATACCAGGATTGATTGATGCCCATGCTCATGGTGCTCAAGGAAGCTATCAAATTATTCCTGAACAAAACTGGAAGAACTATGCTGGGTTGTCACTAGGGGTGACGACGATTCATGATCCTTCAAATGATACAACCAGCTTTTTTGCTGCAAGTGAAATGCAAAAAGCAGGTGAAATTGTTGCACCACGCCTATTTTCAACAGGACGTATTTTATATGGAGCAACATCAGCTGGCGCTACGGCCCACGTTGATAGCTTAGATGACGCAAAGTTCCACATTGAGCGCTTACAAAAAGCTGGCGCTTTTTCCGTGAAAAGTTATAACCAGCCACGTCGTGATCAACGCCAACAGTTTATTCAAGCAGGGCGTGAAGCTGGTGTGATGGTTGTGCCTGAAGGTGGCTCTCTTTTACAACATAACTTAACGATGCTGATAGATGGTCACACAACGTTAGAGCACTCTATTTCAACGGCTAAAGTTTATGACGATATTAAACAATTGTGGTCGCATTCTGAAATGGCTTATACACCAACGATGGGGGTTGCATATGGGGGTATTTCTGGCGAGCACTATTGGTACGACACAACTGAGGTATGGAAACACCCACGTTTAAGCAAATACGTACCGAGTGAAATACTAGAACCGCGCTCAATGCGCAGAACTAAAGCGCCATTACATCACTATAATCACTTTAACGTCGCTAAAGTGGCTAAAGAGATGCAAGACTTGGGTGTGTTAGTGAATGCTGGCGGGCATGGTCAGCGTGAAGGTTTAGCGATGCATTGGGAAATTTGGATGATGGCGCAAGGCGGTATGTCACCTATTGAAGCATTAAGCACCGCGACAATAGCACCGGCTAAGTCTCTAGGTTTAGACAAAGACCTAGGTTCATTAACACAGGGTAAACTTGCTGACTTGATTGTCATTGATGGTGATATAACACAAGACATTCGTTTATCTGATCGTGTCACTTATACTATGATAAATGGCCGACTATATGACGCTGCAACTATGAATGAAATTGGTAACTATGATAATAAACGCTCAAGGTTTTACTTTGAACAGTAATTATTAAGCATAAAAAAACCGACGTGAATCACGTCGGTTTTTTTGTGCGTTCTTTTCATCGTCAACATAAAATCAGTCGCTGCCAGGTAGAATAACACGAAATTTTATAGTATCTGCCAATCAAGAACTCATTAATAGAGAGCGAAGTTCAATGCTTATTTATACAACTTGTCGAACATCATCGAAAGTATAATTCCGTAGATAAAAGTACAACACATAAACATAAGGTAAAAGTTCCAATTTGCACTTCCGTTGGTGGAGGGGGTCAAATCAAAGAAGTATGTTGTAGTTAACGCAAAAATAATTGTTAAAAATGATTTTATATAATTCATTTCAAAAGTCCTTTATTATCTAACTCAATTCAGTAAAAGTATCGTCGTTAAAACTTCTATTTTTATATGTAACGAATTTTACGCGTTAGACTCTTGTAAATATCCTCATATTTGTTCTTCAACCTCACTATTCGGCTGGTAAAGATCAATAGCAATAAAACATACATACTACCACCACCAGAGTCGTCAGAGCTCTTGGGTAAGTTATTGTTTTTAGTGTTTGAGTTATCACTACGTGATGCATCTAATGGGTAGGCGTCAGTACTATCTGAAACGCCATCGCCATCATCATCAGAATCTGCATTATTACCTATGCCATCGTTATCAGTGTCGACTGATTCATTAGGATCAAATGGAAAATCATCGTTAATATTATTAACACCATCTCCATCACAATCATTGGTATCTAATGTACTATTACTAACATGAAATGCTGGTTCTGCAGTATATGACAAGCTACTTTCTTCGCTATTTTGCACATGAAAGGTTAAATCATAAAAGCCGGGTAAAATATCTGAAAGATTAACAATTGCATTTTTGTCTTGTACCATTATTGGAGGCTGCTGCCACTCACCGTTATCTGAGGATTTAATAAATAGTTGAATGTTTTCAGCAACTATAGTTTCATCAAATTCAATAGAGATACTGCCCTTTCTACATTGCAATTGATGAGTTAAATGATTAGCCGTAATTATCTGTAAATCTCGTATTACAGGCGGGCTAAATTTTTCATTATTTAAATCAAAGGTTAGTTCAGTTGAAATATTACTTGTTCTATCTTCAATAATATAACCATTAAAACTAATTTCTGTTTGAACTTTCCCAGATTGTATTGGAAGAGTAATATATTGCGTAATAGCTCCTAAATTTAAATGCGCATAATTATGACTAACAATGTCTTCATAATTATTAGTGTATATTTTAACTTTATCTAACCAGTAGCTATAATGTGAATCTCTGAAGAATGCGTTACTATTGGTATCAGTGAAATTATAAACAAACTTTCCATTATTCAATTTGCTTACTGTACCGCTCCAAAACGGTAATAATTTGCCAACAGAAAGTTGATAGTGTTCACTTGGTTCGAATATTTTAATGACTTGGTCATTATAAAAGTTATAAATGGCTAATTGCTTGCCTTCATTAAGTTTAAAATGAGGACTTTCATAAAGCTTAATATGATCTTCATTATGCCATTCTTTATTATTTATACGGTCATTGAAGTAAGAATATTTGAAGTTCTCACCTAAACCTGTTGAATAATAAGTTCGCCCTTGTTCAATATTATTAAAAGAGAAGTACTCCCCAAAGCTATCTTCAGTTGGTTCATTTATATTCCAACGGGAATAAACAAATGCATCTAAAAATGGTTCTGTTAACAATGGAGGCTGTGCATAATTAAGTTTTATTTTTTTATAATCATCCTTTTTAATTTCAACATATGGTTCTTGCGTTATAGGACTATCGAATTTATAAGAGAAAGAGTGGTGCTCTGTCGCTTGTTCATTATTGTTTTCTGAAAATAAATGAAAAGTATAGCCATCAGGAATACTATTAAAGCTGAAGGTTGCTTCTTGCTCAGCTTCTAACTCAAAGCTTAGAAAATTATTCTTAATAAACTTCCCTGTGGATTTATTAAACATAGATAAACTAACGCCTTTTTGGCTGTCTTTAGACATACCACGCTCACCACTTATTTTTTTACCCTTGAAATTTTCAACGTTAAAATGAAGCTTGGTTGTGGCTTGCTCAACAGATACATCTATTGTGTAAGAATTTTCAAGCACAATATCGGGATAAAAAAGAAATGTAGTCTCTCTTAATGGATTAGTGCCTGAATTTTTAGCAGAATCGATCAATTTATAATTTCCAGGAGGCACAAAAACGCGCTTTGTTTGTCCGGATAAGCTATAGGGCGACCATATTTGGGTATCATAAATGTGAGTTTCATCTTCATTTAGGATAATAAGATCAGAATAGTTTTGAGGATAATTAATAAAATTTATATTGATATATGAGCGATGAAAAAAAACAATGGGCACATTATAAATTTTGTCGCTAATTTTGAAGTTAATTGCTGATTGATAGACAGGCGAGTCTTGCGATATAGGTAATTCATTCATATTTACGCTCATACTTAAATCTATTGATAAAGTTTCACCTGCGGCTAAAGTAATCGATGATTTAGCGCTTTGATAACTTATGGATGGATGTGCTGATTCAGTAATGTGTATTGGAAAACTAACTTCTTCTGAGTTTGGGTTACTAATAACTAACGGGGCTGTGACTTCATATAAATATTGAGAAAAATCACTATCTCCGAATGAAATGATAGGCGTATCAATAACGATCGGTAAATTTATTGCTGACAAAGCATTTATCAAGCCACTTCCTTCTGCTAGTAAATCATTGACTATTGGTGAAGCTGTTGAGACTAATGATGCTTTAATTTGAGCTGGTGTTTGATGCGGCGAATATTGTTTCATTAAGGCTATAACACCAGCCACCATAGGTGATGCCATACTGGTGCCACTTAGTTCGCCATATTCACCATGCGGTAAAGTTGAGTTTATTGACACCCCCGGAGCAGCTATCTCTGGTTTTAATATAGCAATACCTGACGAAGGGAGGCCTCTTGAGCTAAAGTCAGCAATATTTTGATTGTCAACACTTGCGGCAACTGTGATTGCTTTTTCAGCATCAGCAGGAGAGCCGATTACATTATGTGTAGAGCCATCGTTTCCTGCTGACACAACCACAACAACACCTTGTTCAACAGCACTATTTACAGCTTCAATCAGTGCTTCATCATGTTGAATGGAGCCCAAACTCATATTGATAATATTAACACTATCCGCTGTAGCAGGATCGCCGTCAGGATCTAATGCATATTCAAGACCTGCAATAACATGAGAATTATCACATATACCAAAATCATCACACACTTTAACAGCCAGCAATCGCGCATCAGGCGCAACACCTTTTAACTCTCCATTTGCAGCAATAATTCCCGCAACATGAGTACCATGACTTTCATTATCAAAAGGATCATTATCACCTTCAATAAAATCATAGCCACCATAAACTTTACACCCCGCGCCGAAGCAACCACCTAAATCTGGGTGTGTATAATCAATGCCAGTGTCTAATACGCCAACAGATATATTTTTCCCTGTAATTTTTTCACCGTTTTTTTCAATGGACCAAACTTGATCAGCCTTAATTAGATCAATATTAGTTACATTGGAAGCCGAAGTTATTTTATGTTGAATAACTCTGTTGACTCTCTTAACTGAGCTCATCGATGAAATTTTATGTATTTGTGATGGAGAAGCGCTGATAACAACAGCATTAATCAATTTATCAAATTGTTTATTTACTGATACTTTACCCTTAAATTTATTCTGTATATCGCCTATTAGAACTTTTTGCTGTGATACGATGTTAGCCTTGACTTGCTTAATGTGTGATTTGTTTTTAATTCGCTGGTTAGTTTTTTGATTCATTTTAAGTTGCTGATAGAAGCTTGGCGCTTCTAATGTAACGATATATTGCTCATTGGGGTGTACTTTATCTTTTTGAGTGGATTTAAATTTTAATTGATCTGAGAGAGCAGGGAAGCAGCTTAATAAACATAAAGCAAAAGCTAAAAAATAATTCACAACACAATCCTTTGTTTGGTTAATATATTGTTTTAACAGTATAAAAACAATATATCAATTCACATAAGAAATTAAAATGAATAATTGAACGTCAGGCAATAAAAAAGCCTTACCGAAGCAATGTGTTATTGGTTTGTAAATCTTTGTATTTAAAGGTTTAAATTTTATTTTTATTTCTTAGGGGGGTATGGGGGACTTTTAAGTAGTAATTCTAATAAGCTGTTAAATATAAAAACTAACTAACAGCTTATTAAAAGTAATGAAATTAAAAAACATTAAAATCAATATTTTGCACAAAATATGGCCGAACGAGTAGAGGCTATGTATACACTGAGTAACTCTAATTCATACAGATTTACATTTATAACTTATGTGCCATAGAGCTATACTTAAAAACTAATCTTGACTTGATCACAAGATCCGTTATTCGTAATAAAAGGCATTTCAATATTGCTCTTTGCTTGTATGTGTATATGAAAAACAAGATAAAAAGAATAAACCCAAAGCTACCTCCTGACGATGATTTTTGATTTTCTTCTTGAGGGCTACTTGCTTTAGTCGGGGTAACTGGGTTACTCGTTACTTGTTCAAAAGTACCTTCACCATCATAATAACTGCCTACTACCGTAATCGACTTAGCTATATCGTCTGATGTGATTATATAGCTATTATTAGTTTCACCATCAATAGCTATATTGTCTCTATACCATTGATAACTCATTTCACCTTTACCATCGGCATCTTCAATACTGCTAACTACCGTTATAGTTTGATGCTCAAAGGCAGAGCCAATAATGTCGATTGTACCTTCAGGAATATGGTTAGAATGCAAGCTAAATAGCTCATAACCGTGATTTTTTAATAAGCCGGAGAAATAGAGTTTATTTTTATAAACCTTCATTTTAGAAAGGTGATGTAAGTGGTTTACCGGCTTATCAGTACTTACATCGAGAGTTAAAGATATCTCTTGTGTGCTAAAGTCATAATCATACAGTGAGATAATGCCATTATCCGCAACTTTAAAATACAGTTTGTTATTGTAGATTGTTAGGTCATAAGGTAATGCAGTGCTTGCAATATAAGGCGTCACTTCAACGATTGTTGATTGCTCAGTTTGTGTGTCATAAATATTTAATGCTGCACTATTTTGTGTTGTTGTTGGAAAGTACCATTTATTTTCTTTAATTATTGGCGCGGCACTAGATACAGGGACATTCTCTACTTGAACTACTTGTTGAGTATTAGCATCATATGTAAATAATTGCTGTTCCGCCTGTTCGTTCGGCGCAGTGAAGTATAGTCTGTCCTCTGCAACAAAAAAGCTATTTGCTATGTGGGTTAGAAATTCTGATCTAGTGCTGGGATAGGATATTTCAAAAACTGAATTGAACTCCGACAAGTCCGTATTGAACTCATAAAGTTCAACAGAAGCCATTTTGTTTCGGGAATAATAATTAACAAGGTAGAAATACAAATTACTTTGGTAAACGATAAAACCTGACATATCCCCAGTTAGATAATCTGGCATCCCGTTATAATCAATGAGTAAAGGTTGAAAAGTATTTGTATTCGCATCGTATGCATAAAAAAAATTTTCAGTGAGATCCCAATATTTATAAGAACTAATGAAGTAAAGCTTGTCATTAGCAACTGTTAAAGATTGAGGTTTGATTAGCCAACCTTGTTCATAGTTATCTAATACAATGGTAGTTTTGGTATCGTCATTGTAGGCAACTAATCCTCGACCTGATTTGTTAGCAAAGTATAGTTTGCTTTGGTACTCAACACCCGGCTCAACTATATCTGAATCCGATACTCTAGCCACTTGTTTTTCTACTGCATCATAATAGTAAAGCTGATTTTTATCAGCTTTACCTTCATACGCACTAAAATAGAGTTGTTCATTATACTCAATAAATGAAGATGGCAAGCTACTAGACGTATCTGAATTAGAAAAATTTTCTATGACTTTATATTCAGAAAAATCCTGGCTTATGGTAAATATGCTACGTTTTTGATTAACATCATTTGCCGTTAAATATAACTTATCATCTAATAGAACCAAGTTATTTGGATCGCTGCCTTCTACTTCTGGCACAATATCAGCAGCAAGGTTTACTTCTCCATTTTCATAATCATAGCTATATAGTTCTCTTCCGTAAATATCATTTTCGGCTGTAAAAAGCAGTTTATTATTGTGTTTAGCCACAAACAACGGAGAGCTGTCATTTTCACCAATATTAATATCGGCAACTAAGATGTATTCATTGGTGACCAGATTATAGCTATAAAGCTCTGTCCCTAGTTCAGTGCTTTCAAGGCTGAGTATAAGGTTGTTATCTTGAATCGTTAATAATTCAGTTATTTCAAAGTCATTTAAGTTCTGAGTAGCATTAGTAATGATATTAACTTTGGGGTCGTAGCGAGCAACACCTTTAGAGGGAAAATTAACATACAACTTCTCATTGTAGGTAAATAATGACGTAAATGCCCTGAATCCCATGACTTCATCGAAGTTATTTTCGGCAACATCGTCTAAAAAGGATGTTTTATCTGTATCCTTATCATACACATATATGCCCCCGTAATAGTCCCAAGGTAAAATCATATACAATTTATCTGCAACCACTAAAAGCTGAGAATTACTATTTAAATCAGAACCGGATCGAAATTTAAAAATGGCTTTTCCTTCTACGCTATCGAAACTATAAAGTGATGTATGTATAATTCCCCCTCCAAATATTTCAACTGTGAAATACAGCTCATCCTTGTAAATTGTAATATTACTAGGGTAATCAATTACCCCTGCGACACTACTAAAGCTTTTCAATTTATTTTTTAAATTATTTTGTGCGTCATATAGATATAACCCATACCGCTTACCATCAAACGCAAAGAAATAAAGTTTGTTATTAAAAACAAGCAGGTCATGAATATCGCTACTGCCTTCCCCTATATTGATATCTGCGATTAGTAATGTTCCTCCTGTTTTAGGGTCATAAGCATAAAGCTCTTCGCCTAAAATCCCACCGTCAGCAACAAAGTATAATTTATTTTGATATGGCGTTAAGTATTTACCTGCCCATGCATCAATAGGCGTTTGATTAATATTATCTACTAATTCAACTTTTTCAGCAAAAGTAGGAAAGGAAAGAAAGGAAAGAAAAAAAGACAGTAAAAGAAACGTACAGCGTAACCATAAAAGCATTAAAAACATCATCCATAAATGTAAATTCAATCGATTCAGTTTATACTTTTCAATGTTTTTTAACAACTAGCAGTTTAATTGTTGTTATGCTTAGTGCAGTTATTTACAGAACTCTAAAGTCATCTAATGATTTTTGTCTACGTTCACCTACCTTTATTCTTGCTTTAAAGTTTTCTTCGTATTGTTCATAAAGATCAACAACAGATAAATTTTGAATAACCTCTTCACGTTTCTTTTCTATCGGGTTAATGCCGTTCTCTAATAGTAGTAAGTTTTCTCGTGCTTTTTTTCTAGCTTGTTCGATTGTGTTTGCAGGGAACTTTCCTAACGTGACTCGAATATTTTTGCCTGCAACTTTTTTAGCTACTGAAAATGACTTTGAGCCAGCAGAAGTAACTCGTACCGTTAGCTCAGGAACTTTAGTATCTCGATATTCAATACGACCTTGTTCAGGTATTTCTATATTGTTTATTGCGGCAATTGTGAAATTGAATCGTTTAGCCATTTAAATGCTCCCCACTTTTAAAGTAACAACTGGGGGTTCCTTGGGGGTGCTTTAAACGTATATTTTGGTCAATTTTGATTAATTTCAAATAATGAATAAAATCCATGATATTGCCTGTGTCCCTTGTATATTAACGTCCGTTAATGTTAACACATTATTTCAGGCAATAAAAAAGCCTTACCGAAGTAAGGCTTGAAATGCTCGCTGTATGGTCTAGTTTTACTAGCTTCTTATTAATTTTTGTTTTTTTATTATTATTGTTTTCCGTTAGCGCGGGACAATTTATAGCAAAGGGATTATTGCCATGCAACAACTTTATTAGAGCATTTATACCACGAGTTTTTTCGTATAACGGCTTGTTAGCACAATGTTAATGAGTATTAAAAAAGCACTAAAATTAAGATGCCTTCTGAGGTTGCTGAATTCATTGAAATTTATCTATATATCAGGTTGGTTATATATTGAGCAATGTGCGGGTTTTATCGCAAAACAGTCATTAAAAAAAAGTTAACAAAAATTTATTTTATTTTAGTGAATAGTTAATTATCTATCTTCTGTAGGGAGTACTTTTATATATTTTGCATCATAACAATTTGACATAGAACATAGATCAATAAATAGCGCGGTGGTAGAATGCGCGCATTATTTTTTTTGGATGCATTTTAATGACTGAATTGAAAAACGACACGTATTTACGCGCCTTATTACGTCAACCTGTTGATTACACCCCTGTATGGATGATGCGTCAAGCAGGTCGTTATTTACCAGAATATAAAGAAACGCGCAAAGATGCGGGTGATTTCATGGCACTGTGTCGTAATACTGAGCTTGCTACCGAAGTAACTTTACAGCCATTAAGACGATTTCCATTAGATGCGGCGATTTTATTCAGTGATATTTTAACTATACCTGATGCAATGGGCTTAGGTTTGTATTTTGAAACCGGTGAAGGGCCTAAATTTGAACGACCTATTACTTGTAAAGCTGATGTTGATAAAATAGGTATTCCTGATCCTGAGGGTGAACTACAATATGTGATGAATGCGGTACGGTCAATCCGCAAAGCACTCGATGGTAGTGTGCCATTAATAGGTTTCTCAGGAAGTCCTTGGACACTAGCAACTTACATGATAGAAGGGGGGAGCTCAAAAGCCTTCACTAAAATCAAGAAGATGATGTATGCAGAGCCACAAACCTTACATCTGTTACTTGATAAACTTGCAGATTCTGTGATCAGTTACCTTAACGCACAAATAGCAGCAGGTGCTCAATCTGTTATGGTATTTGATACATGGGGTGGTGTGCTATCGCCACGCGACTATAAAGACTTTTCGTTACAGTACATGGCAAAAATTGTAGATGGCTTAACCCGTGAAAATGACGGCCGTCGTGTGCCCGTTACGCTTTTTACAAAAAATGGCGGTATGTGGTTAGAATCAATTGCAGCGACAGGCTGTGATGCCGTTGGTTTAGATTGGACCATTAACATTGAAGATGCAAAAGCTCGTGTAGGCGATAAAGTTGCGTTGCAAGGTAATATGGACCCTTCAATGTTATATGCGCCTAAAGAACGTATTGAGCAAGAGGTCGCATCTATATTAAAAGGTTTTGGCCAAGAGAAAACCGGACACGTTTTTAATTTAGGTCATGGCATTCATCCTGATGTAAACCCTGAACATGCCGGCTATTTTATTGATGCAGTACGCCGTTTAAGTAAACCGTATCATTTATAAACGAATATAAAAAAACAAAAAAAGGGGTCAGGTACAATTTAGGCTTAAATTGTACCTGACCCCTTTTTTTGACTCATTTTTTCGTCTTTGAAAAAATGTTAAAAAAGTCGGTTAAGACCATTTAACGCGGCAACTCGGAATGCTTCAGCCATGGTTGGATAGTTAAAGGTAGTATTTACAAAATATTCTATCGTATTGCCTTTACCTTTTTGCTGCATAATTGCTTGGCCAATGTGAATAATTTCCGCAGCATTCTCGCCAAAACAATGAATGCCGAGAATTTCTTTGGTTTCACGGTGAAATAAGATTTTTAGTGAGCCGACTAAACTGTTAGCAATTTGTGCTCTTGCTAAATGTTTAAACTGCGAGCGACCTACTTCATAAGGAATTTTAGCTTCAGTGAGTTCTTGTTCTGTTTTGCCCACTGAACTGATTTCAGGGATGGTGTAGATACCCGTTGGAATATCAGCAATAAGTTTCGCTGTGCTTTTGTTGTCCATCATGGCATATGCTGCTAGTCGACCCTGATCGTAAGCTGCACTGGCTAAACTTGGATAACCAATGACATCGCCAACGGCGTAAATATTATCTACGCTAGTTTGATAAAGATCATTGACTTTTAATTGACCGCGACCGTCTGCTTTTAAACCAGCATTCTCTAATTGTAAGGCTGCGGTATTACCCGTACGACCATTGGCCCATAATAAACAGTCAGCCTTCATTTTTTTACCTGACTCTAGGTTTACAATGACATGGTCATCGGTAGCGTCAACACTTTTGATTTGCTCTCCGTGTCTTATGACGACACCGTTGTTCCAAAAATGATAACTTAACGCATCAGACATTTCGTCATCTAAAAAGGACAGTAAGCGATCTCGGGTATTCACCAAATCGACTTTTACACTCAGCCCTCTAAAAATCGAGGCGTACTCACTTCCTATAACACCTGCGCCATAAATAATTACCGAACGAGGATCATGTTTAAGCGATAAAATAGTGTCTGAATCGTATACTCTTGGATGATTGAAGTCGATATCATCAGGTCGATATGGATGTGATCCGGTTGCAATGACTATTTGTTTAGCGGTAATCGTTTCTATAGAACCATCAGGCTTAATGATTTTTAAGGTGTGTTTATCAACGAAAGAAGCTTCACCAACAATATGTTCCACGCGATTTCTATCATAAAAACCACTACGTAGTTGTACTTGCTTACGGATGACGGCGGAAGCGTGACTTAGAATATCGGAAAAGGTCAGGTGTTTTGCTTTTTCATGTTGTCTAAACAGGGGGTTCGAATTGTATTCGATGAGCCGAGAAACGCTTTGTCTGAGTGCTTTAGACGGGATTGTTCCCCAGTGAGTACATCCACCGCCAACTTCTTTATAACGCTCGACGATTGCGACACGTTTATTTTTTTTGGCAAGCTCCATAGAGGTACCTTCGCCACCTGGGCCTGTACCTATTATAATGGCGTCAAAATCAAAATGTATTTTATTGCTTTTAGAGGGAGTACTTTTAGCCAAAAGGGTTACCTTAATTCCTGCTGATAATCGAAAATTTTAGCAGGAATTAAGAGGTAGGTAAATTTATTGCTTTGAAATTAGGCTTTGGTAACTTGTTATTTATGCAACTTTTTCTAGAAAAAATTGCCAGCTACGTTGTTGTTGTTGAAAGTTAAACTTAATTTCTTTATAGCGTAGTAATAATTCAGATTTTTCCACGTCTGCAATAATCTGTTCTCTTTTGCTTAAAAGTACCTGTTTTTTTACCTCGTAAAAAGCATTCAGCTTGACGATTAAATGGTCGTACTCTTGTTGTAATCGTTCGAGTAGTTGGTCTGCGTTAGGGTGAGCTGCAAGCTTTAATTGTTTACGCTTTAGCTCCATTGAAACACGTGCTTTTATTATTTTGTCTTCTGGGCTTACGCGTAATTTCTTCGTTAAGTTTAAGTACTCACAACCTTTTATTAACCATTTTGTTGGATCAAATTGCCACCAACGAATGCCATTACGATAATCATTCTCAAAGTTATGATGGAAATTGTGGTAGCCCTCACCAAAGGTGAACAATGCGATTAAGCCATTATCTCTAGCAGTGTTTTTTTCGCTGTAGGTTTGTTTGCCCCAAATGTGTGCCAACGAGTTTATGAAAAACGTTGTATGATGACTTAATACCAATCTAAAAAAGCCGATAAGTAATAAACTACTGATCACATCACCGTGCCAAAGGCCAAATAACAAAGGAATACCAATATTGGTTAATAGCACAAGCGGTAAATAGTATTTGTGTTGCCACATCACGATAGCATCTTTTTGTAAGTCTCTTACATTGTCGTAATCGTTATACCGATGAGACTGATATTCTCGTAACATCCAGCCTATGTGTGAAAACCAAAAGCCACGTTTAGCGGAATATGGATCAACATCATTTTTATCAACATGTTTATGGTGAACGCGATGATCTGATGACCAATGTAATGCACTATTTTGTAGGGCAAATGCACCACCAATTGCATAAATGAGTCTTAATGACCAATGTGCTTGGTAGGTTTTATGTGACCATAATCGATGGTAACCAGCCGTGATAGACATTCCGCAATAACAAAAACACGCCACAGCCATTAATATTTCGGCTGCATCAAAACCATGAGTTAAGGCTCGATAAGGAACGGCAATGGCTGCAAATAAAAAGGTGATGACAAAAACGGCTACATTGAGCCAAATAATCTTAGGTTTCTTCATTAATCGCTCGATTAATTTAATTTCAGTGTACAAGTGTAAGCTATTTTAAATTTCCTTCATCTATAGTCAAGTATTGTTTTAATAAGTGTTGAATATAAATTGTTCAATTTTTAAGTGTACATGTGTATGTATTTGTTTATTAGAAATTTCCCCTGCGTGAACTATTTGAGTATTATAGTGTAATGTATGTCAGAACAATGAATCAGTATGAGTGGTATTCGAGCACAACAAAAAGAAAAAACACGCCGGCTGATTATTAATGCCGCGTTAAATCAATTAAGTGCAGAGCGTAGTTTTTCTAATTTAAGCCTACGAGAAGTAGCTAAAGAATCGGGCTTAGCACCTACTTCTTTTTATCGGCACTTTTCAGATATGGACGAACTTGGCTTAACCTTGGTAGACGAAGCCGGACTTACCCTTAGACAATTAATGCGACAAGCACGTCAACGAATTGAAAAGGGGGGATCAGTGATTCAAATATCCGTGTTAACCTTCATGGAATTTATAGAGAATAACGGTAATATTTTCCGACTTTTACTCCGGGAACGTTCCGGTACGTCGCCAGCATTTCGTGCTGCTGTAAATCGTGAAATTAGCTATTTTACATTAGAATTATGTGACTATTTACAACAAGCCAACCGACTTGATGCTGAAATAGCATATTTACAAGCAAACGCTGCGGTTACTATTGTGTTTAGCGCTGGATCAGATGCCCTAGATGCCGATAGCAAAGAGCGCGAGCTTTTATCAGAACGAACGATTCACCAACTACGTTTTATTGCTCGTGGCGCTATGGAGCTCGCTAACCGCATAGAGAACACTAAATCTGAGCAAACATAAACTATTTCCGCGTTAAAATAACCCCCGTTTCTATGTGGTGGGTATATGGAAATTGGTCAAACAACGCCATCTTTTCAATATAATGTGTTTTAGTTAATTGTTTTAAGTTATCAGCTAGTGTTTCTGGGTTACACGAAATATATATAATAGTATTAAAACGACTCACTAATTCGACACTATCGGGGTCAAGGCCTGCACGAGGTGGGTCAACTAACACTGTTTCATACTGATAGCTTGTTAGGTCTAAGTCAGCTAATCGACGGAATGATTTTTCACCGTTCATTGCTTGGCTAAATTCTTCACTCGACATGCGAATAATTTCAACATTAGCTAATTGGTTATCTTCAATATTTTTTTGTGCAGACTTGACTGATGTTTTAGAAATCTCAGTACCTAGTACTCGATCAAAGTTTTCTGCTAGCGCAATACTAAAATTGCCGTTACCGCAATATAGTTCTACTAAATCGCTGCCTTTTTCTTTGGTCTCATTTTGTGCCCAAGTAAGCATTTTTTCATTGACGCCTGCATTAGGTTGCGTAAAACTATTTTCAATTTGCTGATAAACATATTGTTTATTATTCACAGACAGACGTTCATTAACATAATCTTTTTCAACAATCACTTTTTGTTTACGAGCACGACCAATAAAATCAATCGGACAAATAGAAGATAACCGTTGTTTCAATTGTTTACATTCTTCATGCCAGTTCTCATCTAGCTGCTTGTGATATAACAAGCTTATAACAGCCTCACCACTTAGGGTTGTGAGAAAATCAACTTGAAATAACTTTCGGCGTAACGTTTCATTGTGACGAATATCGTCAAGTAGGGCTTTCATCAAGGTGTTAATTAATTCACTAGCAACTGGAAAAGTGTCAACACGATATTTTTGTTTAGTCTGTTGATTAAACATTATATAGAAGAGATCGTCTCCTTCATGCCATACACGAAATTCGGCACGTTGACGATAATGTAAAGGCTCTGAACTAAACACTTCAAATTCAACGGATGAAAAGGGGCGAAAAAGCTCAGTCATTTTAACGGTCTTTTCAGTAAGTTGTGCTTGGTATAGTTCTGGATCAATATGACTAAACATGATGTGCCTTAATAGTGAACGTACTTAAAAAGCGCAAAGTGTAGCGCGCCTTGTCGCTTTGTCTAGTATTAGTGCCTTTTTTCTTTAGGCTTAAGCTTTAAACAGTGTGAATGTTGTCGGTTAATGATGCTGAAAATAGGTGCTATTTATACTACGGCTAAGAATAACGCTCTACACATCATTATTGAAAGACTTAAGAATACTCTTTATATCGGGTATTTAGATTGAAATAGGCTGTTAACAGAAAAGAATACGAGTTAACAATTGAATTGCTGTTATTGCTTCTCAGGTAAATTAAGTGAATTTAATAAAAAGAAAGTCGCTGTTTATAAGCGACTTTCTGAACGTACCTATATTATAGGTGCGTGTTATTCGTCGTCGTTTTGTTTTTCAGGCCTTTCTTTCGCTTCTCTTACTTTCAGTGTTCTTTGTTGGAACTCTGAATCATTAAGTTGTTTAATAGCGCCATCTGCATCATTCGATGCCATTTCAACAAAACCAAAGCCTCGTCGTTTGCCTGTGTGTTTGTCTTTCATTAATCTAACAGAGTGCACCTTACCGTATTCTGAAAAAAGTGCTCTTACTGCACCCTCATTTGCTCTATAGGGTAAATTGCCAACATAAAGTGTTTTTACGTCGCCTGTTACACTATCAGTACTTTCAGAACCTAAAAAGCCAGTTAAGATTGAGCACACAAATGCAATAGCAGCAACAATTGCTGGGTTAAGTTCTATACTGATAGCAATAAAGTAAACAACAATAGCAAGTACTATTGCCGCCACTATCTGTGTAGTTTTCGGAGAAGTCATATAAAGATTACCTAATTATTATTTTTAAAATACAAATTTTTAATTGCAATTACATGTTACCGAGCTTTTCTTATTGTGCAACTGATAAGCGTAATAAATGCCCTGTTTTTTAATCAAGTTATAGTATAAAAATACAAAATTGGCCTTTTGAGAGAGTTTTTTCTACAAATATAGCGATAAATACAGCAGTTTGCTTATAAAACCTGCAAACAAACAAAATAATGCAAAAAGTACTTGATCCATTTCAGAAGATCTCTACAATGCGCTCCACTTCTCGGGGACAAGCCAAGAAGCGGTTTTGAACAGGTTTTTTACTTCATTGAGGCAAAAAACATCAACACAAAAAATTATTTAAAAAGTTAAATAAAAAGTGTTGACATCAAAACTGAGATGCGTAAAATGCGCATCCGCTCTCAAGGGTAAAGCCACACGGCAGCAACCTAAGAGCCCATTGATAAACGAATGAGATTTATCAATATATTCGTAAGAATAGTTCTTTAACAATTAGTTATCATGCAATTTGTGTGGGCACTCACAGTGATGATGTTTTACCAGTAACTTAGGTTACAAA
>NZ_JAUOPD010000020.1 GCF_030546745.1 Thalassotalea sp. 1_MG-2023
TACTTCCGTACGACAGACATCACAGGTGCAGTAGAGTTACCTGAAGGTGTAGAAATGGTAATGCCAGGCGACAACTTGAAGTTTGTTGTAGAGCTAATCAACCCAATCGCGATGGACGAAGGTTTACGCTTCGCAATCCGTGAAGGTGGCAGAACTGTTGGCGCAGGCGTAGTATCAAAAATTATCGATTAATTTTTGATTAGCCAAGCTAATTAAAGAAAAGGGTCGCAATTGCGACCCTTTTTACATTTAAGTTCTGGCAGCTGAGCGGTGTTCCGTGAAGACCGAACAGGTAAAGAAAATAGTCCTAGTGGACTATTTTTAGTGAGTGAGGGTGAGGAGCTCTGCGACGAAGCTGAGAGTCGTACAGTAGGTGCTGGTGTTGTATCTAAGATCATCGACTAATATCGATATCTAGTTCACACCGAACATCTAAAGAAAGGTCGCGTAAGCGGCCTTTTTTTTTAAGACCACCGAACGGCGTGAAGACCGAGCACGTGTAGAAATTGGTCACAGTTGACCAATTTAAGTAAGCGAGGGTGAGGAGCTCTGCGACGAAGCTGAGAGTCGTAAAAGATAAAAGGGGTCAGGTACAATTAACCTTGCAATTAAATTGTACCAGGCCTCTTTAATTATTAATTACATGAAAGTATACACTTGAATGTTATTTGCAGATTCTAGTATTTCTAATAATCTGGATTGTCCTTGAATATACTTATCTCCCTCATCGGCGCGTTGCCACATGTCATTAGTTACATTGTGATAAAAAGCCACATAAGGTGTGTCAAATTGAATAACGTTTGTGACCTTTGTTATTTGCTCAATCGAAATATTTGGCTTGATGACGAGCTTTGCATAATGCCTAATGGTTGCTAAAAGTTCCTCGGTAAATTCGATTTTTGTGGCAATTGTTAAGTAATTAAGTACTTCTTGTTGTGTTAAATAACGTTCATTTTGCGTGTCGTAAATGAATAACGCAGGGAAGCTACGGTTTTTTCCGCTTTCTTGTAATTCATAAATATTATTAAGTTCTTGCATCGGCACTTTAATATGATCAGCCTGCGCTGAGTTAAAACTAAACAAAAAAATCAATAGTAGTGTAGATAATCGTTTCATAATTAAATCCTTTTAGTTTTATTAGTAGCTGGTTAAGCTTTTAAGTTACATGCCTTTACATTTAAGTGCTTTATAAATACATGTACAATCAAACTTGTATTTAAAAAATTTATCGGTTTAAGGTGAATGTTTATAGTTGAACTAATACCACGTTTTTATAACTTTAACTTTGCGTACAATTTATAACCTACACACCCAGTAACTATTTTGTCAACTAAATCTTTCGTACTTATTACTTGCCTGAAAAAAAGAGCATCGAAGGGCTCTGAATAATTTAAGGGGTCAGGTACAATTAACGCTTAAATTGTACCTGACCCCTTTTATCTCATTTATCTTAAACGTTGAAGTTGCTCTTGTAGGTGCTCTTTTTCAGAGGCATTTTTACTAAGTGAATGTGCGGTTTTTAAAGAATGAGTCGCTGCTTTTAACCGATGGGTGTGTTTGTATAAATACCCTAAAGCAATATAGTAAGGTGCGTAGTTTCTAAGGTTTTCTTGTATTGAAAGGAGTTTATCTTCCGCTTTGTCCCAGCTACCTACCTGCATCAATGCAACAGATTGATTTAAAATCGCAACGGGTGAATATTCATAAGACAATAATTTATCGTAAAGAAGAATAATTTGTTGCCAATCAGTCGCTTGATAATGTGAAGCCTGACTGTGCAAACCTGCAATAGCTGCTTGTATATGGTAAGAAGTAGGTCGGCCAAGTTTCAAAGATTTTTGTAGTAAAACATCTGCTTCCTCAACCATGGGATGATCCCATTTAGAACGATCTTGATTTTCTAAAAGAGTGATCTTTTCTGTTGCTCTCGCAGGTGCTCTTGCCTGAATGAATAACATAAGTGCTAATAAGGCAAGACTTGAAGCATTACCCCTGTAGGTTCTGCAAATGAGTCTCATTAGGTAGATTGCTTGCTTACATAGTGCATTTGATACCAATATACGCCCTGAACTACCAAAGTAGCCCTCATTAAACATTAAATATAATACTTTAATGACAGCATTTAATCGTATCGGTAAATGCGATTGAGTGGGTAAGCTGAAATCAATACTATTTGCTCTAAGTTTACGTTTAGTGCGCGTAATGCGTTGCTCTAATGTTTTGTCACTAACTAATAAAGCTCTTGCTATGCTTGTGTTGTCAAAACCCATAACCCATTTTAAACAGAGCGCTAGTTGATTCTCCTGTGAAATGCTTGGGTGGCAGCAGGTAAATATTAGCCCTAAAGTTGCGTCATCATATTGGTATGCCGTTTCGATAGGATCGGCTTTATCAAGATGTTCAAAATAGTCAGGTTTATGCTTTTTTACTTCATCGAGAATATGATTAGTTGCGACTTTAATAAGCCAAGCTTTGGCATTGAAAATATTTTCTGTTTGACTCCTCTCAAAGGCTTTCATACAAGCATGCTGTAATGCGTCTTCAACTTGTTGAATATCATGGAAGCGTTTGTTGAGGACCGCAAATGCGGTCCCGTAAGTTGTTCTAATAACTGATTCGAACGATTGCATTATTCAAACTTCATGACTGGCCTTACTTCTACACAACCATCCTTAGCCGAAGGAATTTTAGCTGCAATGCTAATAGCCTCATCTAATGTTGCTGCTTCAATAAGATAATAGCCGCCTAGCTGCTCTTTAGTCTCAGCAAATGGTCCGTCAGTTGTTAAGGTTTCGCCATTACGCACTCTAACGGTTGTTGCCGTTTCTGATGGCATTAAGGCTTCACCACCAATATGATTTCCTGTAGCTTCGATGTCATCGGTAAACTTTCCGTACTCTTCGATTAAAGCTGCCTCGGCTTGTTCATCACGTTGAGCTGCGAGTGCTTCAGATTCGAAAATTAAACATAGGTATTGCATTATCTTCTCCTTAAGTATTGTAATTAAAGAGCGAAGTGATTGCTCTCAACTATAAGACGATTATCTTAATCATTTCCCGACAACTATATTATATTTTTTTTAACGGAAAAAAAGAGCACCGAAGTGCTCTTTGAGAATTTAAGGGGTCAGGTACAATTGACGCTTTAATTGTACCTGACCCCTTAATCCATATAACTTTAATTGTACCTGAGCCCTTTAATCCTTGTTGTTTAAAATCCATTCAGACAATAAACGTACACCATAGCCTGTACCGCCTTTTGGTACTTCACCTTTATTAGATGAGGCTAACGCGTTACCTGCAATATCAATATGTGCCCATTTTACATCACCGGTGAAGTGTTGTAAGAAAGTAGCAGCAGTTGTTGCTCCGGGGCCACCTGTGCCTGTATTTCTTAAATCAGCAATATTACTTTTTAACATATCGCCATAGCCTAGCGGCAAGCGCCATAAGTTTTCATTGACTTGTTTGCCAGCAAAGGTGAGTTGTTTAACTAATTCATCGTCTTCAGAAAAAACCGCTGCATAATCATTACCGACAGCACGAACCTTGGAACCTGTTAATGTTGCTAAATCAACCAAAATGCTTGGGTTATATTTCTCACGTGCATACCACAGAGCATCAGAAAGTACTAAACGGCCTTCCGCATCAGTATTCGTGATCTCTACCGTTAGACCTTCAGCAGTACGTAAAACATCGCCAGGCGCTACTGAATTTTCAGAAACCATATTGGCTGCCATTGCCATAATGGCTACAACGTTAACTTTTTCTTCATTTAATGCTAGTGCTTTTACCGTACCTAGGGCTGCAGCAGCACCAGCCATATCAACTTTCATATGTGCAATAGAGCTGTGAGTTTTTATGTTATAACCGCCCGAATCAAAGGTGATACCTTTACCGGCTATAGCAATTGGTGCATCGCTGCTGTTCTTATAATGTGCGATAACTAAACGAGAACCATCAATACTTCCGCGGCCTACTGCTTCCAAGGCACCCATACCAAGCTTTTTAATCTCTTTAGGGTCAAGCACTGTCACTTTTACCCCTAATTTTTTAAGTTTTTTCGCTTCTTTTACGAAATCTACAGGCGTTAATTCTGTTGCAGTTTCACTCGTTAAATCACGAGCCAAAAATACCCCTGATTCAATATTGTTTAATGGCTTATATGCTTTTGCTGTGTCACTACCGTTATCTACGTCAAAGTAAAAAGATTTTTCTTGGCGTTTTTCTTTTCGGTACTCGTCAAAACGGTAAGCTCTAAGGCTGATACCATGGGCAATAAGCGCGGCAGTTTCTGCATTGTTTTCACCTACATTATCTGCTGCAACCGTGATGTTCTTGATGTGTTTTTGTTCTAACTTACCTGATAGATTTCCACCAAGTTTGGTTGCTTTATCTTTAGATAAGGCTTTATCGCCAGTGCCAACAACAATAACACGTTGGTAATCCAGGTTATTGGGCGCTAAAATTTCAACCATTGAGCCGTAGTCACCTGAAAAGTCAGCTGCAGCTATCGCCTTTTCTAGTTGACCATTTGTTTTTGAATTGAAGGCTTGAAAAGAACTGGTTGCAGAATCTTTAGCATGAAATACAACTAACGTATCAGTTGATTGTTTAACTGTTGTTTCAAAAGTAAAAGATTCTGCACTTGCTACGGCAGAAGCGCCTAATAATGATAGGCTAAAAGCTAATTTAGTGAGTTTAGTTGGCATGAAATGTCCTTGTTATTAATGGTTATTTATCTGTGAGTTTTATTGATAGTATTCTATCTAAGCTTGGATTAGTAGATTAGTTAGATGCGATAAACATCGGATTATTTACGACAGTATGATGTTGTAATTTTGCTAACGTGACTGTAAAGATCGTAATCGACTTACAAAAGTATTAAATTTAAGCGAGCAAGGCTCGCTTAAGTGGATGATGTTCATTGATATCAATGAACATCATCTATTTTAAAGTTAGCGAGACGAGCGCTAAACAAGTTGCTTTAGAAAGCGTGCGGTATGTGATGTTTTATGTTTAGCGACATCTTCTGGCGTTCCTGCAGTAAGTATTTCACCGCCACCTGAACCACCTTCTGGACCAAGATCGACAATCCAATCTGCGGTTTTAACCACATCAAGGTTATGCTCAATGACTACAATGGTATTACCGTGATCACGTAAGCGGTGTATTACTTCGAGCAACTGTTTAATATCGTGAAAATGTAAACCAGTGGTAGGTTCATCTAAGATATATAGTGTTTTGCCAGTATCACGCTTAGATAATTCTTTCGAAAGTTTAACCCGTTGGGCTTCACCGCCTGAAAGTGTCGTGGCTGATTGGCCTAATTTAATATAGCTTAAACCAACATCCATTAATGTTTGCAATTTGCGTTTAACTGCAGGAATAGCAGAGAAAAATTCAAAGGCATCTTCAATGGTCATGTCGAGCACTTCGTGTATATTCATACCTTTGTATTTTACTTCTAACGTTTCACGGTTATAGCGTTTACCTTTACAAACATCGCAAGGTACATAAACATCAGGTAAGAAATGCATTTCCACTTTTATTACGCCGTCACCTTGGCAGGCTTCACAACGACCACCCTTAACGTTAAAGCTAAACCTACCTGGCTTATAACCGCGTGAACGTGCTTCTTGAGTGCCAGCGAAGATATCACGCACATTGGTAAAAATACCGGTATAGGTAGCAGGATTTGAGCGAGGTGTACGACCGATTGGGCTTTGGTCAATATCAATCACTTTATCCAATAATTCTAAACCATTAATTGATTGATAAGGTGAGGGCTCAGAAGTGGTGGCTCCGTTTAATGCCGTATGGGCTAATTTGTATAACGTATCGTTGATCAAAGTCGATTTACCTGACCCCGAAACACCGGTAACACACGTCATCAAGCCAATAGGAATAGTAAGATCAACATTTTTTAAGTTATTACCACTAGCACCAAGCAATGATACAACTTGTGTTTTATCAAAAGGAGTTCGCTTTTGAGGAATAGCTATTTTCTCTTTTCCAGAAAGATATTTACCTGTTAATGAGTCTTCACTGGCTAAAATATCATCTACCGTACCAGAAGCGATAATATTACCACCGTGTACACCAGCTCCTGGGCCAATATCAATGACATGATCAGCTGCGCGGATTGCGTCTTCATCGTGCTCAACGACAATGACTGTATTGCCAAGATCACGTAGGTGAATAAGCGTGCCTAATAAGCGTTCGTTATCACGTTGATGTAGCCCGATTGAAGGTTCGTCAAGCACATACATTACACCCATTAAACCCGCACCTATTTGGCTAGCTAAGCGAATTCGTTGTGCTTCACCGCCCGATAACGTGTCTGCACTGCGAGAAAGGTTTAAATAATTTAAGCCTACATTGACGAGAAACCCTAAACGATCATTAATTTCTTTAAGAATTTTTTCAGCAATTTGTCCTTTTTGACCTGTTAATTGTAATCCTTGGAAAAAAGCCAATGCATCAGCGGTTGATTTTTCAGTAATGTGATGCAGTGGCGTATTGTCGATAAATACGTTTCTTGCTTCTAAGCGTAAGCGTGAACCATCACAATCTGGACAATGTTGACTGTTTAAGTATTTCGTTAATTCTTCTCGAACTGCATTAGATTCAGTTTCACGATATCGACGATCCATATTATTAAGAATACCCTCAAACGGGTGTTTTCTAATGACAATATCACCGCGATCGTTCATGTACTTAAATTCAATTTGTTCTGTGCCACTGCCGCGAAGCACGATATCTTGGTGCTTTTTGCTGAGAGACTGAAAAGGTGCGTCTACTGCAAACTTATAGTGTTCAGCAAGTGCTTGTAGCATCTGAAAATAATAGAAGTTTCGTTTGTCCCAGCCTCTAATTGCACCGCCTGATAAACTTAATTCAGGGTTGGTTATAACGCGGTTAGCATCAAAGAATTGTTGCGTGCCTAAACCGTCACAGGTTTGACAAGCACCGGCAGGGTTATTGAATGAAAAAAGTCTAGGTTCTAATTCTTGCATGCTATAGCCACAATGTGGACAAGCAAAATTGGCAGAAAATAACAGCTCTTCTTTGTCAGGCTCATCCATAAAGGCGACCTTAGCTGTGCCAGCCGTTAGCCCTAGCGCTGTTTCAAATGATTCAGACAGACGTAATTGAATGTCTTCACGTACTTTTAATCGGTCAACAACAACTTCAATGGTATGTTTTTTATGTAATTCTAACGTGGGTGGATCAGATAAATCGCAAACCTCACCATCAATACGAGCACGAATATAGCCTTGTGCAGCTAGGTTATCTAGTAACTTAACGTGTTCACCTTTTCTGTTTTGTAAAACAGGGGCGAGTACCATTACCTTGGTACCTTCTTCTAATGCCAGTACCTTGTCTACCATTTGCGAAACGGTTTGTGCCGACAATGGTTGGTGATGGGTGGGACAACGAGGATCACCTACCCGGGCGAAAAGTAACCGTAGATAATCGTATATTTCAGTAATAGTACCTACTGTTGAACGTGGATTGTGCGAGGTTGATTTTTGTTCTATGGATATTGCAGGCGATAAACCTTCAATATGATCAACATCGGGCTTTTCCATCAACGAGAGAAACTGACGAGCATAGGCTGATAGTGACTCAACATAGCGGCGCTGACCTTCAGCGTATAAAGTGTCAAAGGCTAATGATGACTTACCAGAGCCTGAAAGGCCTGTAATGACGATAAGTTTATCTCTGGGTAGATCTAAACTGATATTCTTCAAATTATGGGTACGTGCACCACGAACTTCTATTTTTCTCATAATGTTCCAACAGTAAATCGCAGCCAAACATTATGGCATAAGTTGCAGGTGAACTGCATTAATAATATCCATTTTTGTTACGTGAATAGCCGTGGTAAACTAGCGCGGTTTTCGTTATCTAGTCAGGTAGTTTGTTGTAAATATGGGTCACTCAGGATTAAATCAGATCGAGAAAAAAGCGGCATTTTCATTAGCTGCTGTGTTTGGCTTGCGTATGTTGGGCCTTTTTATGATCCTGCCTGTTTTTGCAATTTATGGTGAACAGTTAGTCGGTTTTAGTCCAATTTGGATTGGACTGGCGATAGGTGCATATGGCTTAACACAAGCGTTATTACAAATACCGATGGGCATGCTGTCAGATAAGTATGGCCGAAAGCCAGTGATACTGGGTGGTTTGATGGTGTTTTTACTGGGTAGTATTGTGGCTGCTATGTCAGAGACCATATATGGCGTTGTATTAGGTCGGGCACTTCAAGGTATGGGCGCAATTGCCAGCGCTGTGCTCGCGCTAGCGGCTGATCTAACTCGCGAAGAGCAGCGCCCTAAAGTAATGGCCACCATCGGCATGTTTATTGGTTTATCTTTTACCGCTGCGATGATTGTAGGGCCTATTGTGGCAGAATCTTTTGGTTTGTCTGGGCTATTTTGGTTTATTGCTTTTTTGACAATTGCGGCCATGATGATGATCCAATTTATTGTCCCGTTTTCCGTTAACAAAGCGCCTCGTGGAGATAATGTTGCTTTACCCGCGCAACTAGGCAAGCTCATACGTGAACCTCAGTTATTTCGATTAAGCCTTGGTGTGTTTATTTTGCACATGGCACTTACTGCGTGTTTTGTTACGTTACCAAAACAATTTGTGCAAGCAGGGTTGATGTTAGAAGATCATTGGCAATTGTATTTACCGGCGCTACTTGGTTCGTTCTTTTTAATGGTACCGTTTATGATCTTTGCCATTAGAAAGCAAAAAGAAAAACAGATGTTTGCGAGTGCGGTTCTATTGTTAAGTGCATCGTTACTGTTTTTTTGGTATTTACCTTCAACATTATTAGTTTTAACGATTCTCGTGGTGTTATTTTTTACTGCCTTTAACTATTTAGAAGCGACCATGCCTTCGCTGTTATCTCGTCTTGCTCCAGCAGGTCAAAAAGGTAGTGTGATGGGCGTATATTCAAGTAGCCAGTTTTTTGGAGCTTTTGCTGGCGGCTTTTTAGGTGGCGCAATTGCATCAACATTTGGTGAAGCGATGATTTTCTTAGTCATGGCTTGTTTCGGGCTATTATGGTTTATTGCAGCTACGGGTATGAAGCCACTTAAAAAGTCAAAAAGCTATAGTTTTGCTACCACTATTAACAACGAGCAACAAGCGAATGATGTTGTTAGTCAGTTGGTGGTTTCCCCGGGGGTTATTGAAGCTACCTTAGTGCATACTGAATCAGTAGCTTACTTGAAAGTTGACGATAAAATCGCAGATTTGGCGCAGATAAAATTATTGTTGAAACCACCAGTTAATGAATAAAGCGTTTAATTCTATTGTAATATTCTCTCTTGTTTTATTTTTCGTTATCCAGTACGGTTAGGTAACTGCAAATAGGAAGCAGAATAACATTAATAAAACAAGGAGCTGTCATGTCCTATAAATCTTTATTTATTACCTGCCTTTTTTGTATTACTTTCAGTTCGTTTTCAGCTTTAGCTGATAGACTTACGGGTGTCTTAGAAGGTACGTACCTTGCTGTATCAGGCCATAGCACGTCAAGAGAAGTTAGCCGCTTAACCATGGGGGAGTCTCCTCGACAGGTTGGCAAGTATAAGTTGGTGCTTGTCCGTGAAGGTTGGAAAGACCTTTCGAAAGAAGACAAAAAGCGCATCCGAAAACGATTAGTGATCAAAGGCGAATTTACTGGTGTGATGAATATGTCAACTCACACATTAAATCATACACTGGTTAACCAAGATAAATCAGGCACACTATATTCACATGGCGATTATTTAATACCTGAACAAGGTGATGCATACTGTAGTAACGGTGTACCTTTAGCAGGTATTGAGCATATCAATTTTGTTAACGGTTCAGGAATTTATCGGCATTTAATCGCAGGAAAGCTGCAATTAAAAGCACAAGTAAACAATTGCCCAACAGCAGAAAATTTTTTACAAAATGAATTTACCGTTATTGTTGGAAATGGCAGCTTAACCTTTGCTGCGGCTAGTGAATAATCACGGTAGTTCTTTGGTGAGTGATTGAATAATGGTCATTACACTATGCTGATAATTTCATCATGCATGTTGTTTCCGCCAATACCTACAATCACTTCATCTCCTTCTTCTTTGCCTATTAAAGCCGCACCAATTGGAGATTTAGGCGTAATAATAATCGTTGTTTGATTGGGTGCCTTAACTGTTAAGCCTCCTCCAGCTGGACTAATGAAGTAGTAATGCTTTTGGCTTGAAAGCTGTATTAAAGACGCCATTGCTATCGTGTGATGTGGTTCAATGATCAAATTTGATACTTGGTTAATGGCTAACGATAGTTCGTTTACGCGACGAGAGTGCCCCTCAGCTAGGTAACTTGCTTCTATTGCTAAGGTATCATATTGAGTTTCAGCCACTGATTGATCGTCAATGGCTGCCAGATGGGCGTTTTTTGCTGCCTGCTTTGCTGCTTCTAAAGCATTCGCTAATTGAACTAATAATGCTTGCTTAACTGTTTTTTTCTGAGAGATATCCATAGGAAAACCGTGTAGTTCACTTATTAGCCGATAACGTGACTTGTAAAAATAATGTTAGTTTTTTTATTGTTTTCCATGCTTTGGGCACTAAAATGCGCGTCCTTTTGAGTAGACATTTTGTTTGCAAAGGGAAGAATCAATTATAAAGGATATTCCATGAAAAAAATAACATTAGCCTCATTATTCTCATTATGTGCTTTTACCGCTTCCGCTGAATGGTCTGGCGGCGTTGGCTATGCAAATTTATCAAATGAAGACATCAGTCTTGGGGCGTTAGTAGGTGAAGTCGCTTATAACGCACATAAAGTAGAAAAGTTCTCTTTGATCACAGGTTTACGATACGGCATAGGCATTCAAGATGATAGTGTTCGCTATGCCAATACAACGATAGATATTGAATTAGATCGCTTTGTTGCTATCGATGTAAAAGTACAGTTTGCCCTTAATGAGCAAGTGTATGCGTATTTAATGCCTAGTTACGGTAATGCAAAACTTTCTGCATCAGCTGTTGGTGAGTCAGTTTCTGATGATGAATGGGAGTTTGGTTATGGCGGTGGTATTGGATATCAGTTTAATCAGCAGTCAGCGATTGAAGCGAGCTATCAACAGTTTGATGATACTGATGTGCTAGGTGTGAGCTATACCTTTAAATTTTAGGGTATTAAAATATTTCCTCTATTAAACGAGACTGTATGTTAAAAAGGGCTAACGCGTTGTTAGCCCTTTTTTGTGATTACAAAGAAACCATCTGACAGGTGTCAAAATAAAGCTTGAAATTTAATCGAACAACTACTACCTTATAACAACTGGTTAGACCTTTAAGAGATGCATCATGCCAAAAAAATCCCCTTTTCCACATATTTTTCAACCCTTAGATCTTGGTTTTACGACATTGTCGAATCGTGTACTGATGGGGTCGATGCATACCGGCTTAGAGGAAGAAAAAAACGGCTTTGATAAGTTAGCTGCTTTTTATCAAGAGCGTGCAAAGGGTGGTGTGGGCTTAATTGTCACTGGTGGTATCAGCCCTAATATTCGAGGGCGACTTGCCCCTTTTGGCTGCCAATTAAGTTATTTCTGGCAGGTAAATAAGCATAAAAAAGTAACGGAAGCTGTACATAAATATCCGACTAAAATATGTTTACAACTTTTACATGCCGGACGTTATGCTTATCACCCATTTAGTGTTTCAGCGAGTAAACTCAAAGCGCCAATAAATCCGTTCACGCCAAGCAAAATGTCAGTTAGACAAATTAAATCAACCATTAAAGATTTCGCGCATTCTGCAAAGTTAGCTGCCAAGGCTGGTTATGATGGCGTTGAAATTATGGGATCAGAAGGTTATTTAATTAATCAATTTAGTTGTGTACGTACCAATAATCGCTCAGATGAATGGGGCGGCTCAATTGAAAATCGTATGCGATTAGCCTGTGAAATTGTTAAAGCAGTTCGAGCAAAAGTGGGTGAAAAATTTATCATTATATTTCGTTTATCTATGCTGGACTTTGTCGAAGGTGGAAATGAATGGCAAGACGTAGTGACGATGGCTAAAGCCATAGAAAAAGCAGGTGCAACCATCATAAATACGGGTATTGGTTGGCACGAAGCGCGTATTCCTACTATTTCAACTTCAGTACCAAGAGCCGCTTTTACTTGGATCACGGAAAAAATGAAACAAGAGGTTTCCCTACCGTTAGTGACAACTAACCGTATAAATACGCCCGAAGTCGCAGAAAAAGTGCTTGCAGAAGGGCAGGCTGATATGGTTTCTATGGCGCGACCATTTTTAGCTGATGCAGAGTTTGTAAACAAGGCGGCGGCTAATCATAGTGATCATATAAATACCTGCATTGCTTGTAATCAAGCGTGTTTAGATCATGTATTTAAGCAACAGCGCGCTTCTTGTTTAGTGAATCCGCAGGCGTGCTATGAAACAGAACTTGTGCTTACAAAGGCACAAACAGTTAAAAAATTAGCCGTTATTGGTGCAGGGCCAGCAGGTTTGGCATTTAGCGTTTATGCATCGCAAAAAGGTCACCAGGTTACATTATTTGATCAGGCTGATGAAATAGGTGGCCAATTTAATGTCGCCAAACAAATCCCCGGCAAAGAAGAGTTTTATGAAACATTGCGTTATTTTAAAGTACAGTTGGAAAAGCATAATGTTGCATTAGTGTTAGGTGAGCAACAATCGGTTGACAGCATCGCCAAACAAGGATTTGACGAAGTGATTTTAGCCACCGGTATTACTCCTAGAAACTTGTCTATAGAGGGGGCAGATCATCCTAAAGTGCTTAATTATTTACAGGTCATAAAAGAAAAAATGCCTGTTGGAAATAAAGTTGCCATTATTGGGGCGGGTGGTATTGGCTTTGATGTTGGCTGTTACTTAGCAGAACAACATAGCTTGTCGAATGACGCAGATGCTTGGATGAAAAACTGGGGTGTTGATAAACAATATAATCAGGCAGGCGCATTGTTATCAAATGCTGCTCATCAACGTACTGAGAAAGAAATTTATCTATTACAGCGTAAAACCTCTAAGGTTGGTGCGGGTCTTGGTAAAACCACGGGTTGGATCCATCGAGCAACATTAAAAAATAATGGTGTTAAAATGTACAACGGAGTGTCGTATGAAAAAATTACTGACCAAGGTCTACATATTACGCATGAGGGACAAGCAAAAATTCTGGATGTAGATAATGTGATTGTTTGTGCAGGACAAGAACCACAAAGGCAGTTATATGATGGACTGAAAAACGCCAGCATCACTACCCACCTTATTGGCGGTGCTGATGTTGCAGCCGAACTTGATGCCAAGCGGGCAATTCGTCAAGCGCTAACACTTGCTATCACCGTATAATGTAAAGCAGTGATTATTTTCGCTGCTTACACCATCATTGTTTACCTGTGAGTTGAGGAGCAGCCGCTAATACTTGCGTTGGCCATGTTAGATTAATACACTCCACACATTGAATATTACCTAGTGGCCAACAGATTTTATGCAAATTAATGCGATTGAACTTCAACAGCAAGATATTAATGTTATTCCGTCGGCTAAAGCGTTTGCTGGGGTGTTTAATAACTTAATTGCTCAAGCGAAAAATCGTATTGTTATTTCAGCGTTATACCTTGAAAATGATCAAGCAGGTCAAGCTGTTTTGATGCAACTCGTTGCAGCCAAACAAAAAAATCCTACTTTATCTATTTCTGTTATTGTAGATGACCACCGTGCTCGCAGAGGGCGGATTGGTGATAAAACAGCTGCTGGCAATGTTGTTAGTTACCAAGCTTTATGCCGCAAATATGACGTTGATATTGCCTTTTACGGTATACGAGTTAAAACGCGCGAGATCATGGGAGTAATGCACCTTAAAGGCATGTTTTTTGATGATATGGTGCTTTATAGTGGAGCAAGCATTAATAATGTTTACTTACATCAGCATTCCCAGTATCGCTTAGATCGTTATTATCAAATAAAGAGCAAAGCTTTAGCTGATAGTATGTGTGATTTACTACTCACAAAATTAATCGGTAAAGGACTAGCAAGCTCGTTGTTAGACTCAACAGTCGTTGATAAATCACAATTAAAACAGTTAAGTCAGCGTACTTTTTCAATGCTACGTCATGCTCAATATCAACTTCCAAAGCAATCAAAAGAAGCTGAACTTTCGGTAACGCCTATTCTTGGATGTGGCAAAAAGCATAACGCCTTAAACGATTTATCATTATCGCTATTAAATGAGAGTAGCCGTTCTGTAGTGTTAATTACGCCTTATTTTAATTTACCTAAAAAGATGATTAAAGCTATTACGCTCGCAATGCAACGTGGGGTGTCAATTAAGATTATCGTAGGTGATAAAGTCGCGAATGACTTTTTTATTGCCGATGAAAATGCCTTTTCAACGATTGGAATTATCCCGTATTTATATGAAAAATTATTACGTCGTTTTGTTAAAAAATATCAAGAAGATATCAGTCAAGGGAAGTTAAACATACATGTGTGGCAAGATGGCGATCATTCTTTTCATGCTAAAGGTATGATTGTTGATGATAAATATCATTTACTTACCGGCAGTAACATGAATCCTAGAGCGTGGAATCTTGATTTAGAAAATGCGATTTTATTGCAAGATCACCAAAAAGTGATGATGAAAACTATCAGCCAAGAACTTGATAATATCTTGAAAAATACCCGAAAAATCACCGATGCGAGTATGCTTGATGAAGAACGACAATACCCAGAAAAACCTAGAAAAATGATGAAGAAACTGACTTTTTCTAGAATTGATCGAATATTAAAACGTTTCCTTTGATAAGTAAAATCTCTTACCTTATAACTGAATATTACTTCCGCCTACAGTGAACTGTGGTAACGTTAATTAAAATCAGTCACTTAAATAATATATATGAATTATAAACAGCTAGTTATCGGTAAATTTATTCTCTTAAGTTCTTTAGCATGTACAGCAGGAACAGACACCACAGACTGGATGCCCGAGCAAAGTTTCACTCAAGGTGTTGAAGGGCCTGCAGTTGATCAATCTGGTCACTTATATGCCGTTAATTTCGAAAAGCAAGGCACTATTGGTAAAGTTACCGCAAGAAATAATGCCATGGTTCATATCACATTAACTGATGGCTCTATTGGTAATGGTATTCGTTTCGACAAAGCTGGAACCATGTATATTGCTGATTATGTTAACCATAATATTCTAGCGTTAGAGAAAAATAGCGAAGATGTTAAGGTTTATGCTCATAATGATCAGATGAATCAACCTAATGATATCGCCATTATGGATAATGGCATTTTGTTTGCGAGTGACCCAAATTGGGCGGAAAACTCAGGTAATCTTTGGCGTATCAATACTGATGGTTCAACCTCATTACTGGAAAAAGAGATGGGTACCACAAATGGTGTTGAAGTAAGCCCAGATAATAAAACCTTGTATGTGAATGAAAGTGTACAACGAAATGTTTGGCGATATGACCTAGATGCTAAAGGGAATATTAGTAATAAAACGCTTTTTCATCATTTCGAAGACCATGGAATGGATGGCATGAGAACCGATAAGGCAGGTAATCTGTATATTGCTAGATATGGTGCCGGTGTTATTGCGGTTCTATCACCAAAAGGTAAGTTGATTAAGACAATTAACTTAACAGGCCAGCATCCAACGAACATCGCCTTTGGTGGTAAAGATGGTAAGCAAGTGTTTGTCACCATGCAAAAACGAGGCGCGATAGAAACGTTTAATAACGATATTGCAGGTAGAAATTATTAGGCTCGCGTAATTTCTTGGATAAGCGAAATAAGAAACCCCAGCAAAAGTGCTGGGTTTTTTGTTGGTTTTAGTTTTAATTGTGCCACCAATTAAAATGGTAGTTTACGTGTCGAAAATGACAGAGTGTGTGAGTGAGTCACACTCCAACACTTGGTTTTGATTGACAAAAACACGAATTAATTCAAAGAGCGGAAAAAGTTTATTTACACTTCTTTCGTAAATTGTAAATAAAAACAATAATTGCACCCAATTTATCCTCATTTTTGACACTTTTTGATGTTCATATCAAATTCAACTCCTCGTTCAACACACTCCAATTTGGATATTGTTCACAACCGAAGTGCATTAATTTACCGTTGAAATTTTCTTGACCAGCCCCGCAGATGTGGTCATCTATCAAAATGTCACCAATAAAAAGCCCTTTGTTTGGACTTATGATCAGATTTTCTGTATATCGAGAACCTAAGTGCTCTTCGATCCATACTCTTTTTTCTAGGTAACATAACGGATTTTTGATACTTGGGGCAGTGAGAATATATATGTCAAATTTCAATGATGCATCTAGAGTTTGTAAAGTCTCGATAGCATCTTTTACGGGAGCTAGTTTTCTAAAAAAATCAAATTGCGATTGGGGGTAGCGTATTTCTGGATTATTTTTCAAAGCTTTCTGATAAGCGCTGCTGTAATCGCAAATAACGTCATCCATATCTACGAATAGCCGCTTCATAAAATTACTCGCTTAGCATTCGTTTCACAGATAAGTTCACTCTCGAAATTCAATTTAAAGTCATACTGAATAAGGCGTCGAACAGCTAAATCAGAAAATAGTTTTTTGCTACACAAAAATGCAAAAAGATAGTTAAGTAATTCATTAAGATACGGAAGGTGAGGTTTTAGCTCATCTTGGCTCAGTTCATCAGATTCAGTTATGCGTAAAACATTTATCAATTGATTTACATCTTGTATGTTCAAATAGAATTTTTTCTTACAATCAATGTTAACTGAATTAATTACTATGTTGTAATTACCAAATTCTGAAAAGGCTTTAGCTGGTATTTCTGAACTTATTTTTAGTACATTATTTGGGGAAGATCACTTATGATGAATCAACTGACCTAGAAGCACTGAAACGTAAGGGATCACCTTTATTAAAGTATGCGGTGGAAAGTAAGTTTTAATACTTGCTGTCCACCTCAGGGCGTGTTGTTATATTTTAATTAAATCAACAAGACGTTGTGTAATGCCCCTTTCATCTGAGCCACCCGTGTCAGTTGGTATCCCACTTGTCGGGGTTATTGTGACCTCGATATTACCAATTTCATCTTTAATTTCTCTCAGCTTCTCTTGGAAGTCTCTTTGATGGCTTTCTAAAGCTGCTTCAATGTTACTATTAGATGTCCTTCTAAAAATCCAGACTATGACTCCCATCGATATCACAACTACAAACATAGGTAGAACATCCCAATAGTTACGAGAAGTGACGCCACTAAACTCAGTAATCTCGCTTTTCCCATTATCATCAATGTAATGAGTTTGGTAGCTAAGTTTGTTTTCCGAAAACATAACCAATTTTAGCTTTGAATTGTTAGCTAACCTATTAAGCGAGATTTGAAGTTTATGCTTACCTGCTTCTTTTTTTACTACATCTTCATCACTAAACAATTCATATTTTGGAACTTCACGTGAAAAAGTTAAAATTAACTTAATATCTTTCGATGTTTTATTCCCTATATTCTTAAGAGTTAAAGTATCTATATAGCCATTTTCACTTGTTAAAGAGTTTAAGTTTGTGGATTCTGTTATTGATATTACTTCTACGCTTTTACTTAAACCTAAAATACTCTCGCTAAAAATAAACCCTAAGAAAGCTACTAAAAAACTAAGAATAGAGACTATTAGTGTTATTTTTTCAGAAAGCTTCATTTTATTATTGTTAGCAGCCATGTATGTCTCCTTGAGCATATAAATCTAACACAACGTGCTCAGAAGGAACATCTTGCCTATTTGTGAATTCAATGTACTGAAGGTTTTTGTTATTTGTGGTTAACCTTTCTAAGAGCGTTATCGCGTTTGAATAGGTAAAGTTGTCATTTGAAGATAAATAGCCATCACTAACGATAAAGTTAGGGAAATTCAGGCTGCCCCCTTGAGAAACTATTGCAATAGATAAAATTATCAAAAACCTAGAGTAAGTTTCGGCTCCAAATGACATAAAGGTGCTTTTCTCTTTAATGAAATTTTCTAAACCTTCAAATTCTTCTTTATGAAATCCTGTGTGATTGTTAAGGTTAAGAAATGTAGATTCAATTTCAGATAATTTAATAGCCAACTCTTTATTGGATGTATCTTTAATTTCGTCAAACTTTAAGATTGCATTTAACAATAATTTCTCTTTCTCATCATAAGAATTAAAAAACTCCTCCTTAATTTCTCCGACGCTATTGATTGAGTTACTTAATTGATTGTTATTATTCAAATTAGTAACCAATTTATTTGAAAACTCTTCAATTACGGCTTTGTATTTTTTATTTTGATCTACTTCTTTCCTTAGAGCTAAAATGTCATTTTCCACAACTCTAAACATGGAAGTGTTAATTCCGCATATTGAATTAACCGTTTCCCATTGTTTACGTCGATTTGTAGTTTTCATTTCTGATAGAAAGCAAAAATCCAATATTGGTAGAGCCGATTCACTGTTACTTTGGTAAATATATTCAAAAGACAGGAGAGCCTTGAGGTACTTATCCCACTCCAAAGTTTGGGCTTTAATTTCTTGTATCAAATCTTTTTCAGTAGTTCTTATAAGTAGACTGCCCACTTCTCTGGTGAAACGAATTTCTCGTTCATTGACTAATATGACTAATTCGATACTAGAAAACGAATTATGTGAAAAAGACTTATCTAACCCAATTGCATACCTGATAGCATTAAAAATCGTGGTTTTACCAGAAGCATTCCTACCTAAAATGTAATTCAGTCCGCTATTGAAAGAGATGTATATCTTCCCCATCTTTAGTGATTTTAATTTTATGTTATTCACCAACACCTCTATCTCTTTGGAAACTATTGAAATTTTACAGCTTATTTGTGAGACCTTGCAAGCCATGCTACCTTGTGAAGTAGTATATGTTCTATGCATAGACAAACTCATAAGATTTCAAAAAATTACAGTAAATCATACACTAATCGAAACAATCACTCTTCACAACAAGAATGGTTTGTTCCCCTTCAAGATTTCCCAAAACTTAGAAGATTAATTTATGGACTTCCCAGACTTTACTAGACACCAAATAAGTTACATTGTAACTTCAACTAGAGGTGTTTATGAGCAAAGGCAAACGGTATACCCAAGAATTTAAAATAGAAGCAATTAAACAAATCACTGACCGTGGTTATTCAGTTGCTGAAGTATCAGAGCGATTAGGTATTTGTACCAAAACGTTATATCACTGGCGCAGCCAGTTATCAGAGAAACCTAAACAAACTAAATCATCAGATGAACAATTAAGAATCGCTAAGCTTGAAGCTGAATTAAAGCGAGTTACGGAGGAGCGGGACATTCTAAAAAAGGCCGCAAGGTACTTTGCCAGCAACCTCGAGTAAAGTACGGCTTCATACGTAATCACCGAAACGAGTTTTCTAGCAAAGCTATGTGTCGCCTTTTTAAATTAAACCGTAGCGGCTTTTATGCATGTTTAAAAAGCCCTTAAGTGACAGAGCAATCGAAGATAATCGTTTGCTCAAGCTTATTAAAAGGTTTTATGTGGCCAGTGGTGGTACTTACGGCAATCCTTGGATACACGCAGATTTGCGTGAAGCAGGTGAAACGTATATTGTCAATCGAATAGCTAGGATCATGCGCCAGCATAAACTCAATAGATGGTGCCTTTCCATAACCTACGTAGTCTAAAAGCAATATCATTTGTAGATTTTTCTTTTGACATAGAAATTCATCCTTATTTTTTCGTTTAACTAAAATAGTGATCGCCTAAGTTTATTTAAGTTCAGGCTCGGCTTTACTTACCAGTTTCTGATACCAAAATGATGCAGCTAAAATAAAGACACCTATTCCCATAAATAGAACCACTTTTTGCCAAAGTAGTGCATTAGCAGCATCTATCAATGCCAATTTAATGATACCTAATAAAATCAAACCAAAACTATACTTAACGGTAAAAACACGTCTGTCCTCCATAAACAAAATAAGAGCGCCATGAATAGCTAATGTTGGAGCAATTAACAAGTCCAAACGATAATCTACAAGCGCAACAAAAAGTGTGATATAGGTAATAGCAGCGATGGAGTGAAGAAATAACTCAAAATTTAGACCTAATGAAGTGCCTAATCGCGTATTTATAAGTAAGGAATTCTTTTGATAGAGGGCACCGATCATGAATATAACGGGTATAAACACGTACATTACATTTGAAGAAGTTAACCACCATGAAGCAAAAATTAATGCTACGTTGATAAAAATTATAAATACTTCATTTCTTTTTAAGTGTTCAAAAAGGTTAAGCGCCCCTAAATAGGTAACCCAAAAAATTGACGTTACAAGAAGCCCAATTAGTAAGCTACCACTTTGGAACCCGATAATACTTGGAATTGAAAAACCTAGAGATACAAGTCCCCAACTACAGATGAATTGGCAAAGTTCATATCCGGACATCTTTTTGTCAAAGTAGAAAGCAACACCATAGAGAACTATGAATCCAGCTAATGCTATTAGGCTATAAAAAAGCTTCAATTGTCCTACAAGTACGATAAAAGCAAGACTAGCTAACACAGTAAGCATTTTTGTTTCTTTAACTATTAATTTGTTCTTAACCCTTTTAGCAAGGAAGAATGCTAAAAGGGGTGACAACCAAAGAATAATTAAAGCATTTTCATCTAGCCTTCGTATTGTTAAACCAACCCAACACACAGGAAGCAACATATAGAATAAAATCCGTGCAGATTCTGCAACACCTTTTATTACGCTATCTGGCTTATATTTTCGATAAAATGCAGACCACAACCACAATTGGATAAAAGCAGAGATGACAGAAATCTTGGCAAAAAGTGGCAACATCATAAAACGATAACTATCAACCATTAATACTCCAATATAGGCGTAGAATAATGGAACTAAAATTAATGCAGCAGTAAAAATTTCGATGGATACTTGCTTGCATTGTTTTGCTCTAAATAACCAAACTAACTGCAATAAGATAACAAACGAACCAGTCCAATCACCTATCCATATATTTGAACTAGCGATTAGTAATATAGATAACCAAACAACTTCGAGTAGCTGTAAGAAAGGTTTGATTTTGTTCTGAGTCAGCTCATCAAAAACTTCTGAATTATTTAGCAGTCGCTGCCAAATACCGATGACAGCAACAATCACAATCGACAAGATCCAACCATCAACTGACCTTAACGCAGGTAATGGAAAATACATAACTAATGCTGACCAGCAGTATACAAGAGCCAGAGCTATTAAAATCTGACCTTGATTAGTTACCGAAGTCATTACATATTTTCGACCAATATAAAACAATAATAGCCCTTCAACTGCCCATGCGATTCCCCAATAGGCATCGCTAATTGTACTAATAACAGCTAAGACTACCCACAATGCAGATAATAAAATAAGAAAATGAGTTAGATTGTGTCTAATTTTAAAGAAGAGGATACTGACACCCGCAGCAACCACAGCATTCAGTGAAAGACTAGCGCTCATCTGAGTTGAAAATAGCTCACTCGCTTGAAAGAAAAAGAATACGGTTGAGCCGACTAAAGCTGCTAACAAGACTAGCACCTTATGATTTGATTCTTTATTTCTAAATAAAGTAATTGCTATGTAAGCAAAGAATAGTAAGTAAAATAAATCTACTAACCAAGCTGAAACGTTTACTGTTTCAACCCCAATGGTCCACTCTAATGCAACGATACAAAAAGCTAAACTTAAATTAGCAAGCCACGGCTCACTTCTTCGATAAGCTAATATCAAACTACTAGAGGTTACAAATGCCAAAGAAAATAAATAATAAAAAGGCTCTATTTGAATGGTATTCGACAAAATAGGCATGGTGGCAATACCTATAATCCCCAAACCAGCCACAATCTTAGTGTCCAACCACATAGCTAATAAATGGCAAACTAGCGCAATCAACAAGTATAAGAATAACACGGCAATATTAGGGATTATCCCGTAGACACTGCCTGAAAAATATATAGTGCTATATGACAATAATATGCCTAAAGTAACAATCGCAGTGGCAAACTCACCAAACCTAGTTTTGACCTTTAAGCCTATTCCTACTCCCATCACTAGTATTGCAGCAATACACATTAATAATGATTTAGAGCCAGCACCAAGTTGGTCAATGAGTAGTTGCATCAAGTAACCAAAGCCCGCTAAGGTTAACCCTATCCCTACAATAGTAAGAATAAAAATACCAAGCATGCCGCGCTCTTTATATGATTGATATATCTTAGTAACAGGAGAGAGCCAATCGAATAATGAAGATAGAATGACTTGGAAAAAAATAGTAATAAATGATGGCTTGGCAGGTTTTGAATCTTCTACTTGGCTATTAATCGCTAGGAATTCATCCGCTGTTTTAGCTAACAAAACTTCATTTACCTGAGCTTCACTTTGTATTGGAGCTGGGATACTTTTTTCAATCATAGTGACAGATTGATTTTGTTCACTCTGTTGATGACTTTCCTTTTCGATGAGTTCATTTAGTCGAGCTTCAACAGAATTTACTCTTTCACTAAACTGAAGTTTTACTAACGCTAGTTCTGATTTTAACGCCTTAACTTCATCACTCATTATTACGTCCTGTAATTTTATTATTTAATATTGCAAAGTTAGCTAGCTTTTAATTGACATTATATTTTTCAGATAGTTATGTCAATAAGATCATCCAATCGTCACCTAAATGTTAGTGCTATTAAATTACCTTGAATTCGAATTCAGTTAATGACGATACTAGCTGTGAGCTGTCGTTATTTATTGAAAGTCTAACGTCAGCTACAAGTGTTCATTAAAATCCCTAACTGAATATCAAGTATTATGATTGAAAAACAAAGACACTCTAAATGATATGTAAATCTTCCATATGAGGTTTTAGAAGATGAGCTTATGTTAGCGCTTTTCAGTGAGCTTCAGTATGAATAATGTTAATTCCCATTTATATCTAAATAATGGTACTTAGGTTTACTGCTTGATAAGGAATTTAGAATTACATTGAAAACTTAGTAAAGTTTACATTTATTTAAAAAGGTAATTATACATAAGTTATTGCTTATAAATGAAAAAAGGTGAGATTTCGCTCACCTTTTCTTTACACTCTGTAAATATTCCATTTAGAACGGAATGTCATCATCAAAATCAATAGTTGGTTCTTGAGGGTTTACCTTCGCGTTTGACTGATTTTGTTGCTGAAAGCCACCTTGCTGGGCAGGTTGTTGTGCAGGCTGCTGCTGATAACCTGATTGCGAGCCACTTTGTGGCGTACTTTGCGATGGTTGTTGGTAACTTTGTTGCTGTTGAGGCGCTGGTTGTTGATAACCCTGCTGTTGTTGTGCAGGTTGCTGATAAGCGGCTTGTTGCTGTGGTGCAGCAGGCTGCTGTTGCTGAAATCCACCGCTTTGTTGTGCCGAAGAAGACTGCTGATAACCACCTTGACCTTGGCCTCTTGAATCCAACATTTGCATTTCATTTGCAACAATTTCAGTGGTGTACTGATCTTGGCCTTGTTGGTTTTGCCACTTGCGTGTTTGCAAACGACCTTCTAAATATACTTTAGAGCCTTTCTTTAAATATTCACCGGCAATTTCTGCTAAACGTTGATAAATAACAATGCGGTGCCATTCAGTTTTTTCTTTCTGTTCGCCAGTTTGTTTGTCTTTCCAGGTTTCAGATGTTGCTACGGTAAAGTTTGCAACGGCATTACCATTTGGCATAAAACGTACTTCAGGATCTTGCCCTAAGTTGCCAACAATAATGACTTTATTTATCCCACGACTGGCCATGTAATTCTCTCACTTTTATAATTCGTACAACTTAATAAGTTGTTGATAATAAAACAATTGTAACTTTTGCGTTAGCGGTTGTTTTATTTGGGTTAACAGAAAAGAGATCCATTCTAACACTGCTCTTTACAATGCGATAGATCCAATTTTAGTTCTTTAAATATTCCGTCATTTTTCCAGCGATATCTGTAGGAATTTTCGCTGTTTTTTGTGTTTGATAGTCAAAATGTACCATTACAGCTGTACCTGATGCTTTCAATTCGTTTTGTTGCCATAACTCTTGATAAACGTCAAAGGAAGAACTGCCAATTCGGCCAATATAAGTTCTAACTTCCATTTCATATTCATAATACATTTGGCCATGAAAAGTGGCGTCTATTTTGGCTAATATTAGGCGCCATTTCTGTAAATTTAAATCGGGCGTGAACCATTTAAATACTTCGTTTCTTGCACCTTCAAACCAAATGGGGATCATCGTATTGTTAATGTGGCCAAGCGCATCTGTGTCGCAAAACCTAGGTTTGAATGATTCGTGAAAAAATTTATTTGCCATTTGTGTCCTTATTCTTGTGATCTCTAGCGTTTTTGGGGCGTAACTTTAATACGCTCTCAAATATGCTTCAACGCATTTTTATGCTTAACTGGCGATAGTTTTCATCGCAGTAAGCAGCGTAATCATCCTATTAAGATAGCATGATATCAATTTTGTGTTAGTCTTTTGAAAGTTCTTTAGCGCATATGACTTTGCTACTTTTAACTTAGGAAAAAGCCCAGTATATAGCAATTCAAAGGTTTTAATTAAAAGAGAATAATAATGAAAAAACTGACTATTTTATTTTTGACGTTTTACTGCGCTTTGGCGTTTGCCGGAGCAGGTGACAAAGCTCCAGATAGAAAAGTAGGCCAAGGGCCATATGAAAGATTAATACTGCGTGGCGGTATTGTGGTCAATGGTGAAGGAGCGCCTGCTCGAGGTCCAATGGACATTGTCATCGAAAATGATCGAATTGTTAGCATGGTCAGCGTTGGTAACCCTGGTGTACCCATTAAAGAAAGTGGCCGCCCTAAAGCGCGAAAAGGTGATATTGAGTTAGATGTATCTGGGCAATATATTCTGCCTGGGTTTATCGATATGCATGGCCATATTGGTGGTAGTGCGGATGATATACCTGCTGAATATGTGTTTAAGCTTTGGCTAGCGCATGGCATTACAACAGTAAGAGAGCCAGGAAGTTTTAATGGCGTTGACTGGGTGATGGACCATGTTAAACGGAGTCAAAAAAATGAAATTGCTGCGCCTAGAATAATTCCATATGTAGGCTTTGGCATGGAGAGTAAGCAAGCGATAACTACACCTGAACAGGCTAAAAAATGGGTGAAATATATTGCGAAGCGTGGTGCTAAAGGCATTAAATTTTTTGGGGCACCTCCAGCCATTATGGAAGCTGCGTTAACCGAAGCAAAACAGCAGTCGTTAGGTTCAATGATGCATCATGCGCAGTTGGAAGTAACGAACATGAATGTGATTGATTCAGCACGCTTAGGGTTAACAACCATGGAACATTGGTACGGTTTACCAGAGGCATTATTTGAACATCAGCGAATTCAAGATTATTCACCAGAATATAACTACAATGATGAACAAAATCGATTTGGTGAAGCAGGTCGTTTGTGGCAACAAGCAGCTAAACCTGGCTCTAAAAAATGGCAACAGGTACGTGACGAACTAATCGCATTAGATTTCACGATTAACCCGACCATGACGATATATGAAGCGAGCCGTGATTTAATGCGTGAAATGAACGCTGATTGGCATAACGAGTATACCTTACCAACGTTGTGGCAGTTTTTTCAACCCAATAAATATGCCCATGGCTCTTATTGGTTCGATTGGACAACAGACGATGAAATTGCTTGGAAGAAAAATTACCAACAGTGGATGACATTTATTAATGATTATAAGAATAATGGTGGCAGAGTAACCACAGGTTCTGATGCTGGCTATATTTTTAAAATTTATGGTTTCGGGTTTGTACGTGAATTAGAGTTATTACGAGAAGCCGGCTTTAATGCTCTAGAAGTTATCCAATCGGCAACGATAAACGGTGCTCAAGCACTCGGCTTGGAACAAGATATTGGCTCTTTAAGGGTTGGTAAGAAAGCCGATATGGTGATTGTGGCTGAAAACCCGTTGCGTAACTTTAAAGTACTTTATGGTACAGGCCATTTTCAATTAGGTGAAAATAACAAGCCTGTTAGAAAAGGCGGCGTGAACTTTACCATCAAAGACGGCATTATTTACGATGCTAAAGCGTTGTTATCAGAAGTACGTGCAATGGTAGAAAAAGCTAAACAAAAGCAGGGTTAAGTGGTTGTGGTTAATATGCGCCTCTACTTAAAAGAAGAAGGCGCTAAAAAGAAAAACCTCCTGAAATAAGGAGGTTTTAGCAATTTGGATTGGTGCGCAAATATTAATAGAAGGTATCTTCTCTATTGTGCGCTTGAGGATCTTCAATCAACTCATCAAAATTCACTTCAAAGCTATTATTGTCTTCGGTATTTGCAATGTAAATGGTACGTGTTGAACCATCAATCCAAGTGACAGTACCACTACCTTTTTTACTACCACACTTCATGCCGATGTGAATGTCATTAAACTCCATATTTCCTCCTCAAATGCTGATAAATGCAGCACAACTGTTTGACGCTTTATAAATGCAATAGTTCAATTTAAGAACAAGTTGCGCATGTTTTTTCTACAGCGGGATATTTATTATATGGTGAAAAAAAAGTAGGTCTATACAAAGTTAGGGGGTAAATTCAATTCCTAAGATTGTTTGTCTTGAGGCCCCCGTTACATCGGGTATCTGGTTATAGATTTTTTTGTCATAAGCGTAGGCGAGCCAAGCAAATGCGCTCGCTTCGAACGCTTGATTATTCAGGCCTAATGAATGAATATTATTGACGATGTGTTGTTTAAGTTGTTGTTTTAATAACTTATAACAGTGTAAATTGTTGATTCCTCCACCGCATAAATATACGAAACTCTTCGGGGATAATTTATTTACTTCATTGGCAATTGTTGTGGCTGTTAATTGCGCTAACGTTGCCTGAATATCGTTTGGTAACCATTCAGGGTTTAGATGCAACGCTAACCAATCTAACGTGAAATATTCCCGACCGGTGCTTTTAGGAGCAGGCTTAGCGAAGTAAGGATCAGCAAGTAAACTCGTTAATAATTCAGGGATCACATTACCTGAAGCTGCCCAATGTCCATCTTTATCATGTCTTTGCTGCGAATGCTTGTAACACCAAGCATCAAGTAGTGCGTTTGCAGGCCCAGTATCAAATCCAAGAACTTTTTTTTCTTTAGAACTCGGTAAGTAAGTGATATTGGCGATACCCCCTAAATTCACTATAAACGTATCATTATCACGTTCTTCAAATAAAAACTGATGGAATGCGGGAACAAGTGGTGCGCCTTGACCCCCTAATGCAACGTCTTTTGTTCTAAAGTCACCAATAACTCGTAGGTTGGATAAGCAGGCTAATGTTTGATTACAGCCGATTTGCAGGGTAAAAGGCACAGCATTAATATTGGTTTTTTCTGGTCGATGACGAATGGTTTGTCCGTGATTACCAACGGCAATGATTTGCTCACGAGTAATACGAAATCTTTCGAGTAACGCATTGATTGCCTGATGATAAAAGTGAGCAAGCTCAACCGATAAGCTTGCCATAAGATCAATATTGTCGCCTTTAGGCTGATATAAACTGGTCACACGAGAATGAAATGTATCGGTATAAGGGTGAAATACATGGCCAATTAGTTGGATCTTTTCACAGCCTTTCTTTGCTTCATCAAAAGCCACTAAAGCTAAATCGGCACCATCTGCACTTGTGCCTGACATGATGCCGATATAATAGCGTTGCATGATTAAGGCGCCTGATTACCTGACGATTCGAGATTATTTAACGCGAGTTTAGAAGTATTTAATTCAGCTAAACGTTGTTTCGCCACAAGAGCAAATTCATTGGCGTGCTTTTTATCGATAGGTTGAGCATCAGGTAACTGAACGGTTCGTGGGTTACGATGGATGCCATTCAACAAAAATTCATAATGCAGATGTGGTGCTTGAGACATACCCGTTGAGCCAACATAGCCTATAACTTGTCCTTGCTTAACGCGTTGGCCTTTTTTAACTGCACGTTTAGAAAAATGTAAGTATTTAGTAACAATGCCATTACCGTGTTGAATAAACACATAGTTACCATTGTATTTGTTGTAAGTTGAGTGTGTTACTTTTCCGTCGCCAGAAGCAACAACAGGGGTGCCAGTACTTGCGCGGTAGTCAGTACCTCTGTGGGCCTTCCAACGCTTTTGGATTGGGTGAAAGCGTCTAGGCTTGAAATTAGAACTAATATATTTGAACGACACAGGCGCTCTTAAAAATGCTTTACGCATACTTCTGCCGTCAGGGGTATAGTAACGGCCATCTTTATAACGGATTGCCTGGAAGGTATCACCTTGGTTGTTGAACTCTGCAGCTAAAATTTTTCCGGTGCCAATAAATTCACCTTCTACATAACGCTTTTCATAAACAACATGAAAGCTATCGTTTTCACGGATGTCTAATGCAAAGTCTATATCCCAACCGAAGATATTTGCTAGATTGATAATCTGGGCGTCGTCTAAACCAGCGTTAACACCAGCGGTCCAAAAATTAGATTTAATTGTACCGTGCGCAGTGAACTCAATGGTATCAACTGATTTCTTTTCTTTTCGAGCGACAAAACCTTGTACAGAGTCAGTGATGAATAACGTTTCAGTTTTTGATATTGAGTATTCTAAAGCAACTAAATCGCCATTTTCATTTTCGCCAATTTGTAAGGTGTCACCAACATTAATTTTACGTAACAATTTACCAAATTCACCTTTTGCATGACTGACTTTATGCGTTACTTGTGCGTTATGGCCAAATCTTTTTAATATTTTTGCTAACGAGTCGCCAGATTTTACTTTAGCGGTGTGCCAGCTTAAATGAGGGATACTGTGCTGTTCAATCGCATTTTCTTGCGCCGTTTGTTCCGACTCTATATCAATAGAAAGATCTGCGTTTTGTGTGTCAGCAGGAAGCGGTAACTGGTAACGTTCACCAATTTTTAGTGAAGAATGCTCTGATTGACGACTTGCTGTCGCCTTTTCAGACGGTAAAAGCAAGATAAAAAGTAGCAAAACGCTCGCAGCAGAAAGCAAAACTTTGTGCTGTTTAGGTAAGGAGAGATATAAATCTTTTATGTTTTTCAAATGGATACAGCCTTCACTACTAATTTAATTACAACATCCATCGGTTACTATAGCAAAATATTATACGGATAAACAATCATAGGGTTTTAACTTGTTGCGTATTTACAGTAGAATTCTGCCCTTATTTATTTTTTGAAACCACCAAATTGGAGCCAACCATGTTAGATGTCAGCCAAGCGTTTGCAGAATTAAAGCGCGGTGCCGAGGAGATCTTGCTTGAAGATGAGTTGCTTGAGAAGCTCAAAACAGGCAAGCCGTTAAAAATTAAGGCAGGGTTCGATCCAACAGCTCCAGATCTGCATTTAGGTCACACTGTTCTGATCAATAAATTGCGTCAGTTTCAACAGCAAGGGCACGAGGTTATTTTCTTGATTGGTGACTTCACCGGTATGATTGGTGACCCTACAGGTAAAAATGTAACCCGTAAACCACTCACTAAAGAAGATGTGCTAGCAAACGCCGAAACGTATAAAGAGCAAGTTTTTAAAATACTCGACCCTGAAAAAACGCGCGTCGAATTTAATTCAACGTGGATGGATAAACTTGGTGCTGACGGTATGCTTAAACTAGCATCACGACAGACTGTTGCGCGTATGATGGAGCGTGACGACTTTAAAAAACGCTATACCAATGGGCAAGCGATTGCGATTCATGAATTTATGTATCCATTGGTACAAGGCTGGGATTCAGTAGCACTTGAAGCTGATGTTGAATTAGGCGGTACCGATCAAAAGTTCAATTTATTGATGGGGCGTGAGTTACAAAAGTCTGAAGGTAAGCGACCACAAACTGTATTGATGATGCCATTGTTAGAGGGGTTAGATGGCGTACAAAAGATGTCTAAATCGCTGAACAATTATATCGGTATTACAGATTCTCCAACAGATATGTTTGGCAAGATCATGTCTACATCAGATGATTTAATGTGGCGTTACTATCAATTGTTAAGCTTCAAATCTATTGATGTAATTGAAGGCTATCAACAGCAAGTTGCAGATGGTGCTAACCCAAGAGATATAAAAATTGAATTAGCAAAAGAAATTATTGCGCGCTTTCATGATCAAGAAGCTGCCGAAAACGCCCATAAAACCTTTATCGAGCGTTTTCAAAAAGGGGCAATGCCAGATGATATGCCTGAGCAAACCATTGCAAGTGAGCAAGGGGAGTTGCCCATCGCAAACTTACTTAAAGAGGCAGGGCTTGTAACAAGTACATCTGAAGCGATGCGAATGATCAAGCAAGGGGCCGCGAAAATTGATGGCGAAAAAGTTGTAGATAATAAGTTGAAAATTCAAGCGGGTAGTACTGCTGTTTATCAAGTAGGTAAACGAAAATTTGCAAAAATAACATTAAGTTAATGAGAAAGTCGGCTTAGCCGGCTTTTTTTTACTTTTTTGTCAGATATTTTTACAAGTAGTGAACATGAGGAAAATTTTAATTTATATCCTTTTGATTTTTAAGTGTTAATTATAGTTGGAATGTAAACTGCTTGCTTATTTTATGACCGTACTTTTCATAAAATAACATTGAGAGCAGCCATGGAAGACCGCCTGTTTAGGGATCCATTGATTGAAAGAAGACATCAACAATGTCAACAAGAAGGATTATGGGAACGCTTGAGTATTGCACAGAAATTTTCAGCAAGTAGTTTAATTAAATACGGTTATAAACTGATGTGTATTCGTCACGCTGCGCATACTAGCTTAGCGATAATGTTACTTGATGAAAAAATTACCACAATAAGTAGTGATGGCGAAATAGACACTTCGCCAGATATACAGTTGAGATAAAAAGAGAATACTTGATATTTTGCTGTATCACTTTACCCTGTAGTAAAGTATTTAATTGTATTTGATAATGAAAAATAAGCTGTCGCTACTGATCATTTTATGCACGCTAATAGGGTGTAGCATAATGCCTACATACCAAGCAAAACATGCCAATAATGTCGATTTTTTCGCATTATCTACGTATAGCCTCTATGATAGAAATTCTGTTTTTAGTGACTATCAAAATATGTCTGATACAACGCGAAATAGCATTGAAATTGCCATTGAAAAAGCCTTTGATGATCAAGGGTGGCAATATAAATCTCCAGACAATGCCCAAGTCATCGTAGCGTATCACCTTGTTGATCGCTTAGCTGAATTAAAGAAATATAATAGAGGCGTTAAATATTGTTTGCCGTGTCTTCCGGTACAGGTGCCTGAAAAACAAAATAGGCATCAAGAAATGCAACCTGGCACATTGATACTTGATATGGTGGATGTAAGCCATAATCGAACGATATGGCGAGGTGTTAGTCATTTGAAAATCAATGAACGAGATCATAGCCTTGAAGCCCAAGATAAAATTGAACAAACAATTATTGGCTTACTTGATACCGTTCCACGTTAAACGGGTAAATCTATGTTGAAATGGTTAGTGATCATAATAGGGACTCTTATTGGTTTTTTATTGGTGATATCTGTCATTGGTTACCAGCTTAAAAACAATGAAGAAAAGAACCGCGCATACCTAGAACAAGAACACTTCAAACACGCAGACTCCGTTGAGCGTCAAGAGCAAAAGGTGCATGCTGCCCCGAATCATACAATACCTTTTGAGCAAACCAATAGTTATCAAATTATTAAACAGCATCTAACGTGTATTAATCATCAACAATGTAAAGCGGTGAAAGTATCGTTTGCTGATCAGTCTTGTGTGCTCGCGATCAACGGTATTGGCGCATCTCGATTGTTAAAAGCTGCGCCAGCTGAACAAGTAGGTTCGTGTCCAAACGTCAGTGTTAACACCGAAGCAGTATGTTTAGATAATGTGTGTCAGCTTAAAAAAATGCGTAACTAGCACTAGCGCCGCCATATAAGCAAGGTATACTAATGGGGAAAGCGTGAGTGGAGCTTTTTACCTCTTGGTATTATATCAATCACAGCGCACATTTATTTATAATAAGCATGTAACGAATCCCTATGACATTTCCAAACGACGATACCGGCCAAGTGTTAACTGAAATGCAAAATGCAGGCATTGATTTAAGCATTATTCATCCAGTAGTTTTTTTTCAACTTTTTGAAAAAGAAGAGCAAGCTCGAGCAATGGCGAGTTACTTAAAGCAAAAAGCGCCAGATATGCAGGTAAAGGTACATCCTGATCAAACCCCTAACGTTTGGGATGTTGATTGTACCGTTAACATGCTACCAGATTATGATGCCATTACTGCTCAAGAAGCACAGTTTGAACAGATAGCTGCTAAATTTGAAGGTTATAATGACGGTTGGGGAATTGAAGTATAACGCTAATCGTTATGATAATTTACCATGGTTTACGTTGATATACGATTAAAAACAAGTTTTACCATTACCTTCTCTGATTACAAATAAGGCACGCTTTTTTACAAAAATTGACAACTTGTCGACACTTGCACAACAGTGTTTTTTTGTTGCTATGGGCATAATGTTTTCCAATAATTACTTATAGGAAAACATGATGAAACACACTCTTATTTCTTTACTCGTTTTAGCGAGTATCAGCACACCAACTTTGGCAGAAAGTAATACTAAACATTCAGTTGGCCTACAAATTGGCGGTGGAGGCCTTGACTATAAAGGCAAAGATACTGATAGCCAAGGCGTTGCTAAATCTTACCTTTACTATAATTATAAATTTACCCATTATTTTTCTGCTGAAGTAGGTTTGGTCGGCGCAGAAGATATTGATGACTGGGAATGTAGTAAAAATGCTGATGATGAGTTTATTTGTTATTCAGATGACAGCGATGATTTTGAAATAGTCGCTGATGACTTTGACTTCGGCTCGGTAGTTGTCGCGATTCGTGGTGAACTACCTCTATCTAAGCACAATAGTCTGTATGGCAAAATAGGTGCTGAATTTTACGATTATGAATTCGGTCTAATGCGAGAAAAAACCTTTAAAGAGAATGGAACAGGCTTATTTGCTGAATTAGGTTGGCAATATCGTTGGAATAATGGCATGGGATTAAGCGCAAGTTATCAATTTCATAATGTGGGCGATTTAGAAATGGAAGGGCTAAACGTTGGTATTAGTTACGCATTCTAGTCATTTTTATGACTAGACTGTTGTTGATCAGCAATATTAAAGGCAGGTAGCGATACCTGCCAATAAATTGCAGCTAACCTTAAGGCCAAAGCACCAACGATGGCAATAATAAGGGAAATATTTTCGGTTAAGCCAATCGTTTGCAATCCAATAAATAATATACCACCGAGCATTGCCGCTAACGCGTATATTTCTTGACGAAGAATAAGGGGTATAACATTGCACAGTACATCTCTTATCATACCGCCAGCAACACCGGTGATCATGCCCATAACAATTGCAACAGTTATTGAACTACCTAAACTAAGTGCTTTTTCAGTGCCTAATACGGCAAAAAGCGCTAAGCCAAAGGCATCAGATATTAACAAAAATCTTTTTGGGATACGTGTAGGGCGGCGTATAAAAATAATGGTTAAAATAGCGGTAAGTAAAATAACATAAAGGTAGATTGGACTTGCCACCCAAAAAACAGGCGTGTCTAAAATTACGTCTCTGATTGTTCCTCCGCCAATGGCGGTGACGGCGGCAAGAACAACAACCCCGAACGGGTCAAGCTGGTATCGTCCTGCCATAAGAGCGCCTGAAAGCGCAAATACCACAATACCAAATAAATCTAACCAATAAAGCAAAAACGTTACCTCTGGGTATTTTCTGTCACCACAGGTAGATCATCAGCTTGCCAGCCGTTGAAATCACCAGACAGGTGTCGTAATTGAGAAAAACCGTGTTTGGTTAATATTGCCTCAGCGATTTGTGCTCGTCTTCCTGAACGGCAGTGCACAACTATCAATGAATCTTGATGCATGCTTAGTTCATTTAACCGCTTTTCGACTTCATTATGAGGAATGTTTATGGCATTGGCGATATGTCCGGCGTTAAATTCTTGCTCAGATCTCACATCTAAAATAATGAGAGGAGCGGCTTTCGGGGCATTTGCTATTGATAGTAATTGTTGAGCCGAGATGGTTTTAGTTTCATTAGCTTGTATTGAAGTTGTGAATATCAATACGAGCATAAATACACATAGTTGGTTAAATGTTTTCATCAGAGCGCCTTATGAAGCAATAGAAATGAACATAGCTAATACTAGCATACTGAAAATAATGCCAATGTTTAAGGCTTTTACTAACTGAAGCTGTTTAATCGTGTTTGATAGCTCTTTGGTGGAAGGTTGAGAACCTGTCTGATTAAAACTCACGCGCCTTAACTTTTGTCCTTGATAAAGTGCAACACCACCTAATTGAATGTGATTAATTTTAGCGGCAGTCGCGAGTAAATAATCGCTCGATAACCTTGATATATGTGAGCTGATAGATTGTGCGTTAGCTCGGTTTGTTCTACTGAGCATTAAGAAGTTTAATTCAATAGAAAGTATTAACGCAGGTAACCATTGTAATAACGATATAATTTTCCCTACAAACTTACCAAAATATTGATATTTTTCAATTTTCGTATTCCAGCTGTAATGTATCTCTAACAGAATGCGGTAAAAAATTGCGGCAATAGGGCCAATAAGCAAATAAATCACAATCACTAAAAATTGTCGTTGTAGATAATTAAGCCATAGCATTTCAATACAGGCTTTACATAATCCCATACTAGATAATGTTGAAGTGTCTCTTAATACCCAGGGCTGTAAGTGTGCTTTAGCTGAGTTGTTTTCTTGTTTATTTATTGACGTGATAAGCAGGCTGGCCATTCGTTGTGCGCCAGAGCCAGATAGAGCAAAAAAAAGTAACAAGCTGTGCCAAAGTACCGGTACTTCCACAAAATCTTCAAATAACCATAATATAATGATGATAGGAATTACCGTGATCAGTGTAGCTGCTGCACCTGCAATTTTTTGCTGTTGTGTGCCATTATGCTGATTGTTTACTTTTTCTGACAGGCGTTGGCAGTAAAAACGAAAGAAATGCGTGGTACCTTTTATCTGTACACTAGCAATAACAGACTGCAGTACGAGTACAACTAACACAATGATGAGTTGCAAAGTGAAAGGGGTAAGTTGGTTGATTAAGTCTGTCATCTGGCTTGTTTAGTTTAAGGTAATGCCTTGTAAATTTTCAATCATGTTCATGACAAGCTGGGAAGAATTTACTGATGCCGTTTCAAGGTATGCTTCAAATGACGTTGGAGACTCTTTACCCGCAATATCTGACATTGAGCGTATTACCACAAAAGGGGTTGATAGCTGATGACAGGTTTGTGCAATTGCGGCTCCTTCCATTTCCACGGCTGCCATCGTGGGAAAATTGGCACGCGCTTTTGCTATATCGTCATCTTTTGTCATAAAAGTGTCACCTGTTGTGATCAAGCCAACAAGTGTTTGAATGTCAGGCAATGAAGAAATACTCTCTTTTGCTGCTTCGACTAAACGCGGGTGAGGAAGGTACGCTGCTGGGTTTGCTGGTAGTTGGCCAATTTCATAGCCAAATGCTGTTACATCAACATCGTGATAACGTACTTCACTGCTAATAACAATATCACCTACTTTTAACGATTGTTCAAATCCACCGGCAGAGCCTGTATTGACCACATACTTAGGAGAGAATTCTTTGATGAGAAATGCCGTTGCAAGTGCTGCAGCAACTTTACCAATACCAGATTGTACGATAACCACATCGGTGTTATTTAGTTTGCCGTGGTAAAAAGAATAGCCTGCGATGTTTGTTGTTTGTGCATCAATTAATTTTGCTTTTAAAATCGCAACTTCTGGTTCCATTGCGCCGATAATACCTACGGTCATTTTCTTGCCTTAGTGAAAATATTAATGGCGAAAGTATACGATATCAAAAAAGGTTTTTACAGCGATGAAAAAGCGGAATTATTTCCGCTTTTTGTTATTGGTGCCTGGCCTAGGTTACGACGTCTGTACGTTTAGGCTTGTTCAGAATATGTTAATGGGGCAGTGCACTCATATTAGGCGCAGGTAATTTTCCGTTGTTTAACTGATTAGCAGCAAGTGCTGCTGTGGGCGTGATCACACCCGTTGAAGGTTGCACAGCCTTAGTTCGAGCTTTAACCATAGGAGCAGGGATCACTCGACCTTTCATTTTAGGCTCCGCTACTTTATTGGCAAATAAGCGTGTTTGTAAACAATGTTTTAATTCTTCAACAGAATAGGTTGCTTTCACCTTTATACGTAAGTGTGGAATTGATGCCGCTTCAAGCGCACCACTAACAAACCAATCTTTTTTTACTTTATATCCTTTACCTTGAGTGTCGACTAAATCGATGGTGCCAAGTAGCTTCATGCTATGACGATCACAAATGGCAAAGTCTAAATATTTATTATCGGCTTTATTACGTGCAGTTTGACTTGCTCGTTGTGAAACTCCGCCTCTTACCGTCACTATATCAGAAAGCTTTACTCGGTTAATAACACGACACTCACCACCAACAGCTTGTTCTAATAAACGATGGAAATTCTTTTCTGCGGAAGTAAAAACAGTGGCTTTTCTATCAAAAGGAAATGGGAAACTAGTATCATTTAAACGATTTGCTAATAAAGCAACAATAATGATCAAGCTGATCATCGCAAATAAAATGAGTTCCATAATGCGCTCCAAATTTACAAAATATTGACGGTTTTGTTAAAACAGTTTTCTTGTATCAGATGGAAGCATTTTTTGTGCCACAAAATACGGAAAAGATATTTATCTCAAGCAGCATAATTTTCGTGGAATGTACGGTACTTTAATGGTCTTCTTCTGGACAAAATAGCTCATAAAGCACAGATAAAAGTTGGATAACCTCTGGTTTTTTTACCAAATAATAAATAGTTTGTGCGTCTCGCCGAGTTTCAACAATTTGTTCTTTTCGTAATACGGCTAAGTGTTGAGACAAAGCTGACTGGCTTAATGGAATATGTTGGTTTAATTCACTTACCGACATTTCATTATTCATTAAAGTACATAAGATCATCAATCTATTTTCATTGGCCATTACCTTCAATAAATCTGCTGTTTGTTTGGCAGCATTAATTAGTGCGCTAGGGTCTTGCAATGAAATTCTCCGTAATGAGTAACGTTACTATTTATAGCAAAAAACCTTAATTAAGACAATGCTAAATTAGCATTGACTAATATAACTAAGGTGAATAAACTAGCGCTAGTAGTTATTAAGGAGTGTGTTGATGAAGCCTGTGGTTATTTCTTTTTTCCACGATGAAACTTGTACTTTCACCTATGTCGTGTTCGATGCAGAACAACGTAGTGGGGTTGTTATTGATCCTGTACTCGATTTTGATCAGGCTTCAGGAAAGGTCAGTTATGAAAGTGCAAACAAGGTATTAGATTATGTTAACGAACACCAATTAACGATAGAGTGGATACTTGAAACACATGCACATGCTGATCACCTGACGGCAGCGCAATACCTTAAAGATAATACCAACGCCCAAGTTGCGATAGGCAAAGGTATTGCAGTTGTGCAAAAAACGTTCAAAAAGATTTATAACCTAAGTGAAAAATTTCCTGTTGAAGGTGAACAATTCGATCGGTGCTTTTCCGATGGTGATAGTTTCTCTGTTGGTTCATTGACTGTTGATGTTATCGCAACGCCTGGGCATACCAATGACAGTGTAACGTATTTAATTGGCGATGCAGCTTTCATTGGTGACACGCTGTTTCATCCTAGCCTTGGCACTGCACGGTGTGATTTTCCTGGGGGCGATGCGGCAATGTTATTTAATTCAATTCAGCGGCTGTTCGCATTGCCGCAAAATACACGTATTTTCTTATGTCACGATTATCCAGAAGGTGATAGATCGCCAATATGCCAAGTAACACTTGCAGAGCAAAAAATAGCAAACATTCATGTTAAAGAAGGTAATAGTAAACAAGATTTTATTGCCTTTAGAACGGCTCGAGATCACTCATTAGCGGTACCTAGGCTATTACTTCCCGCCATTCAAGTGAATATAGCTGCTGGTCACTTTCCAACACCTGAAAGTGACCAACAAGTTTATTTAAAATCGCCGGTGACCTTTCCGCAAATAGGAGATTAATAATGGAATCACTGATCAGTTATTTACCTGCATTTTTAGGGGGTATGTTAATAGGTTTATCAGCCTTACTGTTGTTTATAGGCTTAGGCAGAATTGCAGGGATAAGCGGCATTGTTGGAAAGATATTACAACCACTAGAATCTGATAATCAGGCTAATGAAAAGCTATGGCGAGTGTTATTCATTTTAGGATTGGTTGTTGGCGCTGCGATTTATCACTTCTTTGATCCTTTTACACTGCCGTTCCGCCAGCCACCATCGGCTTGGTTTATGATTATTTCCGGATTATTGGTTGGTATTGGTACATACATAGGGAGTGGGTGTACGAGTGGTCATGGCGTATGTGGAATAGGGCGTTTTTCAATTCGCTCTTTGAGTGCCACGATTATTTTTATGCTGACCGCTGGCATAACCGTATTTGTTATTAAGCATGTGCTTGCGTAGGGGAAGGGTATGAAAAATGTAGTCGCCATTATTTCTGGAATTTTGTTTGGCTTAGGTTTAGCGATGTCTGAAATGATCAATCCAACAGTGGTAATCGCGTTTTTAGATGTTGCAGGAGATTGGAACCCAGCATTGATGTTTGTCATGTTAGGCGCGTTATTGGTAACGACCATAGGTTTTGCGCTTTCTTTAAGAAGAAAATCACCTCTTTGTGCCAGTAAATTTTATCTACCTATTAACACTGCGATAGATAAACCTCTGATCATAGGTGCGAGTTTATTTGGTATCGGCTGGGGAATGGCAGGGTATTGTCCTGGGCCTGCAATAGCAGGGTTGGCGTATGGTCAGCAGGAAACTATCTATTTTGTGATAGCGATGCTACTTGGTCTTAAAGGTGCTCAATTTTTCCTTGATAAAGTGAAGTAGGTGTTCATCATGGATGTTAATAAACTTGTAGCTAAACTTGCGATGATTAACGTAATGTTACCGCAAGAAAATTTGTTGGTGGGTGGTCAACCTACGCCAGCAGATCTGTTAATTCTGCAACAAATGGGGATCACTCAAGTTATCAACTTACGACCAACATCTGAGCCTATTGAGTATGATGAAAAGGAGACTTGCCGACAATTACAGCTCCGTTATCACGTCATACCGGTGACAGATATTACCAGTGTAACCCGAGATAAGGCTAAGAAATTATATCAATTGCTAATTGTAAATGAACCTACGTTAGTGCATTGTGCAAGTGGAAACAGGGTTGGAGCACTTATTGCCTTGATGGCATTCTGGATGCAGCATTGTAGCGCAGAAGACGCCTTTTTTTTAGGGGAACAATCAGGGTTGACGAAGTTAGCTCCTGAGGTTAAACAACTGCTACGTTTATCGAGTTGTTAATTCAAAAGTGTTATTGAGCAATTGAAATGTCTTTTTTTCTAATGTTTCCACGTTAACGGGTTTGGTAATATAATCACTCATACCCACGGCTTGGCATTTTTCTTGTTCGCCTTTCATAGCATTAGCAGTCATCGCCATAATGGGAATGGTTTTATAACGTTTTCCTGCATTGCCTTGCCTTATTGCTGTTGTTGTATCATAGCCGTTTAATATAGGCATATTACAATCCATATAGATGATGGAAAATGGTGATTCATAGTCAGAGTTTTGTAACTGTTCAATGGCATCTTCGCCATGAATTGCTGTGCTTACGATTAACCCCATGCCTTCTAGCATATGCTGTGCAACTTTGCGATTTATTCTGTTGTCATCTACCACCAGTGCGTGAATTTCTGTAGAAGATAATGGCTTCTTATTCAATTGTTCTTTATCGTATTTGCGACGCGATTGTACCGTTTCTTGTGGAGCATGATGGCGTTCATGAAGCACTGATTCTAGAAAATCAGCGCGTAAGACTGGCGATTCAATGATGGTAATCTCAGTGTTAAGTTCAGGGATACTATAACGTCCGCCATCAATGACTAACCATTGTGTGAAGTTACTATTTTTTAATGCGTCTTCAATGCCATTCACCACCTCATGTTCGTTAAATATTGCTTCGTCTGTGATGAGGAAATCTATCGCTTTGGTAAATAGAAGCTGATTAAGATCGCCGTTTAAAGGAGTAACCCCGCCGCCACTGTGAGCAATTAAATTTTCTATAATTGAATACTCGATAGGATCGATAATAGATACGCCAAAGTTTTTTCCATGTAAGCGAGTGCTTACTTGTATTTCAAAGTTTTCATATTGTTCAAGTGTTATGGTAACGATGAAAGTGCTTCCTTTTCCTATTTGAGATTCAACATGAATATCACCGCCCATTATGTTTGCTATTTGTTTACAAATTGATAACCCTAAGCCCGTACCACCATATTCTTCTGTGATGGTTTTATTGGCTTGAGAAAACTCTTGAAATAGATGAGCGACATCGTTTTCAGAAATGCCAATGCCAGTATCTTCAACGGTAAGCTGTAGTGTCGCTGTATCATCCGCTTTAATTGATTTTGCGGTTATTTTTACATGCCCTTCTTTGGTGAACTTTGCTGCATTACTAACGAGATTAGAGATTATTTGCCGTAAACGAAAAGCGTCGAACCTTGCTGAAGCGATGTCAAGACTACTTGTATCAATATAAAAAGCTAAACCTTTTTCCTGAACAACAACGCTTAAGGTAGAAATTAACGATTCTAAAACGTCGTGTATTTGGTGCCATTGGGGGTTTAACTCTAATTTACCTGCTTCGATTTTTGAGATGTCTAATATATCGTTAACCAGTGAGTTTAATGTTTCAATACTGCTTTCGGCCATCGAAATGTAATCATTTTCATCTTGAGAATGAATATCACGTTTTAACAACTGAATTGCACCGGTAATACCATTTAAAGGAGTACGCATTTCATGGCTAACGGTAGAGATGAAGCGACTTTTAATGCTGCTTAATTTTAATGCGTTATCACGAGCTACTTGTAACTCATTGGTTCTAAGTTCAACTTCATTTTCAAGGTTTATTTTTTGCGCCTCGATTAAATTATAAGCTTCATTCTCTGCGGTTACATCAGATAATAGCAATGCTATCTTAGGTGTTTTTTGCTTAACTGCTCTATGCACTAGCGGGATTACTTTACATTGCAAATACAAGGTAGAAGAATTTTTTGTCGCTTTTAAGGTTTTATGGCTGATTGTACTGCAAGCCGAAAATTCAGTTAACATCGAGAGTATATCAATGCTTAAATGTGTTTGAAGTGTATGGGTAATCACTTTTCCGATCAGTACACTTTCTGGCACGCCCGTTAGTTGTGATGCCGCTTTGTTACAACTAGTAATGATATGTTGGTTATTTAATACAAAAACGGCTTCATTAGTTGAGTCAATAATTCTTTGCCCTGATTCAAACTGTTTCGCTAAACGATGGGCTCTATTTGATAAGTTGTAAAAATATAGTAAAACCACTAACGCAATGATTACAACGGTAGATAATATAGTAATGCTTGAAGTTAGTGCTTGCGCTTTTTGTGAATTGATATATTCCTGAGGGACCATTAAGGCAACTTGTAACGTGTTACCTTTGCCGTTACTTGTTAATTGAAGTTGTTTTACTAAACCTCTAAATTGTTGTTCGCTTGATAAAGCGTTTATATATAAAGCATTATTATCATCGTTTTCGATAATATAATCTTTGCTAAATTGGTGTTCTGGGGCTAAATCACGTGAGTATTTTAATGTATTATCATCGTGCCAGAGGTAATAGCCTTCATCATCCATCAGTATTAGCTGCTGATGTTCAGTGATCAATCCGCGTACACTATTAAAAACTTTAGTAACATCAATGTTTGCGATCAATACGCCATATAAGGTTCCTTCATCTTGGTAAATTGGAATTGATAACCTAAGCGTTGGAATGTGTGGGGTTTCAATCGTGTTATTTTCTTTATTTAAAGAAATACGTGAAAATAACATTGTATTTGCGGGTGAATTTAACGCTTCAGTAAAGTATTCATGATGTGCTTTGTTTTGAAGCATGTTCTCAGCGATGGTGTGAATATTACCTTTATCGCGAACAACTTTTAAAAATTCATCACCATTATTTAAGAGAATGCGTAATTGAAAATATTCATCATAATTTTGTAAAAACCCAATAAATATTTTTTCTAATCGTTTACGCCAAAGTTCAGTGCTAGAGCCATCTAGAGTATCAATATCATTATTCATCTTAGCTCGCGCTAAGCCTCTAACTGGGGGAGTAAAATGTAAAAATGAAACTTCATTACTTAATGATAAAAACTCTGAGTTGAGTTCTTGCATGATATTTTCATGAACTTGATTTACTTCGCTGATACTACGTGTTTCTATCTTGCCTGTGTTGTAATAAATAATACCACTAGCGACGATGATCAAGCATAGTATTGAAATTGCACCGAAGTAAAACTTCCAATTTTTGTTTATCAACTTTGAACCACCGTAACTTCAATCAAGCTTTGCTACCTTTACATTAGCGGCTAATTTTTGCAATGAAATAAGTATACGTTAGTATAGACATGTTCTTCATTTATAGCCTATTTTTATTCGAGAATACACATTCGCATGATGTAAATTTAGTGTATGCTCCCAAAAAATCAAACGTAGTAGCATCAATTGAAGCTAATGTATTATTATGTTCATTGAAGAATGTGCATATCTGATGGTCATTTCCTTATGTTGGGTAATGGCTTTCTAACGTAATATAAAGTTGTTGTTGAAAGTCATCTGCGCTTACATCTAAGGTATTTACAACACGGGCTAAAACTTCATTGTCTTCTTCACCGTGCCATACTTTGATATAGCTTCCTTCTTTGTAGCCATGATCTTGACGGAAGAAGTTTAACGTGTTTTTCCCCACGTATTGACGAAATAATTCGTTTAGATCCATTGACATTAAACGCATACAATCAGCAAAAGCTGTAGCATCAAACGCTTTATCTGAAACTGCCGCTGAAGCGAGATTTTCTAATGCGATTTTAAAGTCTTGTTCTTCTGTATTTTGTGCAAGTTGCTCTACGAGTTCATTGGTTATTTGTTCAACAGATGAACCGGTCATTAAACGTAAACTTAAACCAAAATGAAAAATATCAACGAGCTCTAGCTGTACTTGTGCAATATCAATTTCTTGGTGTTTCCACCACTTCCAACCATGGTGGTCTAACATTTCAGCACATTCTACCCAAATTGCTCTATACCATTCATAGCCATTATCACGCCATGTTTCGCTAACTCTTGTGTTCATTGCATCTTGTAGAGTAAGCATTTGCTGAATTTGCGAGTGGGCAATACTGTGTTTAGTCATGTTTTTTCCAATTGATCTTGCGTAATTGTGTATAGTTTGCCGCAGCGGTTTATTTGGTACAAGTAAATAATGCTTACTGAGCAGTAAAGAGTTTTTTCTTCGCGATAATACGGTAATCTTTTGGCGTTGAAGCCATGTTTTTCTTAAATAAACGCGTAAAGTGACTTTGATCTTGATAACCAACATGAAAAGCAACTTCTTGTATCGATAAATTGGTCGATGTTAGTAACTCTTTTGCTGCTTCTAACCTTAACTGCTGCCAGTATTTATAGGCACTAATACCGTTCGCTTGTTTAAATCTTCGTGTAAGTGACCTTACACTAATCCCAAATTGTTCAGCGATCGATTCCAGTGAAGTTTCTGCACTCAAATTTGTTTGCATCCAAAACTGTATTTGGCTGATTAGTTCATCACTGTGACGATCAGCTGCGCCTTCTAAGTAGCGTTGTTCTTCGTACGGTTTTCTAATTTCGTGAGAGAAGTTTCGTTCAACTGTTTGTGCGGCAACTTTGCCATAAATTTGCGCAATAATATGCACAATAATATCTGCTAGTGCATTTAAACTTGCTGCACAGTAAATACGATCAGATTGGGTGATGAAAAAGTCAGGTTTTAGAATAACCTGTGGGTAGTCTCGTTTAAATTGTTCCACGTAATGCCAATGTGTAGTTGCGGGTCTTGCATTTAAAATTCCTGCTTCCGCCATAAAACATACGCCAGTGCCACCGCCTATTACGGTGCTTCCTTGATGCCAAATTGTATCTAACCACGAGATTAAATTGGGTAAACGTTTAAGTACTGGTCTTGGGTTTCGCCATAAGCTTGGAATAAAAGCAAAGTCTGGTTTAGAGGCCTTTTTGACTTCTACATCGGGAAATAATTTAATTAGTGCGCGAGTAGTGACAGGTTTTAAATGCTCAGCGACCATTTCAATAATTAACTTTGGCGCATTTTTATTTTGTTGCAGCCCTGCTGCTTCACCTGCGCGAAGCATTTCAACAGGTAAACTTACGCTTGTAGCCAGCATGTGATCATATAAGATCAAAGCAACTTGTACATTTTTACGATTTAATGACGAATTTTGTTCCATTTGTCTATATTGACATAATTTATGGCCAAATATAACAATTAAAACAATTCGATTCTTTTTACACTTAAGTTATTAACTGTATATGTATTTAGAAGAGGCATTTAGATGACTTCATTACCGGTAATTGTTGGTATGGGCGGCATAAACGCCGCTGGCCGTACTTCGTTTCATCAAGGCTTTCGACGTATTATTTTAGATAAATTATCGGAAGAAGCACGACAAGAAACGTTTGTTGGCTTGGCAACATTAATGAACTTAGTGTCATTTAAAGATGGTCTATATGTTGATCATTTAGGTGAGGCCATAGCTAGTAACAGTATTGAGGCCCGTTATGGTGAGAAAATATTAGCAGGTACGTTGATTCGTAAAATTGAATCAAATCATTTTGACCCTGATGCAACGCCATGGCAGCAAAAAATTGCTTTACAGGCAGAAAGCAATGGTTTGGCTTTTACCGCTAAAAAACGTGACTTGCCAAGACCTATACCAAGTACTTGGCAAGTGAGTGAAATTGACGAAAAAAACGTAAAAGTTTTTATTGAGGGAACGCTAGAAGTAAAGCACGACTCAACGCGTGATAATCCAATAAAGGCCGCGGGGCAATTTCCTACCGGCTTTAATCCAGCAGTTTTATATAACAGCCGCTATCAACCTAGAGGATTACAAGCGACGATATTTGGTGCAGCGGATGCCATTCATTCAACGGGTTATAGCTGGCCTGAATTAGCAAAACACGTTAGCCCAGATGAAATCGGTACCTATTCTGCTTCTGTTTTTGGTCAAATGCAGGCTGAAGGTTTAGGTGGTATGACACAAAACCGATTAAAAGGTGAAAGGGTAACAACCAAAAACCTTGCTCTTGGTTTAAATACTATGTCTACCGACTTTATTAACGCGTATGTAACGGGAAGTGTAGGTACTACGTTTACCTCAACGGGTGCATGTGCCACATTTTTATATAATTTGAAAGCGGCGGTGAATGATATTCAATCTGGTCGCATACGATTAGCGATTGTTGGCAGTAATGATTGTGCTTTGACACCAGAAGTTATTGAAGGTTTTGGTAATATGAGTGCCTTGGCCAACGAAGAAGGTCTTAAAAAACTTGATGGAATTACAGAAGGTGAAGCAAATCACCGTAGAACAAGTAGACCTTTTGGCGACAACTGCGGTTTTACTATTGGGGAAGCAGCACAATTTCTTGTGTTAATGGACGATAAATTGGCCCTAGAACTGGGGGCTAAAGTGCTAGGCTCAGTTGCAGATGTTTATACAAATGCTGACGGTATTAAAAAATCTATCACAGCACCCGGCCCTGGTAATTATATTACTATGGCGAAATCTGTTGCGTTGGCAAAAAGCATTGTAGGTGAAGAAGCGGTTCAACAACGAAGCTTTATTTTAGCGCATGGCTCAAGTACCCCTCAAAATAGGGTGACAGAATCACTTATTTATCACCGCATTGCTGAGTCATTTGATATAAATCAGTGGCCTGTGGCGGCGCCAAAAGCATATTTAGGGCATACTATTGGCCCTGCAAGTGGTGATCAAGTTGCATGGGCATTGGGTGTGTTTGAATATAATATTATGCCAGGCATCACCACAATAAATGCGGTGGCGGATGATGTTCACGATGAAAGGTTGAATATTTCGACTGAGCACTGGCAGTGCCATGAGATGGATGTTGCGTTTATTAACTCTAAAGGGTTTGGTGGCAACAATGCCACGGCAACGCTATTGTCACCTAAGGTTACGTTATCTATGATGGCAAAACGTTATGGTAATGAAGCATTGTCAACCTATCATGACAAACTTATTGAAGTTGAACAGGCGCGTGAACAATACCAAGACAAAGCAGATAAAGGTCAGTTTGAATTAATTTATAAATTCGGTGATGGTGTGTTATCTGACGATGATATTGACATTTCAAAAGATGAAATTGCAATGTCGGGCATGACTCAAACAATTTCATTACCAAAAGCTAACCCATTTAGTGACATGGTGTAATCGCTCATCAATAAAAATGTTCTATTTTTAAGGTCAGTGAAGTGCTGGCCTTTTTTATGTGTTAAATTTTAGGTTAAGAAGCGGCCTCATCATTTTCTATTTCTTCGCTGGTATCTGTTGGTAACGTTTCTAGCGTATACCGACCATGTGCTACCGCTCTTTCTGATTCGGGCGCGATCTCACCTAAGGGTAACATCGCAGGGCCTGTTGGTTCGGCTAATATATAAGTTGTCCCTTGTTCTGTGAGGGTTTTATCATTGCCTTGTGGTGTGTCATCAATACCTATTAATGCATGATTATCAATAAAAATGAGAACCATCTTCACTCTAGGCATTAACATACGAAGCATAGCTGCTACGAGCGTTACTTTACTGTCACAGTCTCCTTGATTTTCATAAAGCAGTTTTAATGGTGGGTTAAAGCCGGCACCTGAAGATGTAATACGCGACTCTAGTGTGGCATAAGGAATACTTTGTACAAAACCGATGACAAAATTAGTCACCCGTCTTATATTTTTGATAGATGACTTAGCCATAATTGTTGGCTTTAACGGTTTGAAATCTACAACTGATTCTTGTGCAATTCTGCTGTGATCGGGTTTTATGGCAAGTATATTATCTGGCGTATAAAATTCTTGATAATAGGTTTTTTGTAGATATTCAGCAAAAAAGCTTTCTTGTAAGCTAGCAATTTTCTGTTCTGCTGCTTTTATTACTGACGCGCTTTGACCTTTTATTTCCGCAGTTATGTTACTACCTTGGCGATTAAAGCGAATATAAACATCTGAAATAGGCTGTTTTCTAAGGTACTTTCGTAAACTGTTGTTGACAAACTCTTGAGCACGTTCAGGTTTATAGGTGTTAAAACTTCTATACTTATCAAAAACTTGCTTCTTTTCAAACTGAAAGTTTAGCGTCTGCGAAGTATTGTTATGATCAAGCCATTCAACTTGAAAATTTACCTGGTCTTGCTGTTCTTTTTTACTGAAATTGAGTTGTTCAGTATGAGCGTACGCGCTGAACAGTAGTGAAAAATAAAGTAAAAAACCATTAATGGCTATGGGTTGGTGCATTTGTACACTTAATTGCAATTTCATGTCTTATACTCACTTTAAGCAAGCTAACGCAATTCGACAAGTTATTTGCATTGCTATGCTTTACATTCTCAATAGTTTCGTTATATTCAAACGAGTGTTTGAATTAATTGTTTGAAATGAGGTTGCCGTATGGCTGAATATCACGCACCGCTAAAAGATATGAATTACTTATTATGGGATGTGTTTGCCGTTGATAAGGTTTGGTCAACATTACCTAAGCTAGCTGAGCATGTTGATAAAGAAACATCTCAAGCTATTTTATCTGAATGTGGGAAAATTGCTGAGCAAGTAATTGCACCAATTTCACGAGAGGGAGATGAAGTAGGCGTTAGCTTTGACAGTGGCAAAGTGACAACCGCCCCAGGATATAAAGAAGCGTTTCAAACTTATGTTGAAGGTGGCTGGAGTGCTTTAGGTGGTGATGTTGAATACGGCGGCATGGGCATGCCTAAGGCAATCACATCATTACATGAAGAAATGCTTTGTTCAGCAGATATTTCTTTTTCACTTTATCCGGGCTTGACTGCCGGTGCTGCACTTTCTTTGGCTAAACATGGTAGCGATGAGTTAAAAGAACGTTATTTAACGAGGCTATATGCAGGCGATTGGACTGCATCAATGTGTTTAACCGAAGCACATGCTGGTACTGATTTAGGCATGATCAGAACGAAAGCTGTGCCACAAGCTGATGGCAGTTATAACATTACCGGTAATAAAATTTTCATCACGGCAGGGGAGCATGATCTTACTGATAATATCCTTCATTTAGTGTTGGCAAAATTACCTGATGCACCTGCTGGCCCTAAAGGAATCTCTTTATTTGTGGTACCTAAGTATCAAGTAAATGATGATGAAAGTTTAGGTGAGTTTAATCACGTAAGCTGTGGCTCAATAGAGCATAAAATGGGAATACATGCCTCAGCTACTTGTGTAATTAATTTTGATGGTGCCACTGGTTTTTTAGTAGGTGAAGTTAATAAAGGGCTTGCTTGCATGTTCACCATGATGAATTTTGAACGCATTGGTGTTGGTATACAGGGCTTAGGTGCAAGTGTTCGATCTTATCAAAACGCTTTAGAATATGCCAAAGACCGTTTACAGAGTCGTTCACTTTCCGGAGCTAAAACTCCAGATAAACCTGCTGACTCTATTATGGTTCATGGCGATGTACGTCGTATGTTACTTAACATGAAAGCGCTTAATGAAGGTTCACGGGCGTTATCTCTTTATATTGCTAATCAACTTGATATCGCAACTTACGGTGAAGGTGAAGCGCAAAAGTCAGCAGAAGCCATCGCTGCATTGATGACACCAGTTGCTAAAGCCTTTTTTACTGACATTGGGTTTGATAATACCGTAGCAGGTCAACAGATATTCGGTGGTCATGGCTATATACGTGAATGGGGACAAGAGCAACTTGTGCGGGATACGCGTATAGCGCAAATTTATGAAGGAACAAACGGCATTCAAGCTATGGATTTACTGGCGCGAAAAGTGGCAGCTAGTAAAGGAGAATTGTTAACAGGTTTACTCACCGAAATTAAACAATTTATGGCGAATACTTCCAACAGTCAAATGGACGAATTTGTTAAACCATTAGCAGACGCTGTAGCTGACTTAGAACAAACGACTGAATTTGTTTTATCTCAAGCACATCACGATCCTGAAATATTAGGCACAGCAGCCAATGATTACTTACATCTTGTTGGCTATACTGCCATGGCTTTTGTCTGGTGTAAGATGGCTGAAGTGAGTTTCAATAACGAAGCAGAAGACCCTAGTTTTCATCAAAGTAAGCTACATACTGCTCGATACTATTTTGCTCGTTTATTACCAAGAAGGCTGTCGTTAATCGAAACGATCAAAGCCGGTTCATCACCAATGTTTGATATGCCCGATGAATTGTTTTAAATATTGAATGCAAATCATTGATATAAACCCGCTTAAATGCGGGTTTATTATTTGGCGCATACAGGAATAATGATTAGTATAGTTGCTCACTCAGTATGTTATCAGCAGAAAATGAATGAAAGGACAACAAATGAAATTATTAGGATCAACTACATCACCCTTTGTAAGAAGGTTACGTGTTTATTTAACCGATAAAGAATACGAATTTATCAATTTAGATATTTTTGCGGAACAAGATAGAGCGCTACTAACGACAAATAATCCAACGAAGAAAATACCAGCACTGATTGATGGTGAGCTCTGTATCTACGATTCTCGAGTGATCTACCGGTATTTGGCCAATAAATTTTCTGAAGATAGCTTGTCTTGGCAGCAGGAAAATCTATTAACTTTAATTGATTCGGTTAATGATTCGTTGGTTTCTATGTTGCTGTTAAAGCGTTCTAACATTGATACCGCACAAGACGCTTTATTTTTTAACTTACAACGAGAACGAACGGAATCTGTTTTGACTACCTTAGATAAAGCAGTCGCTGAAGGTCAATTTAACAACTGGCATTACCCGGCTATCTGTTTATGGTGCTTGCTTGACTGGGTTGATTTCAGAGAATTAGCCGAATGGCGGAGCTATACTCATCTTGTGCAATTTTTCGAACAAAATAGCACACGCGCTATATTAGCAAAAACAGATCCCAGAGTTTGAACCCTATTACGATATCGTTGAACAGGGAAACAAATTAAAATGAATAACGAGTACTAATAAGTGCCATTTGCGTATTATTGTGTTTTATCAACGGGCTGCTTGAAAGCGTATCGTCTAAATTAGTGGCGCTTAGCATTCCAAGTAGCTGCCAATCTTTAGAAATTGAATAGGTTGTCACAATACCTAAAGTGTAGTTCTTCGCTCTTGATGTAGCGTTAGCTGTGTTTAAAAATAGGTATTCTGGCGCACCAAAATAATGTCTAATTTGGTTTTCGCCTAAAGACTCTATTTGAGCGGTCAAAGCAACATTTAAGTTTTCATAAGAGGCAATGTTATAAGCCCCCTGTAAAAAGATCGCCGTTGAGTCGGCTGATATTGACTGTTGATTGATAATCGTTGTTTCTGCGCTAAAACGGCCATGTGTATAGGCAGCATTTACACCATGTTTGGTTTCATGAAGTTGAAAGTTATGTTCAATATCGCCTGCGTTTATGTACGAATTGTTAATGTGGTCAAACCAATAATTACCAGCTTGTCTTTTTTGAGCGTTCCAAGCTAGCGTTCTCGGACGAATTTGTTGATGTACTTGCTGGTTTTCAAGCGGTGGAAGTAACCCTAGCGATTCAGCACTATGCGTTGCTAAGCCATGTGGAATATCAAGCGCATCTCGTCCCCACTGTTTTGAAAACTGTGTTACCGTTTGCTTTTTTTTAATTGTGTCTTGACTAACGTTATTGTTAGCAACTGCAGTAACGCTTAGTAACATAGTGACTAAAAGTATTAGTTTCATTGACGACCCTTGTGTATCGGTGGCGTAAAATTTTGATTCGAAATACAGCAATTATTTTTACTACGCTACATTCTTAACTATAGCGTGAGTGATTAAAAAAGTGAGTTTTTTGAAACTAAATCTTTTCAAAATTTAATTAACGTTCTGTTTTTATGAGTAAAAAATATCGCATTTTTTTCGTTAACAATTTCGAATCTGGTTGATGTATAATTGCCGCAAGTTTCGTTATGAGAATGACAGTTGTTAGCATTTATTCGTATTATTTTACTCGCCATTGCGATTGTAGTTATTGCCTCTTTATCGATATTAATGTGTTTGTTCAGACCTTTTCATCGTAATAATGTTTATCGCACCGCCCAATGGATGGCGAAAGTTGCTTATATCGTGGGTGTGAAAATTGAGGTGAGGGTACCTGCATCAATATCACCTAACTGCTCTTATGTATATATAGGTAACCATCAAAATAGCTATGATCTTTTCACCATTAGCAAAGCAGTATTACCTAATACGGTCAGTGTGGGTAAGAAAAGCTTAGTTTGGATCCCTTTTTTCGGCCAAATGTATTGGTTAACAGGTAATATACTGATTGATAGAAACAATAAAAATAAAGCGTCAAATACGATTACAGCAACGGTAGCAAAAATAAAGCGTAAAGGTATTTCTGTGTGGCTTTTTCCAGAAGGCACAAGAAGCTACGGCAGAGGAATTCTTCCTTTTAAAACAGGAGCATTTAGAACTGCCCTGCAAGCAGGTTCAGCAATTGTGCCTTGTGTGTGTAGTAATTCTAGTGAGATCCGACTTAATCGTTGGAATAACGGCAAACTGATTATCCAGTACATGGATCCTATTCCGACAGTAGGGTTAACCATTGAAGATATAAGAAAGCTAGCAAATCAAACACGTGAACAAATGACGATTAAATTTGAACAACTTTCCCAAGAGGCTAACGCATGAATGACCAAGCACTAAATGAATTATACGAACACACAGAGTCTCTTGTTGAAGCGCTTCTCTCTGATGGTTCGAATGAAGAGGTTCACCACACGATTGAACATCACTTTTCCAGTGCTAGCTTTGAGCAACTTGAAAAAGCTGCGATCGCTGCATTTAAGTTAGGACTAGAGGTAGAAGAACCTGAAGAAGCTGAGTTGGAAAGTGGTGAAAAAGTCTTTGCTTTTGATATTGTAACAGAACAACCTCTTGAAATAGATATCTTAAAAGATGAAACAAAGTTCATGTTTGAGTTGGCGAAACAGAATGAAGTTGATTATGATGGTTGGGGAACATACTTCGAAGAATAATAAATTAAAAGGTATCCACTCATGGACTGGCTAGATAAAATACTCCGAGCAGACGTATTAGCGTTATTAATCCCTATTTTTGCAATTGTAGGTGCGTTTAGTGTTGCGGCATTAAAAGCACATCATCGTCATCAAGAACGAATTGAAAAAATTAAACAAGGTATTGACCCCGATAGCTAACAACAGGGGCATACTGGTCAGGTCAATCGTTGTTTAGGTTACGTTTGACGTAGAGTCTCTTACAATAAGTTGCGGTGTGTAGTGGGTGACAATTGATTTAGCCTGTTGCTTTCTTGATTTGGCAATTAATAATTTTGCTGCATCTTCCGCAATTTTAGGATTAGGCTGATGAGCCGTGGTGAGTCTTGGCCAGGTTTGTCGGGAAAACGGACTGTTTTCAAAGCCGGCTATCGATAATTGTTCAGGAATATTGATTCCGAGTAAACGAGCTGCAAATAATGCCCCTGCCGCGATTTCATCATTACAGCAAAAAATAGCACTAGGTTTATTTTTCTCTGCCATTAATTGTTTAGCGCCTTGAACACCCGACTCAAAAGAATACTCACCATTGACAATAAGTTGCGTATCCAATTCGATATCGTTATCTTTTAATGCTTTTTTATAACCCCTTAAACGCTCCACAGTAGACATATGCTCAGCTTCACCGGCAATAAAAGCAATATTTTTATGACCAAGATCTACTAAATGTTGTGTAATACTTAATGCGGCTTCATGGTCATTTACCATTATGCATGGCGCTATATCGTCAGGAGCAATATCTCCAGACATGATGCGAACTACCTCTATATCGAGGGTAAGAATATGTTCAACAAATTCTGGCATTTCTGAAAAAGGAGGCGTTAGCACTAAACCTGCGATGCGCGAGTGCTTGATCATATCAGTAATTTCTTCAATGAGGTTTTCAGATTTTGCTCGGCAAGGGTGAATTAACAACTCAAATCCTTGTTTCTTACAGGCTTCTAAAATACCGTTTTGCATATCTATAACATAGTACGCGTTCGGGTTATCATAAATAAATGCAATGCTATATGATTTTGTTCCAGCAAGGTTACGGGCGGCTAAATTAGGTTGATAATTTAGTGATTTTACTGCAGTCATTACCTTTTCGCGTGTAGGTTGACGTACAGAAGGCTCGTTATTTATCACTCGAGATACTGTTTTTATTGATACACCTGCCGCTTTAGCAACGTCAGTGATTGTTGTTTTCATCTAAAATACAGCCTTGTTTGTAATAGTTATAATTAATCGCGTAAATTGCAGATGCGTAAGAATATGTATTTATACTGTATGCAGCAAGTTTTTATTCATAAGTTTTATCAACAGCAATAATTCATTAATACGTCTGAGCCTGACAGCGTTGTCATTATTTGGTTAAACAACCTACATCAATCTTTAAAATAAGTGAATGCGTATTGTAAAGTCAAGGTCGAAATTTATACAGGCTGCAATGAGTAAACCGATTAATTTGGTGACATATAGCGATAGTTATGCGTCTATGACATATACGCTACTAATGACTGCTGATCTTTCGAGTTTAAATGTTGTTCAAACTAAACGTGAAAGTTCAACAGGCCCTAATGTATCCGTTGCTTTGATTATTAACAAAACTCGAGACAAATTTTAATCAATGAGCAAAACACCTGTGTGTCATTCATTAAAAGTAATGAATATTAACGTACTATTAACATTAACTGGTTTAAAAAGCGCTTTACTATGCATAAAAGCGTATTTTTATTCATTAATATCTTATAACTAAGCGATAAAGTGTAAAAAACTAACTAAAATTGTTTGTTTTTTAATTAATACTTAAAAATAATTTAAACTTAAATTTCATATTAAACAATAGCTTAGTTCTAATTATTGTTTAATATCATGATCAAGTATAGCCACGGTTGAAATTTTTGTGTATGGTTTTACGTAACCTATGACAACGCTGTCATCAAAACAAAAGACAGCGCTGTCTTTAACAAGGTTAGATAAACATAACTAAACATATTTATAAAAAACGTGTGTAAGGGAAAGTCGATGTCATCTAAAACATTTAAAAAAGGCGTGTTAGCGAGTTCAATCGCTATGGTTCTTGCTGGTGGTGCTGCGCCATTAGCAATGGCTGAGCAAGGCGCTAATCAAGACGTAGAAGTAATTGAAGTGACGGGTATCCGTGGCTCAACAAAAGCAAGTATAAACGGTAAGCGTTTCGCTGATTCGCAAGTAGACGGTATTGCCGCAGAAGATATTGGTAAATTACCTGATGTAACTATTACTGATTCACTACAGCGTATTTCAGGTGTACAGGTTGAGCGTACCGCTGGTGAAGGTGGACCAGTTCAAATTCGTGGCCTACCTCAAATTGACACCACTATGAATGGCGAATCATTCTTATCAGCAACCACTATTGATAGTTCAGGTGCTGATTTAGGTGATTTACCTGCACAGTTGTTCTCGGGAGTTGATGTATATAAATCAGCTACTTCAGATAATGTGGCTCAAGGTATTGCTGGTGCAATCGATCTAAAAACGCGTCGTCCGTTTGATATGGATGACGGTTGGACATTTGCTGCAGGCGCTGAAGCAACGCGTGGCTCTATTACCAAAGAAACTGATCCTACGTTACACGGTTTAGCTTCATACAACGATGGTAAGTTTGGTTTCTTAATTTCTGCAGTTCATACTGACTTAACGTTGGCAACGGACTACAACGGTCACAATGATACCTCTGAAAACGGCGGTGTAGGCTGGACCGGTGGTAACGGCGGTGCAGATTGGACTAACGGCGGCTCTGTGGTTTCAGGTGTTAACACAATGGTACCGCACGGTTTTACTGCATTTAGTAAAACAGAAGAGCGTGAACGTAAAGCATTGCAAGTATCAGCTCAACTTGATTTAGGTGAAGGTTTTACCTTAACGTCTGATTATTTTTACACTAATCAAGACCGCTTTAACTCTCGTTCTGGTTTCAACCATAACTCTCGCTGGCAAGGTAATGCAGGCTATGCTTTTGCAACGAATGGTACCGGCGATACATGGACGGATGTAAATGGCAACCCATGGGAAGCTGTTGATGCCTTTAGAATGCTACCTAACCGTATGCAAACGTTCACTCAAGTGAATATTAATGAAGAGAAGTCTCATAACTTTAACCTTCAATTAGATTACGATAATGGTGGTGCTTTAACCGGTCAAGTGCGTGCTACTTCAGCGCGTGCGACAGCTAAAATGCGTCACGGCTATGGTGAAGGCGATATCATGAGTGTTGATACTGGTGCTGTAGTATTAGGCCCTGGTGGTTTTACATCTGCTCAATATTGTAATGATGATAATAATATCATTGGTGATGACGGCGGTTGTTTTGGTCAGTACTCTCAAGGTATCGAGCAAAATGATTTTTATATCACTCATGACGCTTCAGGTGCGCATCCAACGTTTGGTGGTTTTGACCAAGTTGTTCAGGGTGGTAAAGGCCCTAGGTCAGTTGCTGATTATATGGCGGATATGGATTCATACCACATTGGTGCATTTTCATCAGAAGGTAACACTGATGATACTGGTGAGATGCAGACTATTAGTACGAAGTGGAACTATGCGTTAGAAGATAACGATGTTATCACCAGTGTTGATTTTGGTGTTCGTTATAGTAAGCGTACTATTGACCATGACCAATTTACTTATACATCTGATTTTGGTAATGGCTGTGATATTGCACAATGGAAAGCAGTTGACCAAAATTATAATGGTGACGTTGACCCAGTGACGGGCGGTGCAAGTGATAATCCTTGTTACGGTTTAGAGGGTACAGGTGAGTGGTTAACTGAAGATGCTGTTGATATTAATGGCAATCCTGTTATGCGTCCTGGTGATGCAGATGGTGACGGTGAAGTAAGTAGCGGTGAAGTCGTACAGCGTATGTCTGGTGAGTGGATGCCATATTCATTACTACCACCGACACGTTTAGACCAACATACAACCGTATCTTGGCAAGATAACTTTGGTAGTGTTCAAGGTATTCCAGGTATTTGGGTGATTGACCCAAGTAACTTCCGTGACCCACGTCAATTCCATTTAGATACCTTTGGTAATGTTGCACGTACCGAAAACGGTGGTTCGACTTACGATGTAGGTTTAGATGAGCTTTCTTATTTTGTTCAGGTGAACTTTGAATATGAAAACTTGAGCGGTAATATTGGTCTTAAAGTGATTGAAACTGACCTTTACGTGAAACAGAACCTAGTAGGTCCTAACTTACCACATTCAGGTTTAGGTCCAGATATTGGTGATTCTGTTACAGAGCGTACGTATAGAGACGAACTACCGTCAATTAACTTAGCATATCAAGCTGCTGATGATGTGGTATTACGTGCAGCATACTCTGAAAACATGCAGCCGTTGAACATGGCCCAGTGGGGCGCAGGTAAAACCGTTGGTTTAGTGTTCAACGAAGCTTGTAACTGTATGCGTGTTGAAAGGGGTTCTTTGAACGGTAACCCGGCGTTAAACCCATGGCGCTCAGAAAACTGGTCATTATCAGCTGAGTGGTATGCTGGCGAAGCATCAATGTTCTATGTCGCAACATATGGCATTGATATCGCAAGCTTTACAACGGGTGATACCATTATGGTTGATGAGCCAGATTCAGATGGCGTAAGACGTGGTCCACATCCTTTCTCTGCGAACGTTCAAGGCGAAGGTGGTGATGTATCAGGCTTCGAACTTGGTAGTAAAGTCGCATTTAGTGATTTCTTGGGTGAAGATAGTATCCTTGCGAATGTTGGTGTGGATGTAAACTACACTTACAGTGATAGCTCTCGCGAAGACAGAGCCATTGATGGTAGTGAATTACCATTTGAGGGGATGTCAGAAGATACGTATAACGCAGTAGTATGGTATGAAAACGATACGTTCTCAGCACGTTTAGCGTGGAACTCTCGTAGTCCTCGTTTAATTACGACGGGCTCTCCAGGCGCATTATATCAAGATGATTACTCACAATTAGACATCAATGCGACATATAACTTCAGCGATGATATTTCGTTCTATATCAATGGTTCGAACATTACAGAAGAAATTCAACAAACTTATATTCATGTACCGGCTCAAAAAGCCTTCCAAAATGAATATGAAGCACGTTGGACTGTTGGTACACGCGTTAAGTTCTAATCGAACAACTCTGGACTGAATCAAAAACCGTCGCTTATGCGGCGGTTTTTTTATCTATATAATGTAAAACACACTATTACAATATCGAGCTTAATCAAATAAGCGTTAAATGATGTTAATTTATATATGACTGCATGCTAGGGTAGTACTTAGTCATGTAGAAATTTGTAGGACAGTCTGTGCTGTGTAAGTAGGTAATTAGATGAAAGAACAAAAAAAACATGTTAATTCAATTGTTATTGTTGGTGGTGGTACCGCAGGTTGGATGACGGCAGCTGCATTAAGTCATCACTTTACTAAAAAAGACGTTAACATCACATTGGTTGAATCTTCTCAAATTGGTACTATTGGTGTAGGTGAAGCAACAATCCCAACCTTGAGACGCTTCTATGGTAAATTGGGACTGACAGATCTTGATGTATTAAAAGCGACAGCGGCAACATGCAAGTTGGGCATTGAGTTTCAAGACTGGCATAAACTAGATAATTCCTTTATTCATCCTTTTGGTATTTATGGACAAGGCACCAAAGATGTCGACTTTCATCATTATTGGTTGCGTCACAAGCAAACCGATAAAGCATCACCTTTTGCAGACTTTTCTTTAGGCGTTCAGCTCGCTAAAGAGAATAAATTTGCTTTGCCAAGTACTAAACCTGAAAGCCAATTAGAAATTTTCGACTGGGCTTTACATTTTGACGCTGCATTATTTGCGAAACTAATGAGGGAATATTCTGAAAACAATGGAACAAACCTAATTGATGGTAAAATTGTTGATGTGGTTACATGTGAAGAAAGTGGCACGATAAAACAAGTCGTATTAGAAAATAATATGATCGTTGAAGGTGATCTGTTTATTGATTGTTCGGGTTTTAAAGGGTTACTCATTGATAAAGCGTTAAATGTAGGTTACCAAGACTGGAGTGACTGGTTATTTTGTGATCGTGCCGTTGCTGTGCAGAGCGAGTCAACATCAGCGCCTAGTGCACGAACTGTTTCTAAAGCACATCAGGCAGGTTGGCAATGGAAAATTCCTTTACAGCACCGACAGGGAAATGGTCACGTCTATGCGAGTAACTATATTGACGACCAATCAGCACTTGATACGCTAATAGCAAATATTGACGGTAAACTATTGCATGACCCCCGTTCGTTTACCTTTACCCCAGGGCGACGCGAAAAAGCTTGGCATAAAAACTGTGTTGCTATTGGCCTTTCTTCCGGCTTCTTAGAACCTCTTGAATCTACAAGTATTGCCTTGGTTGAAACAGCGATAGAAAAGCTAATTCAATCATTAGATACACTGAACTATAACTCAGATACTGCTGAACAGTTTAACCAAAAGACAGTGTTGGAATATGAACGAGTGCGAGATTTCCTAATTTTACATTACCAATCAACACAACGTACTGATTCGCCATTTTGGCGTGATTGTCAACAAATGAAGTTACCAGAAATGTTACAAGAAAAGGTTGATATTTATAAACAGACTGGCGAAATAAAGCGTTATCCATTTGAGATTTTTGGTAAAGATAGTTGGTTAGCTATTTTTGATGGCTTTGAAATTTATCCGCAGAGCTATAATAAAAAGGCAGATAATATGCCGATAGAGTACTTAAATAAGAGTTTACATTACATGCAACAACGTATAAGCCATTCAGTAAACAACGCTCTATCACACGGAGAATTTTTAAAAAAACACTGTCAATTTGAAGCAATAATAAAATCTTAGTCGTTACTTCTGTAAATAATATGAAAAAGTAGACAATCCAATAAAATCGTTACTATGAGGGAAGGAACTTCCTATTGAATTACTGCAGGGGTTCTTATATAGCCTCAGGTATGTGTTGTTCTAAATTATTATTGTTATTAGGGTTAAGTTGCTTTTTTAGTTTTTCGTATAATTTTTTGTTACTATAATTTCAATATACACAATGTATTGGTTAGTTAATTCAGTCGGTATGACTATGATATTTTTTGTTGTTTAAAAGTTCAATTAGCCTAACTTTACTTCTAGAGTAACCTATAATTCAACCAAGCTATATTATGAAACTTGGAATTTATTTATGTGTATGCTACGTTAGCAATGTCAAATCAATAAATTTTATTTTAATGTGTTAACGCAATGGATTGCGAATGTACTTTATGCGTATCCGAATTGTGACAACAAGAATAATAACAGGTATGCAAACATGTTTTATTATAAATTCATTAAACCCTCGCATTTACTATTTTTTTGTTTACTAACGATGACAGCGCTGTCTTTTGGTGCTAGTGCAGAAATAACAGCAACACCAAACCCGAGTAACGATGGTAATTTCACTCTTTCTTGGGAGGGAGATTGGAATGCACAGAGTTATCAAGTGTATGAAACGGGACCTAATAACTCAAAACGCCAAATTGGATTTAATCTGGGTCAGAGAAGTTTGCCATTAACCGGACGGGCGCCTGGTACTTGGTACTATGAAGTAACTTATGTCATTTCAGGGGCTCCGGTCACGCGTAAAGAAACTGGTAGTGTGACGGTTGTCGCCGCTGCTCCAAGTATACCGAGCAGCCTTTCTGTACCGTCAAGCGATTCAGATGGTGGTTTTACTGTCAGTTGGGGAGCATCGTCAGGTACAGTAACCAAGTATGAGTTATATCGTAATAACTCACTAGTTTATTCAGGAATGAGCAGAAGTCGT
>NZ_JAUOPD010000021.1 GCF_030546745.1 Thalassotalea sp. 1_MG-2023
TTCGATGCTCAGAGACGGTGTAATGTGGGAAGCGCCAAAAGTGTAAAATTAACTATTGACGCCATAGTCTCTTGTTAGTTGCCGATACTATGAACTTTTATTTTTTGAATAACTAAAATCATACTAAAATATTGCAGGGTCAGTCACATCCCATATTCTAAGTTTAGTTAGAATTTTTGGTATTTCGTAAGTAAAAACATTTGCATCGAGTGAGGAGCTATTACACATAGCAACAAAGGCTACTTGCTCCTTGGGTCTACGGATATAACTAGTACTTGTGCCCATCCATCCGCCATTGTGCAGCGTATAATTTGGCTCGATATATTGCCCGTTAGCATAAAAAGTTATTCCGTTGTTTTCGTAGGAGTGTTGACTATTTGGCGTATTAAATTGAGTCATAATTTTGTTAGGGGCATCACCTAATTTCGGGGTATAAAAGTGATTATCCCAAATCAACATATCTTCGAGTGTCGTGTAAAGACCACCGTCACCCACAACAAAAATATTTGTTTCATAACGCTTTAATCCATTATCTTTGAATGTTCTATATCCTTCGGCACGGTTAGGTACTATCTCTCGCATATCATCAGCGAAAAAAGTGTTGCGCATACCAAGTGGTTCAAAGATGTATTTTGTAGTGTACTCACGCATGGACATACCACTGGCTTTGGCCACTAACTCCGACAATAAAAAGTAAGCGAAGTTGCTGTAGGCCTGCTGAGTATTAGGTTGATGCTCTAAAGGAAGCGATTTTATAACATCGTAGTATTCTTCTTTGGTCAGGTAGTCCTCATCACCAAGTCTGAACGGACCACCAGCGGGAGACAGTAATGGTTTGGGTAAAAGCGATTTTAGTGTATCGTAATCTGCCATCCCTGAAACGTGTCCTAACATTGAGTTGATAGTTACTTTTACACCATAGTCTTTCAAATCTGTAAGATGTTTCCGTATATCATCATCAAGGTTAATTTTACCTTTTTCGGCTAATAACAATACCGCAAATCCGGTGAATTGTTTGGATACAGATGCCATACGAAATACTGATAATGAATTGAGTGGAACCTGATGTTCGATGTTTGCCAAACCGTAGCTTTTCTTAAATAAAAATTGTTGATTCTTAATAATACCTACAGAGCACCCCGGTCCATTAGTTGGAATTGACTCTTCTGCAATTCTATCAATTTCCTTTTCCAGCAGCGTTAGTTGGGTTGGGTTTCCCATAGCAGCAAATGAAAATAACAAAATAACCCCAGCGATTCCTTGAACATTTTTATACATTAATTTTCCCTTTTTTTATTATTAATCATTCTGATATTTGTATCTCTTTCCTATACAGCAATCAGTTAAACCAACTACGTAGAACCTCGTAGGTTTGCTTTTTTTTTTGAAAAAGTCAACAAAGTGATGAAATAAGATAAACCGGATGCTCACAATTATTGTTATTGACACTGAAGACATATTTCGAAATTTTCGATTACGACAGCTTTAGTCTTACAGCCCCTTAAAATTAATAAATAGAAGATTTTCTCTTGCCAAATTTTACATTTTAAAGTGGCTAACCAAAATGCAATTGAATGGTTAGGCTTGATGCAATTGTATTGCACTAATGGTAGATATTTTCCATCAAAACTCAACGCCTAAGGCTACTAACGCCCTAATAATGGGCAAATATCAGTTGGTTAAAATAAGCGACGCAGGAGCAAAAACCAACTGTTATTTGTGATCTTCCCCCACAAAAGTGGAAGGTCTCCACTTTTGTGGGGGAAGATCACTATGCACCTTGTTAGGCATACATTAACCATGGTGTCGGCGGATATGCTTTACTAAACCTGATTCGTCAAACTCTAATGAGACAATATTAGTTTTACTATATTTAATGGTTTTATCTAAATGTGCTGGCTTAACTTTACCCATTTCAGTCATTTTTATAAAAACAACATTAGCTCCTACCATAATTTCGTTTATCTCAATATTGCTGCTTATAACTTCATCTTTTAGCTTACCAACCATATCTGAACGGAGTTTCGATTTATCAGTATACGTAAACTTGAATTTAACATGTTCATCGATGAAGTTATCAGATAATAGTGATATATAATGGTCTATTTCTTTAGTGGTTGTATTTGGTTGTTGGCGAGCATTTTTGGCTGATACAAATGCCTTTGCTTTCTCGATTAATTGATCTGCCGTGAATTTGTCATTTGCAGAACTTGAAAAAGATAAAATAAGGGATATGAATACTAAAGTTAATTTTTTCACTGAACTCTCCTTGTATGCCTAACGCCTCAAACATCGGCGCAGCTTCGCTGCGTCCGAGTGATTTGACTTGTTAGTTTTTGTTTAAACACAAAAGAACTTTTCATCCTCATCAAGAGATAAGATTACATTTTTGGATATCTTCTTGTAAGTTTCTTCTGATATTTTATCTGATAGCATTGACAGAATCTGTTGACCCGGTAGCTTCTTTGCTTCTTTGAAAATATCTTCAATCTGTTTTTTGTCAATATCCTCAATGCTGTCATGAAATATAAAATTTGGTCGATTCAGCTTTAACTCATTAATGGCATGTATATATGCAAAATCAAAAGCAATGACTTCAGCTTTCTTCTTCCCACCCTCAGGATTAGTTGCTGAGTTATTGAGCTCTATAGAACAAATACCGCTATCCTTATTGAATTCTAAGTCTATGCTGTATTCTTCATCGTGAAGACTTTTTGTAAGAGATCCTAAATGTGTATTGAATTTCTTCTCAAACTCATAAACATTGTCAATCTCTTTGGAAATAGCCTCAAGGATTTTTTGCAATTGAACTTCAGCTTCAGTTTGATCTAATTTTGCCTTGGACTGCTGTTCCATTAGACCTTCTAACTTTCCAAGTTCAACTTTAAGCTCACCAAGGCGTTTCAGATTTTTAGTCACATTGTCTAAGCTTTCCTTGGACCTCATATCAGAAAAAACTTGTAACTTATCTTTCCGTATTGAACTGAGCTCCGCTTGAAGACCTTCAGATTCCTCATTCAATTTAGGCAGGTCAATCGTAAGAAAGTGCCTCTTTTTTTCAACGAGATTTCTATGGAACAAAATAACGTCTTCAAGTTCTCTTAAGGCTCCATCAATTGCTACACCAGAGAAACTATATATAGCTTTAAGCTCGTTGATTAAATAACCATCTTTGTCTTTGGATAATAGCTCGATAGTATGATTGATATTGTCTACTTTTCGCTGTATTGATAGAAGCTCTTCGGTATATCGGTCTTCTTTTACTTGTAGTTCTGAAAGCCTTTCTATTGGATTCGAATATTCTGACGAGTATTCGAATGTTAAAAGGTTGCTCTCTAGCTCTTTAGCATCTGCCTTATATTTCTTGATCTCACTTTTTGGCTTTTGCTCTTTCACTAGAGCATTTATTGAAGTGGAATTCCTTTTTCGTCTATTAACCAGATTCGTTGCATCTCTTTTTTCTGTAAGTAGATACGTATTATTGAAACCGAAAAGGTATAAAAAAAGCTCGCTGTAATCTTTTAGCCCTTGTCGTTTATCAAGAAATTTGGTCGTACTTAACATTCTATGACTGTCATTTCTAATGAATTTAGGCGCTACAGCTCGAACAGAGGGCCTTCTAGTAGATATATTAAAGATTTTATCCTGAATAAATGACTCATATCCCTTTTCTTCAACAACTTCACCATTTACCCAGAATTTAGATTCAGATTCTCCACCAATACATAGATTTCGAGAAATTTGATTTATTTTATTTGAGAAGTCAAAAAAACTGAGAGAAGCAGTTACAATGTTGTTCTTAAAAAGCGCTTCTATCTCAAGATTTGGCTTTTTGAACTCTTCATCGATGTAAATATTGTCTATACTTCCTAGCATTAGAAAATCAACCACTCTTGATAATGTTGATTTTCCGACGCTGTTCCCTGTACGACCAGAGTTAGGCTTGTTTGTGATGAGGTTAAGGCCTGTCTCAAATTTAACCAATCTTTTTACTTCGCTATTTATCTTTATTTCAAGGGTATCAAGCTTCATTTATAAAAACCTCTGTTCCATTAACCCCAATAGCCTTAATTGCAAACAACCAATCTAATGACAATATAATGTGATCAATCGATACTTTTAGTTCTGAAGAACAGTCAGTGAGTATCGTATCCAAGGACGGATTTTCCTCTGCCAATTTCTTTAGAATTTTTGCCCCGATACTCACAACATTTATTTCTGGGTCACAACCATTTCTAGGAATCATAAGTTGGATTTTCCATAATTATGCACTCAATAAAAGCATGAGCGACGACGACATTCACGCCCAATTCTACTTGCTCTTTGTAAGCTGGAGTGTTTTTTGATTCAAATACAGTATTTTTTAATCTTTGAATAATAAAATCTAAAATAAACTCTGAGTTTTCTCTGACTTTAGCTATGTTTATATCGCAAGTTAGATAGTCGATTTCAACAGCATCTAAAGCAAGATAATATAAATCGTTTAAATTTTGCAGGATTGTATCTTTTCCAAAAGTTATCAGTGAGTCTATCTCGGAATAGGCTTCTTCTACTTTTGAGGAATGATCTAAGTATTGCTTTATGATATGACTTTTAGCTTTAAGATTATTGTGTTGAATCTTCACAACTGTTTCAGAGGACGGGCGTCTTCTGCTTTTCTTAAACGTAAACGGCTTATTAGCTAATGACTTTAGCAACTCATTTATAGCCGAGCTGATCTCATATTCGGGTGAATCCCCGATTATGATATTTCCAGCATTACGTTCAACTTGAACTGTTTTATTTACAGGGGGGTTACCCCCTTCATTTCCTATGGTCAAGATTCAGTCCTTACATGTCAATTTTCATGCCGCCAGAGTTGTTCTTTGTATAAACATTCTTCTGGCCGTTTTGCATAACACTATCCTGACTATTATCTACTGTCGAATTCTTAGTTATTTCACCAATTTTTATTTTCAACTGTTTATTTTTCTTTGATGTAATCACAGCAAACAATGTACTTCCTACAGTACATAGCCAAGCCAGCGTGACCCCAATGTCTGATTTTACAAATTCAATGAAAGTATCCATTTCTATCCTTGTTGATAAATGATGATGTTGATGAGAAAACTAACGCTCCATTCAGGGGCTGATAATAGCTTGCTAAAATGTGTAGCGAAGCGGAACCGAGCAAGCTGTTAGCAGTCCCGTTACTGTAATGGCTTGTTATGTGTTTGGTCTATTGATTGCTAATCAAAAGTTTCAGAGTTTGATTTAATATATAAGCGTATTAAAAAAGCAACAAACAAATAAAATATGGTCATTATTACGGAGCCTCCCAAAGTTATATTATCGAAAGTTCCTTGAAGATAAATACCTGCAGTAGCAAAAATACAAAATATAATAAAAATGCCCCAAAATGCTTTATTCTGATTATCACTCATAATTCCACTCCATAGAAAAACACATAACAGCTTATTCATAAGAACCGTTCTCGCAAGTAACGCAACGAACAGTTCCTCTTTTCATAAAATTGAAAATTTAAATTATCACTTCTTCCCAATTATATCAACGAGATAGTGCTTTGTTATTCTCGCTTTCTACGATTATTACAAGAATTAACCTCGATTTCTTGCTAAAAACAAGAAAATCACTAAACTGTATATTTGTACAGCAATTATTAGAATTAATTTTGATGAAGGATTATCAACATGGCCTCACCTTTTTTAGCCGCTATCAAAGAGTTTATGTGGACGCGTCGTTACGCGAAAAGAACAATTGAAACCTACTTACATTGGATAAAATACTACATTAACTTTAATAAACAGAAGCACCCTTTAGATTGTCACGACAAAGAAGTTGAACGTTTTCTTAATTATCTAGCAAACCAAGAAAATGTTGCGCCTAAAACGCAAGCAGTTGCATTAAACGCCGTAAACTTTCTTTACAAAGAGTATTTATCTAAGCCTTTGTCATTAGCACTTAATTACAATAAGTCTCGTGTGCAGCCTAAGTTACCTGTTGTATTAACACCAGACGAAATAAAAACGTTGTTTAAATATATTGATAATGATTACAAGCTTCCTTGCGCATTAATGTATGGCAGCGGATTGCGAGTAATGGAGGTAGTTTGTTTACGAATACACGATTTAGATTTTAATTTTCATTGTATTAATGTTTGGTTTGGCAAAGGCGGAAAACATCGCCGTGTTACCCTGGCACCTGAAATTATCAATGATTTAAAAACCCAAGTAAGATTTGCCACTACCTATGTTAAACGTGATTTAAGAAACCCGTCATATTCTGGTGTGTATATGCCTTTTGCATTAGCCCGTAAGTATCCTAATGCGAACAAAGAAGAAGGCTGGCATTACTTATTTCCATCACATAGATTAAGCGAAGATCCAGAAGTAGGCATGCTACGCAGGCATCATATTCATGAAACTATGCTAAGAAAGGTGATAAAGCGCGCCGCTAACAAAGCCTTATTAAAAAAGCCTATTAGTTGCCATACATTACGGCACTCATTTGCTACGCATTTACTGCAACGCGGGGCTGACATTCGTACCGTTCAGGAACAATTAGGCCATACTGATGTGCGAACCACACAAATCTATACCCATGTTATTGAACGAGGTGCAAATGGTGTGAGAAGTCCACTATCTGATTTATACTAAGTTATCCATTCGGTTACATAACACTAAGTTTACCCATGCGGTTACATAACAATAGTCAAACAGAAAAAACCCAGCGCAGGGCTGGGCTTTTTTATACGTGTACTTACTAAGCGCTTATAAAAGGCTAGAAAGAATCGTATTTAATGTTTCACTTGGGCGCATTGCTTTAGTCGCTAAGTCATCAGCAGGTTGGTAATAACCGCCAATGTCTTGTGCTGGGCCTTGTGCTTCATTTAACTCTGCAACAATTTTATCTTCTTGCTTCGTTAATGCTTGAGCCACAGCAGTGAACGCTGATTTTAACTCTTCATCTTCATTTTGAGCAGCAAGCTCTTGAGCCCAATACGTTGCAAGGTAGAAATGAGAACCACGGTTGTCTAACTCTCCTACTTTACGAGAAGGCGATTTATTCTCATCTAAGAATTTACCCGTCGCTGCATCTAAAGTATTAGCAAGTACTTGAGCTTTAGCATTACCTGTGGTGTTGCTTAAATGCTCTAAAGAAGCAGCAAGCGCTAAAAATTCACCTAGTGAATCCCAACGTAAGTGGTTTTCTTTCTCAAATTGTTGAACATGCTTAGGCGCTGAACCACCGGCACCGGTTTCAAATAAACCACCGCCATTCATTAATGGTACAATTGAAAGCATTTTCGCTGACGTGCCAAGCTCTAAAATTGGGAATAAATCAGTGTTGTAATCACGTAATACGTTACCTGTTACAGAAATTGTATCTTCACCTTTACCACAACGCTCTAAGGTAAATTCACATGCTTGTGTAGGAGCAAGAATACGTAGATCTAAACCTTCTGTATCGTGCTCTGGTAAATAGGTGTTAATTTTTTTGATCATTTCAGCATCGTGTGCACGATTTTCGTCTAACCAAAATACCGCTGGTGTATTTGATAAACGCGCACGTGTAACTGCTAATTTCACCCAATCTTGAATAGGTGCGTCTTTCGTTTGACACATACGGAAAATATCACCTTCTTCAACATCTTGAGAAAGTAAAACATCACCAGTCGCAATATTTACAGCACGAATAACACCTTCACCTTTTGCCATGAACGTTTTATCGTGTGAACCATATTCTTCCGCTTTTTTCGCCATTAAACCAACATTAGGAACAGTACCCATCGTGGTTGGATCAAATGCACCATTTTCACGGCAATAGTCTACAACAGCTGAGAAAACACCTGCGTAGTTACGATCAGGGATCATAAATTTAGTGTCTTTTTGCTTACCATCTGGGCCCCACATTTGACCAGAAGCACGAAGTGCAGCAGGCATTGACGCATCAATAATAACGTCACTTGGTACGTGTAAGTTAGTAATGCCACGGTCAGAATCAACCATCGCAAGTGGAGGCTGAACGTCATATACAGCATTTAAATCTGCTTCAATTTCTGCCTTTTGTTCTGCAGGTAAACGTTCAATTTTAGCGTAAACATCACCAATACCATTGTTTACATCAACACCTAACTGTTCGAAAGTAGCTGCATGCTTTGCGAACACATCTTTGTAGTATACTTTAACCGCGTGACCAAAAATCACCGGGTCAGATACTTTCATCATGGTTGCTTTCATGTGAAGAGACAGTAATACGTCTTCGTCTTTGGCTTTTTGTGTTTCCGCTTCAAAAAATTCAACAAGTGCTTTTTTGCTCATCACAGATGCATCAATCACTTCTTTATCTTCAAGCGCTACTTTCTCTTTTAAAACAATAGCGTTGCCAGCAGTATCTACGTATTCAATACGCATATCAGTTGCACCTGCAACCGTCATTGATTTTTCACTGCCGTAGAAGTCACCTGATTCCATATGAGCTACATGAGACTTTGAGTCTTTTGACCAAGCACCCATTGAATGTGGGTTTTTCTTTGCATAGTTTTTAACAGCAGTAGGAGCACGACGGTCAGAGTTACCTTCACGTAATACAGGGTTTACCGCTGAACCTAACACTTTAGCGTAAGTTAATTTAATTGACTCTTCAGCTTCATTTTTTGGCTCTGCTGGATAGTCAGGTAACGCATAACCTTTAGCTTGCAATTCTTTAATTGCAGCTTGCAATTGTGGAATAGACGCTGAAATGTTTGGTAATTTAATAATGTTCGCTTCTGGTGTTTTAGCAATATCACCTAATTCTGCTAATGCATCGCCAATGCGTTGATCTTCTTTTAAATATTGTGGGAAATTAGCAATAATACGACCCGCTAATGAAATATCGCGCGTTTCTACGCCAATATCAGAAGAAGCTGTGAAAGCTTGAATAATCGGGAGTAATGAATGCGTCGCTAATGCTGGCGCCTCATCAGTAATGGTATAAATGATTTTAGATGATTCTGTAGTCATTTTTGGTCCTAGTTATTTTCAGCGAGTATGCAATAAAATGAATAAAAACCCGTAAATGTAAAATTAACATTCATTTTATTGAAAAAAATATTTGCGCGCGCATAGTAAAGGAAACCGCGTTTTAACACAAGAATTCACTCTGCTTTGCTAATAAAAAAGCATGCTATTTTACAACAATTAGTAATGGATACCTTGTTAGCGTATGCGCCGCAATATCGCTATTTATGGGGGTCAACTGTCATTTTTCAAGTAGGCTATAACGCAATTATCGTCATGGAACACATTTAAAGGTTGATCTTCAGTGGTCGTCTCGATTTCGATATTAAACGCCCTATGTTCACGTCTCGATATCGAGACTGCCACAAAATTCTTATCTAACAATAAATGTAATTTATTGAATTTTATATACATTTACATTTTGGCACTGTCTTAGCTTTATCTAGGTTACAAATCGTTCACTGTACTTTAAGCGCCCTGTTCGCTTTCGTTGATGTAAAAAGGAATACGATGGATATCGTTAGAAAAAAACAAAAAAACTTCACCCCAATCATAAAGTGGGCCGTTATTGCCGTGGTTATTATCTCATGTATATGGGCATTAACTTATGCCAGTAATCGTGGTCATAAAGTGTCAGCAAACAATGTGCTGTTTGATACAGTGCAATCTGGCGATCTTACTCTTGACGTTCGAGGCATTGGCGTATTAGTACCAAAAGAAGTCTACTGGGTAGCAACAGAAGTCAACGGGCGCGTTGACAAAGTGTTTAAAAAAGCAGGGGCTGCTGTTAAAAAAGATGACTTAATCATTTCAATGAAGAACTCATCTCTTACCCAACAGTTAGAAGAAAGCCAATGGGAGCTTGAAGAAACAAAAGCACAACTTAACGCTCAGCGTGTTGCGCTTGAATCACAAGTGCTAGATCAAGAAACACTAGTGATAAACAGTCAATTAAACTATGAAAGTGCCCTGCTAACGCTTAACGCTCAAAAAACTTTATTAAGTCAAGGCATCGTTGCCATATCCAAAGTAGAGCATGAAGAAGTTAAAATTGAAGTGGAGCAATTGTTACAACGATGGCAATTAGAAAAAAAGCGCTACGCCAAAGCACAAGAAAACTTAGTAGCACAAAAGCGAGCGTTTAACGCGCGTTTAAAACGGATGGAACGTGGTACAGCAAGAATTCAACACTTGGTGAACAGTTTAGAAATACGTGCATCAATCGATAGTATCGTACAAGAAATGCCATTAGAGTTAGGACAACAAATAACCGCAGGAACGAATGTGGCGCGGTTAGCTCGTAATGATGAATTTATTGCAGAAATTCGTGTGCCTGAAAAACAAATTTATCAAATCGGATTAACTCAAGCAGTAACCCTAGACACGAAAACCAGCAAAGTAAGCGGCGAGGTTATTCGCATTGATCCATCCGTTGTCAATGGTTCTGTACAAGTTGATGTAGCTATTACAGGAACATTACCCAAAGAAGCAAGGCCTGAGCTCAGTGTTGACGGTATTATTCATGTCGCCCATCTAACAAACACTCTTTATGTTAAGCGCCCAATGTATGCCAAAGCAAATGAATCAAGTGCTGTATATGTAGTAAACACTGAAAATAACAGCGTGGCTTTACGAGACGTAACTTTTGGCCGCTCTTCTCAAACTCACATTGAAATTATTTCTGGTCTCTCTGTTGGTGAAAACGTTGTGGTATCAAACGTATCGTCTTGGAAAGACAAACAAATTAACGCAATACAATAGTTAACAATAATAAGGAAAGCACAATGCAAAACCAAGATAATACCCTCGTGGCCTTGAATGCCTTAGACAAAATATTTTATACCGACGATGTAGAAACCCATGCATTAGAAGGAATTAATTTAACTATTCGCCAAGGTGAATTTATTTCAATTGCCGGCCCATCGGGTTGTGGTAAATCTACTTTATTATCTATTTTAGGTTTATTAGATACGCCGACTAACGGTAATTACCAATTATCAGGACACAACGTAACTAGTTTAGATAAAGACGAACGCGCGCTGATCCGCAATGAGAAAATTGGTTTTATTTTCCAAGCATTTAATTTAATCAGTGACTTAACCGTTCAAGAAAATGTAGAGCTTCCTTTATCTTATCGCTCAGATATTAGCAAAAGAGAACGCCAACAACTGGTAGCTGATGCTTTAAAACAAGTAGATATGCAACATCGTGCCAATCATTTTCCCTCGCAATTATCAGGGGGGCAGCAACAGCGTGTTGCAGTAGCACGAGCCATAGCCGGTAAACCCGCTATTATTCTTGCCGATGAACCAACCGGTAATTTAGACTCAAAAAATGCAGGAGCAGTCATGGAATTGCTGGATAAACTTCATGCTAATGGCGCTACCATTTGCATGGTTACTCATGATCCTCGTTCTGCAAGCCGCGCCGATCGCATCATTGAAATTTTCGACGGTAAAGTAGTTGCCGACCGCCCTTCTGAAACCCCAAGCGCTATCGCTATTTAGTGGGCTGAGGATATAAATATGAGCTTATCAATAGAGTTTAAGTATTCAATGCGTATGTTGTTAAAAAAGCCATTGTTTACTTCATTAACTATTTTAATCGTTGCCATAGGGCTCGGTTTAACCGTTTATACTTTTTCATTATTAAACGGCTTGGTCTTCAAACCACTTTATTTAAATGGTGAAAACGAAATTGTCGCCATTGAAGCACAGTTTGATCACAACCATTTATCGCGTCGTGCAGCTGATCCATATCACGTTAATTTAGCGGCAAAACAACTAGGCATTTTCGAAAACCATGGTTTTTTTACTGAAGGTACTACTTTCATTGGTGGAAACTCTAGCCAGTATTCAGCACTTTTTACGGCTAAAAAAATGAACGCCAGCTATACCAGTGTCAACATATTCGACATGACAGGTATACAACCATTACATGGAAGAGGCTTTATTCAAGATGATTTTGTTGATGGTGCAGAGCCTGTGGTGGTACTTAGTTATGACGTATGGCAACAGTATTTTAATGCCGATCCAAAAGTAATAAATCAACAAGTCGCTCTAGATGCCATGCCTGGTAGAATTGTTGGCATTATGCCGGAAGGTTTTTCATTCCCAGATAAAGCACAAATATGGCAACCATTAAATGAACGTATTGTTAATCCCGTTGAGGCTACTTTTAGTAGTTATTTGGCATTTGCTCGTTTAGCTGAAGGAGTAACAATAGAAGAAGCGCAAGCTGGTTTAGATGCTATAAATCAACAAATTGCATCTTCCATAAAAGAAGACTTCAATTTTCGTATTCCAGATGACGGTAGGTACTTAAATGTTTTACCGTACAAACAAGCAAGCATTACCCAGTACTACAACATTTTTATCGCTTTATTAATTGTTGTTTTTCTCATTCTACTACTTGCCTGTATTAACGTGAGTAATTTGTTACTTGCTCGAGTGAATGAAAGAATAAAAGAAGTAGCTATTCGTTTAGCACTAGGTATTCCACGTAAAAAGCTCATGATTCAAATGCTTTGGGAAAGTGTGTTTATTTGTACCATTGGTGGTTTTCTTGCCCTACTCTTCGCTGCATATGGCATTGAACTGACTAACAACATGTTCAACCAAGCGTTTGCCATTAATAATGAAAAACCGTTCTGGTGGACCTTAAACATTGATAGTCAAGCTATCGTTATTTTGGTGTTTTCCATTATAGCAATGGTATTGATCACCGGTCTATTTCCAGCTTATAAAGCATTAAAAAGTGATTTTAATGCGGTAATACGTGACGGTACTCGAGGAGCATTAGGTAAAAAAGCAGCTAATATTGGTAAAGCATTGGTCATTTCTGAAATTGTTTTATCTTGTGTAGTGCTCGTAATGGCAACCGTTTTATTATCAACAGGCTATTTCGCAAGTAAAGCTGACTACGGTGTTGAAACGACTTCGCGTTTAACTGCTCAGTTACAGTTACCACCCGAAAAATATCCAGTAAGACGTGATACCGAGCATAATTATCAAGATCGTATCAATCGCTCACAGGTTTTTTATCGAATTAAAAGCGCAATAGACGCCATGCCTAACATTAATGCAAGTGCCATGATGACGCAATTACCTGGTACAGGTGAAGGTACTAGTTTCTTTGAAATTGAAGGTAGGGCTGCCGCTGTTTATAATGAAAACCCTTACAGTAATAATGAATTAATAGCCAGTGACTCTTGGCGAGCTTTAGGTATGAAAGTCATTCAAGGGCGAGACTTTGATCACCGTGATGCCGAAGATGGTGCGCTTAGTATTATTATTAATCAATCAATCGCAAGTGCTTTCTTCCCAAATGGTGATGCCGTTGGAAAACGCGTTCGGCGTGCAGGTCGAAATGGCCAACGTGGTGATTGGTTTACTATTGTCGGCGTAGTGTCTGACACTTTCCATGGTTCAACCATGAGCTCGTCAAGTGCTTCATATAACTCGTATCATTCTATGGACAACTTGGGCCCAATGAGACAATACATTGCCGTACATTATACGGGTGATGAAAAAACAGCGACCGCAGCGTTAATGCAAGCGGTTGCAAGTGTAGACTCTGATGTCGGAATTTATCATATTCAAACTTACGACAACCTGATCCAACAGCCAATGAAACTGTTACTTTCCGTCAGTAAAATATTTCTATTTTGTGGGGTTGTTGCAGTAATTCTAGCGGCAAGCGGAATATATGCAATGGCTTCAAACAGCATATTAACGAGAACACAGGAGATCGGTGTTCGTCGTGCAATTGGTGCTCCTGATAAAAAAATTATGCTGATGTTTTTAAAGCAGGCTGCAACACAGTTGCTTATTGGTTTAGCATTAGGCATTACTTTATCTATTGTGTTAACAGATTACATGTCTAATACTATTGTGATCAATCCTGAAAGCTATGGAATTGCGCTAGTTGGTATTCCATTATTGATCACATTTATGGTGATAATAGCTACCTATATTCCATCACGTTCAATTTTACGGTTGGAACCAAGCGACGCATTACATTATGATTAACAAAACATAACAATCCTACAAGTGGCGGTCATTGACCGCCTTTCTAATGTTAACAATGTCTTGAGCAACAAGCAGTAAAGTGAATGAAAATATAATGAGCCATTCCAAACCGAGTATTTTAATCGCAGACGACGATGAAAACGTGCTTTCAGCATTGACGCTTGCGTTAAAGAATGAAAATTATCAAATAATCAAAGCAACAACCCCTCATCAGGTAATCACCCTTTTATCACGCAAACAGTTTTCCTGCTTATTGCTCGATTTAAATTATACTCAAGATACCACCTCTGGTTCTGAGGGCATGCAACTAGTTGAAGCGATACGTAATATCGATAGCCATGTGCCAATTATCGCAATGACAGGCTATAGTAGTGTAGATATTGCTGTTGAAATGATGAAACGTGGCGCAAATGATTTTATCGAAAAGCCATGGAGAAATGCTCAGTTAAGCAATAAAATAAAACAGCAAATTGAACGAGTAAACATTGTTCGTAAAAATGAAAAGCTATCGCAAGCTAACGCCCTGCTGACTAATAAACAACGAGGTGTTATTGCACATTCTGCTGAAATGCGTCAAGTATTAGCACAAATAGAGCGTATTGCAGTAAGCGATATGAATGTATTGTTTACCGGTGAAAATGGTACCGGTAAATCTATGCTGGCACATTATTTACATCAACATTCAACGCGAAACAACAATAGCTTTATTACTGTAAATATGGGCGCGATCAGTGAACCTTTATTTGAAAGCGAAATGTTTGGCCACGTTAAAGGTGCATTTACCGACGCAAAAGAAGATCGCATAGGTCGATTTGAGCTTGCATCACAAGGCACTTTATTTTTAGATGAAATCGCCAATATTCATCTTAACCAGCAAGCAAAATTACTTCACATTTTAGAAGAACGTAAGTTTGAGCGTGTTGGTTCCCACATCACATTAGACGCTGATGTTAGAGTGGTTTCTGCAACCAATGCTAATCTTGAACAATTGGTTTTAGAAAAGCAGTTTAGGCAAGACTTATTGTATCGGTTAAACACGGTAGAAATTCGTATCCCGTCACTAAAAGAACGCGTAGATGACATTATTCCCCTAGCAAACTACTTTATAGAACAGTATTGCCAAAAATATCGTATGCAGACAAAAACATTAAGCAAAGAAGCAGCACAAGCAATGATGTATTACCAATGGCCAGGAAATATTCGTGAGTTAAGTCATACCATTGAACGAGCATTATTTTTGTCACCTGAACAAACCATACAACTAAACGATTTAAATTTACCCACAAACAAAGCGACCATTAGCCAATGTTTACATGAGAAAACCCTTGAAGACATAGAAAAGCAAATTATTATTGAGCGTTTACAACGTTTTCAGCATGACCCACACAATACGGCTAAATCTCTTGGGCTTTCGAGAAGTTCGTATTACCGCAGGCTTGAAAAGTACCAGTTAACGAACGCTCAATGACCGATAAAACCTCATCAAGCTCATTTGAAAATAAACTTACTCTACAAAGTTTATATATTGCCTTAGTCCCTACTTTATTATTATTGATAGTACTTTGGCAGATATCTTTATCGTTTTATCTGAAACTTATTATCACTATTTTCACTTTATCCTTTGTTGCTATCGGTAATTTATTAATTTGGCGACGTATTCGCAATCAATTACGAACAACAACCAATGTGGTTGAAGCATTAATTACCGGTGATACAACCATGCGTCCGAGCTCGGCAATCAAAAGCGGAGCACTTGCCGAGTTAAATTCAGTGATCAACACCGCGGCTATTCAATTAGCCGAACAACGTTTAGTGTCTAAAGAGCATCACATTGCCATGGCAAAAGTATTAGAACACATTAACGTTGCCGTGATTTGTTTAGATGAACATGCTGTGGTTACACTATTAAACCCAAAAGCCAAGCATCTGTTTGCACTGCAAAATGAAATGATAGGTATGCCAGCACGAAGTTTCGGCATTGATAAATCTTTATTAACACAACAAGTACAGCAAGTCGTTACAATTACCACAGATAAAATAGAAAAACGGGTATACCTTCAAACAGATAGCTACCGATTGTATGGCAAAACTTATACCTTATTATTTCTTAACGACGTACAAAAACTATTGCAAAATGAAGAGCGCGTTGCATGGCAACGTTTACTGAGAGTGCTTAGTCATGAAATTAACAATTCCCTAGCGCCCATTGCTTCCATCGGTGAATCACTCACTCAAGTGGTTAGTACGGCTAATTTGGAAGCTGAAATATCTGATGACCTTAGCGACGGCTTACGGATCATAACAGAACGAGCATTAACATTAAATAGTTTTATTAAGCAATATCAATCACTAACACATCTACCTACTCCTGATAAAATCACTTTTTCAATCAAGAACTTTATTTACGATCTCTGTGAATTATTTCCGGAAACTTCCATTGAAATAAACACACACAATGATATGGAAATTTTTGCAGATAAAAGCCAGCTATCACAAGTAGTCGTAAATTTATTAACAAACGCAATGCAAGCCAACCCACCAAATGAATATTGTCTTATCGAATTAAGTTGGCAAGTTAACAACGACATGGTGCAAATTATTATTTGCGATAACGGTGATGGTATAAAAAACCCTGACAACATTTTTGTGCCATTTTACACGACTAAAAAGCATGGTAGCGGTATAGGGTTAGTGTTATGCCGTCAAATTATGTTTAATCATGGTGGTGATTTAACCTTGACCAATAGACAACTACAAACGGGTGCAGTTGCCACTATTTCATTACCAACAACAATATGATCATTACTTTAATTGCAATGAATTGGGCAGCATCAACAATTAACGCTAGCGAAAAATTTCTCACCCTCTAAAATAGTGGGATGAAACAAGAATACTCAAGAACTTCACGTAAAACTGCCACAACCAAAAAGCGGCTAACCAATCAGCGTTTACGTCAGAACAAAAAAGTTAGTAAACCGCCCATTGCAGAAAAAGATCGTATAATTGTGCTGTTAAACAAGCCGTTTAATGTGCTCAGTCAGTTTAGTGATAATAACGAATTACATCACGAAAACCGACAATCATTAAAAGCCTTTGTTCCCATTAAAGATGTATATCCTGCAGGACGCTTAGATCGTGACAGCGAAGGATTATTACTATTAACCAATGATGGAAAGTTACAGCATAAGCTGGCTAACCCAAAACAAAAAACAGAAAAAACTTATTGGGCACAAGTAGAAGGCGCTCCAACAGATCAAGATATTCAACAATTAAGAGACGGTATTACGCTTAAAGACGGAGATACCTTACCGGCGAAAGTTAGCATTATTAATGAGCCTACACTTTGGCCAAGAACCCCACCCATACGTGAGCGTGCAAATATTCCAACAACTTGGTTAGAGATAAAAATTACAGAAGGACGTAACCGACAAGTACGCCGAATGACAGCACATATTGGCTTCCCTACGCTTAGACTGATCAGATACGCCATTGGTAAATACACCATTGAAGGGATTAAAAACGGTGAATACCAGGAAATACAACCTTATGGATAATTCGAGTTACTGCACACCATCGGTCCACGGGAGCGAGCAATTTAAACCAAATACAACGGTCGCTGCAGTAGTATTTGCAGAAAATAAATTCTTATTGGTAGAAGAAAAAGAAAATGGACAAACGGTCTATAACCAACCGGCAGGTCATCTTGAAGCGAATGAAAATTTAGTATCAGCTTGCAGCAGAGAATTATATGAAGAAACAGGCTTAGCTTTAACACCTGATTACTGCTCAGGGATTTATTATTTTCATCGTCCTGAATTAAACCTATATTTTTTAAGGTTTTGTTTTGTAAAAACCTTAAGCAAAATACAAACATGTACGCCGCACGACAATGAAATCATTGCCTGTCATTGGTTTACTTACGAACAAATAATTGCAATGAAAGAACAACTGCGAAGCCCTATGGTGTTGCAATGTATTGATGATTTTTTGTCAGGGCAAAAAATTCCTTTATCAATGCTTAGCTCTAATCTTCAATAAAAACATTGCTAAATAAAATTTTTTGTATAAATTAAGAACATATACTGTTGATTTATAAATCACTTACGTACTTGGTAATGAAATAAACGGCGAGTAAAAGGAGATGATATGGTATTCAGTCGATTAGTCGCTAGTTTTATTGTGTCTAGCACTTTATTGTTCTCGATTAGTCATGCAGCTGAACAACCGATTCAAATCAATATCGCTGCCTTCGATAAAAACCACTTATTCAGAGAACAAGGACCCATTAGGCTGTTATTAACTGAACATGTAAACACCTATTTACCACAATATCAACTAGCGTATATTGATACAAATTTCACTGAATTTTGGCATTCGGTTCAGCGTAAAGAATCTATTTGTCACGTATTTGCCAATCCCCATATTAGCGATTTAAACACAATTAGAAGCAAACGCGCAACGCTATTAACACCTATGCCAGCGGTAGTTATGCATAATCGTTCACTGGAAAAACTATCATCGCAAAACGCCTCTGCTGAAGCTATTTTACAGCAAGAAAAATTCGTTGGTGGTTATAATGCAGGCCGTCGCTACCCTAGCTATTTACAACAGTTAATCGATGATAAAATAAGCGATAGAAACTCATCTTTATTTGGCGGACATTTCGCCATACACCAACTGCATCAGCACACAAACGATGGCCAGCTTGATTATTTTATTGGGTTGCCACAAATTATGCCGACAATTTCAGGTATCAGCCTTAACGATTTCACCATTATTCCCTTTGAAGTACAAACACCACAAGCGTTGTATTTTGTCTGTAATGACTCCCCTAAACACAAAACGTTTTTAGAGCATTTCGATCGCACCGCTTTCCATTGGTATCATAATGCGCAGTTTCATCAGATTTGGCAGCTTCTATTCCCATTAGACACCGCAAAAGAATTCTCTTTATTAAATCAATTTATTGATCAACAAATGCGTGATTAATTCAATATAATGTAATGGTCCATTCATTAAGGAAATTTAATCTCGAAAGTTCACTCCTCGCTAGTGAATTTCTCTAAGATAAATGCTACAATCTCGCGCCATTTTTTAGCAAGTTTGATTAAATTTTCAAAATGACCAATAGCTGTTTAACTGCAAACTCACCCGACACACGCGCACCAAAAGACATTCGCGTTATTGTTGGTATGTCTGGTGGTGTTGATTCTTCCGTTTCTGCGTACTTATTACAAGAACAAGGTTATCAAGTAGAAGGCTTGTTCATGAAAAACTGGGAAGAAGACGACACAGACGAATACTGTGCTGCTACAGAAGATTTAGAAGATGCCCAGAAAGTATGCGAAAAATTAGGTATAAAATTACACACCATCAATTTTGCCACTGAATATTGGGACAATGTGTTTGAGTATTTTCTTGCTGAGTACAAAGCAGGAAGAACACCAAATCCTGATATTATGTGTAACAAAGAAATCAAATTTAAAGCGTTTCTCGAATTTGCTTGCGAAGATTTAGGTGCCGATTACATTGCAACGGGCCATTATGTACAACGTGAATATCGCGATGGACAATGGCATATGTTACGTGGCCTCGATCAAAACAAAGATCAAAGTTACTTTTTGTATACCTTAGATGACAAACAAGTTGGGCAAACACTTTTTCCTGTTGGAAATATTGAAAAGCCACAAGTACGTTCGATTGCTGAACAAGCTGATTTGATCACACACAACAAAAAAGACAGTACAGGTATTTGTTTTATCGGTGAGCGCAAGTTCAAAGATTTTTTACAGCAATATTTACCTGCACAGCCTGGCAAAATAGAATCTGCAGAAGGTGATGTCATTGGTGAGCATGATGGTTTAATGTACCATACGCTTGGCCAAAGAAAAGGTTTACGCATTGGCGGCTTGTCAAATGCTGGTGAAGCTCCGTGGTATGTTGTTGATAAAGATTTAACGCGTAATGTTTTAATTGTTGGTCAAGGGCATGATCACCCACGTTTGTTTTCAACAGGCTTAATTGGTAATCAGTTACATTTGGTCAGCAGAAAACCACTTACCGATTCTATCTCCTGTACAGTGAAAACGCGCTATCGACAGCAAGATGTACCGTGTACCTTATCCCCTATTAAACAAGATGATGAATATACTGATGAATATATCGTTACCTTTGAAACACCACAAAGCTCAGTAACCCCTGGACAATCAGTGGTTTTTTATCAGGGTGATGTTTGTTTAGGTGGCGGTATTATCAACACTTTAATTCGCCAATAACGTTGACGAACACTATGCAAAATATACAAGAACAAACAATTACTTTAGCCGCAATTTGCCAAATTAGTTTTCTCGTGCAAAAGCTTGCACGCCAAGGACAAACTGACAATGAATCATTGTCTACCATGCTCAATAGCATCATGGTAACGTCTCCTGAAAACACGATGGAAGTGTATGGCGGAGAACTACAAAATATTCGTAAAGGGTTATCAACACTGGTAAGCCATTTAGGCAATGGTGAACAGCAAAAAGATCCTGAAGTGACTCGATATGTTGTTAGCCTTTTAAGCTTAGAACGCCGACTAACAAAAAATAATAAGCAACTAGCAGCGCTTGGTAGTCGAATTGAGCAATGCCAACGTCAATTAGATCATTTCTCTATTGAAAGCGATACGATCATTGCAAGTTTAGCGAGTATTTATAGCGATATAATCAGCCCGTTGGGTACGCCTATTCAAGTGGCAGGAAACCCCGAAATTTTAAAAAACACAGCAAACCAGCATAAAATCAGAGCGTTACTCCTAGCAGGAATGCGTTCTGCTGTGTTATGGCGACAACTAGGCGGTAAACGCCGCAGTATTTTATTTTCACGTGCAAAGATTGTTGCATGTGCTCAACAGTTACTTAAACAAATGTAAATATTATTCAGGAATCTACTATGGAACTTTCAGCATTAAGTGCTATTTCACCCGTTGATGGTCGATACGGCAGTAAAACCAAAGCCTTGCGTCCTATTTTTAGTGAGTTTGGTCTGATTAAATACCGTGTAACGGTAGAAGTGCGCTGGTTACAGAAACTTGCTGCTACGGCTGAAATTTCAGAAGTACCTGCATTTGGTGATACTGAAAACGCCCTGCTTGACGCCATTGTTGCTAACTTCAATGAAGAAGACGCACAACGTGTTAAAACCATTGAAGCAACCACAAACCATGATGTTAAAGCGGTTGAATACTTCTTAAAAGAAAAAGTAGCCGCAAATGACGCATTAAATGCCGTTTCTGAATTTATTCATTTTGCCTGTACTTCTGAAGATATCAATAACCTATCACACGGTTTAATGCTTAAAGAGTGTCGTGAACAAGTTTTGTTACCTGTTCTTGATGAAATATTAGCGGAAATTAAAGCTTTGGCGATTGAATATCAAGCCATTCCTATGATGTGTCGTACACATGGACAGCCGGCTTCTCCAAGTACTATGGGGAAAGAGTTTGCTAACGTTTATATTCGTTTAAAGCGTCAGCGTGACCAAATTGCCAACGTTGAATTACTTGGTAAAATTAACGGTGCTGTCGGTAACTACAATGCTCACCTTTCTGCATACCCTGAGGTTAACTGGCACCAATTTTCAGAGCAGTTTGTTACCTCATTAGGTTTAAGCTGGAATGCATTTACCACACAGATTGAACCGCATGATTACATTGCTGAGCTGTTTGATGCTGTTGCACGTTTTAATACCATATTAATTGATTTTGATCGTGACGTATGGGGATATATTGCTTTAGGTCACTTTAAACAAAAAACCGTTGCGGGTGAAATTGGCTCTTCAACTATGCCGCATAAAGTTAACCCAATTGACTTTGAAAACTCAGAAGGCAACTTAGGCATCGCTAATGCCTTGTTTGCCCACCTTGCGCAAAAATTACCTATTTCGCGCTGGCAACGTGATTTAACAGACTCAACCGTTTTGCGTAATTTAGGTGTTGGTTTTGGTAACTCGCTTATTGCCTACGCTGCAACCCTTAAAGGCATGAGCAAACTTCAAGTAAACGAAGAAAGCTTACGCGCTGAACTAGATAAAAACTGGGAAGTACTTGCTGAGCCAGTACAAACAGTTATGCGCCGTTACGGTATTGAAAAACCATACGAAAAGTTAAAAGAACTTACTCGCGGTAAGCGAGTTGACGGCGATGCAATGCGTGTGTTCATCGATAACTTAGCATTACCTGAAGAAGCAAAAGCTGGCTTACGTGAAATGACACCAGCAAGCTATATTGGCCGTGCAGTTTCTTTTATCGCTGAGCTTGACTAAGCTTTATAAACTGTTGAAAAAAGGAACCTCAGGGTTCCTTTTTCTTTGCAGAAATGCCAATACCTATTTGATCTAGAATGAACCAAGGAACACAGTGATGATGGAAATTTCTTGGGGTGACTTAACACCCGAAAAATTTTTACAAGAATATTGGCAAAAAAAGCCATTGTTAATCAAACAAGCGGTAGCTAACTTTCAAGACACTATCGAAGCAGATGAGCTTGCCGGCTTAGCTATGGAGCAAGAAATAGAGTCCCGTATTATCAGTCATGATGGTAATAATCAGTGGCAGGTGAAACATGGCCCCTTTACTGATTTTAATCAGTTTGGTGACAATAACTGGACTTTACTCGTTCAAGCCGTTAATAACTGGTCACGTGAAACTAACCAACTGTTATCTTTAGTTAATTTTATTCCTCGATGGCGCGTCGATGATGTCATGGTCAGTTTCTCAACACCTGACGGCGGTGTTGGTGCACATTTAGACCAATACGATGTATTTATTTTACAAGGTGAAGGACGTCGTCGTTGGCAAGTAGGTGCACCTGATGAAAGTTTAACGACGTTATTGCCCCACCCTGATTTAAAACAAGTATCAGCCTTTACGCCTATCATTGATGAAATTACTGAGCCCGGTGATTTGTTGTATATTCCACCCAATCATCCACACAATGGGGTAGCGATTGAAAATTCATTAAATTTTTCAATCGGTTTTCAAGCACCAAACAGCCAAGATCTTTGGTCTGGCTTTGCCGATATGTTAATTGACAAAAATCTCGGTGAAGCACGATTTGCTGATAAAGATCGTAACGTGTGTAACGATCCTAGTTTACTTGATGAAAATGACATTAGTGGTTTACAGCAATTTATGCTTACGCAAGTCAACCAACCAGACGTATTCAATGAATTTGCAGGGAAGTTTTTAACCCAAAGTCATCACGCCCTTGAGTTGTTAATTCCAATGGAGCCTTTTGAACCTTCATATGTCATCGAACTTTTAGATAACGATGAAATACATTTAGCGTCTGTTTCTGGCGTTAAAGCATTGATAATTAATACCCCAACACCACAACTTTTTATTAATGGAGAAGTGTTTAATTTAAGTGAGGAAACGAAACAACTCGCAATTAAATTAACAAAAAGCGAACCTTTGACTACAAAAGAGCTAAAAAGTTTCACCGTTTGTTTGAAAAACATACAATTGTTAACTAGTGTTTTAAATAAGGGCTATTGGTTCATCGAAGAGTAAGCATGTCATATAGTATTAGTCGGGTAAAATGGGAGCAAGCGGCTCCCTTATTAAAAGATGTTAGAGAAAAGGTATTTATATGTGAGCGGCGAATACCAAAACATATCGAGTTTGATCGAAAAGATAGATTTGCCTCTCATGTATTGGTTTGCGACGATAAAACACAAGAGCCAATAGCAACAGGTAGAATACTCGCTACTGGCGAAATTTCTCGAATCGCCGTATTACTGCCATATAGAAAAAAACAAGTTGATGCTATTGTCATGCAAGGCTTACTCTGTATTGCTCAGGAGTTACGGTTAGATGAAGTATTTATTTATAGCCCCCTTGATACAGTTGAATATTATCGACGATTTAATTTTAATAGTGCTGGTGCTGTATTCATGGAAGCAGGCATGCCTCGACAACGTATGGGATGCCAGTTAGACGATATACAACATGCCAACTATTGTTATACCCATTAACACTCCCTCTTTACCACCCTATTTTAATTTTACTCATTAACTTGATTGCCAAACGTTATTATCATCAAACAATTGATATAAACCTTCAGCACGAGAAATTAAATGATTAGCCAACCTTTTACTTTCTTCTTTTTCATCTTTAAGTAAATTTTCAGCTTGTAACTGCCACTTCAACGAAAAATGCCTTACAGCTTCTCGTGCATCAGGCGCAACAGAGGCGGGAGAATAATCTGTAGGTAAATCACCTGAAATTGCCCATACAGTGGTGTTATCAGTTAAGTTAATTTTCCATACCGACATCAAGGGGATTAAATAGCGACTTTCTTTGTCGGCAACACTTTTAGTGATCAAGCCGCGATCAGCGAGAAACTTAGTTGCAGTTTGATATTGCTCTCTTACCCACTGTTGTTGCTCTAATTCAGTCATGGTTTGTGTTTCTGTCATGGTGTTTATAAAAATATTACTACTAAAAGAGGGTTAGACTAGCCAAAGAAGAACCGATCTACAAGTGCATTATTTTTCACTATCAGAATGATGTTCATTTTTATGAACAAAGGTGCAAATTTTGCTCGTGGAAACTATTGATAATTATCACTGGTTCGACTGGATAAAGCCCATAACTAATGGTATTGTGCGCGCCAAGAAATATTACACCTTTGGTTTCATTTTATCTCTATTTTCATTATGAAACCCTTTGATGCACGGAGAAGTAGAAGTGGCTTTTTTCGATTTAGTTGATTTTGATAATCACGAGCAAGTCGTTTTTTGTAGTGATAAAGCAACAGGTTTAAAGGCAATTATCGCTGTTCATAGTACAGCGTTAGGTCCTGCTGCGGGCGGTTGTCGTTTTTGGGATTATGCCAATGATGAGCAAGCATTAACTGACGTACTGCGATTATCAAAAGGAATGACTTATAAAAATGCCATGGCGGGCCTTAAACTTGGTGGCGGAAAAGCTGTTATTATTGGAAATCCAAAAGCGCTTAAATCGACAGCATTATTTGAAGCCTTTGGCCGTGCAGTTAACAATGTTGGTGGTCGCTACTACACAGCTGAAGACGTAAATATTACCACCAGCGACATGGCTACGGTAAATAAAGTGACTGACTATGTTGCAGGTTTGGATGGTAAAAGCGGAAACCCAGCACCCTTCACAGCGTTAGGTACATTTTTAGGTATTAAAGCTGCGGTTAAATTTAAGCTCGGTAAAGATGATTTAAACGGTATAAAAGTCGCAGTACAAGGCCTTGGCAGTGTTGGTTACGATTTATGTGCCAAGTTACACGCTGCAGGCGCTCAATTGATTGTCTCGGACATAAACCATGAAGCATTAGAGAATGCAGCGGCAGAGTTTGGTGCAACTATCGTAGAACTTGATGAAATATACAGCCAAGATGTAGATGTATTTTCACCTTGTGCATTAGGTGCTTCTATTAATGACGACACCATACCACAATTAAAAGCTTCTATTATTGCTGGTTGTGCAAACAATCAATTAGCTGCTGATAAACATGATCAAATCTTAAAAGATAAAGGTATTTTATATACGCCAGATTATGTGATTAACGCTGGTGGTATTATTAATGTGTCATTAGAAATTTATCCAGAACCTTACTGTGCAGATGAAGCAACACGATTAGTTGAAAATATCTATAACACTTTAACGACAGTTTTTACTACTGCAGCAGAACAAGATAAACCAACGGGTATTGTTGCAGATCAAATGGCACAAGAAATCATCGCAAAAGCCAATCAGTAAGATTGATGCGGTAATTAACATCTGGTTAGTAAGAATGGTGTTCTAAAAAAAGAAGGTGGCCAAGGCCACCTTTTTAAATACTTCAATTTGGGATGAAATGTGAGCGCAAGACAACCCTGTCCTGCTAAACAATAGCCTAAGTTAAACGCAGTAAAATGGCGAGATTAAAAGCTTGTATTAATGTTGTGAAAAACTTGTATGTCGATACAACATTTAATCACTTAATTGGGCCAATAACACTTCAACAGGATGTTTCGTTTTCTTATTCGACAAACGTTTTATTTGCGAACGACATGAATAACCTGTCACAACAAGCTGCTCTGCTTTAGCATTATCAACCTTTTGTTGCCAACTCATTTCATAGAGTGCTTTTGAATTAGCAAAATTGACTTGCTCATGACCATAGGTACCAGCCATTCCGCAACAGCCAACAGATTGTTTTTCTAACGATAAACCAAAGTAATTAAAAATATCTGACCATTGTTTATCACTACCTGCTAAAGCCGTTTTTTCAGTGCAATGCGCAAACAACTTAAATGTGGTTGTATTTTTTGTAAACGTAAACGGATTATTTTTTGATTTAAGATGATCGATCACCGTTAACAGCCATTCATGTGCTAGCTGCACATGAAAGTTACCTCGATCTTCTTTTAGCACCTGTTGATATTCATCTCGAAAACACAAGACTGTTGATGCATCAGTGCCGATCATAGGTATGGCTAATTGTTGTAATTGGTTAAGAAAATCTGCTGTATTTTTGGCTGTTTTAGCAAACTTGGTTAAAAACCCTTTAACATGTTGTGGTTTGCCATTCGGTTTAAACGGCAATAATACGGGGCGATAACCTAACTTTTGTACCAATAGCATTAAGTTTTCAACAACTTGAGCATCATAAAAAGAAGTAAATGGATCTTGTACAACAAATACATAGTTTGCTTTTTCTTCACTATCCATTTGCTGGAACTTGCTCAATTGAAACGGTTCAAATTGCAATGAATTAACACGCTCAGATAATGTAGGCACTGATAACAGCGGTGTATCAATGTAGCCTATAGTAGCTCGACTCGCTTTGTCATAAAGCTTTGAACTTAACACACTATTGACGAATTTTGGTGATTTTGCCATTAACGGCGCCATATGCTCTACGTTGGCAACGAGGTGATCTTTTAACGGTCTAAAGTAACTACTGTGATAAAGATTTAAAAAACGTGCCCTAAAATCAGGCACGTCTACTTTTATTGGACATTGGCTAGCACAGGCTTTACAGGCTAAACAACCTGACATTGCTTCCATCACCTCATGAGAAAAATCTTCATCGCGTTGTGATGAAAGTGCATTTTTCACTTTGTCTAGTAAACGCTTTACCGACCAGCCATTGATATTTTGTTCTAATTGTAAAACATCAACGCCCTTATTCTGTAACAAACGCAGCCATTCTCGCATCAAGCCTGCTCTACCCTTGGGTGAATGCCTTCTATCGCGTGTTACTTTGCTCGACGGACACATCGGGCTTGCCGTATCATAGTTAAAACATAAGCCATTACCATTACATTCCATCGCAGATTTAAACGATTCTTTAACGGCAATTGGAATTTGTCGATCAAAAGTACCACGTTTAACGCCATCCACTGACACCAAAGACTCTGTTGAATCAATTGGCGTACAAATTTTCCCCGGATTCATTTTATTATCGGGGTCAAACGCTGTTTTAATTTTTCTTAATTCGACAAACAACGCCTCACCAAAAAATTCAGGGCCGTATTCACTTCGGTAGCCTTTACCGTGCTCACCCCACATTAAACCACCGTATTTCGCCGTTAGCGCAACGACTTTATCTGAAATTTCGCGCATGGTTTTTTCTTGTTCGGGATCACACATATCGAGCGCTGGCCTTACATGTAAAACGCCGGCATCAACATGACCAAACATGCCATAATGTAATTGATAGCTATCAAGGAGTTCACGAAATTCAGCGATAAAGTCAGCCAGCTTTTCTGGAGGTACAGCAGTATCTTCCGCAAAGGCTAAAGGTTTTTGCGCACCTTTAGTGTTTCCAAGTAACCCTACGGCTTTTTTACGCATCACATAAATTTTGTTAATACTGGCTAAATCGGTCGTCACCTGATAACCAATAACACCAGTTTTATTAGCTATATCTTTATCTAGCTGTGCGGTTAATATCGCTACTTGTTCTGCTAAGCCTTCAATTGATTGACCGTTATACTCAACGATATTGATACCATCCATGACCTGGCCTTCAACGTCAGTGATCAAATCACTAACTGAATGCCAAACAATATCCTGTTTAGCAAGATTTAATACTTTGCTATCGATGGTTTCTACTGATGTAGCTTTAGCTTCAACAAGTGTTGGCGAATGCCTAAGCGCAGAATCAAAACTATCATACTTAATGTTAATGAGTGTTTTTGCTGGTGCTATTGGCGTTAAATTTAATTTAGCTTCACATACAAAAGCAAGTGACCCCTCAGAGCCCGTGATCAAACGCGATAAATCTATCTGAGTTAAGTCGTCAGATACAGCATGCTCTAAATCATAACCGGTTAGAAAACGGTTTAGTCTGGGAAATTTAGATAAGATTTGCTCTCGCTTTCCAATGCTAGTTGCAATCACTTGTTTAACAATACTACCTATGGTGGAATCTTGCTGTGCAAGCTCGTGTGCTTGTTCAATTGCCATTGGTGAAGTCGATAATAATTCACCATTTGCTAACACACTTTCAAGTGCTAAAACATGATCAGAGGTTTTTCCATAGATTAACGAACCTTGACCAGAGGCGTCTGTGTTGATCATTCCGCCAACAGTTGCGCGATTACTTGTCGACAAATCAGGAGAGAAAAAGAAACCATGAGGACGTAAATAATCATTGAGCTGATCTTTCACTACTCCCGCTTCAACACGCACCCAGTTTTCTTCAACATTAATTTCAAGAATACGGTTCATGTATTTAGATAAATCAACCACAATGCCCGGCGTTAAACTTTGGCCATTAGTGCCTGTTCCGCCACCGCGAGCGCTAAACTTTATTTCTGCAAACTGTGACTGATTTGCTAATGTTGTGATTTCTTGAACGTCTTGTTTACTTCTCGGATGTAACACCAGTTGCGGTAACTGTTGATAAATACTGTTATCTGTAGCTACTGCAAGCCTTGCACCATATTGAGTACTAATATCGCCATTGTAGGCTTGAGATTTAAGTGCTTGTGCGAATTGTTGATAAAGTGGTTCAACAAGTTCCTGAGGATCTAACCGAGGTAACATAAGGCCTAGTATATATTTTTCGAAAGATAATAGGTGGTTAGTATATCACGGTATTTTTTTAAAAAGAAAATACCGCGCTATATTGTTTATCACTGATTAAATAGCATTATCTTCTAACAATAGTTAAGGTATTATTTATTTTTCACTTTTTCTGCTATCAATTATTTTGGATATTAAAGCGGTGGAGTTCTTAAAAAGTAATCAGTCGTAGTGTTGAAACATTTCAGTAAGGAAAATTAAATGTTTAAAAATATTATACTAGCAGTATTACTGCTAAGCAGTTTATCTGCTCATGCTCATAACCCTCTAAAAATTACAGAAAAAAGCCAATTTTCAATCGGAGATCGCATTACATTTAACTCTACGGTGTTAAGTGAAAGTAGGATACTCAATATCTACCTGCCCAGCAGTTATGAGGGTTCGCCAGATAAAACATACCCTGTTATTTATCTTTTAGACGGTTCTGCTGAGGAAGATTTTATACACTTAGCAGGCTTAGTACAATTTGGTTCATTTTCGTGGATACAACAAGTACCAGAAAGTATTGTGGTAGGTATTGAAAACGTCGATAGAAAACGTGATTTCACTTACCCTACTAATCACCCTCAAGATCAAAAAGACTTCCCAACAAGTGGCGGTTCTGCCAAATTTATTGAATTTATTGGTGCAGAACTTCAACCAATAATAGAAGAAAACTACCGAACCAATGACAATAAAACAATTATAGGTCAATCATTAGGCGGTTTGCTTGCTACTGAAATATTATTTAAAGCGCCAGAATTATTTGATAATTACATTATCATTAGCCCGAGCTTATGGTGGGATGATGAATCGTTACTAGCGCAACCCCTAAAAACTTCAGCCACTGAGAAATTAATCTATATAGGCGTTGGTAAAGAAGGAGACATTATGGAGCGTACCGCGAAGGAGTTATTTGTCAAAGTTAATAAACAAAAACCTAAGCATTATTCAACGTTTTTTAAATTCTTCGAACAATTAAGCCATGGTGATACTTTACACTTAGCAGTATACAACGCCTTCGATAAACTCTTTAGAAAATAAAAAAGAAAAAAGGGGTCAGGTACAATTATCTGAAAATTAATGTACCTGACCCCTTTAATTGTGTTTAGCTATGTTGTTCAGCTAAGTATAACCAAGTCGGTAAAACGGTATCAGGATTAAGCGATACACTATCAATACCCTGCTCGACTAACCATGCAGCAAAGTCTTCGTGATCAGATGGACCTTGTCCGCAGATACCAACGTATTTACCACGAGCTTTACAGGCTTTAATTGCCATTTCTAATAGCTTTTTAATCGCCGGATTTCGCTCATCGAATAAATGCGCAATTAAGCCTGAGTCACGGTCTAGGCCGAGGGTTAGTTGCGTCAAATCATTCGAGCCTATTGAAAAGCCATCGAATATATCTAAGAACTCATCAGCTAATAACGCATTAGAAGGTAGTTCACACATCATGATGACACGTAACCCGTTTTCGCCGCGTTTTAAGCCATTGTCAGCAAGAATATCAATAACCGCTTGGCCTTCTTCTAATGTTCGAACAAAGGGGATCATCACTTCTACATTAGTGAAACCCATTTCATTTCTTACCCGTTTAATTGCTTCACACTCCAGTGCAAAACAATCACGGAAATCTTCAGAAATATAACGTGAAGCGCCGCGGTAACCAATCATTGGGTTTTCTTCGTCAGGTTCGAATTCTTCACCACCAACGAGGTTAGCATACTCATTCGATTTAAAATCGGACATACGCACGATGACTTTCTCTGGCGCATAAGCACAAGCAAGTGTAGAGATACCTTCGGTTAACTTGGCAATGTAAAACTCAACTGGATCACTATATCCTGCCATGTAATCGCCAATTTCTTCTTGTAAATCAGCTGATTGTTGATCAAAATTTAGTAAAGCTTTAGGGTGAACACCGATCATTTTATTAATAATGAACTCGAGTCGCGCTAAACCAATGCCGGCATGTGGTAGTTTTGCAAATGCAAAGGCGCGATCTGGGTTACCAACGTTCATCATTATTTTTAATGGCAGTTCAGGCATTTCATCAACTTGTGATGTTGTCACGGTAAAATCTAATTTACCTTGATAGATAAAACCTGTGTCGCCTTCTGCGCAAGAAACTGTCACTTCATCACCCGCACTAATTTTACTGGTTGCATCACCACAACCTACCACCGCTGGAATGCCCATTTCACGTGCAATAATGGCAGCATGACATGTTCTGCCACCACGATTAGTGACAATAGCAGATGCTTTTTTCATGATGGGTTCCCAATCAGGATCTGTCATATCAGTAACAAGTACATCTCCTGGCTGAATTTTATCCATTTCATCAAGTGACGCTAATACTTTTGCCGCACCACTACCAATTTTATGGCCAATAGAACGACCTTCACAAATTATGTTTCCTGAGCTTTGTAATTGAAATTGCTCCATTACATTTGCTTGTTCACGACTACGTACTGTTTCAGGACGTGCTTGCACAATATATAGTTTGCCGTCTAAACCATCTTTAGCCCATTCTATATCCATCGGGCGTTGATAATGTTTTTCTATAATAACGGCTTGTTTCGCTAACGACTGAACTTCTTCGTCAGTTAATGAAAATTGATTTGATAAGCTTTCATCTACGTCAACAATTTCAACTTGCTTACCATGTTCTTGTGTATCGGTATAAACCATTTTTATTGCTTTACTACCAATATTACGGCGTACTACGGCAGGCTTTTCGTTAGCAAGTGTAGGCTTATGAACATAAAATTCATCAGGATTTACAGCACCTTGCACGACCATTTCACCTAAACCGTAGCTAGAGGTAATAAAAACAACATCTTCAAAGCCAGACTCAGTATCAATAGAGAACATTACGCCACTTGAAGAAATATCACTTCTCACCATTCTCTGGATACCCGCAGATAGCGCTACACCACGGTGATCGTACCCTTGGTGGACTCGATAAGAAATAGCGCGATCATTAAACAATGAGGCAAATACGTGTTTTATCGCAATCATTACTGCATCTAAGCCACGCACATTGAGAAAGGTTTCTTGCTGGCCTGCAAAAGACGCATCTGGCATATCTTCGGCTGTTGCTGATGAACGAACAGCAAACGAAGCATCTTGAGAGAATTCACCGGCAAGTTGCGCATACGCTTTTTCGATATCCTGCTGCATAGCAGGTAAAAATGGTGTATCAATAATCCACTGTCGAATTGTGCTACCACATTGTGCTAGTGCATTAACATCACTGACATCTAAAGTGTCTAGAAGCTGATAAATTTTATCATTTAAGCCACTTTGCTCAAGAAACTCATTAAAGGCAAACGCTGTAGTAGCAAACCCTCCAGGCACTTGAACACCAACATTTGCTAAATTTGAAATCATTTCACCAAGTGATGCATTTTTACCGCCAACACGGTCTACATCACCCATCCCTAACTCTTGATACCAAAGAACGTTTTCTTGCACAGCTAATTCTCCACAATGGACAAATAAATTTAAGTATAGTTATATCTAACGTGTTCGTGCATTTTACACATAGCAATTTAATTCTGAAAGCTTTAATGTAACCTTTCAGTGTTAATTTCATCTATATAATAATTATCAGGAATATTCATGAGAACAGCATTTTACATATCAGACGGTACTGCCATTACCTCAGAAGTTTTTGGTCATGCATTATTGTCGTTATTTCCTTTAGAGTTTAACCACGACACCATTGCTTTTGTTGAAACTGAACAACAAGCGCTTGCCGCAAAAGATAAAATTAATCGCGCTGCAAAAGTTACAGGAGAAAAGCCCTTGGTCTTTCATACTTTTGTAAATCCAAAAATACGAGAGATTATTGACAGCTGCGATGCCATTATTTACAACTTCCTTGAGCATTTTATCTCTCCGATAGAACAAGAATTAGGAGTTTCAGCAAAGCCTAAAGCACATAGAACCCATAGCATTCACGAAAATAGCTATGACAATCGTATTGATGCAGTTAATTATTCACTTGCCAACGACGATGGTTCAAATATCACCAATTATGAGCAAGCAGACTTAATTTTAGTGGGGGTTTCACGATCGGGTAAAACCCCAACCTCTTTATACTTAGCCCTTCAATACGGCATAAAGACAGCGAATTACCCTTTTATTGATGAAGATATGGACGCGTTAAAAATTCCTGATTTTTTAAAACCACATAAGAAAAAGCTTTTTGGTTTAACAATCGACGCACAGCGATTGATGGATATTCGTGACGGTAGAATGGCAAACAGTAAATATTCATCTGCAAGACAATGTAGAATGGAAATACGCGCGGTTGAAAATCTGTATAAAAAAGAAAAAATTCCTTTTATCAATACCACCAAACTTTCAGTAGAAGAAATCACCGCAAAAATACTCGCACAAACAGGTTTACAGCGCTATAAATATTAGGGGCTGTTGACCTTTCGAGATTAAATTTTGTTCAATCTAAACGCTTTTTGTGCAAGACGTGAGCAATGTCGCATGGTTATTCCATGTAAATTGCGAACAACGATGAAGAAATAGCGTGTAACTGAACCCAAAGGGCAGCGTTTTTTGGTATTTATACGTTGTTATTGCTTTTTCATGGGGAATAACCACATATTAATCGCAATGCCTTGTCTAAATACCAATAAACTGCTGCAAAAATAAACGCGAAAGATCAATAGCCCCTAATTAATAGTAATTTATTCTTTGTTTAATGTTCACAACGCCACCGAATTTAGGTATGTTAGCGCGATAATTTAACCAAGTGTATTACCTTAGCTGTAATACCTTGCATATCTAGGTTTATTATGACCATCAAAACAGACGAATTTAGAACGACACTGATAGACAGTTTAGTGTCGCCGCAAGAACTAGCAGATCAAATACCTTTGTCTGACAACACCGCTAACTTTATTATTGAAAGTCGCAAGCAAATTGAAGCCATTATTAACGGGGAAGATGATCGTTTACTTATCATTATCGGTCCTTGCTCTATTCATGACACAAAAGCAGCGATTGACTACGCAAAGAAGTTAAAAGAATTGCATGAAAAATATAAAGAGAGTCTTTATATCGTTATGCGAGTGTACTTTGAAAAACCTCGTACCACCGTTGGTTGGAAAGGCCTGATTAGTGATCCTGACTTAGATAAATCATTTAAAGTGGCTAAGGGCTTAAACCTTGCGCGCAGTCTGTTAATGGAAATTAACGAGTTAGGTTTACCTGCAGGTACTGAATTTTTAGACATGGTGACAGGTCAATACATTTCAGATTTGATTTCTTGGGGTGCTATTGGCGCAAGAACGACAGAAAGCCAAGTACATAGAGAGCTAGCTTCAGCGTTATCTTGTCCGGTAGGTTTTAAAAATGGTACTGATGGCAATATTCAAATAGCTGTAGATGCGATTAAAGCCTCAAGCGTTCCACATGTTTTGTACTCACCTGATAAAAGTGGCCAAATGTGTATTTATCAAACACATGGTAACCCTTTTGCTCACGTTATTTTACGTGGTGGCAAAACGCCAAACTATCATCCAAGTGATGTGCAAGACACATTAGAAAAGTTAACAGCTAATGATATAAATACCGGTATTATGGTTGATTGTAGTCACGGAAATAGTGACAAAGATCATCGAAAACAAATCAATGTTGCACGATCTATAGCCGATCAAGTTGCCAATGGCACCAAAGGTATTTCAGGTGTAATGGTGGAAAGTTTCTTAGCGGAAGGTAAGCAAAAAGTTGTTAGTAACGAATCGTTAGTATACGGACAAAGTATTACCGATGCCTGTGTTGATTTAACCACTAGCGAAGATATGCTCGATATACTTGCCACAGCCGTTAAAAATGCAAGAAGTTAACATGTTAAATTAACTAAGCATTAGGTGGGAATTATTTCCGGCTTAATGCTTAGCGTGTTATAAATACTCTATTCGATAAATTCTCAAATGATTCACGCTATGAAGCACTTCACTTTTTCAATTTTCGTATTAGGATTTTGCTCGTTACTGATCAGTGCATGCACCAACCAGTACGCTGTTAACACCAATCTAGATAAAGAGAATTTTTCTCAATATTTTTCACCGGCTTCAGTTACTATTTATCAAAATGAACAAGAGTTTACAGCAAAGTATAAATCACTTGGTGGTGTTGAAGGTGAGTCTTGTCAGCGTAAAGCGCACCATGAACTGCCAAATGAAATTGATGCAAGAACCCAAGCACGCAGTGCAGCTTATCAACTCGGTGCTAATGCCATAATTTTCTCAGGTTGTACTTTGATAGAAGATAACCAAGCGAACAAACAATGTATTCGCACACGGGTATGTTATGGCAGAGCATTTTTTATCGACAACAAACATTCCCCTGATAATGAGTAGTTATCAATTTTCCCCGATTGGTTATGTACATTCTCCCTATAAAGAGAAATTTGCGATACCACGTCAACCTGGTCTTGTTAGCGCAGCACAAGGAACTATTGAACTAATAAACGACTTCAACCAACAAGAGTTAACTCGAGGTTTAGCTGACTTTAGTCATATTTGGGTATTGTTCGTGTTTCATCAAACGGCAGAACAAGGTTGGAAACCGTTAATTAGACCACCACGCCTTGGCGGGAATAAAAAAATTGGCGTGCTTGCTTCAAGATCTACGTTTAGGCCAAACCCTATTGGCATGTCTGTATTATCGTTAGATGATATTCGTGTTACAAATAAACAGTGTTTATTGCATGTGTCTGGTCTTGATTTATTAGAGGGAACGCCGGTTTTAGATATTAAACCCTACGTGCCATACTCTGATTCAGTACCACAAGCAAATGCAAGCTATGCTACCCATGCCCCTAATGAAACAATTTCTGTCAGTATCAGCGAGTCAGTCAATGAGTTTCTATTGAACGTTAATTCACGTTATCCAAAATTATCTTCATTGATCATACAAGTACTTGAACAAGATCCTCGGCCTGCTTATAAACAGCAACAGGTTGACGATAAAATTTATGGCATTCGTCTTTATGAATTTAATATAAAGTGGCGACTGATTTCCGCCAGAAAAATACAAGTATTTGACATAACCTATCACGATAACGCCACAAGATAACTTTACTATGAAAACGCATCCGGTTATTGAGTTTATATTACTTGCTGCTATTTGGGGCGCTTCTTTTCTGTTCATGAAATTAGGCGTGCCTGAATTTGGCCCTATCACCTTTATGGCAATTCGAACGTTAATCGGTGCGCTTGTGCTGATGTTGGTACTGATGATAAAACAACAAACACGTACTTTACTTCATGCGCCATGGCAGCTTTTTATTGTTGGACTCTTTAACACGACTATTCCTTTTGTATTATTTGGTTGGGCGACACTTAGCTTAACGGCAAGTAACATTTCAGTGCTAAATGCTACAACCCCGCTATTTGGCGCGATTGTGGCATTCATTTGGTTAAAAAGTCGTTTAACAAAGTTACAAGTATTTGGTCTTTTACTCGGCTTTATTGGTGTTTATGTGTTGATGTACCCTCAGTTAACTACAACACCCACTGATACACTTTTACCGACGCTAGCAGTACTATTAGCGGCAGCTTGTTACGGTATTGGGGCAAGTGTTAGCAAACAATATTTAACGAACGTTAAGCCACTTGCTTCTGCCGCGGGAAGTCAAATAGCAGGCAGTTTAATATTGGTGCCAATAAGCCTGTTTTACTTACCTCAATCAATACCCAGTATCACAGCGATTAATGCTGCCTTAGCAATCGGCATTTTATGTACCGGGTTTGCCTATATCCTGTTGTTCCGCTTAATTAGTGACATTGGCCCAACTAATGCTATTTCAGTGACGTATTTGATCCCGGTTTTTGGCATATTCTGGGGAGTGGTGATCCTAAATGAAACGATCACTGAGTTTACCTTTTATGGTAGTGCATTAATTTTAATTGGGGTCGCCTTTTCAACTGGAGCACTTAAATTGAACACTCTTTTTAACAATAAAAAAAGAGCACAATAATTGAAACTGATGTGCTCTCATTCTCGTGTTCTCAGATATTTAACAGGTAATGTGGTTATTTTTGTTTATGAATAACACCAGACTTCATCACAAAATCAACATCCATTAATTCTTTAATATCTTGTAATGGGCTGCCATGCGTTGCAATAATATCAGCGTATTTTCCCACTTCAATCGTACCTAAATGCTGCGACTTACCAATTAAATCAGCGCTATTAACGGTTGCTGTAACAATAATATCTTGCGCTTTCATACCTGTTTCATGCATTAGTAACGCTTCTTTCGCGTTATTACCATGGGGTGAAACGCCACTATCGGTACCATAGGCTATTTTAACGCCAGCTTTATATGCACGGGTGAAGTTCTTGGTCATATCACCGCCAACACGAATGGCTTTAGCGCGAATGGCTTCAGACATAAAGGTGGTGTTTTTAGCAAGCTCAACCACCGTATTACCCGCCATTAATGTAGGTACTAGATAAGCGCCCGATTTTTTGAACAGTTTAATGCTGTCTTGATCTGCGTAGCTACCATGTTCAATGCTGTCAACACCAGCGCGTAGTGCAGCATTTATGCCTGCAGACGCGTGCGCATGACTTGCCACCTTTCTTCCTAATGAATGCGCAGTCTCTACCACTTCTTTAAGTTCGTCGTCTGCCATTTGTTGTCCAGTGCCGGTATTAGTATCTGATAATACACCACCTGTAGAGGTAATTTTGATCACATCAGCACCGTATTTAATCGCATGTCGTGTTGCCCTGCGACAATCAGTAGCACCGTCACAAATCGTTTCAGGTGTGCGCATTTTTAATATATCAGGATTCATACCATCAACATCACCATGACCACCGGTAACAGCCACACTGCTACCCGCAGCAACAATGCGTGGCCCTGCAATTAAGCCTTTATCAATGCCGTCTCTTAACGCATAAATTTGTTCTGGTTTACTCCCCAGATCTCTTACGGTAGTAAAGCCTGCTAATAATGTTTTTTTAGCAAAATGAATGCTTTTCACTAAGTAATCGGCGTCTGATGCGCGGAGGCTATCACTATCATTGCGTGGCCCAAGTTCTCCCTGTAAGTGAACATGCATATCCATTAATCCGGGTAGTACAAAGCTTTGTCGCAAATCAACCACCTGCGCGTTTTCAGGGGTTATAAAGCCTTGCTTAACAGCGGAAATTATCCCTTCATCAATGACAACTGAATAATTAGTTAACGGGGCTTCACCAGGCGTAGCTAAAAGCTTACCGGCGTGAATAACGGTAGTTTGAGCAACACTATTACCTGAAACAATACTACTGGTAACGATAGCTAAACCTATCAATTTGATGGCAGTTTTCATCATATGCTTTCCTATTTTTATTGTTTTACCTGACGGTGGATAATGAATATACGACGATTAAAATTCACTAACTACAACCATAGCAAGATTCACCTATTGTACAAAGCAGAGTTTAAATTTGCGCAAAAAAAAGCCAGCTTTCGCTGGCTGTTTTAATCAATGACTTTTTAATGTTGATGACCACCAACGCCATGTGCATGACCATGTGATATTTCATCTTCGGTAGCTTCACGTACATCTATCACTTCGATGTCAAAGGTAATCGTTTTGCCCGCTAATGGATGATTTACATCAACATCAACCATAAAGCGACCGGCTTTGATCACGGTCACTTGACGCGCCCCCTGTTCTGTTTCCACGACGGCTTGCATACCAGCGCGCCATTTTTTAGCACCTTGTAAATGTTTAGCCGGTACTCGTTGTACCGCATTTTCATCACGTTCACCATAACCATCAACCGGCTTTACAGTAACAGAAAACTTATCACCAGTTTGTTTATCTGTTAATGCTTTTTCAACACCTACAATCATGTTTTTATGACCATGAAGATATGCAAGAGGTTCATTACCTGATGAAGATTCAATCTCTTCGCCTTGATCATCTTTTAATGTGTAATGAAACTGTACAACTTTGTTGTCTGAAATGTTCATAAATTACCTTACATACGGGATTTTAATGGCGGCGATTTTACCAGAGTTATAACGCTAACACTACGCCCACAATAAAAGAATAACTACGCTAAGCATGATCAAAAACATACCAACATATTCTTTGAGACTAATACGTTCTTTAAAAATGCGATAGGTTAATACCAAAGTAATAAAAAACTCTACCTGTCCGAGTGCCTTGACATAAGCAGCGTTTTGAAAACTTGCAGCAGTAAACCAACCAATTGACCCTAAAACGCTGGTTATGCCAACAAATAAGCAAAGTCGCCATTGGCTAAACATCACCAATATTTGTTGTTTGTTTTGAATCGTTACGTACAACAACGAGATAATTGATTGCACCGTAATCATAAAGACCAAGGTTACGGCTGCACTAATCATTAGATCACTGTTTAATGCTAAGCTAGACTCTCTGATCAGCAATGTTGTGATCGCAAGCCCTAAACCAGAAGCTAAACCAAAACCCGCCCCAGGATTTTTAAACACATCATTAAAAGTAAATTGTACCTTTGAGACAATAAGCACACCTATAACGCCAATTATTACCGACAACCAACCTAACACACTTAAAGATGCTGAAAATAACAATGCACCTAAAATTGCCACCTGTATCGCTTCTGTTTTTGCTAAACTGGTAGCAACGGCAAAATTTCGGTAATTAAAGGCAGCAACTAAGCAGGCTGTACCAATAATTTGCATTACGCTAGCGATTAGCGCATATACAAGGAAGGTATCATTCAAACTTGGAATTGATTGCTCGCGAATATCAAGTAGTATAAATAAATATAGATACGCAAAAGGTAACGCATACACATACCTTACACTCGTGGTTGCCATCGCACTAAGGTGTTGACCAAGTTGTTTTTGCCCAGCCGTGCGAATCGCCTGCATAAATGCAGCCAGCAAGGTAAAATAAATCCAAATTTCCACAGTGAGTATCTACACGTTTAAGTCAATAATTGGTTTATTTTACCATAAGTTACAATCAACCCTTTAGTAAAAGTTAACTCACTAATCAAATGTTTTATCAGAGTATAAATTAGCTATTACATTTGTGATTGATATACATCAAAAGACGTTATATCATTACACCCAAACACAATTAAGAATCATTTTTATTAAGATTATGAAAAAAGGATTTAATCTTCTGCTTTTTACTTTGAGCAGCCTTCTATACCCTCTTTATTCAGAAGCAGAAACATCAAAGCCTGATCTAGAGGTTATCGAGATAACAGCTGATAGAAACAATAGTTTCAATGCACAATATGTACAAGCCGGCACTTTTAATAATGCGCACTTTCTAGATACTCCATTAACAACAACTATTTTAACAAAAGACTTACTTGACTCTCAGTTAACCTACTCACTAGCTGATGCTATGCGAAATACAGCAGGTGTTAGTGCAGCTCAAATAAATTCGACAATCTATAGTAACTTAAGCATTAGAGGTATTAGGTTAAATAACACCACAAATTATCGACTTAATGGCTTATTACCTATTGCAAATTACATACAAGTGCCAATGGAAAATAAGTATAGAGTTGAAGTATTAAAAGGTGCAGCTGGCCTTTATTATGGTTTTGGTGCTCCTGCAGGTATTGTCAATATGGTTACCGAACGCGCATACAAAGATCACGTGGAAGGTACAGTGTTTGCTAATCAATTAGGCACACTTGGTGGTACAATTGATATTAGTACCATATTTAACAATGCCGGTTTACGCGTAAATTTAACTACCGCGGATGAAGATATAGGGTTAATGCGAACCTCAGGAAAAAGAGATTTTGCCTCAGTCGGATACCACTGGGATGTTTCTGATCAATTTCGTATTGAATTTGATGGTGAATATATTACCCGAGAAATTACCGAGCCAACACAGTACTATTTGTTAGCTAATGATGACGGTTCAGTGACTCTCCCCCCGCTATTAGATACAGATATACACCATGGTGCTGATTGGTTTAAGGCCACAACCGACGCTTACAATCTATTATTTCAAACACAGTATCAAATTCTACCTCAGTTACAGTTAAATGTTTCACTTGGAAAAGCCTACGCTGAAGCCACAAGACGATACTCAGCATTTTACGGCTATGATATTTCATCTGGGACAGGCGGAACAGTAAGTTTATCGACATTTCCCGATACAGAGTACGATAATCAAACATTTGACATCAAATTAGCAGGTGGATTCGCGCTTAATCAAACTGAAAATCAATGGGTTATAGGTTTTAGTCAACGAAACAATGAATCTATTATCCCTGAAAAAGAGAAACAAGGGGCATGGCAACAACATTTATATAATCCCAGTAACATTGAACCCCTTCCAAAACCGAAACGTACCATTAAAAATACCATAGAAACTCAGGATAAAGGTTTCTATGCCCAACTAAGAACAGTGTTGAATACACAATGGCAAACCACACTTGGTTATCGTTATGCCGACTATCAAAACAACAATGACAGTTCAAATTATAGCGAAACTCAAGGCACTATTTCCGCAAGTGTTATGTATAAACCCCAAGATAATTTGTCGTTTTACACAAGTTATATTGAAGGCTTAGAAGAAGGTGGGATAGCACAAGGTATTGCAAAAAATGCAGGTGAAGTATTACCTGCAGCCTTGAGTGAACAATATGAATACGGAGTCAAATATGAGACACCAGAACAACTATTATTCACTTTGGCATATTTTGATATAGATAGAGTATCTGCATTTATTCACCCGGATACAGAACTTTATGTACAAGATGGCCGAGCGAATTACTCAGGTGTAGAATTAAGTATGGTAGGTAGTTTATCTGACAACTGGTCTATTTCTTCAAATGCCACATATATCGATGCACGCCAAAAACGTACTTCTAGTGAAGCGTTAACAAACAAAACCATTGAAAACACTCCTAATAAAACAGCTTCTGTGTACTTACAATATCAAGTGCCTAATGTAGATAGCTTGCAATTATCTGTTGGCGGTTTCTATACCGCAAGTAGGTACATAGATGCGTTAAATACCACATCCGCCGGCGGCTATACATTATTTGATTTAGGTGCAAAGTATGCAGTAAACATTGCTGGTTATAATTTCAAACTAGGTTTATATGCACAAAACGTCATGGACAAAGCTTATTGGGCTGCCACAGGGTCGCGCTTGTTAGCGCAAGGCCACCCAAGAACGATTAAATTCGAAATTAAAACCTTGTTTTAACAACCATTTATGTAAACGGGTGTAATACGCAATATATTACACCCATTTTTGTTCATTAACTCTTGAAAAATATCGCACAGCAAAAGTAGTTTTCACGTATAGGAACTTAATTTATGGTGGTCTTCTAACATTTAAGCTTGTATAAACCTTGCCACTATTTACTAAGTTTCTGTTAAATGAAAGTTACACCTACATCGCTTCAATGGTCAACTCACGCTATATATTGACGACAATTCGCTGTAACCTAAGCCCGATTTTTTATGTACCTTAACCTGTACATCAACCCGCTCTTTTAACGCATCAACATGACTAATGATGCCGATCATCTTACCGCTGGCATTAAGGCTATCTAGCGCATCTAATGCTATTTCAAGCGTTTCATTATCTAAAGTACCAAAACCTTCATCAAGAAAAAGTGAATCTATCTGTGTTTTAGCGCTAGCAAGATCAGAAAGCGCTAATGCAAGTGCCAAACTGACCAAGAATGATTCGCCACCTGATAACGTTTTAGTATCGCGCACGGTATCAGCTTGCCATGTATCAACCACTGATAGGGCAAGCTTTTCTTCGTTATTACACTGCAATTGATAACGACCGTGCAGTTTCTCTAATCTATGGTTTGCCAGATACACTAAATGACTTAGCGTTAACCCTTGAGCAAAGCGTCTAAATTTATCACCATTAGCCGAACCAATTAGCCCATTTAAATGCGATAAATCATCAAAGTGTTGTTGCAACGTTTCAATATGTTCAAGCAGTGTTGACTGTTTTTCACGTTGTTTATCATCTTGTAATAGTGTTGCTTGAAGTTGTCCTAAATTCAGTTGCAATTGCTTTAAAGACAACTCAATTTCAGCCAACTTTTCTTCGCATTGTGACCTATTTTCTGCAGAAACGTCTTGTTGCTTCAATTGCTCTATCTCTGGTAACAACGTAGCATTTCGCGTTTTAACTTCATTTTGCAAATGTTCAGCCTGTTGCTGGTGTTGTTCTATGTTTTTTGCAATAACAGTAATGGCTTGTTTTTGTTCGTTATCCATCAACGCTTGTTCAAATTCTTGCTGACTAGAAAATTGACTTTGTGTTAAAGCATCTTGCCAAGCGGCATTAGCTTGCTCTGCTTTTATACGTTGCTGTTGATGTTGTTCCTTTAAGTTTTCAATGATCGCTTGAGTATTAGTGAACAATGCTTGTGCAGTGTTTAATTCATCTTGTTTTAATTTTAACGTATTATCAGCATCGTTTTTTTGACGAATCAATTGCGCACGAATCTCTTCAATTGTTTGCTCACCCACTAACTCAACGCGGCGCTTTTGCAGCGTAGTTAATTCATCAGCGACACTATTTAGCTGTTGTTGATGTTTATCGTGTGTTTGCAAAATAGTGGTAATTTGCTGGTTTAATTGTTCTATTTTGTAGTTAAGATCAAGCAGCGACTTTTCTAACGACTCTAATGAACCCTTATCTCGTCGCCAGTTTTCCAGTAATACCGATTTATCCGTTAACCAATGTTTAAATCGTTCAAATAACACATCATTTTCAACATCTGATAAGAATGGTAATGTTTCATCCCCTACTAACATCTTAATTTCTGCTATTAACTGCTGAGCATTATTTTGCTGTTGCTGTTCAAGTTCTTGTATTTGTTTCGTCAGTTGTTGTAATGATTGTTGTTGACTAACAAGTTGGTTACTTATTATCGCTTGTTGACTAATTTTTTGATCTAATTGCTTTTGTTCATTTTGTGTTATTAGTTGTAACTGATCTTTTTCTTGGCTAAGAACGGATAGTTTATTCAATGCCTCCTGCAGGGTATTAATTGAACCGTTATTATCGGTAATAAACTGATTAAGATTAGCAATGCGTTGATTATTATCACCTGATAAGACATGTTCAGGTAAACCCTGCCCTTTATCTGAAAATTGATTTGTGCAGTTTATCAGTTGCTGTTGTAATTGCTGCTGTTGATTATTAAGGGTTTCAATCGCACTTACTAGACGGTCAAAGTCTGAATTAATGCTTTTTCCTTGCTTTTCAATTTGCTGTAACTCATTTGTCAGCGCAACTAAGCGTTGTTGATGTTCATCTGGCTGCACATGCTTATACTCGTTAATCAACGGGTGTTCCGTTGAACCACATAACGGGCAAGCTTGATGCGGTGATAAACTTTCTCGATGATGACTCAACGACATAATTGCCTGCTGTTGAGTAACAATCAGTTCTACATCTTTTACTTGTTGTTTAACCTGTTTAAAACGTGTTCTACATTCTAAAAGTGCTTGTTCAGTCGTTTGACTTTGCGTGGTTTTTTCAGATATTTGCTGATTTATATCACCTAATTGTTGTTCTATAGTGGTGATATTTGTCGTTATATTGACACAATCGTTGAGTTGCTGCCCGTATTGTTGTTTTGCTGAAAGCTGCTGGTGTAAATCATTTTCTGACTGACATTCAAACGCCGTTAAAAGCGCTTGATGACGCCCTATAATTTCTTGTAATTGATTTTGCTGTTGCTTTAAAGGTGTTTGCGCAGATTCAATATCAGCTAATAAGGTTTTTTCTTGGATAATCGTTGATTGGTGCTTTTGTTCATCCTCAACGTATTGTTGTTTTAGCTGTGAATAGTGCTGTGCTTGTTGCGCAAGTGATTGTTCTTGATGATGCCAAAGCGGTAATTTATCGCTTAACGCTTCTGCATAGGTTAGTTTACGTAGGCTTTGTTGAGTATCATTAACTTGAGTTTGTTGCTGCTGTTGTTCTTGCGTTAACGTTACTAACTGCTGTTGAACATTTTCATGCTCTGTTTTGGCTTGTAATACCGTTTGTTCTAGCGTTTTATGTTGTTCTGTTAATAAGGTTATTTGGCTATCAAGTGGTATCACCTTAGTGTTTAATAATGTCTCTTTCTCTGTAATGACTTTTAGCTCAGCATCATGCAACTGTTTCTGCTTATCTAATGTTTGTTGATGCGTATGAACAACATGTTGGGTATCTAATAAGTTGTTATTTCTTTGCTCAATCGTATTTGTTAATTCAGTTAATTGAGCTTGGTGATGGCTAAATTCTCCAAAAACGGATCGAAGTTGTTCTGCTGGTTCAGCAAGGGTTAATTGCGTTAATTGCTGCGCATGTTTCTCTGCCAATTCAGTTGCAGATTTTTGTAACTCAGCGGCCTTGAGTGCTTGTTGTGTTAACTCATCTTGCTGTCTAAGTTTATCGGCCAATTGCGACCAACGTTGTTTTTCAGCGAGAAGCGTTTGTTCATCTGTTGCTAGTGTTTTTTTCTCTTGTACGTACGCTTTTTTAGCATCATCATCAAGTAACTCTAATTGGTCTAACTGGCTTTTCGATAAGGTTAATTGCTCTTTCGCTTGACGAAAGTTCTCATAAACTTGTTGAGAGATCACACTATAAATTTCTGTGCCTGTTAGTTGTTCTAGCAATTCCGCACGATCTTTATCGCTGGCATTTAAAAAGGCAGCAAATTGACCTTGTGACAGCATCATTGATTTAGTAAACCTTGAAAAGTTGAGCCCTGTTATCTGCTCAACCTGTTGCTTTACTTCAGAAATTTTATTCGCAATGATAGTACCGTCTTGTTGAGCAAGTTCCGTTACCTGTTTTTGTAACTTGCCATCAAGCTGATTTTTAGCACGTCGTTGACTCCAAAAAGCACGATAGCTGTTATTATTTACCTCAAACTCAACCTCTGCCATACAGTTTGCTGTGTGACGTGTCATTAGTTGATTTTGGCTTTCTGAAATCGCGATTCGTGGCGTTTGATGATAAAGTGCTAAGCAAATCGCGTCTAAAATCGTTGTTTTACCTGCTCCAGTGTCACCTGTTATCGCAAATAATGCGCTTTCATCAAACGGCGCTTGCGTGAAGTCGATAAACCATTGACCTTTAAGCGAATTAATATTCTCAAAGCGCAGCGACAATATTCTCATGATGTCACCTCGGCTTGTTCATTTTCATCTGAGTTTTGTTGTTCGCATTGTTCTACGGCTTGATTAAATAACAGCGTTAAACGTTGTTTTAAATCGTCTTCATTTGACCAATCTTCAAGTGCTAAACGTGCTTGAAACACATCATCAACCTTTAATTCTTCTAAGGTTACTTTATCTTGCGGTGACATGTTTAAGCGGGATTTTTTTGCTTTTCGTACCAGTAATATATCAACAGGATAATCAGCAAGTATCTCTTGAACTCTAGCCGTTAAATCTAATAAATAATCCCCTTGACTAAGCTCTATATCGAGCCAAAGTTTATCGTCACCTTCCAATGACAATTGCGCTAATGTATCAGCTACTTTGTCTTCTAATTGCTCTAATGATGTTTTCACTGTCGCCATCGCTTGAAACATGGGTATCTCTATGGGGGTGCATGCCGACATTTTACCTTGTTCAAAACAAACCATATTGACACTTTTCGCTTGTGCTGTTTCATCAAAACTTAACGGAATGGGTGAACCACAATAGCGAATATGCGTTTGTTTACCGATAATTTGTGGCCGATGTATATGGCCAAGGGCTAAGTAGTCTACGTTTGGAAATTCACTAGCAGGAAAAGCATCTAACGTACCAATATAAATATCTCGAACAGAATCACTACAACTTGCCCCAACGGTGGTTAAATGGCCGGTAGCGATAACGGCAGTGTTTGGTGCTATTTTCGCCTTCGCTGCTTTCACTAATTGCTGATAATGTTCTGCAATAGCATGCTGTAGCTGTTGTTGCTTTTCTTTTGCTGATTGCCCAGCAGTACTTTGTAAAATATCGCGTGGTCGAATAAAAGGTACCGCACATACAACCGCTTTTTCTTGTTGAGCATTTTCTAAGTATATTAATTGTTCGGGTGCTGCTGCAATATCTTGTGCTTTAACCACAACATGACAATTTAACGTGTTTAATAAACGAGAAGACTCATTTAGCATCGCGACTGAATCATGATTGCCGGCTAAAATAACCGCTGAACAATTAAGTTTGCTAAGGGCGACAATAAAGTTAAAGTACATTTCTCGGGCATAACTTGGCGGAGTGCCAGTGTCAAAAATATCTCCAGCAACAATCACGGCGTCAATCTGCTGTTTTTTTACTTGTTCTAGTAGCCAATCAATAAATTGTTGGTGCTCATTCGCTCTGCTTTTACCATAAAAGTGTTGGCCTAAGTGCCAATCAGAAGTGTGTAATATCCGAAATGCCATGTGAGAAAATAATTGATTTTATAATAGCTAAAATTCTATCGCAGATCGCATACAATAAGAATCATATTTGCAAAAACTATCAAAGCTCGTTAGGTTGTTATGGTACAAATAGCACAAAGAATCATCATAAAAATAAGGAAATATTATGGATAATCAAATTGTATGGGTAGACATTCCTGTGATTGATTTAGATCGCGCCATTTCATTTTATTCTGCTGTTTTGGCCGCAGAGGTCAAAAAAGAAGTTTTTGAAAACTTCCGCTTTGGTTTGTTACCCCACAGTCATACCAATGTATCGGGCTGTTTAATTGAATCACCGGCTGAGCATATAGCCCCTTTTGGCCCTTTACTTTATTTTAATGTTGAAGGCCGATTAGATGATGCTGTTGCACAAGCAAAAACCTTTGACGTCGACATTATTGAAGAAAAATTTAAAATGGGTGAGCATGGTATCAGAGCAGTAGTTAGAGATACCGAGGGCAATCGTATTGCCTTACATAGTACAGTTAGTTAAATATTAAGGTAAACGATGACTCCGGCAGTAAAATTACTTGATAAGGCAAAAATCAGCTACCAATTACACAGTTATGAGCATGACACTTGTGCACAAAATTACGGGCTTGAAGCGTCAGAAAAGCTCGGTATCAACAGCAATAAAGTCTTTAAAACCTTAGTGACTGAAGTGGATAGTAAACAGCTGGTTGTCGCAATTATTCCCGTTTCACAAAAACTGAGTTTAAAAGCCGTGGCAAAAGCTATTGGTGGTAAAAAAGCGATAATGGCTGAGCCGGCAAAAGTACAAGCATCCACAGGTTATGTATTAGGCGGTGTTAGTCCTTTTGGACAAAAAAAACGCTTAAAAACGTTAATTGATAAGAGTGCAATGGCTTTTGATACGATATATGTCAGTGGTGGGAAACGGGGGTTAGAAATTGAAACGTGTACAGCAACATTTGAACAAATACTCGCCGCTAAATTTTATGATATAGCGGCGTAGTCTTGTTAGTTGATGTTGATATATGCTTACAACAAGTTATTAATGCCTGACGCACAGTTTAACATTGCTTTACTTGCATTTTGTATGCTGAAACATTCACGTCAATAGTATTGCCAAGGGCCATTAACGTCGCTTGTAATCCGAAGATAACGGGTTCTTTTATTGAGCATTCTAGCGTAGTTTTAACAGTCATGTATGTGTTAGGCATAACTGGCGACTCATCTTTGTGATAAAAAAATATGTCTTCGCTGTGCACATTTCTACCTGTTTGAATAACGCCTTCTTTAAGTAATCTCTGGTTTAACTCTGAGAGTTGGCTATTCAATTGGTCAGCTGAATTTTTGGTCATTTGACTGTGAAGGTGAATTGATACAATTTCCTGATTATCGACACTAATTTTTAACGTTGTCTTGGCTTTTTTATTAGAAAAAGAACGACATGTCCAATAACTTACACCAAAACGTTCTTTAGTACTGCATTTAAAGCTCCCTTTTACCAGCGCTTCTAATTCCTCTACAGAAGAATTAAGTGTCAGCCCATTTATCTCAAAAGACTCGATATTATCTCGAACAAAGATATCCGATGCGAAAGTTTGCATCGAAATACAGGTAAAAATAATAAACAGAACACGATATATATATTTAAGGTATTTTTTCAGCATGGCTTTGTTTCTCCGAAGTGATTAACATTAAAACGTTACCCAATGTCTCACTCAATGCAGTTATTAATTTACAAAAATGCAAAACGAAGTGACACCGAAGAAGTTATTAATAATTCCTCTTCTGTTATGGCTTGTTAGCTGTAGTTTTTACGCTTTAGAATGCCTACTTTTTCTTGAAAATATACCAAACCAACATGCCAACTCAAATATGCCACCTAGTACAATAAAAACAAATAAACCCGTTGAGCTACCATAAGAATAACAAGCAATGGCAGCAATAATTAAAGCCACGAAAAAGAACCATCTGATAAAACTATTCATACATTATATCCTTATACGATTAGAGAAAAAGTCTCGCTTTCCGCGCAATGTCGCCCCCAACTAGTTCATCATAATTTAAATAAAAAATTAATCAATAAAGTAAAAACGATAAGATGCAACACGCTTTGATGAAAGCGAGAATTATTCTCTATTTCTTATGGAAACCTAACCAATACGTTGCCTGTGTAAAAATCAAAAACCATTGTGAACAAAGAAGACCGTGATAATTCGTGTATAAGGCTAAAACAATTCACTCTAAGTAAGCGCTAGCATTTTATTTTATGTTCATGCTACGCTCAAGTAGATAATTGACGATGAGAAACGCTATGAATTATATGCAAATTACCGCACCTGCCAAAAAGTCCATTGCTTTAGTTGCACACGATAATATGAAACCTGAATTGATCTTATGGTGTAATAAGTATAAGGCTAAACTTGCAGAACACACTTTATACGCGACCGGCACCACAGGTTTACATATTGAAAAACAAACGGCATTACCAATACAAAGGCTGATCAGCGGCCCATTGGGTGGCGATCAACAAATTGGCGCGTTAATTACTGAACAAAAAATTGATATTATGATCTTTTTCTGGGATCCCCTTGAAGCACAACCTCATGATCCTGATGTTAAAGCGCTGCTTCGTTTGGCTGCTGTGTGGAATATTCCCGTTGCTTGTAATCGATCTACCGCTGATTTTTTAATTGAATCGTCACTTTTTAGCCAATGTTATGATAAGTCAGTGCCTGATTATGAAAAATACATTGCTTCACGAAGCTAAGCCTTAAATGTTATTGCTACATCAAGCAAGTATTCAAACTAATGCAGCAATGAAATTTGACAAATTTGATTTTCACTTCTAGAAATAATGCCAAGTGTCGAATTGGTTGGCACTTATTTGGAATTAACATTAACCATCAAGGATATGATGATGAAAATCAAAACACTCGTATTATTGACGGCATTATTGTCGTTAAACACCATTGCCGATGAAATCGCTAGCAAAGAACCTACATCAGCAAACCAAGCAAGCATAACTAAAATAGCCTTAAACAATGCTGACGCAGCGCAGTTATCTACACTAAAAGGTATTGGTACAAAGAAAGCGCAAGCGATTATTTTATACCGTGAACAAATTGGTCAATTCTCATCTTTAGATGATTTGCTCAACGTTAAAGGTATCGGTAAAAAAATATTGCTCGACAACCAATCACGGTTAATTCTTTAATCTAATACTATTCGGCCCTGTTGATCTTTCGCGTTGATTTTTACAACGATTAAATCGTTTTAATCTCAAAGGTAAACATACTCTAGAAAGATCAACACATGCTAAAGTAAGTAACCTTAGCTTAGGTTAAATAATGATTTATCAATATTGATTGTGGTAGTTACTTACTTTAATTGACGAATACCATTTTCCTCAATAAATGCTCATTTATGTTATCGATTTATAGATTCAGTATGGTTTACTATCAGTTCATTGTTATACTACCGCTTTTTACGTCAACCTGAGATCACATGACTCATTTACCGCTTGAACAATTTAAACATGCTTGGATATTTCGTCATCAAAGTATGCCTTTAACAGCAGAGCAACTGGCTCAAATCAAGCCAATGTCAGAAGAAAGAGCAGCAACGTTATGGGATACGTTTATCAGTAAAAACGCGGTTCATCCTGAATTGTTTACTAAACATGACTGGCCAGCTCAAGAAAAACATTTAACAGAGCAAATAGCATGGGAGCCTCGTTGGGAGAGTGAAAACCCAAGCTTGCCTGACGAACTATTGCTACATATAAACTGGGAAGAAAACACAACAGTTTATTACTGTTTGAATCGTCAATGTGTACTTGAAACAACTTGGGGGTTATTTAAGCAGTGCTGGAAGAATTTTTTATTTTTAGATGATGGCAGCTTGCTGATCGGTAAAAAACGTCAACAAGCTGTGCAATTTAGCTCTAATGGAATGTGTCGCTTTGGTGAAAAGCCTAAAACTTAAGCAGCTTTAGCTTCGGTTTTATGCTCTTCATCGCCCGACAATAATACCGCAAGCCACTTTCCTTCCTTAGTACTTTCCAGGGCTATTTTTATGATCATCGTTAACGGTACCGACAATAACATACCTACGGTACCCAATAACCAGCCCCAAAATATTAATGACAAAAACACGACTAACGTTGACAAACCCACGCCTTTACCTAAAAAGCGTGGTTCAACCATATTACCCATGATGGTATTAATCAATAAATAACCTAAACCAATAAAGCCAGCATGCGCAGGACCTAATTGTAAAACCGCTAATGACATTGTAGGAACAGCCGCAATGATTGAACCAATATTAGGAATGTAGTTAAGTAAAAAAGCTAACACGCCCCAAAGCACGGGAAAATCTAAACCAAAAGCCCAAAGCATCAATGAAACACACACGCCTGTAGCGAGGCTTACTAAAGTTTTAATGGCTAAGTAATCATTAACAGAAGTTAAAAATTTACCGATTTGCTTTAAACGCATTTGCGGATCATCAAGTGCAACGTGAAGTTTATGTGGCATTGATGGCGCTTCAAATAACATAAAAACAACAGTAATGATGATCAAAAACAAATTCGCCATCACATTACCTAAACCGCTGAGCATATCAGCAGCAAGACCCATTGCAGCTGAAGGGTCAACATGCTCCATAACTAACTCTTTTGAAAGAATTACGTTAAATTGCGCAATGTATTCTACTACCCAGACAAGTTGCTCGTTAAGTTGTTCACGATACGTAGGCATCTCTTCGGAAAGTTGCGACAATGAAGTACCAACTAGCCCAGCAAGCGATAACACAATACTAACGAAAATGAGTACTACCAACAGCACTGCTAGCGGTTTCGGTATTTTGTATCGCTCCATTCGATAGACCAATGGATTACAAATAATCGCGATAAAGGTCGATAATAAAAACGGCACTAAAATAACAGAAGCAGATTTCAACCCTGCTAGCACGACAAATAAAGCCGCCGTAATCAATAACCCTTTTAGTACACCAGAGCTCGGTTGTGATATTCCCATAGTAGCTTTTTCTTATACTTTTGTGTTTGCAATATAACTGATTAAAATGAAAAAGTATCGCTAATGTCTTAATAAAGCGATACTTTCCATAGCGTTAAAACAGTATTACATTGTTCGCCTAATCAATGTCACACTGGTAAGGTTTAGTAATCGCCAACAACTAAGCATGCCAATGGTACCAACAAAAGCCGCACCGGATAAAATACCTACCAGCCAATAACTAAAATGAAATGTTGGCTCCATTTCAAAGGTTTGTGTTTGTAAAATAAACACACCTATTTCCATGCCGACACTAGCCATAAAACCAGCAATCGCACCCAACGCAATAAATTCAAACAAAACACTATTGCGTAGTAATGACCCTTTCGCGCCGAGTGTTCTTAAAATTGCTAACTCACGTTCTCGCTCTTCCATACTTGCCTGAACTTGAGCCACTAATACTAAACTGCCAGCTAATACAACAAGCACTAAGATTAGTTCAATTGCGATGGTTACTTGCTCAATCATTTCATTGAGTTGTTTCATAATTGCGTCAAAATCTATCATGGAAATAGTGGGGTATTGAGCAATTAAATTATAAAATGCATCCTTTTTCTCTGGTGCTACTTTCCATGCGGAAATTGATGTCGAAGGGAAATCAGCAAATACAGCCTGATTAAACACCATGATGAAATTCAATTGGCGTGTTTTCCAATCAACCTCACGAATGCTCGTCACAGATACTGTAAAGGTTCGTCCGCCAATATCAAACGCTAACTCGTCACCAAGTTTTATTGCTAAACGCTCTGCAACACCAGATTCAATTGACACTTGAGGTGTTTTATCTTCAGCTTGCCACCAACTACCCTCGATGATTTTATTTTGGTAAGGAACATCATTTCGCCACGTTAAACCGAGTTCACGCCCCATACCACGTCGTCCTTCACTTTCTTGTTCACTCTTTTCTTCCTGTTTATCTTGGCTAACCTCTTCTTCAGTTTCATCGCGTCTAACCCTAATGGTTTGTTCACCATTAATAGCCGTTAAACGTCCACGATATACGGGATAAAAACCACGATGAGGAATATCGTATTCTTCCGTAAATGCTTGTAGCGGCGCGATCTGTTCTTCGGTAATATTGACCAAATATTGATTTGGTGTATCGTCAGGAAATTGCGACTGCCATTCATCAATAATCGATGTTTTCATCACCGTTATTAACAGTAATAACTTAATGGCGATGGTGAAACTAACGAGTTGCACGCTATTTTCACTAGCACGACGTTTTAAATTCGCTAATGCTAAGTGCCAAGACTTACCTGCTTTCGTACCCACACTGCGCCCAGCACTCATCACTAATCGGCCAATTGTTAGTAACAGTGCAGACACTAATATACCTCCCGCTAAAAGCGAGATACTCATAATAATATCGCCACTAAACATGAGCAATAATGCAAATAAAGCAATTAATGGAATTAGTTGATGACTACCAAATTTAGGTAGTTTTGTAACTGAAAAGCCACGAATAACTGATAAAGGCGAAGTTTGTATAAGGTCTTTTATTGGATGAATTGCAAAGGCAACAGCGCAAATTAAACCGGTAATAATAGCGGTAATAAATGGCACAATGGTTAACGGTGTATTATCTAACGATAAGTAACTTTCTATAGCGTTAGCGCCTATCAGCAATAAAAGGTAGCCAAGTAATAAACCGACTGCAATGCTGATCACGCTTAGTAGTGTCCAATGTAGGCAATACAAATTTCTCACGTGGGATATGGTTGCACCAAGCGCACGAAATACCGCAACTACCGACTGGTGACGCTGCCCGTAACGTCGGCTAGCAACCGCAACGGCGACTGCAGCTAAAACAATGCCTAACATGCTTGCTAAAGAGAGAAATCGCTCAGCACTGTCTAAGGTTGTAGACAAGCGATTTTGCGCGCGTTTGGCGTCATACCAGCGTTGTGTGTCATTTACCTGAGGTTTTACCCATTCTTCGTATTCTTCAACATTGTCTTGTTCACCTGCAAATAAATAACCGTGACTGAGACGACTACCGGGTTGTATTAGTTCAGTCTTAGCTAAATCATCAACATGCATGATAATACTAGGTCCAGCCACTAAAAACCGGTATGAACGATCCGGCACATTGACTAATACACCAGCGATAGAAAATGGCGCAACACCAATTTCTACAATATCGCCAATTTCAACCCCTAAACGACTTAACAAACTCCTTTCGACCCATAACTCACCACGTTTAGGGCCGCCAACGACTTCTTCGTCGCCATTAATAGAACGCTTGATGGTCAACTCGCCTCTTAGAGGGTAATTTTCGCTCACCGCATCAAGTTCACTGAGTATCATATTATCGCCATGAAATACCATGGAATCGGTAGACACTTTTTGGGCAACGGCTAAATCCAATGATTTAGCCTTTTCAATAAACTTATCATCTATTGGCCGGTTTCCGCTAAACACACGATCAGCAGCAATGGTGTTGGTGCTGTTTGCGACAATAGCGTGTTTTATTTGTCCTGAAAAACCGGTTAATGAAAACACTGTAGCCACAGCTAACACGATGGCTAAAAAGATAATAGTTAGCTCACCACGCCTTAATTCATGATCAAGTAAACGCAATGATTGTTTGATCCAAATAGTATTTTTTGCTGTCATCATTAACCCATATTTGCCACGTTAATTGCCGATCTATCAACAAAGTCACTATCCGATCGCGCCTCAGTTAAAACACCGCTATCCATTTCTACTTGTCGTTGACAACGTGCAGCTAACTTAGGGTCATGGGTAACAAGCACAAGCGTAGTACCCGTTTTTTCGTTTAAAGCAAAAAGTAAGTCGGTCACCGTAAGCCCTGTTTTGGTGTCAAGGTTACCAGTAGGTTCATCAGCAAATAAAATATCGGGTTCAGTTATAAACGCGCGAGCAATGGCAACGCGTTGCTGCTCGCCACCAGAGAGTTGGCTAGGATAATGTTCCATTCTATCGCCTAACCCTACCTGTTCTAATAGCGCTTTACCTCTTTCGACAGCATTTTCTGTATTGGCGAGCTCAGCGGGTAACATCACATTTTCTAGAGCCGTTAAGCTATTAACCAATAGGAATTGTTGGAAAATAAAACCCACATGCTGCGCCCTTACTTGGCTACGTTGTTCTTCATTAAGCTGGTGTAACGGGTGGTTTTTAAGATACACTTCTCCTGAGCTTGGTAAATCTAATCCCGCTAGAATTGATAATAATGTTGTTTTACCTGAACCAGATGAACCAACTATCGCAAGGGTTTCACCAGCATTCACCGTTAATTCGGTTGGCTGTAAAAGTGATAATGATTTATCTTCTAACTGAACCGATTTGGTCAGCGCATTAACTTTGAGAATTGTTTCGGAATTTACCTGCATGAAAAACTACCTACTTTTTATTTACTTAATACTATTTTCTTTAATCATTGGATCAAAAGCTCAAGCATTTAACACTATTTTACTATTAGGTGATAGTGTCAGTGCAAGTTATAGGATGCAACAGCATCAAGGCTGGGTGCATTTACTTAATCAAAAGCTCGCAAAACAAAACGCCCCCTACTCCATCCTTAATGCTAGCATAAGCGGTGAAACAACAAGCGGCGGTTTATCTCGACTTCCTGGCATTTTAGCGGAAAATAACATAGATCATCTAATTATTGAATTAGGTGGTAATGATGGTTTACGAGGTTACCAACCCAGCGCAATAAAACATAATTTGTTACAAATGGTTAAAATTGCGCAAGAAAAAAACATCCCCGTTACGTTGATGCAAATTAAGATCACTCCTAATTATGGACCACGCTATAACAAAATGTTTGAAGCCGTTTTTAAAGAAGTCGCAAAAGAAACCAACGCAACATTATTACCATTTTTTATGGAACAAGTCGCACTTAACCCAGAGTTAATGATGCAAGACGGTATACACCCTAATGTAAAAGCACAACCGATCATTGCTGATTATGTTGCTGAACAACTTAAAAACCTTATGAAATAAACGAGTAATATTGAATGGAATTTATCTGGATTTTATTTGCCTTTCTTTGTGGCTTCGCCGCTAAAGTGATTACCTTACCACCTTCAATCGGCTATTTATTAGCGGGCTTTATTTTACATTTCCTCGGCTTTCAAGCAGATGATTTAGTGTTAACACTTGCGAATATCGGCATTACTTTAATGCTTTTTACCATTGGCTTAAAACTAAACATAAAAGACTTAATAAAAGCAGAAGTTTGGGCAGGCAGTTTATCGCATACGTTAGTGTGGATGATCGTTGGTATTGCTAGTTTTAAATTACTTGCCTTGCTTTCTGTTACGTTCTTCGCTGATGCTGATTACCAGATAGCAGCCTTAGTTGTTTTTGCACTCTCTTTTAGTAGCACTGTTTGTGTCGTAAAATTACTTGAAGACCACGGTGAAATGAAAACTCGTCACGGCAAGTTAGCCGTTGGCATATTAGTCATGCAAGATATTGTTGCCGTTGCATTTCTTGTAATTGCAACAGGAAAAACACCAACAGTATGGGCTTTACTATTACTTGTATTTATTCCCCTTAAACCCCTTATTAATCAACTAATTTCAAAGGTTGGTCACGGTGAATTGTTACCATTAACTGGATTTTTCTTAGCTTTTGGTGCTTATGAGTTATTTGAACTGGTTAAAATCAAAGGCGACTTAGGCGCCCTGCTTGCTGGCATGTATTTAGCTAGCCATGTTAAGGCCACCGAAATTACAAAGTCACTAATGAGTTTTAAAGACATTTTTTTAATAGGCTTCTTTTTATCAATTGGCTTTACGGCATTACCCACGTGGGAAATGTTCGCAATTGCCTGCGTTCTTACCTTAGTGTTGCCAGTAAAGTTTGCCATATTTTTTGTATTATTTACCAAATTAAAACTACGCGCACGCACGGCATTCTTAGCATCATTAACCTTAAGCAATTTTAGCGAATTTGGTTTAATCGTTGCTGCATTAAGTACCAGCGCTGGTTGGCTACCAAAAGAGTGGTTAGTTATTCTTGCACTTAGTGTATCTATTTCCTTTGTTATCACTAATGTACTCTATAACTTCGCTCATGAATTTTATGCCAATCACAAAACAAGTATTTGTCGATATCAACAGGCTGAAAAGTTACCTGAAGATAGCTTTGTTCAACCTTGTGATGCTCCTATTGTTATCATCGGCATGGGACGCGTTGGTATGGGCGCATACCGAGCACTACATGCTCAACACGCTAATCAAGCATGGGGATTAGATACCGATAAAGCTAAAATTGATTTACTTTCTGACAAAGGAGTACAGGTATTTCAAGGAGATGCTGAAGATGCTGATTTTTGGGAAAATATCGATTTAAATAAAATAAAACTCGTGTTGTTAGCTCTTCCTTCTGTTCAAGATATTATGAATATTACCGTCCAGTTAAAGCATGCAAATTATCAAGGAAAAATTGCGGCAATTGCCCGTTATGATGATGAACGTACCGCATTAGAAGATTTCGGTGTTGATAAAGTCTTTAACTTTTACAGTGAAGCTGGGGTTGGTTTTGCAGAAGAAAGTATCAGTTTGTTTAATACTTCAAACCAATTATCAACATAGAATTTTTAGGCTAACGACACTAAAAAGTGGTATCAATGAGTTCAATGATATTTGATACCACTTATGCATCAATGATTGATCTACGTGGTATCAAATTTTAGAGACAAAAAAACCAGCTAATGCTGGTTTTTTTGTACTTCTAAGAAGTGGCATCCCTAAGGGGATTCGAACCCCTGTTACCGCCGTGAAAGGGCGGTGTCCTAGGCCTCTAGACGATAGGGAC
>NZ_JAUOPD010000022.1 GCF_030546745.1 Thalassotalea sp. 1_MG-2023
TTCGATGCTCAGAGACGGTGTAATGTGGGAAGCGCCAAAAGTGTAAAATTAACTATTGACGCCATAGTCTCTTGTTAAGCTAGCCACCTTGATAAAGAACGAGTAAAATACGCCCCCTGAAATTCTCTAGCATAAACTAGAATCAATTTTAATCGATAATAGGCATTTAAAAATGAGCAAGAAGTTATTCATCAAAACCTGGGGTTGCCAAATGAACGAGTATGACTCGCAGAAAATGGCAGATTTACTCGACTCAACACATGGCTTTTCACTAGCAGAAGAAGCTGAAGACGCCGATGTTATTCTTTTGAATACTTGCTCTATCCGAGAGAAAGCCCAAGAAAAAGTATTTCATCAACTTGGCCGATGGAAGAACCTTAAAGATCAGAAACCTGATTTAGTTATTGGCGTTGGTGGCTGTGTAGCCTCGCAAGAGGGTGATGCTATTCGTGCCCGTGCACCTTATGTTGACATGGTGTTTGGCCCGCAAACATTACACCGCTTGCCTGAAATGATCCAACAAGTAAAAGGTGAACGTAGCCCTGTTGTGGATGTAAGTTTTCCAGAAATCGAAAAGTTTGACCGTTTGCCTGAACCAAAAGCTGAAGGCCCTTCTGCATTCGTTTCTATTATGGAAGGTTGTAGTAAGTACTGTACTTTCTGTGTTGTTCCTTACACACGTGGTGAAGAAGTTAGCCGCCCGTTAGATGATGTATTATATGAAATCGCTCAACTTGCTGAACAGGGTGTGCGTGAAGTAAACCTACTTGGTCAGAATGTAAACGCCTACCGCGGTGATACCCACGATGGCAGCATTTGTCGCTTTTCTGATTTGATCCGCTTAATTGCAACAATCGATGGTATCGACCGCATTAGATATACCACTTCACATCCTGTTGAATTTACTGACGACATCATTGATGTTTATACCGATGTACCTGAGTTAGTAAGTCATCTTCATTTACCTGTTCAATCAGGCTCTGATCGAATACTCATGCAAATGAAACGCGCACATACGGCGTTGGAATATAAATCTAAAATTCGTCGTTTACGTAAGGCAAGACCAGATATTTGCATGTCTTCTGACTTTATTATTGGTTTTCCAGGTGAAACTAACGAAGATTTTGAAGCAACAATGAACTTAATCAAAGACATTGATTTTGATTTAAGCTTCAGCTTTATTTACAGTGCTCGTCCAGGTACACCAGCAGCTGATTTACCTGACGATATAACAGAAGACGTGAAAAAACAGCGCTTAGCGATTCTACAAGATCGTATTAATCAACAAGCTTTACGTATTGCACGCCAAATGTTAGATACTGAACAACGTATATTAGTTGAAGGACCCTCTAAGAAAAACCCGATGGAGCTACGTGGCCGTACTGAAAATAATCGTATCGTTAACTTTGAAGCACCGCATTCAGTAATCGGGCAGTTTGTTGACGTAAAAATTACCGATGTTTATGCCAACTCATTACGTGGCGAATTAGTGCGTATGGAAAAAGATATGGGCTTACGTATTGCACATTCACCTGCTGATATTTTGTCAAATAGTCACCATAAATCAACAAATACTACTAACACTCGTATTGATGAACTAGGTGTAGGTACTTTCGCACCATAATTTTCACAGATAATAGCAACAAATAGGATACTTTTTTGAGCAATATAGTTACCGAAAACCTCATATTAGAACCTGTTGATAACAGCAGGCAAGCTAACCTATGTGGGCCGATGGATGATAACCTTAAAGCCATTGAGCGCCGTTTAGGTGTGGAAATAAGTTACCGTAGCAATAACTTTAAAGTTGTTGGCGAGCCAAAAAGTGCTGAAGCCGTTATAAAGCTATTAAAAGATTTATATGTTGAAACAGAAACGGTAAAAGGTAAGCAACAAACCATCACTGATGAAATGGTACATTTAGCGATTGTTGACGCTAACGTATTAGAACAGGCACCATCAAAAATTGACGTTGACTACGAACAAATGGTGACGATTAAAACCAAACGCGGTTTAATTAAACCACGTAATAAAAATCAATCAGCTTATGTTCAAAATGTATTAACCAATGACATTAGTTTTGGTATTGGCCCTGCTGGTACCGGTAAAACATATTTAGCAGTTGCCTGTGCCGTTGACGCGCTTGAACGCCAAGAAGTAAGGCGTATTTTATTAACTCGCCCTGCCGTTGAAGCAGGTGAAAAATTAGGTTTTTTACCGGGTGATTTATCACAAAAAGTAGACCCTTACCTACGCCCGCTTTACGATGCATTATTTGAAATGCTGGGTTTTGAAAAAGTTGAAAAATTAATTGAACGTAGTGTTATTGAAATCGCTCCTCTTGCTTACATGCGCGGTAGAACATTAAACGACGCTTTTATCATTCTTGATGAAAGCCAAAATACCACCGTAGAACAAATGAAAATGTTCTTAACCCGTATTGGATTTAACTCTCGTGCGGTTATTACCGGTGATATTACCCAAGTCGACTTACCGAGAGGACAAAAATCAGGGTTAAGACACGCCATTGAGGTGCTCGATAACATACCCGGTGTTAGTTTCAACTTCTTTATGTCTAAAGATGTTGTCAGGCACCCTGTTGTCGCAAGAATTGTAGAAGCTTATGAAGCACACGAAACAAAAGTGAATCGTATTCGTGAGGCCAAAAAGCAACAAGCTGAGCTTGAAAAACAACAGCAAGCAACGCAGGATAAAAACGATTAAATGTCTCACCTTGTCGATTTACAAATAGCTTGCGATGAAAACAACCTACCTCTAACTACAGAGTTTCAAACTTGGGTTGATACCGCATTAAGTCATGTGAACAATAATTATGAACTCACCATTCGACTTGTTGATGAGGTAGAAAGTCAGCAATTAAATTACCAATATCGGGATAAAGATAAACCAACAAATGTTTTATCTTTTCCTTTTGAAGTGCCTGATGGCGTTGATATTAACTTACTTGGTGATCTTATTATTTGTACCTCTGTGGTTGAACATGAAGCTAAACAACAGCAAAAACCCTTAAACCATCATTGGGCACATATGGTGATTCATGGATGCTTGCATTTATTAGGCTTCGACCATATATCTACCGAAGAAGCCGAAGAAATGGAAGCAATAGAAATAGAAAAGCTTGCTACACTAGGTATTAACAACCCTTACATTATTAGCGAGTCATAAACTGTTATTAGCTATGCTGCACTTTAACATAGCGATGTAACATAAATTTTTCTTGAATTGTTTGCTAATTAAATAGACACTTAAAAACCGAGTTATATAAGGAATACAGATTGCTCTATGAGCGAAGATAGCCCCCACTCTAGTAACGGTTCTGCAAATAAATCGCTGATTGATAAATTCGTTCAGCTTTTTACTGGGGAACCGCAAAATAAAGAAGAATTGGTTGAGGTATTAAATGATGCCGAAGACCGTGAACTAATAAAGCCTGAAACCAAGCTTATGATCGAAGGCGTGTTAGAAGTTTCAGATATGCGCGTTAGGGATATAATGATCCCTCGTTCACAAATGATCACCCTCGATATTAACACCCCACTTAATGAATTACTCCCCGTTATTATCGATTCAGGACACTCTCGTTTTCCTGTCATAAATGAAGACATTGATCATATAGAGGGTATTTTATTAGCAAAAGACTTACTCGCTTATGGTTTCGAGCAACAAGCACCGTTAACCTCTTTACAAGAAGTGATCAGACAAGCGATTATCGTGCCTGAAAGCAAACGAGTAGAGCCCCTGTTAAAAGAGTTTCGTTCTCAGCGTTACCATATGGCAATTGTTGTTGATGAATATGGCGGTGTATCTGGTGTCGTTACCATTGAAGATATTCTTGAATTAATTGTTGGTGAAATAGAAGATGAAACCGACGATGAAATTGAAGAAGATATAAAATATTTAGCCGGTAATGTTTATCAAGTAAAAGCATTAACAGAGCTCGACGATTTTATGGAATACTTTAATTGCCAACTTGATGAAGGGGATTCTGACACCATCGGTGGTGTTGTACTTCATACCTTTGGACATATGCCTCGGAAAGGTGAAGAAGTGACAATCAACAAATTTGAATATAAAGTAACCTCTGCTGACAGTCGTCGTTTACAAACTTTGCAAGTTACTGTACCTAAAAACCATAAAGTAAATGGTAAACCCACCGAATAGCACCAATGCTTAAAACGTTTTTCAGCAAATTAGGTACCACACGCATTGGTGCCATGCTATCTAATATATCGCTTTGGATAAGCGCGCTACTTGGCGCTAGCTTGGTTTTTGCTTATGCGCCCTTTTCGCAATGGTGGTTAAGTTGGCTTGTTTTACCTATTTGGTTTCTTTATGTAAATAAACAGTGTACGAATAGCTCCACTTTCCTCAAAGATTGTACTAAACATGGTTTTGCTTTTGGTGTTGGTTGGTTTTCTGCTGGCATTAGTTGGGTGCACGTCAGTATTGCTGAATTTGGTGGTATGCCGTTAGTTGTCTCTGTCGCTATTATGTTTTTGCTTTGCTTATATTTAGCGATATACCCTGCTCTGGCGTTATTTCTCACGGCCAAAATATCAGTGCTGATACGTACACGTATTCAATGGTGGTTATTAGCACCCATTTGGTTATTTACAGAGTATTTACGCAGTGTAGTGCTCACAGGCTTTCCTTGGCTTTCTATTGGCTACACACAAATTGATGCTCCTGTTGCGACGCTCGCCCCCATGATAGGCGAAATAGGCCTATCATTTATTATTTTATTCGTCGCAGGGTTAACAGCAGATTTCATTACAGCAAAGAAAAAACAATATATTGTGCTGCCATCAGCTCTTTTAGCTATCGTTGTTTGGTATAGCCAGACCATTGAATGGGTCACTGTTACAGGTCAATCTAAGCGTGTTGCCTTAGTACAAGGAAATATTGCCCAATCAATAAAATGGGAACCAGAACAGCAATGGCCTACCATGCTTAAGTATTTAGATTTAAGTCGAAAGCATTATGAGGCAGAAATTATTATCTGGCCTGAATCTGCAATTCCAGCGATAGAAACCATGAGTAGTACGCAAGAATTCTTAGATATTGCCAATCAATCGGCAAGTATGAATAATGCGGCAATAATCACTGGGATTATTAATTATCATTTTGAATCAAAGCAATATTTTAATAGTTTAGTTGTGCTTGGCAATGAAGCGGCTAATGATCAACAAGGTGGTTATTATTACAATCACAAAAACCGTTACGATAAGAATCATTTATTACCCATTGGCGAATTTGTACCTTTTGGTGACTTACTCAGACCATTAGCACCTTTTTTTAACTTACCCATGTCATCATTTACCCGTGGCGATTATGTTCAACAAAATTTAATCGCACATGACACTCATTTACTGGCATTAATTTGTTTTGAAATTGCCTTTGCCGACCAGCTTCGTGCAAACTTTTCAGCAAACAGTGACTTTTTACTTACCGTTAGCAATGATGCATGGTTTGGCAATTCTCACGGTCCGCACCAACATATGGAAATAGCACGAATGCGCGCACTAGAATTTGGTCGCCCGTTACTTCGTTCAACAAATACAGGGATCACTGCAATCACTAACCATTTAGGTGAGATCACCAGCATATTACCGCAATTTACTCAAGACGTTTTAAAGCAAGATGTGGCATTAGTCACAGGATTAACGCCCTATAGTCGTTTTGGCAATACGCCACTTTATATAGTTTCTTTGCTAATAGTGCTATGTGCGCTGATACGAAATTTACGTATGAGTAAGTCATAACTGATCCCCACCACACTATAATTTCTGCTAATTCCTGTTAAGATAAAAAAACGCACTCTTACTATATATAATAAAAACATGAAATATACACAGTTAATCGCACTGAGTTTAACCTCTGTGTTAAGCACGTTTACATCTGCACAAACAACACTAATTACCAATATAAATGGCTATACCATCAATAATGATACCGTGACACGCTTTGCGGCTATAAAGTTTAAAGATGATACCATCGCACAAATTTATCAAAAAAATCATCAACCTATTAATTGTAACGGTTGCACCGTTATTGATGGAAAAGGCAAAACTATGCTACCTGGCTTAATTGATGCTCATGGGCATGTATTAAGTTATGGTGAAAGTTTAATGCAGGCAGACTTAACATCAGCAAAAAGCGAAAAAGAAGCTGCTGAAACTACGCTCGCCTATGCCAATAAGAATAAAAACTTAACGTGGATCAAAGGCAGAGGCTGGAACCAAACACAATGGTCAAAAAACGCTTTTCCAACCGCAGCATCATTAGATAAATTGTTTCCTAACAAACCTGTTTGGCTAAGACGTGTTGACGGACATGCTGGCTGGGCAAATAGTAAAGCAATGGAGTTAGCAGGCATTACTAAACAGACCAAAGCACCGCAAGGTGGTGAAATTATTCGCGATGAAAATGGTATTGCTACCGGTATTTTCATTGATAATGCCATGAAACTCATTGAAAAAAATATTGCGCCGTTGACCCTAGCTGAGCAAAAAACAATATTAGCAAATGCAATGAATTCACTCGCGGCACAAGGATTAACCAGCGTACATGATGCCGGCATTGATAGTAAAAACCTCGAAGCTTATTTGCAAATGTCAGGCAATAATAATATGGCAATTCGCATTAATGCCATGCTATACCTCCCTTCTCCTGATTGGCAACAAACACTAAAATACGGCACATTTAGCACTGACAATGATATGCTGCAATTTAATAGCGTAAAAATTCAAGCTGACGGTGCGCTGGGCAGTAGAGGGGCAGCACTAATTGAAGATTATTCAGATCAACATGGTCATCGCGGTCTGCTATTGCATACCCAAGAAGATTTCGAGCGGTATGTAAAAACTGCGATGAAAGAAGGTTTTCAAGTCAACACACATGCCATTGGTGATAATGCGAATAAAATTGTATTAGACTATTACGAAAAAAATATTGCTAACAGCAAAACTCAACATTTACGCCACCGCGTAGAGCACGCCCAAGTACTAAGATTAGTCGATATTCCACGTTTTGATGCGTTAAACGTTATCGCGTCCATGCAAGCAACACATGCAACCTCTGATAAAAATATGGCTGGCGACCGACTTGGCGAAGATAGAATTAAAGGCGCATACGCATGGCGAAAATTACTGAATGCTAATGCTATTATCGCCGCTGGTTCAGACTTTCCCGTTGAATCCCCTAACCCGTTTTTCGGCTTACACGCTTCAATTACCAGACAAGATAAGCAAAACTTACCCGAAGGTGGTTGGATAAAAGAAGAGAAGATGACGAGAGAAGAAGCATTACGAAGCTTTACCGTTGATGCTGCCTATTCAGGCCATCAAGAGGGTATCATTGGCTCACTAAGTAAAGGGAAAAAAGCCGACTTCATTATCATTGATAACGACTTCTTTACCATGCCAGAACAAGATATTTGGCAAATAAAAGTATTAGAAACCTGGGTTAACGGTAAAAAAGTCTACGCAGTTGATAGCAACTCAGATAAAATCTAACACACACATGCTTAAAAGAGAGTTACCTGATTCAATCAAAACATGAACAAAGGTAACTCTTTTATCAAGCATATATTAATTAGACTCTTACTTGTCCTGTTCCATTAACGAGAAACTTTTCAGTGGTAAGCGATTCAATACCCATTGGGCCGTAAGCATGAAGTTTAGTCGTAGCAATACCAATTTCAGCACCCAAACCTAGTTCAGAGCCATCAGAAAAACGAGAAGAAGCGTTAACCATAACAACTGAAGCATCAACTACTTGTTGGAATATAGCTGCTGTTTCGTTATTCTCGGTACAAATCACTTCTGTATGGTTACTGCCAAAGTCATCAATGTGCTTAATTGCCATTTCAAGACTATCAACAACTTTCACCGCAATTTCTAAGCTGAGATATTCTTCACCAAAGCCAGTATTTTCGATCGGTTTAAATGAACTAAAGTACTGGCTTATATTACTTTCTCCATTTACCGTAACCTGCTCTTTTTCGAAGATTTCATTTACCATTGGAAGAAAACGCTCTACGATATCTTTATGCACCACTAAACCTTCAAGGGCGTTACAAACGCCAGGTCGTTGAGTTTTACCATTAACAAGAATATTAAGCGCTTTTTCTAGATCCGCATCTTTATCAACATACAAATGGCAAACGCCTTTATAATGTTGAATAACGGGTATTTTACTGTTTTCGCTAACAAAATTAATTAACCCTTCACCGCCCCTTGGGATGACTAAATCAATATACTGATTTAAGGTTAATAATTCGTTTAACAGCGCTCTATTCGGATCAGGAATAACAGAGACAATAGACGTTGGTAGATCATACTTTTTCAACACACCTTGCAATGTATCAGCAATTGCTAAGCTAGAACTTAATGCTTCTTTACCACCACGTAAAATTACAGCATTACCTGATTTAATACATAATCCAGCTGCGTCAGCAGTCACATTTGGTCTAGCCTCGTAAATCATACATATTACGCCTAATGGTACGCGCATTTTTTGAATATCTATGCCATTCGGTCGCGTTTCTATCAGTCGAGTGCTGCCGACAACGTCTGGTAAATGAGCCACAGTTTCTAGCCCAACAGCCATATCTTCAATACGCTGAGCCGTTAACGTTAAACGGTCAACCATGGCTTCAGATAAACCATTTTCGCGTGCATTCGCTAAATCTTCACTGTTGGCGTTTAATATTTCATCTTGTCTTACTCTTAATGCATTAGCCATGTCACTGAGTAATGCTTTTTTTAGTTCTGAAGATTTAGTTGCAAGCACCTTTGCGCCGATTGCTGCTTGCTCGGCAATATTTGTAATTAAACTCATTATGCTCCTAATAACGTAATATATTGTTTGGAAAGTATCGGTTCATCAGTATTGTCTAATTGCTCCGAAATATGTTCGCTGTTTTGAGTAGCAACGAAATTAAGTAAACAACTACTGTAATTCGTTTTGACTTTAGCTAATTTATCGCCATTATCTTTTCTCACCAGCACTACATCGCCCGCTGAAAACTCACCGCTCACTTCTAAAAGATCTTGAGGTGAAAGTAGATCGCCCGTAGAGTCTTTCTCCATCATAAAGGCATCATCTACAACTAATTCACCTTGAATTTTAGTCGTATGCTTCATCCAATGATGTGTATCTTGCATGGGTTTTGTATGCGGATGAAAATGTGTACCAGGGCTGCTGCCAGCCAATAACTCATTAAAACTCGCTTCATTAAAGCCGTTAACGATATAGGTATCTATGCCATGAGAAACAGCTTTATCTGCGGCTTGAATTTTAGTTTTCATACCACCAGTACCAACATCACTCGTTACTCCACCCGCCATGTTATAGATACCGGCATTAATTTCATAAACATCGGTAATAAGCTGAGCGTTTGTATCTATTTTTGGGTTAGCATCGTAAAGGCCATCAACATCCGAGCAAATAACTAACGTATCAGCATTAGCAGCACTCGCAACCATAGCAGATAAGTTGTCATTATCACCTACTTTCAACCTATCTGTTGCTACGGTGTCATTTTCATTAATAATCGGCAGAATATTGTTGTCGAGCAATTCTTCGATAGTATCTCTAACACTAACATAGCGATCTCTGTTTTTAAGGTCAGCATGCGTTAACAATATTTGCGCGGTATTAAAATCAAATAATCTATCCCACGTTGCCATCATTTCTGATTGACCAGCGGCGGCCATAGCCTTCTTTATTGTAATGGGTGATGTATCAACCCCCTTGAATAAATGAGCACCCGCAGCTACTGAGCCAGAAGAAACCAGTACGACTTGGGTTCCTGACATGCGACAGCGAACGATAAAATTTGCAATGCTTAATAAATATTGGCTACTACAGCCATTTCTATTGGGAGCGATAAGCGCACTTCCAACTTTAATGACAATTCGTTGCCATGGTAATGATTTAGAATCTACATTCACTTTTTATACTCCATTGAGCTGTTATTCGTAGCAAAAAGCTACGCCTTGCCTGCTCTGTCGGCTGTTTTTTTTGACTATCAATAACAAGTAGTCACTAATTTAAGTGGGTGTTTTTACATGGCATTGAGCCTGTAAATATCAGTAGCACACATTGAAGAGCCATCGATTATTCGGTGTAAAAACGTACTAATAACAACGTATTTGATAACGCGCTGATATTAGATTTAGAGGGTTATGTTTTGTTTGCGAAGAGGGTGTTTAAGTTTTTGAAGCCTGAAGAAAGTAACGTCAGGCATAAGCCCAAACCTAGTATTAAATAGAAACATATATAATCAGAAATGTCGGTTTTCATAAACTCTTAAAATCAATTCGTATATTAATGGTTAGTACTCTAATCATTTTCACACTAATTATCAAGTTTAAATTTTGAGCAACAGTATAAAATTCACACTTGAAAACCGAATTTTGCACAACTTAAATTAGTAACACTTCAACTTCCATATTAATAATGTCTTTTGTTTTCAAACAAGTAACACAAATGTAAGCAGCACTTATTTCAGTAATCATTTATCACTAAAAACAATTAGTACAATAAGTAATTTATAAATAACAATAGTAAATAAAGAGCGGTTACCGTTGTAAATGAGTAAATAATGTCAACTAAATGTGATTTTGCTTAGATCCTCTAAGCAAAGGTGGGAAGACAGTAAATCAATACATCTCTACATTAAAGTGTTATATACAGTACTTGCATGTCCTAACAACAATATAACAAACCCATTCAGCCTGCATAAAGTCATGTAATTATTTGAAAAGTTATAGATTGGAATAAAAAAGTGGCTATGCAAAGTACATAGCCACAGTTGTTTTAGTTAGAATAGCGAATGTTCTGTCTGTGCATTTGTTATATTTCCCCTTAAGCTTAAAGGGCACACTGGCTTTATATTAATCGTCTACGCGAACGCCCCAAACATCGTGTTCATCAGCGTGAATGATTTGCACCCAAAGTTGGTCGCCAGGTTCAGCGTCATAATCATCAGACAGATACACTTTACCGTCAATCTCTGGTGCATCCATGTAAGAACGTCCTACAATTCCTAAGTCATTCACTTCATCAACAAGTATTAAATACTCTTGACCAATACGCGCTTGTAACTTCTCGGCGCTGATCCTTGCTTGAACCGCCATAAAACGTTGTAAGCGTTCTTCCATCACTTCTTCAGAAACATGATCAGGCAAATTATTCGCCGTAGCACCTTCAACCGGAGAGTATTTAAAACAACCGACACGGTCTAATTGCGCTTCAACTAAAAAGTCTAATAATTCTTGAAACTCTTCTTCAGTTTCACCAGGAAAACCAACGATGAAGGTTGAACGAATAACTAATTCAGGACAAATTTCTCGCCATTTTTTTATACGTTCAAGCACACGATCAGAACTACCAGGACGTTTCATTAACTTTAAGATACGCTTATTAGCATGTTGGAACGGAATATCTAAATACGGGAGTATTTTCCCTTCGGCCATTAAGGGGATAATTTTATCGACATGTGGATAAGGGTAAACATAATGCAAGCGCACCCAAACGCCCTGCTTTGCTAACTCTTCACAAAGTTGCTGCATATGTGTTTTAACCGGCATTCCTTCATAGAAATCAAGTTTATGTTTAACATCAACACCATAGGCAGATGTGTCTTGCGAAATTACCAATAATTCTTTAACGCCGGCATTCACCAGTCGGCTTGCTTCACCTAACACATCACCAACTGGACGAGAGTCTAAATCACCGCGCATAGAAGGAATAATGCAAAACGTACAACGATGATTACAGCCTTCAGATATTTTTAAATAAGCAAAATGTTTAGGGGTAAGCTTTACGCCTTGATCAGGAATTAAATCAACGAACGGGTTATGTTTCGGTTTTTCCAAATGTTCATGAACTTGGGTTAGCACTTCATCGTATGCATGTGGACCAGTTACCCCCAATACATTCGGATGCAATTCAATAATTTCATCTTTCTTTGCACCTAAACACCCTGTCACTAGCACTTTACCGTTTTCTTTAAGCGCTTCACCAATGGTATCTAAAGATTCCTGTACCGCTGAATCGATAAAGCCACAGGTATTCACAATCACCATATCGGCGTCGTTATAACTTGGTACTACGTCATAACCTTCGGTACGCAATTGCGTTAATATGCGTTCGGAATCTACAAGGTTCTTAGGACAGCCTAACGATACAAAACCAATGCGCGAGCCTTGCGTTTTACTATGATCAATATGACTAGCTTGCTCTTCTATCACCTTATTTGGTGTGTTTAAGGTAGTTGTTTCTTTTGCTATATCAATAGCTTGAGAAGAATTACTTGGATCAAATTGTTGAACAGTCATAAAACGCCTTGTATAAAACAGCAGTAATCAATAAAAATCACAGATGATTTTGGGTGCGCGAATTATACAGGATTCACTGGTGATAGTGAATTAAAGTGCCTATCTGGATATTTATATACTTAAAGTGAGTTTCAAATGCCTCGCTCTAAGAACTTCTACGTGCTTTAACGCTATTAATCGGTTCTAATTTTAAGGCGGTTATTCGTATCTCTACTATTTCTAATAAGTTCATCACCTTTATTAATACCAGACGATTTCGCTAACCGATCATAAAGAACAACATTCGCTGTTGCAGCTAAATTTAAGCAATCTTTTGTCGGTATATAAACAACATGATCAGCTTGATCAATGAGCGACTGGCTAATAGAACCATCTTCGGGGCCAAAAATGTACAAAGCGCGATCTGGGTGAGAAAACTCCGTCAGTGACGTTGCACCAAGGCACAGCTCAACACATACAACTTCCATATTTTCGGATTTTTTACTGATCAAGCAGTCTACTTGAGTAAAAGGAATTTTATTTCTGGATTTATGTGTATCGGTATTGGTTTTTACTTCATATTGGGCAGCCCGCGCATAACGGGTACCCGTGTATAATACTTCGTTTGCATTAAAGCACCCTGCTGCCCGCATTATTGTGCCGACATTACTTGGCCCTTTAGGGTTAACTAGGCCGATTATTACCTTTGACTGACTCATTTTATGAAGTTGATATTTAGGATCTGTTGATATTTCAAGATTAAATTTTGTTCGAACTAAACGCTTTTTGGTTAGCATACCTTAAAAAATGCTCTAGTAATAACACTAGAACACTAAATAACAATTTTACCTCGCTATCGGTAGAACGATAAGTGATAAAACAATGCATTTATTAAGCAAAGCTGATAACAGCAAGTTGATAGATATAACAATTAACGTTTAGCTTTCGGTACATAGTTTAAAACCGATATTGGAACGGTTTTTTTAACCGGAAACTCATCAAAAGTTTTCCGCGCAAGAACGTGCCCTAACCGACTTTCAATGGCACAAAGTTCACGAAAATTATCTTTTGATACTAAAGAAATAGCTTCGCCTCTTGCACCGGCTCGACCAGTTCGGCCTATTCTATGAATATATTCATCAGCTTGCGCTGGTAAATCGTAATTAATAACGCGTGTTAAATTACCAATGTCGATTCCTCGAGCAGCGATTCCTGTAGCGACCAACATTTGTATTTTACCGGCTTTAAAATCAGCTAAAATTTTCTCTCGTATTGCTTGCGTTCTACCACTATGAATACACTCAGCTTTAATATCACGTTTTGCCAATTGACTCACTAACTTAGCAGCACCATGCTTTGTTTCAATAAAAATAAGCGCTTGTTGCCATTGATACGTTTGAATTAAATGACTCAATAGCGCTGACTTTTTATCTTTATCTACTGTCACCAGCCATTGTGTTATTTTAGGTTTAGCGGTTTTATTTGACTCAATCGTGATTTCTGTCGGGTTTTCCATACTTCGCTTTGCTAAGCAGCGAATTTCATCAGAGATTGTTGCAGAAAAAAGTAAATTTTGTCGTTGTGTAGGTAACCGTTCAATGATTTTGTTAATATCATCAATAAAGCCCATATCAAGCATGCGGTCAGCTTCGTCAATGACTAACATGGTCAATTCATCAAAATGAAAAGCGCGCTGGTGCGCCATATCTAGAAGTCTACCCGGTGTTGCCACCAGTATATCAACGCCCCAAATTAATTGCTGTTTTTGCGTCTCAATATCTACACCACCATACATTGCCATGCTGGTTAGTGAAACATGCTTTGCATATTGTTGGATGCTTGCTTCTATTTGTATCGCGAGCTCACGCGTAGGTGCTAAAATAAGTGCACGAATTCGTTTACCTCGTACCGATTTACCATTATCAAGCAGTGCTAACATTGGTAAAACAAAGCTCGCTGTTTTTCCAGTACCAGTATGAGCAGCAGCCACCACATTTTTGCCTGATAAGATAACAGGAATGGCTTTTTTTTGTATCGTTGTTGCTGTGTGGTATCCCAGTTCATCAACGGCTTTAATAATTGATGCTGGTAATCCAAGTGTTGAAAATGACATACTTTACCTTTACCCCGCCTAAACTAGCCAAACACCGTTTATGCAATGAACTGCTTACTGTCGTTGGCCATCATACTTTTAGCATGAAGTTCCTGCTCGCTGGGCAAGTATTCATCCAAAGAACCTTGAAAGTTAATAATTTTTTTATCTTTAATATCAATGATCCGTGTAGCTAAACTTGAGACAAATGCTCGGTCATGACTGACAAAAATCAGCGTGCCTTCAAACGCTTTCAACGCATTATTAAGCGCATCGATAGCTTCAATATCCATATGGTTTGTTGGCTCGTCCATGATCAATACATTAATATCTTGCATCATCAACATGCCAAAAAGTAAGCGGTTTTTTTCGCCGCCTGAACAGTTGCGGGCTTTTTTATTGGCGTCGTCTTCAGTAAAAAGTAAACGCCCTAACATACCACGAACCATTAAATCATTATGACATGGTCTACGCCACTGAGACATCCAATCCATCAAGGTTAAATCATTATCAAAAAAGTGACCGCTATCTTGAGGACAATACCCTACTGAGGCATTTTCAGACCATTTCACAACACCGGCTTTTGGGGTGATTTCATTCATTAAACAGCGTAGAAAGGTGGTTTTACCTACACCGTTTTCTCCGATAACTGCGAGTTTTGCGCCCGCTTCTAATAATAAATCACCCTGTTCAAACAACATTTCATTATCAAAACTATGTGAAAGGTTTTCGAGCTCTAACGCTTGTCGGTGCATTTTTTTGCCCGATGTAAAAGCGAGATTTGGTGTGATACGACTTGAAGATTTAACTTCATCTAGTTTAATTTTGTCCATTTTCTTAGCACGAGAACTGGCTTGTTTGGCTTTAGATGCATTAGCACCAAATCGATTAACAAAATCTTGTAGTTCTTCAATTTCAGCTGCTTTCTTGGCATTTCCTGCTAATAATTGTTCTCGTAATAAACTAGATTGCGCGAGAAAGTATTCATAATTACCGGGATAAATGCGTAATTCACCATAATCTATATCTGCCATATGCGTACAAACTGCATTTAGAAAATGTCGATCATGGGAAATAATAATCATGGTACATTTGCGTTTATTTAGCTCGCCCTCTAACCAGTTAATCGTATGAATATCTAGGTTGTTGGTAGGTTCATCTAGCAATAAAATATCTGGGTTAGCAAACAATGCTTGGGCCAGCAAAACTCGAAGCTTCCAGCCCGGTGCAACCTGCTCCATTAAACCATAATGTAATGATTCTTCTATGCCTGCTTCTAATAAAATTTCACCGGCTCTGCTTTCAGCACTATATCCGTCCATTTCTGCAAACTGGCTTTCTAGATCACCAACACGCATGCCGTCTGCTTCGCTCATGTGCTCCTGTGCATAAATGGCATCTCTTTCTTGTTTTATTTTCCATAAAGCGACATCTCCCATGATCACAGTATCAATGACACTGTATTGCTCAAAAGCGAATTGATCTTGGCTTAAAGTACCTACTTTGTTGCCTGAAGCCACTGAAACATTACCCGATGTAGGCGTTAACTCACCGCTAAGAATTTTCATAAAAGTTGATTTTCCACAACCATTAGCACCGATCAAACCGTAACGGTTGCCGTTGCCAAATTTAGCAGAAATATTTTCAAATAACGGCTCGGCGCCAAATTGCATGGTAATATTTGATGTAGTGATCAAAAGGAACTTCCTAGAATAAACGAATAGAATTGAACGGCAGGCTGTAGATAAAAACGATAAACAAAGAACATGCTGACTCAAAATAATAAGGTCGCGCATTATACAGCATTAAACGCTTTCACCCTATTATTTTGCACCTTTTATTACCGTTTTTAGCTAAAACTCATAAATGGGGTCAGGTACATTAATCATCGTAGCGATGACTTCATTACTGCAACTAAAGCTGTTTTGTTAGTTCTGCTATATGTTCTAAATTAGCTTTATTGCTAAAGTTTGAAGTTCTGTAAACCACTTGATCATTCTTCAGCAAGATTAATGTAGGGTACTGTTTAACGTTATATTGATGAAATAAATGATTACTTTTATCAATTTTGATCAAATGTTTAATGTTATATTTTTTCTTGTATTCTTCTAAATCAGCTTTGCCTGTCCATAATCGTGAAACAATTCCGTGCCAATTAATCTTGGTAAACTTTTGAGAAAGCTGGTTCATATTTTTTTGTCCATCGATGCAGTTTTTAGATACTTCAGGACGAGTTTCAACAAGGTACCAATCACACCATGTTGCGGTAAAATATAACGCGTGTAATTGGCCATTGTCAGCGTCAATATCAATACTAATTTCAGTATTTTTAATGTTGTCCGAGGGTAGTTGCACTAAAGATGCTGATTGCGACAATAACGATAATTTATTATCAAGAGATTCATTTGCTTGGTGACCTACATGCACTAAATTCATTTGTTTATCAAAGAGTAAATGATATGGCGTACCAACAAAATTAAAGGCTTTAGCCAAATCACCGCTATCATCTATGGCTGTAGGCATTGTTAACGAAAACTTATCTATTAACGCTTTAACAGAGGCTTCATCATCATGTATTCCCAGATTAATTCCAATGGTTTTAATTGATGTGTTGTATTGTTGTTGAACATGTTGAAAGTGTGGCATTTCTTTCAAACACGGCTGACACCAAGTGGCCCAAAACTTTAAATACACAGCCTGTTTATCTTTATAGTCGATTAATGATATTTGCTCTCCAGATAATAGCGTTATCGGCATGTTCAATAATTTATCAGCCAAATTACTCGACCAAACGTTAAAGGCACTCAACATGAAAAATGACAAAAGAACTAACGTCAGACAATGTTTTCGCATTGACTTCTCCTTACTTGTAAAAATAAAAATATTGAGAGTTAAACCAGTAAACTAGCTAAACCGACCAAAGACACTAGAGAAAATAATGTCGTAGATGGAAATCTCAACGGGTGAATTTTTCCTTTCATTGCCACTGCTACACTCAAACACGCAAAGCAGCTATTTAATAGCGTTAGGAAGATCACTAATTCAATTTTATCCGGATTTAACGCAACAAAGGCATAACCACCAGACATCAAAAAGGTATAAATAGTGACGATATGCCAACAATAGTAATTCAACCATTTTGAAGCTAATGGCAACGTAGTATCTTCCAATAGAGGTGTTGCAACCCTACTGCCACCAACAAAGGTATGAATGACAAAAGTAACACCACTGATTAACACTGCAATCCATAATAAATCAACTTGCATCACCAACCTCTTTAAGCTTTTAAAATTGAATTAAATTCATAGTCTATAAAACTTTGCCTCATTATTATTCGCGTCAAAATAGTCAATTAACGTTTAAGACAACAATGTTAATACACTAATAAGCGTTAGTACTACCCAACCTGGGTGTTTACCTTTTGTTGCAAATAATACTAAAAGAGCACTGCAAAGCATGATTGCGGCAATGTTATAAGTAATCATGCCAATGACATCTACATGAGAAGAGCTTGCAAAAGCAATGGTCCATAATATTGCACCTAATGACCAACCAAATAACGTGACTAAATGCCAACTTGCCCACAATATTCTAAGTTGTCTAGCCGCGAGTAAACTGCCTCCCTGTGTAGGCACAACCGTTTTATGCCTAAGCTTTTTAAAAATAAGTAATTCACCTAAAATTGAATGTATTACCCCAAGTAAGATAGCAAAAACTCCTGCCGCAATAAGCATGCACATTCCCTCGTATTAATATTTCAAACGCTAAGTAATGAACTTGCCACTAGTATAACGGATAAATTATTTGCCAGAAGTGCCACTTGTTCATTATATTGATGAATATAATTCATATAAGGATAGTCATATGGATAAGTTCAGAGCAATGACGCTTTTTGCAACCACGACTAAAACAGAAAACTTTACTGAAACAGCAAAACTACATGCAACTGATCCATCCACCGTCAGTAAAGCAATAAAGCGCCTTGAGGAGCAGCTCGGACTGCAATTGTTTAATCGCTCAACTAGGCAATTAAAGCTAACCTCTGCAGGTAGCCGTTATGCTCAAATGGTTGAAGAGTTATTGTTAAAGCTTAAAGCGCATGAAGAAGAATTACGACAAGATTCTCGCGATATCAAAGGCACATTAAAAATCAATCTGCCAGTATCTTACGGCCGCCAATACGTATTACCCATGTTGTGTGAGTTTAGAGAAGCTTATCCGCAATTACAGTTAGATATAAATTTTAGTGACGAATATGTGGATATGATCAAAGAGTCAATTGATATCTCCATTAGAAGCGGCACCATAGCCGACAATCGACTTGTTGCTCAGAAACTCAGCCCGATCAAATTTGTACTTTGCATTGGCAGTAATGCAGATATTACGAATAATATTGAAATAACACAGGAATGTTTATCTTCTTATCCTTGGATACTGTTTCGATTTAAGCAAACAGGTAAAACCATGCCAATTGATTTTAATTATAAGGGTAAGCGCATCTCCTTAGAGCCAACACAAAAAACAATAGTAGATGATGGTGAAGCAATGGCAGAGCTCTGCGCCGCAAACGCTGGTATTGCCTTGATGCCCCATTTCATTGCAAAACAATGGGTAAAAACAAATAAGGTAAAAATTATTGCAACACTGGATGAATCACAATCTGTAGCATCTGGAGTTTATATTATCTACGCCAAGCGTGAGCATTTACCGAAAAGAAGAAGAGTTTTTATCGACTTTGTGAAAGCTTACTTAGTAAAACTGGGGGAATCTCCTCGTAAAACTTGGCTAGATTAGCCTTCAAAACTACTGATAAATGGGGTCAGGTACATTTTTACTTCTTGAAATTATCCATTGGCAAATACGTTAAAATGCAAAAATACAGTAGTTTATTTAAGGTTGATAAGTCTGGACGATTGCCACACGTCGTCCAGACTTTACTAATTTACTCGCCAAGCAGAAAGCCGTTTTTAATATTGCTCAATTAAGTTACCACTTATAATAAACGTTATTTAGCATTTTCTTTGATAAAGTGCTGATAATCCGCCACGTGAGGCTTGTCAATTAGCACTTTACTCATAGGGTCAATGATCACTAAATCATTAGGTAACACCTCTATCGTTTGAGGATGAGTCAAGTCGAGTGTTAGCATTTTTCCATTCACTGATACATCTAAAGGTAATGGGAAAGGCAAATCATTTGGCGTTTTCCACTGCAATGTTAAACGATTATCAGTTTTGGTTTGCATGATTTCAGGTAACTTAGCTTGATAGAAATAAACATCAAAAAACCATTTAAAATCTTTGCCCGTTAAGCGGTTAACAATACGAAGAAAGTCTTCAGTATCAGCAAGTACCGGTTTGAAATTACCAGGGGTTGGCTTTGCTGTGCCATACACTAGTTCAGTAGTTGCATTGAAAAAGTGTTCATCACCAATAATGTTACGTAAAGTATGTAATACCCAGGGTGCTTTCGCGTAAATATCTGCTCCTGGACCACCTTTTTCTTCTTGGTAAACACCTTCTACAGTTAATAATTTTTTACTCACTATCGGCGCTTTATTTCGTACTTTTAATCGCATATCAAACATGTGCGACATATAAGCAGTTTGACCATGTAAGTAATATTCGTATAACGGGTGCATATAAGCGCCAAAGCCCTCATGTAACCACATAGCATTGGCATTTTTATTGGTTAACTGATTTGCAAACCATTCATGAGCGAATTCATGAAACATCAACCAGTCAAAACCATATTTATCAGTTATGTAATTATTACCATAAGCATTAATCGTTTGATGTTCCATACCTAAATGAGGGGTATCAACAACACCTATTTTGTCTTGGCCAAATGGATAAGGGCCAATTTTACGTTCAAAGAACGTGGTTATGTCTAGCAACTCTTGTACTAGCTTTTTAGCACCTTCTTTGTTTTCTGGAAGGTGATAAAACTCAACTGGAATTTCATTGCCATACTGGCTGTTAAACGTTGTTTTAATGACTTCATAAGGGCCCACGTTTATAGCAACACCATACGTATTTAATTGTGATAATGCTTTCCAATGATAGGTATCTGTTGTTTCACCTTTAGTTACCGACTGCAGTGTACCATTTGCCGCGGCAACCAATCCTTTAGGAACAGTAATATGCATAGTTGTCGTTTTTGGCTCACCTATAGGGTTATCAATACATGGCCAAAATAAGTCACACCCTTCACCTTGAACAGCCGTAGCAATCCAGTCTTTACCACTCGATGTTTTCGCCCAAACAAAACCACCATCCCAAGGCGCTTTTACGGCTTCTCGAGGAACGTCCGAATAGTGTATTTCAACGGTAAATTTACCCTTTATTTTGTTAGGTAAATTGATTAAAAGTAACCCTTCTGGATTACTGTATTGGTTTTCATCAATGATTTTGCTGTTGATCAGCACTTTATTAATAGAAAAAAAGTTATCTAAATTGATACCAACGTTGTTCCTTGAATGGTCACTAACAAGGGTTAGTATGCCCGTGCCATTAATTGCTTTCTCTTTTGGCAATATGGTGAAATGAAGCTCTGCATGTTGCAACAAAAGCCCTTGCTGTGATGTTGGTAACGGGCCGTCACTTCCCATGGTGTATTGACTACGTTCAAAGGCAATCACACCACCCGATAAAACAAGCAAACTAACTAATATACTCGCGATCAAACATCTCATGATGTCGTCCTCAAAATGAAAAACTTTCATTAACTTAGCTTGTTATCGGTTATGGTAAAAGAAAATTGCGATTAACAACGAAAAGAACAGTATGAATTACATACAAGGTATCTATGAACTAAAAATTAAGCCGGAAAAAACTATCGAAAAATATACATCAATCGATATTTGACAAAAAATCATGATCAAATACACAAATAAACGCTACATTAATAGCGTATTGTCTATACGGGTAAAGTCGCTAGCAGCATTAATTAACGAGGCCGCTGTTAATTGCGCCACACCAAACACATGTGTTTGACATTGGTACTTATCAGCAACTTTTTCTAACAATAAATCAAAATCGCCATCGCCAGAAAGTAAGATTACTTTATCAACGTCTGGGGCTGCATCAAGCACATCAATTGCGATACCTACGTCCCAATCTCCTTTTGCCGAGCCATCACTTCGTTGTATAAATGGCTTTAATTTAACATCAAAGCCTATATGCTTTAACGCCGTTTGGAACTTATGTTGCTGATCATCATCACGCGCGATGGCATAAGCATTAGCCATTACAATATCACCCTGCTGGCTTATCTGCTGCCAAAACTGACGATAATTAAATTGCCTACCGAATGCCTGACGGGTGGTGTAGTAAATATTTTGAACATCAACAAAAATAGCGATTTTGCTCACGAAACAATCCTGAAAAAGTAAAAACATTCGCACTATATCACCTATGCTCTGATATAATCTAAACAATTCACATTAATAAGGTTTATCGATTGTCTGCTCTCTCTTTTTCTAACACTGTACTTAGCTCTGAACTAACAGAGAACTTAACACGATTAGGTTATTTAGAAATGACACCTATTCAAGAAAGAGCATTACCAAAAATACTGGCGGGCCAAGACATTATTGGTCAAGGTAAAACCGGTTCTGGTAAAACAGCTACGTTCTCATTAGGGCTATTACATAACTTAAACGTTAAACGTTTTCGAGTACAGTCACTTGTTTTATGTCCAACCCGAGAACTTGCAGACCAAGTTGCCAAAGAAATAAGAAAATTAGCTGCAGCTATTCACAATGTAAAAGTTTTAACATTGTGTGGTGGCACACCAATGGGCCCGCAAATTGGTTCACTTGAACATGGTGCGCATATTATTGTGGGCACACCAGGACGCATTGAAGATCACCTACGTAAAGGTCGGTTAGACTTATCAGAGCTCAATACTCTCGTGTTAGATGAAGCTGATAGAATGTTAGAAATGGGTTTTCAGCCGGCATTAGAGTTAATTTTTTCTCATTGCCCAACAGAAAGACAATCTTTACTTTTTAGCGCTACATTTCCCGACAAAATACAAGCCATGGCTAATCAGATCATGCAAAAGCCTGAACTGATAAAAGTTGAGAGTAGTCATAACCATTCAAGCATTGAGCAACACTTTTTTGAAGTAGACAACAATGATGGGCGTACCACAGCGGTCGCTTTATTATTACAACAATTTCAACCGAACTCTTGCGTGGTTTTTTGTAATACTAAATTAGAAACACAAGCATTGAGTGATTCGTTAATTCAACGTGGTTTTAGCTGCGCAGCATTACACGGAGACTTAGAACAGCGTGACCGTGATCAAACGTTAATTCGCTTTGCCAATAAAAGCGTTAACATTCTTGTTGCTACTGATGTAGCCGCTCGCGGTCTTGATATTGACAATATAACGATGGTGTTAAACTACCACATTGCTCACGATCCAGAAATTCACGTTCATCGCATTGGTCGTACTGGACGCGCCGGAAATACAGGCATCGCCTGTTCGTTAATGAGTAATAAAGAAGCACACAAAGTAATACGGTTAGAAGAATATTTAGCCTTAGAAATTCACGCAAAGCCTTTACCTAATAACGATGTATTAAATAATCCTATTTCAATGGCCCCTATGACAACTATTCAAATTGATGGCGGTAAAAAACAAAAGCTACGCCCTGGAGACATTCTTGGTGCTTTAACCGCTAACAATGCGATTGATGGTGATACCATAGGAAAAATACAAATGACCCCATTAAAGGCTTATGTTGCTGTAAAACGCACAGTTGCTAAAAAAGCATTAAAGGTTATTTCCGAAGGTAAAATGAAAGGACGGAATTTTCGTGCACGGATTATTAAGTAATAATGTTGTGCTGCCTTAAAACGCTAACGCATAACAATGTGTCTAAGATTTTTACAACAAGTATCGACATTAAAAACACAATAACCATAAGCATTTGAATATATGTAGAAAAATAATAACGGCGTGTTTTTTGCCTAGTTAAGTCTATAGGTTCATTAAATACACTCTCATTATAAAGAGAACAATATGACGTTAACAATTATTAAATCATCGTTAGTTTCCTTATTAGTATTAGCCACTAGTTACGCACATGGTACGCTAATAGATTTTGATACTGATGCAAATGGCAACGTTATTACTGCCAATACTGCAATAACCAACCAGTATCAAAACTGGGGAGTAACTTTTGCAGGCTTTGAAGACAACGCTTCAATAAATATCAACGCAGCACCTGATCCTGATGGCGTAACAGCACCCAGTGGCAGTAATGTATTAACTAATTGTGCTGTTGCAAGCTTAGGCTGCCCAGGCAATAGAGCTGATATCGTAGAAATATTATTTAGTGGTAGTAGCTCTAATATATCGCTTATGCTTGATACCCTAGGCTCAAGTTCAGTAACTTTTGAACTTTACGATATCAATAACTTACTTTTAGAAACTAAAACTGTTTCATCTAATACATCAACATATGTACCTGTAAGTTTTTCATCAGTGGGCGTGAGCAAAATTTTAGGCTTGCAGCCTAATGAAAGTTGGGCATGGGCGATGGACGATCTTTCATTTGACATGAATTTAAGCGCTGAGATACCTGAACCTTCAATCATCTTCATACTATCACTAGGACTATTAGCTTTACGCTTTTCTAGAGTAAAAAAATAACCTGATAAGTATAGTAAGACTAAGCGTGAATTTACGCGCTTAGTTTTACTGTCTAATAGATAGTTTTAAAACCGACAGACAAATATTTACTTAGCCTCGCGACTACATCAAACACTCCTTAACCTCTCATCAAGCACTTAACGCATCACAACGTAATCAATAAAATTACATAAGATAACATTTAACTACTTGTCGTTTTTAATGACTGCCTCTAACATCGAACACACTGATTTTTAGGCAACTTTAAGAAAAACATAATGAAACATTACCTTTCAGCACTCATCCTAACTTTAGGTCTTAGTGCCAATATTAGTCACGCAACTATAGTTGAATTTCAAACCTCTCATGGTAACTTCAAAGTCAACTTGCATGACGAAACCACGCCAAAAACCGTAGAGAATTTTCTCGCATACGTCAATGATGGCAAGTATGACAATACGATTATTCATCGTACAGTTGACGATTTCGTTGTTCAGGGCGGTGGAGCAAAATTTGAAGGTGAATTACCGCCAGAATGGATTGAAACAAATGGTACTATTGAAAACGAGCCTGTTTATTCAAACGTAACAGCAACAATATCCATGGCTAAACAAAAAGGAAAAATCAACAGTGCGAACAGCCAATGGTTTATTAACTTAAAAAACAACGCCTCTACTTTAGATCCTATTGACGTCTACGGTGGTGGTGCTTATGCTGTTTTTGGCGAGGTAATTGAAGATGGCATGGATGTTGTTAACGCAATTGCAGAAGTCCCGCGTTGTAACACTGGCCATGGTGGTTTCCAAGAGTTACCAATGCCCGATTATGAAGATCAATGTGGAGATACAAACGCAGTTCCTTCACAAGAAAATTTTGTGACTATTTATCAAGTTGTTATTTATGATGCAACCGTCAGTACTGATGCTGATTTAACCTCAACAAAAAACACACTTTATGAAAAAAGCTTAGAACAACCTAAATCTGGCGGCAGCAGTGGCGGCTCATTCGGCTGGCTTTCGTTAATGCTGTGCGCTCTCCCTTTGTTACGTAAAAAGTAACGCTCGCTTTCCGTGTTGCTAACCTACATAGGCTGATATTATTTATGTGGGTTAGCAACTCTTAATTTAACGGCAGTATAGTTAATAAACACGTTGAATTAACATCACTTTTCTTTTTGATTTTCAAGCCCCCAAATTACAGCTCATAGCAGTCTAACTTTTGCCGTTAAAATAAAAATAGAACAGAAAAATATTTACTCAAACGATAAAGTTAATATAGGATTTCGAAAAAATATCATTATAAGCAGTACAAGAGTAAAAATAATGGAACAACTGTTTCAATATTTAGAAATAATGACTTTTATCATCACCATTTTTCGGTGTACCTTCGGCAATCTACGCCTACATTAAAGAACAAAATAAACAAAGGCTAGAACGAGAATATGGTACATTTGATTCTTTAGATGAGAAATACATTGAAATTCAGCAACTTTGTATTGAGCATCCAGAACTAGATGTCTTTGATTCCCCGTATGCATCAACAAGGGATTTAACCGAAACACAACAAAAACAAGAAGAAGCTATTTTATTAATAAGAATAACCATATTCGAGCGTGCTTATTTGATGTATAACCGCGTAATCTTTGGTTCACAAACCGATCAGTGGCAAGGATGGGAACTCGAAATAAAAGAGTGGTTTTTAAGGAAAAACTTTCGTGAGGTCTGGGTCGTTCATGGTAAGTATTTTGATACTTCTTTTTTTAGGCATTTTGAAAAAGTTTATCATGCAACAAAATAACGACATTCTGTGTACGTTTGATTAATGGGTACTCCCTCAAACGTACAATCTTCTATTTTATCTTGCTCTACAAATTCCTAAAATGTTTGAACCCTATCAATTGTGGTTAATTCACATATACGTAATATATTGCTTGTTGTCATTTTATTCGTACAATAATGCACTGCTTAGAAAATAGCACAGGGGAATTACCGTTGTTTTATGAAGGTTCTGAAAAGAAAACAGAGTTAATTGTTGATTGTAAGCAATTAAACTTACTTACTGACATTGATACGTGTGTTTGGACAGATCTCGTAAACGCTTGCAATGCAAAAATTTTGTCTTCTATTGAAAACAAACATTGCCGCGCGTATTTATTGTCAGAGTCGAGCCTTTTTATTTGGAAAGACCGCTTATTAATTATCACCTGTGGTGTTACTCAACTGGTAAATTCAGCCATTTTTTTCTTCGAAAAATATGGCATCGACGTAGTAGAACATTTCATTTATCAACGAAAAAATGAATATTTTTCTCATGCACAATCAAGTAATTTTGGTCAAGACGCGAAGCGATTACAAGATTATGTGTCAGGAAATGCATTTCGCTTCGGTAACTTAGATAGTCATCACAATTATTTATTTCAGCTGACTAATAACCGCAAATGTACACCTAAAACTAAAACCTATGAACTGACCACCTACCAAATAAGTGATCGCGCATCAGAAATATTAACTAACCCTCAGCTTGCAGCAAAAGATGTGAGGAAATTTTTACAGCTTAACCGATTAATTCCAGGCTTTACGTTAGATGATTTTGTATTTGAGCCTTTTGGTTACTCTTTAAATGCTATTAAAGATGAATGGTATTTTACCATTCACGTAACTCCACAACGTGGCAGTAGTTATATCTCTTTTGAGTCAAATATCAACTTATTAGCCTTAGTGCCTATTATTCTTGAGGTATTAACACCTAATGCATTCGATTTACTGACCTTTAATGAGACTAATTTCGATACGTTTGCAGCAAAATATATCGATAATACCTATATATGTCAGTCGAATGTATCAAAACACATTGAACACAGTTACCAAGTTAACTTTGCCCATTATATCTTGCCACAATCACAACAAACTTCACCTGTTGAATTAGCGTTAGACAAAAGTTACTTCACGTTATAAATAAACAATCATTATCTATATTATCAATTCGCTCGACCATTTATATTGACTGCGCTACGATGGCTACTGCGAAAATCAAATAATAATGCATTTATGGACAAAGATATTTATTTAGTGTGTATGCCATACACCTCGTTAACGATTCCTTCAATGGCAATGGGAGTGCTTGAAACGTATATCACCGAATTTGGTTATAACGTTGAATCACTTTACGCCAACTTAGTTTTTGCGAAACAAATTGGTCTGATCGAATATAACTTCATCGATAACACCTTTAATGATTATTTAATTGGCGAGTGGACGTTTTCTAAAGCAGCGTTTCCTGACAAACCAGCTGATGATGACGGATTTTTTGCGCTTTTTACTGATTTGTCTGATGAAAATAAGCAAAAACTGTTAACCATCAGAGAAACAGCTGAACGCTACATCGACGCGCTTGCCCACGATATTGTCAGCAACAGTCCAAAAATTGTCGGTTGTACCTCTACCTTCCAGCAAAATTGTGCGTCAATTGCCTTGTTAAGAAAAATTAAAAGTCTTGATAGCAGTATTATTACATTAATGGGTGGCGCTAACTGTGAAGGCATTATGGGCCAAACTATCAATGAGAGCTTTTCATGGATTGATTATGTTTTTTCCGGCGAATGTGATGACGTGATAGGTCCTTTCATTGATAAGCTGATGAAAAATGAACCAATTAACTACCAAAATTTACCAAACGGCTTTATCAGTCAAAAACATAAATCACTTGCTGTTGATGCAGGGCAAGCACAAAAGCCACCTCGTGCCTATATTTCAGACATGAGAAAAGTTGGAGAACCTATTTTTGACAGCTACTTTCAATCATTAGAGAGTCTAAAAATCGGACAATACATCTCCCCAGGTTTAGTCGCTGAAACCTCTCGCGGTTGTTGGTGGGGAGCAAAACAACACTGCACTTTTTGCGGTTTAAATGGCGGTACTATGGATCACCGTTCAAAATCACCTGAAGCCGCATTAAGTGAATTTAAAAACTTATCGAGCAAATATAAGGTCGATAAATTTTTGGTTGTCGATAATATTTTACCCATTGAATACATGAAAACGGTGCTGCCAACATTAGCAGAAAACCCTGCCTATAATTTATTTTATGAAACCAAAGCTAACTTAAAACAACACCATGTTAAAGCACTAGCTGAAGCTGGAATAAAGTGGATACAACCAGGTATTGAAGGTTTACATGATGACTTTCTTAAAGCGATCAAAAAGGGTACTACCGCGATACAAAACTTGGCAGCGCTTAAATGGTGTCGTAGTTATGGCGTGCGAGTAACGTGGAATTTATTATGCGAAGCCCCAGGTGAACAAGCATCTTGGTACGATGAAATGGCAGAATGGCTGCCTTTAGTGACGCATTACCACCCGCCGTTTGATCAAATGGCCAAAATTTGTTATCACCGCTTTAGCCCGTATTTTAATACACCCGAAAAGTTTGGTTTAACATTAGAGCCAACCAAAAGTTATCAATACATTTATCCACTCGATAAACAAACGGTTTACAACCTTGCGTACTTCTTCATTCAGGCAAGCGAAAAAGAAACAGGAATATACACCTTAAATTTCACTTTCAAGCCGGCAACTAAAGCACATGCAAAAGTGCAGTCATTACTAGACAACTGGAGTGAAAGCTGGCTAAACGGCACTATCCCTATGTGCTGTATGACAGATCATGGCGATAACATTATTATTTTTGATACCCGCAAGATAGCGACTTCCTTTACACATTCACTTGAAGGATTAACGGCGGATATTTATCGTTTATGTGCAGAGCCCTTGCCAAAAGAAAGGTTAATCAAAAAGCTTAATGACCAACAAATATCAAAAAATATTCAGCAAATAGAAGAATCACTGCATTGGTTAACTGAAAACCATTTGATCATTCATTTAAGTAAATGTTTAATGGCTCTTGCATTTCCTCTGGCACAAGCTGATATGCCCAGTAATGAAGACTCACCGGGAGGCAATTTAAACATTGAAAAAATAGTGAATGAAAGGATTTCTTCTAACGTTTAGCTAAATCACTTATCGCAGGGGGAGAATAGCTTGAGTGACAAGTTTAACGAGTAATTTTATAAACATTCAAGCACAACTTGATTACGACCATTATTTTTTGCTTGATAGAGTAAACGATCTGCCGTTTCAAGTACTTGCTGTATATTGTAGGATTGTTCGCCGTTGACTAATACCGCACCAACACTCATGGTTAAGCATTTAGCAGCATCTGAATATTCATGTGCTATTTCTTTAGCAGCCAATGCCTTTACAATATTATTTAGTACTAGATTAGCCCCTTGTTCATTACAATCAGGCAAGATTACTGTGAATTCTTCTCCACCATAACGTGCAACGAAGTCTCTTGGTCGGTTAAGCACTTCACGAAATAAAGCGGCAATTTTTTTAAGCGCTATATCTCCAGCACCATGACCATAATGATCATTAAATTGCTTAAAATAATCAACATCAAGCATTGCCACCAATAACTGCTTTTTATCCCGCTTATTTGCGGCTAACTCATCAGTAAGTACTTTATCAAGCTTTCTTCGGTTTGAAATTCCGGTTAAAGCATCAACATGCGCTATACTATCAAGCATTTTACGTTGCTGAATAAGTTCAAGGTGGGTTGAAATTCGTGCAGAAACAATATTGGTATTAAAAGGTTTATAGATATAATCACAACCTCCTAATGCAAAGCCTTTTTCCTCATCATTGCAATTGGCCAAACCGGTAATAAATATCACTGACGTTGCCATAGTAACAGGATCATTTTTGATCACTTCTATGACCTCAAAACCTGATTTATCAGGCATCACTACGTCTAATAGTATTAAGTCAGGTACGTGTTTCTTAGCAAATTCAATGGCTTGTTCACCATTTTTAGCAAAGATAATTTTTGCTTGTTCTTGCAAAAGTTCTTTTAATATTTTGCGGTTCGCTTTTTCGTCATCAACAATTAATACTTTAAGGTTAAAGTTTTCAAGTTCCATACGATGATTATTCTTTATCATTATTATTATTTGAAACATTAGCGCCAGTTATTGTTGCTAATATCGCTTCTATATCATTAATTGCTTTTGCATATTCAATGTCGTCAATGTTGTCTGCTATTTTTTTAGCTAACTGCTCATGTTCACTTCCTTGAGTAATTGTTAGCAGTCGCGGTAATAAATCTTCTACTTGAGCATTTTCATCAACTAACAGCTCTTTTATCGATGATAACAAAGAGGCTAACTGTTTTTGATAATACTGAACATTAACTATAGCAGTATCAGGCTGCTCTGTATCAGCTAAATTAAACGGTAGACCTTCAAGTGCTATCAACACATTGTTCAACTCAATTGACGTTTCAGCAACCAGTAAATCAGCCGATTCTGGGTCACTTTTAAGTTGTGCCTCAAGTTGGGTAGCACGTTTTGCCAGCGTTAATGCACCAATATAATTTGCATTAGATTTTAAAGAATGCGCAACCCTATAAGCAGTCTCATAATCTTGTTGCTTGTATACCTCACTGAGAGAATCAACTGTATCTGTGTAGTTTTTAGCAAATTGCTGTACTAAATTTTGATATAAATGCTCACGTCCTCCCATGGTCTTAATCGCTGTTTTAGCATCAAGACATGGTAGCTTTTCTATCTCTGCTAACAGAGAAACTTCCTTCGTTTGATTGGATTGTGTATTTCGTTTTTGATGGTTTATTTTCTCTCGCGTTTCATCACTTTTTATCAGTGTTACTTGTTCATTCACTGCTTCATTATTTAACCATTTTGATAACAAGATATATAAAGCATTTGGATCTATAGGTTTAGTAAAATAATCATTCATCCCTACTTCTAAACAACGATCTAGTTCCTCTTGCATCGCATGAGCAGTCATTGCAATGATAGGTAAATTACTAAATTGATCGTTTGCACGAATAATTTTTGTTGCCGTTAAACCATCCATTATCGGCATTTGTAAATCCATAAACACTAAGTCGTAGCTTTCACTGTCTAATTTATCAATCGCAACTTGTCCATTTTCTGCGATATCAATATTGACACCTGTTTCTTCTAAAAATCCAAGAACCACCTGTTGGTTTAAAGCATTATCTTCCACAAGTAGTATTCGGCTATGAGATAAATCTAAAATACCTTTTTGTACTTGGTGATATTCTAAATGTTTTTGTTCAAGCTTTAAGGCATTCATCATCGCATCTAATAATAAAGATGCATCAACAGGCTTTTCTAAGAAGCCATCAATCCCAGCTTCATGCGACAAGGTCATTGCATCATTTTTGTCGAAAGCCGTCACCATTAATACTGCTGGTATGTCATGTTTTTCATTTAACTTGTTAATTCGGTGCGCAAGTTCAATACCGTCCATTTTTGGCATACGCCAATCAGTGATCACTAAATCAAAGGGTTGTTCAAGTAATATTGCATTATCAATAAGTTCAAGCGCTGTTATTGCACTTTCAGTTGTCGTGATTTTACAGCCAAACTGTTTTAACAAAGCATCTAACACATTTAGACAAAGTGCATTATCATCCACAACCAGTACATTTATTCCCTCAATCATCAGCGATTGTGCGGCAAGAAGTTCACTTTGCTCAACTTGCTCATAATGCACAGTAAAACCAAAGGTACTCCCCTCTCCTAATTGGCTGTCTACCCATATTTTTCCCCCCATAAGCGTGGTGAGTTGCTTACAAATCGATAAACCAAGCCCTGTACCACCAAAACGACGTGTTATAGAGGTATCAGCTTGATTAAATGAAGTAAAAAGGTTTTCCATCGTATTTTCATCTAAACCTATCCCCGTGTCTGACACTGAGAATTCAAGTGTGCTATTTTCAGTTGACTTAACCTCAATTAATACATGACCACTTTCAGTAAATTTGATTGCATTACTGGCAAGGTTCACCAATATCTGTTGCAATCTAATAGGATCAGATTTGATTTGTTTAGGTACATCAGGTGCAATTCTTACAACTAACTCCAATCCTTTGCTATGTGCTTTTAAGGCACATATATTAGCTGTTTTTTTAATCAGCGCTTCTATATTCATCACCACTGATTCTATCGTCATTTTACCTGCTTCAATCTTAGAAAAATCTAATATGTCGTTGATTAGCGCAAGCAACGCTTGTGAGGCGTCTTGAATTTTACCAATTAAATCTTTCTGGTGATTATCAAGTTTGGTTTTGAACGCTAAATGACTTAACCCTATAATAGCATTCATGGGGGTGCGAATTTCATGGCTCATTTTAGCAAGAAACTCACTTTTCGCCTGTGTAGCCTTTTCAAGCTCGGCTGTACGACTAGATACTTGATATTCAAGATGCCGATTGATATCAAGTAAACTTAAGTGATTTTCAACGCGGGTGAGTAACTCATGTTTAGAAATTGGCTTGGTTAAATAGTCATTTCCACCAACAGAAAAGCTTTCTACTAAATCAATTACTTGATTTTTTGCTGTGAGAAAAATTACAGGTAATTCATTTAACGAATACCATTCTCTTATTTGATTACATACCTCATAACCCGACATTTTTGGCATCATAATATCGAGTAATATTAAATCAAAAGGTCGAGCTTTTTGTTCGCTGTTATCTGTTGCATTTTCAATTAAAGACAATGCTTGTTTGCCACTAGCTGCTTCTGTTAACTGATACCCTTTCAAATTTAAATGGTTCAATAACACTTGACGATTAATTGGATCATCATCGACTACTAAGATGTGATAATTTTGGTAATTTAATTGCCTATTTTGCTGAGACATCAACTCATCTTCATCGATGCTGATGTACTCAATTTCATTATCAAGGTGCTGTAAACGATTGAGTTTCTGTTGATTAGTCGATTTAACAATATTTGTGACGTCAGTGATATGATCATTATCAATGGGCAATGTAAAACTAAAGCAACTCCCTTTACCTAATTCAGAAGTTACTGATATTTTACCTTCATGTAATTCAACAAGTTGTTTTGTAACCGTTAAGCCTAAGCCTGTCCCACTATGATCTCTATTGGTTTGACCTTTTAACTGTTCAAATGAGTTAAAAATAAGATGAAGTTGATCCGCTGCTATACCAATACCGGTGTCTTTTACCGAAATTTTAACGGCATTACCGCTTTGTTCAGCATCGATAGTTACTTCACCACTTTCGGTAAACTTTATTGCATTACCAATCAAGTTATACAAAATTTGTTCTAACCGGTTTTCATCTGCATTAACGATAGGTAACTCATTCGATACTCGATTTTTAAGAATAATATTTTTATCGCCAATTAACGGAGTAGACACCGTCATGACTACATCTGTTAAACTATGTAATTCAACCCCCGTTAAATTCAGCTTTAAGGTATGGTTTTTTAATTTTGAAAAGTCGAGAATATCATTAACCAAGTTTGATAAACGCTTACCACTAGCAACAACCATCGCCAGGTTTTTATTAGCAGACTCTGGTAGTTGTCCAGAAACACCATCAATTAATGACTCCGCTAAGCCAATAATTCCGTTAAGTGGAGTGCGTAACTCATGAGAGGTATTCGCTAAAAATTCATCCTTTAATCTGTCTGCACGTTTTAACTGCACATTTATCGCATGTTCTTTTAAACGCTGATAGTTTTGACGATATAAGATCAACCCAATGGTGCCGATGATCAAAATTAAATATATTGTATAAGCCCACCATGTCCGCCACAGAGGTGGTAGTACCGTTATCTTGAGTGATTTACCTGTTTCATTCCAGTACCCGTCTCCGTTGCTCGCCTTTACACGTAATGTATAATCACCTGACGGTAAACTGGTATAAGTTGCCCTTCTATTCTTGGCATCGGTATAAATCCACTGCTCATCAAAGCCTTCAAGTTTGTAGGCGTATTGATTATTCATAGGTTCTGCAAAATGCAGCGCAGCAAACTCAAAGGTAACCAGCTTCTCGTCGTAAGTTAATTCTAAATGTTCTAATTCATTAATATCAGAAGGAATCGTGAAAATAGCACTATTCACATTTCGCTTTTTCGCATTTTTGTTTTCACTTGATTGAATTTCAACATGTTTGTTATGTACTAGAAAGTCCGTCAATACTACATTAGGTATCGAAGTATCATCTTTGATGTCATCTGGAAAAAAACGATTAAAACCATTCACACCACCAAAAAATAATTCACCCGAATTAGTTTTATAATAACTCAAAGAGTTGAATTCATTGCCTTGTAAACCGTCACTGACACCATAGTTTTTAAACGATTCTGTTCGAGGATCAAAGCGTGATAGTCCATCATTAGAACTTAACCATAGATACCCATGTTCATCAGCTAAAACTCCATAGATTAATTCGGTTGGTAAACCATGATTTGTCGAATAATGAGTAAATATTTCACTCTTAGGTTCAAACTTGTTCAAACCACCAAAAGTTCCAACCCAAAGAACATCCTGTGCATCAACATAAATACTCGTTACCCAGTTGTTACTAATTGATCGTTTGCTTATTGAACTTCCATAATGAGTAAAACTTTCAGTACTAGGGTCAAACTTATTTAACCCCCCATTTTGTGTACCAACCCAAATATTTCCGGCTCCATCTTTTGTAAGAGCCCAAACACTGTTATCTGATATAGAGTTTTGATTTTCAGGTTGGTGAATAAATCGTTTAAAGGTGCCTAACGCATAATTATATTTAAGTAATCCTCCCCCCCATGTGCCAATCCAGATGAAATCACCTTCACCTTTTAGTATTCTTAGTACTGTATTCTCTCCTATACTACTGCTAACATCATCGGTGATCTTAATCCTTTTAAAGGTCTTATTTGGAAGGTTAAATAGGTTTAACCCTCCACCTATAGTGCCAACCCAAACTGATTCATTTTTATGCTTAGCAAGTGCAGCTATACCACTTGATGAAATTGATAATTGATTTTTATCATCATGAACAAAATGACTATATAAATTAGTTTTAGAATTATAAAAATTAAGGCCAGACTCATAAGTTCCAATTAATAAATTTTCACTATCGAGCTCTAAAAAAGATGTAATGGTATTTCCAGACAACGTGGTTTTATCGGCGATATTCTGTTCAACATGTTTAAATTGTTCATTTGAAGTATCATATTTTTCGACTCCTAGTACATAAGTGCCAATCCAAACGCCATCATAATTATCAGAGGTAATATCGGTTATTTGATTATGACCTAAACTGTTTGGATCTTTATCATTGGCTATATAATTCTCTACGATTGACGTATCTCTATCAACTTTAAATACACCTGAGCTGTTCGTACCTATCCAAATATTATTATTTTCCTGGTGTATTACTGTTATATTGACGTTTGATAATTGTGATGATAGTTCTGTCTTTATTTGCTCACCACTTTCAGCATCAATAATCACTAACCCATTTAAAGTACCAAGCCATATTTCTTTTTCAAAAACGATAATTGAATTAGTTACATCAAAACCACTAAAAATTGTTTTAAAACTCGTATCAGCGAAGTAGCCTAAATGGCCGTTAGTGAAGCTAGCCCACAACATTCCTTTTGCTTTAAATAAGGCGCTAATTTTTCCTGTCAGTTGATTAGCAATATTTATTTCTGCTATATGTTGTGACCGTTTGTTAAAAATGAATCCACCTTTATCCGTAGCAAATATAATAATATTTTCAGAGACATTCTCAATTTCAAAAACTTTTGAATCAGTTTTACTTAAATATTTATTAATAACTTCGACGGTATCGAAAGTATTTAATTTTCTATTAAAAGTATTAACGCCTGAAATGGTTGCTACCCAAAGAGTTCCATCATTATCTTGATAGAGCGTAGTAATATTACTATCTAAAATAGATTTTTTTTGATTGTCGTTTGCTTTAAATACTTCAAAATCATAGCCATTAAATCTATTTAGACCATCATTTGTTCCAACCCACAAAAAGCCATCTTTATCAACTAATAAACTACTAACGGTCGCTTGAGATAAACCTTTTTCTCGATAGAAATGTTCAAATTTATTCGCAAGTGCACTTACAATTAGTAAATGACTAATAAAGAGAATGAGTAAGCTCTTAAGTATAATGGATTGCATGCTTTATTATTCTAAGCCTAATAATTGTATATAAGCTTAAAGTCATTACGAATAGAGAACAAGTAACAATTTTAATTAGGTATTTCATATTTTACCTTGACTTAAATTTCCAAAAGAAACTATTCTAGCCTTGCAACATTAATGTTGCTTAATAATTTAGTCTAAAAGGAAATATAGAATGTCTACAAAATCAAATACAGAACATTTGCACGAAGAAGGCGTGATCAACAAGGAAGAATTAACAAAAGAACATGTTAAAGCTATTGACGGTCTATCAAAGGATGAAGTTGAGCAACTAAAATCTATTAATAAGTCAGTTAAAAAAGTTAGCCCTGGCGTCGGTATAATGTTGTAAGGTGCTCGCAATGACAACTCATTTTGAACGATTAACTAAAAGCATGAGTTTAATGGCTTTAAATGCTAGAGCTATAGGCAATCAATACTATGAGTTGTCTTGTAACCCAGAGGTTGTCAAAGAGCATATTTGGGTTAATCAGATGGTGGCTAGGGCTACTGTCCCATTAATGCGCGAAGTTATTACGTGCATGGAAGATTACCCTAAAGACGATTTGAGTAACATTTTGACCAGTTATATGCGTAGACATATCGCTGAAGAAACTGATCATGATGAATGGTACGTCAACGATTTAGAGCTTTTAGGCCTAACTAGAGAGGAAATATTCTCTCGTCCTCCTCCACCTAATGTGGCATCATTAAGCGGCTCTCAGTACTATTGGATAAAGCATCACCACCCTGTTGCATTTATGGGATATTTAGGGTGCTTAGAAGTTTACCATCCAACGGTAGAATATGTTGAAGGGTTAATCAAAAACTCAGGGTTACCTGTTAAAGCGTTTAGTACTGTTATGGAACATGCAGTAATAGATGCTCAGCATAAAGAAGATATCATTGAAACTATTAATAGTTTACCGTTAACAGAAGAACAGTATCAAACAATTGAATTAAGTGCCTTCCAAACCTTTAGATACGTAGCCAAAGTGATGGAAGATATTTGTCGTGTAGCACCGAAACAGGTAATATCAGCATAAAGAAGGTAATTGAAGTTACCTTCTTTCTTCACTTCACCTGAGCTCTTGATAATTAGTTTTTTATAATGTTTGTCTTGTAGAAGATATTGCCTCATTCAACGCAGCTAAACACAAAGCTATATTTTCTTTTCGTGCACCATAGCCCATTAAACCAATGCGCCATGCTTTTCCTGCAAACTGCCCTAACCCAGCACCAATTTCAAGATTGTACTCATTAAGTAAAAAATTTCTAACTTTTGCATCATCAACCCCATCTGGAATATACACTGTATTAAGTTGAGCCAATCGTTCGTTCTCTGGAACAACAAAATCTAAGCCTAATTCGGCTAACCCCTTTGCTAATAAATCATGCATGTTTTGATGACGTTGCCATGCATTTTCTAATCCTTCATTTTTTAACGAAAGCAAGGCTTCATGTAACGCATACAATGAATTTACCGGTGCAGTATGATGGTAAGCACGCTTACCATTACCTGACCAATACCCCATCACTAATGATTGATCGAGGAACCAACTTTGTATCGGAACGTCTCTGTTTTTAATCACATCCACTGCTTGTTTACTAAAGCTGATGGGCGAAATACCCGGTACACAAGATAAGCACTTTTGACTGCCAGAATAAATGGCATCAATACCCCATTCATCAACTTTTAATTCACAACCACCCAGCGACGTTACAGCATCAACAATGGTTAAACAATGATACTTCTGCGCAATTTCACACAGCACTTTAGCATCTGAACGAGCGCCAGTTGATGTTTCAGCGTGCACAAAAGCAACAAACGCTGCCTCAGGGTGTTGCGACAATGCATCATCAAGCGATGCGGGGTCAACTGCTCTTCCCCACTCTCCTTCAACAAGTACGAGTGTTGCCCCAATACGCCTTACGTTTTCTGCCATTCTTGAGCCAAAAACACCATTTTGGCAAACGACTACGGTGTCATCAGGTGTAATTAAATTAACGAAGCAAGCTTCCATACCTGCAGAGCCTGGTGCAGATAACGCAATTGTCATTTCATTGTCTGTTTGAAAAGCATATTGCAGCAAGCTTTTTACTTCATCCATCATGCCAACAAATAAAGGATCTAAATGCCCGATGGTCGGTCTTGCAAGTGCGGAGAGTACTTGTTGGCTTACATCAGATGGGCCTGGCCCCATTAAGGTTCGCTGCGGCGGAATAAAAGAAGAATAAGTCATCACAGTTCTCATCGGTTAATATTAACGAAAATGTATCACTGATAGTGAGTATTCGCTAAATTAATTCACTTTATCTCAACTATTCACTGAATAAATAGCTTCGATATTTCAAAGCTAAGGCGTATCATAGACAAAATACCTTATCGATAATCGCCATGGCGCTTAAATCAACCATTTACAAAACAACGATTCATTTATCTGACATGGATCGCAACTATTACGATACCTTAAATCTTACCATTGCACGGCACCCTTCTGAAACATTGATTCGTATGGGCGCGAGAATACTTGCATATGTTTTAAATGCCGACCCTGCACTTACCTTTGGCAAAGGAGTGAGTGATGAAGATGAGCCTGTATTATGGCAACAAACACTTACCGAAGACATTACCTTATGGGTTGAACTTGGCCAACCCGACGAAAAACGTGTAAAACGAGCAAGCAATAAAGCAGATAAAGTCATTATTTATGGATACCACTCGCCCTTCGACGTATGGTGGCAACAACAAGAAAAAAAACTAACGCTTTTTAAAAATGTTCAAATAACACGTTTTGATTATCAAGCATTAGCAAAGTTTTCTGAGTTAATTGACCGTACAACTGAAATTCAAGCAAGTATTCAAGATGGTCAGTTATGGCTTACTATTGGCGATAAAAGCCTGCTTATTGAACACCAAACGTTACAAACAAGCCGCACTTAACTTCAATGAGTTACTTGCAATAAAATAGCGAATAATAAATAGTAACCTTTTACCTGTAGGGACTTTTCATGATAACAATAACAAAAAGTGCGCTAGCTCTCGCAGCCTCTGTTGCCTTGAGCACAACTGTCAGCTTTACCACACACGCTGACAACACATCATTAAAGACAATAACTAAAGACATCACCTTTTTAGCGAGCGACGAATTAAAAGGCAGAGGCAATTTCAGCAAAGAAATAGACCAAGCTGCTGATTATATTAGCCAACGCTTTAGTGAGATTGGTTTAGTGCCCATGCAAGGTGAAAAAACCTTTAAACAGTCATTTACAGTTACAACCATAAAACCTGAATCTATCGCTGTTACGTTAAATGGAAATACTATTGAATCAGCACATCTAGGCATGGCAAGTACTATTGAAGAAATTAAGTGGCAAAGCACTGAAGATTTTACCCTTCATTCGATAGGCAAAAATGACAACATGCGCCAGGTGATCAGTAAGATTAATCAGCAAGGTGGTAAACACCTAGTGTTAATTAACCCTGCCCACAAAAAAATGTTCACCGGTTATAGTGGCTATTTTGCTAGAGGCTTGAATAAACTTTCACTCGATCACCAAGGTGCGATAGTGATGGTCATGACCGAAGATTCATCAATAGAGACTATCAAGGTACATGCTAAAACGAGCATTGCTAAGCAAACTTTAACCAATGTGGTTGGCGTTTTACCTGGTAACGAACAAAAAGATGAAATTGTATTGTACTCAGCCCATTATGATCATTTAGGTGCCTCAGCAGACGGAGAAGGTGATGTAATTTACAATGGTGCAGATGATGACGCTTCAGGCACTACAGCAATTATAAACCTTGCCGAGTATTTTTCTCGTAAAGGTGAAAATGCTAGAACACTGATGTTCTCAGCCTTTACTGCAGAAGAAATTGGCGGATTTGGTTCTCGATATTTCTCTCAACAACTTAACCCTGATGATGTCGTTGCCATGATCAATATTGAAATGATTGGTAAGCCCTCTAAGTTTGGTTCAGGAAAAGTTTGGATGACCGGTATGGAACGTTCTTCTTTAGGTGAAGAATTAAATACAGCGCTTGATAACCAAGCATTTAAAATTCACAAAGACCCTTACCCTAAACAAAACTTGTTCTATCGTTCTGATAATGCAACGTTAGCCCGCCTGGGTGTACCTGCGCATAGTTTTAGTAGTACACAACTTGATACAGATCAGCATTACCATAAAGTAACTGATGATTTAGCGAGTTTAGATTTAAAGTCAATGCACCAAGTTATTGAAGGTTTGTCAATTGCAACGCAAGGGTTAGTCGATGGGAAAATAACTCCTACCCGTGTTGATGTAAACAAAGTAAAAAGTCGCGGTAAAATTTATTAATTATTGATAACGTTAACGAGGACGTGTTGAACGTTTAAATGCGAATTAAACGTATCCGAAGAACAACGTCCTTGTCTTTTTCTATCGTGTTTTCACTTATTTATCGGGCTCCACTCAAAAAAAGTTAAGCCTAGTACCAACACAAAATATAACGCTACAAAAGTGTAAAACAAACATCAACACGTGCTAATGAGGGAAGCTTATATGCCAATAACCAGTAAGCACGATTTTTAACGTTTATTTCAGTAAACGACATGTCATTGGCTTTGCATTATAGCCCCATACAATTCGCGCCTGTCCTTGATGTTCCCAAAAAGATTCATTTCGACCTTGGTATTTTGCCCCACTTGCACTTGGCTGTTGAAACATTATCGACTCTGTCTCGTTATACTTAGCAATGAGTGTCGCAGGTGTAGTTTGATAAAATACTACTTCTACTTTGCTTACCGCTGCATTATCACAATAAAAATTGAAAGGCCCTGTAGATGGAACCAATTGGTACTTGGCTTGTAATGTTGCAATACGATCAACATATATTTTTTTTACACAACGTTGCTGAGCGTCTGATTTCCAACAATCATTTCTGCCTTTTCGCCAACCATGCTGCATTGCTCTTAATCTACTTATTTGATTTTCCGACAATGAAAATTTTGCTTGTTGATAAACTTGCGATAATCTTCTATCGAGTAGTGCTAAATCATCATGACTACAAATTAAATCTTCCACACTGCCAAGTTGGCTCTCAGTACATGCAAAAGACGGTGAAAGTTGCTCTGCAGTTTCAACCTTTTTACGACTAGTGTTTGATTGCTCTAGCGTGGTGTTGTTTATCTCGTTGAATATATAACGACACCATTGATCGCTTGTACGAGCCGGTGTTGCTGGTTCACCACGGATACCAAGCTTGTATTCAATAACGGACTTCCATTCGTCGCTACCCAAATCAGGGCCATGACCTAGCCCATCACCTGTTTGGACATGATTAGCGATCAGCTGATAATGTTGTAAAGAACAAGACGAGGATCCATCTGCCAACTTGTGTTCATTATTCGAACTACATGAACTGACAGAAATCAGAAACAATATAACTAAAAAACTTACCTTCATTAACTATTCCATCGTGTTAATTAATTGATTAAATGCCTGTAAACCGTGTTCTACTAAATACAGGCTTAGTATAAATACTAGCGTAACAACGTGTAAAAGGTGAATAATGAATGCAGAATAACATCAGTAAAAATACCGCAAAACATCCATGTTTGCGGTATTCAATTTAGCTCAATGGTAATATTTATTGGCAGCGTGCAAGAATGTATTAATCGCGACGCGGCTTAATTTTTCGACTGGAAGTTACAGACGATTGTTTACCATGTGAGCTTCTAGTCACTCGTGTATATGCTTTATTGTTACTTGAGTGACCTCCCTTGGTTGATTGAGTCTGTCTTACTTTTATTGGTTTATTTAGATGAGGCTTCCTCACCTGCGTTTTAGTCATTTTCTGATAAGTAGGTTGCTTAACGCTCGTTACTTTGGTTTTTGAGTGATAAGTGTTTACTTTCTCAACACGATGATGTTTTTGCTCTATGCGTCTATCATGTCTCTTTATAGACTTCGTTTGCCCAATGCTACGGTTTTTATGATGTAATTGATTAGCAGCAGGTTTATTCTTGGCACTTACCTGCTTTCTAAAACCTTTATCTGTCACACGTTTATTACCATGCTCTCGCAATTTTTTGCTTACTACATGGTGCTTTTTAACTGCTTTACCATGAGTATCAAATGCACGAGCTCTTTTTATTGGTTTGCTGACGAGGCGATGTGAAGCATAACGCTTTTTAACATCATGACTACGATAAGCTACGCCTTTTCTACGATGTGGATTATGCTGCCAACGTTTAACACGATGACTAGTGGTTACTCGCTTTTTACTATGGTAACTGCGGTAATACTTCGGCGAATGATGAATGACATGTCGATTATGCCAATGTAAACCAACAAAGAAAAAATCTAGTGATAAGTGCACACCCGAACGCCAATAAAAAGGTCCATTATGATAGCTATAGTAAACAGGACGATGCCAATAAACTGGAGGTCGATGTGACCAATGCCAACGGCCATATACACTACGAGTGTCGTAATAAGGAACATAAATGATTTCTGGTTGCTCAGGTTGGATGACAATGGTTTTCTGCTCACGAATAACTTGAACATTATCCATTTTTGCCAAATTTCCAGCTTCATCAGCTTGCTGTCTAAGTTGTTGGATACTCGCCAACACTTGTTCTTCATCTGCCAAGAAGGCATCACCTAATTGACGCATCCAGGTTAAGTCTTCACTCAGCTTTTCCAGTACCTGTGGAAAAGCTAATAAGGCGGTAACACTGGGATCCCAATCTTTATCTTCTGCCATTGTTTGTAACTTATCACTACTGGCATGTTTATTACTTTTAACAAACCTTTCAGCATCAATGACTTCAATAGGATAAGTTGACGCAATTAATATATGAGTTAACAAGGTGTCTGGGTACAGCGCAATGGGAGCAAGCATTTGAGCTAATTCCGCTTGTGATATTGACGATTGCTCAACCGTTACTTGAGCTTGATTAACGGCTGCAAAGCTCGTTTGAGCGCTGGTTATAGCACTTGCTACGATTATGCTAGAGATTAACTGGTGGTATATTTTCATCTTTCCCGCCTTAACCTAATTTGTATTGTTAAAGCTAATTTACGCTAAGTAAACTGAATGAAGGCTGAATACGTTTTTTAACTGAACATGTTGCCAAATTAAAAAAATCATTGATTAAATGATAATGTAAAACATGCTCCGCCATAGGTAGTTGAATGAGTAATAGCGAGTGTTCCTTTATAGCTATCTACCAAATCACGCACTATTGCTAAACCAATACCATGTCCTTGTTGATAGGTATCAGCGCGTTTTCCACGTTTTAAGATCTTAGCAACATCTGTTTTAGCAATGCCTTTGCCATCATCTTCAACGTTAATGACAAGCTTATTATTAAGACTTAATACCTCAATGGATACGATTGATTTTGCCGCTTTACAGGCGTTATCCAATAAGTTACCTAATATTTCGAGTAAATCAGCTTCATCGCCTTTAAACATCAATTGCTCGTCACACTGGCTATCAATAATAAGTGACTTTTCACGGTATATTTTTTCTAGGCTATTGATTAATTTTTGTAAACAAGGTGCAACCGTTACTCCTAAATACCAGGCAGCATGCCCGGCACTTTGTGCTCGTTTTAATTGATGTTCAATCATCAAATTCATGACATCAATTTGCTCTTGCACATTCGCCGTATTATTCGTGTTTACATCCCCCTGAATAACCGCAAGTGGGGTTTTTAAACTATGCGCAAGATCAGAAAGCGCATTTCGATAGCGCGTACGTTGCATTTTTTCAGTATCAAGTAGATTATTCAGCTGCTCAGTTACTTGCTGTAACTCAAGTGGATAACGTGAAGAAAGTTGCTTACTTTTACCCTGTTCTATTGCTGAAATTTCGGCTGTTAAACGTGATAACGGTTGTAAGCTCCAACGTAACCACACATATTGTAATAACAATAGAACGGCCATTAATATCAACAACCCTAACCATAATTGTTGCTTGAATTCAGCCATTAACACTAAAAAGCTCGATTGATCTTTAATAAGGTGTAACGTTACAGCATGTTCACCTGTTAGATCAGAAAACAGTACAGAGAAACTGTAAATAAAGTGCTCTTTGTCATCAATAATAATTGTGGTGAAACGTTCATTACCTACCGCGGGCGATGGCACTTGTTCAGGTAATGCAGTAGCAAGTAAAGATTGCGACTGCCAGAGAAGTTGATCAGTATTTTTATCCGAAATTGCGGCATATAAGCCAGATTGAACGATATTAAACCGATTCTCTGCCAGTATTTCTGGCATTTGTAGCTGTCCTTGTTCATATTCAGCGACAGTTAGTAAGCTATATGAGTAAGCAGTTAATTCATTATTAACACCCGATTCCATATGGCCTTGATACGCTTTTATAATGGTTATACCAACGATGGGTAAAAGCACAACCACCATAAAAACAGCGCTGACTAATAATCGAGATTTAAGCGAGTTGAACCAATTATTTAGTTGAACCATCTGGCGTAAGCTCAACTATTGTTCAAATTGTTTGAGGCGATAACCTTGGCCACGTAACGTTTCAATAAATTGCAAGCTACTATCAGGATCAAGCTTTTTACGTAACCGCCTTACAAACACTTCAATCACATTAGAATCAAGATCAAAATCTTGATCATAGATATGCTCGGTTAATTGTGTTTTAGAAATAACATGCCCCATATGTAACATCATATATTCAAACACTTTATATTCGTAACTACTCAATGGAACAGGTTCTTTGTTAACACTAACGACCATACTCGTGGTATCAATTGAAAATGGGCCATTCGTGATAACAGGACTTGCTTGCCCTACACTACGACGGATCAACGCGTTTAACCTTGCAAGTAACTCTTCCACTTGGAAAGGCTTCGTCAAATAATCATCAGCGCCAGCATCTAAGCCTTCAACTTTATCTTGCCATCTATCTCGGGCAGTTAAGACAATAATAGGATACTTAATATCTTGTGCGCGTATTTTTTCAATTAATGACTTACCGTCAAGTTTAGGTAGGCCTAGATCAATAATGGCCGCATCATATTGGTATTCTGTTGCCTGAAATAAACCAATTTCACCATCATCAGCACAATCAACACTATACTTCGCGTTTTCTAACTGATCTTTTAATTGCGTTTGCAAGGTAATATCGTCTTCAACAAGTAATAACCGCATCGTTTAATTTCCTACTATTTTTCCACTTACCGCATCAACTTTTACCGACACTACGTGGCCTTTATTAGTTAGCACTTTAACCCTGTAGCCTAGATTACCTTTTACGTTGGTACGTTGAACTTTCAAAATTTTGCCGCCAATACGCGCTTTTACCAAACGAGCTGCTTGTTGTGCATTTGCTACCCGATAAGTTTTTCCAGCTTCAAGAGGCTGAGCATAAACAGGGGTATAGCTGTTAAGTGAAAACAACATAACGATTAAAATAATGGAGCGAACTACCGTGCAAAAATTCATTTAAAATACCGTGTCAATGATAACAACCCTGTCAGTGTAAAAGTAATCGAGTTTGATGACAATCTATCAAGTAGAAACTGAATACGAACTGAACAAAAAACTTCCAATAAACCAAATAAAAACAAAATTATACCGTTCAGGAAACATTCAGAATAAACACGTTTTAATAAAGCATACTTTTATTTCGAGGACAGCTTATGACTCACACTATCACAACTATTGCTATATTAAGCGTACTATTGACGTTACCAGTAAATGCAGCTTCGCAAACGGCAGCAAGTAAAAGCATCTCTGCCTCCAAAGCAACATGGGATACTTCAACCGCTCTAAGTCAACTAAAAGATGGTGAACAGTTGGAAAATCCATTAGTAGGTCTATCTAGAGAGCAAGTAAAGCAACAAAAATCTGCAAAAAAACTTCTGACTACAAACAACCAAAAGTCGGCATTACGCGCTTACCACAGTTTCTCTATTTATCAAGGTTATGCCCAGCTTATTGAAGATTACGACCAAGATGGCTTTTTCCAAACCTTTAGTGTGACATTTGATGCTGATGTGTATAGTTATGATCACATCAATTCAGCGAAGGTTTATGCCGAACTGTATTTAAGTAAGAATGGCGGTGATTGGATCCACTATTATACCACTGAAGACTTTATAATTTATGGTGAGAATGAAAATGATGAATATGAAGTTTATACGACGTTAAATCAGGGCTATATTCCTGAATATTATGATGTATTAATTGATTTATATGAAGTTGGTTACCCTGATATTGTTGCGACTTATAGTGCAAACGATACGAACGATTTATACGCTCTCCCTCTTGAAAGTACCGATTATGATCCAGATTACGTCGAAGTTGTTTATGAAAGCGAAAGTCATGGTCACGGTGGTAGTATTTATACATTGCTAGCACTATTAGCGACGATAGGTTTACTAAAAATAAGACGTTAAAATAATGGCTTAACACAGTTAAATCTGTGTTAAGCCAACAAACCCCAGCGTTATTGTTTTAAGGGTTTTTCTTGAGCTTGGCTATCAAGCTTATTTTGTAAAAACTCAGGAGATTGAGTATTTTTCGCTAAAGCATAATACGCCGCAGGAATAATAAATAAGGTTAATAGCGTAGCAACTATTACACCAGTAAACACCACAACACCTATAACCATTCGGCTTTCAGCGCCAGGACCTGATGCCAATACAAGTGGTACTGAGCTCATTACCGTTGTTAATGATGTCATAATGATCGGACGTAAACGTTGCGCTGCTGCTTGCACAATAGCCTCTTTAAACTCAACGCCTTTATCGCGTAGTTGATTGGTAAACTCAACGATGAGTATGCCATTTTTCGCACTTAACCCAATCAACATAACAATACCAATTTGACTATAAATATTAATAGTTAACCCTGTAGACCATAAACCAAATAAAGCGCCAACTAAGCCTAACGGTACCGTTAACATGATCACAAACGGATGAACAAAACTTTCAAATTGTGCCGCTAACACTAAAAACGTTACGGTAAGTGCTAGAATGAACACGTAAGTCATCGCAGATGCACCTTCATAGAAAAGTTGTGACTCACCTTTGTAATCTATAGCACCATCAATGTCATTTTCTTCAGCAGCAACTTGATTAAGAAAGTTTAGCGCTTCTTCTAACGTATAACCGTCAGCTAAATTAGCGCTTAACGTGATTGCTCGCATACGATTATAACGATTAAGCCTTGAGGCGGTTGCCTCTTCCGTTAACGTTATTAAACTATCTAACGGGACCAACTCACTACTACGCGATTTTAAATAAATATTGGAAATGTCGGTTGGGTTGGTAAAGTCTTTTTTCGTACCTTTTAGAATAACATCATATTCTTCACCACGATCAATAAACGTAGTTGCTCGGCGTTGACCTAACATAGTTTCTAAGGTTCTGCCTATTTCTGAGACAGAAACACCTAAATCAGCCGCTTTATTCTTGTCAATATTAACAAGAAACTGTGGAAATGTTTCTTTGTAATCATGGTCGATACGAACCAAACCTGGGTTAGTTTCAGCACGCTTGATAATACGATCACGCCAATCAGCAAGCTGTGCGTAATCATTACCTTGTAACACAAACTCTATTGGACGAGAAGAACCACCGCCACCGATGCCACGTCGCATAATTGCAAAAGCACGAACGTCAGTAACTTCTTGCATTTTACCGCTTATTTCATCCATTACTTCCCATGTAGAGCGTTTACGCTCATCCCAATCAGCCATACCAACTATAGCTACACCACCTCTTCCGCCCCAGCCTGGCACACGAATTAACACACGACTTAACTCGCCAGATTCAGAATAAGGCATTAGTCTTTCTTCAATTTTTGCCATATTTGCTGCGTTATTCTCATAACTTGCGCCTTCTGGGCCATTCATCATTAAGAAAAAAGTACCACGATCTTCTTTTGGTGTTAGCTCGGAGGGCACTTGTTGATAAAGCGAATAACTTGCAAATCCAGTTAATATCATCGTGACGATTAAACTCCACTTTCGTAACATATTTGAACGAATTGAGTTTTTATACGCTTCTTCAATACGGTGAAACGTTTTATCCATCCATTGGCTAAATTTGCTTTCTTTTTCTGAAGCTTTCAATACTTTTGAACAAAGCGCAGGAGATAATGTTAACGCGGTAATACTAGAGAAAAATACCGCTGCACTTACTGCCATAGCAAACTCTGTAAATAACGCACCTATGCGACCATCCATAAATACCAACGGTACGAAGACGGAAATCAATACTAACGTTGTCGCGATAATAGCAAAGCCAACCTCTCTTGCACCTCGGTAAGCTGCTAATAAAGGAGGTTCGCCTAACTCAATTCGGCGGTGAATGTTTTCAAGCATCACAATAGCATCATCAACCACTAAGCCAATAGCGAGTACTAAGGCCAATAATGTTAATAAATTTATCGAGTAGTCCATCGCGAGTAAAAACATAAAACTACCGATCAAAGCAACAGGTACAGTAACAGCAGGGATCAATGTTGCGCGAATATTTCCTAAAAACAAATAAATCACCAGCACAACCAATGCCATAGATATGGCTAACGTTCGGTAAACTTCATCAATAGATTCTTTAATGAAAATAGACGAGTCATAGCTATCACCTATGGTGGTACCTTCAGGCAAATTACGTTTGATGTTTTCAAGTTCTGCTCGCGCATTATCAACAACGGTTAATGTATTAGCTTTTGCTTGTTTAACAATGCCTAAGCCAATCATGTTGCGGCCATTGCCTCTAAATAAGCTTTCATCGTCAGCCGCTTCAAGATGTACATCGGCAACTTCACCGAGGCGCACTAAATAGCCATCTTCACCGCGTTTAATAACGAGATTTCTAAAGTCCGTTTGATCTTTATAACTTCTTGCCGTGCGAACAGTAAAATCTCGATCTACAGATTCAATTTCACCGGCTGGAAGTTCAACATTTTCGCTTCTTAATGTGTTTTCAATATCACTACTTGTAATGCCACGCGCAGCCATAGCTTTGCGATTAAGCCACACCTTCATGGCGTATTTTCGCTCACCACCGACACGAACATTTGATACACCATCTACAACGGCTAATCGGTCAACAATAAAACGTTGCGCATAATCAGACAATTGTAATGAATTCATGGTGGTGCTGTTTAGAACAAACCAAGCTATTGGACTTTCATCACTGTTAGACTTTGACACCTCTGGCGGGTTAACTTGCTCAGGTAAGCTATCTAACGCTCGTGCAACACGTTCACGCACATCATTAGATGCAGCATCAATGTCTCGACTAATATTAAATTCAATCGTGATATTAGAGCGGCCATTGCGACTGGAAGAGTTAATACTTTTGATCCCTTCTATGCCCGAAATTCTATTTTCTAATACTTGAGTGATTTTGGTTTCAATGATTTCAGCACTTGCCCCAGTATAGCTGGTGCTAACACTGACGATTGGCGATTCAATATCAGGATACTCTCGCAATGGCAGCATGGTAAAAGCCACAATACCAAACGTTAATAACAACAAATTTATAACAATGGCAAAGACTGGACGCTTTACGCTTGTATCGGTAATTTTCATTTCAATTACCCCTTAATACTAACTTTGCTGCCAGAACGTATTTTAATTAGCCCTTCCGTTACAATTTGTTGTCCATCAGTTAAGCCTTCATCAATAGCAACCCAGCCATCATGGCGGCTAACAACATGCACTTCTACTTTGTTAGCAATTCCGTTTTCAATTGCATAAACAAAATGTTGATTTTTTAGTGGGATCACCGCTTTTTCTGGGATCATTATCGCCTGAGCTGAACTGAGTTGTAATGATGTCTCTAATAGCATTCCTGGTCTAAGCAAACCTTGTTCATTTGCAAAACTCGCGGTAACTTCCACACTTCGTGTTGCAACATCAATGCGAGAACTAATGTGCGTAACTTCACCAGTAAAAGTATGTTCAGGGTATGCATCATTTTTGGTCACAACTTTCATCCCTAACTGCAATTGCGCTAAATATTTTTCAGGTACTTTAAAATCAACTTTAATCACACTGATATCATCTAAGGTTGTGATGTTTGTCGCCGTATTCACAAAGCTACCAATCGAAACTTCACGCTTTCCCAATAGTCCGCTAAATGGTGCTGTTATTGTCATTTCGGCTAGTTTAGTTTTCGCACTTTCTAGTTGCGCTTTCGTTGCTTCCACCATGGAAACTTGCTCTTCTAACATTGATTTAGCTGTTGCTTGCGAGCGCGAAAGCTCCTTTAGCCGATTTAATTGGCGCTGTTCTTCATCTAAATTAATGCTTAACTCTTTTACGGCAATTTTTTCTTCTTCAGATTGTAATTGCACAAGCTTTTGGCCTTTAACAACAAAGTCACCATCATCAAAGAAAATATCGATAAGGTAATCACTTTGGGCACTTTTTATGTAAATCGCTTGATTAGCACGCGCACTTCCAATCGCCTCAATGAGCACTGCATTTTCTTGTAAGGTCGCTTTATGTGCCATAACTTGTGTTGCCGTACCCGCCATTGCGTTTTTTTCACCTTGGCTAGTCGGTAAATATAAATAAATACATAACCCTACCAAAAGGGTAATTATAAAAGGAAATAAGGCTTTACCTGATTGTGTTGAATACATCTTGGTCACACTCAAAAAATACATGAATATAGTATACAAAAGAATTAAAGTTAACGGAGGTCAGGTATCTCAGATAATTGTACATTTATCTTAAAAGTTCGACTCTTAATGGTTTATTGCTGCTTTAAAATACTTTATTTTAGTTTTTAACACGGTAAACTCAGTATTAAAGCAGTGTTCAATAAAAGGATTTTCTATGTTTACGCAGTATATAAAAAGCATACTTAGCTTTCATCGCGCACAACCCAAAGCACCCAACTTCTTCCTCGTATACGCACTTATTTGGCTTGCCCTGCATAACCAATTTTTTGTCACCTTTATTTCTACTTCAGGTAGTTTAAATAGCAAAATCAGTGCGGCCACTGCTAGCATTGAACATCAATACTTACTATCACTTTTATTCACTATCACATTTTTTGCGTTACGGTTGACTTATTTGTATTTCGTTACCAAAGCGAATGAAATTGCGGACGAAGACGCACCTATAGAAGACAAACTTGGTCATGACCAAGTATTTACAGAAAACAAAGACGTTATGCGTTTAGTTGTGCTGCTCGATGAAACTAAAGCCAAGCTTGCTTCAGCGAATAAAAAAGAAACTGAGTTATTGGAAGAAAAACAAGCCGTAATTCAAAAATCACGTGAATTGCAAACAGAGCTTGAGGAAGTTAAGGCAGATTTAGCCATTATGACCCAACAAAACGAAGTTCTTAAAAGTGAATTAACTCGAACCGCATAGGTTTTAGTTAGAGTATCCAACATCATTTTTACAATACTTGACTAATTTCATACGTACAATACAAACGGCCAGCATTACTCTTTTTATTATAGCTCGTCATTGGTATAAGTTGATAACCTTGCAATTCACCACCATTAATTTTACGTGAGAAAGCTGTGCGCTCAAAAATTAAGGTGTAGTCTATTTTCGGGCTATCGAGAAAAATAAATTTTTCTTCTTTAAGATGCCAAATTCCTTTAAACACATGCTCATTGTACAGTTTTTTTGATGCATCCCATATGTCTTCTTCAATACGAAATTGGCCATTTTTTTGTAATATTAACGTAGTTGAGTTTTGACAATCTCGTGCTGCGTATTCATTGAATAGAGGGATATCATACTCTTGTTCGATATGTATAGCGTTACGAGCAACGATATCATCGGGAACAATATATAACCCCATATTATTTGCACTAAAACTATGATTACTTGCAAGAATAAGCCCCGTATTATCAATCACAATACCTAGTTGGTTCAACAAGTTCATTACCTTTTCAGCTTGTTGTTTACTCCCCTTACTAGGCGCATAAATTAAGGTATTGTCACCTATTGTGTTTGGAAAGGGTAAGCGATTTACCTCTACTAACATTTCAGCTTGTGTTAACGAGTTTTTGATTTTATCTATCTCAGCTTGCTTTAAGAACTTACCATATAAATGCACTGTAGAAGGTGAGCTACAGCCAACAGTTAAAAACAGCAAACAACAGAGGAAAATTACAGGTAACTTCATGGTTTTAATTATAATTTTTAAATAGATGAACAGCATATTACATCATAAAGTAACATTCAAAGTATTAATTTTTTCAAAATGTAACTACACTGATGAAGACAACACCAATTCGATCAATCAACATAATTGGCCCTATTGGAATAAAAATAATAATCAATATAAATAAGCAGGTAACTATGAATCAACAGACTCCACCAGCAATACCAAAATGGTTTTTAATTGTCAGTATTATCGCTCTGATATGGAATATATTAGGGTTAATGGCATTTATCAGCCATGTAATGATGACACCTGAAATGATTAGCGAATTACCAAGTGCTGAACAAGCACTTTATCAAAATATGCCTATGTGGGCGACAATCGCTTTTGCCACCGCTGTAATCGCAGGTTCGCTAGGTAGTGCACTTTTATTACTGAAAAAATCAATCGCTAAACCGGTGTTTATTGTCTCTTTAATTGGCGTATTAGTGCAAAATTATCACAGTTTTTTTGTCATAGATTCAATGGCCGTTTACGGTAGCGCCAGCATTATCATGCCATTACTGGTTATCGTAATTGGCATCTTACTTATTGCTTTGTCAAATCATGCTATTGCAAAAGGTTGGTTAAAATAGCCTTACGCAAATAAGGGCTGTTCATGACATAACATTCATACAGCCCTTTCTCAGCTAATTTTATCTGCTTACTTATTTAACCAGGATACAAGTTCAGGAAAATGATCTTGTACTGCATTAGCATCGGTCAAAATATCAATATGATCGTAATCTTTTAAGTTACCTGCTTGCTTACTTAATAGTGACACTTTAGCCACTGGGTTGGTTTCTTCAACGAAAGCTTTCACATCGTCTATATGACCTAATAAATCATCATTAATACCAGTTAAGTGCCAAGTCTCAGGCCATTCAATGGTGTTTGCAGCATTACCATATTTATATTGATCAACGGGATCATGCCATGGATTTATCTTTACCCAATAAGTACACTCTTTCAAAAAGCGTCTTGTTTCATTATCTGCACCAAATTTGAGCTTAACAGCGTCAATGAAACCTTTTCGTTTAGCTAATAAAGGTGCTATACGGTTAAATAACACATCAACTTTCCAAAACTTATTGAAGGTCTTACGGTATACGCTTCGTTTCGTGCCGAAGCACACCAGCTTAGACACGTGGCTGTGTAAGGCCGGAAATCGAGCAAAGCTACTACAAAAAACAACGCCTCCCCATGAATGACAAATAACATGCATTTGCTTTCCGGTTTTTTCTGCCACGAAATTAACCAATGCGGGTATATCTGCAACGATCATTTCATGCTGGCCATGCTCCGTTGTTTCATGCAACGTCGGTATACTTAGACCTTTACCGCGCAGATCAGGTACGTATACATCAAAGCCTTGTTTAGCCAGATAACAAGCCAACCCCTTACCTGACTTGGTATAAAAAATTTTGCCGTTTTCAATGGTGCCATGTAGCATTAAAATTGGCATGCCACCTTCTTGTTGATAAATATGACGTACATGCAATTGATGCTCATCGCTTTTTACAAACAAAGACTGTTGTTTCATTAGTATCAACCCACATTTAAAAAGCTACAAAGCCTTCAGAAAAGGCAAATAGCTTACACAACAAGAGGTCTGACCTCAAGACTAGCGCTCACTTTAAAACAACAAAGTGTTCTCTATTTACGTGTGATTGTCATCCAAGTACCTACCCCTGCTAATACAACTATGAGTAACAGCCCGAATACGCCAAGGTATTGATCAAAGGTTTTATAACCCGTCCAACGCAAATAGTGAATATCATACATGGTGTTAATGAAGTCAGTATCTTGTCCTTGTTGTCTTAGTGATAATTGTGGCCAATTTAAAGTGATTGCTACGTTGGTTGTGGTTAGAATGTTGTTATTGGTGACAGACTTTATCTTGCCATAGCGAGTTTTGTTTACACTAATGGCATCAGCGACCAAGGCATTAACTTGTTTGTTAGATAAGGTATCAATAGCTTGCCAACTTGGCATAATGAAATGATGCCATTGCTCTTTATCTTTTAACATAACATGTTGGCCTAATACGGTATTTAACTGTTTTGTTTCAAGCCACTCACCTTTAGGTAGCTTTTCAACATAAGCTAACGGATATGTTTTAACATTAAGGGTTTGGTAAGCCTCTTGATATCCAGGTTTAAAGAAGAAGTAAGTACCCGTTATTGCCCAAGCAATAATAGGTAGTAACATGATCAACCCTAAAATTTTATGTATTTTACGCACAGAAACTCCTTTTATTTATGTAAATATTAACCTATTGATCTAGTTAGAATAAAGAAAATAAAGGTGAGAAGCAGAAAATGTAATAGATCGTTTTATCTTAAAAACCATATAATGTAATCGTTCACTTTTAACTTTATGAAACAACACACCATGAAATTAACCACGGCTACTCAACAACATATTCCGACAATAATGGCTTGGTTTCCTGATGAGCAAGCACTGTCTCTTTGGTCTGGCCCTGGTTTTCGTTACCCTTTCACCGAACGAACTTTTATAGATGATCTGAAGTTATCGACGTTATCGTCTTATGCCTTAATAAATGAAAACGGTGAGATAGTCGCGTTCGGCCAATTTTACTTACGCATGAATCGATGCCACTTAGGTCGCTTAGTTGTCAAACCAAGCGAAAGGGGCAAAGGTATAGCAACTATGCTCATTCAACAATTAAGTGAAATTGGCTGCAAGGTATTAAATACAAGTGAACTATCTTTATTTGTATTTACACACAACACATCAGCAACTCGAGCGTATCAAAAGCTTGGTTTTGTTTTAGCACAATATTCAGAGCCCATGCCAATTGAAAATTGTGTATACATGATCAAAAAAAATTAACATTGTTTATACTCTTCTAATACTAAACAAACGACGCTTGTTACCATGAAAATACTTTACTCGTCGCGTTGTTTTTATCACACTACCAATAGCATTAAAAAGATAAAAATATAATCACCATGGATTTATTGTTCACCGTTATTGTTTTAACACTTCTTTCCGGTTTAGCGATGCCTTTTGGTGCTTTGTTAGCAAAGATTGAACATATACACCCTTCATGGCTAAAAAGTGAATTACGCCATAGTGTAATTGCATTAGGGGCTGGGGCGCTATTATCTGCAGTAGCGTTAGTACTGGTGCCGGAAGGCACTTCCAACTTATCGCCACTTTCTGCCTGCTTAGCTTTTACCTTAGGTGGCGTAGGCTTTATGTTGTTAGATATTTTACTGAAAAAAATTAATACGCCAGCAAGCCAATTAGTTGCCATGCTGGCAGATTTTATTCCAGAATCCATCGCACTAGGGGCAGCGTTTGCCACAGGTAGCTCTAGTGCCTATTTAATTGCTCTGTTGATAGCCCTTCAAAACTTACCAGAAGGGTTTAATGCTTATCGAGAGCTCAAAGATGGTTCATCAATGAAATCTATCAGCATTATTTCATCTTTTATTGGATTAGCATTATTAGGCTCGCTATCGGGGATTTTAGGCTATACTTTCTTATATGACTTACCTAAAGTTCTGTCAGTGATCATGCTGTTGGCCTCAGGTGGTATTTTATATTCTATTTTTCAAGATATCGCTCCGCAGGTAAAATTAGAAAAACACTGGTCTCCACCATTATGGGCTGTCTTTGGGTTTATGTTTGGTATGCTCGGTCATATGTTAATGCATTAATAGTAATGCGCTGTACTAGAAAGGATTAACTATTATCACTATGTTGTTGCGATATGTAAGCTTACTTCTGCTCACCTTGAGCAGCTTCCACGTTTATTCTTGTACCGTTACAATGGGGTACCGCACTAATAATAAACTACCTCTTATTGAAAAAGCTCCCAATAATAACGGTGTTTATCAGCTTTTATTTTCCAAAGCGCTCGCCAAAATTAATTGTAAGTTAACAGTAATACGCGCGCCTAAAAAACGCATCCTGTATATGCTTCAAAAAGGAGAAATAGATTTTTACCCTGGCCTTGGCTTTAATAACGAAAGAGCTGAATTTACCCATTATTTTGAAAATGGTCTTCATTATCGTGCTGCTACCATTTCAAGATCAGATGTTGATGATTTAACCAGTTTTTCAGATATGCGTGGCAAAACTATTTTGATATCACAAGGCGCCAATTATGATAAAAAGGAACTTGAAGGCGTATATATTCGCTATGTTTATGACTTATCAATTGGTAAAGCTATTGAATTAATCTCACTAGAGCAAGCTGACTTTTACGCATATAACGAAGACGTCATGTTATATTACTTATCAAAATATCCGACAAAAGAAATCAAAGTACATCAGTGCTGTAGTAAAGATCACCCAATGTATTTAGGCTTTTCATTACACTCTAAGCACATCGATATAACACCGAACCCTACATTTAATGAGCAAGAGGTTTTGTCGGTCACAAACCAAAAACAACAATTAACACCTTCAAGCATTGCATATCAATTTCAACAAGCATTAAAAACCTTAGATATGAACGGCGACACGGCAAAAATTTGGCAACAATATAGTACAGTCAATATGCACGAAGGGACGGTATTAAACAGTACAAAAGATAATTAAACTCATGTCGCTTGTGCTCAAATAGACGAGCTAACCTCATGAGGAGCCAAGAAAGAATTGTTGATGAAAAAGTATAAAACTAGAGAATACTTTAAAACGATACAACGGCAACTCTAAGCAGTAATGTAACTAGAGCGTGTTGATCTTTGCTGTTTAAGTTTTGTTCAAGGTAAACGCCTTCTGATCGCGGCACTTGGATTCTTGCAT
>NZ_JAUOPD010000023.1 GCF_030546745.1 Thalassotalea sp. 1_MG-2023
TGGCGGAGTGGACGGGACTCGAACCCGCGACCCCCGGCGTGACAGGCCGGTATTCTAACCAACTGAACTACCACTCCACACAAGTATTCCTAAATTCAACAACAAGTCGTTGAATGCGGCGGGAATAATACGGATAACAGTGCGAGGCGTCAACCCCTTTTTTACATTAATATTACTGCTTGCATAATTGCTGAACAATAAGTTGAATTTAGCAGCATTTTATTGCTTTTTACGTCTCATAAAGAACACCGCAACCCCAGCTAGTAGCAATAAAACAACATTCGCAACAATCACCATAATAATATTTTGTTGTGCTTGTGCCTCTGCCTCGGCTTCTTTTTGTTCTTTCGCTTGCTTCAATGCTAATTCACGCGCTTCTTTTTCTTGCTCTAATTTTAATATTAACGCCGCTGCTTGTTTTTCAGCCTCACTTTGAGAAGATTCATCTAAGTTAGGGACTAAAGGGCCGCCTTCTCGTTCAACATTAAAGGTAAAGTCTGGCACCACTAAACGAAACTCTCGCCCGTTTTTTGTATTTCCGAATGCATTTAATGTGATTCTGTGTACACCAGGCTCAGTATAACCAACTTCTTTCACCCGAGATGTTCCGTTACCTTCCATAATTGCGAAAGGTTCAGACTGACGATCGGGGTAAGTAATTTTGCCCTGAAAAATTAAACTGTCAGGATCAACATAGCTTTCATCGATATGAATAGTCACTTCGTGAAAGGCGAGCGGATCTGTTGTTGGCTTAACCTCGATAGAAATGGGGTTCGGACGAACAATAACAGGTTGTTGTCGTAACTCCCTTGTTGCCATTGGCATAATTACCCGATAAATAGGTGTCCACTCACCGGGTGAAAAATCCAATTCAAATTCACCGGTAAAAATACCGTCGCGGGCATATTCATCTAACTCGTAACCATCGTCTCTGAAAGTACCTATTTCTATAGGTTCTGCGCCAAAATTATCGTAGCCTGTATTATTAGTGCTGTAAAAGTCGATGGTTAATTTGATCACATCATTAAACAGTGGATCATCTATCGCTCTTTCTTGATTATATAATTTACTGGTTATCTTGAGGGTTTCACCGGAAAGTAAAATGTCAGCTAATGGTTCTACTTCTAGCTTAACTTCTGAAACAATCATTATTTTGCTATCAGGTAAAATTGCGCCTATTGCTTGCCAAGGCCCTGGCATTGGACGGACGATACGGATCATATCGAACGTAGTATCATCGTACCATTCTACTTTACCTTTCTCCGCATTAGTGACTTTAATCTTGCTGCCATCTGGACGTACTAAAATGATGGGAGGTGTTCCACTTCGTCGATAAAACAACAAGGTAATTTCTTCAAGCTGTGCATCAATGTGAAACCTATTGTCAAAATACGGAACACGATTGGTTACGTTATCTTGCTCATAATAATGAATTTCAGTTTTAGTGTCTTGAACAGCAACGGCAGGTATCGCATAAAGCCCTACCATTAATAACACAGTCAACCATTTCATTATTGCCATATTGGCTCACTCCCTTTGTCAGCGATCAACGCTAACCTTTTTTTATGTTGTTCTTCTTCATCGGCAGATGCATGCACAACCTTTAATTTTTGTCGTTCACTTGATAAACGTTTTATAGCATTACTATCTTCACCGTTTTCCTGACCATCACCCATGGAAAAGTTAAGCGTAGATTGTTTACGTGTCATTTCAACATAAACAAAAGCAAGTAATTGAGCATCAATCAAAGCGCCGTGATAAGTACGATCAATTAAGCCATCTACCCGGTAATGTCTTGCTAAAAAGTCTAAGGTTTTCGGTGAACCAAATTCATCTTTAGATACTTTTAATGTATCAGTAACCGTACAAATATCTTCAGTCATCGGTAACTGTGCTCTAGCCATATTGAATTCATGATCCATAAAGCCAACATCAAATTTAGCATTATGTATGACTAATTCTGCGCCTTTGATAAAATCAATAAAAGCACCCGCTACATCAGCGAATAATGGTTTGTCGCGTAAAAATTCATTCGTTAAGCCATGAACGTCGATTACTTCCTGTTCCATCTGAAATTGAGGGTTAATATACGCATGATACGTTCGCCCAGTTAATTGGCGGTTTATCATCTCTACACAGCCAATTTCAACAATCCTATGACCTTCTCTAGGGTTTATACCAGTTGTTTCGGTATCTAGAATAACTAACCGATGTTCTTGTGTATCATTACTCACGTGCTCACCCTACTTTTCTGGTAATTTTTCTGGAAATTCTTGTACATTGATATTAACTCTTTTGCTCGAGTATAAATAAATCACAGCTATTATAATGATAGTTGAATTAATCAATAGCCATTCTTTGCTTTGCATTTGCCAAAAGTAATAGGCCAGTAAATTTATTAACCAATCAAAAAACAGTGCAATAAATAAAATATTTTTTAACTGATGACACATTTTTTTGATAAAACTATTTGCACCAGGCCGACGTAAACTCAATAGAAATACGGTTAATATGCCGCCTAAACCAGATAATAAACTTAGGTAAAATAATTTAGGTTCAGGGTACACCCACGCAATAATACTGACCCTGTCTTGCATATTAGTGACTGACATTAACCAGATAAGATAACCGCGTAAGATAAACAGTAGAATTAAATAAACCCCAAAGGCAATTTTTACACAATCAAACTTGTCAAAATCCGTAGGGCCAAAATTTGCGTATTGTTTTGACATTCTGCTAGCGGCTCAATTTATTAAGCTTCTCATTTCGTTCACTATGTAATATTTCTTGCCCGGCTGTGATAGCACGCACAGCCTTTGATCTAAACTCGCGGTTATATAACGTATACACAACCAGCACGCTAGCTAGAATAAATAATAACGGGTGAAAAAACCAACAAATAGCCGCAATTGAAAAGTAATAAGATCGCAAACCATAATTATAAGAATGCGCCGCTTGGTCTTGCACTATCGCCATTTGCTTTGCGTAAGCTAATAAGTTTTTATTGGTACCCGATTGATCTGTTGGTGAAGCACCAACCATAACATTGATAAAGCCATATTGCCTCATTGACCATGTAAACTGGAAGAATGCCATAACGAATATAAAAGCAAGTAAGCCAAGCTTAAGTTGTATCATGGTATGGTTAGGAAAATCAGCATAGGGGATGGTTGCAATCACCGCTTCTAATTTTTCTACTTGTGCAAATAGCGTTAGTACACCCGCTAAGACAAGTAACGTCGATGAGGCAAAAAAAGCAATGTTTCGCTCTAGGTTAGCAAGTAGTGCAGCTTCGCCAACTTTGATGTCTCGAGTGATCACTTCGTACATCCAAAGTATTCTATGCTGGTGTAAACTACGCGCTATACAGTTAGTGGTTTTCGCTTTTTTTCTGGCAAATTCTGTGTAACCCATCCAGCAAACAACAAAGACCACGAGCGCCAATAAATTAAATAACAAATTAGACATGAAGCATCGGAAAAATGTTAACTACGTTACACAATAAGTTATCATATTTTTTATATGGTTGAACCTATTATCTCAATAATTCCCAAGCGGTTTACTAGGGTCTGTTGAACTTTTGAGATTAAATTTCGTTCAAATTAAACGCTTTTTGTTCAAGGCGTGAGCAATGTCGCATGGTTATTCCATGTAAATTGCGAACAACGATGTTGAAATAGTGTTTAATTGAACCCAAAAGGCAGCGTTTTTTGTCATTTATACGTCAATATTGCTTTACCATGTGGAATAACCACACATTATGTGGAATAACCACACATTAATTGCAATGCTTTGTCTAAATACCCATAAACTGCTGCAAAAATAAACGCGAAAGTTCAACAGACCCTAACTGACGTTATTAAACTGATGTAAAAAGCAAGTCATCGAAAATACTTTGACATAATACGGCACAATTTTTACATTGCGCGCTCTCTACAATGATAATTATAAAAAAGAATGCTATCGATACCCTCTGCCAAAACGCTGTATATTTTCGCTTCTAGCCTAGCGCTCTTCTGTTTATGTTTCACCAGTAATTACGCTTACAGTAAGCAAAAAAGAGACATAAATATTCCTCGTATTCAAGGGGAAATTTATGTTGACGCTGATCTCACTGATCCACAATGGCAACATGCAACTAAAGTGTCGTTAGACATAGTCACCCGCCCATATAACAATACAAAAAGTCCGATAAGTACCGAAGCATTACTGATGGAAAATGGTGAAGTTTTTTATCTGGCTTTTATTGCTCAAGATCCAGATCCAACCCAAATCAGGGCCTTTATACGTGACCGCGATAAGTCATGGGGTGATGATATTGTTGGCATTAAAATAGATACTTTTAACGATCAGCGTGCCGCTTACCGTTTTTTAGTTAACCCGATGGGTTCTCAAATTGACGGTATTGAAAATGAAGTCACACAAAGAGAAAGTGATGCTTGGGATGGTATTTGGGACAGTGCAGGTCGACTTACCGATAAAGGCTATATTGTTGAAATGGCACTGCCGCTTCGTATGCTTAACTTTAAAGAAAAAACAAGCCTGCAAGATTGGGGCATAGAATTAATGCGGTTTTATCCTCGAAATGAACAATTACGCATTTCAAATATTGTACTTGATAGAAATAATAGTTGTGAGCTTTGTCAACTACATACCGCAACAGGCTTTAAAGGAGCTAAGCAAGGCGACAACTTAATTATCGCACCTTCATTGGTATCAGGTATTCACCAAGATAAAGATAATAACGGAGAGTGGCACAAAAACAATAATACCGAAGCCAGCTTAGATTTACGTTGGGGTATTACCGCAGACACCTTATTAAATGCCACTATTAATCCTGACTTTTCAACCGTTGAAACAGACAATGCGCAACTAAATATTAATAATACGTTCGCTTTATATTACGACGAAAAGCGCCCTTTCTTTCTAGACAATGCTGATTATTTCGATACCAACTATGATCTTATATACACACGTAACATCAATGCCCCTAACTATGGTGCGAAATTAACCGGCCGACATAATAATCACACATACGCACTGTTTGTTACTGACGATGAAACCACTAATATTTTAATTCCTGGTAATAGAGCGTCATCAGTGGCCAGAATTGACGAAAAATCAAACGCAGCAGCAATTCGATACCGTTATAGTTATAATAAAGATATAACCCTTGGTTGGGTTTCCACCTTACGTGATGCAAAAAATTACCATAATGCTGTTCACGGTATAGATGCAAGGTTCAAACTTTCTACTTATGATGTATTCAAGTTTCAATACCTCTATTCAAATACTGAATACCCTGACGACTTATTCCAACAGTTCTGCAATGATGACAATGTAGAAGCATGCCAGCAAACTACACCAGCAGATTGTCAATTTGGTGCATGTGCTTACAATGAAAATGTATTAAGAACACAACGAGATAAACCTTTTAGTGGTAATGCATTTCGTGCAGGTTATTACCATAATGATGAAAAGTGGCATTATTTTGCATCTTACGATAAGCAAAACTCAGATTTTCGTGGTGACTTAGGTTTTATTTCTTATGTTGATCACAATAAATTTGCGATTGGTGGAGATAGAACCTGGTACGCAAAAGCAGGTAATTGGTGGACACAAGCAAAAATATATTCTGATTGGGATATAACACACAATGATGCCGGTGATCTAATAGAGCGTGAGTTTGACATTAATGCGTCGATAAACGCGACTTATAGTTCATGGCTACAACTTTACTATACAAAGCGAGATAAAGTTGGAACAAGACACAATAAATCCATATTAACGATTGATGGTAATACTTCGTTATTTACCGAACAGCAACTTGGCATAAAAGGCGATATAAAACCCATTTTAGGGCTATATTTATATGCTAACGCAAGTTACGGAGATGCCATTGACTATAGCAATAACCGATTAGGCATAAGCAAGCAGTTTGATCTACAAGCAAACTGGAATGTCAACAAACACTTAGAAGTGCGATTAAAGCATATTTTCAATCAATTAAACGCCGATAATAAGCCTTTATTCAATGCACGTTTAACAGAGATTAGAACCACCTATCAATTTGACGTAAAAAGCTTTTTACGTTTTTCATTTGTGTATAACAACACAAACAGAAATGCGAGTAACTATTTATATACCGCACCTGAAAACATTGCGCCATACCATAAGGGTGTTGGAACCGAGTTATTGTATGCCTATAAAATCAATCCACAGACTGTGTTTTATTTAGGGTATTCAGACAATCACCAAGCAGAGCGTAACTTTCATGACTTAGAACAACAACAACGGAGTGTTTTTATTAAAGTTAGTTACGCATGGATAAAATAACAGCAACATTCACACTATTAATTTAATGATATAAAAGCCGTCTGTGATGGCTTTTTTTTATTTTATACGTTGTTAAGTTTGTAAAAATTTGTAAAAATTCGCCTTCAAAAGGATTTCCAGAAACATTCTGGTTCAACAAAACAATAATAAATTTGGAGCAAAAATGCAGTTTTCATTTAAATACTGCGCCATCGTGATGTTAATTTCACTAACCTCACTATGTAGTAACACCGCACACTCAGAAGAACAAAACTATCAAATTCCATACGTTAATCAATCCGCAGTAATAGACGGAGAATTAACCGATGATATCTGGAAAAAAGCAAAAGAAATCCCATTAACAATTGTCAACAGTCCATGGAACAACAAACCGAGCCCCGTGACTACGGTGGCTCGATTAGTTGAAAATGGCGAGTTTATCTACATATCATTCATTGCAAAAACAAGGAAGAACGAAGAAGTTAAAGCCTTTTTAGGAGATAGAGATTCTAGATGGTCTGATGATATTGTTGGCATCAAATTAGATACGTTTAACACTAGACGGTTAAATTATGAGTTTTTTGTTAATGCGTATGGAGTACAGCACGACGGCATTAATAATGAGATGACGCAAACGCCTAATCGCGCATGGGATGGTATTTGGGATTCATTCGGCAAACTTATTGAAGATGGCTATCAAGTAGAAATGGCTATTCCCTATGGCATTTTAAACTTTGAAAACAGCAAAAACATCAAAACATGGGCGTTTGAATTAATTAGGTTATACCCTGACGATACAAAACTGAGAATATCCAATCAAGAAATAGATAGAAACAACGATTGTTGGCTTTGCCAGTCTCCTGAAATATCTGGTTTTAAAAACGCAAAAGCCAGTAAAAATCTTATGTTAACGCCTGCTGTTGTGGCGACAAAAAATGAATCAAGAGATATCTATAACCCTTCCGACGAATGGCACAGTAACAACAATGTTGATGCAGGTCTTGATTTAAGATGGAACATCAATAGTAATAACTTATTAAATGCTACCATTAACCCTGACTTTTCAACAGTAGAATCAGATGCTGGGCAATTAAATATTAATAAAACCTTTTCGCTTTTTTATGATGAGAAACGCCCTTTCTTTCTAGATAACGCAGATTATTTTAGTTCGAATTTTGATTTAGTGTATACCCGTAATATTGCTGATCCCGATTATGGTGCCAAGGTAACCGGAACAGAAGGCGCGCACAGTTATGGTGTTTTTGTTACTAATGATACTGAAACTAACTTTATTGTACCGGGTAATACTGGCTCAAACATCGCATCTTTAGCACAAGACAGTCACTCAGCGGCTATGCGATATCGCTATGATATTAATGAAGATTTTTCAATTGGCACTGTGTCCACCTTACGTGACAGTGATCAATATCACAACTATGTTGTTGGCATTGACGGCAATTATCGCATCAACGAATCAAATCAAATAAAAGCCCAGTTATTAGGCTCAAACACTCAATATCCAACAGATCTATACCAAAGTTTTTGCTATGGCAGTGCTTTCAATGACTGCGATAAACCACAGCAAACGGAATGTAGCTTTGGCAACTGCGCTTATACCGAGCAAGTGCACAGAAGTAATAAACAAGACGACTTTAGCGATCATGCTTTTCTTGCCAGTTATGAGCACAGCTCAGAATATTGGGGCTTACTAGCTGAGCATAAACAAGTAGGTAAAGACTTTCGAGCTGACTTAGGCTTTATGACTTTAGCTGATTATCAAGCAAATTCGCTTACCTTAGATCGCTTTTTTTACGGCGATGAACATACACCGTGGCAAGAAGTTAAAGTAAGTGGTAGTTGGCAAATCAAACATAATGAAAATGGCGAGTTACTGGAAAAAAACTTACAGTCATTAGTGGGTATTGATGGCCCAATGCAATCTTACTTTGAGCTGATATTAAATTATGACGATAAAATAGGTTTACGTCATGATGAAACTCAACTAACCATTGATAACAACGCGACCTTATTTACCGAGAAAGCGATCACACTATACGGTCAGGTAGAACCGGGAAATAATTTATTGCTACAAGCTGAGTTTATTGCTGGTGACAAAATCGACTATAACAATAATCGACTTGGTGATTACCAAGAAATATTCGCTGGTATTACCTATAGTTTCACCGAAAAGCTATCAGGCGAATTTTATTACACAGACGCTAGCCTAGATGCAGATAAACAAGAAGTCTATCAAGCTAAGCTGTCAGAATTACGACTATCTTATCAATTTAATGTACACAGTTATTTAAAACTTAACCTTGTGTATAGTGATATTGACCGTAACCCTGATAACAACCCATTTGTTGGTGTGTCTGCGCGTAATAATGATCTGTCAACACAGCTTATTTACGCATACAAGCTTAACCCACAAACGGTCTTTTATTTAGGGTATTCAGATAGTAGTTACCAAGATGATTATCTAGACCGATTAACGCGAGAGCAACGCACATTTTTTACTAAAATAAGCTATGCGTGGTTGCCATAGTCTAGTTTAAATTAATTTAGTTTAGTTTAGTCAAGTAAAAGAAGCTTAAAACATTATCCAGTGATAGAGTAAATAAGCTTCTTTTACGAACAGCACAACATGGCTGAATAACCCGTCAGATGGTAACCAAAGTATGTTATTTAAACACTACCTGTTTATCACTGCGTTGATATACTCTTGTTTCAGGTGTTGTCCAAGTACCTTTTTTAAGATATGACGTTGATACTTTCATTGAATTACCTAACAGTTCATTCGTTGACTTTACCTGTGTTATCCCTTCTTTGTTGCCACTAACCTCTTCATAAGCGATTAAAGTCTTTTCATCAACCAATTCCATATGTCCAGTGGTATAAAAACCAGCAGTAGTGAAATAGTAAAACACAATTTTTTGTTTTTCTTTATCATAAAAAATAAGTGATTCACCGCCATATTCACCTTGGTTGATTGAGTGCAATGTTCTAATGGCCATGCCATTTAAGGCACGCTCCCAACGGGCAACATCTTCTACTTCAGGTTGCCCTTTACCTACCGGAAACTGTGATTGCCAGGTTCCTAAGTAGTCTTTAAATAACATAAGCTCAGGCGCTAACGTCTTGCTACTTGACCATGTAAAAGGTGTAAAAAGTAAACAAAGTAATAATGGAAAATAACGTAAAACAATAGTATTCATAAGCGACCTCATTCGTCTGGTTTAACGCGATAGCCAGCTTGCTGAGCCGGATGATTTTCGCGTTTTGCTTTTGTCACATCAATCACGATCGTTGATGATATTTTATCGTGTATTGCTTGCCTGTTTGGGTCCCAATAAATTTGTATAAAGCCAAGTAGCCCTGTTGCTAACCCCGCGCCATATCCGCCATATCTACCAAAACTGTCCCAAACAGACAACGGCGTACCATCAAGCTGAACTACACGTATTTTTAGTAATTTTTTTCCTGGTGTTTGACCATGCCAAATGGCGGTTAATACAGAAAAGTATAGTGCAGCCCAACCAAAACCTAATCCTAAATCTTTCACCACGCCTTTTGACCATTCAACCCCTTTATTGAAAGTTTGTTCAGCAAAGGATGTTTTCTCAGCAGAAGCAGCCTCAGGTTCAGCTTCAACTTCTACTGACTCAGTATCGTGAGATATCCAATAGTTTTCATTAAACATAGGTGGAATGGTATCAATAAGCACGACAAATATAACTAGAGCACCTGTGGTTTGTAATATAAAGCGTCTAATCCCTCGTTTTTTACCCATTTGTTTAGCGCGTTTTTTACTGCCTAAACGGAAAAAGGTTAACGCAGCTAATAACGCTAACAGTTCTCCTGGCGTCTCAGCTAACATGGCAATAATAATAAAGTCTATCAATAAGGCTACGCCTCTGCGCCAAGGGACAGCTAAGGGTAAGCCGAATAATTGTCGATTTATTTCAAAGGCAAAGGGAGTCAATATTGTTTTGGTTTCTTGCTTTGATAACGGTAACGCTTGTTGCGTTTCAGCTTTGGGTTCAGCTAACGCACGTTGATTTTCTTCCATCATATTGCATGTTTTCTTTTAATTATTGTTTAACTAGCTAATTATTTATTACTTTTTAGAATATAAGATATAACTAATTGGCACTTCTTTTTCTATTTTTTATGTCTACTATTAATCATTAGCATACTAGGGTGTGATGACTTTTTGAAATGCACTATAAGTCAGAAAGCTAGTCTACGTGTAATACTTCAAAAATGTATACACAAGGGCAATTTATTAATATAAATATACAAATAATTTTTTGTAAAAACCACGACAAAAAGTACATTCCCTAAAAGTATACAAACAAACAATGATAAATTCGATCATGCTGATCAACATTGATATTGATTAAGCAAGAATAAAGGATGCGCACATGGCAAATATATTCCAAGATAACTCAACTGCAATTGGTAACACCCCACTAGTAAAATTAAACCGCGTAACAAGCGGTAATGTTTACGCAAAAGTTGAAGCACGCAACCCAAGCTTTAGTGTTAAATGCCGAATTGGCGCAAACATGATCTGGGATGCTGAAAAACGTGGTGAGTTAGTCGAAGGCAAAGAAATTATTGAACCTACAAGTGGAAACACAGGTATTGCACTAGCCTTTGTTGCTGCGGCAAGAGGTTATGCTATTACACTAACTATGCCAGCAACAATGAGCTTAGAGCGCCGTAAATTATTAGCTGCCCTTGGTGCAAAATTAGAGTTAACTGATGGCGCAAAAGGTATGGGTGGTGCAATTGCTAAAGCACAAGAAATTAAAGATTCTGCTCCTGAAAAATATGTGTTGCTAGGTCAGTTTGAAAACCCTGCAAATCCTGAAATCCATGAAAAAACAACGGGCCCTGAAATTTGGGAAGATACCAACGGTAATGTTGATATCTTTGTTGCAGGTGTGGGTACTGGTGGTACTATTACAGGTGTTAGTCGTTACCTTAAAAATACACAAGGTAAAGATGTACTGTCTGTTGCTGTAGAGCCTACCGATTCTCCTGTGATCAGCCAAAAATTAGCGGGTGAAGAACTAAAACCAGGGCCACATAAAATCCAAGGCATTGGTGCTGGTTTTATTCCTGGCAACTTAGATCTTTCTGTCGTTGATGCTGTTGAACAAGTATCAAATGAAGATGCTATGGCTATGGCGCACAAGCTCATGAAAGAAGAAGGTATTTTAGCCGGTATTTCATCAGGTGCAGCTGTAGTAGCTGCCAAAAGATTAGCTGAAAAACCTGAAAATGAAGGCAAAAATATTGTCGTTATTCTACCAAGTTCTGCAGAGCGTTATTTATCAAGTGCACTGTTCACTGATAGTTTCTCTGATAAAGAGCTGGTGCAATAAGCACATCACTCAATTCGATAAGGCGCACCATGCGCCTTTTTTATTGGCCAAAATAATGTATTATTGCCTTATATTTAGTTCGGATTGTAATACCATTATGAGAAAATATCTTTTACTTATTATCCTACCTTGTTTGGCTATGTTAACTGCCTGTGGTGGTAGTGAAGATGAAATTAAAGAATTAGACAACCCTGAGAAAATCACCATAGCGTTTTTCCACGCACTTTATAACGAAAGAGATGTTCAGAAAGCGGCGTCTGTTTGTTCTCCCAAATTAGCGCGCATAATTTTACACTACAAATCACCTCGTGCTGTGGCTCGTCACTTATTTAACATGTCATTTGATCAAGTAGAAATTAAGCCTGACGATACCGGTGTAAAAGTGAGAGAGCAATTTAAAGATCAAGCCGTCATTACCGTTTACTTCGACGGCACCTACCACGGAGAAGTATATAAAGATGTTAAGCGGATCTCGTTAATTCAAAAAGACGATACTTGGGTCATCAATAAAATTTTAAAAGATCCGTTCTAACATACGAGCATAGGCATTGCTAAAGGCCCGACAATACTCGGGCTTTTTATTGCCCCATTACTGTACCTTCACGCCTTGGGTCAGCTCCCCCCACTAAACTCGATTTTTTTACTTCAATCGCATGAATACCACTATTTAAATCACGAATGGCAATTTCGTGCCCTTTCGCTTTTAGTTCTGTTGCTAAACCCACTATGGACGTTCCCTTTTCTAAGGTGGTAATACGATTGCGGTTAGTCACCTTTGGCATATTAATCGCCTGTTGCGGATCAAGCCCCCAATCTAATACTCCCATAATAGTTTGAGCTACATAATTAATAATTCTGCTGCCTCCTGGCGATCCTACCACCAGCGTCAGATCATCTCCTTTGAACACCATGGTGGGTGCCATAGAACTTCTTGGTCGTTTATTTGCTTCTAAACGATTAGCAACCAGCTGACCATTCACCGAAGGCGCCAATGAAAAGTCCGTTAATTGATTGTTCAAGATAAAGCCCTCTGCCATTACTGCAGAGCCAAATGCCATTTCAATACTGGTAGTCATCGAAATAGCATTACCATCAGCGTCAACAATTGAAATATGGCTCGTTGAAGGTAATTCTATCGATACGTTATCAGCTAATGCTGTTAATGATTCAACTTCACCTGCTGTTGCTTTACCCATATCTTGATGAATATTAATAAGCTTACTTCGTTGATTAAGGTATTGTTCACTCACTAACGTACTTGTAGGCACGTTAACAAAACCATCATCTGCAATATATCTTGCTCTATCAGCAAAAGCTAAACGCGAACTTTGGGTAAATAAATGAACTGTTTGCGCATCTTCAAAAGCTAATTTAGCCATATCAAAAGGTTCAAGTTGTTTAAGAATTTGCAGTACCGCAACGCCACCTGAACTAGGAGGCGCCATACCGCATATACGGTAATCACGATAGCTACCACATACTGGTTGCACTTCTTTCGCTTGATAGCTTGCTAAATCTTCAGTAGACAACTTGCCAGGAGCTACCGGTGACGATTGAACAGCCTTGACGATACTCTTTGCAATCCAGCCTTGATAAAAAGGACTGATACCTTCTTCTGATAAACTGCGATACACCTTTGCTAATTTTTTATTTTTCAGTTTATCGCCCGCTTTTACTGCATGACCATCAGGGAAAAAGTATTCCCTAATTTCATCAAGTTCAGTGATGCCTGGGTTGTATTGCATTTCAACTAACTTTTGCAAACGAGGTGAAACGATAAAGCCCTGTTCAGCAAGTGTTATCACATCAGTAAAAAGGTCTTTCCAAGGAAGCTTGCCATATTTATCATGCGCTTTTTTTAGCGCTGCCAACACCCCGGGAACGCCGACAGAACGCCCGCCAACCACAGCTTTAATCCACGGAACCGCTTTATCGTTTTTATCTAGGAAAATATCAGGTGTTGCTGCTTTTGGAGCAACTTCACGCCCGTCAAACGTTGTTAAATGTTGATTCTTTTTGTCCCAATGAAGAATAAAGGCGCCTCCCCCAATACCTGATGATTGAGGCTCAACTAAGGTCAATGCTAATTGCACAGCAATAGCAGCATCAATTGCGCTTCCCCCTTTCTCTAAAATCTTATAACCAATTTTCGTTGCATAAGGATTTGCGGTAGCAACCATGAACTTCTTTTTAGTGACTGCCTGCTTAACCGTGATCCCAGTCGCGGCTTCAGGCTCCCTATCTTCTTGAATACGGTATGGGGTATTACTAGCCCAACTTTGCATAGGTTGAAAAACGAATAAACTCGCAATTAATGCACTTGTAACGGAATACGACTTAAACAAAAGTAATGTCCTCATAAGGTAGAAGGTCTAAAAGCTAAAAGTTGTTGGTTAAACGCTTTAAAGCTATTTAATAATTCTTGGTATTTTATATCATTGTCCTCTAACTGTGACAATGTATGACAAGCAGCCTCTAAAGTAGATAAGCCACCTTTTTTCTTGGTTGACCTAGCATCATATAGGCTAGATATATTATCAGGTAAGCGAATATGCGGTAACGAGTGAAGTTCAGGGTTAGACATATACATTCGATAGGCTTTCTTCCACGTACCATCTAATAAAATTATTCTTTTAATTGCACCTTGTTGATGATTTTTGTTGCTCAGCTGACTAATTAATTCAGATTTATCACTTGGATATAACAAAACCGTGTTATGATTTTTTTGCAAAAATAATTTTTGGTAATCGGCATTACCTTTAAAAGATTCTCCTTGCAACACATGGCACTTTTGCAAAGAGCCCTTTAACAACGTAACGCTACCTTTGCTTTGCTTAACCTCGCTTGGGTGCTGTAAAATAACAATTTCAATGTGATTGATAATTGATACAAATAAACGGCAAATGCAACTGGTTTTAGGTCGCTGACAACTTTGACATATTGCTCTAGGCATAAATAAAATCTTGAATTATGTGATTGATAAACAGAAACTAGCAGGCTGAAAATGCAAAGAAACCTTATGGTATGCCACTACGTTATAAACATGAGACAGCCAACTTAAAAAACTATTATATGCCTATGCAATTACCTTTCCCACTACGCCGTACAGATCTTTATCCAATAACGCTTTTTATCTTATGTATTTTAGCATTTTTTCTACATGAACAATATTATCAACTCTTTGAATTTGAAAGGTCTTCTCTTGAGCAAGGGCAATTATGGCGGCTGTTTACCAGCCACTTGTTACATACCAATTACCAGCATTTGCTGCTAAATTTAGCGGCGTTAGCGTTATTATTCTTACTTCATCGCCGTTATTATTCTCGCTATGAATTTCTTTTACTCATGTTTATTGCAGCCATTATTGTTAGTGTAGGTGTTTATTACAGCTCACCAGAACTGCAAAGATACGTAGGTATGTCAGGGGTGCTACACGCATTATTTATTTGGGGTGCTATTCAAGACATTAAGCATAAAGATCACACCGGCTACCTTCTTCTTGCTGGTGTGCTCATTAAAGTCGGTTATGAACAATTATTCGGCGCTAGCGAGCAACTCGCCAATATGATTGATGCGAATGTTGCGATAGATGCGCATTTATGGGGCATAATTGCAGGAATTATTTATGTGATAAGCTCTGATTTTTTCTTTGTGATAAAAAAGAAAAAAGCCTTGTAAATACAAGGCTTATAACATTAAGAAATGAATTTTATGGTTTGTCCATTCTGATCACAACGCGGCGGTTTTTTGCTCGTCCTAACACCGTTTGGTTAGAAGCTATGTGACGCTTTTCACCATACCCCTTTGCTTCAATACGGCTAGGTTCAATACCATTATCAATAAAATATTGACGTATTTTATTCGCACGTTTCTCGGACGTTTTTAAGTTTGTATTTCTTCCGCCGTAACTATCGGTAAAGCCATCAATTAAGACAATATCTAACTCTTGATCTAAAGATAAATATTCTCTGATCATGTTAATTTTTCTTTTCGACGCTTTGGTAAATTTATCGCTACCAAATTCAAAATTTAACACCGTATATGAAATGTCATCAAAACTGTAATTTAATAAATTACCCACGCACGAAACAAACTTTTGATATGCTTTATGAAAACGTGAAGTTGACAACCCTACTGACACTTTATCGCGGTCGTTGTACCAATCATTATAATAAAAGGTCGGTGACATGCCCTTTTCTAATTCAGAAAGTAATGTCCACGCAACTTTTTTAGGAAGATCAGGAGAAAACTGTTTATGAAGCTTCATGTTCGCGAGCGTTCTGCCAGCATTACCTGGCCGCCAATTAGGCGCAACTGAACGTACTTCAGCTAATGAATAGTTATCGGGCAAACCAAGCATATCGAGTTCAAAAAGCATATTTGAACTTCGATTGGCTTTCGCAGAAAAGGTTGCTTCACCATAATTGGGAATACTGTGCGATAACGTACATTGTAGCCTTGATTCATCTACCAAGTGCCACTTAGAACTTGCTATATCGGCTTGATATTGTCGAATACCAGCACTAGCTTGGCTTACAAACAAGGCGATTGAGGCAGCAATAAGTATTTTTTTCATAATCACTATTCAATTTTTTGGCTTAAAACTTATATCGGCACGGTTCAAAATTACTTTAAAAATTATTTAATAACAACAACACAGATAAACAGGGAAAGGGTACAGACTAAAATCCGCTTATAATGTTCATCTATCTATCTATAACATGAATCTTATTACGTTCATTGAAAGTTCACACAATCAAAGCCTAGAAAACAATCAACTTAATAATCAGTTTACCGCAAGTGATGTAAAACTGCGAATTGATAACGTTTTATTCGACACTGAATTAGTTTTCACTAAAAAATTCTGCGATAATAGCCACAAAACACGTTCAAAGATAAAAATTAATGCTCGATAACAGTAGTAACCAGCAATCAAACATTGAAACGCCAACAACGTATAAATTTTCAGAACGTTTTAGAGGGTATTTTCCCGTTGTAGTTGATGTTGAAACAGCAGGTTTTAATGCGCAAACAGATGCATTATTAGAGATAGCGGCTACAACGCTTTCCTTTAACGAAGAAACCGGCATGTTATCACTCGATGAAACTATACATTTTAATGTTGAGCCTTTTGAAGGAGCAAACCTTGAACCTGCAGCATTAGAATTTACCGGAATCGACCCAACTAATCCGCTAAGGGCTGCCGTATTAGAAAGCGAAGCATTAAAAGAAACGTTTAAATTTATTCGTAAAAAAATGAAAGCTGCTGGCTGCAAACGTGCCATTATGGTCGCGCATAACGCGGCTTTTGACTTAGGCTTTGTCAATGCAGCTACTGAGCGCTGTTCCATAAAACGCACCCCTTTTCACCCTTTCGTCAGTTTTGATACCACAACATTATCAGGCTTGGCGCTTGGACAAACCGTATTAGCAAAAGCGTGCGAAGCAGCCGGATTAGCCTTTGATAACAAAGAAGCGCATTCTGCACTATACGACACTGAGAAAACAGCAGAGCTTTATTGTTATATCGTAAATAAGTGGCAACAGCTAGGTGGGTGGCCATTACCCTCCTCTTCAATAGTTGACCCTGTTAGCAACGATTAAAACAAGGACTGTTTTCGTTGTCGATTATGACGCCGGCAGACTAAGTTTCTTACCGCCCAAACAATCAATACAAATGCAGAGAATTGGAGCAAATCACTTGTGCCAATCATCAATAAAAATATACCAACCGCAAGATAAACAAATGGTAAGTATTCATAGATAAGTTCAGGTAACCATCTCTTGTTTTGTTTACGGTACTGTTTATCTAAACGACGAAATGCCGACCTTTTAACCAAAACAATGCAAGCCGCCATATAAAAAACAAATGCTGAAAAAATGAATACATGGCTTGTTTCACCGAGTGTTAAAAGCGCACCACTGATCAAAAAGTAGAGGTAAGGAAGGTTCTCATAAATAGACTGTGGTAACTGCATGTTTTCCCTTTACGTTCGGCACTATCTTATATGATAGATGCATTTGTCTATTTTGCTTAACAGCAATTACATTAAAAAATTACAATAACAACTATTGGTAAACTTAATACTTTAATTCCTAATAGCCTTTAGTTTTTATCTAAATAAGATAACGTAGCTTTTCAAAGGCACAAAAAAACCGACGTTATGCGTCGGTTTTTAAAAAGCGTTAACGCAAATTATAAGTTATCAGCGTTATCCGTTAAGTAAGACGAAACACCTTCTGGTGAAGCAGTCATACCTTTATCACCTTTATTCCAGCCAGCTGGGCATACTTCACCGTGCTCTTGGTGGAATTGTAAAGCATCGATCATACGCAACATTTCGTCAACGTTACGACCTAATGGTAAATCATTCACTACTTGATGACGTACATTGCCTTCTTCATCAATTAAGAATGAGCCACGGAATGCAACACCAGCTTCTGGGTGTTCAACGTCATATGCTTGACAAATCTCATGTTTAACATCAGCAACTAACGTGTATTGAACTGGACCAATACCACCTTCGTTTACTGGGGTATTACGCCATGCATTGTGTGAAAATTGTGAATCAATTGAAACACCAATCACTTCAACACCACGGCTTTTGAATTCTTCAATACGACGATCGAATGCAATAAGCTCTGATGGACAAACAAATGTAAAGTCTAAAGGATAGAAAAATACAACAGCTTTTTTGCCTTTAATTGCTTCTGATAATGTGTAGCTATCTACAATTTCACCGCTACCTAATACTGCTGCTGCCGTAAAATCTGGCGCCGGACGACCCACTAATACACTCATTTTATTCTCCAATGTTATTTATGTATGTTTACTAATACCTCAATAGTATTGAGGCATCAGGAATTAATTCAACCTGTTCTGAAAATTATTTTTCTTCTGATTGTTCATTTGCAGCTGCACGCTCTGCTGCTTCTTTTACTAGAGGTGCTAATTCACCTTGCTGATACATCTCAATAATAATATCGCAACCACCTACTAACTCACCTTCAACCCATAGTTGAGGGAATGTAGGCCAATCGGCATAAATAGGTAATTCACTGCGAATATCAGGATTTTGCAAAATATCAACATAAGCAAACTTTTCACCACAAGACATTAATGCTTGAGACGCTTGAGCTGAGAAACCACAATTTGGTAACTTAGGTGAACCCTTCATGTATAGTAAAATGCTGTTTTCTGAGATTTGCTGTTTAATACGTTCTACTGTATCCATTTTATGCCTCTATCTATTTACGCGAACACAATACATAGTGGAGATTACATTATCATTATTCAATGATGTAACTACTAATAATAAAAATATTTAAATAAAAGCGCTTAGCCTTGATAATTGGGCTAGCAATACCTATATATTTGAGTACACTATGCATAATTAAAAATACCTGAGTATTTTACTCGGATTATTTTAAATTCAAACCACTAATTTATTTTAGGGCAAAATAAATATTTCTAATCAATTCCTGGAGAGTATAAATGGCTATTGAGTTACCAGCATTACCTTACGCGATGGATGCACTTGCTCCACATATTTCACAAGAAACTTTAGAGTATCACTACGGTAAACATCACAATACGTACGTAGTAAAATTAAACGGCTTAATTGAAGGTACTGATTTCGAAGGTAAGTCTTTAGAAGACATAGTTAAAACTTCAGAAGGCGGTGTTTTCAATAACGCAGCACAAATTTGGAATCATACTTTTTACTGGAATAGCTTAAGCCCTAACGGCGGCGGTGAGCCAACAGGCGCACTTGCAGAAGCAATTAATGCAAAGTTTGGTTCATTTGAAGCATTCAAAACGGCTTTTAATGAAAAAGCAGTGAATAACTTTGGTTCAAGCTGGACATGGTTAGTAAAAACAGCTGATGGTGGCGTTGATATTGTAAACACATCTAACGCAGCTACGCCATTAACTGATGACAGCTTAACACCTTTAATGACCGTTGATTTATGGGAACATGCTTACTACATTGACTACCGTAATCTTCGCCCAAGCTATTTAGAAGGCTTTTGGGCATTAATTAACTGGGAATTTGCTTCAGCAAACTTTGCCTAAGTTAACTTAAGTTAATGATAAACCAGCGCACTGTCGCTGGTTTTTTTATCTCTAATTTCACTAGAGCGTGTTGATCTTTGCTGTTTAAGTTTTGTTCAAGGTAAACGCCTTCTGTGCATAGTCATTCTATGGTTAATTCAAGTAACAAAGAGCAGGAGGCGTTTAGTTGAACCCTTCGGGCAGCACCTATTTGGCATTTCTACTATGTTATCGCTTGATTTGAGTAGAATAACTACACGGCACAAGCTCTGCCTTGTATAAATACCAAACAAATTGCTGCAAAAACAAACTTGAAAGATCAACATGCTCTAGTATTATGTAACTTCTACCGATAAATTCTATCATCTTAAAAAATCCGTACTAAGCTTAAAATAGAACTTTAAAAACTCAAGCTTTTAAATGCCTTGGTAAGCATTGCTTCACTAAGTAAACGTACAATAAAGCCCGTTAGCTAATAGCAACTTTGCCACCGCATTCGAGTACATTTTTCGAGGAGACGGTTATGAGCATCTTTAAACATTATCAATCTCGATATGATGAACTTCAGGAAGAAACTTGTTCTGTGCAAGATTTCCTGTCTTTATGTAGAGACAACAAAATGGCGTACGCAAGTGCAGCAGAACGCCTGTTATCAGCCATTGGCGAACCCGAAATGATCGACACAGCCAATGACCCGCGATTATCACGTATTTTCTCAAACCGCGTCATTTCTCGTTACCCTGCCTTTAAAGAGTTTTTTGGCATGGAAGAAGCAATAGAGCAAATCGTTTCCTATCTTAAACATGCCTCTCAAGGGCTTGAAGAAAAGAAACAAATACTGTATTTACTTGGCCCTGTAGGTGGTGGTAAGTCTTCTCTTGCTGAAAAGTTAAAAGCTTTAATGCAGCAAGAACCTATTTATGTACTTAGCGCAAACGGACAACGTAGTCCGGTAAATGATCATCCTTTTTGTTTATTCGATAAAAACGCCGATGGTAAAATTTTACTCGAGGAATATCAGATCCCAGAACGCTACTTAAACACGATTATGTCACCTTGGGTTGCCAAACGTTTGCATGAGTTTAAAGGCGACATAAGCAAATTTGATGTGGTGAAAGCCTATCCTTCAATTCTTGATCAACTTGCAATAGCAAAAACAGAGCCTGGCGATGATAACAACCAAGATATTTCTGCGCTGGTAGGTAAAGTTGATATTCGCCAATTAGAACATTTCGCTCAAAATGACCCTGATGCATACAGTTATTCAGGTGCCTTATGCAGAGCAAACCAAGGGTTAATGGAGTTTGTCGAAATGTTCAAAGCGCCAATAAAAGTATTGCACCCATTACTCACGGCAACCCAAGAAGGAAACTACAACCCTACTGAAGGCTTATCTGCCCTACCTTTCGACGGTATTTTATTAGCTCACTCTAATGAATCTGAATGGCAAACTTTCCGTAATAATAAAAATAACGAAGCATTTTTAGATCGCGTGTATATTGTTAAAGTGCCTTACTGTATGCGGGTGTCTGAAGAAGTTAAAATTTATGAAAAATTGCTAACCAATAGTGAATTATGTCACGCACAATGCGCGCCTGATACCCTAGAAACATTAGCGCAATTTAGTGTGTTATCACGATTAAAAGAGCCTGAAAACTCGAGTATTTTTTCTAAAATGCGCGTGTATGATGGAGAAAGCCTTAAAGACACCGACCCTAAAGCAAAATCTTTTCAAGAGTATCGAGATTATGCAGGCGTAGATGAAGGTATGTCTGGGCTGTCAACACGGTTTGCTTTTAAAATATTATCGCGTGTTTTTAATTTTGATCACGCAGAAGTTGCTGCTAACCCTGTTCATTTATTTTATGTCCTCGAGCAACAAATAGAGCGAGAACAGCTGCCAAAAGAAACCAGTGAACGTTATGTAAATTTTTTAAAAGAATTCCTAACACCACAATATATTGAATTTATTGGTAAAGAGATTCAAACCGCCTATTTAGAGTCTTACTCTGAATACGGACAAAATATCTTTGACCGCTACGTAACTTATGCAGATTTTTGGATACAAGATCAAGAATATCGCGACACCGAAACAGGACAATTATTCGATAGAGAAGCATTAAACAATGAATTAGAGAAAATTGAAAAGCCCGCGGGGATCAGTAACCCGAAAGATTTCCGCAATGAAATAGTTAACTTTGTTTTACGTGCTCGTGCCAATAATAAAGGTAAAAATCCTAATTGGACCAGTTATGAAAAACTGCGCACCGTGATTGAAAAGAAAATGTTTTCAAATACCGAAGATCTACTGCCGGTTATTTCATTCAATGCAAAAACCTCTAATGATGATCAGCAAAAACATGACGACTTTGTCAAGCGTATGATGGCTAAAGGCTATACCAAAAAACAGGTAAGGCTATTATCTGAGTGGTATTTACGTGTAAGAAAAGCTTCATAACTAGCGTTTGGCAGGAGCAGTAATCATGGCAAACTTTATTGACCGACGGTTAAATGGTAAAAATAAAAGTACGGTGAACCGACAACGGTTTATTCGACGCTATAAGTCACAAATAAAAAAATCAGTTGAGCGCGCTATTAATAACCGTGGCGTTACCGACACTGAAAGTGGTGAGAGTATTACCATTCCTCGAAAAGACCTTTCTGAGCCTGTATTTCATCAAGGTAAAGGTGGCGTGCGTGATCGAGTGCACCCAGGAAATGATCAATATAGCGCTGGCGATCGCATTAAACGTCCGCCCCCCCAAAGTGGCCAAGGTTCAGGCCAAGGTAAAGCAAGTAATAGTGGCGAAGGGGAAGACGACTTTGTTTTTTCAATTTCTAAAGACGAGTATTTAAATTTACTGTTTGAAGATCTTGAATTGCCTAACCTGGAAAAAAACCAACTCAATAAATTAATTGATTACAAAACAGTTCGTTCGGGTTACTGTGCTGAAGGTGTGCCAGCAAACATCGACATTGTAAAATCATTACAAGGCTCTGTAGCTCGTCGCATTGCAATGACATCTTCAAAAAGAAAACAATTAAAAGCCTTACAATTAGAACTTGCTGACCTTGAAGCAGACACATTCGATCACGTATCAGAAATAAAAACGGTTAAAAAAGCAATAAACGCCCTCGAAAAGAAAATAGCTGCTGTACCTTTTATCGATACTTTCGATTTACGATTTAGAAATTATGCTCGCCAGCCAATTCCTACCTCAAAAGCCGTGATGTTTTGTTTAATGGATGTTTCTGGTTCTATGGACCAAGCAACTAAAGATATTGCCAAGCGTTTTTACATTTTACTGTATCTGTTTTTAACGCGTACCTATAGCACAATAGAAGTGGTGTATATTCGCCATCACACTCAAGCAAAAGAAGTTGATGAACAAGAGTTTTTTTATTCACAAGAAACTGGCGGCACTATCGCGTCAAGTGCTTTAGAGTTAATGGTAGAAGTGATCAATGACAGATATAACCCAACAGAATGGAATATATATGGGGCGCAAGCATCTGACGGTGACAATTGGGCAGATGATTCACCACATTGCTATCAATTAATGATGGATAAAATTATGCCCGCCTGTCGGTACTTTTCCTATATTGAAATTACCCAGCGAGCGCATCAAACACTGTGGCAGCAATATGAAAAAGTTGCGCAAGCAAAGACACACTTTGCCATGCAACATATCCAAACAGCAGATGATATTTACCCAGTGTTTAGAGAACTCTTTAAGAAAAACACGCAACAAGTAGCGTAATGCTCTGCCCTTTTTGGAGGAAGCTAAAATGGTTAAGAAGAAAATGTTATCTGATGGACCTGACTGGACCTTTGAACTATTAGATCAGTATCAAACAGAAATAGCTCGTGTTGCCAAACATTACAAATTAGACACCTACAAAAATCAAATAGAGGTGATCACCGCTGAGCAAATGATGGATGCTTATGCCAGTGTAGGTATGCCTATAGGCTATAACCATTGGACCTATGGTAAAAAATTTATTCAAACAGAGCAGAACTATAAACGAGGTCAAATGGGGCTCGCTTATGAAATTGTCATCAATTCAGACCCGTGTATTTCTTATCTAATGGAAGAGAATTCAATCACGATGCAAGCACTAGTGATGGCACATGCCTGTTATGGCCATAATAGCTTTTTTAAAGGAAATTACCTGTTTAAATCATGGACTGATGCAAGTTCAATAATCGATTACTTACTCTTTGCAAAAAACTACATTGCTAAATGCGAGCATAAATATGGAATAGATGAGGTGGAATCTTGTTTAGATGCGTGCCATGCACTCATGAATCACGGCGTTGATCGATACAAACGACCACAAAAAATTTCACTCGAAGAAGAGTTTAAGCGTCAAACCGCACGCGAACAATACTTACAGTCTCAAGTGAACACCTTATGGCGCACGTTACCTGCTGACAAACAAATAAAGACTAAACATGCGGATAACTTTCCAAAAGAGCCACAGGAAAACATTTTATATTTCATTGAAAAAAATGCGCCATTACTAAAACCTTGGCAACGTGAAATCGTGCGAATAGTACGAAAAGTATCACAATACTTTTACCCTCAAAAACAAACCCAAGTGATGAACGAAGGCTGGGCATGTTTTTGGCATTACACTATTTTAAACCACTTATATGATGAAGGATTATTGAGCGACCAATTTATGATCGAATTTCTGCACAACCATACCAATGTTGTTGCACAGCCCGATTACAATAGCCCTTATTATTCAGGTATTAATCCATACGCTCTTGGTTTTAATATGTTTATCGATATTAAACGGATCTGTGAAGCCCCCACCGAAGAAGATAAACAATGGTTTCCTGATATTGCGGGCAGCGACTGGTTAGAAACATTGCACTTTGCAATGGAGAATTTCAAAGATGAAAGCTTTATTAGTCAATTTTTATCACCAAAATTGATGCGTGATTTTAAACTTTTCCATATACACGATGATGAAAAAGAAAACTTTGTTGAAATTGCAGCGATACATAACGAATCAGGCTATCAAGCATTAAGAACGTCACTTTCTAATCAATACAACTTAAGTAATATTGAGCCTAATATTCAAGTAATAAACGCAGATGTCAGTGGCGATAGGTCATTAACCCTAAAATACACACCTCACAGTGAAATTCCGCTAGCCGAATCAAGCGAAGAGGTCATGAAACATTTACATTACTTATGGCAATTTGACGTTAAGTTAGTTGAAGAGCATCACGGTGAAGAAAAAGTCATTGCACAATGCCCTGCAGTAGAAAAAGAAAAAGCGAGCTAACTATTCGTTGCTCGCCATTACTATCTTCAATGTTATCAATGCGATTAAGCAGAAAGCTCTTTTAACACATCATCTTTAAGCTCAAGCCACAGTTTTCCTGATTCAACACCATATTTACGCACGGTTAAAACTGAGTCATCAAACTTATTTTCTTTTGCTAGTTCAATAAGTTTATCGTAAAACGCCCTCGAAATTTCTCTACCATTTGGATGAGCAAAATATAAACTACCAATACGAGAATATAAGCCTTTAAAGCCATTTAAAATCAGTAAATATATTGGGTTACCTGAGGCAACAACCAATTCTTTATTGAGTTGGTAATCAAATTCCGCGTAGGCTTCACCAGTATCTTCAATATCTTTATACGCTTCAAGTAATTCAATGGTTTTTTCAGGGTTGTTTCTGATGGCACCACGAACATAAATGGCACTGATATTTGTGCGAGCTGACATTAAATTATCAACTAAGTCAGGAACGCCCTCTTGATCTAATTGTGCAAGTGTTTCAAGTACATTTAAGCTTGACGTATCCCAGAAGTTATTCACTTTTGTTGGTTTACCGTGTTTAATGGTTAACCAACCATCGCGAGCTAATCGCTGTAATACTTCTCTAAGTGTCGTTCTGGTTACTCCAATCAATTCAGAAAGCTCTCTTTCTGCAGGCAAAATTGACCCTGGAGGAAAGCCCCCATTCCAGATGGATTCGACAATATACTGCTCAGCAAACCCTGCCGGACTATGTGCTTTAATAACCATAAGGCTCCACGCAACGACGTTAATTAAAAGTGAACTGATTGTACCAGAAGAATATTTTGGCACAAGAAAATTAGTGACAGTAATAGTTAAGCATCAACATAGCCACCATTTAACACTTAAATTTCAATAGGTTAATTAAATTATCTACAAGCATTAACCACAATTATTTAAACAACCTACAAATAATAACAATGAATCTATTTTACAAACGATACTATTAGACATAAACTGAAAACTCGTATAATTTACAATAACTAATATAAACATTATAACGAGAACCTTCGACGAAATAGCGTTAACCCATACAACATAAATTACTGCTAACAGGTAATATATATCGACATTTGCACACAACACAGTCGAACAAGTTTAAATAACCCTTTAGCAGATTATTTATCAGGTCGCATGTCTACTTTAATAAGCCTGTGCCTTACGTTGTAGTTGAGTTAGCTAATTCAATATAAAAATGATTAGAAGTCCGTTAGGTTTTAGTGGTAACAAAAAGGTCACGATTATGCATCTGTTGAAATGGGCAATATTACTTTTCGGTTTCTGGCTTCTGCTGTCTGGGTATTATCAACCTTTACTACTCACCTTCGGTTTAATATCAGTTGCAATTGTTGTTGTTGTGATTAAACGCATGGATAACGTTGATCAACAAGAAAAGTCTGTGAGCACTGGGTATCGAGTTTTGCGTTACTTCTTATGGTTAATTAGCGAAATCATCCGTTCGAGTCTACAAGTTACCAAGCTTATTTGGGGCCCTTCTAAAAGTGTCTCCCCCTCTTTATCGAAAATAAATGTCAGTAAAGTACCGCATAACTCTCGTGTTTTATATGTGAATTCCATTACGTTAACACCTGGAACACTGAGTGTAGATTTAGAAGGTGATGAATTAACCGTCCACGCGCTGCAAAAAAAATCTATTGAAAGACTCAAGAAAGGTGACATGGAAAATAAATTAAAAATTATTTGGGGAGAAAACGAATGACAACCGTTCTTGCCGCAGTATGTATTACTATTTTAGTGGTCATGGCCTTAGCGTTAGCACGAGCATTTAACGCTGATACCGTTTATGACCGAATCCTCGGTGTTAATATGTTTGGCACTAAAACTGTTTTATTTATTGCCGTTGTTGGCTATCTCATGGGGCGACCTGATTTTTTAGATATCGCCATCGTTTATGCACTGATTAATTTTATTGGTATGGTCGCTGTACTTCGTTTTTTCGAATACACAGCACCTATCGACTAATCATCACCTATAAGGGTTAATTTATGTTATTACTCGACATTGTCAGTGGTGTATTGCTTATCTTTGGGGCTTTTTTTGGACTAAGTGGTGCTGTTGGTCTTTTTAAGTTCCCTGATTTTTTTACGCGGGTTCATGCCGCCAGTGTTACCGACTCTATTGCAGCAATATTGGTACTTAGTGGTCTTATATTGCAGACTAATTTAGATCTGAATACTGCTAAATTATTATTTATTTTAATCTTTTTATTAATCACAAGTCCGACGGCATCTCATGTCCTTGCGAAGTCAGCCCGACATGGCGGTTTACTTTCCATGCCAGAGAAAGAGCAAAAAAAGGAGATTGAGTCTTAATGGAACTATTAATTGATTTAGTCTTACTCGCAATGCTCGCATTAACCGCATTGCGTATTATTTTTCTTAAAGATTTATTCGCGGTTGTCATGCTCTTTAGTATTTACAGCTTTTTGTCTGCGTTAATTTTTATTAACCTTGATGCTGTCGATGTTGCATTTACTGAAGCTGCTGTAGGTGCCGGCATATCAACCGTATTGATGTTAGGTACTATCGCCATAACTGGGCGTACTGAAACACCCCCTACCAAATCAAAACTTTTACCTCTTCTCATTGTTGTTGTTACAGGCGCTGCCCTTATATACGGTACGCTCGATATGCCTCCGTTTGGTCATGCTGATAACCCCGTTCATGAACATGTCGCGCCAAGGTACATTGAAGAGTCTCCAAAAGAAATTGGTTTGCCTAATATGGTGACCTCAGTATTAGCGAGTTATCGTGGCTTTGATACGTTAGGTGAAACAGTCGTTGTCTTTTCTGCGATGATTGGCGTGCTGTCATTGTTAAGGTTAAGAAAACGTGATGCAGATAAAAACCCAGAATCTGGCATTAAAGCACACCGAGTATTACAAGTTATCGCTAAGATTGTCATTCCGATGATCATTTTGTTTGCGCTTTATGTGCAGTTTCATGGTGATTTTGGCCCAGGCGGCGGATTCCAAGCAGGTGTTATTGCGGCCGCAGCATTCATTCTTTATGCATTGGTCTTTGGTTTATCAAATGTCTTTAAAGTGGTTGGTCCTAAGTTTTTGCGAATTCTCGCCGTGTTTGGCGTACTGCTGTACGCTGGCGTTGGCGTATACAGTATGGCAATGGGAGGCAACTTTCTTGATTACAATTATTTAGCTGAAAACCCGTTATCCGGTCAACATTACGGCATTATTCTAATAGAGCTTGGGGTCGGCATAACAGTCTTTGCCGTAATGCTCAGTATTTTTTATGCCTTTGACAGCCAAATTGAGAGGGCAAATATTCAATGAGTTTTATTGCAGATTACTACAATTACTGGATCGTCGTATTCTTGATGATGACAGGATTTTATATTGTTATTTCAGCGAGTAACCTAGTTAAAAAAGTTGTTGGTTTAAACATCTTTCAAACCTCGGTTTTTATGCTTTATATATCAATGGGTAAAGTAAAAGGAGGTACAGCACCTATCTTAACCGAAGGCGCTGCTCAATACTCTAACCCATTACCACATGTACTTATTTTAACCGCCATTGTTGTTGGTGTTGCCACTACCGCAGTCGCACTCTCTCTTATTGTGCGTATTAAAGAAGAATACGGTACGGTTGAAGAAAATGAATTTGAAAAAAAGGATGATGCTATCTGATGATTGAACAACACTTAGCCGCTCTACCTATTATACTGCCTCTGATTGCAGCACCTATTGCGCTTATTTTAGGGCGTTCAATGCTTACATGGGCATTTGCAACGTTAGTGAGTGCTTTATCTTGTATCGCGTCATGGCAGCTGTTGATGACAACACTTTCCGACGGCGCATTAAGTTATGCTTTAGGTGGTTGGCCGCCTCCTTGGGGAATTGAGCTTAACGTTGATGTCACCAATGCGTTTGTTTTATTAGCTGTCAGTGCAATGTCAACTTTAGTACTAATCTATTCAAAAGACAGTATTGAAAAAGAAATCAATGCTTCTAATCATTCGCTTTATTATACAGCGCATTTACTCTGTTTAACCGGTTTATCTGGTATGTTAATTACCGGAGATGCCTTTAACTTATTCGTCTTTTTAGAAATATCATCGCTAGCGACTTATACATTAGTGAGTCTAGCATCTGACCGCCGTTGTTTAACAGCAACCTTTCGTTACTTAGTCATGGGTACCATAGGGGCTACTTTTATTCTCATTGGGGTTGGTATGCTCTATATGAAAACGGGTACGCTTAACATGGCAGATCTTTCAACGAAAATGGCAGCCTTTGAAAGCAATCGTACGTTAAATACAGGGCTTGCATTTATCATGGTAGGAGTTAGTTTAAAACTCGCCCTTTTCCCATTACATATGTGGTTACCTGCAGCTTATACCCATGCGCCATCATCAGTAACAGCTTTTCTTGCAAGTACAGCAACCAAAGTTGCCGTTTACGTGATGATACGCTTCATATTTTCTGTGTTTGGTGCATCACATGTATTCGAAACAATGAGCATGGAAATTATTCTAATGGTATTAGCTATTGTTGCCATTTTTAAATGCTCATATATGGCAACCGTACAAAGTAATGTAAAAACACTACTTGCCTACAGTAGTGTTGCTCAAATAGGTTACATGGTACTTGGTATTAGTTTAGTGAGTGTGCCTGGTCTCATGTCAGGGTTAATTCATATTTTTAATCATGCATTAATGAAAGGCGCATTATTTATGGCGGTAGGTGCAGTGTTCTATCGTATGGGTTCAGTTAACATAGAAGCCTTTAAAGGTTTAGGTAAAAAGATGCCACTTACGATGGCAGCCTTTACTATTGCGGGGTTAAGCATTATAGGTGTGCCTCTAACCGCTGGTTTTGTTAGCAAGTGGTATTTAGTAACCGCTGCGTTAGAACAAGACCTATGGATAGTTGCAGCACTAGTGTTATTGGGCTCTTTATTAGCCGTCGTTTATATAGGCCGCGTATTAGAAGCCGCTTACTTTCAGGAACCGCCGGAGTCTCAAGGTGCTAAAAACATTAAAGAAGTGCCGTGGTTAATGCTTATGCCGATGTGGATACTTGTTTTAGCAAATATTTATTTTGGTATTAATACCGGTTTAACGGTTGAAGCTGCAACAAGTGCATCGCAATGGCTGTTTCAAGGATATAACCCAGCGGGGGTAGCCTTATGAACCTCTGGCAAAATATAGACCCGTCACTACTGATTAGTTTATCAATATTAGTCCCTTTTATTGGATCTTTACTTGTGATTGCAGCAGGTAAACTCCCTAATTTAAGAGAAACAATAACGTTAGTAACGGCGACGGTGCTCTTTACCATAGTACTCGCCATTACCGACCACACCTTCCAAGGAGTGGTATTACAGCAACACGTTATTGACTTGTTTCCGGGGTTAGCAATCAGTTTCACCGTAGAACCTCTTGGCGTACTGTTTGCCCTAGTAGCCAGCTTTCTTTGGATCGTCACCAGCATTTATGCCATCGGTTATATGCGTGGCCACAACGAAAATAATCAAACGCGATTTTTTTGCTGTTTCGCCTTGGCAATCAGTTCCGTAATGGCTATTTGTTTTTCTGGAAACTTGTTAACACTCTTTATTTTCTACGAAGTATTAACCTTATCAACCTATCCACTGGTAACTCATGCTGGCAATGACGCAGCCAAACGAGGCGGACGCATTTATTTAGGCATTCTGTTAAGTACATCAATTTTATTTTTACTTTTTGCCGTCATAGGCACATATGCTTTAACGGGTAATTTAACCTTCCAAGCTGGTGGAGTTTTTGATAGCTCGCATAGCAAAATGATAATGGCTATTTTATTAGTGTTATTTTGCTACGGCATTGGTAAGGCCGCAATTATGCCGTTCCATCGTTGGTTACCTGCAGCAATGGTGGCACCAACACCTGTCAGTGCATTATTGCATGCTGTTGCAGTAGTAAAAGCTGGCGTCTTCAGCCTGTTAAAAATCGTCATTTATATCTTTGGTTTAGACAACCTTAAAGAGTTGGCGACCACTGATATAATGCTCTATATTGGCGCCGCCACTATTTTACTTTCTTCATGTATCGCCATGACTAAAGATAATTTAAAGGCGAGGTTAGCCTACTCAACTGTTAGTCAACTAAGCTATATTGTTGTTGGTGCTTTATTAGCCTCTTCTATAGCAAGCGCAGGTGCTGCGCTGCACATTGCAACACACGCAGTTGGTAAAATTACACTATTCTTTTGTGCTGGTGCCATTATGGTTGCATGCCACAAAAAAAATATCTCAGAAATGGCTGGTTTGGGCAAGAAAATGCCCATTACTATGGCCGCGTTTGCCATAGGTGCAATTAGTATTATTGGCTTACCGCCAATGGCTGGTACGTGGAGTAAATGGTATTTAACCATTGGTGCATTAGAATCAGATAAGCTATTAATTGTTGCTACCTTGATGATCAGTTCTTTGCTTAATATAGCGTATTTATTACCTATACCTATCAAGGCATTTTTTGATAAAACAAGTACTGATACCCAACCCTGGAGTTGGCAGCAAACACAAGAAGCGCCTTTACCCATGTTAATTGCTATTTCGGTGACATCTATAGGTTGTATTGTACTATTTTTCTATCCTCAGCCCTTGATTGATTTAATCAATCTTATTCCGGGCGTTGCTACAAATGGAGAAGGTTAAAATGGCTGAGCAAAACCATGAACAAAGTGGCTTCTTCGATAAGCCTGAAAACATTCGTAAAATGTTAAGAGTTTTTTATGTTATTTGCGCTTTACTCGTGATTGTTGATCTTGTCGTTAACCGCCATATTTACCATGATTGGGAAAACATACCTGCATTTTATGCTATTTATGGCTTTGTTGGCTGTGTCGTTTTGGTATTGATCGCCACGGAAATGAGAAAGTTTTTAATGCGTAAGGAAGATTATTACGATGAATAACTTAATTCTGCTTCCGCCCTTTTTACCGCTATTATTCGGGGCGCTAGCCGCTTTGTTTTTGCGTGGTTGGTTACGAAACACGGTCATGTTGATCGTACCTATTATTGGTGCGTTAAATATTTATGGTTTAGATACTGGTGTATTTTGGTCATTAGAATTTATGGGCTATACCTTAGAACCCGTAAAGGTCGATAAGCTCAGTTTAATGTTTGGCTATCTTTTTCATATTGCTTCGTTTATCGCTATTGTTTACGCGATACATATTAAAGATACCCTGCAACATGTTGCAGCATTAGCCTATGCAGCAAGTGCTGTTGGTGCTGTATTTGCCGGAGACTTATTAACCCTTTTTGTCTTTTGGGAATTACTCGCACTTACCTCAGTATTTTTAATTTGGGCCAGAAGAACGGATAAAGCTTACGCTTCGGGTTTACGATATTTAATTATTCAAGTGCTCTCAGGGGTTATGTTGCTTGCTGGGCTACTTATTTACGCTCAAGTCAATAATAGTTTGTTATTTACTGAGATTGGTTTGGAACATCAAGGCATTGCACAAATCGGCGCTTGGTTAATCTTTTTAGCCTTCGGTATTAAATGTGCTTTTCCGTTTTTCCACAACTGGTTAACAGATGCTTACCCGGAAGCAACACCAACAGGGACGATATTCTTAGCCTCTTTTACGACAAAAGTTGCAGTCTATGCTTTTGCTCGCGGCTACCCTGGTACTGAATTACTTGTTTGGATTGGTGTCACTATGGCATGTTTTCCAATTTTCTTTGCTGTAATAGAAAATGATCTAAGGCGCGTACTTGCGTACAGTTTAATTAACCAAATTGGCTTTATGATAGTCGGTATAGGTATTGGTACAGCGGTCGCGTTAAACGGTGCTGTTGCACATGCTTTCAATGACGTTATCTTTAAAGGTTTGTTAATGATGACGATGGGGGCTGTCTTACATATGACAGGGAAAATAAATGGTTCCGAATTAGGAGGCTTATATAAAAGCATGCCTAAAACGACCATTCTCTGTATTGTCGGCGCTGCCTCTATTTCAGCCTTCCCGCTTTTTAGTGGCTTTGTCTCTAAATCGATGATCATGAGTGCGGCAGTTGCTGAAGGCTACGATGTCGTTTGGTTATTATTATTGTTTGCTGCAGCTGGTGTATTCCATCATGCAGGGATCAAAATTCCTTATTTTGCTTTCTTTGCCCATGATTCTGGTATCAGAACCACAGAGCCACCTCGGAATATGCTAATTGCCATGACTTTAGCAGCCGTAGCTTGTGTTGTTATTGGTTCATTCCCTGCACAAACGGTTTATGCATTGCTACCGTGGGAAGCAAGCTACCAACCGTATGACTTAACGCATGTATTAACGCAATTACAATTGTTGTTTTTCTCTGCACTTGCTTTTGTTTGGCTTAACCAACGAAACATGTACCCACCTGAGTTACCATCAACAAACTTAGATGCAGATTGGTTTTACCGTAAATTGGCACCGAATGTAATAAAACGAGTTGCCAGTGCAGTCAACCACAGCTATCAACGTGCTGAACTTGCTGTAGTCATGTCAATTAAGCATATAATACAGCGTTCATACGATGCAGATAAAGACGAACCTAGAGGCTACTTTGCTCGATTTTGGCTTACTGATACGATGGTAGTTTGGGTGGCAATTTTACTTGTTGCCTATTTATTGTTGTATTACATCTAGCGTAATAGCGCAATTTAATACCAGTTCATTTGATAAAGCTCCTACATTATAGGAGCTTTATTTTTTTAGCCTATAGTATCGCTCTTCTCTCGATAAAAGATTACAGATTGGCACTTGCCTACGAATAGAATTAGTTTAGATGAAAATAGTCTTTGCAACCACTATATGACCCTGTTATAAATCTGCCGATTTTTTAGCTAACCTAGAAAAAAGGCTCTTCCGAGATGAACCAATCAGCCATTAGTGCGTTTTACCAAAACTTTTTAGGGAACTCCCCTAGATGGTATAAGCAAGCCATTATTGCTTGTCTTATTATCAATCCAATATTATTCCAAATTAGTCCTTACCTTGCTGGTTGGGCCCTAGTTCTTGAATTTATCTTCACACTTGCTATGGCGCTAAAGTGTTACCCACTACAACCGGGTGGCTTACTGGCTATTGAAGCCGTTGTTATTGGCATGACAAGCCCTGAACAAGTCATGCATGAAATCCAAGCGAACATTGAAGTATTACTGCTATTAATTTTTATGGTGGCAGGCATCTATTTCATGAAGAATTTATTGCTATTTCTCTTCGCTAAAATTGTTACCAAGATTCGCTCTAAAACAATCGTTTCTTTATTGTTTTGCGTAAGCAGTGCTTTCTTATCAGCATTTTTAGATGCTTTAACCGTGATTGCCGTTATTATTGCAGTAGCAGTTGGTTTTTACGCGGTTTACCACAAAGTAGCATCTGGGAAGGATAATCACCAACACGATCATGATCATACTTGTGACCAAGGTGTTCAAGAACCCTCACGTCTTGATTTAGACAATTTTCGCGCATATTTACGAAATTTAATGATGCATGCAGGTGTTGGCACTGCTCTTGGCGGCGTCTGCACCATTGTTGGTGAACCACAAAATTTAATTATTGGTCAACAAGCGGGATGGGATTTCATTGAGTTTTTCATTCGCATGTCTCCGGTAACAATTCCTGTTTTTATCTCAGGTATCATTACCTGCATTTTGCTTGAAAAGCTAAAGTGGTTCGGTTATGGCTCAACGTTACCTGAAAGTGTGCGTCAAATTTTAATCGACTATGAAAAAACTCAATCTAAAAAACGCACCAAGAAAGATAAAGTAAAATTAATCATGCAAGGTGTTGTCGGTATTTGGTTAATTGTGGGTTTAGCTTTGCACCTTGCCGCTGTGGGTTTAATTGGCTTAACCGTTATTATTTTTGCTACCTCTTTTACCGGGATCACTGAAGAACACCAAATTGGTCATGCTTTTGAAGAAGCACTCCCCTTTACTGCCCTTTTAGCCGTATTTTTTGCCATCGTTGCCGTTATTATAGACCAACAACTCTTTACGCCAGTTATCACTTGGGTATTAACGTTCGAAGGTAATATGCAATTAGTGATGTTCTATTTAGCAAATGGCTTTTTATCAATGGTGAGTGATAACGTGTTTGTTGGAACTGTTTACATCACTGAAGTACAAAAAGCCCTGTCAGCTGGGGTGATCACCCGTGATCAATTTGATTTATTAGCAGTGGCTATTAATACCGGTACAAACTTACCGAGTGTTGCAACGCCTAATGGACAAGCAGCATTTTTATTCCTACTGACTTCTGCAATAGCGCCACTTATTAGGTTATCTTACGGCCGTATGGTAATCATGGCATTTCCATACACAATTGTGTTGACCATCGTTGGTTTATTAGCTATTTCAAGTGGTTTATTAGAAGGGAAAACTCAAGAATTTTATGATGCAGGCTTAATATCGCATCATGTTGCTGACAATAGTAAAGCAACTTCAAGCGCACATTAACTGTGAAAAGCGCCGAAAGGCGCTTTTTTATTAACTATTTACAATTTGCTTGATGACAATAAATTCGCTTAAAGGTAATCTAGCGTTCAAAAAACAATAAGGAATACTTGTGAATTTTTTAAGTCGCTTAACAACAAATAAAAACGCTTGGTTATTACTGTTCATTAGTGCGTTGTCACTAGAGTTTACCGCTTTGTATTTTCAGTACATGATGGAATTAAAGCCGTGTGTCATGTGCATCTATCAACGTGCTGCTATGTGGGCCATTGTGTTTGCAGGGATCGTTGGTTATTTCACTTGCTCTTCTGTTTTCGGGCGTTTGATTGCATATGGTTTATGGGCGACTGGCGCTATTTGGGGTCTGTTAATCGCTAACGAACATGTTGATATGCAAAATGCTTCAATGGCGTTTTTATACGGTTGTGAATTAGTACCCAATTTTCCACAATGGGCACCATTACACGAATGGCTACCAGCGCTATTTAGAGCTGATGGTAGTTGCAGTGATATTGATTGGCAATTCTTAGGTTACAGTATGCCACAATGGATGGTGGTAATTTATAGCGTTTATACGGCTCTTTTTGCGGTGATTTTGCTTAGCAGACTTAAACAAAGCAAAATGTTTTAATTTATCAAACCCCAAAGGTCATGTAGAAGGTCTTTGGGGTTTATTTTCACCAGATTAATTAAACATTTTTTTCATACTGTCAGCAAAAGCAACAAACTTCTCTTTAATAGTACGTTTCAATTTAATATCAACACCGCCAAACACAACAAAGCCTTCAATGATAATTGTTGGTGCGTTTTTGTGGCCAAATGAAGGTGCTTTATTCGAAACACCACCAAAAATACAAAAAGCTTTCGAAACAACGTTTACATTTTCGGGTACATAAACATTTTCCCCCCCGAATAAACAAAACACTTTTAACGTTGTACGCTGTTGTGAAAATACTGCTTCACTAAAATCAATATTGCTTCCGCCAAAAACACTGATGGTTCTTAATTCCTTGGCAACAGACCAACAACCGCTGCGATCACTACCACCAAAGATATTCACCATGTAATCAACATTTTCACCGTCATGAGGGGCAAATTGTGGTTCAAAGTCGCGTTGTTTATTTTCAACATAGTCTTTATCTACTTCTAGATCTAAATCTTCCGCTAATGCTGCTATTTCAACATTATTTTGGCTATTCATTGCGATATCAAGCCGCCTTTCAAAAGCCTCAAATGATAATTTTCCATGACTGTAATTCATCACGAGTTGGTCAATCACTTCATCACGAACTGCTTCTGTTGGTCTATCTTCAATTTTCACCGGCATAAGAACGTCCTATTTCATTGTAATATAATGATTCAAGCAAATTACACACCAAAAGAATATAACTATTTAAAACAATAATCTAGATAAGATAATTAAGAATTAAAATAGTCAATTTCACGTTTATTCGTTAAATTAACAACATTATCGCTTAATTAGCCACTACTAAGATTTCAACCAATATTACCAATTGACGTTTTTCCCATAATCAATAAATCACGTAAATAAAGATGCTCTATTACAATAGTTTCTTCATTCTATAGTCAAACTTTTAAAAAAAAGTGAATAATGGGTTACTCAATGTAGGAATGTGAAAATATTCCATGTAAAATCTGAACGATTATTACGTGACCCATAATTTGGCATATATTGAGACTTTAATGACCATTAATATTAAAAGCCTAGAAGAAATAGAAAAAATGCGCATAGCTGGTAAGCTAGCATCAGACGTTTTAACAATGATTGAGCCGCATGTAAAAGCAGGTATTACTACTGACGAGTTAAATACTATTTGTGCACAATACACAGAGAATGAGCAACAGGCTATTTCGGCCCCGCTGAATTATCATGGTTTTCCTAAATCAATTTGTACATCAGTTAACCATGTTGTATGTCATGGTATTCCTAATGATGTTCCACTAGAAGATGGCGATATTATCAATATCGATATAACCGTGATAAAAGATGGCTTTCACGGTGATACCAGTAAAATGTTTTTAGTAGGAGATGTTTCACCGGAAGATAGTCGACTGTGCCGTATTACTCAAGAAGCACTCTATGTTGGCTTAAAAAAAGTAAAGCCGGGAAACACTTTTGGTGAAATTGGTAGCGCAATACAAAAATTCATTAAAAAGTCAGGCCGATATTCGATTGTTAAGGAATATTGCGGTCATGGCATTGGTACTGAATTTCATGAAGAACCTCAAATTGTGCATTATAAAAACAATGACAAAACAAAAATGCAAGAAGGCATGTGTTTTACTGTTGAACCCATGATCAACCTTGGTCGTGCCAATACGGTTTTAGATAAACAAGATAACTGGACGGTATATACCATAGATGGTAAAAAGTCAGCACAGTGGGAACATACTATAGTGGTGACTAAAACCGGTTGTGAAATTCTTACTTTACGTAAAGAAGAGTCTATTCCAAGAGTTTTACATAACTAATTCAGTCGTTAACTTATAAGAGAGTGCAATTTTGCTTGATGAAAGTATAGTTCCTCAATGCTTTACCGATCGCCTTTGTATTAGCGCTCCAAGCATTGACACCGTTGATATTTGCCAACTAAATGAAGAATTCTATCATTGGCAAAAAGAGCAATTTATCAGCGAAGATGTAAGTTTTGTACTGAATGCAAGAGCACACTTTGTCGATAAAGTATTGACGAAGCTCTGGGCACAACATCAACTTGATGAATACCAGTTAAGCTTATTAGCTGTAGGCGGTTATGGTAGAGGTGAATTGCACCCTTTTTCAGATGTAGATATTCTACTGCTAACCCAAGAAGATCTACCTCAAGATTTGGCCGACAAAATTTCGGCCTTCATCACCCAACTGTGGGACATTAAACTCGATATTGGTCATAGTGTTCGCAGTATAAAAGAATGCCTAAAACAAGCTGTAAATGATGTAACCGTTGCGACAAATTTAATGGAAATGCGAAAAGTTTGCGGTAACAATGCACTCACAGAGCATTTACAACCCTTATTAAATGAAGATGTATTTTGGACATCAAAGAAATTTTTTGTAGCCAAACGTGAAGAACAATTAGCACGTCATAAACAGTACAATGGTGCTTCATATAACCTTGAGCCTAATTTAAAAGCTAACCCTGGTGGCCTAAGAGATATTCAAACCATTGGTTGGGTTGCTAAACGTCATTTTAATGCAGATTCACTCGAAGAATTAGTAGAACACAAATACCTAACCAACAACGAATACAACGAACTACTTGAGTGTCAAAATTACTTGTGGCGTATGCGTTGTGCCCTGCACTTTATCGCAAACCGTAGTGAAAACAGATTATTGTTTGATCATCAAGCTGATGTTGCTAAATTACTTGGCTTTGGTGATCAAGGTAAAGTTGCTGTTGAACGTATGATGAAACGATTTTATCGTATAATCGGCCGCGTTGCTGAGCTTAATAAAATGTTATTACAACATTTTGATTACTCTATTATTCGTGATAAAAAGCATAATAAAGAAGTCATACTTAATGACGATTTTGTTATTTTAGATGGTTATATAAAAGCAACAAATAAGCATATTTTTATGCGTTCCATAAACATTATGGAAATGTTTTTGTTAATTGCTAAACATGAAGAAATCATTGATTTACATTCTGAAACGCTACGATTAATGCGAAATGCACGCAGGCGGTTAGTTTCAGGATTGATGGATTATGCCCGATGTAGAGAAATTTTCTTAGAGATAATCAAACATCCTCGAGGGCTCGGTTTGCCCCTTTCTTTGATGCACAGACACTCAATTTTGAGTGCTTACCTTCCTGCTTGGCGTAATATCGTTGGGCAGATGCAGTTTGATTTATTCCATGCATATTCTGTCGACGAACATAGCTACCGTTTATTGAAAAATCTTTATCGTTTTACCCTAAAAGAGCACTCTCAAGAATTTCCGTTGTGTAGCCAAATAGTACAACGGATCAGAAAACCTGAAGTGTTATTTTTAGCTGGCATTTTTCACGATATTGCTAAAGGTAGAGGTGGTGACCATGCTGAATTAGGGGCTGTTGACGCTCTACAATTTAGTCATGATCATTTACTAAATAAACACGACGGTAGAATGATTTCTTGGCTGGTTAAAAATCATTTATTAATGTCTGTAACAGCACAAAGACGCGATATTTCAGATCCAGAAGTGATCAAAAACTTCGCTAGCATTGTTAGAGATGAAGCGCACCTTGATTACTTATACTGTTTAACGGTTGCTGATATGCGAGCAACCAATGAAAGTTTATGGAATAGTTGGAAAGAGAATTTATTAAAAGAATTATACTCTTCAACAAAAAGAGCCTTTAGACTTGGTTTAGAAAAGCCCGTTGATTTACGTGAACAAATTAGAGAAAACCAACAAGGCGCTACACAATTATTATTAGCACAAAACTTTAACGAAGCTGAAATTAAAACGCTTTGGCGTGAATTTAAAGCAGATTATTTCTTACGTTATGCGCCTGTGCAAATTTCATGGCATTGCTCGCATATTTTAAAACACGACCGTGATCAGCCTTTAGTATTGATCAGCCCTACCCCTTATCGCGGCGGCACTGAAGTTTTTGTTTATACCAAAGATAGAGCAAATATCTTTGCAACAATTGTTGCCTTATTAAGTGTTAAAGGTTTTTCAATTCATGATGCAAAGATCATCACCAGTAAAGCAGGCTATACCGCTAATACTTTTGTGATTTTAGACCAGCAAGGTAACGCTATCGACGATAGTTACCGAGCAGTTGAATTAGGCCAATCCTTAACAAACGTATTGGCCCAAGGCACCATTGAATTTACATCAAAACCAAGAACAAAACGACTACAACAATTTAGAGTCCCTACACAAATTAGCTTTGTTGAAACACCTACACAACGTAGCACATTACTCGAAATAGTCGCCTTAGATAAACCTGGGTTACTTGCTGATTTTGCAGATGTGTTTCAACTTTGTAAAATTAATATTCATTCAGCTAAAATCACTACATTTGGTGAAAAAGCAGAAGACGTTTTTATTATCTCAAACGCTGAAAACAAGGCGCTAACCGAAGAAGATAAAGCGCAATTAACAGCAAAATTGAAAGAAGAATTAGATAGTTAGTATTAACCAATATTAGGAAAAACTATGTCAGAATTACAATCGATCATTGAACAGGCGTTCGAACAGCGCATGGACATAACGCCTGCGACCGTTTCAACGGAAATAAAAAATGCCGTTCTTGATGCCTTAGAAGCATTAAACAATGGTTCAGCCCGTGTTGCAGAAAAAATTGCCGGTGAATGGGTTGTTCATCAATGGCTTAAAAAAGCTGTTTTACTGTCATTTCGTATTTGGGATAACGAAATTATAGACGGTGCGGAAAGCAAATTTTATGACAAAGTTCCTCTAAAATATAGCGATTACACGGAAGAAAAATTTGCTCAAGAAGGCGTACGCATTGTACCACCGGCAGCAGTTAGAACAGGTAGTTACGTTGGTAAAAATGTTGTAGTGATGCCAAGCTACATCAACATTGGCGCATTTGTAGACGAAGGTTGTATGGTTGACACATGGGCTACTGTTGGCTCATGTGCACAAATTGGTAAAAACGTACATTTATCAGGGGGTGTGGGCATTGGTGGTGTTCTTGAGCCTTTACAAGCCGGTCCTACGATCATTGAAGATAACTGTTTCATTGGTGCTCGTTCAGAAATTGTTGAAGGTGTCGTAGTAGAAGAAGGCGCTGTTATTTCAATGGGTGTATATATCGGACAAAGTACCCGTATTTATGATCGTGAAACCGGTGAAGTTCATTATGGTCGTGTACCTGCGGGCTCAGTAGTTGTGCCAGGTAACTTACCCTCAAAATGTGGAACTTACAGCTTGTACGCTGCGATTATCGTTAAAAAAGTAGATGCTAAAACAAGAGCGAAAGTCGGTATTAACGCACTTTTACGCTCTGTAAGTGAAGAATAATCGTTAATTTATAAGCCGTATCTAACGCCTTTCTTTGATAAAAAGTAAAGGCGTTATTTTTTTGACACTAAGTGTTTACACAAACATTTTCTTAATTTTTACCGTTAAACCCTCCTACAACACTGCATTTATTAATCTTGATATTCAATAAGTTAAAGAAATATCAAACACTAATAAACAAACAAAAACACTTCTGGCATAGCCTTTGCGATAGCACATTGTATTTCAAATTAGGTGTAGAATTATGAATGTGATCAAATGGGCAATGGTAACCGCAGTACTGCTTTGCACGGCATGTAGCAGCACAGAGCCTCAAGTAAGATATATTGACAAAAAACCACTCGTATCAGATCACCAGTTAATGATGTCATTGCTCGAGCGTCCAATAACCACAGACCAGCGTATCATGCTTGCCTTTGCAAACTATCAAACAGAGATGCAACATACGTTAGATACCACGACTTTTGTGCGTCCTATTTCAATCACAGGCTCTACCAGCAGTAATGGCATTCCTAACTACTACCAAACATTAATTGCTAAAGATATTAATGCAGCCGCAATTCGTGGCCCAGAGTAGTTTAGATAAGCGACTGTGGCCAATTCAACGTGTGAAACACCTTCTCCCATTGTTGGTCAAATGAAGCCTTGATTGTTACCTCACGGTTAGTTATCGGATGAATAAATGACAACGATTGCGCATGCAACATTAACCGCTTAATACCAAAGTGCTGATAAAAAAATGGGTTTTGTTTATTGTCACCATAATTTACATCACCAATTATCGGATGTCTTAAATGCGCTAAATGTCTACGAATTTGGTGCCGTCTACCAGTTTGAGGAGACAGTTTAATCAATGAATAACGTACTGTTGAATACTTTCCTAACGGTATTGGTAACGTAGCTGTTGCAACACTTTGATAATCGGTAATTGCATCTTTTGCTTCTTGATCTTTGTTAACAAACTTATCGCCAATTTTGTCTAGCTTTATTTTTATAGGGTGATCTACTCTCCCCTCTCCTTCAAGATGTCCACGAGTCAACGCATAATAAGTTTTGTGCATTCGCTTTTCTTGAAAAGCACTATTTATTTCTCGGGCAACATTTTCTGATAGTGCAAACAACAACACCCCTGATGTTGGTTTGTCTAACCGGTGAACAGGGTAAACATATTGGCCTAAATGATCTCTTAATAACTGCAACGCAAAGTACTTTTCGTCTTTGTCTAGAAAGCTTCGGTGAACAAACAAACCTGCCGGTTTATCAATCGCTACAAGATACTGATCTTGGTATAATATTGTCAATTCAGGTTTTTCAGTAATAATCGCAGACAAAAAGTTACCGCCTAATGTTTAGTTTGTTGTGTATTATCTCTATAATACGCGCACGTTTCGAGAGTTATTTTTCCTATGAGCACCATTGCAACAATCACCGAATTACTCACTTTATCCCAATGCCAATATCGCATTTATGATTTGGGTCGACGAGTAGAAAAACTGAGTAAAGAGATCTTCGAAAAGCTCGAACACAATCAATTACCTCACCCTACGCCTATTCAAGGTCATGCACACTTTGCCGTTTGTTTTTGGCAACAAAAATCAGCAAGCCCCTACTTATGGTTTATCAAATTACCCCTTGATGAACGAGGATTGATTAACCAAGGGGCCAGAAATCATTTTATTGCCATCATTGTTGAAGCTTTAGGCACTGATTTATCAGTAAATCCAACAGAAAAACAAGAAGAGCTTCTGAAGAACAACCCGTATATTTTCACGCCAAGCCAATACAAACTTGCCATGCTTAACAGTTTTCTCACCGATGAATTAAAACAGCCTGCAAGTAAGTACTACCAAGGGGTTGTCACATATTTATCAGAGCAGAAATGGCAAAATTGGCAGCAAATAGGTGCGCAAGGTATTACTGACTTTGCTGTACGTTTTAACCACGATAATCATCAAGACCTTCTTATTGCAGCTTTACCTCATCTACCAGATAACGTATTACAACCATTGTGTAGTGCACTTGAAAATATCACCTTGCCTTTAAATGTGATTCAAGCCATTATTGAACGCTTAAAAAACACTGAAAGTGCGATAACACAACAATCAATGTTTAGAGCTTTAGCCACAAGTGCCGAACACCCATACGTGGTTGACTATATTGATCAGATGTTAACTGATGAAACACTTGCCCCTGACATGCTTGTCATTTTAGCTGGTAGATGCTGGCAAATACTTGCTGATAAAGACCGTTGTCTGGTTTTTTTAGAAACGTTAGTACGAAAAGCTCCAGATATGTTTGCCGCTCTATTTAAAGATTTAGTTGCGATCCCCAGTGTTCGCCCTTATCTCTTTCAATGTATGCGGGATACCGAACGTAGCCCTGCGCTTGCCAAAGCAATTGGCACCTTGTTTAATTAAGGAACATCATGGGCGACTTTTACATTATCATTTTAATTTTTCTCATTTTTTGGTTCTTTATTTTTCAACGCAAAGTGTCTGAAACCGCCAAAAAACATGTTGACCGCTATTGCCAGCAAGAAGGCTTACAATTTATATCTGTTGCTAGACGCACGACTAAACTTTCATTTTCAAAAAGATATGGACCTTATTGGCAATGCGTATTTGATTTTGAGTTTAGCGGTGATGGAGAGTCAACGTATACAGGAGTGTTATCAATGGCGAATTTAAAGCTAGAAAACATCATAACGCCCGCCCATCGTATTTAATACGGTACCTGATTATACACAGCAAAAAAGTTGATGGTTAATACCCTGATTTGCCAGAAAAGCAAAAAGAAAAAGCGACATAATGTCGCTTTTACTCTATGCTCTGGTACGTCCTGTACCTGAACTATTGCTCAGTGTCTTCTTGACGAGTGTCCATACTCATTTTACAAACGCTCCTTCGTACAAATAATAGTTGTTCCCTGTATCAACATCCTGTTGAAACGTTATCCTTATTAGCGTCCTGCTACTATTATTTGAGTAAACATCCCCTGTAAATTTTCCGTTTGCTTTCCTTTTTAAACTGAGCCATAACAGTTATTTGATTATCCATTATCAATTATTACTTCATCGTCCCTAATGCAAAATTCCTTTTCGCTTTGTCTTCCTGACATGATTAATTCTAGCAAAACGATACAAATGGAAAACCAACGAAAATAAAAAAATGCCTGAAAATTATAGACACATTAAAGTAAAAAAACATTTAATCATTTAAATTCAACAACTTAATAAACATACAAGTTATTAACTTACAGTTTCTATCTCTAAATCTGACATTATCGTAAGAAATATCTCACAGGCTTACCTTCCAAAAGTAGCATCACGGAAATTTTTCAATATCGAACAAAGATTAAACGAAAAAATAAACTTCTGTATGAATAGTAAAAATTTCGCTGACATTTACATAAAAAATGATTACCCTTGCGGTAGCTTTATTTCAATCCTCATAAGCGTTTCATTTGGAGAGTTTGTGCCGTTATTTTTATCTCTTTTTTGTAAACATGGTGTTGATAATAGAATACGCTTTAGCGTTATTATTCTTGCAAGCCATGTATGTTTTTTACTTTTTTCAGCAATGTTTCATGCTTTTATTACTATAAAACTGTTTAGCGCAGTTCTAGGTAGTATTATTATTTTCTATTCAAGTAAACGCCGCTTAGCTGATGCACAGCTTCATGGCCCATGGTTGTACATTCCTGCCGTTAGCTTTTTGCTTTCAGCATGTTTAATGATCTTTATCGATATTGCCGCATTATATTGGTTAATATTGTTACCTTTGGCATTAGCGTCTTTGTTGCTTACATATCCAGGTAAAGCAAAAAACATCCGCAGAAAGTATATTCTTGGTTATGCTGGACCTGTGGATTTATCTATTTATAAAGATAAACAAGTACAAGCCAATCAGAGTCGTGTTGAGCCCAACATTGGTGGCGTTAATCAGCCATTAATTGCAGAGGCGGAACTCGCAACTAACCACTATCAACATCAAGCGTATCAAGCTAAACCAACAAATAGTACAAGTGATTTAGGTGAACTGATCAGGGCTAAGTTACTCGGTAAAAACAGCAAATATACGCTGAGTGCATTAGCTGCAATAGTCGTTTTAGGCATTGTAATAACGAGTTTGTTATCCATTGACAATAAACCAGAAGAACCTGAGCCATTAGTCTCTACTGAACCTGAACTTAATAGCGAGGCTCTAGAACGCTTCAACCCAATTGCTCTGCCCGATGAATTTACATTAAGTTTAAGTGCATACGAAGGAATATTTATAAGTTGGCAGGCCGATATTGTAGAGCAAAACACCGTTTGGGAACTAAAAACCGGACAAGGCGATAAATCTTGCAGTCATTTAACTTTTAACAATCAAAAAACATTCAGACCGTTACAAGTAACAGTAGAAAATCAAGACACCTATATTGCATATTTTTCACCGTTAGATAGCCCAGATATTTTAAACAATATTGTGTATCGAGGCAGCTTTACCTTGTGTGGATACGACTTTTCATTAAAAGGTACGCAAGCAATAATAGGTAAAAGTAACGAATACGCAAAACTGTTACCTTGATGTGAATTAGTCTCAACTTGATACGCCTATAAGGTTTGATCAATGTGTTGTATTCATCGGTTGAACTCTCAGCGCAATGCAGGCATTTAGGGAGTAATACTGTTCGATTTTTATTACCCGATGCATTGCCAAATGAGTCGGTTATACATTTTATTAAGCCGGCTTTTTGGGTAGAGGTCTTATGCGCGTATTGCTGGCACCCTTAGCGAGAAAATCAAGCGTCAGTTCCTGACAATTTTTGAACTTCTTGATATTTACAAATAAACTTCCCTGAATTTTTATCAAACACTTTACTAATTCCACTAATTTTTACTTTTAAGCCCCTTAAAGCCCTTATATCATTTTTCATGTCTCGCAATTGTCTTTTTTCATCTTTGCCAAATTTAGGGATAAACGAAAAAGTTTTTAAAAACATGGCATTTCCACAATGATCAATAAGCTGGATATCGGTGTTTTCATCATACTTAAAAGTTAAATGGTGAGTATAGTCTCTGCTCATCGCTTCTTTATCAACCCTTGGACCAACTCTACCTGAAGCACTCAACACAATACCTATGTGGCTATCTGTCGATAGTTCGCTACTGCCTATAACTTGAACTTCAATTGGTTCACTCATTATTTGTTTATACAACACAAAATCTGTTTGGCCCACTATGACTAGATCACGATACGAACAACCACCTTCATTAAACGTATTATCTTGTTTTATACCGGATAGCTTGATATCGACAGCTCTGAGCCCTCTGATATTTTGCATTAACCCTTTAGCCGTTTTTGTTAATGTTTCTGAATCTAACGTATTAAAAATGAAACTTTTATGGAAAAAGCCAATAGAGCAATAATCTAGCTTTGTTCCTCCCGAAAAGTACAATTTTTGAATTAATGTAGAACGCCCTTTTTCAGGGTGCTGTCTAATAATATCAACGTTTACTTTCGCTGGCTTTCCAACAAATTCTAGGTTTGACGCAAATATTGGATATGAAATGGTGAGCAATAATAACAATGTATAAACGTATTTCATCGGCTTAATTCCTTTTTAAGTTTAATGATGTCGAGTATCGAAATATAGTCAAATAATATTATGAATATCGGTTTTGGGGGCCAATAACCAACCAATCTCTGTTATTTTAATGATAAACGTGCAACTTGAGACTAATGGTTATGGTTCAATAACCGAATCTGAACGTCAGCTTTTACAAACTACCACTCAGTCTATCAGATTATGTATCACCTAAGCCCCCATATGAGTTACTACACTTAATATAAAGCTATTGTTTTGTATGCTAATAACTCAAATACAGTAACACAACCGCATGATGGATCATTTCCTCCCCCCGTTTTTCACAAGGTTGTTTTGTTGACTTTGGTTTTATCTTTACAAATACCACAACTTTTATGGTTCGTTACGTGTCTCAAAAACACTTTTTTCAAAATACCCCCCTAGCATCGTTTTTATTAAATCAAAACGTTTAGGTAGCGATCTACCACGCTTTTTCACAATATATAGTGTTTCTACAACGTGTTTTTTAGTTTCCAATACTTTTAATTGTTCTCGAGCATTAAAGCTATCAACAGCACTTTTAGGTAACACGGTAAAACCTAAACCACTCGCGACAGGAGCCAAAATCTGGCTAATTTGGTTTACATAACCGGTCACAGGTATTTTCTCTACATTAAAATCAACACTAATAAGTTGATCGTTTTGTGCAAAATAACGCGTTAAATAATGTGTTGCATCAGGGTGGCTAATTAAGCCTAGGCGCATTAAGGTATCTTCTGTATCAACTTCATCGTCAGTATTAATGTCAGCCGGAACCACTAAACAAAGCTGCTCTTGACCAACCTTTTGAACATCAAGCATCCTTCTGTCTTGCACGTCGGTAACTAGGCCAAGATCAACTTCCCCGCTTTCTACTTCCGTTAAAATTTGTTCATTTGGTGCCGCTTTAAGTTGCATGATAAGTGCAGTATAACGACACTGAATAGTTAACAACTTCGGGTATAAAATCAACGCAAGTGCACCAGAGCATGCTAATGTACACTTTCCTGAAAATGGATCATCAAACGTTAACTGTTCAAGTATCTGCTGTTCATTCTTGTACAGTTGCTTTGCATAATCATAAATTAATCGGCCTTGTTCTGTTATATCAAAACTTTTCTTATCTCTACGAATAAGTTGATGTTCACACGCTTCTTCAAGCTTTCTAATATGCTGGCTAACACCTGGTTGTGTCATATACAACTTTTGTGCTGCTTTAGTGAAATGCCCAGTATCGATTAACGTAACGAACGTTTTAAGCCAGTTAGGGTTTAACAAAATGCCACCATAATAACAAAATATTATTATTTTGATTATATATGATAATTTTTGTTAATTAAATTAACTCAATATACTTACCCCATCAAAATCATAAGTGAAGAAATAGATCGGGAGAAGATAATGAAAATGAATCATATAGGCATCATGGTTGGTGATATGAACAAAGCGGTCGAGTTTTATACCAAGGTACTCGGCCTCAAAGTAATTATGGATAACACGCAAGTCATTGAAGAACGTGAAACAGCAATTGGTAGAATGTGTATAGCGGTTTTTGGCCCTGGCTTTAAAGGGTTCAATATTGCTCACTTAGTTACTACAGATGGTATTGGTGTAGAATTATTTGAAATGAAAGATCGTCAAGAACGTCACCCTGTTGACTTTTCTCGTATTGGTATTTTCCATTTTTGTTTACAAACAGATGACTTTGAAAGTGTAATAGAACGCACCAAAGCCTTTGGTGGTAAAGTACGTATGGATATTATGCGTTACCACCCTGAAGATGATAGTAAACCTGCTAAAATGGTGTATTTAGAAGATCCATTCGGTAATTTATTTGAACTCTATTCACATAGCTATGAAGAAACCTACGCTGTTGAATATGAATAAACCCCTGACGATTTTCTGTCGGTGTTTTAATCTTTGATGACATTAAAAATGTGGTATAAGTGTGTTAGGGATAATACGATTAAGCACATTCAATGGTAGCATGCATGTGCTATAAGAAATTACCGCAGTAAAAAGAAAAAATGCGGCTCATCATGAGCCGCACTTCTCTAACTAGCTGTATGCATCCTGCATTCAAGTATCCCGCTTCATCCTTAAACAGCTATCCTTAGCCTTTCCTGGTTAATTCCATTAACGTCCTTCAAGTTCCTTCTAAGTAGCTTTCCTAAGCCACAACAAAGTCCTTAACTATCCGTGTTTCAGCGTTCATCCTTAATACAAATCCATTTGGCCTTCAATAACCCCATCCTAGGGTATCTCCTTGAGAGCGCTATGCTCTTGACCTTCCTAGTCAATGTCTTCCTGACATGATTAATAATACGCTGACACAGTTATTTTTCATTAATCTATTCACATAAAAATTTTTGTAAAGTAGATGTAAAATAAATATTAATATAAAAAGTCTTTTTATAACAATAAGTAATGAAAATTTATTTCCACTTAACTACGATAAATAACTCAATATCTCACGACCTTGTAAGACATGTCTTACAAATTATGTTGCTAATGTCTGCATTGGAAATATTGAACAGAATCGTGAATAGTAATTAATTAATGGTGCGATTCGGTTTATCGATTGTTTTATCGTGGTTAATTTATTTTATTCGCTAATAATAGCTGTGATTAACAAGAAATATCTTGTTTGATTTAGTTAAGGTTCACCTCTAACACTTTAATGGTTTTGACAACTCAACTGCACTTGCTTCATGAACAGCTTTTAAACCAACTATTACTATTCATAGGTAAATTTATACCGTAATGGTACCTTTTAAATACTGCACAGCTTTACCTAATAATTGAACGCTATTTTTACCAACATTACATATAATTTCGCCACCACGCTTTGAGGCTTGATAAGCGACTAATGATGATTTGTTCAACTTCTCTGCCCAATATGGAGCTAACCCCGTATGAATAGAGCCAGTAACAGGGTCTTCATCCCCACCATTTGCAGGCCAGAAATAGCGTGAAATAAAGTCATATGTTTCTGATTTAGCGGTGACAACAACATCGTATGGCGCTAGTTGTTTTAATAAATCATTATTAGTGACCACTGAAATTACATCCATTTCGTTTTCGTAAACCACAAAGTATGCTTGGTTATTTTGCAACACTTCAATAGGCTTAATTGAAAGTCCCTTTAGCAATGCAAGCGGCACGTCAGTCACTAATGCAGGAGGTCTACTTGGAAAGTCCATTTGAATATAACCGTCACTCATTTTTGTAATTGATAAATGACCAACTGTAGTGGCACAATAAATTTGGCCATCTAATTAGAGGTGATAGAATCACCGCAACTGATTAGGTATTAATATGACAA
>NZ_JAUOPD010000024.1 GCF_030546745.1 Thalassotalea sp. 1_MG-2023
GGTGCCGACTGCCGGAGTCGAACTGGCGACCTACTGATTACAAGTCAGTTGCTCTACCAACTGAGCTAAGTCGGCACACAAAGACTGTGTGCGATAAATACATTCTAAGAATTATTTACCTTGGCACCGAATTAATGATTGTTATCAACATATCACTAATTCAAAATGATGGTGCCCAGAGGCGGAATCGAACCACCGACACGGGGATTTTCAATCCCCTGCTCTACCGACTGAGCTATCTGGGCGTACTTGCAAAACTTGGGCTTTCACCGCGTTGTCTTGAAGACGGGGCGTATTAAACTGTTTTTCGTTTCTTGCGTCAACACTTTTTTTTCAAAAAATGTTTGTTTGGTGCTTTTTTCTTCGTATTGTTGTCATTTGAAGCGAATATCGGTTGATATTATAGCTAATGCTAATTGAATTAATAGTATTAGCTATAATTTAAAACCATGTTTATTTTTTCTCTGGTGTGTAACCTTCAATATTCGGCTCAATATTATTAAATAAAAAATCTACCATCGACTTTTCTAACACAGCACGATCGTCAGGATTCATCATATTCATTTTGTGCTCATTAATAAGCATTGTTTGTTTTTTTTGCCAATCGGTCCACGCTTCTTGACTGATGTTTTCAAAAATACGTTTACCAACGTCTCCTGGATACAACTGAAAGGCTAAACCTGGCGCTTCTTTTTGTAATTTTTGGCAAAAAACCATTCTACTCATAATTGTTCTCTATCAAGGTGTATCGAATTTGGGCGCATTATAACGTTATTAAGCTAAAATTTCCTGCTTTATCGTGTGCTTGTGAAACTGTAAATGTTTAAACGCAAAGTGAAAAGGGTGTGCGTTTTGTAGGGTGTCCGTTTGTCCGCAAAAAATAAATGTGTCCGTAAGTTAGGTGTCCGCGGACACTTATTATATAGCGACTATTAATTAAAGCTCTTTTTAAACAGTTAGTTATAAAAATGGTACGTTGTCTGCAATATCAAGTCAGTACTGATAAATGAGGATGATTGATGATCAGGGATACTAGCCAACAAGATACGCAAGTCGTTTCAAAAAGCTCAAATAAAGTAAAGAAATTTACATATATTGCCATTATAGGCGTGATGTTGTTCATTGCTTGGCAAGCGACATCTTCTTGGTTAAGTGCAGACAAAAGTATTGCACGTGACCAATTGAAATTAGCAACAGTAGAGCGCGGTGATTTATTAAGAGATATTGTCGCTTCAGGAAAAATAGTGGCAGCCAATGCGCCGATAGTTTATAGCCCTGAGCAGGGGTTAGTAACATTAAAAGTTAAACCCGGAGATATGGTTGAACTAGGGCAATCAGTTGCGGTCATAGATAGCCCTCAACTAATGGCAACCCTAGGGCAGCAAAAAACCTTAGTTCAGCGATTGAGCTCGGCATTAAATCGAGAAAAACTCGCTTCACGCAGAAAACAGCTTGAGTATCAGCAAAAGTTAGAATTAGCTAAAGTTGATTTAGCAGCCGCAGAACGTGAAGCCCGCCGTGCTAACCAATCGATTGAGCGCAATATTATTAGCCAAATTGACTTTGAACAAGCACAAGATGAACTCGCAAAATCACGTTTACGTACTCAGCATGCCGAGCAAGAAGCCACTTTAGCTATAGATACCCTAGCATTTGAAGTTGAAAACAAAGCATTAGAACTTAAAGCAGAGCAACAGCGTTTAGCTGAGTTACAACGAAAAGTTGATGAACTTGATATTTTATCACCTGTTAGCGGCATTGTTGGCAACTGGTTGGTTGAACAAAAGGCCAAAATAAATAACAACGATTCATTAATGATGATTGTTGATTTATCTGCCTATGAAGCTGAGTTACAAGTACCGGAAGCTTATGCGGATGAACTTGGTTTGGGAATGACAGTAGAAGTAAGCATGGCAGGTAAAACGTTATACGGCCAATTAGCGTCAATTTCACCTGAAGTTATAGGTAGTCAAGTGACAGCAAGAGTGCGTATGGATAAAACAAAAGGTGCTGGCTTAAGGCAAAACCAACGGGTAAGCGGGCGGATCATTTTGGAGCAAAAAGAAGATGTATTAATGGTACGCAGAGGACAGTTTTATCAAAGCGGAGCAGGAAAGTTAGCTTACTTGGTGCGTAATGATTCTGCTGAACGAATCGCCATTGAAAGCGGCGCAACCAGTATGAGTCATATTGAAATTAAAAACGGCGTGAAAGAAGGTGACACTTTAGTCATTTCAAGCCTAGAACTCTTTGATGATAAAGCGCGTGTCTTGCTTTATTAGTCTTGTTGATAACTAAAAATCAAAAAAGGAAAACAATATGTTAGTAATGTCAGATATTAATAAAGTGTATCAAACGGAATTAGTGCAAACCCACGCGTTACGGGATTTTAATTTAACCGTCAAAGAAGGTGAATTTATTGCGGTTACAGGGCCTTCTGGTTCTGGTAAAACCACATTTTTAAATATTGCCGGTTTATTAGAAAATATTTCTTCAGGTGACTATCAGCTAGATGGACAAAGTATTGTTGGTCTAAGTGACAAAGAGTTATCTCGTTTAAGGAATGAAAAAATTGGTTTTATATTTCAGGGATTTAACTTGATCCCTGATTTAAACCTTTTTGAAAATGTAGATGTTCCGTTGCGTTACCGCGGCTTTAACTCTAAAGAACGAAAGCAAAAAATTGAACATGCGCTAGAGCTTGTTGGTTTAGCGTCACGAATGAAGCATTTACCGTCACAACTTTCTGGTGGTCAACAGCAACGTGTTGCTATTGCAAGAGCATTAGCCGGTGAACCTAAGTTTTTATTAGCCGATGAACCAACCGGTAATCTTGATAGTTTAATGGCGAAACAAGTGATGGAGCTACTAGAAAAAATAAACAAGCAAGGCACTACGATCGTCATGGTAACGCACGATGCAGAACTTGCACGCAGAGCAGAACGTAATATCCAGATTGTTGATGGTCAATTGTGTGATTTTACCATGTATCAAGGTGGTGCAACCGCGAACGAACAGGAAGCAATCGCCTAAAAGGCTAAGGAAAAAGCATGTTTAGCTATTATATACAACTTGCAATAAAAAGTTTAAAAAGCACTATAGGCACTACGCTGTTAATGGTGCTAGCCATTGCCTGTGGCATTGGCATTTCAATGACCGCGTTAACGTTAAATCACATGACGGGCAATAATCCGATAAGTGAAAAGTCGGATCAATTATTTGCAGTTCAGTTGCAATCAACGGGTAGCAGTTCTACGTGGAGTACTACAGACAATGTGCCTGAACAGTTAACCTATCAAGATGCAACTAACCTGATGCGAGCATTACCTGAACTTAAGCATACACCAATGTATAAAACGGGTTTTTCTGTACGTACACTTGACCCTGAATTTGCTCCTGTTTTACGTTCAAGCCGTGTTACTACACGTCATTTCTTTTCAATGTTCGATGTTAATTTTTTATATGGTGGACCATGGAGCAAAACCGTAGATGAAAATCCTACCTTTCAAGTGGTGATCAGTGAAGAATTAAATGACAAGTTATTTGGTGGCGGTGACAACACAGGTAAAGAGATTTTCTTAAATGCAACGACCTATCAAATTGTTGGTATTACAGAATCATGGCAACCAAAACCTAAATTTTATGATGTTAACAATGGAGCATTTCAAAGCAGTGAGCAGTTGTTTATTCCCTTCGTATTATCCAGCGTTTATGAATTACAATCTTGGGGAAATAATAATGGCTGGAAAGAAGAGCGCGTTAATAACTATCAAGAAAAACTCGCTTCTGAAATCTTATGGACACAATATTGGGCCGAACTGCCAACGAAAAAAGACCAAGACAAATTTTCACAGTTTTTATCAGGGTATGTTAGCCAACAACAAAAACTAGCGCGTTTTGAGCGTGACGATGCGAAGGGTATTATTCGTAATGTTCAACAATGGTTAGACTATAACGATGTAGTTGGTGATGATTCTTATGTATTAGTTGCGGTTAGCTTTATGTTTTTAGTGGTGTGTTTAGTCAATAGTATCGGTTTATTACTTGCTAAGTTTTTACGAAATGCGCCGCATGTCGGTGTTAGAAGAGCATTAGGGGCAAGTCGTGGACAAGTTTTTGCACAGCACTTAGTTGAGGTAGGCATGCTGGGTTTGCTCGGTGGACTACTTGGATTAGCGTTTGCGTATTTTGGTTTGTCGCTATTGAAAAATAACTTTGATGGTTTTGATTTTGTTGCCTCAATGGATATCACCATGTTTTTAGCTGCGCCAATCATTGCCGTTAGCGCAACAGTTTTAGCGGGTATTTACCCAGCATGGCGAGTGTGTACTACATTGCCATCAATTTATTTAAAAACACAATAGGAGCTGCATTATGTTACATATTTCTCCCATTTTTAATGCCATGATGCGAAACAAAAGCAGTGTTGTTTTGATTATTATGCAAATAGCGCTAACGTTAGCAATCGTGAGTAACGCAGCTTTTATTATTAAAGAGCGTATCGATGATATGCAGCGCGATAGTGGTATTCCTGAAACGGAAATTGTTGGTTTTTCAATGTATTTCTATGATGAAGACGTTGATATCACTAAGCAATTACAAGTAGATCAACAAAAAATTATGGAATTACCTTACGTTGTTGAGGCAACTGGTATAAATCAATTACCGCTTTCTGGCAGTGGTGACTCTTGGGGTTTTAGAAATCAGCTTGAAATGGAGGGAGCGTTAACGTCTGGTGCAGGTGTTTTCGCCGGTAACTCAAATATTACACAAGTATTCGATCAACAAATCACCAAAGGCAGAAGCTTTCGCCCCGATGAATTAGTACTTCGAAATAGCGGCGCAGATGCACCAAAAGTAGCTATCATTACACAAGCGTTAGCAGATGAACTTTTTCCAGACGGAGATGCTTTAGGAAAATACATTTATAGTATCGATTTACCTTTTCAGGTTGTTGGCATTATGGACAAAATGCAAGGGCCTTGGGTGCATTCATCGTTAGTGGAAAAAACAGTGTTATTACCTGTTCTTTATAACCAGCAATTTATCCGTTTTGCTATTCGTGTAGAACCTGGTGAAGCTGATACCATGATCAAAAACGTGCAAGATATTCTATTGAAACTAGAAAATCGTCGCGTGATTAATACAGCATCTACCATCGCTGAGATGAAAGCGACGAGTTATCAACGTGATAAATTGATGACCAATATGTTGATGGTTATTATTGCAGTACTAATCTTTATTACCGCCTTAGGTATAGCAGGTATGACAATTTTTAATGTTAATCGCCGTCAAAAACAAATTGGTACACGTAGAGCACTAGGTGCTAGTCGCGCTGATATTCAAGGATACTTTATGACAGAAAGTGCCATGATAGCTGGCTTAGGAATCGTGTTAGGTATTATTTTAGCACTTGTGCTAAATAACTATTTGATGACCTATTTTTCTTCAGAGGCTCTTTCTTTTAATTATATTGCTGCAACATTAGTTGGGATAATTCTAGTGATAGAAGTAGCCGTATTTTTACCCGCGTTGAAGGCGTCAAAAATTTCGCCAGCAATTGCAACCCGTTCGGTATAATTTAGAATGTACAAAAAGCATTAGTGCTTATCACTAATGCTTTTAAGTAAATTAACCATCATTGATATGAATATTAATGTAATTCAACCGTTGAATTTGCTAGGCTAACATTCTTACTGGTAACCCAGTTAACCTAAGGTAACAAACTGATTTATGGAAAAAATATTAGTTGTCGATGACAATCCGTCGGTCTGTAATGCGTTAAGCATTTTATTAGAATTACATGATTATCAAGTTGTCACGGCAAGTTGTCCTGCTGAGGCTATGCCAATACTCAATTATCAGCGAATTGCATTAGTCATTCTTGATATGAACTTTACCCAAGACACCACCAGTGGTGAAGAAGGAAAGCAAGCATTTTACCAAATGCGAGAAATGTTACCCGATTTACCGATTATTTTACTCACCGCATGGACAGATTTAACAACCGCTATTGAGCTTGTTAAACATGGCGCAGCAGACTACCTTGCAAAGCCATGGGATGATGAAAAACTACTAGTGACGATTAATAATTTAATTGAACTTTATGAAGTGCGTCAAACCTCTCAAGCATTAATGAATCAAAGTAGAGAACGTGAATCGCACTTAAGCGCTGCTAAACTTTGTGGGTTAATTTTTAAAAGTACCAATATGCAGCGTTTGATTGATATGAGTATTCAAGTTGCAAAATCAGACGTTAGCGTCTTGATCACTGGCCCAAACGGTGCAGGCAAAGAAAAAATTGCTGACATTATTCATGCAAATTCATTACGTAACAAAGAACCTTTCATTAAAGTGAATGTAGGTGCGCTTCCCATTGATTTAATGGAGGCCGAGCTTTTTGGCGCTGAAGCAGGCGCTTATACAGGAGCCAATAAACGCCGTATAGGTCGTTTTGAGGCTGCCGATGGTGGCACACTTTTTTTAGATGAAATAGGTAATTTATCGCTTTCTGGGCAAATTAAGTTATTACGTGTGTTACAAACTGGCGAATTTGAACGTTTAGGCAGTCATGAAACAATAAAAGTTGACGTTAGAGTGGTTAGTGCCACTAACGCAAATCTTGCTCATGATATTAAACAAGGCACTTTTCGTGAAGATTTGTTTTATCGCCTCAATGTCATAGGCCTTGAACTACCTGCATTAAACCAACGTACCGATGATATTCTGCCTTTAGTGGAACATTTTACAAAGAACAGTAAGGTGATGCCTAAAGTAACTGCACATATACTTGAAGCGCATCCTTGGCCTGGTAATGTTCGAGAATTAGAAAATGCCTGTCAGCGCGCTATGTTACTGTCTAAATCAGAGGAATGGTTACCAGAAGATTTTGGCCTTAATAACGATGTTATGCAATCATCTCATCAAACAGAAGATGTAATCACCCAGCACATGGTTGAACAAGCTATCACTGACCACCAAGGCGTTATCTCTCGCGCTGCTAAATCATTGGGTTTAAGTCGACAGGCTTTTTATCGCCGCATGGAAAAGTTTGGGATCAACAAGTAATGTTCACTTCGTTAAAAGGGCGATTAATTGCTACGGCGCTCGTTGCTACTTGGCTTTCAAATAGTCTTTTATTTTTGTTTTTATCAACCTCCGACTGGCTGTTACTATTGCTAGTGTTAACCTTTAGTGGTTTGTTTGTTGTCGCTATCGTGCATTATTTTTTCACCTTTATTGAAAATAAGATCATCGCACTCGAGGCGGGACTGTTAAATTTTAAAGATAATGAATTTTCTAACAGTTTAGCCATTACAGGCACCGATGAATTGAGCGAATTATGTTATTTATATAATGATGTCGCAGACAAGTTGCGCGCAGAAAAACAAAGTATTTATCAACGAGAACTATTGTTAGATAAAGTGATTGAAAGCTCGCCTATTATGATGTTCTTGGTTGATGACGATGATTATTTTGTTTATTCAAATAGTGAAACGCGTCACTTTTTAAATCAAGGTAAGCGAATGGAAGGGGAGCAATTAACCCAGTTAATGAAATGCTGGCCAAAAACGCTATGCCAAGCGATAACAGAGCACCAAGATGGTTTATTTGTTATTGAAGAGCAAGATAATAGCGAAACATGGCATTTATCACGAGGCGACTTTTTGCTCAACAATAAAGGGCACCAGTTATTTTTGTTAAAACAAATGACGCGTGAATTGAATCGACAAGAAGTTGCTGTATGGAAAAAAGTGATCAGAGTGATCAGCCATGAACTTAATAATTCATTAGCGCCAATTTCTTCGGTAACACATTCAGGTCAATTGATTGCGAAAAAATACCAAGATAATAAATTACCGTTAATTTTCGACACCATTAAAGAGCGAATCGATCACTTAAATAGCTTTATAAGCGGTTACGCAAAGTTTGCAAAATTACCGACACCAAGGCTTGAACCAATTAATATAAAGGCTTTTGTTGAGCAATTGCAGACACAGCTAGAATTTAATGTGCCTGAAAAAATTGCCAATGTTGAAATCATGTTTGACCCTAGTCAATTAGAGCAAGTGATGATCAACCTAATCAAAAATGCGCAAGAGTCAGGCTCTGCGTTGTCGCAGGTATCTTTAAATATCACGGTGACGAGTCAACAAGCAATATTTGAAATTAATGATCGTGGCGCAGGTATGTCAGAGCAAGTATTAACCAATGCTTTGATCCCGTTTTATTCTACTAAGCAGTCTGGAACCGGTTTAGGATTAGCGCTTTGCCGAGAAATTATAGAAGCACACGATGGTAAAATTTCTTTGCATAACCGCGTTGGTGGAGGCCTTGCTGTATCGGTGAGCATACCTATAAAATAAATGCTTGATGTTACAATTTTAGCTTTATTGTACTTGAGTTGAGCGAAGCTCAACGGTATTTCCTTGCGGGTCTTCAATATATACAGATTGACCAAAACCCTGCGCGCCATAGCGGCGTTCAAAGCCATTAAAAGGTATATCATGGCTTTTAAGGTGTTGTTCTATGGCTTGCTCGCTGATCAATTCAAGTTGTAAACAAAAGTGATCAACGTTTATGCCGCTATCAGATGGAGCAGCTCCACCCATTTGTCCTAACTCACTATCAATTGTGACAATATCAATTAATGCATTGCCTGCACGTAACTGCGTTAATCCTAAGTTATCTTCGGTTTCGCGTTCTATTTGACAACCAAGCACTTGACAATAAAAGTGCAACATTTCATCAAGTTTGTTAGTACGAAGAACAATGTGATCAATCGCCTTTATTTTTAACATGTTAGCAGTACCTGTTGAACGTTCGAGTGAGAGTTTATAAGTTTTATCGTGATTAAATTAATTACTATCAAATACTTTGTAAACGAGTTGCTAGTAAAGTTAGCTTAGGTTAAAGCATGGTATAGCTCACGAACTTCATCAAGTATTTTACAACTAGCTGCTGCCAAACCTACGGTGTCACGGCTTGCTATGTTGTACCATAAATGAGATTCACTTTCTGAAATACGTAACTCATGCTGTTTAGGCTGGCACTCAATTAAAATTGGCGTGATATCTAAATGAAAATGACTGAATGTATGACGAAAAGCAGTAAGTGTGCGTTGTTCAATAGCTTTTACGCCTAATTCTATTAACTCGTTATCAATATTGTCTATCGTTTTTGTTTCAGGAAAACCATATAAACCGCCCCAAATTCCGCTAGGTGGGCGCTTTATCATCAGTATTTTCTCTCCTTGTTTTAATACCAACATAGTGACTGATCTTTCAGGTACTTTCTTTTTAGGTTTTTTTTGTGGAAAATGCTGTTGTTCGTTACTAGCGTTGGCTAAACAAGTTGTTGTAATTGGGCAGTGGGGGCAATCTGGTTTCGAACGGGTGCAAAGTGTTGCGCCTAAATCCATCATTGCTTGGTTAAAAGCATCAACATGTTTTGCTGGCGTTAATACTTCAGCAATCGGCCATAGTGTTTTTTCGTACTTGCTTTGGCCGTTGTACCCTTCGACCATGTAATGGCGCGATAGTACACGTTTAACATTACCATCGAGTATCGGGTGGTGTTGTTTTAATGCCAAACTTAATATTGCGCCAGCTGTAGAGCGTCCAATGCCAGGCAGTGCAATAACCTGTTCAATATGTTGAGGAAATTCACCGTTGTATTCATCCCGCATGATTTGCGCTGCTTTATGCAGGTTTCTTGCGCGAGCATAATAACCTAAGCCAGTCCAATGGTGCAGTACAAGATCTTGCTCTGCATTTGCTAAGGCAGTGATATTAGGAAAGCTTTCCATAAAGCGTTGATAAAAAGGGATCACAGTTGCTACTTGTGTTTGCTGTAACATAATTTCAGAAATCCAAACCCTATACGGGGTTTTGTTCTGCTGCCAAGGTAAGTGTTTTCTACCCTGTTTGTGGTACCAGTTTACAACTGCATTACTAAAGTCAGTTGCTGATGTTGAAGAAATCGTAATACTTTGCGTCATAGGGGCGTCAGTGTAGCGAAATTGAGCACGAAAGCCAGTGATTTCAGTGAAGAAAGTTTTTACTTACATTTATCGACTTTGGTGGACTTTTTAATACCTAACCACTATATTTGGCGAAAAATAGCCTATTAAGGATCACCATGAAATTTCAAGCTAAAAATCGTTCAAAAAGGTTGCGTAAAAAACTTAGGGTAGATGAATATCAAGAATTTGGTTTTGATGTTGCGTGGAAATTACCTGAAGACACTGATTCAGAAGGCATCGATAATTTTATTGATAAGTTCTTTATTGAAGTTATTCAACCAAACAAGCTAGGCTTTGGTGGTGAAGGTGACACTATTTGGCACGGCTTGGTGTGTACCGAAAAACTAGGTAGTTGCACTGATACACACAGAGACATAGTCGAAAAGTGGCTGAAAGAAAACGGCGCTGTTTCTGTTTCTGTTAGTCCATTATATGATGTGTGGTGGGCTGAATAGTACGCAACACCCACCAAATTGATGAGTGAACGTTAGAAATGATACTTCAAAAGTAAATTAACATTTCGCTCATCCACCCCTTTAATACCAAATTTGTTGTCCCAATGTACATATTCAATGCCAACATAAAATTTTGATTTAAGGTTTAATGCTGGCGCTAAATCATATTTTAATTGAGAAGTGAAATTCATCTGCGCATTGGCATTATCGGTTGCTGTCATATAGTCTAAGAAACCGTCGTACATTAACGGACCTATTGGCACAGCCCAACTTATAGTGCTTTGAATGTTATTATCTCCAAAATCGTTATTTTTATAATAAACATTCGTTTTAAAATACAAAAAGTTAGCTAATTTAATATTAGTGCCTAGACCGACTAAATAATTAGTAAAACCATCACCTGCTTCGGCGGTGGTTGCTAAATAAATATTTTCGAACAGGGTATTTTGATAAGAAGATAATTGAAAGCGTGGTGATATTTCAATGTAGGTTTCGCGGTCGCCATTATTTGAATGTAATCTATCGACAAATAGAAAACTATCCCCCCAACTGTACCCAGCAGCATGCTCAAAAGTAAAGACAGTGCGGTCGTTATCACCGACTTCGTAATGGTTACCTTTCAGTAGGGTGACGCTGTAATCTGACCATAAAGTTTCCGCACTGGCTTGCACAGAAGCGAACATTGCAAAAAGAACACTTGCTTTGGTTAAATTGCGCATGAATGTAAACAGTTGCTTCATAGTGATTTCCTATTCGGTTTTAAACTGAGCAACTAATTGCTCAAGCTGATGCTTTTGATGATCTAATTCGTTAATGATATCTGCTGTTGTATTAGATAAGCTTGAGATCTCTATCGCCATATCGGCAATTCGAGTAACATTTTCATTGAGTTCATTGATGACACTAGATTGCTCTTGGGTTGCGGTAGCAACTTGCGTGTTCATTGCGGTAATTTCATTGATATCAATCACAACTTCGCCGAGTACTTTTTTGGCTTCGTTAGTTTTCTCTAAACCTTCACTTACTAAAGAAGTATTCGCTTTCATAGCTGTTACGGTTTCATTAGCTTGATGTTGTAATCGTTGAATAACATCATTTATTTCTTGTGTTGAACTTTGTGTTCTGCCTGCAAGAGTACGTACTTCATCGGCAACAACCGCAAACCCACGACCTTGCTCACCTGCTCGGGCAGCTTCAATAGCAGCATTTAACGCAAGTAAATTTGTTTGCTCAGATATGCTACTAATGGTATCAACCACAGAACTGATCATTTGTGTTTGGTCGGCTAACTGAGTGATTTTTTCTTGAGTGCTCATATTACTTTTTTGTAACTGGAGCATAACCTGGCTAGTTTCATCAACTTGATGATTTGAGAAATTTATTTGTTGTTCAGAGCCTTCGGTTTTGGTTGCCGTGTTGGTCGCAAGTTCACTGACTTCCTGAATACTATGGCTCATTTCATTAGTTGCAGTAGCAACTGAGTCTGATTCCGATTGTTGATTAATGACTAACTGGTTAACGTTGCTTGCCATGTCATTTAATTGATTAAATGAAGAGGTCATAATGCGTTCAGTTTGTTTAATTTCGATCATGATTTCACGCACTTTACTGAGAATAGCGTTAAACCCTTTGGCGAGTTGACCAAGCTCATCACCACGTTCATCATCAAGATTCTGTGTTAAGTCACCGCCTTTTCCGGCCATTTCAATAAGACGCTGGCTAATTTCAACGATCGGTTTGGTGATCCTTTTAGCAAGTAGCACCATTAAAAAAATGAAAACAGCAACAATAATTAAATTAAGTAACGCCGTTTTAGTTAACGCTGAATATACCTTTGATAAAGGCTCTGAGCGTGGCAGCATGGCAATAATTTTCCAATTTAGCTCTGATAATCCAACACTTGCCACATAGTACTGTTCACCTTGATGATGAACCGTATCAAAAACATATCCGTCATTTTTACTTAATAATTTACCTGCTTTGCTAGTAAAGCCATCAAAATTGCTGAGGTTTCGTTGCGACAACGATGATAGTTTTGGATGAATAATCACCTCACCTTGATCATCAGTAACGAAAACATAACCACTCTCGCCAATTTTATTCGATAAAATATCAGCACTTATTTCATCAACACCGTACCCTAAGCCAGCAATGGCAAGATTTTTTCCTTGGTAACTAACACGGTAATTTACAAAAGCGGTAAGTTTTGTTGTGCCTTTTTCAACATCAAATGAAATTTCAAAAGGAGCATCTTTTTGTAAAAATTGATAAAACCAAGGGTCGTCTTGACGACTTATTTGTCGGGAAATACCTTGTTGAGTGTAATAATTTTGACTAATGTTAGACACCCAAAAAACGGTTAATGCATTATTTTCTGATTGTAAATAGGATAAATAATCGATTACGTTTTGTTGCTGTTCTTCGGGTTCTCCATTAATGGCCCAATCGAGCAAAAAACGGTTTTGACTTATTGATTTGGAAAGCGTTAATGGAGTACTTAGTTGTTCTCTAATTCTATATTTAACTTTATCGAGTTGATTGGGTAATAAATCCTGTTCAATATTTTCTTGGAAAAGGTCGCTAAAAATATAATTATTTAAAGAAATGCTCAGTAATGACAAGGTGATCAGTGATAGGGTTATAACGGCGATCAGCAATCGTCTAATTGACACGTTACGTAGCCAGTGAGTGGTGTTCATCGGAAAGCTCTATAGAAGTTATTGTTATTCTTTAAGTATTGCTGAAAAATTGAAATTTTCATCATTAGCAATAAAATAAAATAAGCTATTTGTGTTTAAATAGATAAACGTAGATAATATGCGCCCGTAATTTTAGCGTGACCAAAGATAATTCGTGATGACAGAAAGAACTCATAAGACTGTTGAACAAGCCGAGCAAGAAGGTAAATACATTCGCAAAGTACGTAGCTTCGTAAAGCGAGAAGGGCGGTTAACCAAAGGCCAAGCAGCTGCATTAGACTTGTATTGGCAAGAGATGGGCTTAAATCATGAAGACGGTTTATTATCTTTTGAATCTGTTTTTGGCAATGATAACCCTGTGGTGTTAGAAATTGGCTTTGGCATGGGCACTTCATTAGTTGAAATGGCAAAAAATGCGCCGTCATTAAACTTCATCGGTGTAGAAGTTCATCGTCCGGGGGTTGGTGCATGTATTGCTTTAGCAAAAGAGCAAGAAGTCACAAACTTAAGAGTGTATCAGCATGACGCTATTGAAGTATTAGCTGATTGTATTCCTGATGAATCATTGGCAACCGTTCAGTTATTCTTTCCTGATCCTTGGCATAAGAAAAAACATCATAAGCGCCGTATTGTTTCACCTGAATTTGTTGAAACTATTCGTCAAAAGTTAGCGATTGGTGGCGTTTTTCACATGGCAACAGACTGGGAAAACTATGCAGAATGTATGTTAGAAGATATGCAATCATCACTAGGCTATAAAAATTTATCTGAAACCAATGATTATATTCCTCGCCCAGATAACCGACCATTAACTAAGTTTGAACAACGTGGCCATCGTTTAGGGCACGGCGTGTGGGATTTACAGTTCAAACGAACGTAACTGCTCTCTAGTTATTGTAAAAAAGCGGCAATGTTATTTGCCGCTATTCTTCAAAAAAATGACCTAGCTTTTCCCATTCGTTGGCTCCTCACTAGACATTTGATATACATGCATGTGATTCGCTTCAATATGAAATAAGTGCTGACAGAAGCGGTATCTGCCTTGTTGTTTTAATTGTTGTTCTGTTATCAATTCTTCTGCGAGTGCATATTGTAATATGCGACTGGCATGTTTAGTCCAATATTCTGTAGCGGCTTGAATATGAATAGCGTTATTTGGATAAATATTGGAGCGTTGCTCGACTAATTGTTGTTCAATATTTGCTGCAACAAGAGGTTTAATATCTGAAAATAAAAAACCTTTAAAAGCGGTAAATTGTTTCGCTCGCCACAGTTGCCATGACATCCAGCAAAGCACTGCTACGGCAATAATTATGATTAATTCCATCAAAAACCAGGTTACTACTTATTCATGGCGATAAAATAAAGCATTTTTAGTTAAATAGCACCCTCAAATTTTAGTAACTTTTCTTTTAACGATAAACCACCAGCATAACCCGTTAATGAGCCATTGCTACCAATCACGCGATGACAAGGAATAATGAGTGCGATTGGGTTTTTTCCATTAGCACCTCCGACTGCCCTCACGGCGTTAGGATTTTTAATTTGCTCTGCTAACCAGCGATATGATTTTGTTTCACCGCAAGGTATGGAGCAAAGTGTTTGCCATACTTGCTGTTGAAAATTAGTACCTTTTGGCGCAAGTGTTAGATCAAAAGTCTTTCTTTCGCCGGAAAAGTATTCTCTTAGCTGTGTTAATGATTGCTCAAAATGATCGTTATTTTCTTTATAAGTGCTGAGTTCTACTGAAGCTGCATTTCCTTCTGTAAAGTACAAACCAGTTAAGCCTTGCGTTGATGCCGTAAGAATAATATCGCCAAAGGGTGATTGTGTTTTGGTGTAGTACATATTTATTAATCCTTTTTAGCCAGAGAATGCCATAAATAGATAGCGGCATAAGCACGCCATGGGCGCCAAGATTCAGCAAGTGCTAATATGGCTTTATTACTTGGCTTTTGTTGTTCTTGCGTTAAAGCCTTGATAATACCTAAATCGGCGCTAGGAAATGCATCAGGATCACTCAAACCACGCATAGCAATATAGTTAACGGTCCAAGGACCAATACCTTTTAACGTGCAAAGTTGTTTCTCTAATGCTTCTATAGATTGGTAAGTGTTAAAAGTTTCCTTATTTTCTTCAAAAAAATGTAGCCAAGTATAGAGGGTATTTTTGCGTGATTGCGTTAATCCAATGTCGTTAAAGTCTGCTTGTTTTAAAAGGGTGAGTGAGGGAAAGCTGTATGCTATTTCTTCGGCTAATTCCGCATTGTATCCGCCATATTGTTTTACAATGCGTTTTGCTAATGTAGTGGCTGCTTTTACCGAAACCTGTTGCCCCAAAATTGCGCGTATTGAAAACTCTAATATGTCCCAGCAGCCAGGTAACCTCAGGCCAGGCGATGTTGAAATCACGCTTGCTAATGCAGGTGTTTTTCGCAGAGCTTGGTGGATCAAGGACATATCAGCATCTAAATCAAACATTTTACGAACGCGCTGTATGACTTCATTTAGGTAGCGATAGTTAGATAATGAAACTTGTAATATTAATGCATGTTTGTGTTTATGTTGCGAGACTTTAAGCCAACCTGTACATTGTTCGATGGTGATATTTCTAGCGTAAAAACGGCTAGTGACATGCTCCATTCCTATGATTTGTCGATGTTGAAAAAACGATAGCATTAACGACCAGTCAAATGGCGGACGATAAGGTAGCAAAATTTCGATGGTTTTTGATGACGTTTTTTCTACCTGTTGTCGCAAAGAATTTGGGGTGCAGCCATATTGCTGTTTTATTGCTTCATTAAAACGTCGAATGCTTTTAAAGCCACTGGCAAATCCAATATCACTTAGCGATAATTGTGTGTTTTTTATTAATTTCCTAGCTAATAACAAACGTTGATGTTGAAAATATTGACTTGGTGATATACCTAAATGTTGTTTGAAAAGTCGGTGTAATTGCCGAGTGCTGATGTTAAATTTTTCCGCTATCGTGGCTAAGTTATCTTCGTGGTAATCAAAGTTAGCAAGCAGTTTATTTAAGTGAGTGGGAAGCACACGACCCGGAGCTAATTCAGGAAAACAACGCTTACAAGGTACAAAGCCTTGTTGTTGTGCTTGTTCTGCGCTGAGATAATATTGAACATTTTCTGGTTTTGGGGGCCTTGCTGGACAAATAGGCCGACAAAAAATACCTGTGGTTAGTACGGCAGTATAAAACTTGCCATCAAATCTAGCATCTCTACTTAAACGAGCCTGTTCACAGGTATGAATATCTAACGCCAAAATGTTTTAACCTTTTAAGGAAACTTTCGAATAAGCATATCGCATCATAAAGGATTTTCTCGCGATAATCGGACATCAATGTAAAAAAGATTGCGTAAAAGTTAATAGCAATTTTTGTAGAGTCTTTTAACTGCAATATTAACAAGGTTCATTTAAACGCACTATTTTAAAGAATGACTCAGGCGTTTTTAATTATTCGTCAGTGTTTTTTATCTTTTGATAAGCTTTTGAATTATTACGGCCATATAGTCAAAGAGACAATAAAAAAAATGACAACAAATGATGTTGATGAAAATTACCAATAAAAGGTAACAAAGGGGAGAGCAACATGGGCCAACTTAATCGAGCCGCAAAAAAGAGTAATAACAGAATCAATACGAGTAGAAGCTTAATTGCAACAGCAGTAGCTTCCACGTTCTTTATTACAACAACAGGTTTTGCACAACAAGAGAAAGCCGACACCAGTGATATTGAAGTGGTAACGGTAAATGCGCAAAAAAGAGTACAAAATATCTTAAAAGTACCTGTAACAGTGGGCACGATAAGTGAAAAACTCATTAAAGAGTCAGGATCAGTTCTTTTATCAGAGGTAGATAAATTTATTCCAGGCTTTGACTTTTCTGACAGTAATATGACGCAAGCAGGCATCACAATGCGTGGTATTTCAAGCCCGAATATTAGTGTTGGTGGAGACCCTTCTACGGCAACCTTTTATGATGATGTGTATATGCCAAGAGCTGCGCAAAATGTGTTGTTTTCTGATATGGAACGTATTGAGGTTTTAAAGGGCCCTCAAGGAACGCTATTTGGTAGAAATGCAGCGATGGGTGTGGTGAATATGGTACCTAAATCGCCAAGAGATGAAAACGAGGGCTTTTTAAAAGCAACCCTAGGTACTGATAATTTACAAAAAGTTGAAGGAATGGCTAATGTCACGCTAGGTGACAGTGTTTATTTGCGTGCCAATATTTTAGATGTATCACAAGATGGCGTAGTGAAAAATGTTGCTGAACCAGATTGGAATGATAATCATAAAATATGGGATCTTGGCGAACAAAACCATCGAGCTGCGCGTGTATCATTATTGTGGGATATATCATCTGCGACTAGCTTTCAAATTGCTTACGACTGGGATGATTTAGAACAAGGGCCTCCTATGGCTGTAGGTGTCAGTGAATATGCTTATAACGCTGGGAAAACGCCGTTTTCATCAAAAGCAGAAAATGACGTACGTAACGGGATAGAAGCGCGTGACATGTACGGTGTTACTGCCAAGTTACAGCACGAATTCGATCAGCATTGGTCAATGAAGTACGTTATGGCATTCCGTGACTGGGAAACTGAAAATCGTCAAGACGAAGATGGTACAGGTGATAATACTCGTTATTTTGATACCTCAAATAACGAAGATTCAGATATTTTTTATAATGAGTTACAAGTTAACTACGTATCAAGCGACATAAATGCTGTTGCTGGTTTCTCATACTCAAAAGAAAAAGTACACCAGACCACTGAACTGAACATGACGACTGATACAGCGGCCCGCTTAGTGACCGGAGAGGTCAATGCCTTTATAAAAGGTGGTGTAGCAGAAGAGCTTGTTTCGATGATTGGCGGCAACACTGATGCACATGCCGAAGCAGCATTCGGTCCAGGGGTTACTTTTGCTGGCGCTGTTGATAGTTTGTATGCACTTTCTGGCTTCCCAATGACGCATATTTGGGATACAAACGAGTGGTCAGGCGCGTTAAATGCATTGGGGTTTGCTGATGATATTATGGCTGCCATCGGTATGGCTGGAATGCCACTAACGCCTGATGTGGTAGCACTTACCGGTGATGTCACTTATGATATTGTTGCAATGCAATTAGGCTTTCCTGAAATATTTGGCCCTGGCTTAGGTGGCCAATTTTGGGAAGAAACAGTCAACAATACAGGTGACTTTACTAATTTTGGGGTATTTGCTGATGTTGATTACAAAATTAATGATAAGTGGAGCATAATCGCAGGGTTACGTTATTCCAAAGATAAAAAAGATTTCACTTGGCTGATCCCGCAAAATAGCTTTAATACCGTTCGCCCAGGTGTTGGAAACTTGGTTTTCCCGAACGTAGACCTTGCTGCATCCGATGAATGGGACAAAGTAACGGGACGCTTGGTGACAAGCTATCAGTTAGATGACGATCAAATGATTTTTGCGTCGTACTCTACTGGTTATAAATCAGGAGGTTTTGATTCATTAGCGCCTAGCACTTCTGCGTTTGCACCTGAAGATACCACTAACATAGAGTTCGGCTATAAAGCAGTGTTAGGCGGAAGTTTTATTGCTAACTTAAGTGCTTATTATTTAGCGCTTGATAACTTACAACGCTCCATAGATTCAAAAGCGCCAGAAAGCTCTCAAGCTATACCGACTATTATTAATGAAGATAGAAAAATAAAAGGTTTCGAGGCGGATCTTCGTTGGAAAATGTCTGATTCAGTGCAGTTAGGCATGGTGACAGAAATTCGCTCTACTGAAAACGCTTCACCTGACTTTTATAATGGTGAAGGGGACTTAGTAGTCGCCACTAAAACATCATCAAAGGCTGCAAAGAATTACACCTTTATTTTTAATTGGATGCCTGACATAGGCACTGGCCATACCAATGTTCATGTTGACTATGTCTTTAGAGAAAATACCAACAAAGACATCGCTGGATTAGAAAGTTATAAGTTAGCTGTTGACGAATACTTTGAAGATGAAGAGTTACTTAACGCACGAGTTTCTTGGTCAGATGCGAGCGATACTTATGAAATAGGTTTGTGGGGTAAAAACTTACTTGATAATCGTTACATGTTAAGTATTGGTGGTTTAACCGCTGATGTACTTGGCACACCTCAGGGACGAATAAATCGTGGCTTAGAGGCAGGTATTGATTTTAAATACTCATTTTAACCAGCTAAACAAAACCTTTTATATCGCCGCATAGTTTGTCTATGCGGCTTTTTAGTATTTAAATAACAAAGCTTTTCATTCAGTTAATTACTGATTAGACTGTAGAAAAACAAATAGACAATCTTCCATGACCACATTTTTTTTTCATGTTGCGCTAACACAGATGCTAATGTGTGCATTGCTATTATCTGCTACTCGTCATCGCAGCACACCGATTAAACTTTTTATCCTACTGATGTTCTGCGGTAGCGGCTACTTGTTAAGTTCTGTCTATGCTTCATCTGAAAATAACACCTTGTTATGGTGGCTAGGGCATATGGGCGGTAATGCACTACCAGGCGTTTTTTGGTTGGTTAGCATTAGTGTTTTTGGCGAACAGAAGTTTATTAAATCTTGGCAATATGTTGTTGCATCATTAACGCTTGCGGTGCCGTTAACTGCAAAGCTTTTTGAGTTAGCATTTAGCGTTTCACTTAGCCAATTTGAAGCGATTCACGGCTTAATAAAGTACGGAGCTTTACTATTAGAACTTGTATTAATTGGTCATGCATTATTCATTTCTGCCGTTCAATGGCGAAACGATTTAGTGCAAGACCGTCGATACATTCGCGGCGGCGTGATCACGGCTGCTGGCTTTTATATCATTATGGTGATTATCTTAGAGCAGTTATTACAGATTGAGTGGCAAGGACTAGCGTATTTTAAAGGGTTATTGCTTGCTATGTTAACAACCGCTGTTAATTATGTTCTTTTCCAGTTAAAAAGCGCCAGTCTCTTTGATATACCCGAAAAGGCGGTAAGTCTACAGAAAAAGGTGTCGGTAGAATCTAAGGAGATTCAAAAAATTCTCCAATCAATGGAGCAAGATAAATTATACCGACAAGATGGTTTAACCATAGCGGGTTTATCGAAGCATTTATCAATACATGAATATAAACTCAGAAATTTGATCAACGGTGAACTGTGTTATCGTAATTTTAATGATTTTTTGAACTACTATCGCATTGCAGAGGTGAGTGAACAACTCACTCAAAACAACTTTAAAACAACGCCAGTTTTAACTTTAGCGTTGGAAAGTGGCTTTAGAAGTTTAAGCTCATTTAATAAAGCTTTTAAGATAAAACATGGCATGACACCAACTGAATATCGAAAAAAACACGTATTTAATGATGAACCAACGTAAAATTCACCCAAATAAAATGTATTAAATAACAGTTAGTTATGAGTTTTTTTTAATATTTCGTGTACCCATTTTAGAATCACTCAGCTTTTTTTCACATTTCGTCAGACTCCATAGCTCTTCATCCCTATAGTTAAGACCATAATTAATGACTATTGGGTTGCGATGCGCGTGTTATCTTTTTTTAAAATGTTAATATTAGGGCTACTTTCAATAGCAATTGTTCCAACAGCAGCAGCTAACGAAGCGCCCGCAGTTTATGCTCAGTGTATTGCTTGTCATGGAGATAATGGCCAAGGTAATACTGCGCTTTCATCGCCAGCCATTGCGGGCTTATCTGAAAGTTATATTACTCGGCAGCTTAATAATTATGCGTCGGGAAAACGTGGCCAGCATCCAGAAGATGTGTCTGGTCAGCAAATGGTGATGATCAGTAAACCGCTAGATTTGAACAAGGACGTTCCTGCATTAGCGCACTATATTGCTAACTTACCTCAAGTAAAAGCAGTATCACAAGTATCAGGCGATTTAAAAAATGGCAGCCGATATTATCATGCAAAATGTGGTGCATGTCATGGCGGACAAGCACAAGGTAATAAATCGTTTAATGCCCCCAAGTTAGCAGGGCAACATAGTTCATATCTATCGAAACAAATGCGTTACTTTAGTTCAGGCGTTCGCGGAACTCATGCTGATGATAAGCTGGGTCGCCAAATGGCTATGATGGCAAAAACAGTGAATGAAAAAGAACTGAAAGATATTTTGTTCTTTATTAGTCAGCAATAGCCATGATAAACCAACGTTGTGTAATACATACGCTTTTGTTCATAATTAGTTTTTTGTTCATGAACGTGAGTTTTCAAGTAATGGGTAAAAAAACTGATTTTATATTGAAGTCAGATTGTCCGCCGAGTTTCGAAAAGTCAGCTGATGGTACTTGCCGACTGGTTAATCTGTATCAATTTTATAATTCAGTACAAGGACGTGGGGTTGGTGGTACTCAAACCGCTTTGCCCAAGCATCGTGATGGCTTTACACCTGCTGAGATTGATTTAGGTCGTTATTTATTTTTTGATCCGTTGCTTTCAAAAGATGGCTCTTTATCTTGTGCAAGTTGTCATCAACCTGATAAAGGCTTTAGCGATCAACGGGATCGCAGTATTGGTGTATCAGGTGAAAAAGTATCGCGTTCTGCTCCAACTTTATGGAACGTTGCCTTCCTAGATAAATTCTTTTGGGATGCTCGTGCAACAACGCTTGAAGAACAAGCCATAGGGCCATTGTTTGACCCCAAAGAAATGGGGAATAACCCTGCCAACTTATTACAGGATATAAATGCTAATAGAGTGTATCGGGCATTATTTAAACGTGTTTATCCGCAATCAACGAATATTTCGTTAGTGCAAATAACACGTGCACTATCGGCATTTCAATCATCACTAATTTCACTAAATAGCCGTTACGATCGATACGCACATGGTGCACATCATGTGTTAAGCGATAGAGAGATAGCAGGAATGAATGTGTTTCGTTCATTTGTAGCAAGGTGCGCTGAATGTCATCAACCGCCTCTTTTTACCAATAATCAAGTTGCAGTAATAGGTACACCTGAGCCTGAAGGTATGCCATTTGATGCCGGCGCAGAAATAACATTTAACGCGAAAAAACTGCGTGGGGGTTTTAAAGTACCTACTTTGAGAAATATCACTAAAACAGCGCCTTATATGCATTCAGGTGGCTTCGATAATTTATTCGATTCGGTAGAGTTTTACACCAAAGGTAGGGGGCACGCAGTACCAGAGGAAGAGTCTTTACAACTGCATTGGCACATTTGGGAACCGAATCTGACAAAAGAAGAAATTCAACTGATTGTTGAGTTCTTAGGCACATTAACAGATGAAAGCTTATCACCTGCAATTCCAACATCGGTGCCTTCTGGTTTACCGGTAGTCGATCAACAGTATCAACAACAATTAACTATGACAGAACAAAACAACAAAAACTCAGCAATAGGCAATGGGGAATAATATGAGCTCAGGTAAAATATTAGGCGCTATATTAGTGGTAGGGGCATTTGCCGGTGGTATGTATTTTGGCAGTAATCAGCAATCACCAACGATCACTAGTAGTAGCGGTGGTGCTAGCTATTCAGGTGGCTATGACCAATCAACTGATACTTTGGTAAAAAATGCGAATAAAAGTGCTGTTGCAGCCCGTACTGTAGAAGGTGTAACACATGTGATTAAGCCCGGCGACTTGATCATGGAAGCAGTTAAAAACGCAACACCAGGCGACACTATTCAAATCATGCCAGGTACATACCATGAAACTGTTTATATCGATAAAGACGATATACGCATTGTTGGTGTAATAGACCAAGGAAAACGTGCTACGTTAGACGGTCAAGGAAAACTTAATGACGCTATTTTGTACTCTGGAAATAATGTTGTTGTTGAGAACTTATTGATCACAAAATATAAAGGCAACGCCATTATGGGGCAGGCTGGTAATAACTTTGAGATCAGAAATAATATCATTGTTGATACGGGGGTATACGGCATATTCCCACAGCTAGGTAAGAACGGTATTGTAGAGCATAATATAATTTCTGGTATTGAAGATGCCGCTATTTATGTCGGTATGAGTGATAATATTCATGTCGCGCATAATGAGGTGTTTGATAGTGTTGCAGGGATTGAAATAGAAAATTCACGTCATGCAATAGTTGAAAATAACTATGTACATAACAATACGGGAGGGATACTTGCTTTTATCACTCCCGGTTTGCCGATAAAAACAACTTTTGACGTCATTATTCGTCATAACTTCATCGTCAACAACAATACGGCCAACTTTGGTGCTCCGGGCTCAACGGTGGCTGGTATTCCAGCAGGAACTGGTATTTTGATCATGGCTGCAGATGAGGTGATCGTTGAAGGCAATATTATATCAGGTAATAAAACCGCTGGTATCGTTATCACAGACCACCAGAATGCACCAAACACAACGATTGATCCTGAGTCTGATCCCTCACCTGATAAGGTGATGATTTTAGATAACTTAATGGTTAATAATGGCTACGATACCATTGATGAAGCGAAAGCCTTAATGTTGACAGAGTTCAAGCAAGGAAACCCAGATATTGTACGTGTAGGAACAAGCAGAGATAGTTGTATTATTAATCGTCACCGTTATGTAACCGTAGGTGTTAAAAACTGGCAAGAATGTAATTTCACAAATACAGCGAATGTTGATAGTTATATTCTTGATGAGCCTGTACCCGCTCGCGATATAGACCCTTCAGAACGTGGTAAAGTTGTTTATATGGGCATTTGTGCAGGTTGTCACACTTATACCGGTCGTATGATTGGTCCACCTATTCAAATCATTCAAGCATTATATATGGATAACCCTCAAGGGTTAGCTGACTGGATTGCGAAACCAACGAAAAAACGTGACGATTATCCAGAAATGCCACCACAAGATTACCTTGATGAAGACACTCGATTAGCGGTTGCTAAGTACTTGCTAAGTGTTACTCGTTAAATACAATCAAGTAAGAATAATAGCAAGTTAAGCGCTGCTATTATTCTTACTGCTACACCCTAGCAATTACCTAGGTCTACATGCTCACTTGTTTTATCAAAAGCAAGATTAAATACCTTCTTTTTTATCTGTCTCTAATGAGCAACACTGCAAGTTACTGAAAATATTGTAATTTTTATTTTGGTTCTTTATGGGTGTCCCCTAGAAGCAACACTTTTTGATGGGTTTTTCTTACTTTCTGATAAATAATTCTTTCTCTTATTTTCAAGTTGTTGATTTTATGTGTTTTTATAATGTTGGCACCAAAGTTGATACATTCTAATTGAAGCACTGAAAAATAATGGCAAGCACAAAGTTATTTGCCTTATCTAAGTGTTAAAGAAAATTTACTTAATTATTTAAGCAATGAGTTAGAGGAAAAAATTATGAAAAATTTAGCGATTATTTTATCAACTGTAATGATGTTAGCTTCTATTAATGCATATGCTGGTTCAGACTTTGACAAGTATGACATTGATGGTAATGGTGTTATAAGTGCAACAGAAGCAAAAGTGGACGCTGCACTAGCTGAACAATTTAATGAATTAGACACTAATGCTGACGGTGAATTAAGCAAAGAAGAGTTCGCAAACTTTTCAGGTGAATAATTTATTATTTAACCTCGGCTTAGTGTAAGTCATAGATATCGATAGTTATCATTTTACTGAGATTAAATAGGTTGAAGAATGTAGGGGGCTATCGTTTCTTCAACCTACTTTAACGTTAGGTTAACGAGATAACTTCAAATTTAAAAAATGGATTTTGTAGTTTGATTTGATTTATTGATACTTCTTACACTGGTTGAGGTTACTTAGTATTAAGTATTTACCTTGTATTTGTAATTCCCAACCAGTACTAGTATTTCAAATAATACGATTGATAGATGATTAGCTGCCTTTAAGTCATAAATTTAAAGGCAGCTTTTAGTTTGTTATTTCTTACATTTAAACAACTTTTAGTTTCCACAAGCCTTTATTAAATAACTTCCAGCCTACATAAGCAAAAACTGCTTGTGCTATTGTAACTGAGAGAAAAACACCGTTTGGCCCGAATGCAAGTAACTTAGCTAAACTATAGGCTAATGGAATTTGAATTAGCCAGTAGCATAGTAAGTTAACTTTCGTAGGGGTTTTTGTATCTCCTGCGCCGTTAAAAGCTTGTACTAAGATCATGCCAAGTGCGAAGAATCCGTTCCCAAGACTGATCAATCTCAAGCAGTCAACACCATATTGAATCACTAATGGATCTTGTGAAAATAAACCAATAATTTGTTTAGGTATGACTAAAAAAACCACAGCAACACCTACCATATAGTAAATATTATATTTAGCGATACGCTTTACTGATGACTCAGCTCGGTCGGGTTTATCAGCGCCTAGGTTTTGACCTACCAACGTTGCTACAGCATTACTAAGCCCCCATGCAGGTAGAATTGCAAACATAAAAATACGTATTGCAATGGTATACCCTGCTGTTGCCTCACTGCCGTAAGTTGAAACAATTCTAACTAATGCAATCCAGCTTGCGGTAGCAATTAAAAATTGAATAACGCCAAAAAATGATAAACTCAGTAATTGTTTAATTAAACTTAATTTTACAATTAAATGCTTTATGTTTATTTGAATGCGGCCAGCAATACCAAATAAGTGGTTTAATTGATATAAAACACCTACGCCTCTACCAATCGTGGTGGCAACTGCAGCACCGGTTAAGCCCATTTCAGGGAATGGTCCAATGCCGTAAATTAACATCGGATCAAGTACGATATTAATACCATTTGCTAACCATAAAGACCGCATTGCTACTGAGGCATCTCCAGCACCGCGGAATATTGCATTCATTAAAAATAAGTACAAAATCGTGATCGAGCCAGTTAACATGATAGTGGTATAGCTCTTACCTGCAGCAACAATGGCGTCATTGCCGCCCATTAAAATAAGAATATCTTCTGCAAAATTTAACCCGATGAAGCCGACAATTAGCGCAACAGCCAAACCGATCCAGAGGGTTTGCCCTGCTACTGCATTTGCTTGCTGGACATTTTTCTCGCCATATCTACGTGCGATAGTTGCCGTGACCGCCATGCTCAAACCAATAGCAACAGCGTACAACAGTGTTAACACTGCTTCTGTAAGACCTACTACAGCAACAGCTTCTGCACCTAAACCTGAAACAAAAAAGATGTCGGTAATAGCAAATATCGACTCCATAAGCATTTCAAGTACCATAGGTACTGCCAGAATAAAGGCAGCTACGCCAATTGAACCTGAGGTTAAATCTTGATGTCCACCCTTTAAAGCTTGTTTGAAAAGAGCAAAAATACTGACTTTTCTTTTTATCGCTGGAGGTGTTGTTAAATTATTATGTTCTGTGGTCAAAACGTTAAACCTTTTCCGTGTTTACGAATATTTCATTTATATAGCTATATAAATAAAGTGAATTGACTAAAATATAGATGGGATCGATTTTCTCAACGACACAGATTAAGTCATTACTTAACAGGTGTTTAAAGTGTTAAATATAGGTCGATGAGTCTTTGAATTGTAATGTAATTTAGATCAAAACCGAAAGATTATGATGGATTGATACAACTAAAAAAGATCCCAGAAGCTACAATATCAGCTGAAGCGATAGCGTTTATATTGTTCATTGTCTTACTCTCCGAGGATTTATGAATAGAAGAATAGAATGGCAGTCGTTGCTGTTAAAGTCAACGACTTTTTCATGCCTATTGAGGTCTAGATTCAAGCATTAAAAACCATAAGTGATCGCTTTAATGATTAAGTAATCATCAAGGCCATATTTAGAACCTTCTTTGCCAAAGCCTGAGTGTTTAATACCACCAAAGGGCGCAATTGGATGTGAAATTGCCGTATCATTAACACCTATCATGCCATAGTCTAAAGCGGTTGTAGTTTGTTGTAATCGGTTAATATTTTGACTAAATACATAACTGGCTAAACCAAACTCGGTATCGTTAGCTTGTTCAATGGCTTGTTCAGGTTCATCAAACGTAATTAAGGAAAATACCGGGCCAAATATTTCGCATAGGGTAATATCACTACTGTGAGTGACATTATCAATCACGGTTAGCGGAAAAAAACTTGAATCTGGAGACTGCGATAATCCACCAATCAATATTTTACCACCATCAGCTTTAGCAGATTCAACTAACTTGTGTACATTTTCAGCTGCTTCTTGATGTATTAAACAGGCAACATCGCTTTCTGCTGCTTCACCGTTGCCTTGTGTTACTTTTTCTAAGCTTGCAACTAATTGCTTTTTGAACGCATCAGCAATAGGGCGATGTAAGTAAATTCTATTAGGGCTTATACATGTTTGGCCACAATTTCTTAATTTAGCATCGACTAACGCCTTAACTGCTAAGGAAATATCTGCATCATCGTAGACAATAAAAGGGGCGTTGCCACCTAGTTCTAATGATACTTTTTTAATTGATTCAGCACATTGTTTGTTCAGCAACTTTCCAACTTTTGTTGAGCCAGTAAAAGTAAACTTTTTAACTAAAGGGTGCTGCGTTAATTGTTCACCAATTGATCGAGAATCTTTGCCAACGACAATATTAAATACGCCGTCAGGTATACCTGCTTGTTTAGCGAGCACAGCTAATGCAAGTGCGCTATAAGGTGTTTCTGAGGCAGGTTTAATCACAATAGTACAACCTGCAGCTAATGCAGCTGCAGCTTTTCGGGTGATCATTGCCGTTGGGAAATTCCATGGTGTAATTGCTGCCACTACGCCAACAGGTTGTTTAATAACACTGATCATTTTGTTATCAGCATGTTTTGAGATGGTATCGCCATATACGCGTTTTGCCTCTTCGGCAAACCAGTCGATAAAACTTTTTCCATAAGCGATTTCACCACCGGCATCAGCAAGTGTTTTGCCTTGCTCACGTGTCATGATAAGGGCAAGGTCGTCTTTGTGTTCATTGATCAATGCTGCCCATCGCTGTAGTTTGGCTGCTCGTTCGTAGCTTGTTTTTTCTTGCCATAAAGGTTGAGCCGTATTAGCGGCAGTAATAGCTTGTTCTACTTGGCTAGCAGTTGCCTCTGCTACTTTAGAAATCACTTCGTTGGTTGCTGGGTTAACAACCGGAAAACAATCATCAGATGTTTGCCATTGGCCATTGATAAACGAGCCGTGTTTCAGTAACTCGGTGTTTTTTAAATCTTTCATGTTCACCTCCGTACAATTTCCATTTCGGTTAGTTTCTCAAACAGAGCATAGTTTATAAAGTCTAGAAAAGAATATATTTATTAAATGTATACAGTATGCAATAATTGATGTGATTAATTGTTATAGAGGCTTTTATGTTAAGTATTGACGCAAGTAAGGTAAATGAAGCTCTTACATTTCCTAAATTAGTTCCTGCTTTGGAACATGCATTTGCCAGTGATGTTACGGTTCCCCCACGTTTACATTTTGATATTGAGAATCCGAAAGCTAGCAGAGAAACAACGCTATTGATTATGCCCGCATGGCAATCAGGAGAAGTGGCTGGTGTTAAGCTTGTGACTGTTGCGCCAGAAAATGCTGCAAAAAACTTACCGTCAATTCAGGGTAGTTATTTATTATTTGATGTTGATGATGGTCAATTAATTGCCATCATGGATGCACCTGCAATAACGGCTAAGCGTACAGCTGCAGCCTCAGCGTTAGCCTCAAGTTATTTATCTCGTACTGACAGTGAAACGTTGTTGATTATTGGTACCGGTACTTTGGCATCGCAGCTTATTGAAGCGCATGCATCTGTGAGACCAATTAAACAGGTTAAAGTTTGGGGGAGAACGCTCGAAAAAGCGCAATTAATTTGCGATAAAGTCGCGCATTTAGCAATTGATTGTCAAGCTGTTAGCGATATTGAAGGAAATATCGCAGATGCTGATATTATATCGTGTGCCACTTTAAGTCAGTCACCGTTAATAAAAGGTGAGTGGTTGGTACCTGGCCAACACTTAGACATGGTTGGCGCTTATCGCCCTGATATGCGTGAGATGGATGATGATTGCGTAAGAAGAGCAGCTATTTATGTCGATAATATCGAAAGTGCATTAAGAGAAACAGGAGATTTAGCAATACCTTTAGCTGATGGGGTTATTACACTTTCCGATATCCAAGCTGATTTATTTTCGTTGTGTAAGAAAGAACAAGTAGTGAGTCGCAGTGCTTCACAGATCACGCTTTTTAAGTCAGTGGGTCATGCACTTGAAGATTTAGCTGCGGCTAAGTTAGTGGCAGAACATGTAAATGCACTTAAAGTGAAGTGATATTCAAGACGATTAGCGTCAGTGAAGTTAATAAACAATGTTAACAGTTTGTAATATAAAGGAGTATTTGTTGACTTTCGTCACCTAGCTGCTTTTAATTAGGCTATCGCTGATGGATATAAGCTAATTTTAAATGAGTTCGACAGTTTCTATTAATAATAAATTAAGCCGTAGGGTATTAATTTATATACTATTATGTAGCTCATTATTGTCATTAGTGTCAATTTCTATACAGCTATACTCCGCTTTTCAAAAAGATATTGTTCGTTTGAATCAACAAATGGACAATATTGAATCGAGTTATATTAAATCAATATCTACCAGTCTATGGGATTTTAATGCGCCACTTGTAAAGCAACAAATTCAAGGGATTGTTAATTTACCTAATGTGAAATTTGTTGAGATAACCACGGGTTTTGGCAAAATATACCAGCATGGTGATGCACAAGTTGAAGCAATGAAAACGGTTGAATATCCGATCTTTTATGGCGAGAACGATCTTGGAGTGATAAAAATCGTATCAGATTACGAAGATATATATCTAAATATTCGAGAACAAGCGGGTTTTATTGTGATGTCTGAATCGATAAAAACCTTTATCGTCGCGTTCTTTATCATGTTTATTGTGCACTGGGTGGTCACCCGTCATATTTATCATATTACTTCATATTCTCAGAAAATTAGCACGGATACGCTAGACACACCATTGGTTTTACAGCATAGAAATGAACACACTGACGAGCTTGATGATTTAGCTGACGCTATTAATAACATGCGTATCGCATTGAAAAATGACATTGTGAAACTTGAAGAAGCTGAAAATGCACTAATCAAGTTAAATGGTGAGTTAGAAATTAAGGTGTACGATCGTACAGCTAAACTTGCAGCAAGTAATCAGCAATTACAGCAATCATTAGACGATTTAACCTTAGCTAAAGATCAATTGGTTCAAGCTGAGAAAATGGCGTCATTAGGCCAGCTTGTTGCAGGTGTTGCTCATGAAGTTAATACTCCTTTAGGTATATGTGTTACTTCTATTTCGGCATTAAAAGAAAAGGTTATCGAACTAAATGGCGCAGTTGAAAGTGAAAACTTAACAAAAGCGCAATTAACCAATACATTGGCTTTGTTAGTCGAATACCAAGAAATAATAGAGCGTAGTTTAAATAAAGCCGTTGAATTAATCAGAGGTTTTAAATCTGTGGCTGTTGAACAGCACACAGATCCTGAAATTAATATTAATTTAGCGCAGCATGTGAATGATGTAGTTAATACGGTTAAAACGTTGTTCAAACGAAAACACTATACGATTAATTTATCAGTTGACGAACAATTAAATCTTGTCACTTACCCTAGTGCTTGGAATCAAATTTTAACTAATTTTTTAACAAACTCACATATTCATGGTTTTGAAGACAGGGATAAAGGTGAAATTTGGATCGAATTCACTAATAAAAATGGCTTTTTGACCTTACTTTACCGTGATGATGGAAAAGGTCTGTCTGCTGATATTCGTAAACGTATTTTTGATCCGTTTGTAACCACCAAGCGCGGGCAAGGTGGTTCAGGCTTAGGAATGAACATTGTGTATAATTTAGTCACTGTGAAGTTAGGTGGCACAATTACCTGTTTAGCTACAGAGCAAGGCTGTGGCTTTCAAGTAAAAGTACCTATTGCCGAAAAAGCTCACATTGCATAAATGCGTTTGAAGATAAAAAGCTAAGCTTTAAACATACGTAACAATCAAAAGCGCGTACTTTTGTTAATTAAACCGACTGATACAAAAAGGCCTGATATCAACCTCGGTTTTGTCGTTATCGATAATTTGACCTACTAATGTCCCAGTAATAGCACCTAAGGTAAGGCCTAAATGCTGATGACCTAATGCTAAAATAATATTTTCGTGCTTAGGTGCTTTGCCAATCACAGGTAATGAATCTGGTAATGAGGGTCTACAACCTACCCATCCTTCTGAGTTAACTGCTTTTCGTTTGATTATATCTTTAATAATATAACTTGCATTGTTGTAGAGCATTTCTACTCGTTTTACATTCATTGGTTGAGTAAGACCCGCAAATTCAGCCGTGCCTGCTAAGCGCAAACCATCACGCATTGGGGTGATAATGAACTTTCTTTCTGCAGAGGCTATGGGCCGCGAAAAAGTATGTGCTGTGTTTTTGGGTAAATCTAAGCTATAGCCTCTTTCACTTTCTATTGGTAGGCGATAGCCTAATGCGCTGGTAAATTTTTTCGACCAAGCGCCAGTAGCTAATACAAGTTTGTCGAAACAATGAGTTTGATGCGCCGTAACAAGGTTTATTCCTTGATCATAATGATTTACCGCACTCACTTCTTCCTGGCATAGTTTAACACCTATAGAACGTGCATATTTTGCCAATGCTTGAGTTAACGCTAAAGGATTACAAGTATGTGCAACTTCTGTAAAATGTAACGCATAATTTATGTTATCTGAAATGTTGGGTTCAAGTTGCTTCAATTGAGTTTTATTTAAAAGCTCAACTTTGACATTCTGCGCTTTGTAGCGTTGTTGCTGTTGCTTAATTTGCTCCAGTGGTGTGTTTTCAAAAACTAATAAGCTGCCTTGATTTATAAATAAATCGCTAGCGTTTGCTTCTTGTAATAGTAATTGATAGCTTGCAATCGCTCGTTCATTTAATGAACGTAATGCTTTAGTGTTTTTTTCACGTTTTGATTTACGCATATTACCTATAAACTGGCAAAACCAAGGTATTGCTTTAGGGAAATAGCGCATTGATATAGCCACAGGCCCTAACGGATTTAACAACATGTAAGGTAACTGCCCGAGTAAACTAAATTCGGCAAGAGGGAATATTTGTTCGGTAGCAAAGTGACCAGCATTGGCTTTTGAACAACCTTCGCCTACAGGGCGATGATCAAATATCGTTACTTCGTAGCCACGCTTTTGTAATGCAATAGCGCAGTTTATTCCAATGATCCCCGCACCAATAATGGCGACTTGTTTGGTGTTATTTATTGTCATGCCTTTACCTTAATAAGAAGCCTTGCGGGAAAATATCTTGCTTATTTAGTAGGAATTCGTGAATTCCTGTGATGTAAGATCGCCCACTGACACGAGGGACCACTGCATTAATACCGTGGTAATCAAGTGATTGTGTCGCACTAACGGTCATTTTGCTACTAACGATACTTTCAATCGTAATAGGTGTACCTAAATCGACTAATTGTTGGTGATTTAGTAAGGCAATTCTTGCTGAAACACCAGTGCCAGTTGGAGAACGATCCACTTCACCGTCGGCAAAGATGCATACATGTCGAGAGTGTGATTTTGCATCTGTGGTTTTATTTGAATAGAAAATGGTGCCGTAAATAAAGCTCAGATCTTGTTCAACAGGGTGGTTTACTTGGTACTGTTTTGCGACTAGCTTTTTAATGGTCTGCCCTAAATTGATCAACTGAAGTTGGTTTTCTGGTGTACATGAAACAGAGATTTTATCAGCATCTACAAACACATAATATGCACCGCCATAGGCAATATCAAAACTCACATTACCGATACCTTCTACAAAAATTGTTTGATTGGTTACCTCTACAAAAGCGGGCACATTATCAAAGCTGACTTGTGTCGTTTTATTATGTTCATTGACGTAAGCTTTTATTAACCCAGCCGGTGTATCAATGCCAATATAATCCTTAGTATTATTATTTAATTCGATTGCTTGGGTTTCAACAGCAAGAGAGACAACAGCGAGAATGCCATGACCACACATGCTTGAGTAACCCTCATTGTGCATGAATAAAATTCCGAAATCTGCATTAGATGTACAAGGAGTGGTAATTAATGCGCCGTACATATCAGCGTGTCCCCTTGGTTCATACATCAGAAACTTGCGCAAATGATCTAAGTGCTGGGTAACATATTGACGCTTAGCTAAAATTGTATTGCCTATTATCTCTGGATATCCAGCTAGAATAATCCGTAGCGGCTCTCCTTCAGTGTGCATATCAATAGTTTTTACTGATTGGTAACCTGTTAATTTGTTAAGATTAAACTGCATTTTTCACGCTCAAATTAAAAAATTTTATATATTATACTTGTCTCGATGAAATAATTGTATACAATATTCTATGTTGATTCTAGCAATTAATAACAAAAGCTAGTTCCTTTTCATTATGTGGTAAAAATAGATGACGAAAATTAATTGGCGAGGTGTTTACCCACTGGTAATAACACAATATAACGTACGCTTTGCAATTAACTTTTCGGCAACGAAAACCATGGTAGATTCTCTTATTTAAGAAGGTATTGACGGTATCGTCGCCTTGCTTATCTGTAGGTGAAAATTGTTACCGATGAAGTATTGTTATAAGCGAAAGTAACCTCGCTTAAATGTTAGTTAATGATTTTAGGACTTAAATGAACAAAGGCACATTTTTTTGTATTGATGCACATACGTGCGGTAACCCTGTGCGTTTAGTGACAAGCGGGCACCCAGAGCTAGCTGGAAAATCAATGAGTGAAAAACGCCAAAGTTTTTTAGCTCAATATGATTGGATAAGACGAGGGTTAATGTTTGAACCTCGTGGTCATGACATGATGTCTGGTGCTTTTTTATACCCTCCATGCAGTAATAATGCTGATGCCTCAATTTTGTTTATTGAAACATCTGGCTGTTTACCTATGTGTGGCCACGGTACTATTGGTACAGTCACAACCGCGCTAGAAGCTGGTTTATTAACACCAAAAACTCCTGGGAAATTGATCATTGATGTACCAGCAGGGCAAGTAAATGTTGAATACGGTATGCAAGGCGATAAGGTGGAGTTTGTCAAAATCTACAATGTTGCTGCTTATTTGGCTCATCAGAATATTGCTTTAGATATTCCTCAGTTAGGTACAATAATTGTTGATGTCTCTTATGGCGGCAATTATTACGTAATCGTGGAGCCGCAAGAGAATTTTCCTGGGATTGAACACTGGAGTGCAGCAGATATATTACGTTGGAGCCCAGTTATACGCCAAGTTGCCAGCGAAGTATTAATTTGTGAACACCCTGAAGACCCAACCGTAAACGGTATCAGCCATGTGCTATGGACAGGCACACCAAAACATGAAAGCTCAAACGGTGCGAACGCCGTTTTCTATGGAGATAAAGCAATTGATCGTTCGCCATGCGGTACTGGTACAAGTGCTCGTATGGCACAATTATTTGCTAAGGGGTTACTTAAAGTAGGAGATAGCTTCACTCATGAAAGCTATATAGGGAGTCAATTTGTTGGGCGTATTGAAGGTACCGTCACGCTTAATATTGCTAATGAAGAAATACTCGCTATTAAACCCAGTATTCAAGGTTGGGCAAAAGTATTTGGTAAAAACTGTATCACCATTGATGATGATGATCCTTACGCATTTGGTTTTACAGTTAAATAAGATAATTGATTTAAATAAAGTAATCACAACGAAACGAAAGTGAGGCAAAATGTCTATTTCAGGAAAAAATTTAATTGCCGGAGAATGGTCTGGTGATACTTTAGGCGGTTTTACAGCAATTCATGCCGCTGAAAATAAACCGATGCAAACTACCTTTGCTGATGCAACTGAACAAGAAGTTGAAACGGCAATTCAACAAGCTAATCAAGCGTTTGAAAGTTACCATGTATTACCTGCATTACAACGCGCTAACTTTTTACGAACAATAGGCGACGAAATTTTAGCGCTTGGCGATGAATTAGTTGACATGGCGTGTGCTGAAACAGGCTTACCTTCGGCGAGAATTCAAGGTGAACGAGGCAGAACCGTAGGTCAGTTAGGTTTGTTCGCGGATTTACTTGAGTCAGGTGAATATCAAGGTGTGATAGATTTAGCTGATGATAATAGACAACCATTACCTAAACCTGATACGCGTTTAGGATATTTACCTTTAGGGGTTGTTGGTGTATTTGCTGCAAGTAACTTTCCGTTAGCATTTTCAACTGCTGGCGGAGACACAGCGTCGGCATTAGCTGCCGGCTGTCCTGTGGTAATGAAAGCGCATGCTGCGCATCCAGGAACTGCTGAGTTAGTCGCTCTAGCCATGAGCCGTGCAATTGCTAAGTGCCAACTTCACCCAGGCATTTTCTCTTTACTGCAAGGGAAGAGTTACGCAATTGCAAGTCAAGTGGTAACACATCCATTGGTTAAAGCGGTAGGCTTTACTGGTTCAGAGCGTGTTGGCATGATCTTGCAAAAACAAATTAACGAACGTGAAGAGCCCATTCCTTTTTATGGTGAATTAGGCAGTATCAATCCGCAATTTATTATGCCTAATAAGTTGAAAGCTGAGGCTGTTTCAACGGCGCAAGCACTTGTTGCTTCGTTAATGATGGGACAAGGGCAATTTTGTACTAGTCCTGGAATTTGGGTGTATGTTGAAGGCGAAGGTAGTCAGGAGTTTGAAGCAGCGGCAGCCGAAGCTGTTGCTAATACAGAAGCCGGCATTATGCTGACGCCAGCGATTGCTGGTAACTATCAAAATACAGTTGCACAATGGCAAAAGTTACCTAATGTTTCGCTCCTTGCTCAAGGCAAGTCGGGGGCCGAACATCATTGCTCTGCGGCTTTATTTCATACAGATTTCGCAACGTTTAAAAATACTGAAATGTTAAGTGAAGAAGTTTTTGGTTCTTCCGCATTAATGGTACGGGTGAAAACACTTGATGAAATGTATGAATTTTCACGATTATTAAAAGGTAATTTAACCGCGAGTATTCATGCCATAAATGATGATTTAGCACAAAGTCAATCTCTTGCTAGATTACTTGCACATAAGGTAGGGCGCTTAATATACAACCAAATGCCAACTGGTGTTGAAGTGTGCGCATCAATGAACCATGGCGGGCCATTTCCTGCGTCAACTGATATTAGAGCGACTTCTGTTGGTAGTGAAGCGATTAAACGTTTTCAACGACCGATTTGTTATCAAAATATGCCATTGGAATTATTGCCTGAGCAGTTAAAAAATTGATAAAATTTAGATAAGAAAAGGAGCTAATTTCACTAGCTCCTTTTTTTTAATGCACAAATGCTTATAATGGGCACCATCTTAAGTAGGAAAACGTTTATGAGCATAGTTTACAAAACACGTACCCAATTGGTTGTTGAGACTTTAAGGGAAAAAATTCTTAATGGTGAAATTAAGGCTGGCCAACCATTACGTCAAGCTGCGTTAGCTGAAGAATTAAATGTTAGCCGAATTCCTGTCAGGGAAGCCTTATTGCAATTAGAAGCTGAAGGACTCGTTGCGTTTGAACCGCACAAAGGCGCTACTGCGACAGAATTAAACATTGAACAGGTAGATGAACTATTCGAATTACGGGCAATGCTAGAGTGTGATCTACTGGCTGCATCAATTCCTAACCTGAGTGACGAAACACTAGAGCATGCAACACAACTACTTGGTAAATTAGATAAAGCCTTAGGCAAAGAGAATGCAGCAAATACTTGGAGTGAATTAAACTCTGACTATCACAACTGTTTATATTCAGGCGCTAATCGACCACAAACACAAGAACTTGTGAATATGCTGAATAAAAATGCTGATCGTTATATTCGAATGCATTTACTGTGGGCGGGCGGTATTTCCAAAGCAGAATCTGAACATAACGAATTACTTGCGTTATGTAAGTCAGGCGATATTGAAAAAGCTATGGTGTTAATGAAACAACATATTTTAGGCTCGCGTGACGAAATTAAAGAATTTTTATTGCAACGTGAAAATGGCTAAAATTTTCTATTTAAAATCAATAAAATAAATGCTGATTTTGACGGTTAAAAAATCAGCATTTATTGACTTTTTCTCTTCGAGTCTATAGTATTCCCGCGCTTTTTAACGCTTATCATCTTGTTTTCATACTTTTCTTCTAAGCTTTATAGATAGTAAGCGACTCTTTAATTATTTTATTTGCCGACTTTTTGGCATAGCCTACAAAACACGGGAAACTCATGTTTGAACTAAAAGCCAGCAAAGTTGGCAATTTAAAAAATGATGTCTTATCTGGTTTAACTGTTGCTTTAGCATTGGTACCAGAAGCAGTTGCATTTGCATTTGTTGCGGGTGTAGATCCATTAGTTGGTTTATACGCGGCCTTTATGGTTGGCTTAATTACGTCAATTTTTGGCGGACGTCCAGGTATGATTTCAGGTGCTACTGGTGCAATGGCTGTTGTTATGGTCAGCCTTGTCGCGCTTCACGGTGTTGAGTATTTATTTGCCTGTGTGGTGTTAACCGGTATTTTACAGATACTCGCGGGTATATTTAGGCTGGGTAAGTTCATACGATTAGTACCACACCCTGTTATGTTGGGTTTTGTGAACGGTTTAGCTATCGTTATTTTCTTAGCTCAGTTAGGCCAATTTAAAGTCGCTAACAGTGAAGGCATTTTCGTATGGATGCAAGGCAATCAATTAGCAACCATGATTGGCTTAATCGTACTTACCATGGGTATTATACATTTCTTACCGAAATTAACTAAAGCGGTTCCTTCTTCTTTAGTTGCGATTATTGTGGTTACGGTGCTGGCGCAAAGCTTAGATTTAGATGCTCGCACTGTTGTTGATTATTTACGTGATATGACAAATGATCCTGCTGCTTCTATTGCTGGAGGCTTACCAACGTTTGCTATTCCTCAAGTTCCGTTTAATTTTGAAACATTACGCATTATTTTCCCATTTGCGTTAGTGCTTGCTGCTATTGGTTTAATCGAGTCATTGTTAACGTTAACGTTAATCGATGAGTTAACAGGCACTCGCGGACGCGGCAATAAAGAATGTGTCGCTCAAGGTATGTCTAATACGGTCAACGGCTTTTTTGGTGGTATGGGTGGTTGTGCCATGATCGGCCAATCAATGATTAATGTGAATTCAGGTGGCCGTGGCCGTGCGTCAGGTATTACTGCTGCACTTGGATTGCTTTGCTTTATCTTATTTGCATCAGGGCTAATCGAACAAATACCGCTGGCGGCGCTGGTAGGGGTTATGTTTATTGTGGTGATTGGAACCTTTGAATGGTCAAGCTTTCGTATTATGCGCAAAGTACCAAAAGCTGATGCATTTGTTATTGTGTTAGTTTCTGGCGTTACAGTTGCCACTGATCTGGCTGTCGCTGTGGTTGTGGGTGTAATTGTTTCAGCTTTAGTATTTGCTTGGGAACATGCAAAACACGTTATTGTTGAACGCTTTGAAAATGAACAAGGCTCTACCGTCTACGAAGTTAACGGACCACTGTTTTTTGGCTCTGTATCAAGCTTTTTGGAACAGTTTGACATTGAAAAAGATAGCGACGATGTCATTGTCGAGTTTAAAAACTCACGTGTTGCAGATCATTCAGCGATTGAAGCGATAGACACACTTGCAGAGCGTTATATTGCACAAGGTAAAAAAATGCACTTGAAACATTTAAGTAATGAATGTTTAGAGTTGTTGGAAAAAGCCGGTGATTTGGTAGAAGTTAATGTGATCGAAGATCCAGATTATCATATTGCCAGTGATAAGCTTGCTTAAGCGAAAGTTTTGTTTAATAGGTCTATAGGTTATAGTTAATCTATAGACCCTTAACTGCGTGACGTATGCAATTAGAATTTTTTGATGTTCCAAGCCCTTGTATCGGTATTTGTCAATCAGATGACAAAGGCTATTGCTTAGGATGCATGCGTACTCGCGATGAAAGACAACTGTGGATAAATTTAACTTCGGATGATAAACAAAAAGTCATTAAACGCTGTATTCAACGTAAAAAGCGAAAAGATGGCAAGCTCAAAGCGAAGGAAAAACCACATACTACTGATGAAGATCAGCCCTCTTTATTTGACCCCCCTAGTAAAAAGTCACTCGATAGCAACAGCGATATAGATTTCGGTGATTTTGAACTGTAATACCACGTTCGCTTATATTTTGTTAAATGGTTTCTAAAGCCGCTTATTGATTTCTCGTCTATTCTTAAATGATATAGATAGTAAATGAGCAATGTTTAATTGAGTGAACAAAACACTAAACCAAGTTACCAACAATTAGAGCAAGAGCTACTGGCACTTACTTATAGTGAAAAGTTGCAGCATGCTTTATTTAAAATCGCGTCAATTTCTCATGATGATCTTGAATTACAAAGTTTGTATCAGCAAGTGCATCAGATCACCAATGCGGTTATTGAAGCGAATAATTTTTTTATCGCGCTTTTAAATGAAGAAGAACAACATATTGAACTTGTTTATTTTGTGGATGAAAAAGACGTTGACGAGAAAGACTTAACCGGCGAAATAATTCCCTTAGATCAGGGGTTAACCTCTTACGTGATCAAAACCAGAATCCCCCAACTTTTGAACCAAAGTAGTATTGAAGCCTTAATCGAGAAAGGTAAGATAAAAGACGTATTGGGTTCAGCCGAATTTACTAGTTGGATAGGTGCACCAATGCTTAGCGGAGAAACACTCCATGGTGTTATTGTTGCTCAAACATATCAAGACAGTAACCTATATACTGACAACGATTTAAAGGTATTGAATTTTGTTGCAAATCAACTTGCTAGTGCGATTGAAAGCCATGTAAATGAAAGTCAACGAAGAGATGCACAGCATAGGCTTGCCGAGCAACACCGGTTACTTAAGCAACAAAATAAGCAACTGAATATCACCATTAAACATTTACAAACTACGCAGCAAGAATTGGTGCAAAAAGAAAAGATGGCTTCATTAGGTGGTTTGGTTGCGGGGATAGCTCATGAAATTAATACGCCGTTAGGTATTTGTGTTACCGGCGTTAGCCACTTGATGGAAGAATTTAACTTTATTAAAAATAGTTATGAAAAACAAACGTTATCAGAAGAAAGCTTACAAGAGTTTTTTGCTGAACTTGAACAAGGGTTAACGATACTAAAAAGTAATACGATACGAGGCGCAGCTTTAGTGAAAAGCTTTAAGCAGGTTGCTGTTGATCAGTCTTCTAATGAAACGCGTAATATCAATGTAAAGGCATATATTGATGAAATATTATTATCGTTAAAACCTAAATTAAAACGAGTCAATCATCAGGTGATTGTTGAATGCCCTGAGCAGATAACCATGAACATTAATGCAGGCGCATTATCACAAATATTGAGTAATTTGATCTTAAACTCACTTATTCATGGATTTGCTGAGCATGATCATGGCCGTATACAAATTGTTGTGCGAGGTAAAAAAACTGCGATTAATATTCACTACGCTGATAATGGAAAAGGATTAACCGGCGAACAATTGTCTTGTTTATTTGAACCTTTCTTTACGACTAAGCGAGGTCAAGGAGGAAGTGGTCTGGGAACACATTTAATTTATAATTTGGTTCAATCTTTAAAGGGAAAAATTAAAGTAAAAAGTGAAGAAGGCAAAGGTTTAGCTTATTTAATTAGTCTACCGTACTCTTCTGATGAATAAATAAACTTTATGACTATTTAAGTGTTAACATGATTTAAAACTAAACATCTTGATACTTTTGGTTAATGTCAACGGCCAAAGCAATGTTTTCTAACATAATGCCAACTATATTGGGATCAAGATGCGTTCCAGCAGCCTCACGCAAAAAAGATTGTACTTGTTCGAGCGGCCAAGCATCTTTATAGCAACGTTTATGGGTAAGTGCATCGAATACGTCTGCAACTGATACAATACGTGCGAATAGATGGATATTTTCACCAGCTAGCCCTCTGGGGTAACCTGTACCATCAAATTTTTCATGATGTTGAGCTGCTATGATGGCGGCAGCTTGCAATATAGGCCTTTTAGAACCATGAAGAATGTTTTCACCTATCGTGGGATGTAACTTCATTTCATCCATTTCATCATCAGTTAACTTCCCTGGTTTTAATAAAATACGGTCTGGAGTGGAAATTTTACCTATGTCATGCATGGGAGCAGCTTGTTTTAATAATTCAGCTTCAGAAACATCCATGCCTGATTTGATCGCTAACATATAAGATACTTCAGCCATTCGGCGAATATGGTTACCTGCTTCATTGGAGCGAGACTCTACAACATCACCAAGACGGTAAATAAGTTCTTCCTGAGTTTCAACAATCTCTCGATTAAGTAATAAATTATCGAACGCTAAGCTAATATTTCCTGAAAATACTTCAAGAAGCTTCGCATCAATATCTGACAGTGACTCAATACCGCTTAAATAAAGTAAGCTTATTTTCTCGCTATTACTGGGAAAGTACCCAACTAACACGTTGTTTTTAAATATACTTCGCTTCTCTTTGATTGCTAAATTTAGGTATTCAAATGCTTGCTTTTTAGCAACGTTTTCATCGTTATTAGATATTTCTGCGATCACTTGAAAATCATTTTCAGTGTAAATTGCCCCTAAACCTTTAACTTGCAGTAGCATGCTTTGTTGGTTAATTTGTAATAAAGACATGATTTGTTGTAATAACCCATTGAAAAACTCTCTAAGTGAACGCTGCTCTAACACATTACCTGTTGCATCAATAACGCGTTCTAAGCCTGAACGGTATCGTTCTTGATATTTTCGCGCTTTATCGACTTCAATAATATCTCGATAAGCACGCAGTGCAGTAAATACAGTTGTGAATAGTTTTTTACGATCTAATTCTGTTTTTTCTTTGTAGTCATTAATATCAAATTCGACAATAACTTTTTCTTCGGGGGCCTGTCCGGGTTGGCCTGTGCGCAAAACGATACGGGAAAATTGATTATTGAGATCTTGGCGAATCCATTTGGCTAGCAATAATCCAGCATCGTCTGTTTCCATCACTACATCTAAAAATACCAGCGCAATATCTTGTTCTTCCATTAACACTTTTTTTGCTTCTTCTGCAGAATATGCATGCAAAAAAGTGAGTTTACGTTCATCTAATTCAAAGCGTTTTAATGCCATTTTTGTGATCTGATGAATATCTTCTTCATCATCAACAATGAGAACACGCCATGGGGGTGAGTCTACGGCTGCTTTTTGTGACAAAAAAGATAAAGGCATAACAAGTGTGTTTTAAGTTAGGGTACTTTAATGTATAGCGTACTCTTAAATATTTTGCCTAAGAAAATAAGGAGATATGTTAAATATTAGTCAATTGTTTATTGCATGATCCATGTAAACAAACGATTTGGCGGGTTAATATGTCAGTGTATTGATAATCATACTGTAGTGTAAACATATATGTGCAAAGAACAGTGACAAACATTATCTTGCAGTTCAACCCACTACATAGCGTTTATTTCGGCCACTGTTATAATGAGAAAAATTTTATCGCATGTTATTAACGATTACTAGCCATAGTAACATGCTGACTTATGGAGTGTTTTAATGTCATCTAATCTCAAGTTAAATGCGACGCATAATCCATCACTAAAAAGCTGGGTAAGCTCTGCTAACCAAGATAAATGTGATTTTCCGATTCAAAACTTACCTTTTGCTATTTTTCGTAGAAAAGGCAATGAGGAGTCTTTTCGAGGTGGCGTAGCGATTGGCGATAAAGTAGTAGATTTAGCTGCAGTGAAAGAAGCAAAAGTTTTTTCTGGCTTAGCCGCTGAAGCTATTTCTGCTTGTGCAAAAGATCAATTAAATGATTTTATGGCAATGGGTAAAGAAGCATGGAGTGAGCTTAGAAAAGTTCTATCTGACGCATTAGCAGAAGGCTCTGCGCATCAACAAGTGTTGGAAAATTGCCTAGTAGATATGTCAGATGTTGAATATGCATTACCATGCAATATTGGCGATTATACCGACTTCTATACCTCAATTCACCATGCAACCTCTGTCGGTAAAAAGTTTCGTCCAGATAATCCATTATTACCTAACTATAAATGGGTACCTATTGGGTATCATGGACGCTCATCTTCGATTGCAATTTCAGGTAGTAGTTTTAAACGACCTAAAGGGCAAACTAAAGCACCCACGGCAACAGAACCGAGTTTTGGCCCTTGTAAACGCTTAGATTATGAGCTTGAAGTTGGTATTTTTGTTGGTAAAGGTAATGAGCTTGGTGAACCGATTAGTATCGATAATGCAGATGATCATGTATTTGGTTTATGTTTATTTAATGATTGGTCAGCGCGCGATATACAAGGCTGGGAATATCAACCATTAGGTCCATTTTTATCGAAAAGCTTCGCCTCAACAATCTCTCCTTGGATAGTCACAACGGAAGCGCTTATGCCATACAGAGGTGCTTGGACGCGTGATTCAGATGATCCACAACCTATGGATTACTTGGAATCAGCAGAAAATCGTGAAGCGGGTGCTTACAACATTCAATTACAAGTGCTACTTGAAACTGAAAAAATGCGCGCTGCTAATCAAGAGGCTACACCACTGTCAACATCTAACTTTAATGACTCTTACTGGACTGTTAATCAAATGGTGGCACATCATACGGTTAACGGTTGTAATTTAAGAGCTGGTGATATGTTTGGTTCTGGTACTCAGTCAGGGCCAAATCCAGAAGAAGCTGGCTCGTTGCTCGAGCTATCTAACGCAGGATCTGAGCCTTTTAACTTACCCAATGGTGAAACTCGTACCTTTTTAGAAGATGGTGACAACGTGGTAATGAAAGGTTGGTGTGAAAAAGCAGGTGCGGTAAGAATTGGCTTTGGCTCTGTTGAGGCATTAGTGTTACCCGCTGAATAGTTTTGTGAACACTCTCACGAGCGTTCGTTGAAATTTGATCATAATTGTTAGCAAGATTTGCGCAATATATTGCTGAAAAAGTTCAATGCATGCTCGTGTTATCTTTATGTGTTTTTTGCATTATTCGCTTCTATTAAAAACGCTTCACTGTCACAGTAATTTCGATTATTTTTTATAATCTCCTTCAATAAAACTTACGCATCATATTAATATTAACTTTTGAATAAATTTAAACTTTTCTAGCCTATATATATGATTCAAGCATTATTTTTTCTTATCAATTCGGTTATTTTATGGATCTATCACCCATTTTATTGGGGTGTTTTTAAGATTTTTTTGCTATTTTATTCAGCATTTTAATATCGATATTTTATAATTTTAAAAGTATAAATTACGTCATTAACTGAAAGCTCTTCTTTATCCTCAATACTAATAACCTTTGTTTTATAAAGCTTTCTACAAGCTTTATTGAATTCAATGAGTCACTTATAGCTATTTAATATTGTATACATAATGCTTATTACGAATTATTAAAAGTTGTTAATTAAAAACTGCAAACTTGTAAACCCCTAAATCGTAGCTTATACCCAATATAGGTCTGAATTCGTGATTAAACATGAATAGACTAGATCGATAAAACTATAAAAATTAAATAAGTAAATAAGTAAATAATTAAAACGCCAGGAAGGAAATAATATGTCTAAGTTAAATCGTGCTACTAGGCTAGCACTTGCTATTAGTATAGCACTTGGTACATCCCCCTCATTTGCTGAAGAAACTGAATCGTCTAATGCTGAAAAAGAGGTTGAGCGAATTGCTGTTGTTGGCACTCGTTCAGCACCGCGTTCTGTTGCAGAATCTCCGGTTCCTGTAGATATTGTTGGTGCAGACGAGCTTGGAAAAAATGCATCAACAGATATGCTTGATCAATTACAAGCTGCAGTGCCTTCGTTTGCAGCTAGAGCACAGCCAATATCAGATGCCGCATCTTTTATTAGGCCAATAAATTTAAGGGGCCTTTCCTCAGATAGTACATTAATCTTGGTAAACGGTAAGCGTCGTCATCGCGCCTCTGTCATTGCTTTTCAAGGGGGTGGGGTAAATGATGGTGCACAAGGGCCAGATATTTCTGTTATTCCGTCTATTGCGCTTAAACAAGTTGAGGTATTGCGCGATGGTGCAGCCGCTCAATATGGATCTGATGCGATAGCGGGTGTGATGAATTTTGTATTAAAAGACGATGCAGACGGTGGCTCTATATCTGTTCGTAGAGGTGAATATGGTGAAGGTGACGGTGCCGCAACGACTGTTGATGGTAATATCGGATTGCCATTTACTAAATACGGTTTCGCGAATTTAAGTTTTCAATATAAAACAGCTGATGCCACTAGTAGAAGCGTACAGCGTAATGATGCGTTAGCACTTAGTGAAGCGGGCAATACTCATATTAATGACCCTGCAATGGTGTGGGGGAATCCTGAAATTGATGACGATATAACGGTATTCGCTAATGTTGGTCTAGATTTGGGAGATGATAAACAATTTTACATGTTTGGTAACTACTCTGAACGTACTGCAACCGGTGGTTATTATTACCGAAACCCACAAAATCGTGGGGGAGTTTTTAGTAAAGATGTTAGCGATTTCTTTTGGGATCCTGATGGCGACGGTGAAGGGAATACCACAAGAAAAGTATGGCTTGTTGGAGACTTACAAGGTTTAGATAGTAGTGGTAACAGTATTAGTGGTTGTCCAATTGACGTAACCTTAGTTGACTATGTTAATAATACGAGTGTGCCAAACATTCTTGATACTTCTGCTTATCAACAAGTTGCAAATAATAACAATTGTTGGGCGTTTAACCAGTTATTACCCGGCGGTTACACTCCTCAATTTACGGGTGATATTAATGATACTTCGTTAACAATGGGTGTTGACGGTGAATTTAAATCAGGCTTTTTAGACGGTTGGTTTTTTGATCTAAGTGGTGGTGTAGGTCGCAATGAATCAGAATATACCTTACGTAATACCGTGAACCCTTCAATGGGACCAGAGCAAGGTGATCTTTCTTTCAAAACAGGTAGTTATGTTCAATTAGAAAAAACGTTTAATTTCGATATCAATAAAACTTTTGACTGGGGCTTAGAAGACGATGCTAGCGTGGCGATGGGCATTGAGTGGCGTGAAGAAAGTTTTGAGATCAAGCCTGGTGAAAGAGCTTCGTGGGATAGTGGTGTATTAGCATCTCAAGGGTTTAGCGTTGGTTCTCATGGCTTTGCTGGTTTTAGTCCAGAATCTCAAGGTACAAAAGAACGTAGATCTTTTGCTGCATACGTTGATGTAGAAGCCCAAATGACAGATGATTTTTTATTAGGAGGCGCATTAAGGTATGAAGACTTTGATTCTTTTGGTGCTACAACCAATTATAAAATAACCGCGCAATATCAATTGACAGATAATTTATCCGTTCGAGGATCTCATAGCACAGGGTTTCGCGCACCAACAGTGGGACAAGCTAACGTTGTAAATACGCAAACGTCGTTTGTCGAAGGGGAACTCGTTCAATCAGCAACATTCCCTCCGACAAATCCGTTATCTATGTATTATGGCGGTAAAGAGCTTGAACCTGAAGAATCTAAAAGTTTTGCTGCAGGTTTAGTTTACCAACAGGGTGATTTCTTCTTAACTGCAGATATATATCAAATAGAAGTAACAGATCGTATTCAGCAAACAGACAAGTTTGAAGTGACGCGAGCTGTGTTAGATCAACTTGGTATTGAGGATAAGTCAATTTCTAGTGTTACCTTCTTCGCGAATGACTTTGATACCACCACGAATGGCCTTGATATTGTGGCAAACTATTCAATGCAGTTGTTTGGTGGGGATACTGCATTTGCTTTAGCGTATAACTTTAATGAAACGGAAGTAGATAGATTTTCTGACGCAACGGGTGAAGTTAAAGTTCGTCGTTTAGAAGAGGGCATTCCAGAGCATCGTGGCACGTTAACGATGTCACAATCTTGGGATGATATATCTATGTTTATTCGTGGTAACTATTACGGAGAATACTGGGCCGTTCATGCTGACGATGGCGGTGCAAGTGCCGATGCGGATGCTGCTGTTACTTTTGATGCAGAAATTAGTTATTTCTTCAGTGATTCTTGGACATTATCTGCAGGAGCAAATAATATTTTTGATCAAGAAGCAGAAGAACTTCCTTATGAATTAAGTGAAGATTATGCGGGAGCAATGTACTTTGAAAGTGGGCCGTTTGATTATAACGGCGCCTTTTATTACGTAAAAGCGACTTATAAATTTTAGATCGACATTTAAACGATAAAAACCACGCTATTTTGCGTGGTTTTTATCTTGATATTATTAATCAAGTTAATGCATTGTAAGTGGTTGTTTATATAATAAAAATTCTTTACCCATTGCAAGGTTGGCAAAATAGCTAAAGATAAAGAAATAGATTGTACATATTGTGTATCATATGAATTGCAATACATAAAAGAATGTTATTTGTTTTGTATCTAACAATCCCGAGTAATACACCGTAAACAAAAATATAGGCTAGTTGTGGACCATCATATTGTACGTGGATAAAAGTGAAAATTGATGTTGTTATTAGCAGTACTAATGAAATGTGCAACCCTGAGCGTTGTAGTCCAACAAACAGTATCCCTCGAAATAGAATCTCTTCAAGTATCGGTGCTATGAGACAAACAACAATAAAGCCTAAAATTAAGCTTAACGCTGTATCACTAATTCCATCAAGAAAGTTTGATTGCTCAATTTCAAACAATTGATAGCAAAGGGTAAAACATATACTGATGAATGTACAAAATATAATAATACGAGTAATGTATTTTGTCGGTAGTTTTTGTACACAGATAATATTAGGGTCGAGTTTATAAACATGATGAATGAATGGAATTGATAACACGGCCACTAAAATGTTATTCATAAATACCGTTTTCAAACTTGCTAAACGAAAATCTGTCGATTCAATCTCTAACAGAAAATAAAAAATCATATCGCTTAATATAGCGGGTACAATCATAAGTATGACAAACCATTTAAGGTATTGAAATGATGATAGTTCACTATGTTTGGTAGGTATTGTGTTACTTTTTTGAGTGATAATGCTAGTCATGTTGTGCGTCCATTCACAGTTAAAATTGGCAAAGTTAATTGTTAGTAAGTACAGCACAAATAACTAATCAGTCTTGTCTATTTTATTTACTCTAAGTATATAATTCTTATCTTTTAATTAATTGTTTATTGAGTATTTTCCGATGGTGTTTCTGAGGTTTTTTGTTCTTTTTATGACCTTTAGACCAAAGGATTGCACAAAGGAGTATTAGTAGAGTCATTACTAGATAGGAGCCTTCTAAACCAAAACTTCCGCCAGTTAATGTTGAGCTACCTGCTAATTTTTGCGTTAACATCCCCTCAATTGGTAGACCGCTTACAGGAAATCCTAAAACAGGACCTTGCATAAAGTTCCATGTTAAATGGAAGCCAATAGGGAACCAAAGATCTTTGTATTGTGCATAATATAACCCTAAGAAAATACCTACTAACAATAGGTTCACAAAACTAAGTAAGGATACATCGTTATTTCCAGAATGAAGAAGCATAAAAATTAAAGCTGAAATTATTATAGATACATATTTTTGTTGAGATTTTAATAAATTATTTAAAATGTAGCCTCTTACAAGAAGTTCTTCATTGATAGCAACTATTGAGAAAAAGCCGAAATACAAAGTAAAGCTATATAAATTCAAAGTATTTACCGAGGTTTCAATATAATTTGAAAAAAATAAAGTAAGATAAATGACTAGTATTGATATGATGCCTATTATTGATCCTAAACCTAATTTCTTTAATAACATTTCACGAGAAAAACCAAGTTGATGAAAAGGCCGCCCATCATAGTTTGTTTGTAGCTGATAAATTAACAATATATTAGCCGCAGCTTGTAACATTAAAATGAGTGTCATTAACTCAATGCCTATGGTTTCTATATTATAATTATCAGGTTTAATAATATTCAGGCTAAAGAAAGGAATAAGTATCAACCCTGCTATAATCTGTGAAAGAATGAGCAGTGTAACAATTCTTGCAATTGGGCTTTTTTTTAACATGTTTAACATACTTTCCTCCGTAATTATTTGAAACCAGCGAATCACTCACTGGTTTCATGGTGACTGGTTAATGAGTTATCTCATAAAGCCAACCACCCAACTCTTTACCCCATTCTCCAGCTAATCCACTGCCAATTTCATAACCAATCTCTCGCATCAGACCACCACCATTAACAGTTTTGATCTCATCTGTATTTAGCTCTTTCATCGTTGATTCCTTAATGTGTTGCATCGTAAACGCCAGCACCGATGCCTCTTCCAAGTTCGTTTAGTGCTTCATGGCCAAGAAGTAAAATGGTCCATAAGATTAGAGCTGCGCCACCATTTACAGTGGTTAATTCATTCATGCTTAATTCACGCATAATTAAATTCCTTTTTGTTTCAATTAAATTTACTAATTCCATGTTGAATTAGCCTGTTATTCTCCACCCTGCAGACGCAGGAATAGAAGAATTGCTAAGTAGCTTCTTAATGCGACAAATATGGTCTTGAAGCAAGAATATTGAAAGTCTAACAGGAATGTTTTTGATTAGTACTTGTAGAAAGGTTGTGAATTAAAAACATTAAGTTAATTAGGCAGTTGAATATAGTTTTTAATAAAAATACAACAAAAATCTTCAGCTATTATTGAGTATCTTTACTTTATTTCGCTTGTAAGTGATGAATAACGACTAGTTTTTTAGTTAAAGTAATTACGTGTTCAACGTGTTGTTGGTGACGATATACTGTAATCGTAAGCCATTTTATGGTGTTTGGAATTTGCAACTTACAAAAAAACTTCAAAAGTAATAATGATATTTTTTGAGAAATAATTAAAGCAGAGCGTTAATAAATATCGCTATCTTTTACTTTTTCAAGCGGGAAGTATATGCCGATACTCGTTTTAAAAAGTACTCCATAAATAATGGTAAAAAGAGCAATAAAAATAACTATGATCTGCTTTAATTAAACAGGACACTTTAATAATGGAATATAATCCAATTATTGAGGTGTTAAATGACAAAAAGA
>NZ_JAUOPD010000025.1 GCF_030546745.1 Thalassotalea sp. 1_MG-2023
CCCCTGTAGCTCAGCTGGTTAGAGCGGTGGACTGTTAATCCATGTGTCGTCTGTTCAAATCAGACCAGGGGAGCCACTTATTTAGATGTAATGGCACTTAGTTATAATTGCGGTTACTAGGCGAAAGCCAAAAGAATTATTCCCCTGTAGCTCAGCTGGTTAGAGCGGTGGACTGTTAATCCATGTGTCGTCTGTTCAAATCAGACCAGGGGAGCCACACAAAGAAAAGCCGCATTGTATTGCGGCTTTTTTTATGTCTAAATTTCTTTATTTTTTTCAACGTTGAAAGTTACCGCTAAAGCGGTGGACTGTACTGTTATTTAATTCGCATGTGCCCTCTGTTCAAATCAGACTAAGGAAGCCACATAAAAAAAAAGCCGCATTGTATTCAAGCCGTTCAGTTAACGTGGTGCTGACATAAGCTGCATTTAAAATAGCAACTGCATTTTAAAATATTTAATTTTAACTTGTAGTTGCTTCCTTACAAATGAAAGTATTTTAGGCTAATAGTGAATATATGAAGATCCATATTCACCCTTTTTAGCTTTACGAAATATGTAAAATGCAGCAAAGATCATAAATGGTCCTAAGAATAGGCCAACTTTGTTATCGCCTTCCCAAGCCTTTCTCACTTGCTCATAAGATCTAATAGTTTTGTCATCCACAACCACCTGATATACATCTATAAATTTCTTCCCTGTTACATAATTAGTATTAAAGTCATCTAAAACTGCCAGAATTGCTATAGTCTCATGGCCTGCGTTTGACAAAGCTGAATTGACTGCTGTAGATGAATTAGCTTTTGAAGGGTAATTAAACGTATTTTCTTTGTCAGCCAACTTAAACTTAACCCCGTATTTATGCTTTTTTACCCATTCAATTGTTCCCCTTATTTCCGTTAATTCATCTTTTTCTGGTAGACCGTTAACAGGATCGAGTAATGGTGTAACCAAAAAATAAATCCCCCCCACTAAGCCAAAAATTGCTAACCCAATATTTCTGTAATACAAAAAACCTTTTCTCAAAACTTCACCCTACTTGCTAATTATATTTCCCAAAGTAAATAATCTTTTCAAGAGTTACTGGCCCTTGCGCCATGCCAAGCCGCACTGCAGGCGTATCACCTTTGTCGTTTTTATTAACGTAATTGTAATATACACGATATATGTCAGCCATTTTAGTCAACATAGCTGGGTTATATGCTGAATAACCATGCCATGTTCTGGATTTGTTTGTCGCTGATGTAAAAGACCGCTCTAAAAGGCTTACACCTCTTCTACCACTCATAAAGAATCGGTCTACAGCGTGCACACAAGAGCGGCTTCATTTTTGCCAGTTCCTGTAGTGCCAAACAGAGGATGGTGTTTAGTTGTTTGACGAAGTGAATATTCAGCGTTAAGATTTTCGCGTAATGGTGCTCGTTGCGTAGCATCTTCAGGGGAAAATTCCAAAGTTCTCACATCTAGTAAATTTACAACAATTTACTTGCAATCCATTAAATGCTTCAGGGAAGGAAGGCCAATCTTTCTGGCAAGATTTCTTTCTCAAAAAAATACACCATAACTAAGTTAACCAACTCAATTATAGTGCTTTTTAAATTATTAAGCCGTTAGCACCACGTTAACTGAACGGCTTGCATTTTATTGCGGCTTTTTTTTATGTCTAAATTTCTTTATTTTTTCAACGTTGAAAGTTACCGCTAAAGCGGTGGCCTGCACTATTTTAAATAGTAAGTTACCAACCTAACTGATACAAAGGTAACGTTTCTAATCGTGTATCTATCTCCTTTAACATCTGCTGATAATCTTGATTATTGATATCACGATACGTTTGTTCAAATTCAGTTTGCGAAATTCCTTCATTAAGGCCTTGAATACTTGGCAATAACGCTTCATCGGTTATCGTTAATAATAATGACTGTGCGCGCTTAGCTTTATTTTCATTTGCAACGACTATCTGGGCAAAGCGAGTACCTGCCCTATCTGCCATTAAATCGGCAAAACTAAAGCCTGAACCACCTCGATTACTGTCTAAAAATTCTTTGTATTCACCAATAGCATCACTAGCACCTAGAGTACTAAACATTTGAATAGCCATCGAGTAAATGAAGTGTTTTTGTAAATCATTTCGTCCCCGCAATGTTGCGTTACTTCTCAACTTATTACGAACAACAAGCTGATCAAAATCATCATCGATGATATCTCCCACGAGCAATTCAAAACGATCAGCACCAAAATAAACAATGAGTGCCATTGCTGCAGATTGGTTTTGTACAGTGGCATTGGTATTAGCTATAGAATTAGAGCGCTTATTAGCTAGCGTAAACACTTCTCTAACGTAACCCGCCAATGAAGTATTTGACTGTTGTTGAGCTGCGTATTGAGCAATCGATTGATAATAAATAGCAATTTCCTTTGCGTTACCAAATAGTGCTAAATCATCTCTTAAACGCATTAGTAATGATTTATCATTATTTCTTTCAAGTAAACGAGTATCTAAGTACATCTCAAACTCAACAAATGATTCACTGATAGAGACACGTTTAACAATCGCCAACATATCATCAACTAAGTTTGGCTGAATAAAGAAATCAGACATCAAACTTACCAAGGTAATAAAATGATGTCCGGCTAGTGAAAGGTGACCTATATTTACTTGTTCAATCTTCAACCCACGTTCAGAAGGCAACACCTTTATAGATACATTTAGGTATTTGATTAATTCAGGTAATGGCAATGTCACTGACAATGAAGCATTTAATGCTTTGGGGGTAAGCGTTACATTAGCGGCAGATTGTGGCACCGCACGATGAAGCAGTGCAGCTAAACCGTCTAGTTCATCTTTAGTTATTCGAATTTTTTGCTGTCCCTGCTGTTTAGCGCTAGCAATTAATTTTTTAACTAATTTTTGGCTTTGCTTAGCTTTTTGTGCAGAAATTTGATGAAGTTGTACCGTTTTAGGCTGGGTTTGCAAAGACAACAAAACGAGTGCACAAAGGGCAAAAATAAAAATAAACGTAAAAATAACGAAACAACGAAAGAGAATTTTCAAAATACAATAATAGCTTGTTAAAAGTTAAGTGCTAGTGTACTAAAAACACAACAACATTAAAGGTTAAACATCTAGTAAATCCCAATAAATAACGCGATCAAATTTATGAGCAAGTTGGCGGTTCAGTGATTTAAACGTTGAAACTTTACCTGTGCTTGGTGCGAAACATTGCCAAATAAATTGATGACAATTATTTTCAATCAAATGATAATTTCGATACTGGTAAATTTGCTCAATTGCTCTTTGCGCAGCTTGTTCACTTGCTATTGGTTTAGCTGTAGAGTCGCACGCTATAAATACATTTTTTCCCGAACGTTCTTTCGTAAAGCGAGCCACTGAAACAGGTTTGATTAACCCCTCACCGCCAAGTTCAATAATAGTATCGTCGTCTACCCAAATACCAGTGTGATCAAGTACCCCACCAATTCCACAACATATTAGCGCACCAACAACTGGTTTCACTAGTTGCTCTGTCGCCATTAACTCAGATGGATATATAGCAATAGGCGATTCGTGCCGCTTTAAATCACGAATACGTTGTGGCAATAAATATTTTCGTCGGTGTTGTTGTTGCTTTTTTCGATCGTTTGACAGCTCATTTAATGTTAACGCAGAAACTGCTGCCGCACCTAACCAAACTAAGGGTAATGGCATACTCCCTCCAAAATACGCAGTGTTTAATAACAAGATGACGACCTTTTAATGAAAAGGCTATAAAAAAAATGCAAGTAACTGTTTCATTGCTGGAAATAGTTGGCACAATAGAGTGTAAATTCACACTAAATCAATTAATAAAAGTAGTAAATAATGCAGAGCGTCAAAAAATCTTCCAAACTCAATAATGTCTGTTATGAAATTAGAGGACAAATAGCGGCCGAAGCCCGTCGTTTGGAAGATGAAGGTCATAAAATTTTAAAGCTTAATATTGGCAACCCTGCTCCCTTTGGTTTTGAAGCTCCTGATGACATTTTAAAAGACGTTATTCATAATTTACCTACCGCACAAGGGTATTGTGATTCAAAAGGTATTTATTCTGCGCGAGTTGCGGTCATGCAATATTTTCAACAAAATGGTATTTTAGGCCTTAATGTTGATGATATTTTCATAGGCAACGGTGTCAGCGAATTGATTGTTATGTCGATGCAGGGCTTATTAAATGATGGTGATGAAGTATTGATTCCTGCACCTGACTACCCTTTATGGACGGCTGCCGTTTCACTATCAGGTGGAACTCCAGTACATTATCAATGTGATGAAGAAAATCACTGGTATCCTAACCTAGAAGATATAGAAAATAAAATCACTGAAAACACAAAAGCGCTGGTATTAATTAATCCAAATAACCCTACAGGCTCTGTTTACTCAGAAGAAGTATTACAAGGCCTTTTAGCGCTAGCAAGAAAGCATCAATTGATTGTTTTTAGCGATGAAATCTACGACAAAATTTTATATGACGGCGCTAAACATATTCCAACAGCCAGTTTAGCCAACGACGTTTTAATTATTACTATGGGTGGCTTATCAAAAAACTATCGTATCGCAGGGTTTAGAGCCGGCTGGATGGTGATAACGGGCCCTAAATTACATGCAGAAGATTTTTTAGAAGGGTTGAACATACTTGCCTCTATGCGATTATGTGCAAATGTTCCTTGTCAGCACGCTATTCAAACGGCATTAGGTGGCTATCAAAGTATCAATGAATTGATCAGCGATAATGGCCGACTAATTAAGCAGCGTAATATTGCCCATAAGATGATAAATGATATTGATGGGCTTTCATGTAATAACGCCATGGGGGCCCTGTATTTATTTGTTAAAGTTGATGCGGAAAAATTCAACATAACCAATGATGAGAAAATGGTACTTGATCTGCTTAAACAAGAAAAAATATTGGTAGTTCATGGTAGTGCTTTCAATATTCCGCAAAAAAATTATTTTCGTTTAGTTTTCTTACCGCATAAAGATGAATTAATTCCAGCTTTAGAGCGAATAAAAGACTTTTTTTCTACCTATAAACAAGCATAAATTGGAGTCAATATGGCTACGCTAAAACCGAAAAAACAAAGTACGTTTTTAGCATGGATGTTCCGCATGCCATTGATCAAACGATGGGCATTAATGTTTTGTGTTAAACCTGAAAACGTTGCTGAACATTCTCACCAAGTAGCCATTGTGGCGCACCTACTTGCGGTGATAAAAAATAAAAAATTCGGTGGTAATATCAATCCTGACAGAGCCGCAACGATTGCGCTTTATCACGAGGCAAGTGAAACCCGATATGGCGATATAGTGTCCCCTACTAAGTATGCAAATCCTGAAATTGCCCGAGAGTTTAAAAAAATTGAATCACATGCTGAACGCGAATGTTTGCAATCGTTACCTGAAGAATTTCAGTCCGTATTTTACGACATTATTGTTCAAGATCATGTTGAACCTGCTTACAAGGCACTAGTAAAAGCTGCCGACATACTTGTGGCGTATATTAAAGCCGTTGATGAGCTGAATCATAACAATCATGAATTTGATCATGTAGAGGAACGCCTAGGTCGTAAGCTTGATGACTTGAAAAAAGATTTGCCTGAGGTTGAGTACTTCTTGGCAACCTTTTTACCCGCATGTTCTGCTACGGTTGATAAGCTCGCAAAAGACGGTTAGCACACGTTGAAATAAAGCATACAAAATAGCCTTGCTAAGCACCTTCATTACTTCATCTAATCAAAGTAAAGGTTAGTTAAGCGGTTAGTGTTTGAAAAGGCGAATTGACCACAGTATTTTGCAAGGATTGTAACCACGCTTTAGCATCAAACTCTTTACGCTGTTTCGGTATAGCGTCTGATTTTTGATGCTTCAATTGACAATATAAGCTAGTGTTTTCAAGCACATTACTGGGAATATGACATTTATCATTTTTAAAAGCGATTGGCTTTTCCTTCAACATATTAGTCAAATGTATACTAGAAAATAAACCTTTTTCAGCCAACTCTGCTTGGCCATATTGGGAAATTTGCGCAAGCTGCGTTAGCGCAAGGGGTGCTTTATCGGGCAATGAAAAATGACGCCTTAAGCTATCATCACTTATCTCTGGTTCGGTAATTTCATCATGGGGTAGATGAAACTGACTATGCATTCGAACATCATCAACGAGCATTGCCAACATCAAAGAAAAGTCACTGTGCATAGGAACACGTACTGATTCATTCAGTCGCTGACCTAGCTGTGCTTCTTCTAAAAGTGGTTTAGTTATGCGTTCGGTGATAGTCAAAGTAAGTTCACTGCAATAATGTTGACAACTTACTATCGGCTAATGAACGAATAACTTTAGCGATATTTCAAATATTTAGTAAAAACAAGCATGCGCTAAAAACACATGCTTGTATAATATCAGCCCTAAACAATATGCTGATAGATTAGCGTTTGTTCTGGTGCACTTTCTGAAATAGTTACAGCATCAAGATAACCTTGGCTAGCTATCGCAAGAGCTTGTTTACTACTGGCATGACAACGAGCAATAACATCCCCTACATTAACTTTTGAGCCTATAGGTTTTATGGCGTTAAACCCTACACTATGGTCTATTTGTTGACCATTTGCAGTGCGCCCACCTTTCATTCCTACCACTTGCATACCTATTTCACGGGTATTCATTTCACTAATGTAGCCACTTTTATCTGCCACAATATCACCAACCTGTTCGGCCTTTTGCATTGTTTTCCAGGGGTATTCGATAAAGTCAGTAGGACCGCCCAACTGTGAAATCATCCGATCAAATCGTTCAGCAGCTTGGCCTGAAGACAGCGCTTTATTAACTAAGACTTCAGCGGTACCTTTATCTTGTGTAACACCAGCACTTATTAGCATTGAACACGCAAGTTCAACAGTTACGCCATGTAACCTAGGGCACCGACTTTTACCCGTTAAATAATCTACCGTTTCGATCATTTCTAAGGCATTACCTGCCGAAAAACCTAACACTTGATTCATGTCAGTAATAATAGCTTGTGTACGTACACCAGCACCATTGGCAACACTTACAATAGACTTGGCAAGTGCTTGTGCTCCTGCAAGATCTGCCATCATGGCACCATTGCCCACTTTAATATCCATCACTAATGAATCTAAACCTGCCGCTAGTTTTTTGGATAAAATAGAAGCAGTGATCAACGGAATGGACTCAACAGTAGAGGTAACATCTCGAATGGAATAGAGTCTTTTATCAGCTGGTGCTAAACGCTCTGTTTGGGTAATAATCGCCATATTATTTTGTTTAACTAGCTGCTTAAAGCGATCGACACTTGGCTGAACATCAACACCTGAAATACTTTCAAGCTTATCAGAAGTACCGCCGGTATGGCCCAAGCCTCTCCCTGCAATCATAGGTACATAAACACCACATGAAGCTACAATGGCTGCCAGCATAAAGCTCACTTTATCTCCGACGCCACCTGTTGAGTGTTTATCAACTATTGGACCATCTAATTCTGGCCATGACAAAACATCACCTGAACGCATCATATTATCTGTTAATGCAATCACCTCTTCTGTGGCCATTCCTTGTTGAAAGATCGCCATCGCCATCGCCCCAACCTGCGCATCATTAAAGGTGTTGTCTACTAACCCGGTGGCAAAAGCATTTATTTGAGCATTATTAAGCGGTTTTCCATCTCGTTTAAGGCGTATAATTTCTTGTGGTAGCATGTGTAATGTCCTTAGGTTAAGTCTTTCGATAAAAAGGCATCGGGTAACAGATCCGCTACCGACCAGTGTTTTTGTTGATTCAAGTGGTTCACTGAGGTAACTTTTCCATCCTCAGGCATGAACTCTGCTATCACTTGTCTACATGCACCGCAAGGAGGCGTGAGCTTCTCTTGCTCGGTATAAACAACAAGATGCTCAAACGTTTGATTACCGGTAACTACTGCATTCGCAATGCAATTGCGTTCAGCACACACACCTAAGCCATAAGAAGCGTTTTCAACATTACAGCCATTGAATATTTGCTGATCTTTGGTCAGTAAGCTTGCACCTACATGAAATTGGCTATAGGGCGCGTATGCATTCTTGTAAGCAACTTTTGCCGCAGCCACTAACTTATCAATGTTTTTTGTTTTGTTATTCTCTTGCATGTACAACCTTAAAATAAATTAACCATTTGGTCAGGTTTTATCTTAACGAATTCCATAAAAAAAGCCAACAGATAATCTGTTGGCTTTTTAGAAAGAGTTAACTCAATTTAGAATACGTACTTAATACCAATTTTCATTGACCAAGTAGACTCACGGTCTTTCCATTCAACTGGAGATTCACCTTGGCTGACATTAGCACTTTCATACACATATTGACCTGCGTCATTAATGCTGTAATCAAGTATTTCAGTTGCTGATTGACCATAAGGTAATTGATAAATTCGACCCGCATCTTCATCAAAGATAGCTAGCGCGTTTTTAATATCAAAGTAAATTAAACCTTTATGACCTTCCATAAACCCTGGAATTTCTTGCTCTAAACGTAAGTCCATCGATGTTGTCCATGGCGCACGATATTCATTCTTAGGTAAATAACCACCCGTTGAAGAAATACCTACTGTGTTTAACTCTGCCATAATTTCGTCATAGCTTAAGCCGTTAACAAAATCTACTGCGGCATCGTCTGCACCTGTTGGAATGTAAGGCAAGTTTGCACTGGTTAAGTCAAGTTCGCCTGAAATACCGTTTCTGTTGTTCCAACCCAATAAGTAACTGTATGGTCGACCTGATTTACGCTCCCAGAACATATGAAACGCAGTGTTGTAACCATCAAATATTTCAGTGTTATATGAAAGGTTTAACGTTAATCTGTGTTTTACTTCGTATGCAGAAGTACCCACTTCAGGGCTTTCTGGATCAATCACTGGGTTATAATTATACGCAGTATTGGTAGAAGTACCTGTTGCATCAATTTTATTACGAATTGATGAATGCGTATAAGAGAAGTTAGCTTTAAAGCCAGTATCCCAGCTTTTCGCTAAGCTTAATGTTTCAATTAATGAATGGCCACCAGAGGTGTTTGTTAGTAATACATCACGGTTATCACGATTAGGATCAGCTAATGTGTATATTGGGCGACCTTCTACAGTATAACCATTATTACCTTTAGACGTATCTAATGTGCGTGATAAATCAGACCACGTCATGTCTTTTTCATTGTCTTTATAAAGTATTTCCGCACTGATACGCCAATCATCACCAAGGCCGTAATCTGAAAGATCCGCAATATAATCTGCCGCTAAGCTATATTGCCAAGTTGTTGGTATTTCAAAATTCGGGTCTATGGCATCAATATTTGTATTAGGACCGCCAAGCACGGTATTAGCAACTTGATCTTGCGCATGCTGAGGAACACTATTTAAATCAGCATTTTGTAAAAAGGTATTTTCTGCAATGACATCATTAAAACTTTTATATGATGCGATTCGTGAACCGTCATTCGTGAAGGCATTTGAGATAAATACATTTGGACGACCACCACTAAAGCGACCAACACCACCACGAATTGTTAATTCATCCGTTGCATCCCATGTAAAACCAACACGTGGCATAAACACGTCTAAACCATCAAGGTTTTCATTGTTGCTATAACCGTAACGGTCAATAAAACCTTGGTTTGCATTTGGCTTATCATCATTAATAGTTAGCTCATATCGTAAGCCGTAAGTAACGTTTAATGTATCGGTTACATCCCAGCTATCTTCAATATATAATGCATGATTACCTAAACTAAATGCCGCTGCTGCGTCATCACGATTTAAGCTTGGGTTATTTTGATATTCAAACCAGTTTGCATTACCGTTTTCAAAGTCATCAATGCTGTCAAAATACCAAGAACCTAGATAATGCTGCATGAAAATGTTGTACACATCTACTTTCTCGTATTCCCAACCAAATGAAATGGCGTGATCTTCGTGAAGATATTCACCGCTAATTCTAAATTGGAATGTTTCATTAGTTAATTCGTTGGCATGACGACTGTCATCTGGACCAATCATGATTTGACCACCATTAACGGTGTCAATTTTCGCTTCACCAAATGCTAAGCCGCCTAATGGAATTTGACCATTGACTGATTCTTTATGAGAAATTTTTACTTCTGTTGAAAAGTTTTCACTCCAGTTAGAGAATACCTGCCCAACATACGTATCGAACTCATTTGAGCGATTATACCAGTGAGATGATAAATACAGCTGATCTGAGTAGCCAGAACCTTGGTTACCCGCACTGTTACTAAAACCGTGTGAATAAGTTAATGAAGCACGATGATCATCATTAATGTTCCAGTCAAGTTTTAAAGAATATTTTTCATCTTCCAATGGAATTGAATCATTCCAGCTACCTGCATCATAACCATATTTTGATTGAGCAATGTTTACTACACGATCAACCTCTGCTTGAGATATTTGGCTAACCCTATTTGCCACACTAGCATCTGATGGACCTTTATCAACGGAGCTTGGTGATTCAAAGGTTTCATATGATGCGAAAAAGAACAAAGTATCTTTGATGATTGGGCCACCTAATGTAGCGCCCCAAGTTTCTTCGTCAAAACTTAAATCAATATCCTCACCCGTTTCAGGATGCTCAGGAGTTCCAGCCCATGAATCTTTTGCTTGTTCAATGAACATTGAACCATGAAATTCATTGGTACCAGACTTAGTTACAACACTAATTTTACCACCAGAAAAACCACCTTCTTTTGCAGTAAAAGGTGCAATTGCCACACTTATTTGATCAATTGAATCAAAAGAGATTGGTGAACGTTCAGTTGGGTAGCCATTGCCTGCTAAACCAAAATCATCATTAAGGTTAACACCGTCAACTGCTAAGCTATTATATCTAGGGTTAGAACCGGCAAGAGATAATGACACACCGTCATTACCTACTACAGCCATAGGGTTTTGACGGACAATATCTTTCAAGTCACGATTAAACGCTGCAGACTTTGTTAAATCATCACCACTAAAAATACTTGAAGAACCTTTTGAAGGGTCAAAAAATTCACCTGCTCCTGTCACAGCAATTCGCTCGATATTTTCACTAGACAATGTTTCATTAATACGGAAAACATCCCCTAACGTAATATAAATACCTTCAAGTTTTTTATCTTTATGGGTATCAGAATCAATTGTGACACTGTATGGACCACCTACACGTAGCCCTCTAGCAGAAAAGGCACCTGCATCGTTTACTGTTAGTACTTTGGTAGTACCTGATGGTTCATGCACGATAGTAATAGTCGCGTCTTTAACTGCTGAACCTTGCGAAGTAAGTACATTACCACGCATAGAAGATGACGTATCATCAGCCATAGCCGGCGAGGACAATCCAAGCGCAAGAATTACTGCACCAGATATAAGCGAGAGGCGTTGGGTTTTCATGTTGTTAATTTCCCTTGGTGTATGTTTTATTTTATTAGTCATACATTTTGTTGACCAGTTGTTCAAAAAGCACAACAAAGATGTACGGTTCAAAGTCTTTATTTATTATAAATTAGAGCAGACTTTTTTTACACTTTTATTACACTATTTCACAAACATGATAAATACAAGTTAAAAAACAATTAAGTATCAAGGTTAAAAAACCAACTACCAAGATAAAAGATAATACAATACAACAACTTAAACAAACGCAAACTGAGTATCATTTATTTTGAATTTTTATCTATTTTAATATGATTTTTTTCTAAAGAATTACCACCTTATAATATAACCATTTAGTCAAGATATTCATAAATTATAATAAAAACCATATAAAACAGAAACTTATACTGATAAACTTAAATAACCAAATAATCATGTAATATTTAATTCACGATACCAATTATTCATTTCATGTCAAATAACTTAGCTTTTGTAAAAGTATGATTATAAGCGTTATAATCATCACTTTATTAACGCTATTTATTGCGATAAAAGCGAACTATCGCATTGTGATTGCATGCAGAATACAATCTCTGCTAGTGTAAGCTGCATTAAAATAGTCGACCGATTAGACAACCATAATAATAAGTAAACATATGACTGATACTTCAAACAAAAAGCAAGGAAAGATCCGCATCAAAAGCGAGCAAAAAATTTTAATTGCTGCGCAAGATGAATTCATAACCCATGGCTATAAAGGTGCTACCGTTCAATCAATCGCAGACCAAGCTGGATTGCCAAAAGCAAACGTATTGTACTATTTTAAAAATAAAGAAAATATTTACCATGCAGTATTAGAACAAACATTAGACATGTGGGATGAGGGAATTGGTGATATTATTTATGAAGATGGCCCAAAAGTCGCCATCGAAAAGTTTGTTGCTGCTAAAGTTAACATGTCATTTAAAGCGCCTAAAGCGTCTAAAATATATGCCATGGAGATTATTCAGGGCGCACAACATTTAAAAGAATTTGCTCGAACATATCTAAGAAAATGGGTTAGAGAAAAATCAAAAGTGTTTCAACAGTGGATCAACGAAGGAAGGATGACAGAGGTAGACCCCGTCAACTTAATTTTCTTAATTTGGTCAACAACACAACACTATGCTGATTTTGAAACACAAATTCTAACGATAATGAACCGTGCAGATTATGAGGAAGAGGATATAGAGCATGTTACGCAGTTTCTAACAGGCTTTATTTTAAAAGGACTAGGAATAGAATAAACATGAAACTACTTATTACAATTACGAGCTTTTTACTGCTAATGTCTACTCACGTACAAGCGAAAAAACCGATACGCGTTGCAACCTTTAATGTCAGTATGGAAGCGTTAAATTATATTCAACAAAACGATAACAGTAAGGTCACAGGTACAGAACTTCTTGATGCAATGAAAAATAAGCATCAACAAATCAAAAATATTGCCGAAATTATTCAACGTGTGAACCCTGATATATTATTAATCAATGAAATTGATAACTATGGAAATGTTGGCCGAGAAGCCATGCTAACTTTCATGGATAACTTTTTGTCGGTTGGTCAAAATGGACAACAACCAATCCATTACTCTTTTTCGTACCAATCGCCAGTAAACACAGGTGTATTATTACCAGCAGATGCTAATGGTGATGGAAAAATAACCCATCCTAGCGACACGCACGGTTTTGGATATTTTCCAGGCCAATATTCAATGGCTATTATGTCGCGCTACCCCATTGATGCTCAATATATTCGAACCTTTCAAAAGTTTAAATGGAGTGATATGCCTGGCGCATTAAAGCCAGTAGACCCTAAAACCGGTGAAGACTACTACTCTGAAGAAGTATGGCAAGCATTAAGGTTATCTTCTAAAACACATTGGGATATCCCTATTCGGATATACGATACCACGCTACACGTACTTGCCAGCCACCCTACCCCACCTGTATTTGATGGACCAGAAGACAGAAATGGTAAGCGTAATCACGATGAAATACGTTTTTGGCACGATTATATAACACCCGGTAAAAGTGATTATATCTATGATGACAACAAAAAATCTGGTGGCTTAAAGAAAGGCGATCTATTTGTCGTTGCTGGCGACTTAAATGCATCCGCTGTTGAAGGCGACGCTATCAATAGTAGTATAAGTGCGCTTATTAATCACCCTAATGTTCAAGATCCTAAGCCCAGTAGCAAAGCCGCAGCAAAGCATTCGCCAGACAACAAACATGCCGCTAGTCATACAGCCTATTGGCGTATGAGAGCAGATTATCTATTACCTTCTAAGCATGGTTTTAAAGTAGTTGATTCAGGTGTTTTCTGGCCAGAAAAAAATGATGAGAATTACCGGTTAATAGATTCTAGAAAGGCGTCTTCAGATCATCGTTTAGTCTGGGTTGATATTTTATTAACCGATTATTAATTTTATGGAAAAGCAAATGAAAAAACTTTTACTCTCTCTTGCCGTTGCCTCATTCACGTTAGGTTGTAATGCGACAAGTGAAACCACTAAACAGCCTGTTACAAAAACACCTGTAACTAATGTGATCATGATTGTTGCAGATGGCATGGGCCCAGCTTTCCCTACAGCTTACCGTTATTATGCTGACAACCCATTAACACCCAATATAGAGCAAACTATTTTTGACAAACACCTTGTTGGCATGAGCAGTACCTACCCCGCTCAAGAGTCTGGCCGAGTTACTGACTCTGCCGCTGGTGCAACTGCCCTAGCAGCAGGTGTTAAAACATATAATTCAGCCATCAGTGTTGATGTTAACAAACAACCCGTTGAAACTGTGTTACAGCGTGCTAAAGCATTAGGTAAAAAAACGGGTGTAGTGGTAACTTCACAAGTTAATCATGCAACACCAGCGGCATACATCACTCACAATGAAAGTCGAAAAAACTATAATGCTATTGCTGATAGCTATATTGATAATGGCATAAATGTCGATGTGTTACTTGGTGGTGGCTGGCAGTATTTCATTCGAGAAGATAGAAATTTAGTTAATGAGTTCAAACAAGCAGGTTTTGATTATATCGACAACTTCGAATTACTTTCGCAAACCAACTCACACAATAAACTACTTGGTTTATTTGCTGATGTTGGTTTACCTCCTGCTTTAGATAATGGCGGTGGTAAGTTATTAGAAATGACGAAAACCGCGTTGTCACATTTAGAAAACCCTAATGGCTTTTTTATGCTAGTTGAAGCAAGCCAAGTGGATTGGGCCGCACACAGTAATGACATTAATAGTGCAATGGCTGAAATGCATGATTTAGCACAAACATTAGCCTACTTAGAAAGTTATGTCGCTTCTAATCCAAACACGCAAGTTGTGTTAACCGCAGATCATAGCACCGGAGGCTTAACATTAGCGGCTAAAGGTGAATACCGATGGTCACCTGAAATGCTACGAGAAATGAAAACATCAACTTCTGCTGCCGCTCAAGCTTTAGCTGACAGTGAAATTACAGAAACAAGCTTAAGCGCTGCACTGGCAAATATAACGCTAGAAAATAAAGATATTACTAACGTTATTGAAGCGAAAGAAAAAGCGTTATCTAAGTTACAAGCATATTTACAGTTAACCCCTGAGCAACAAAAGAAGCAACGTAAACCAAGTGTTAAGTACGCGCTGTACCGTGCATTAAATAGTATTATTGATCACAACACCAATACAGGCTGGACAACCTCCGGCCATACGGCAGTAGATGTACCTGTTTACGCCATTGGTGCCCAAAGTGCTATTTTTGAAGGATTAATAGATAACACTGATGTTGCAAAAGGTGTATTTACCTTGATTGAAAAAAACTAAATAGTTGTGGTTTGAATGTTATCTAAATGATGATGTTCAATACTACGCTACGAAAATAATGCACTGATATTCAGCCAGCAAATACAACTGCTGGCTTTTTTACGCAAGTTTTATCAAGCACGCTTGGGTTCAACGCTTTAAAGTTGCTAAAAAATCATTCAGGATTACCAATGTCGCAATATTTTATCAAGATAAAAGCATTAATTAACTATATTGAAGAAAACCTCGCAGAGCCTCTTACACTTTCTGCGTTAAGTAAGAAATCGGCTATTTCACCTTTTCATTTACACCGATTATTTAGCGCGCAAGTAAAGCAACCACTTCGTCAGTACGTGCAAACAAGACGATTAATTCGCGCGGCTCATCAAGTGTATTTACGCGATCAAGATATTACCGATATTGCTTTTGATGCTGGCTATCAATCTTTAGAGGCATTTAGTAGAGCCTTTAAAAATAAATTTAAACAATCTCCTCGTGATTTTCGATTAAAACCGAACAGTCAGCCATGGCTAACTAACCCAACATTCGCTTCAGAGGAAACTCACATGACCCAATATAATCACAATGACGTATCCATTATCGATTTTCCACGTACCCTTGTTGCCACTTACAGACATCAAGGTGATCCCGCAAACATAATGGCAAGTGTGCAACACTTTATTCAATGGCGAAAAACACATCACACACCTCCTGATCAGTCTAAAACTTTTAATTTACTTTACAGCGATCCAGAACAAGCTGAACCAAATACGTTTATTTTTGACATTTGCGCAGAAACTAAACATGAGCTTTCTAATGAACAATATCAAATTTTCAGTCAAATAATTCCTAAAATGAAATGTGCAAAATTACATTATCAAGGGCCCGATCAAGGGCTAGCTGCTGCGCTTAATTTTCTTTACGGTGAGTGGTTAAATCATACTGATGAAACCCTTGCTGACTTTCCTTGTATTATTGAGCGATTAACAATGTACCCTGATGTAGCCCCGCATCAAGCAACACTCAATATATATTTACCTTTACAATAAGACCAATTCTATATATTTATTTGAGTTGGTATAACGCATAAAAAAACCGATAAACAACGTTTATCGGTTTTATATACCATTAAATTTAACGAATATTATTTATGCTCTACCGCGATAATTTCATATTCGACCAAACCTGATGGCGTTGTAATTTCAACCTCGGAATCAACCGTTTTACCAATTAGCCCGCGAGCAATCGGTGAATTAACTGAAATGCGATTATTTTTAATATCGGCTTCGTCATCACCAACAATTTGGTAAGTCATTTCTTCTTCCGTATCTATGTTTAATAGCGTTACCGTTACGCCAAAAATCACTTTACCATTATTAGGAATTTTAGTTACGTCAATAACTTGTGCGTTACCGAGTTTACCTTCGATATCTTGAATACGACCTTCACAAAAACCCTGCTGTTCACGGGCTGCATGATATTCTGCATTTTCCTTTAAATCACCGTGTTCACGAGCTTCAGCAATTGCCTCAATGATTTCGGGGCGCTTTTCTGATTTCAAATAGTTCAATTCATCACGCAAGGCTTCAGCGCCTTTAAGCGTCATAGGGTATTGATTCATTATTTCCTTTTCCTAAAAGATAAAGGTGGTCAAAACCACCTTTATATCAAACTTTAATATCAATGATGACTAGCTTAACAGAACTGTCATCATTCGACAAAGAATACTCTACACTAGCGTTTAGCACATAATGCATGTAATTCTTGAATAGAGTTAACCGTTTTAAGTGCATCTGCTGCATGTGCTTGACATGATGCATAAGCGGCATTCAATGTAGTAGTATAAGGTACTTTATAACGTAATGCTCCACCTCGCAATACCTTCGAGTCTTCAATGGCTTTACGCCCTTCAGTGGTATTAATGATGTAGTTATATTCGCTATTTTTAATTCTATCAAGAATATGTGGGCGACCTTCATGTACCTTATTTACAAGACGACAAGGTACATTGGCTTCACCTAATACAACAGCAGTACCGTGCGTAGCATCGATTTCATAGCCAAGCTCCACCATTTTTCTACCCAATTCAACAACACGTTCTTTGTCACTGTTTCTAACAGAAATAAGGGCTCTTCCTGATTTAGGCACCGAAACACCTGCACCAAGATTAGCTTTAGCGTATGCATCCTCAAAGGTTTTCCCTACGCCCATCACTTCACCTGTAGAGCGCATTTCAGGGCCAACAAGAGGATCACTACCATGGAACTTATTAAACGGAATAACCACTTCTTTTACAGAGAAATAAGGTGGAATGACTTCCTCAGTAATACCTAGCTCAGCGAGTTTTTTACCTGCCATTACTCGTGCACCAATTTTTGCTAAAGGCACTGATGTTGCTTTCGAAACAAACGGCACTGTACGTGCTGCACGCGGGTTAACTTCAATCAGGTAAACCTGACCATCTTTTACCGCCATTTGCGTATTCATTAAGCCAACAACGCCTAATTCAAAAGCAAGATCTGATACTTGCTTACGCATGACATCTTGCACTTCTTGATTCAAGCTATACGCAGGTAATGAACATGCAGAGTCACCAGAGTGAACCCCAGCTTGTTCGATGTGTTGCATAATTCCGCCAACAACAACGCTTTCACCATCGCATAACACATCAATATCTACTTCAATCGCGTCATCTAAGAAATGATCAAGCAATACCGGCGCTTCATTAGATACACTCACCGCCTCATTCATATATCGACGTAAGTCTTCTAGGTCATATACAATTTCCATTGCACGACCACCTAGAACATATGACGGACGAACCACTAAAGGAAATCCGATTGCTTCTGCTTTTACCAGTGCCTCTTCTACAGAGGTTACCGTTGCATTTTCTGGCTGTAACAACTCTAAACGTTCAACCGCTTGTTGAAAACGTTCCCTATCTTCTGCACGGTCAATAGCATCAGGAGAAGTACCAATAATCGGTACGCCTGCCGCTTCTAACGCTCGTGCTAATTTCAACGGTGTTTGACCGCCATACTGCACAATAACGCCAACAGGTTTTTCTACACGTACAATTTCTAATACGTCTTCAAAAGTGATGGGTTCAAAGTATAAACGATCTGAGGTGTCATAATCGGTAGACACGGTTTCAGGGTTACAGTTAACCATTATTGTTTCAAAACCATCTTCACGTAATGCTAAAGCAGCATGTACACAACAGTAATCAAACTCTATACCTTGGCCAATTCGGTTAGGACCACCACCTAAAATAATAATTTTCTTATTATCAGTAGGCGCAGATTCACACTCTTCATCGTAACTTGAATACATGTAAGCAGTGTCTGATTTAAATTCTGCGGCACAAGTATCAACACGCTTGTATACAGGGAATATTTCAGCACTATGACGTTTTTTACGTATCTCTGTTTCACTAACACCAATGAGGGAAGCTAAGCGTAAATCCGCAAACCCTTTACGTTTTAATTTACGCAAGTACTCAGGAGTTAATCCTGCCATACCGTTTTCAGCAACATTTTGTTCTTCAAGTACAATATCTTCAATTTGAACAAGGAACCAGCGATCAATTTTGGTTAATCTAAATACATCATCAACGGTAAGACCTAAACGGAAAGCGTCAGCAACGTACCAAATTCGATCTGCACCGGCTTCTTGAAGCTCATGCATGATCTTTGTTTTAGCACCTGGTTGGGTTACATCAACTTGAGGGTCAAAACCAGAAGCACCCACTTCTAAACCGCGCAATGCTTTTTGCATCGATTCTTGTTGGTTACGGCCAATCGCCATTACTTCACCCACAGACTTCATTTGCGTGGTCAAACGGTCTTCAGAGCCAGCAAACTTTTCAAAGTTAAACCGTGGTATTTTTGTAACAACGTAATCAATGGTAGGTTCGAATGATGCGGGTGTTGCACCACCGGTAATATCATTTGAAAGTTCATCAAGGGTATAACCAACTGCAAGCTTGGCAGCAATTTTAGCAATTGGGAAGCCTGTCGCTTTAGACGCTAGTGCAGACGAACGAGAAACACGAGGGTTCATTTCAATAATAACCATTCGGCCAGTATCTGGGCAAACGCCAAACTGTACGTTTGAACCACCTGTTTCAACACCAATTTCACGTAATACCGCCAAAGAGGCGTTACGCATTATTTGATATTCTTTATCCGTTAACGTTTGAGCAGGCGCTACTGTGATTGAGTCACCTGTGTGTATACCCATCGGGTCAAAATTTTCAATGGAACAGATAATAATACAGTTATCATTTTTGTCGCGAACCACTTCCATTTCATATTCTTTCCAACCAATTAATGATTCATCTATTAATAATTCGTTGGTAGGAGAAAGGTCTAAGCCTCGTGTACAAATGGTTTCAAATTCTTCTTGGTTGTAAGCAATACCACCGCCTGTGCCACCCATTGTGAACGAAGGACGAATGATACAAGGAAAACCAATACGCTTAGCCGTTGCTTTAGCTTCTTCCATTGAGTGAACAATTTCAGCACGTGGCGTTTCAAGGCCAATGCTTTTCATTGCTTTATCGAAACGACTGCGATCTTCGGCTTTGTCAATAGCGTCAGCTGTTGCGCCAATCATTTCAACATCAAATTCTTTTAAAACACCGTTTGCTTCTAATTCTAGCGCGCAGTTCAATGCCGTCTGGCCACCCATTGTTGGTAGCACAGCATCAGGGCGTTCTTTTTCAATGATATTACGTACAACTTCCCAATGAATAGGTTCAATATACGTTGCATCGGCCATATCAGGATCTGTCATGATCGTTGCAGGGTTAGAGTTCACTAAAATAACTCGAAAACCTTCTTCACGCAAAGCTTTACACGCTTGAGCGCCTGAATAGTCAAACTCACAGGCTTGACCGATTACAATAGGACCAGCACCTAAGATTAGGATACTTTTTATGTCATTACGTTTTGGCATAGTGTTTAAATCTCCACAATCTTATGAGTTACGAGCGTTGATAAGGTCAATAAAGTGATCAAATAACGGTGCTGCGTCGTGTGGGCCTGGGCTTGCTTCAGGGTGACCCTGAAAACTAAATGCAGGCTTGTCAGTACGGTGTATCCCTTGTAGTGAACCATCAAATAGTGATTTGTGCGTTATTTTTAAATTTTCAGGTAGGTTTTCTTCGTCGACAGCAAAACCATGATTTTGCGAAGTGATCATCACAACATCGCGATCAAAATCTTTTACCGGATGGTTTGCACCATGATGACCAAACTTCATTTTGGTTGTTTTTGCACCACTCGCTAAACCAAGTAATTGATGCCCTAAGCAAATACCAAAAATTGGAATGTCGGTTGCTAAAAAAGCATTAATTGCATCAATCGCATAGTCACACGGTTCAGGGTCGCCAGGGCCATTTGATAGGAATATGCCATCTGGGTTTAGTGCTAGTACTTCTTCGGCTGTTGTTTGCGCAGGCACGACCGTAAGCTTGCAGCCTCGGTCCACTAACATACGTAAAATGTTACGTTTCGCACCAAAATCATAGGCAACCACGTGAAAATCAAACTTTTCAGGTGTTACATGACCAGTACCTAATTGCCAACTTCCTTCCGTCCATTGGTAAGATTCTTTTACCGAAACCACTTTCGCTAAATCCATTCCTTTTAGACCAGGAAATGCTTTTGCTTTTTCTAAAGCGGTTGCTTCATCAATGTTTTCACCAGCAACGATGCAACCATTTTGAGCACCTTTTTCTCGTAAAATACGGGTTAATTTACGAGTATCGATGTCAGCAATTCCAACGATGTTATTACGAATAAGATATTCAGTAAGCGTTTCTTCGTTTCTGAAGTTACTAGCAAGTAATGGTAAATCCCGAATAACAAGGCCTTTAGCCCAAATAGTCTCTGACTCTTCGTCTTCTTTATTTGTGCCAGTATTGCCAATATGGGGATAAGTGAGGGTAATAATTTGTTCTGCGTATGAGGGATCAGTTAATATTTCTTGGTAACCAGTCATTGAAGTATTAAATACTACTTCACCAACGGCGGCCCCTTCTGCACCAATAGCGGTGCCCTTAAATGTTGTGCCGTCTTCTAGCACTAAAATTGCAGATTTAGTCAATTTAACCTCCGAAAAGAAGAAATAAATCTTAATATTTTACACCATCAAAACATGGTGATATTAAGCGCGAAAGTTGCGTTATTAATCTGCCAATCAGTTCACAAAAAACAAATTTTTGACAAATTCCGCGCATTCTACGCTGATTTAATAATTACGTCCAGCTTAAAATGTAAAAATTAGCCTTTAATCGCATAATTGTAACTAAAGGGTTAAAAAATACATTTTACTTAGTTAATACTCAACAATAAGTCGAATCTAAACGTCTTTTAATCCTAGAACATCTTGCATGTCATAAAAGCCGGGTTTTGCTGTGTTAAGCCATGTAGCAGCACGCATAGCACCTAAAGCAAAAGTCATGCGTGTGGTTGCTTTATGAGTAATTTCTAATCGTTCACCCAAATCAGCAAAAAAAGCGGTATGCTCACCAACAATGTCACCTGCTCTGACGGTAGCAAAACCAATAGTATCTGGTTTACGTTCGTCGGTAATACCTTCTCGGCCATAAACTGCAACTTGATTAAGATCACGGCCTAACGTATCCGCAATTACTTGACCCATTTTGACTGCAGTGCCTGACGGCGCATCTTTTTTAAACCTGTGGTGTGCTTCAAAAATTTCGATGTCGGTATAATCACCAATTGCTTTGGCTGCCATTGCTAATAGTTTAAATAAAACATTCACCCCGACACTGGTATTTGGCGCTAGAATGACCGGAATATCTTGAGCATATTCTTTTATTTTCTCTACTTGTTCATCACTAAACCCCGTAGTACCAATGACTATCGCTTTATTATGCTGTTTGCACCAGGCTAAGTGTTCAAAGGTTGACTCAATAGAAGTAAAGTCGATAAACACATCTGCAGCAAGTAATGATGAAAGTTCAGTCGTTGCCTTTACGTCTATCTTGCCTATGCCAGCTAATTCGCCTAAATCAACTTGAGAAAAAGAAGAGCTTGCTCTAACTGTGCCACCCACCAACGAGGTTTGTTGATGTTCTACTGCAGCCTGTATTAAATTTCTACCCATTCGACCGCTGCTTCCCAAAACAGCTACGTTAACATTCATAGTATTGTTCATTTCCAAAGATTAATTATTACCAATATTAATAGTTGTGCTCAGATGCTTTAACTCACTAAGATCATGTGAAATCACATGACGAATTTTTGCCTTCCCTTGAGAAGTCGATTCTATATGATAAAAAGCACAAAATTCTGCAAACGTTTGTTGGCTTTGATCAATAAACTGCCAATGCAAACAAACTAATGCAAGTTCAGTATTTATGTTATCAAAACTGCCATACGGCACTTTTATTTCTGCAACATTAGCAACAGATAACTGAGAAAATATTTCAAGCAGAGTACATTCTAATTGCGCATCATCAACAATATATTGCATTTCTTCTGGCGTGGTTAACGTGCAAGGCGTTTGATAGCAACTCGCTACCACAGCAAGATCTTGCTGAATAAAACCGGCAAGGTAACGTTTAAACAATGCGTTTATGTCTGCTGCAACTAACATAATATTGATCCCATAAAAAAGCCGGGAACACCCGGCTTATCATTTTTTTTTATTAGCTGATGATGTCTAATAATTCAACATCAAACACTAAAGCAGCGTATGGAGGTATTGCTCCTTGAGAGCCTCTTTCGCCATAAGCTAAATTATAAGGTACATGTAAACGCCATTTAGAACCTACTGGCATTAATTGTAGTGCTTCAGTCCAACCTTGAATTACGCCACCAACTGGGAACTCTGCAGGTTGACCTCTATCATAGGAGCTGTCAAAAACATCACCGTTAATGAATGTACCATGGTAATGCGTACGCACTGTACTTTGAGCTGTTGGTTTTTCCCCTTCACCTTCAGTGATCACTTCATATTGAAGACCAGACTCTAAAACAACAACATCATCACGCTTAGCGTTTTCTACTAAATAAGCTTCGCCTTCAGCCGCTTTTACTTTTGCTTCTTCTTGCTCTTGCTCTTGAAGTTTTTTTGAAACAACTGAAAAGGCTTCATTTAAATCAGCTTCAGATACTTGGCTATCTGCAGCTGCCATTGCGTCAGCTAAACCCGCTTGAACGGCAGTAACATCAAAATCTTTAAAAGGGTTATTACGAAGTTGATCACCCAGTTGACGGCCTACACCGTAGCTTACGCGTTGTTCAATAGTTTCAAATAATTTATCAGACATAATATTCACTTTTTTAGCTACCTACCTTTTACAGTAGATATGGATAGAAAATTCGCGCTAGGATAGCACAAACCATTGTATGTCTGTAGTCACAATCGGGCTCATTTTGTTATTTATTATAATTAAACTGGGCACAACGCTTTATCGCGGTATTGACGCCAAATAGGATTGGTTATTTGCTCCACCTAAAATATTTGTATAGAAAAGTCATAGACATTTAGAAAAAAAACTTTATTGTTGGCAATAATAAAAACAATTCTTTTGAAATATTCCAATGACTGAACACACCGCTACAACTGCGCCTACTAAAAACTTATTCAGCCTGTTTCCATTTGCTGTTTTTCTCGGCATCTTTTTAGGTACTGGTATCGTGCTAACGTTGCAAGGAGTTGAATTTGCCTTTTATCAACTTCCTGCGAGCATCGCTATTATTCCTGCCATCATTATTGCCATTTTTATGGGTAGGCAGCCTATTACTGAACAAATAGGACAGTTTATTAATGGCGCGGGCCACCCGAATATTATTACCATGTGTTTTATTTATTTATTAGCTGGGGCATTCGCTGTCGTTGCAAAAGCGACAGGTAGTGTCGATGCGAGTGTGCAACTTGGTCTTTCATTATTCCCAGACTTTTTACTGTTACCTGGTTTATTTTTAGTGGCCGCTTTTATTTCAACGGCCATGGGCACATCAATGGGTACGATTGCAGCAATTGCGCCTATTGCATTAGGCTTGGTTGAAGCTTCAGATGTCGATAGTAGTGTTATAGCAGGGGTGATTATATCTGGCGCTATCTTTGGTGATAATTTGTCTATTATCTCTGATACAACAATTGCATCAACCCGCTCTCAGGGTGCGAAAATGAAAGACAAGTTTAAGGTGAACTTCACTTTTGCTGTACCGGCTGCAATTTTATGCATTATTTTATTTGCCAGTATGGGGGTTACAATGCCTAGTATCGCCGCAAGTGAAACAAATCTCGTTGGTCTACTTCCTTATATTGCCATTCTTATACTGGCACTACTTGGCGTCAATGTATTTATCGTTTTAGTCATAGGTATTGTATTAGCTGCTGGTGTTGGTATGTGGCAAACAGATTACGCTTTATCAACCTGGATCAGTGATATCAATCAAGGATTCGCCAATATGCAAGATTTATTCATTTTAGCACTATTCATTGGTGGCTTAAGTGAATTAATCAAACGACAAGGTGGCTTAGCGGCATTAACAGACCTGGTTGAACGTATTGCAAGACGTATTTATCGCAACAATAACAAGCGCGCAGCTGGCTTTGGTATTGCTTGCTTAGCATTCATTTGTAACTTTTTTACCGCAAATAACACCGTATCTATTATTGTAACGGGTGAAACGGCTAAAGAGCTCGCAGAAGATGGCGCGTTATCACCAGCACATTCTGCAAGTATTTTAGATATATTTGCCTGTATTAACCAGGGCTTATTGCCATATGGCGCTCAAGCGTTACTGCTTGGAACAACATTGCAATTATCCCCATTAGCAGTAGTTTCACACGCTTATTACCCAATGATTTTACTGTTTGTAGCAAGTATTGCATTTTGGCGAGTGACAAAGAAATAACGTGATAGCTTATAAAATCAGTTATTTCTTTAATAAATTTTTGACACAAAAAAGGCCAGTAAACTGGCCTTTTAACAATAAACTATCGTTCAATTAATAAGTGTCACGAAACGATAATGCCGCTTCCATCACTGGGAAAATACGCGTTAAGGTTTCTTGATCTAACGCATTTCCTTGTTCATCAATAATAGTCACTGTTGTTTTACTATCATCTTCAATCGACTCGAGCACAAATTGATATTGTTGATCTGACAACTCAAGTACAGGAATGTCATCACCCCATAATTTGTCCCATAATCCAATATCTGGTTTAACAAAGTCAACATAGTAGATTTTTTTAGATTCATTAAGATCTGTAACAGTAAAGCCATAGTCTTCAAAGAAAATAGGCATATTCGGCCAGAGAGAATCTAAAGGCATTTCAACCGTATATGCGGGTTGCCCTTGAGCATTCTCAGCCATAGAAACTAGCTTTTGATTAGCACGCATTAAGCGATTTTCACGCTGTTGTTTTCGGTATTGAAAATCAACTTGTGCAACAATCTCATTTAGCATAGCCATTTCAGCACGTTCTTGATCAAGTAATGCCATTTTTTTCGAAGTACCAGATTGATCCGTACGCATATAGTCAACTAGCTCGACAGATAAAGCGACACTTCTTCCATGAGGTTTTGTTTCAAATTGATAGCGAAACCTAAAACTCTCTGTTAACTCGACTTCTTCAAATAACCAAACTCCTGATTCTTTCTCACGGTTATACCACTGAGATTCATAAATCAGGTTTTCTGCATCAATCACGTCTAGACCAACACCATCATCTTCAAGCTGAGTTTTAAGCGCCTGATAGATAAAATCAAGCAAATCGCGCTCTTCAAGAACTTGATCAAACCAAATTTTCGCGTTATGCGTATTTGATTCAACACGCGAAGAAGTGGCAACTGGCAAAACTAAAGAAGGCGCTCTTACGTCAACTTCACGACCAATAGAGCCCTGATGATTAATATTATCTGGCACCTCAAAGTCTGGCTTTTTTTTCGGTGCAGATAAATCTTTAGGAATTGATAATGTTTTTGCTTCCTTTATTTCGGCGTATTCAAAATCGCCGCTGGCTTGTTTTTTACTAACGTTACTACATCCTGCTACAGCTAATGCTACTAGCGAGAAACCAAAAAGCTTACGATTCATTCATACTCCAAACGTATACACTATACATGTTTATCAATCTTATTAATGTAAGTGACAAGATAGACGCTTTGTTTAAGACAAAGTTCATTTATTATATGGTTTAATTAAGGCTACATGGTACTTGTAGAGCTATGCAAACTCAAGAATTATTCTTGAGCTTAACATTAAATAAACTTAGGCACCTGAATCTTCAATTAATCTTAAAACATGTTGTTAAAGCGCGCTGACTCGCGGACATAGTGGTCTACATCAAAGGCCATCGAGTCAATTACTGACCAATGCAGAAATCAGAAATATTGACGGGTGCACTATTGTGCAATTTTCGGTACAATGCTGCCCCCTTTTCAACTGATATAGGTAAAAAATGTCATCACAGTATTTGGTACTAACTGTTATGGGACCTGATCGAACAGGTAGCGTTAGTAATTTAACAAAACTTGCTAGTGAATGTAGCTGTAATATTGTTGACAGTAAAATGGCAATTTTTGGCCTAGAATTTACCATGATCATGTTACTAAAAGGTAGCGCAAAAGCCATAAATCAGCTTGAAAGTAAATTGCCTGCTGTTGCCATCAAGCGTGATTTGATCACCATGATGAAACGAACCTCTGACTATAAACGGCAAGACTATACAGAACATTATCAAGTTGACTATGCTGGTATTGATCAGCCGGGTCTTTTAAAAGCTGTCACCGCTTTTTTTGCAACCCGAAGTATCGATATTTCTTCATTAAAATCAGAGATAGACCCTGAAACAAATCATATGAGTGCCATGGTACATATCGCGCTTAATGAAAAAATGCCGATTGAAGAATTAGAGAAAGACTTTTTTGCATTATGTGAACAAATTGATGTTCAAGGGCGTATTAGAAAAGTCACGCAACACTCTTTATAAATAGGAACTAAATTATGAAAACATTAACCGTTGGTGAAACTGCTCCCCAGTTCTCTTTGTTGAACGAAAATGAAGAAACAATCAATTTAGCCGATTATATTGGTAAACAGCAGGTGTTAGTCTATTTTTATCCTAAAGCCATGACACCTGGCTGTACTGTACAAGCACAAAATTTAAGAGACAGTAAAGCTGCACTTGAAAAGCACAACACGGTTGTTTTTGGAATTAGTCCTGATGCCCCTAAAAAACTAAACAAGTTTTGCCAACGTGATGAATTAAATTTCACCTTACTTTCTGATGAAGATCACCAAGTGGCGGAAGAGTTTGGAGTATGGGGCCTAAAGAAATTTATGGGTCGTGAATATGATGGCATTCACCGTATTAGCTTCCTTATCGGACTAGATGGTAAGATCAAACATGTTTTTGATAAATTCAAAACTAAAAACCATCACGAAGTAGTGTTAGACGTTCTTGCAAGTTAACTGCACCGCGTATTATCGCACTCCAAATCAGGGCAGTTATCTACTGCCCTTTTTAATGTGCTTAATATGTTATTGAGGCGTAGCAAACTCAGCACTTGGCCATGCATTTAGAACGGCTTTTACCAATGTTGCTAACGGAATAGCGAAAAACACTCCCCAAAAGCCCCACATACCACCAAAAATGATCACCGCAATAATAATGGTAACAGGGTGCAAATTTACCGCTTCTGAAAACAATAACGGTACTAATAAATTACCATCTAATGCTTGAATAATGGCATAAGCAATCATCACATAGCCAAATTCTGTCGTTACACCCCATTGAAAAAGTGCAACAACCATCACCGGAAAAGTCACTAACGTTGCGCCAACATATGGTACTAATACTGACAGCCCTACTAACACCCCTAACAACAATGAATAATTTAATCCTAAAATAGTAAATGTGATCGTCGATACTGCGCCAATAATAATTATTTCAATCACTTTACCGCGGATATAATTCATAATTTGTAGGTTCATTTCATCACCTACTTGAGATGCCATTCGACGTTCTTTTGGAAAAAATGACATAAAACTGGCAAATAATTCCTGTTTATCTTTAAGAAAGAAAAACACCATTATGGGTACAAGTATTAGGTAAATCATTAAGGCAACAACGTCTGAAATAGAGTTCAATGACGCTTGTAAAATCAACTGTCCCCAATCAATAAACTTTTCTTTCGTAAGCGTTAATACTGATTCAATTTGATCCGCTTTAATAAACTCTGGGTATCTTTCAGGTAAGGTTAATAAGTATTCTTGACCATGCGCCAACATCGCAGGTACTTCTTGTAATAAATTACTACTTTGTCGCCAAATAATCGGCATCAGGCCAAGCATGGTTACAAGGGTTATCCCGACAAACAAACAGACTACAATCACAGAAGACCATTTGCGCGAAAGTCCTAAATGCGATAAGCGATTAACCGGTAAATCCAACAGAAATGCAATCGCTATTGCAACCAGTATCGGCATTAATAAACCTGATAGAAAGTAAATAGCGATAAACGCAATCAATAAAATAACCACAAGTGTTACTGCTTGAGGATCAGAGAATTTATTTTTGTACCATTGAGAAAAGAAAGAAAACATATACTCACTTACCTGTTGTTATACGAAGTTCCGTCACCTTAACGTTAAGCTGTGACTGCTGAAAATGATAACCTTTTTGTTGAAGAAACTTTGGAATATCCGATAAAGAACCAGGATCAGATATTTGAATAATACAAACATCGTGTTTTGTTAATTTTTTTAACAAAACACGCATCTTCACTAAAGGCAAAGGACACTTGTCATTTGTGCCATCGTATTGATAAATCGTCAACGTTTAAACACCAAACCACACTTTCGTTTGATTATCTTATTTGCGACAATTGATTACAATAACATATATAATATATATTTAATTAACGATATGGTTTGATAAATGAATGATGCCCCCTCACCCTTCAATTTGAAAACGATCAATGCGAAGAAAAAGCAACTTGCTTGGGGAGACGTTCCACCAATTTATCAGCTAACCAGTAATGCCCTAAGCGATTTAGAAAGTATACTCACACACGGGTTTGAAAGTGCTTACCGGCAAATATTGGATAGAAACAGTTGGAATTTGTCATTATTAAAAGCCTATCAAAATGAAAAAGGCGATATTGTTGTTAAACATAAGCCTAAAATTGCATTACAACATGTTTACACAAAACACGATTACGAATTGCATTGTTTCCCGGTGATGAATGGTGAAAAGTTAGCCGTTACCTTGCACAAACATCCTAGGTGCCCTTTTATTCATTGGGTACCCGAAACGATGCAAATGCTATTTCGTATCAATGCTATTGTGTCTTTTATCATTTTTTCATATAAAAAAGGTGATCAAGCCGACTTAGCGCTAATTCGTTTTGCTCATAACAAAACAATGGAGCTAATTGATATTTTAACGGAATCATTTGAGGTCGTTGACGTCATAGGTTATAACATTGCTCAATTTTGCCAAGAAATTGGGCACCGAAGCCAAGTAGAAAAATGAGCGCTAATTTGAATAAAATCATCTCTTCAATGAAATCATCCCGCAGTATTCATCGTTTCTGTATAAAACCGATTTTACATTCTGCCCTAATTTCTTATGCACTTTTTACCACGCATATACACGGACAAGAAAATAATCGAAATGCGTTACCAGATATAGGTGCAGCAGGGATCAGCGTGTTATCCATCGAAAAAGAACGGCAAGTTGGCGATGCAATGATGCGTCAATTGCGAGCTACACAACCTATCGTTCATGATCCTATTCTAAATGAATACATTAACGATCTTGGTAATCGCATGGTACGCAATGCCAACGACGTAAATTACAGTTTCAAATTCTTTTTTCTAAACAATCAAGAGTTGAACGCCTTCGCCTTTTTTGGTGGTCACATAGGTATTCATACCGGTTTATTAGCTGCCGCAGATACAGAAAGTGAACTTGCGTCTGTTGTTGCGCATGAAATATCTCACATAACCCAGCGCCATTTAGCACGTAGAATTGAAACACAACAGCAAAACCAAACATTATCAACAGCAGGATTAATTTCAGGAGTGTTACTAACGCTCATTAACCCAACCGTCGGTATGGCTGCTTTAAGTACCAGTATGGCTGCTTCACAACAAGCGGCAATTAATTATACTCGCGGTAACGAAAAAGAAGCGGATCGCGTAGGCATTAGATTATTAGTAGATAGTGGTTTTGACCCAATGGGCGCACCTAATTTTTTTGGTAAAATGGCTGAAACGTATCGTTATACCAGTAAACCGCCTGCAATGTTACTTACACACCCTTTGCCGGAATCTCGTATTTCTGACGCACGCGTTAGAGCACAAAATTACAACACCCGTAACGTCAGACCTAGCTTAGCTTTCCACCTAGCTAAAGCGCGAATAGAAGCGCGCTATCAGGGTGAAGCGAAGAATAATATTTTAACGTTCAAAAAACGAATAAACAAAAAACAATATGCCTTCAAAGCCGCAGCCGAATATGCCCTCGCTGTCGCTTACTTTGAAAATAAAGAGTATGAAAAGTCACAACAGATATTGTTAGATTTACTTGCTGCTGATGAACATAACTTATTTTATATTGATGTATTAACGGATATCTATATCAACACCAAGAAATTTGACGCTGCATTTGAATTGTTAAGCAAATTAAATAAGCTCATGCCAAATAACCAAGTTGTTGCACTTAATTATAGTAATGCGCTTATTGAAGCTGAAAAATACGCAGAGGCTGAAACACTTTTAGAAGACTATCTAATTTTACAACCAGACAGCTACATTGCTCACGATTTGTTAGTCACGGTGTACCGAAAACAAAAGAAAATGGCAATGATGCATGCTACAAAAGCTGAAATTCTTGCTTTATTAGGGGGGTTTTCGCGTGCCGTTGATGAACTGCAAACAGGCTATAATTTCGCTGATGAGTCACCTTTGATTAGAAAGCGCATTAAAGCCAGAATTTTACAATTTCAATCTCAAGAAGAAAAACTTAAACGCTTAAGTAAATAGGACAATTATGTTAACCATTTATCACAACCCAAGATGTTCAAAAAGTCGCCAAACGTTACAACTATTAGAACAGAATAATGCAGAATTCACTGTAGTTGAATATTTAAAAACACCGCTCAATGCATCGGAAATTAAAGACTTATTATCTAAGCTAGAGGTTTCAGCTATTGAAATGATGCGTACTAAAGAAGCTGAATTTAAAGAACAACAGTTAAAAGATGCCGATAGTGAAACATTAATTAATGCAATGGCAAATACGCCGAAATTAATCGAACGTCCTATTGTCGTTAAACAAAACAAAGCGGTAATTGGCCGCCCGCCTGAAAATGTTTTAACCCTTTTATAAGTAGTGATTGATGAAGCAATTTTTTTCAACTCAACAACACAAAAAAATAGCCTTAACAGGCTATTTTTCGTTATTAATTTATATACCGTTATGGTTATTATGGTTAAATCCTTCTGACGAGCTTTCACCTACGCTAAGCTTAATATTTTTTAGTTTGCCTTTACTGTTTCCTCTGAGAGGACTCATAAAAGGCAACCCTTACACCTTTGCATGGTCAAATTTTATTGTCATGTGGTACTTTCTCCACGGTTTAACCACGCTTTGGGTTTCAGCCAGCGATTTTTGGTGGGCTATTATTGAACTAACCTTTGCCACCATGATGTTTATCTCTGGTACTTACTATGCGAAATATCGCGGACAAGAACTCGGTCTTAGTATTCGTAAGAAAAAAGATACAGATCAGACTAATTAAATGAAACATCAGTTATTAACAGCACATTAACAAATGTGTTAGTATTTTATCGCTAAATTTAACAAACATATGAAGTATTAAACGATGAAAAAAACTCTTATTACAATATCGTTAGGACTCGCACTTACCGCATGTGGCGGTGGTGGTTCCTCATCAACAAAAGCACCTACAACACCTACAACACCGCCGGTAAGTAGTACATCGGCAGAAGTTGTACAAGCAGAACAAACAGTCGCACTAGGTCAATCCACTGAATTAGTACTGTTAGCACCAGGTAGCACAATCAGTGATATTCAATGGCAGCAAACGGCAGGTAATACCCTTGAAGTTTATGCAACTACCAGTAAGGTTATTGGCTTTACACCAACGGTTGCCGGTGATTATAGCTTTGAAGTAACTTTTCGCGAAAATGGTGAACAATTTTCATTAACTAAAGATTTTAGCGTTACCAGTAGCGTGGCTGCATTAACTGCTCGACTTGGCCATGCGGTAGTTGAAGGTAATAGCGTTTCATTAATCTCATACGCACCTCAATTAATTGATTTAACAGAACAAGAGCAAGCAAGTTTAACGTGGACCAAAACTCAGGGCCCTGATGTTGAATATACTGCAGAAAGCACTGATGGTAAAGTTGCCGTTTTTTTTGATGCGCCGGACGTAAGCGAAGATACCCTGCTATCTTTTACCGTATCGGGCACGCTTAACGGTGAATCAGTTTCTGATGATATATCAATATTAGTTGAAAGCAGTACCACTGCCCTTGGCGAAAGAAATTACGTTCCATTTGACGAACGTATCGCTGATGTATTCTTATACAACGAAAATTCACCGGCAGGTCAAAAACTTATTGATTGTGTGTATTCAAATAAAGCGACTTACGGCAACTCATGTAATTTCAACCAAACGCCATTAATAGCACATATTTCTGAAACACCAACTGTTGACGACATTATGGATCGCGTGGTGGTTTCACACCAATGGATGGGCGATCAATTTAAAAAGTTCCTTGAACAGTATGACGAGCACGATGATTTTAAAAACCTATTAAGAGCTACAACTGCAGTTGTGCTGTCTTATGACATTCGTCCGTCATTTTATCACCCATATACTGGCGCAATTTATCTTGATCCAAGTGATTTATGGGAAACGCCTGCACAACGTGACACGATAAACCAGGCTCCTGATTATCGCGCCGGTTTTGGTAGCGAATTGCAATTTGAAATTCCATGGCGCTATGTTAAAGACAATCAATATGCCAGCTTCTACTACCCTATTAGGCAGCGTATTACTCGTAATATGTCAGCAGCAAAATTTGATTTTGCGTCATTACTGTACCATGAACTTGCTCATGCAAATGATTACTTCCCATCAACGAGTTGGGACGAGTTAAATGATAATAACATTACTTTCTTAACCCTAGTTAATCGACTATTCACTGATCAAGAAATTCAATCTGATGATTTACAACGAGCATTACCGCTAGATCAAGGCTGGGCAACAGGTCAGCAAAATGAAATGACCAAACTTGGTCAAGTACGTTTTCAAGATCCGACGTTAATTGAACCATACCAAAAAGACTATACTATGGAAAATGTCGCCAACTTGTTTAAAACAGAAGGTGCACCACAATTTTACAGCTATAGTTCAACACGTGAAGATTATGCGATTTTATTCGATGGTTTTATGATGAAAGCACGCTACGGTGTAGACCGTGATGTTGCGGTAAGCGACCAAGACTACGATGAGATTGTGTGGGGCCAACGTGGCCGTGAAGGCGAAACACAAATAAAGCCGCGCGTGCAATTTGTTACTGAACGTATAATTCCTGAATTTGCTAGCGAAGCAGCAAACACACTTGCAAACATGCCAGCAGCAACCCCGTTAGATCCATCTAAAAGCTGGTCAGAAAGTATCAATGTACCAGAAGATGCTAGCATTAGCGCTCACTCTTTAGCAGGGCAATTAGCCACTAAAGCTAAACAAATTGATACTAGGTTGATCCCAAAAGATGGGGAAAAGCGCCACGGTAAAGGTCGTAAATTTGTTTACTAAGCTTAACCGTTAAGTAACACTTCTTTAATAAAGGGAATAGTGATACGTCGCTGTTCCCTTATTGACGCTTTATCAAGGGTATCTAACGCAGTCAATAAGCTGGTCATGTCACGGTTTATTCTTGCCAATAAGAACCGCCCCACTTCATCACTAATATATAAACCACGTTGTTGTCCCCGACATTGTAAGGCTTCAAGCTTTTCATCGTCATTCAATGGTTTTATTTGTAACACATGTCCCCAACTCAAACGAGAAGTTAGATCTGGTAAAGTCAGGCCTAATTCATTTACCTCTCTATCACCTGAAATTATGATACGTTTATCATATTCTATGACTCGGTTATACAAATCAAAAACCGCTTGCTGCCATTGCGTATCTTGATTAATACATTGAATATCATCTAAGCAGATCACATCAATGTTTTCTAACCCCTGAAGCATCTCGGGAGATAACTGTTCTTTTTCAGTAAAAGAAAGACAAACTGACGATAAGTTCACACTTTGTGCAAAGGCGCAACAAGCATGCAGTAAATGCGATTTTCCAACATCGTTTAGGCCAAATAAATAGGTACTATGAATACTTGAATCAATTAACTGCTCTTGTGCAATAAAGCTTGAAAGTAACCTCGTTGCAGGCTCATTAATCGATGAACGATAACTCTCAAACGTTTCGTCGTCAGGTAATTGTACCGATAACGAGAGTTGTGGTGTTGGGCTCAAAGCGACTCCCAATAAAACAAAGGGGTACCTTGTAATGAACTAGGATCTAACGGATCAGCATAACGTTTAAGCGACTTGTTTAATTTAAGTGCCGCCAAAAAGGCTTGCTCTGAACCAAGTAAAGACAAGCTGAAACGTCGCTCATTGCCATGCGCTTTAACGAGTTTAACCGCTTTAACAGCAGAAAGTTGCGATAAAAACTGAGTAACCTCAACATACTTAGCTAAGCTATCAATGTTAGCCACGTCAATCACGTAATCTAAATTCATATCTGTCGTTACAGCGTAACGTTTTGCCACCATATCACTAATCTGACTTAACGTTTCAGCTAACAGTGTTTGTTTATTTTGACCATAAACACGTTCACCAAAATGTGGCAGTTGATCAGTATTCAACATTGACAAAAAGCTCCAATCTAGTGCCACCGTTGGTTGACAATCTTCGCTACAGTTAGTGTCTGGTGATAATTGTTCTTCTGACAACAAACTGTTATCCGATAAACGAACAACTACAATTGCTTCGGGTTGATAACGCATAGAAGCGCGTACAATTGGTCGTGTAAATCGGCCCCAAAGTTCATAGGTTGTGATTTGATTGCTATCAAGTAAATCCATTATCGGCAAGGTAAAGGGTAAACCTCTATTATCTTCAACCGCCTTGACAGTTTCATTAATCGGGTTGTTTGTATCGGCACTGATGATACGACGGGTTAATTGTTGTTCTTCAATTATCCATAAAACAATTTGCGGTCGTAAACTCCCCCATATGGGTAAGTTTGCACCAACAAATAATTGATTAATTTTACTTTCATCGAAAGTAACAACCAGCAAACTTTTACCGTTTTTTCGCTCATAACGAAAGTTATTCACGAAAGACTGATACCGAGCTCGTTGTTGTTTAATTATTGGGTGTTCTAAGATATCTGTTTGACCACTAATTTTAACCAACACAATATCCAATGCTTTTTTAAATGCAGTATTTCTTGCTTGTACACTTTGACTCGAAACTTCAACACTAGCTAAATATAGATCTTTTACTTCAACAGCATTAACGTGCTTAACGATAATTGTATTGAACAACATCACTAATAAAAACGGTATACAGCGCATAGTAAAGCCAACAAAAATTTGTTTCATAACCATTATGTTACCACAACAAATTGTCGCTAAAAATCGATAAATATCGCAAAGAAAAAAATAATTCATTGAAAAGATTCTCAGGGCGCTTTTGCACTGGTAGAATATGCGCTCTTTATCTCTGCTCGATGCAGCAGGCAATATCAAACGGTTATAAATGAGGTTTCTCCCGTGAGTGAAGAAAAACAGTCCCTAAGTTATAAAGATGCTGGTGTAGATATCGATGCAGGTAATGCACTAGTTGAAAATATTAAAGGTGCGGTAAAACGTACCACTCGTCCAGAGGTGATGGGTGGCTTAGGTGGCTTTGGCTCAGTTTGCCAACTTCCTAGCGGCTATAAAGAGCCTGTTCTTGTTGCAGGTACAGACGGCGTTGGTACTAAACTTCGTTTAGCAATTGATCTAAACAAGCACGATACCGTTGGTATTGATTTAGTAGCAATGTGTGTAAACGACTTAATCGTACAAGGTGCAGAGCCATTATTTTTCTTAGATTACTATGCAACGGCTAAATTGGATGTAGACGTAGCATCATCGGTTGTTAGTGGTATTGCAGAAGGTTGTGTTCAATCTAATTGCGCATTAGTCGGCGGCGAAACTGCTGAAATGCCTGGTATGTATCATAAAGGCGATTACGACATTGCAGGATTTTGTGTTGGTGTTGCTGAAAAATCACGCCTACTTGACGGAAGTAAAGTAGGCGCTGGTGACCAACTCATTGCTTTAGGTTCAACCGGCGCACATTCAAACGGTTATTCACTTATTCGTAAGGTATTAGAAGTCAATAATACCGATACAAATGAACTATTAGACGGTAAATCAATTGCTGAACGACTATTAGCACCTACCAAGATTTACGTAAAATCAGTGCTTGAACTACTTAAACAAGTTGATGTTCACGCGTTATCTCACATTACTGGCGGTGGCTTTTGGGAAAACATTCCTCGCGTATTACCCGATAACGCACAAGCAGTAATTAATGGTAATAGCTGGGAATGGCCCGTCATTTTTAACTGGTTACAAGAAAACGGTAATATCACACAGCATGAAATGTATCGCACCTTTAACTGTGGTGTTGGAATGATTATCGTCGTGCCGGCAGATCAAGTTGAAAACAGTTTATCAATATTAAACGCACAAGGTGAGAATGCTTGGCATATTGGTGAAATAGCAGAGCTAGGCCAAGGTGATGAACAAGTTGTGATCAACCAGGACTAATTCCACCATGACCTCTCGAATTCTTGTACTTATTTCGGGTAATGGTTCTAACTTGCAAGCAATCATTGATGCTTGCAAGTCACCAGATTATCCCGGGGAAGTTGTTGGTGTTATCTCTAATGTTGCCGATGTATACGGCCTGACAAGAGCTGCCAATGAAAACATCGATCATAGCGTATTATCCCACCGTGACTTTTCTTCGCGAGAAGAATACGACAATGCATTAATTAAGCTTATTGACAGTTACCAAGCAGATGTGATTGTATTAGCTGGTTTTATGCGAATTCTGACAGAAACATTTGTTAATACTTTCGCAGGAAAATTATTGAACATTCACCCTTCTTTATTGCCAAAGTATCAAGGATTGAATACTCACCAAAAAGCAATAGAGGCTGGAGACACCACTCACGGCGTTAGCGTACATTTTGTCACTGAAGAATTAGACGGTGGTCCGGTAATTTTACAGGCAAAAGTACCCGTATTTGAAACAGATACCGTGCAAGTGTTAGCAAGCCGAGTGCACGAACAAGAACACCGTATCTACCCGTTAGTGGTAAAATGGTTCTGTTCTGGAAGATTAAAAATGCAAGGAGATGCTGTAATATTAGACGGTGAAGTATTACCTGCTAGTGGTTACGCTAGTGAATAATAATTAAAACATAGAGGTAAATATGATTAAAAAGCTATGCTTAGCAACAACCATGTTATTTTCTTTATCAACGTTAGGTGAGCAAGTTGTAAACGAGACTAAATACAATGAGAGTATAGCTATATCGCCGTTTACTGCACAATACAGCATTCTTCATAAATCATCTCCTGTTGGAAAAGGCAGTCGTTCACTAAAAGCGCTCAGCAACGGTTTATTTGAATACAGTTATCAAACAAGCATTGAATGGCTGATCTTTTCTGATGAACGTGAAGAGCGCTCAATATTAACAGTAAATAATAATCATGTTACTCCGCTTGAATATCATTATGAACGTTCAGGTACTGGCAGAGATAAATCATATTTTTGGCGCTTCGATGTTGCAGAAAATAAAGCAACCGATGAAAAAAATAATCAACTGCATAACATTACTTTCCCTGAAAATATTCAAGATAAACTTAGTTATCATTTGCAGACGCGTTTACAGCTAAAAGAAAGCCCCGAGCAGAAAGTATTTGTATACCCGGTTATTTCCACCTCTGGTAGTATAAAAAACTACGTTTATCAATATGATGGAACCGAAGAGTTAATGCTACCCTACGGCAATTTACACACCATTAGATTAAAGCGTGAGGTAGTTGAGAAAAAACGTATTACCTATGCTTGGTTTGCCCCTGAACTTGATTATGCATTGGTGAAATTATATCAATCAAAATCAGGAGCCGAGCAATTCGAGGCCCAGCTGACAACCTTCACTAAACACTAAGATCATCACTTAGTCATGACTTTTTATCAAGGTTGGAGTCTGTCCCTTTAAAATAGGCTCCCCTAATTTAAACAACAACCATTCACCTGCTTGCATTTTATGCCAACGTTCATCACCCGTTAACGGCTGTGTTGCAATCACAGTGACAACATCATTTGCTGTGGTTACTTGTTGAAAATCAACCGTCATTTCTGCATCAATCAAATTTGCCTCACCAAAGGGTGCTCGACGAGTGATCCAGTGTAAGTTATTTGAGCAGTATGAAAATAAGCAATCGCCGTTTGATAACAGTAAATTGAATACACCCAATCGGTTTATTTTCTCACTCAGTGTAGCAATATATGCAAATAGCGCTTCATCATTGGGTTCTTCAATACCAAAGTGCAAGTGAATTTGATCAAGAATCCAGCAAAAGGCGTGCTCACTGTCGGTAGTACCTACTGGTAAATGGTATTTTACCGGTAATGTTTCTTTAAAGTCTTTCAACTGTCCATTATGAGCATATGTCCAGTGCTTCCCCCACATATGTCGCGTAAATGGGTGAGTATTTTCTAAACACACAGCGCCAGAATTAGCTTGTCTAATATGACAAATTACCGCCTCACTTTTAATCGGGTATTCTGTCACTAAGGTAGCAATAGGAGATTGAGCACTTGGTAACGGATCTTTAAAACTTCGACAACCTTTACCTTCATAAAAGGTAATACCCCAACCATCTTTATGAGGGCCGGTATTACCTCCTCGCTGCATTAAACCACTAAAGCTAAAGCAAATATCCGTGGGGACATTTGCACTCATCGCCAGTAACTCACACATAATATTAATAAATCAATAAGATAACTTAAAAAAGATTATAACACTGCAAAGGAAAATTTTACCGCTATATTATAAAAGAAAGCATTGAAAATAATTAAGAAGCGATCTATGCTTACTTAGTGGTCAGACCTCTAATTTATATAAAGGTGTAATGTGGAATTATTAACTTGGTTTATTTGCGCAATCGCCCTAACAGGCTTTATGGCGTACAATCGTGCCTCACTATCAACCTATACTCTATCATTTGCAATTTTGATGGTGTTAGGAACAGTATTTCAAGTAGTGTCATTTTTCGGCTGGCTTTTATTTGTCATCATCGCACTACCTTTCAATATTCGTGACTTTCGAAAGACATATATCAGTAAACCTTTACTTACTATGTTTCAGAAAATCATGCCTGAAATGTCGCGGACAGAAAAAGAAGCGATTGATGCAGGTACAACATGGTTTGAAGCAGATCTATTTCGCGGAAATCCAGATTGGCAAAAATTGCACAATTACCCTGCCCCTCGTTTAACAGCCGAAGAACAAGCATTTCTAGACGGTCCTGTTGAAGAAGTCTGTAAAATGGTTGATGACTGGGAAACAACTCACGACCGTGCTGATATGTCGCCTGAAGTTTGGCAATACCTTAAAGACAATAAGTTTTTCGCCATGATCATTAAAAAAGAGTATGGTGGCCTCGCTTTCAGTGCTTTTGCGCAATCACGTGTGTTACAAAAACTTTCTGGTGCAAGTACTGTACTTGCTAGTACAGTTGGCGTGCCGAACTCTTTAGGCCCAGGCGAATTATTACAGCACTATGGAACCCAAGAACAGCAAGATCATTACTTACCAAGACTGGTTAAAGGTGATGAAATTCCTTGTTTTGCCTTAACCAGTCCAGAAGCTGGTTCAGATGCCGGCGCAATCCCTGATTTTGGTGTGGTATGTAAAGGGGAATTTAACGGTGAAGAAGTGTTAGGTATGAAGCTAACATGGAATAAACGTTATATCACTCTAGCACCTGTTGCGACCGTGCTAGGCCTAGCATTCAAACTTCAAGACCCTGACGGGCTGCTTGGAGAAACAAAAGATTTAGGCATTACCTGTGCATTAATCCCTACAGATATAGAAGGTGTAGATGTTGGCAGGCGCCACTTCCCGCTAAACGTTCCTTTCCAAAACGGTCCAACTAAAGGTAAAGATGTTTTCGTACCGCTTGATTTTATCATTGGTGGGCCAAAAATGGCTGGCCAAGGCTGGAGAATGTTAGTTGAGTGTTTATCTGTTGGCCGCGCAATAACATTACCGTCAAATAGTGCTGGTGGCATAAAATCTATCGCACTTGCTACAGGTGCATATAGTCGAATTCGTCGACAATTTAAACTACCCATCGGTAAAATGGAAGGTGTGGAAGAAGCGTTAGCACGTATCGGCGGTAATGCTTATTTAATGGATGCCGTCACTACCATGAGCACAGGTGCTATTGATCTCGGTGAAAAGCCATCCGTTATTTCGGCAATTGCTAAATATCATTTAACAGAAAAAATGCGAAGTTGTGTTAGTGACGCCATGGACATTCATGGGGGTAAAGGCATTTGCATGGGGCCAAATAACTATTTAGCACGTGGCTATCAAGGTGCGCCTGTTGCTATTACTGTTGAAGGTGCCAATATTTTAACCCGCAGCATGATTATTTATGGTCAAGGCGCAATACGTTGTCACCCCTACGTACTAGCCGAATTAGGCGCCGCAAATAACCCTGATCCAACAGAAGCACTTGAACAATTCGATCACGCTTTATTTGGTCATGTTGGCTTTGCGATGAGCAACATTGTTCGCACCAAATGGTTAGCGCTAACGGGTGCACGTTTCACAAGCGCACCTTTTAATGACCATACTCGTCGTTACTACCAATTAATGCAACGCTTTAGCGCTAATTTAGCCATGTTATCTGATATTGCAATGTTAACCCTTGGTGGTGACTTAAAGCGTAAAGAACGCATATCTGCACGATTAGGCGACATTTTAAGTTACCTTTATCTTGCCAGTGCGAGTTTAAAGCGCTTCAATGATCAAGGTCGTCAACAAGGTGATATTCCTTTAGTTAATTGGGCAGTAGAAGATAGCTTGTATCGTACCCAGCAAGCAATTGATGAACTAATTAGCAATTTCCCTAACAAAGCCGTTGCCGTGGCCTTACGTTTGATGATTTTTCCGTTTGGCACTTGGTTAACTAAACCTTCTGACCTTACTGATCATCAAGTTGCTAGACTTTTACAAACACCAAGTGAAGCAAGAGATAGATTAGGTGCCGGACAATACCTCACCGATGACGGTGCAAATAACTTCGGCGCACTTGAAAGCGCACTTACTTTATTAATTGCTTGTGAGCCAATTTATGACAAAGTATGTAAAGCACTCAATGAGAAACTACCTTTCTACTACTTAGATAAGCTGGCTGAAAAAGGCTTAGCAGAAAAAGCGATTTCTCAAGAAGAAGCAGACATGTTGATCAATGCTGAAAAAAGTAGGTTACAAGTGATCAATGTAGATGATTTCGATAACAGTGAATTGGTTTCTGGCCCCTTTGCTAAAAGTGAATCATGAAATAAACTCAGCAACTAAATAGTTGTATAAAGCCTAAAATTAGCAATACGCTATTTTAGGCTTTTTTGTCTCTTTAACCTCTCTATGATCCTAAAAAGCAATACCCAAGTCGATAAAAAGCCAGTAGAATAAAGCGAAGTAGTGGTTGCTATAAACTTTGTAAGATGTTGTCATTTCTACCTTCTTTTATCTTAATGCCGTTCAGCTTTTCGCTATTTTGTTTAAATTTAGCGTTGTGCGGTTCATTTGTTTTTCTTGGTGGGCTCTGTAAATTATTACTGCCTTTTACCGCTTTTCATCGTGCTTTAGTGTACCCAATGAATTTTTTCTATCGCTTTTGGGCGCTTAACAATTACCTGCTCATCATTATCTTTAATCGGGTTTCTTGGACTATAAAGGGTGATGCAGCGTTGGATAAAAACGCTTGGTACCTGTTAATAGCCAATCATCAAAGTTGGTTAGATATCTTTATTCTTTCTCATTTTGCCCGAACACGAATTCCAGCCCCAAAATATTTTCTAAAAAATTCATTAAAAAAAGTTCCCTTTGTTGGCATGGCCTGCTGGGCACTTGATATGCCGTTCATGAAAAGGTATAGCAAAAGCTATCTTAAAAAACACCCACACCTTATTGGCAAAGACATAGCAACAACTAAGCAGTCTTGTGAAAAGTTCAAAAACCAACCTACAACCATTATAAATTTTGTTGAAGGTACACGCTTTACCAAAGAAAAGCATCTAAGACAAAAAAACAACTTTAAGCATTTACTTACACCTAAGCCCAGCGGTATTGCATTTACTGTTCAAGCAATGGGCGAACAATTTGATAAGGTATTACTGGTATCATTGATTTACCCTCAAAACCCAGGGCATATTATGAAAGATACGCTTCAAGGAAAGTTAAAAGAGGTGATCATCGACATCGAACAAATTAATCGCAACGAATTATTACAAGGCGACTATAATAACGATGTAAACTACAAACGTAACTTTCATCGATGGCTAACACAACTTTGGCATCTAAGCGACATAAAAATTAACAAATATTTGACAAAGTAAGCGCTTCCAAAGTACCGGTTTCATTGAACTAATACGCAAAAAACGTTAATTTACTGTTACATGAATTACACTGGAAGGTCTAATGTCGCAAATACAGGAACACAACGTTGTTAAACGCCGCTCAAAAGGTGAATTAACACGTCTAAAAATACTTAATGCAGCTATTGAAGTGTTAGCAGCAAACGGTATAAAAGGAACGACTCATCGCGCGATTGCAAACCAAGCACAACTTCAACTTTCACTGACAACATATTATTTTAAAGACATTCAACAATTGGTGAACGAAGCATTTTTACTCAGTTCAAGCCGCACCATTACAACGGCAACGAATGCTTGGCAACAAGTCTTTGAACTATTAGATAGCTACACGAAAACACGATTGAAAAACATGTCTGTTCGACGAGATCTTGCCACCACTTTATCAACCATAGCGTGCAATTATCTTGTCAGTAAAATTCAGGAAAATTCGGTTGATTTAGCAGTTGAACAGTTTATGTTTACCGAAGTTCAAGTGTCGCCTGAATTACAGCAACTAGCTGCTACACACAGAGCTGCCTTAATGGCCCCTTTTGAGAAGTTATGTGCTTATTTTTCACCGGAAACATCGACAATAGATGCCGATATAATGCTCACGGTGTTTACACAACTAGAATATCGTAATCTTGTTAATCCTTCAGCTGTAAACACTGCATATATCTATAGTGTTGTAGAGCGATTAATTATGGCGGTACTACGGGTCAAAAGAAAATAATTAACACGATTGTCTTTGTACAAAAGTTCAAAAAGAAGTAAAGTGTTTTTATACTATTTTTAGTTTTCGACAGAGGGTTTTGTGACATTTAAACAACTTGTAGCGGATCAAAAGGCATATTTTAATACGCTTGTCACTCGTGATATACAATGGCGTAAAACCCAATTGCGCCAAATAAAAAAAATGGTTCAAGATAATGAACAACGTTTCTTAGATGTCTTATCTGAAGATCTTGGTAAGCCGTCCTTAGAAAGCTGGATGACAGAAGTTTCCTATGTCGCAGGTGACGTTGATCATGTGATCAAACGATTAAATAAATGGTCGAAAAAACGAAAAGTGTCCACGCCTATTGTTGCACAGCCAGGCCGTTCATACATACAACCTGAGCCTTTAGGTAGCGTGTTAATTATTGGTGCATGGAACTATCCAGTGCAACTTGTATTAGCGCCACTTGTTGCAGCAATTTCTGCGGGTAATTGTGCAGTTATAAAGCCTTCAGAGCTTGCACCAGCAACCTCTGCACTTCTAGCTTCACTTGTACCACAGTATTTAGACAGTAACGCTATTTCAGTTGTTGAAGGTGCTGTTGACGAAACAACTGCGTTACTCGAACTGCCATTTGACCATATTATGTACACAGGAAACGGGCAAGTTGCACGAATAATCATGGCGGCCGCAGCTAAAAACCTGACACCCGTTACCTTAGAGTTAGGCGGAAAAAGCCCTGTATTTGTTGATCAAAGTGCTGATCTAAACATCAGTGCTCAACGTATTGCGTGGGGTAAGTGGCTCAATGCAGGACAAACGTGTATAGCCCCTGATTACATCATGGTTGAGCATTCTGTATTACCTGAACTCATTACTGCGCTAAAAAACCAACTTCAAACGATGTTTGGCGCTAATCCAAAAGAGAGTAAGTCTTACGGACGTATTGTTAATCAACGTCACTGTGAAAGAATTGCGAGTTATCTCACCAGCGGTGACATTGTTCATGGCGGCGATATTGACATTAATGAACGATTTATTTCACCAACGATAGTCGTCGATCCCGATTTAGACAGCCCATTGATGACAGAAGAAATCTTTGGTGCGATTCTACCCATTATTACGGTGAAAAATTTCGAAGCAGCGAAAGCAACGGTAATATCAAAAGATAAACCATTAGCTGCGTATTTATTTACCCGTGATAAAACTCAAGAACAACAGTGGTTAAACGAGATCAGTAGCGGCAGTTTATGCGTAAATGATGTGATCATGTTTAACGCTGTACCTGATCTGCCATTTGGCGGTGTTGGGCCTAGCGGAATGGGCCAGTATAGTGGTAAAGCAGGGTTTGATAATTTTAGTCATTTAAAATCAGTCCTTAAACGACCATTTTTAAAAGATTTACCTGTTCGTTTTGCACCTTTCACCTCTTTTAAATTTAAGTTATTGAAGCTTATTAGACATTTATAAAGTCACAATCACTAGATTGACGAACATGCAGCTTATCTGTTGATAACTCGTTGTTGTATCAGTAAGTCATTTGTTAAACATGTTGCAACCACACAGAAAATATAAAAGCGCCAAAGGCGCTTTTATATTTTCTGATAGTTTATCTACTGATAATTGTCTACAGTAACTCTTGGTCTAATTGCATCAATGTTTTTGGATCAGACATCATCGTTGCAGCAAGCGATTTAGTTCTAGGCAAAATTCGCTCAAAATAAAACTCTGCTGTTTTGATTTTTGCACGGTAAAAATCTCTGTTTTCAACATCACCAGCTAGCTTTTCATAAGCAGACTGCGCCATTTGCGCCCAAAAGTATGCCATGACGATATAACCTGAATACATTAAATAATCTACCGATGCTGAACCAACAAAATCGCGATCTTTCTTCGCTTTAAGAGAAAGCCTGAGCGTATATTGTTGCCAGTTGGCTACTGCTTTAGTCAACGGCCAGATAAATTTATTCATTTGGCGTTTATGCGGGTTACTAGAAAGCATACTTTTATCTTTACACCAACCAAGTACTTCCATTGAAAAGCTTTTCAACGATTTGCCTCGGCTTAATAAAATTTTACGTCCAAGCAAGTCAAGCGCTTGTATCCCTGTTGTTCCTTCATACAAAGTGGCTATTCTAACATCCCGTACTATTTGCTCCATGCCCCACTCTTTTATATAGCCATGACCACCAAATACTTGCACACCTAAATTTGCACTTTCTACACCAACCTCTGTTAGAAACGCTTTCAAAATTGGTGTGATAAAGCCAAGTCTGTAGTCTGCACGTTTACGTGTTTTTTCATCTTTTGCATGCTCTATTTCATCTGCAAGTTTCGCTGCATAATAGATCATAGCACGACCGCCTTCAGCAAACGCTTTTTGCGTCATGAGCATTTTTCGTACATCAGGATGAACGATAATTGGGTCTGCCACTTTGTCTGGTGCTTTTTTACCAGAAAGTGAGCGCATAGATAAACGCTCTTTTGCATACATTAAGGCATTTTGATATGAAAGCTCTGTGGCACATACGCCCTGTAATGCAGTGCCTATTCGTGCAGTATTCATAAAGGTAAACATACACTCCAAACCTTTATTAGCCGGACCAATCAACTCTCCTTTAGCACCATCAAAGTTAAGTACAGCCGTCGCGCTACCTTTTATCCCCATTTTATCTTCGATAGAGCCACATTCAACAGCATTTCTATCGGTAATGTCACCTGATTCACTAATGTTCATTTTAGGCACGATGAATAATGATATACCTTTGGTTCCAGTGGGAGCATCAGGTAAACGTGCTAAAACAATGTGCACAATGTTTTCAGTCAGATCATGCTCACCAGCAGAAATAAAAATTTTTGTTCCTGTGATTGCATAAGTGCCGTCATCATTAGGGATAGCTTTCGTTTTCACTTGACCTAAGTCAGTACCGCATTGCGGCTCGGTTAAGCACATAGTGCCGGTCCAAACCCCTTCTGTTAACCGTGTAAGGTACGTTTCTTTTTGTTTATCGCTACCATGTATATCAATCGTATTCATGGCACCATGACTAAGACCTGGGTACATTGCCCACGACCAATTCGCAGTCCCCATCATTTCTGATTTGATCATACCCATAGAAGGAGGCAACCCCTGCCCGCCGTATTCAGTGCCATGAGATAACGACTGCCAACCACCTGCAACATATTGATCGTACGCTTCTTTAAATCCTTTTGGCGTTTTTACTGCTCCATTTTCAAATTGACAGCCTTCCTTATCACCAGATTGGTTTATCGGTAATAGCTCTTGTTCACAAAATTTCGCGCATTCTTCAAAAATCGCATCAACAAGATCCGGAGTCGCTTCTTCAAACTCTGGAAACTTTTCATAATGTGGATAAAAGCTTAAAACGTCTTCAAATAAAAATTTTATGTCTGTAATTGGTGCTTTATATGTCAGCATAAAAGCTCTCCATTCTGGTATGACCTGTTATAATTATCCCAATACTAGATAACTCTACGAGATAAATCAACTGGTCTTACCTCTATATTTTAATCAAGCACTCAGCAATGAGTATTTTCTAAACGAAAAATTAAAGACTAATAGGCAAAACATTTTATAGAACCTGTAACGTTAACAGCTAAAGCATAGCAGGCATTAAGCTGAAAATAAGCGTGTTAGTAATACAAGAACTAATGTTTAAAGAGTATAGATGCTTTATAGAAAAGCGAAGATTAATATCAGTGATGATATTGAAAGAAATATTCGTAATATAAGGATATAAAAAATTGGCGGAGTGGACGGGACTCGAACCCGCGACCCCCGGCGTGACAGGCCGGTATTCTAACCAACTGAACTACCACTC
>NZ_JAUOPD010000026.1 GCF_030546745.1 Thalassotalea sp. 1_MG-2023
GCGGTGCAGCTGCCTATTCACCGTCTGTGATGCTAAAAATCATTCTCTTTGGTTACTCTCGTGGTTTTATCAGCAGTCGCCGTATTGCTAATGCATGTGAAACTAACATTACCTTCATGAGTTTATCGGGTGATGTGCAACCTCATTACACCTCAATAGCTTCGTTTGTTGCCCGAATGAAAGACCAGATAGAGCCGCTGTTTACCCAAGTGCTAATGATATGTGACAAAGAAGGTTTAATAGGCCGCAACATGTTTGCCATTGATGGCTGCAAGCTAAAATCAAATGCGAGCAAAGAGTGGAGCGGAACATTTACTGAACTAGCACGAAAAAAAGCGAAACTAGCGCGAGCAAGTAAACGTATTATCGAACGTCATCAATCTCAAGATAGCTTAAATGAAGCGCTAATAACACAGGACTTAAAGCAAAAAGAAAAGCTGGATAAAAGTGCTGAGAAAATCACCCGATTTCTAGCTACGCATCAAGAAAAAACAGGTAGCAAAGGCAAGCCTGTTAAAAGTAATATCACTGATCCAGACAGCGCTAAGATGACCACCTCAAAAGGTACCATTCAAGGTTACAACGGCATTGCAATTAACGATGATAAACATCAAATAATCTTACAAGCACAGGCGTGGGGCTCGGTTGGTGAGCAACAAACGTTACAGCCAGCGGTCATGCAATTAAAACAGCAGCTTGATAAACTTAATACTCAACAACAGACAAACGCGCAAACAATAAAGTTTACAGCAGACAGTGGCTTCAATAGTGAAGCGAATCTTGAGTTTATGGCACAAAGTGGTTTTGATACTTATATAGCAGACCATCAATTTAGAAAAAGAAATCCGCTCTTTAAAGAGAGTGAAACCTATGAAACGGAGCAGGAAAAGCGTCGATTTAAACGCAGTAAAGGCAAACCACGATTATTCACCTCAAGTGATTTTCATTATGATGAAGCAACGCAAACTTGCCGATGCCCAGCGGGAAATGACATGTGGTGCAGTGGGATAAATGTAAGTAACCATAGTCAACAATACACGCGATTCTGTGGTTACTTAAAGGACTGCAAGGTATGCTCTCTACAACAGCAGTGTATGCGTAAACCACCGAAGGATAGAGGAAGACAAGTTCAATTCAAAAATAAGGCGTCACGAAAAAAGCGAAGTTATGGTGACAAAATGAAAGTTAAGATAGATAGCCCAATAGGACGACGACAATACAGTAAGCGGTTAGGGACAATCGAGCCCGTATTTGGCAATATTACAATCAACAAAGGCATGAATAAGTTTACCTTACGAGGGCAAGAGAAAGTAAATACCCAATGGCAAATGTATTGCTTGGTTCACAATATTGAAAAACTAAGAAACCACCTACATTAAAGCTGATATTCAGTAAAACCCTCAGTAATAACACCTTAATTTCACTCAAAAATACATCAAATCAGACATATTGCAATTATCAGGTACAAAAAATAAAGATCGGCAAAAACGTAAACGTTTTTGATTGTTAAAAAGAATTAATGAAGTTAGAGTATTTGAATTAAAAAATAACAATAACGAGTTATTCTACAGGCTCGTTAGCTTTACAAGGATTACAGATGCTTTATCACTATACGAGTCTTGATGGACTAATTGGAATTATTAACGGCAATAGTGTTTGGGCTAGTCACTGTAAATACTTGAATGACTCTACTGAATATATTCATGCTCTAAATGCTCCAATTTCATTATCTAATAACATCTATATGGATGATGATTATTTATCGCCATTCGGATTTTCTATTCGTAAAGCTTTAGACGACATGAAACATAATGATGTTTATGTTTCATCGTTCAGCGAAAAACCTGATTTATTAAGTCAGTGGAGAGGTTATTGCCCACCTGGAAGAGGGGTTTGTATTGGCTTTAAACGTGAAATTTTAGAAGCGTTTTGTAAAGATAATGGCTTAAATTTGAATAAGTGTATATACAATGAGAGTGAACAGTTTCAAAAGATGAGCGCGTTGATACAACAATGCCAAGCTGAATTTCCTAAGCCTGCCGTTAGTAGAGAAGATTATGATGCTTTTGATAGCAAAGGCAGAGTAGATCATGAGTTAAATTATCAGCAATATGTCACAAAAGGTGATGGAAAAAATCAAGCAGATGCCGCTTTAAATAATTTATGTAATTCAATAACTAAGTTAGCTCCTTTATTTAAAGACGTTGGTTTTCATGAAGAATCTGAATGGAGAATTACCGCTGAAAATCCTACTTGTTCAATCAATTTTCGAGCAGGAATTAGTCATTTGATTCCATATATTACATTACCTATTTTGAGTTTCTCTAAAGAGGCTATTGGTGAAGTTATTATTGGCCCTAACGCAAGTTCACATAATTGCTCTAATTCAGTGTCTATGTTGCTAAAATCAGCTGGTTTCAGTGATGTTAATGTTAGAACATCAAAAATCCCATTCAAGAGTTGGTAAAGCTAACAACACGTCCTGAGGTGGACAGCAAGCATTAAACCTTGCTTTCCACTGCAAATTTCAACAACGGTGAACCTTTATTTTTCAACGCTTCTAGATAGGTTGACTCATCATACGCTGTATTTGTTTTCCAGCACCTAAATAATATCCTTATCCACTTAAATGCTAATGTTCTTAATCTAGCTCTAATAACTTCACTTGCCGAGCCATAACGACCAGTGTTAAGTTGTTGGTTTATAAGATGAACACCCAGTGTAACACTTGTATTTTTAGCCATAATTCAAAACCCGAAGAGTACCCATATATAATATATTGTGATATAAAAAAATAACAAGTCACTAATAGGCGCTAGGTATTTATTCAAGTATGACGATAATTTCTAATTTTACTGCTAATCAAATGAAGCAAGTCCATCAATTGTATAAAGAAGTCTGGTGGGGTAAAGAACGCTCACTCGAAGATACAGTAAATTGCATTCAAGGCTCTCAAATTTGTATTGGCATTCTCGATGACGATGATAGTTTAATAGGCTTTACTCGTGTGATTAGTGATTTTATATATAAAGCAATTATCTTTGATGTCATTGTAAGTAAAGCTCATCGTGGTAATGGTTTAGGGCAAAAGCTAATGACTTTAGTTAAAAAGCATAAGAAACTACAAAAGGTAAAACACTTTGAGTTATATTGCTTACCTGAAATGGAAGCATTTTATTCAAGTTTCGGTTTTACAACGGATGTAGGTGGTATTAAACTTATGCGGTGTACTAATGCCTAGTATAAATGAACCTCTGCTCGTCAATGGTCAATAGAGTTTTCTTAACTGTTGTTAGGCAGCTAATTGTTTCTAATCAGCAAAACCTATTACTTCGCTATGTCGTTAAGCCGTTTAAATCGTTTACGATAAACGCATATTGAGGCTCTCTTAGTGTGCTCTCATCACTTCCTGAAGCAGTCTATCCTTAGGTTGTTCAGGGGCACTAGACTTTCGTCGCTTAACCTTAATCTGTCACCACTCAAGCAAATTATTTATACAGCGTTGATCGTTCAGTATATGACGAAGATAAAAAGTACAAACTGTGGCATTACGGTTATAAAATTAGAGTTGCTTCAGTAGTCGGTCTTAGTACTCATATGGGGGATAAATTGTTAATGTAGATACGACAATATCGCTTGTTAATTATACCGTCAGCCTTTTTGGATAATCACACTTATTCAGTTTTAGTAATGTGTTCGCTAGCAAGCAGTGCGTAAATAAATTCATCATGCCATTGATTATTGAGTAAAGTATGAGCACGAAAGTGTGCCTCTTTCTGCATACCGAGTTTTTCCATGACTTTCCAACTACCAATATTTTTGGCGTAACAATAGGCGACAACTTTATGAACGCCAACCTGTTGAAAGAGAAATTCTATCAGGCAACAACCAACCTCTGGAATAATGCCCTTTCCTTGGTGTTTTTCTAATAGTAAATAACCTATTTCAGCACGCCGCTGCGCTAAGTCTTCAATACGAAAACCGAGACTGCCAACAGCAGATTGTGATATTTTTTCTGTAATTTTAAAGGTCAACCAATGATCTTCCTCGCGTTGCCAAGGCTTGATTCTTTGTGAAAACTTTTCAGCTAATGCTTGTGGTTCAAGTATTGGCCCTATGTACTGCATTAATCTTGGATCAGTTTGTAACTGTTGAAACAGATTAAAATCATCTGAAGTCATTAAGGCTAGGTCAAAACGCGCTGTTTGAAGCGTGGTTAGCTGTTGGATCCGATCAATACTCATAAACTATCCTTGAATAATGTTTAGCGTGTTGCCATATAGTACATAAGGTTTCATTAATAACAAACAGAGGAAGTGAAATGAAAAACACTGTAGTAATTACTGGCGCTAACCGTGGAATTGGACTTGCCATGGCGACGATTTTCGCAGAACAGGGTGATAACGTTATCGCATTATGTCGTCAAAGCTCAGCGGCGTTAGATGCGTTAAATGTCAAGGTAGTCAATGGGGTTGATGTTGCCACCGAGCAAGGCTTAACAGTGATGGCTGAGGCATTATCTAACGAGAGTATTAACGTATTAATTTGCAATGCGGGTATTCTAAGAGACGAACAATTAGGTCAATTAAACACAGCCACAATAAAAGAGCAGTTTGATGTTAATGCATTAGCGCCGCTATTAGTTGTGGAACGTTTACTGCCTCAGTTAGTTACCGGTAGTAAAATAGCGATGATCACTTCTAGAATGGGCTCTATCGCGGATAATGGTTCAGGTGGTCGTTATGGCTATCGTATGTCAAAGGCTGCTTTAAATGCGGCGTCAATGTCGTTATCGAAAGACCTAGCTCCTCAAGATATCTCTGTTGGTGTATATCATCCTGGTTTTGTTCAAACTGAAATGGTCAATATGGGCGGTGATATTAGTGCTAATGAAGCCGCTGGTCGTATCGTTAAGTTAATAGAGCAACAATCAATGGCTGAAACAGGCGTGTTTAAACATTCAAATGGCGAAGTATTACCCTGGTAATGGTTAACATCGGCAATTACCAACGAATTTGGCAAACGGTTCAATTCATTCCGGTTGGTAAAGTGGCGACCTATGGACAAATTGCTGATTTAGCTGGCTTACCAGGCCGCGCGAGATTAGTGGGTAAAGCGCTTGGTTATGTACCTGATAGCGGTTGGCAAAATAAAGCTGTTCCTTGGTTTCGTGTGATTAACGCACAAGGGAGAATATCGTTACCGTCCGGCAGCGAAGGGTTTGAACGGCAAAAAGCGTTGCTACAAGAAGAACAAATTGTGGTAGTAGGGGCTAAGATCAGTCTTAAAGAGTTTCAATGGCAGCCTGATCTTAGCGAGTTACTATTTACCTTACCTTTTTAGCGATTACAGGCTAGATGTTCTACCACCATCGACGGGTAAATTAATACCAGTAATGTAACCCGCGCTAGGCGATGCTAAAAATGCCGCTGCAGCGGCAAATTCTTCAGGTTGCGCAAATCGTCTCATTGGGATGTGAGATTTTTCATTTTCGGTAGCTTGCTCAATACTAATGTTTTGCTTTGCTGCTTTACCTTCGATAATCGCGTCTAATCTGGCAGTGGCTGTTGCGCCTGGCAACACGTTGTTTACTGTAATACCAAACGGCCCTAATTCATTGGCTAAGGTTTTAGCCCAACTTGCTACTGCACCACGTATTGTATTGGAAACACCTAAGTTTGGTAATGGTTGTTTTACTGATGTTGAAATAACGTTAATTATTCGTCCATAACCTGTTTTTTTCATGTGTGGAATAACGGCCTGTACTAAATGGTGGTTTGACACCAAATGTAATTGAAAGGCATCAATAAACGCTTGCGCGTCAGCGGTATTCGCAGGTCCTGGCGCTGGTCCGCCAGTATTATTAATGAGAATATCAATGCCGCCATGCTTTTCTATATTTGCTATAACAGCATCTTTCACTTGTTCAGGCTGAGAAAAATCAGCAACTAATACATGATGTTGTTGGCCTTGACTAGTGTCTAATAACGCCAACACCGTATTGAGTGATTGTTCATTACGTGCAAATAAGGTGACGTTAGCACCCAGTGATGCTAGTTCGATTGCACATGCTTTTCCAATACCTTGGCTGCTACCGCACACTAGTGCGCTTTTGTTGGTTAATGTTATATTCATGCTTCTCTTTATTTCTTGCTTTCGACCTAGTTATTTAATCATATCTCTTGTTAAAATGTGCAAAATTTTACGATGTTGATATGAAAAGGTAGTGTTTCAGATATGCAAGGTATCAAAGTATTAGGACAAGGTCCTGCGATTGTTTTATTGCATAGTTCACTCAGTAGTAGTAAGCAATGGTTACCATTATGTTTTCAATTGCAAGATAGCTTTACCTTGATTAATGTTGATTTACTTGGTTATGGTGATGCTGACTTACCTGAAGATCTCCTTAGTTATACCTTCGAAGATGAGCTAACCCGCATTGATCAGTGTTTACTTCAAGAAAATATTCAAACGCCCATTCATCTTGTTGGTCATTCGTGTGGTGGGGCAATTGCATTAGCTTGGGCGATGCAACACAAGGAGCGAGTAGCCAGTTTATCTTTATTTGAACCGGTTGCCTTTCATTTACTTGAACAGGAACAAGCTCAGTATTTTCAGCAAGTGAGTGAGTTTTCACAGCAATTACGCCAATTAGAAAGTACAGAGGCAGCAGCGGCATTTGTTAATTTTTGGAATGGCGAACAGTTTTTTCAACACTTACCGGTAAAAGTTCAACAACAAATGGCAGTTGCGATGCCTAAGGTTCATGCAGATTTTCAAGGAATATTAGATCAAAGGTATCAGCTGACAGACTTGAGTCAGTTATTATGTCCGTGTTTATTAGTGATAGGGGAACAAACCAGACCTTTGAGTAAAGTATTAAGTCAGTTAATTGCTAAGCATCTTTCTAATGCTCATGTGCAGTACGTTGAACATGGTCATATGGCGCCAGTTTCTCATCCACAAGAGACGGTAACCTTGTTCAGCCAATTTTTAAATCAACAAAAAAAGCCCGGTGAATAACCGGGCAAAAAATAAGGGAGAAAATCAGTTTAGCTTATGTTAATTCGAGTTGTCATTTAATAAGCTTTTACCATTAATGGCGATTTTTCGTGGTTTTAACGCTTCTGGAATTTCACGCTGTAAATCAACGTGCAGTAAGCCATTTTCCATAAAGGCACCAACCACCTTAACATGGTCGCCTAATTGAAATTTTCGTTCAAAATTTCGTTCTGCAATGCCTTGATGTAAAAATTTTCTGTCAGTTTTATCTGCTTCACCTGCTTTAGTGCCAGTAATGACCAAGTTGTTGTGTTCAGATTGTATCGCTAGCTCTTCTTCAGCGAAACCTGCAACAGCCATGGTAATTCTGTATTGATCTTCAGCAAGTAATTCAATGTTATAAGGGGGATAAGACGATTGTTTATCAGCACGAGATGCTTTGTCTAATAATCCAGCTAAGTGATCGAAACCGATAAATGAACGGTAAAGTGGGCTAAAATCTGTTGTTGTACGCATAATTCATATCCTCTGTTAAGCAATATGTTAATAAATAAAGTTGTGCGTTGAATGTCGCTCGAGGTTCTCGCCGCGTATTTCATCGTACTCGCATAACTTTTATAAAGTGCCTTTCAATAGTGAACAGGCGGTTAATTGTAGCCCCTTTCAGCGACTACAATTAATAGATAGGGTTAATATGCTTTTATTCAAGGATAAAATTTAAATTTTTGTTTTTTTATTTCTTAATTCACTGAAAATAAAGTTAAAAAGTTTTTATTTTTTTTCATCTGCCATTTTTACGGCTGCTAATGCGCTGAGTGCTGCATCGTAATCAGGGTGTTGTGAAATATCTGCAACAAGCTCTTTATAAGTGACTTTACCGGTAGCATCAATGACGAATATTGCGCGTGTTAATAACCCCATATCTTTGATCAGTAGGCCATATTTTTTACCAAAATCGCGCCAAACACTGTCTGATAATACTTGTAGCTGTTCGATATTTTCATTTTTGCAAAAGCGCTTCTGTGCATAAGGTAAATCATTACTAATAGTCAGCAAAGTTAAGTTGTCGCCTAATTTGGCCGCTTCTTCATTGAATCGCTTAGTTTGAACAGAACAAACGCCAGTATCTAAACTCGGTACCACAGAGATTAACACGGGCATATTTGAAAAATCACTAAGAGAAACCGGTGAAAACATCTCATCAACCACTTTAAATTGAGGTGCTTGATCACCAACAGCTACTTGATTACCCATTAAAGTAATGTACTTATCACCCGCCTTAACAAGATCATAAGATTCTGGTAGCGGATCCGAGACTGGTTCATTGGCTAAACTTGGCAGCGATAGGCTGATGAGAATCGCGAAAATACTTGAATAAGTTGTTTGTTTCATGTGATGTAATAAATTTTTTAAGAGTTGAAGATAAAATAGTACCTCTGACAAAAATAAATTGCGAATAAATAGTGTTTTTATCGATTTATAACTATTGTTATATTTGAGAAGGCTTTAAAATAGCCGAAAATGTTTTTTTATTAATATTATCTTTGTGTTAGACGAGTTTTTCTATGCCAACACCTTTGTTGATTTGTGACGATTCAAATATGGCGCGAAAACAGGTCGCGAGGTCTTTGCCTGATGGTTGGGATGTCGAGATCAGTTTCGCAACTAATGGCTTGGAGGCCATCGAGTTAATTAAAGCAGGCAAAGGAGATGTGCTATTTTTAGATTTAAATATGCCAGAAATGGACGGCTATCAAGTACTAGAGGCTATTGTACAACAAGACTTACCAACAATGGTGATTGTGATATCTGGTGATATTCAACCTGAAGCGCACCAACGAGTCACTAGTTTAGGGGCGTTAGATTTTATACAAAAGCCTGTAAACAAGGAAAAATTAACCGATATACTAGCGGCTTTTGGTGTGTTTAATGCTGATGTTCAACAAAGCGAAGCAGACAAACCTTCGGTAATTGAACCTAGTGAGCCATTAACTTTAACACCATTGAACGTAGCTACCTCGTTTCCTGAAACGGCTGACGTTGAGTCTTCATCTCAATTACCACCGTTAGAAGGTGATATTCGCGATTGTTACCAAGAAATTGCCAATGTCGCGATGGGGCAAGCTGGTGATTTATTAGCACGTTTACTTGATGTATTCGTGGTGTTACCTATTCCAAATGTTAATTTAATTGAGGTGAGTGAGTTGTCAATGGCACTATCAGCCATTGAAGCACATGAAAGTACTTCGGGAATTTGCCAAGGGTTTATTGGCGCAGGTATCTCTGGCGAAGCGTTGCTTATTTTAAATGATTCAAGTTTTAAAGATGTAGCGGATTTAATGAATTATCAATATGAAGTTGATGATACAACCGAGCTTGAATTGCTGATGGATTTGGCAAATGTGTTGATTGGCGCGTGTTTGAAAGGGGTTTCAGAACAGTTAGATATGCCTTTTAGTCAGGGGCATCCGGTTGTATTGGGTCAACATCGTAAAATATCGGAATTAATTGCTACTAACTCAACAAAATGGCGAAGAACGTTAGCAATAGAAATAAGCTATGGAATTGAAAATTATCCAATAAAATGTGATCTATTGTTATTGTTTACCGAAGACTCTATGAACACATTAAATAATAAAATTGCCTACCTGTTGGATTAAAAACATGTCGTTAGAAACTGAGCAAATAAATGAATTACACTGGTTAATGGAAATGCTACATACCATAGATGTAGGTTTGGTTGTGCTTGATCGAAAATACCAGATACAAATTTGGAATGGTTTTATGGAGAATCATAGCGGGTTATTACCAAGAGAAGTGAAAGGTAAAACGCTTTTTTCATTATTTGAAGAAATTCCAGAAGAGTGGTTTGTGCGCAAATCAGAATCAGTATTTATGCTTAAAAATAAAGCGTTTACCATTTGGGAACAACGTCCTTATTTATTTAAGTTTCAAAACTATCGACCAATTACCGGTACAGCTGATTATATGTACCAAAACACCACTTTTATTCCCTTAATGTCGTCAACGGGTGAAGTTACCCACTTATGTTTAATTGTTTATGATGTCACTGATAATGCAGTGCATAAACAAGATCTTGAGCAAGCGAATGCCGAGTTAGCAATCTTAAGTCAAACAGACGGCTTAACCAAATTGTTTAATCGTACGCATTGGGAACGATGCTTAGAAGCTGAATATAAACGTTGGACGCGTAGCCAGCACGCAAGCAGTTTAGTGATGATCGATATTGATCATTTTAAAGATGTTAACGACAATTATGGACACATGGTAGGTGATGACGTGATCCGTCATTTGTCTAGTGTGATTCGAAAACATGTACGAGAAACGGATGTTTCAGGTCGATATGGTGGAGAAGAATTCGCGATTTTACTGTCAGATACCTCTGTTGAAAATGCGCAAATCTTTGCGGAACGCTTACGTGCAGAAATTGAAGATGCGCTAGTGCAACATAATGATATTGATGTTAAATATACAATTAGTTTAGGACTGGCAGAAATCGATCCTAGTATTAAAAATTATGAGGCCTGGATAGAATGCGCTGATGCGGCATTATATCGCGCAAAAGAGTCAGGTAGAAATAAGGTCGTGTTACACCCTAAACAGACATAACGAACTAATTAAAGGGGTCAGGTACATTACATGAAACTATCATTAGTTCAGGTAAATCTCTTTTAATCATAACCAACTTGTATAGTCGGTGCTACAAACAGCCATTAAAAAGGCGCCTTATAATAGGCGCCTTTCTAGAAACCATTTTTTATAGGCTATATACCGCAGCTTTTACCTTGGTTTTTCTTCTTCAACCATTTATGTAACGGTGCAAAATAATCTAAGATCGCTGTAGCATCCATTTGTTCGCTACCTGTTAGCACCTTATAAGCTTGCTGCCATGGTTTGCTTTTACCCATTTCTAACACTTCATTCAGCGCTTTACCAGCGGCTTTGTTATTGTAAATTGAACAACGGTGAATGGGGTCTGTGTTACCCGCAATTTCACATAAGGCTTTATGAAATTCAAATTGCTGAATATGTGCTAAGAAATAGCGAGAATATGGCACACCACCTGGTACATGATATTTCGCGCCTGGATCGAATGCATTCGCTGGGCGTTCTACAGGGGCTGCGATACCTTGATATTTTTCACGTAGTTCCCACCATGCCGTATTGTAATTTTCAGGGGTAATTTCACCCGAATATACTTTCCAACGCCATTGGTCAACTAATAAACCAAAAGGAATAAATGCCACTTTATCGAGCGCCATTTTCATTAATAATCCAATGTCTTTTGATTCGTCAGGAATTGAATCAATTAAGCCAATTTCTTTAAGGTATTTAGGCGTAACAGAGAGTGCGATAGTATCGCCAATTGCTTCATGAAAACCATCATTCGCACTTCCTTGATATAGCGTCGGTTGGTTTTTGTAGGCGCGTTGATAAAAGTTATGTCCTAATTCATGATGAATTACATTGAATTCTTCACCGGTTTTTTGAATACACATTTTAATGCGAATATCATCTTTAGCGTCTAAATTCCATGCGGATGCATGACACACTACGTCACGATCTTTGGGTTTAGTAAATAAAGAGCGTTGCCAAAATGTTTCCGGTAATGGTTCAAACCCTAATGAGGTAAAAAAGTGCTCAGCACCTTCTACCATTTTTATTTCATCATATTGGTGCGCGGCAAGTTGTTTAGTAACATCATAACCAGGATCAGCATTTTCTGGTGCAACGACATCATAAATATTGCCCCATGTTTGCGCCCACATGTTACCGAGTAAATGTGCCGGTATTGGCTCGTCGCTTGGTACTCTATCTTCACCGTATTGTTCAGCTAGTTTATCTTTTACATAACAGTGCAAATCTTCATATAAAGGTTTTACTTGCAACCATAAACGATCTAGTTCTTTGGCGAAATCATCGGCCGGCATATCATAATTTGACCGCCACATTGTGCCTAAGTCGCGGTAGCCTAAACCTTTTGCGCCTTCATTTGCCAGTGCTGATTGTTCGGTAAATAAAGGCTTCATTTCTGGACTGACTTCACGCCAACCTTGCCACATTTCTAATAGTTCGTCGTAGTCCCTGGAGGTAGCCATTGTTGATGTCATGTCACCTAAACTCAGCGTTTCACCAGAATTAGTCGTATAGCTGCCTCGACCATACATACTATTAAGTTGTGAACCTAAGGTCGCCAGTCTAGCTGATTTTTCAGCATCTTGCGGTGCTGGCATGACTAGGCTTTGTTTTAAAATATTCAGTTTTCTGCGTTGATCATCTGTTACTTCAACATCATCAAATTTTGCCGCTTCCATGGCAAAGCGTACACCGGCCTCTGTTGATTTTTGATCTGCATTTGCTGCAAGTGCATTAGTATCATGGGTAATAAAGTTGGCATTTATCCATGCTGCTCGAGCGCCGGCTAAATTTAATGTTATTAGCTCCTGTTCAACATTATTGAGAAATCGTTCTGCATCTTGTTGAGTTAGTGAAGTTGTGGTTGCGGGTGTAGTGTTGCAGCCAACCATGGTTGCTGCGACACATAGGGCAATGAAAGATTTTTTTAATTGTTTTTTCATGATGCTACTTGTAAACCTATTGTAAATTTAATGTCAGTATAAAAGAATATATTTATGTTTAATAGCTCATTAAAAAAGTAATAGTTATTAACTAAAAGTGCAATGCTCTCTGCTTGTTTTATATATAAATACAGGTAAATAGAAGAATTAATACATTGACAAAAAAAAGCCCGACTAATGCCGGGCTATTAAAATTCATGAAACTTAGAACACTCTTACGACCAACACATTCCCAGTATTGAACAATACATTCACAAGAGTTGATTAAATAATAACCTAAATATATCTTAGGATCTTTAGCTATTTTAAAAAAATTTGTAATTGCTTATTTCTTAAGTAAATTTGATGTGTTTACTGCTTATAAACTAAGAATACATACACATTACTATATGTGATATTTTCTTTTCATTTTACTGAGATATTTCATATTTTTTATTAAAGGCCGTATATTTGAGATCTCAATAACCTATATTGTATATGCTCACGATTAAAGGTTTAACTATATATAAAACAAATAAATGAATACTTTACCGTATGTAAGAACAACTCTTTATTTTGAGAGCCACTGTTTTAGTCTTTGAGGTATCAATATTCATAGCTTGAACTTTCGCTTATTGCGTTATTTTAAACGCTTGTTTAAACTGTGGGGTAATTGAGCAGTAAAATGTGGTGATTTCCATGGATACTAAAAATAAAATACTTGATGCCGCTGAAACATTATTTGCCGATAAAGGCTTTAATGGCACATCGTTACGCGAGATCACAAGTTTAGCTGATGTAAATCTAGCTGCGGTTAATTATCATTTTGGGTCAAAAAAAGAACTTATTAAAGCGGTTATGTCTCGGTACATGAATGAATTAGCACCGCGTTTAGAAAACTCCTTAGTATTGGTTTGTCAACAAGAGCAGCAGCCTTCGTTACTTGAAGTATTCTCTGCGTTTATCGAGCCATTATTATCGTTAAATGTTTTTCGTGAAAATGGTACAAGTAATTTCTTACAGCTTTTAGGACGAGGTTATACCGATAGCCAAGGTTTTTTACGCTGGTTTTTAACCACCCAGTACCCAGGGGTTATCACGCACTTTGTCGAAGCAGTTCAGCGAGCCTTCCCTGAGCTTACTGCTGAAGATATCTTTTGGCGGTTACATTTCACCATGGGAACTGTCATTTTTACCATGTCATCAAGTGATGCGTTAATTGATATCGCTGAGAATGATTTTGATCAGTCATTAGATATTGGTGATGTTATTCGTAAAGTTATTCCATTTGTTTCTGCTGGTGTTGGTGCACCACTCCAAGTTAAGTAGGGTTATCAAGTAATTTAACTTTTGCAATGTTGCAATATTAGGTACAGTAAGCCGATTATTGTTTAGATAAATGGCTATTATGGGTCCGATCATGATGGACGTGCATGGCACGTCGTTAACTGAGCAAGATAAAGAGCTTGTTCAGCACCCACTTGTTGGTGGGTTAATCCTCTTTTCTCGAAACTTTGAGTCTGTTCAACAAATACGTGAATTAATTTCTCATATCAGACATACAGCCAATAAACCGTTATTGATCGGTGTTGATCATGAGGGAGGGCGTGTACAACGATTTAGAGACGGTTTTTCACAAATACCTGCCATGGGCCACTTGATTGAATACGCGAATAATAATGTAGCACAAGCCCAGCAATATGCGAGAAACGCAGGTGCGTTAATGGCGCTGGAAGTACAAGGCGTAGGTATTGATATTAGTTTTGCGCCTGTTTTAGATGTTAACGGAGTCAGTGAGGTTATTGGTCAACGTGCTTTTTCTCAAAACATCGAACAAATTGCGCCGTTAGCTAACGCTTTTATTCAAGGAATGAAATCTGCCGGCATGAAATGTACGGCTAAACATTTTCCTGGTCATGGAAGTGTACAAGCAGATTCACATATTGCCATGCCAGTTGATACGCGCTCATTTGCAGAAATCTCTCAACATGATTTACTGCCGTTTCGACAGTTAATGATTGAAAACATGATAGATGCAGTAATGCCTGCACATGTTATTTACCCTGATGTAGATGATAAATCAGTGGGTTTTTCAACGATATGGCTTAAGCAAATATTACGTCAATCGTTAAGCTTTTCTGGTGCCATATTTAGTGATGATTTATCGATGCATGGTGCGTCTTCCATCGGTGGGTATGTAGAACGAGCAGAAGCGGCACAAGAAGCAGGGTGCGATATGCTGTTATTGTGTAACAATCGAGAAGCATGCATTGATGTGATTGATAACGCGAATATCTCAATTCGCCAACAAAGCAAAGCACGATTAACTGCGATGTTAGCAACAAAGCCGATGAATTGGCAACAAATGCAAGCAAGCCAAGTGTGGCAACAGCTAACTGAATTGAATAATGTACTTTTAGAAAATAGCTAAGTTGATAAAAAAAAGCCTTGGCAAATAACCAAGGCAGGAACAATGCAAACTAACGTGTTTGTTTACTAGAGAGAGCACTTAACAGCGAGCACTGCTGATTAAGTAAGGTCATGTTACCGTGGGTTTATGACAGAAAAATGACGAACTTGTATTGATACGAATTATTTAACATGAATGTTCAAAGCGGGTATTTTGTGGCAGAGAAAAAACTACAACATTTTTATATTGCCGAAGAGCAGTCAATATATTTGCTAAGTCATAAAGATGCCACCAAATTAAAACAGTGGGTAGAGCTTTGTGAACGACAGCTTTCATTGCTTGGCTTTGAAGATATAGAGTTGATAGGTAAAGGTGCTTATGGTTTTGTATTTGCTGGAAAAAATGAAGCAGGTGTTGAACAAGTATTTAAATTTTCTCGCATTAATCTACCGCAACACGTACAAGACAGGCTAGCCGAAGAAGCTGAAATACAGCGAGAGCTGACGCACAACCGTATCCCTAAAATAATTGAATATTATAAAATTAAACGGCAATCGATCGTGCATATGGAAAGAGCGCCTGGCATCGATTTAGAACGCTTGTCGCATCAAGTTGGGCCGCTAGCGCCTGAATTAATTGTGAATATCGCACTGCAATTGGCCGATATTTTATTATATTTACGAACGGTTAAGTTTCACAGTAAAGGTAAGCCTTATGTTCACGGCGATATTAAACCGTCAAACCTTGTGTACCATCAAGATGATAACAAATTATATTTAGTTGACTGGGGCTCTGCTGTAGTGGCTCAACTTGACATTAATGGACAAACAACCGCTAACAATATCATGGATTTGATGAGCAGTGACTTGCAAAATTCTAATGCAAGGCTAGGCGATGTGTATTTTATTGGGCCAGAACAAATTAATGGCGAAATGTCATCTCCTCGATTTGATGAACAAGGCATGGCCGCAACGTTATATGCGCTAGCGTCAGGACAATCATGTCGTTATGGGCATCAAATGATAAAGCCGACTTCTCTTGGCTTACCAAAAATGTTAGCGCAAATTATTGAAGCGATGTTAAGTGATGATAGAAAAACTCGCGAACAAGCAGGCGATTATTTTTTCAAACACCTTTCATTACTTCGAAATACAGTGCTAGCAGAAACGCCAACATGGCCGGTGATAAAGCCACTTATTCCCGTGTGGTGTAAACCTCGAACACGAGAGATTGATACAGTAGTGTATGGATCTCGTAAATCATTTTTGCGTGAAGAAAGTGATGAAGCTTCCTTAGAAAATATAAATGATGCTCAATTAGAAAAGTACTATAAAAATTATTTAATGGGCATGGGCGATACAGAAAAAGCGTTTATTGCCGCGGTGAGTCGTTTGGGTAACTTCCCTGTGGTTGGGGGCTTGGCGATCCGCTGGGAAAAAGAAGGTGTGTATATAGATTCAAATTTAACCTTGTTTGATGAGCGCTTAAAAACATCATTTCAAAGTGCAGTAAATAATATGATTTATTTAGCCCAAGGTATTTTTCGTACTGGTGTATTTAAGAGTTGTTTGTTTAATGCTCGAAATACACTACACGTTGAGCGCGAAACTATCGAACAACCTTTTATTGCACTACCAGAGCAAGTTATACCGTTTGATATCAGTGATGTGCCGGAACAAGATGATGAATCAAAATTACATTCGTATTTTGAGGATGGCAAAGATCCTGATGAATATCTTTATTTGCCTGACGAGATGATGGAAGTCTTATCAACATTAAACTTAATTCACCATACCGGATGCATTATATTTGAAGTGTTAGAAACGCATTTAAAAATTCATAGCTATTTAATGCTATTAAATCATGAGCAAGAAGCAGAGTTTTCAAAGTTATTAGCTAAACTATTAGCATTGTTACCTACAATCACAGGGTTGGGAATTTCTGGTTTTATGAAACTTCCCTACAAAGACACACGGTTTTTTGAGCATATTAATCGGTTACCGGAGAAATATTATCCAATAAATCCGAAGTCTCATGACATATAAATAGAACAAGGGGTTATAAAATGAAAGCAAATACTGGTGAAATGGCATGGTTAGATTTATCGGTGCAAAATGCTACAGAGGTAAAAGATTTTTATCAGAACGTGATTGGCTGGCAAACGAATGAGGTATCGATGGGCGACTATCAAGATTATGCCATGCTAACTCCAGGCAGTGGGGATGCTGTTGCCGGTATTTGTCATGCTAAAGGTTGTAATATTGATTTACCAGCCGCATGGTTGCCATATTTTTTAGTAGCAGACATAGAACAGGCTGTAACAGCAACAAAGGAAAAAGGTGGAGAGCTAATCACTGATATTAAATCAATGGGTCAAGATAAGTACGCGGTAATAAAAGATCCAGCTGGCGCCGTTTGTGCGATTTATCAAAAATCATCTCAATAAAATCCCCCGACTAATCTAGCTATGATGCATAGAACATATTAACAATCATTAATGTGTTCTTGCTGATGCTCTTGTAACACCTGTTTAAAACTATTTTCAAGGTAGTTTATGGCTGCATAAATCTTTTCAGACGATAATTCTGCATGGTTGTGTGAGCGTAAATCCGTATCTATCTGTGTTAAAAGGTGGTCAATATAGGTGTTGTAATTGTTGCTTAAATGAAAAAAGGTATAGCGCAGATACTCATTTACCGCTTTGTCGATAACACTAATAAGTAAGCTGCATAGTTGAGGCTGCGTAAGGTGACTATCAAGCATCAGTAACGCGTTGATTTCATTGTACAGTTGATTAATATAAAGGCGTCGTTGTTTTAACACTGACGTTAGTAAAGAAACGTTAGTTTTTTGATATAAGCTTTTATCGTCAGGGTGTGCCGCTATTGAAATTTTCTCATGAAAGTAACAGGTTAAATAACACCGTATTTTTTTGGTGATCAATCGTTTAACCCTTGAACGAGTGAACTGTTTTTTAATGCAATAAAGTAACCTGAGTTCATCGTAATTTTTATGATGAAAGGAATGGAAATTAATCCAAGTTTTATCGGTTGTATTAATATAATTTTCCACAATTTCAATACTTAATGAAAGTGTGCTGTTATTTTCTTTATGCTTGTTAAATGAACTGTTTAGATGTGAACAATTCATCAACAATTTTTTTGAAAATGCGTGTTTGTTTTTGACTACTTTGGAGAAAGGCGATGCCAATGAAAAATATTTCACTGGCAACTCTGTTCGATAAAAAATGCTGACTAAGAGGTTTTTCATCGATAAATAACAAGTAATTAATCGTGGCTAACGGCTAAATTGAAGATTATAACTATTTCGATGTTGTTGATAAGCCAACATTTGCTGCTCTAGTTTTTGGATCACATCACTATCACAACGATGCTGTTTCATCGCTTCACTTAAGCCCATAGTCACATCGAATAAGTTTATCCTAGGGTACTTATTTATCGCACCAGACAACATATCAGCAATTTGTACCCGAGCTTGAGTATCTTTATTGATATCAGCAAAGTTAACATGTGGATACAAACGTCGTGGAATATAAATCGTATCAGTTTTACTCGGTAACCTTTCTGTGCGAACTAAGGTACCAAAGCCATTGCGATATTCTTTTTGCCTTTCAGTTGTCAAGGTAACCACTGCTGGATTTTCCCCTAAGCAACTCGGGAAGTAATGCTGATAATAGGTTGCATACGTGCCCAGTAATCGACCAACAAAATGGTATGCTTTCCATGAATTAGCTATATCTTGGTTGAGTTGTTTTTCACTTCCATAAAGGTCACCAAACATTTTCGCCATTTCGGCATTTGCTTCACCCATCCAACCAAGGCGGTACGGAGCGCTTGATTGGTATTCTATGTCCATCACTAAGTTGAAATCATTGTCATATAAAGCGGTTAAATAACTGCAGCCTTTATACCCACTAAAAGGGCTGTCGGTACGGCATTTACGCAGTTTTTCGACTTCTTGTTCAAATAGCTTTTGTTTTTCGGCATTAGCGTTAGCTTGTGCAATTTGTTGTTGACGTTTAGCTTCTTCTCTAGCGCGTTTTTCTGCGACAAGCTGTTTTTGGTAAACAGCATTGACCTGTTCATTCACTGATTGAGTGATTTTCTGTAATGAAACAATCGAACTCGCTGGGTTTCGACTGTAATGTTTGGCGCAAGATTTAGATTTTTGTAGCAGCTTTGTCGATTGTTCTTTTAAAGAGGTTATCCATGGCGTCATTTTTTCGGCATTTTTGATGCTTGCGAATGACCCTTGAGATAATGATTGGCTAAATTGTTGGGTATCATTACTTAAGGCACAACTTTTTAAACAACTGTCTTTAAACAAAGAGTTATGACACACGTTACCTAACGCTGATAGCGATGGTACCAATGAATTAAGTACTTGTGCATATTGGCTTGGGGCACTTACCGTGTTGACCTTTGGCTTGCCTGGCGCTGGTAACTTACCTTCATGCAAACTTTTTAACAACAGCGCAAAAGGTTTAAATTCGGCAGGGAAATTATTACGCCATTGTTGATTACAGCTAATAGTGTCACGAGCTAACTGTTTAACGCTGTTCTTGATTGAAGGCTTGTTTGCCTGTCTATTTATTTGAGCCGAAAGTGTATGTACTCTTTTGTATAATCCTCCACAAGCTGATTTACAATGGAAAGCTTGTGCTGGGTTTGTAAATCGTGACGCACATATTTGCTCAAGCTTGCCAGCCAATATTTGAGCATTGCCTACATCTATTTGGTTGCTAGCCGTTAATACAGGAAATTCATCCGCATTATTTGCTGGTATATATAACAAGATATTGAAGGCGAAAATTGTATACAGCATTTTTTTTATGTTAATCATTGTTCTTTCCCTTTAGCTACAACTCTTAATTGCAGTTTGCCTAATTTCGTTTTTTTGGCGGTTATTTGCACTTCCTGATTTTTTGATAATATTTGCTATTGCGTTGCCGTATGATTTGGCAAAACAACTGCAGTTTAAACCCTTAAATGCGCCTGATTTTTGCATCGATGTACATTGTTTAGCTTGTGTGTCGGCAATTGCTTTTTCATCAGCGCATTGGCGAAAAGCGTTACTTTGTGCAAATTTATACTCATTTACAACAGGTGCTTTTTGTATTTGTTTTTCATAAGCGCTTGCCGCACATTCACAATTGTATGTACTAGCGGTGCCATTACGCATGCAGCGGCCTAAATAATCTAATCGGTATGCGTTGCTTGAAACTTTACGTGGTTTTATTATGTTTTGTTTTTCTGCAGGTTGAACTGGTTCGCCTGAAAGGCGCGATGCTAATTGGCGTTCTTTTTCAGCTTGCGCACGTTTAGCTAACAGTGCTTGCATCGCTGCTTTATTGTCAAAGTCAATATTAGTCAATGTATTAAATGCCTGCTTAGTTAATGCGATAAAGTGCTCGTTAATCGTGTTGTCACTTAATTTGTGGTTGTCGCGCTCATTTTTTAGCATATGCAAAACGCGTTGCATGCCATATAGGTCTAGATAATCAAAACCTAAAAATTGGACATAGTCATTGTAAATGGCACCATGGGTGCTAAGCATTAGATTACCTTGTTTTATCACTTTCTCAACAACGTTATTTCCCATCGATTTTGCAGTATCTAAATCTTCAAAATTAGTTTTTGCTATTGCTGGAAATATGTCTGCGCATTGGTTTATTGCAGCCGTTGCTTTCAAAAATGTTTGGTAGCTTGTGTTAGCCGGCGCGTTGAACAATTCACTTGCTAAAGAAGCTCCTTGCTCACAAGTGACAATGTTTTTAAGTAGGGTTGCTTGATAAAACATTGGTTTTCCTGTTCTTGGATCATTACCGGCTGTTCCTGCTTTTTGGATGAAACCGTATATGTTGCCAGGTGGTTGATGAATATTACTTTCAATTAACTTGTCAGGAAATTTCCCCATCATTTCTTGTTGTAATTTACTGCTTTTTTCTGCAGCAGTTAACACTTTTAACGCCCCTTTTATTTCTTGTTGGTGCTGTTTTATCCATGGTGATAATGTTTGTTCTACAAACGTTAAATATTGTGTTTGTTTTTCGTTGCCTTTAGCTGTTTGATTTAATTTATGTTGCTTATTATTGGCGTATGCCGACCAGTTAGGTAACCATTGTTCTGGTGTCATTACTCTATCTGGAGGGCAATCTCGGCAAGTGGCACGGCCGCTTAATGGTGCTTGAGATACGTTATTTTTCTGCCATTCATTGAATTGCTTAGCAGAATTAACTGATGCCACCTTGCTGGTGATCTCATTGTGTAATTCGTTAAAGCACAAACGATGTAAGTAAGCGGATTTTAATTGATAATTCAGCGCAAATGATTTTTGATTGTTCGGAATTAGCCAAGGTGAATCTTGGTTAAATGTCGTTAAATAGTTCATATCGCATGGTTGAGTTAAAGCAGCGATAAATTCAGCTTGGCTGCCATACTCACTAAATTGCAGTGCTTTTCTTTCCCAACTATTTGAATCTATTTTGTTTTTTAATTTTTCCAGTTTGTTCATCGAGGCTTTAATTTGGTCAAGTTTAAAACCGTTTTTGTTGACACTTGATTGAATTTTTTTAAATTCATCTGTATTGGTAAAAAGTTTTTGGGCCTCAGAGAATGTAAGGTTTTCAATCGCGTTAACTGCAACCACTTGCTTAACTTTATCACCAATGGTGACTTCTTCTTCTACGAGTAGCTCATCTAAATTTAAACTTGCAGCTTCTTTTACAGGCCATTTTCCTGCTTTTATTTCTTGGCCAGCGGCAATTAATGTAGTGACAATTTCGGGTGTTGTTTGTGATTCATTAAGATAAGCATTGAAATAATGAATGCAACCGCCAGCTTGTCCAGTTAATTGCCCTTCAATAGTCATCAATAAACCGCGTAAACTACCTTGGGCAGTAATATTTTGTAAACCTTGGGCTGATTTCGCTTTTTGTTGTGCAGTTGACACGCTGTCAAAATTATTGGCTAATTTAGTTGATGTTTCTTTGCATTGCGATTGACAAATCTTAACCAATCCAGGGCTTTTCATATAAGATTCACAATGAGCGGATAAATGGCTGTATAAGGCTTTTACTTTATTTGGGGCAAGGTGTCCTGCTTGGTCATGAATAGAAAGATCGACCTTAGGCAAGGGAGCTGATTTAACCGATTGTTGATTGCTCGTGGCTGCTTGCTCAGCGTTAACGATCAAATTAAGGTTACTATCAACCATCATTAAACTCATATAGATACTGGAATGCGCGGATGAATTTTTGGAACTATCGTTTGCAAAAGCATCGCGGCACGCTTTTACTCCCTGTTTAACTTTTGGAATATTCCCATTTAAGTTAGCCATATTCTTTAGAGTTTCAGCTTGAGTTGCGCATGTTTTTTCACAGCTTCCCTGGCAAATTTTACTTGCTTGTTGCAAGGCGTTTATCACGTCTTGCCTATTTTTTGGAATATTTATTGCGCTTGCTGTAATGCTAATAAGTAAGGCTGAAATTAACCAACCCATAATGAGAAAACGTACCATGTTTATTGTCCTTTAAACTTTCATATGTTTTGATTATTACATGTAAAAATGCAATTAAAATAAGTAGGTAAGCTTAACTGCCGTTAACTACAGTTAAATGACGTAAGTAAATTCATAGATAGCACCAACTAACAAAAATTGATGACCGCGAATATATGTTAAAGGGTGTATTAGTAAATGCCTGAATACCGTTATATAAACTTGCGAGTACCCATCATAATTATGATGAGTACAAAATTCGTTGTATTATCGATTAACTCGCAAGTGGCGCTAAAATTGGATCTTTAACAAAGCCTGGGCACATGCCAGCTATTTGTTTATAGATTGGACGCGCAGGTTCAAATTCACCGAGCATGACATATGCGAGCATTAAGCGAACTAATGCATTTGGTATTGTTGCCTTACTTGCAACTTCATTAAGTTCAGTTAACAATTGTTGCTTCGTTGGCTGCTCGATACGATGTTGATCAATATAGGCATCAGCAACTTTGATATAAACGAGTTGTACTTCGGTATTTCCTGGAGATTTTCCAGCTATACGTAACCTTTCAGCAATTTGTAACGCCTTCGCAAAGCTTTCATGAGCCACGGTATAATTACCATCAGCCTGATAAGCTAGCGCTTTAGTGATCCAAGGGTCAAAATGGCCATCAACCTGTTCTAATGCTAACAGTGCCATACCACGCTCGGCATATTGAACCGCTTTTTGAGTATCACCTAAAAATTGAAATAACGACGCGAGCTGATGTTCGATAATCCAGCTAGGATCTCGTTCAAGATTGTTTACCTTTAAGAACGCTTCTTTTGCCTGTTCCATATTGCCTTGACAAAAGTACATGGTTCCTAGGTTATTTAAATTATTAAAGTTTTCGTCTTTTTCAACACTATTATGTAAGGTTGCAATAGCTTCAACAGGTTTACCTAAGCGATAGAGTAAATGTGATTTTATAAAGTATCCTCGCCAGCTTTCAGGTTCTTGATCAATAGCGTGGTTAATAATATCTATCGCTTCATTATAAAGTTCAGGTTTTTTTTGTGTTGCAGCTTGTTTTTGCAATACTTTAAACTGGCCATATAAGGCATCAGTGTAGCCAGGGTTTATTGCTAATATTTCTTGGTGATAGGCCATAGACTGTTCAAGTTTACCTTTCGCGCGACTATAATTTGCCATGCCTTGTAAAGATTCTTCTAAGGGCGCAAGGTTTAACGCTTGTCGACAAGTAGATTCGGTTTCATCAAGCATTTTAATATCACTAGATAAACTCGCTTTGCGTAATAGAGTTGTACAAAGTGCGCCATGAGCACGGGCAAACGTTGAGTCAATGCGTATCGCTCTTTGTAAACGCGTTTCTGCACGAGATAAATTTGCTAAGGTGTTTTCTTGATTTAAATACTGCATCGCGAGTATAAATTGCTCTACAGCCTCGTTTTCTAACGTTAGTCCTTTTGCTACGGGCACCGTACCTGTTTGCAAAAATGAGGATAATGATTGAAAAATTCTTTCTGTTAACGCGCTAAGGTGTTTATCTACTGAGGCTGTTAAAAGTGCATCGTTATAAAGTACGATTCGTTGATGCTGATCTAATATATAAACGGTAATATGGCTAAAACGCTCAAGCGTGTTAATTTTCCAAGTAATTACATAATCGGCTTCTAATGACTTGCTCCAGTCTAATTGATCAAGTTGCATAACAGACTCGGACCAATTTTTAACTAATTTAACCGTTGATGGCAGTTTTTGTGACAGCGAATGCGTAATTGAGGTATTAATTGGGGTTCGCGAATTTATTATGGCCAATTTAAACGCATTGATGCTTGCCATAGTGCTTTGTTGCTCGGTATTTTGTGAAGGGGTTGATGAGTTAACAAAACGATAACTCGTTACAACTATTGCTAATACGAGAATAAAAATGAACGCTAAACGTCGCCAATTTGGCTTTGTTTCAGCACTTGCTTCAGATGGTTGTTTAGCTATTGTGTTTCCAGGTGGTTGTATTGGTTGAGTTGTTTGTTCAGCAGTAGGCTCTTCAGTATCTTCACTGGTTAAATACAACTGGTATGCTGGTACGCAAAGGGCTTCGGCAATGCGTTCTAATGATATTGGCTCTACGGGAAGTTGTCGAAATGCTCGGTTAACCATGTCTTTCGGTGGAGTTGCAAGGCCTTCTTGTTCGGCTATTTTTCTCGCTAAAGCGGTTTGAGTTTTTAGCCCAACAGCTAGCATAGCTGCATCAAGCTTTTGCCGTGATGCCTTAATTCCACGCTTACGTGATTGGTTATTGTCTTTTTTTATTACCATCGACGTTCAGTTTTATGCTTTTTAATTATCATGCACAGTGGTTAAAATTAAGTCAATGATAATATGTGGATTTATCTCAACCAGCATTAAATAAATCGATGTGAGCGGCTCCTTTATATCTCCCTATTTAAATAAATGATTTCATCTTGCGTTTGCCTGCTTAGCAACAAGGTGTTAGCTGAAAAGAAGCGTGACGCCTTTAGCCAACAATATGTTTTTCAAGCGGTTTAATCGTATTGATATCAGGGGAGCGAACAAATTGCGCAAAACTTTCGGCAAGTTGCTCTGAATGCGACAAAACGGTTTGCCAATAAGCTATTCTTGCCTGTGGTTCCATGGTGGTAAAGTCTTTACGATCCGGTATCTTTTTAAAAGGTAAACTGTTGATAAATTTAGTTGAAGGACAAAGCATAACAACATTCTCATAGTGTTTTATTGAGACCTGACGTTTTGAGGTTTTATCGAACCAACCAGGTTTTGGTTGATTAGTAAAATGAGGATATAAAATCAGCCCATTATTATTGGGTAATTCAACGTCAAAGTGATAATCTATGAGCCCGCCATCTCGATACATGCCCTTAGGCGCCTGCTCGATAAATTTCACCCCCTGCATCACCAGCGGGATAGAGCCAGAAGCTAATAAAGCTTGCTTATAATTCACCGAGTTTAAACTGATATATTGATTATTGAAGCGGTATTTATCTGAAACTTTTAACGGGCTATTAGGCGCATGGAAGACAAAACGTTGGTATTGTTTTGCGAGTAAATCACGACTAACGCGGTTTAGTAATATACTGCCAATTAAGCCAAATATTTGCGGGATTTTGTGATCGTAGCTAGTTAATCCACGACATTTAGCCACGATAAAATGTGGTTTGAATACAGGGTGATTAAGTGATTCTTCGATACCTTTTTCAGAAAAAACCGCATCGAGTAATGCTTTTGCTTTATCTGTTACTTCAACTGCATCAGCGTTTTTAGAATAAACCGTTTCACTATAAATTTCTGCTAATGCTGTTATGGCAGTTACCGGATCATTTTGACTTAATGCGGCAAAGCGGAAAGCGCCAGCGGAAGAGCCAACTAAATTGATCGTTTGTGTCGTGTTTTTAAAAAATTCACCAAAGATAAACTTATCTAACCCGAATAAGGTAAACCATTTAGGACCACCACTTGCTCCGTACATTGCACTAAATAATTCAGGGGTAAAACCATTTTCATTTATTTGTTTTAAGGCGTTTTTGCCAGCGTAAATCGTTAACATGCTTTAATTATTTGACCATGAAAGGGGGGTGTGATCTTGAGGAATAAACAATGATTGATAAAGCTTTGTGGCAAAATCATCAGTCATACTAGCAACGTAATCAGCTATCACTCGATGTGGATTTTCATTCTCACGTAATGCTTTTAGATATTGTACTTTAGCTTGATTAGGCAGTAAACGCTCAGGATCAGAAGACAGTGCTTCAAATAATTCCATGACAATTTGTTGTCCGCGATATTCAACTTGTTGTATTGCAGGTTGCTTAATAACAAATTGATAGACGAACCCTTTAAAAATGTCTAACACTTGTTCTGCTATTTTCGGATGTTTAGCGTTGTATCGTAATAATGGCTCAGTAAATGTAGTGCTTTGTTCTGTATTTAAATCTACGAGTTCTATGGCCGTAATTAAGTAATTTACTAATGAGCCGATGGCTTCTTTTTGTAAATGATGCTGTGTACTAAAAAGTTGTTCGGTTAATTGAGTGCTGATTTGCTGCAACCATTGGTCATCTAATTGTTGTAGTTTTTGAACGACATGTTTTTCAAAATCATTTGCTTGCACGACACCTGTGGCTATTGCATCTTCTAAATCGTGTATTCCGTAGGCGATATCGTCTGCGAGTTCCATCATTGAACAATCTAACGATTTATAATGTGTTTTTAGGTGTTTATTTGCAGCTGGCGAAGAGCTTGATTGAAATAATTCTCTGTCTTGTGACGATAATGGTGCTAATAACCAATCGATAGAAGATGTATCGTCTTGATAAAGCCCTTTCGGCGGATGCCAGTCGCTTGCTTTTAACTGGCGAAATCGTTGTGGCACCACTGGCGTTTTTTTTGTGGTTAAAAGCGCTAACGTTTGCGGGTATTTAACCAGACCTAATAAGGTTCGCCGAGCCAAATTCATACCAAAGCCTTCGCTAAAGGGTTCTAAACGTGAAACGATACGAAAGGTTTGTCCGTTGCCTTCAAACCCACCATGATCTCGCATCATAAAATGTAGGGCAACTTCACCGCCGTGTCCGAAAGGTGGGTGACCAATATCATGAGCTAAGCACAATGCTTCTATTAAACTGTCTTCTTGCGGGAATAGCTGTTCCGCTAACGCTGGATACTTTGCCCGTAGCTGCGCACTGATACCTGAACCTATTTGCGCTGCCTCTAAAGAATGAGTAAGACGAGTTCGATAAAAGTCACTTTGGCCACTGCCAATGACTTGAGTTTTGCATTGTAAGCGACGAAAAGCAGCAGAATGTAAAATACGTGCACGATCACGCTGAAATGGGCTTCGGTGATCGTGTCGGCGTTTAACTACGGAAGAAAATTGTCGCTCTGACCAGATATCATTCATACATAGCCTTTGTCTTATTGTGTGATAAATCTCAGTAAACTAGCTTATTATGAACGTGTAACCTTAGTGTTGGCAATGTTTTGTTATCGTTACAAGGCTTTAAGTCTTTCATTTACTTGTAAAACACATTTTAGCTTATACTACTGATGTTATTTATTGTTGAGAATGTCGAAGTAATTTGTTCAATTAAACTTATTCCCTGTCGATATAGGGGTATTGGGATAAATCGGCATAAAGTTGCCTAAAGTTGTCTGTGATATGTGCGCAGTAAGGTATATTCACTTTTTTTAAAATGGTGAGTGGTTTTGATTGGGAGTTGGAATGCGAATTAAATATTGGATAAGTGTGGCTGTATTATCCTGTAGCTTTTTATGTTCTATGGATGTTTCCGCCAAAAAGGTGTCAGTTATTGCTAGCTTACCCAAACCACCTTTTATTATTGAAGAAAATGGTAAAGGCCTACAATTAGAGTTGATGCGAGAGGCTTTAAAGCCATACAATATTGATGTTGAATTTTATCATGCCCCAGGTGGACGAAATATTACTGCTTTTCAACGTCTTAATGCAGATGCGATATTAAATGTTCGGCCTGATTATCAATACCCCGCATTATATTTATCTAAGCCTTATGTTAACTACCAAAATGTAGCGATTAGCTTAGCTGAAAATAATTTTATACTTAATAGCGTGGAAGGATTAACCAATAAAGTGGTTGTTGCCTTTCAAAATGCGAAAAGATATTTAGATCAAGATTATAATTCAGCAATTGATTATGTTATTGATTACAGAGAAATACCTGATCAGAAAAAGCAGGTTGAAATGCTATTTTTAAGACGCGCTGAAGTGATTATTATAGACATTGCTATTTTTAACTACTATCTAAAACATTTCAGTAATGACTTGTTAGTTAAGCCGCACAAGGTGCATTATCTTTTTGAAGAAAATACCTTTTCAGCTGCTTTTAAGTCTGAAAAGTTACGCGATGAGTTTGATAAAAGTATTGATATGATGCGAAAAAATGGCAGATATCAAAAAATAATAAACCAATATATTCAATAAAATAAATGGAATATTACAATTGTTATCGTATTTCAATGCATCACATTAACACTGATAAATCTGCTTATTTATTGGCAATAAATATCGCGCGTTTAGGAGCAGGGTAACCTTCAATGGTTTTGCTACTATCGTTAGGGTCAAGAAAGTCTTGTAACGATTCTGTATCAATCCAATCGGTTTTACGTTGTTCTTCTACACTGGTGATATCGGCATTTACCACTCTAACGTTACTAAAGCCACACCGCTCTAACCATGCACACATTGCTTTTGCACTAGGTAAGAACCAGACATTGCGCATTTTCGCGTAACGTTCACCGGGTACGAGTACGGTATTTTCATCACCATCAACAATTAAGGTTTCTAACACTAATTCACCGCCTTTTACCAATTGTGCCTTTAACTGATACAAAAAATCGATTGGCGAACGTCTATGGTATAAAACACCCATTGCAAATACTGTATCAAAGGCTGCTAATTCAGGTAAGTCTTCAACGCCTAAGGGTAAAAGGTTAACAGAAGTATCTTTAGCAAAATGCTGAATCGCTTGAAACTGCATGAAAAACAATTGTGTTGGATCAATACCTACGACAAATTTTGCACCAGATCCTTTCATTCGCCATAAGTGGTAACCACTGCCACAGCCGATATCAAGTACATATTTATCTTGTAAATTACTGATGTGAGGGTATAGGCGATCCCATTTAAAGTCACTACGCCATTCAGTATCAATATGCAAACCATGAAGATGATACGGACCTTTGCGCCACGGTTTTAATTTTTTTAATAAGTTTTCTGCTCGTTTATATTCGCCTTCATTGATATCACGCCTTTCACCAATTTTTACTTGCGAATTAAAATCAACAATCGAAGGTGATGTGTTAGGAAGTGCTTCAAGTGTTTTTTGCCAATGAGAAAACTCACCATGCAATTGTTCTTTTTGCCAACGTGCAAGTTGTTGTGGCAATGAAGTAAGCCAGGGCGCTAATTTATTAACGGCGATTTGTTGGTAAAAAGAGGCAAAATAATTCATAAAAATAGCTTATTTAATCGCGAAAAGTGAAAAGAAATTGTAGCATTGAAACCATGTGCTACTTTGCGAAAAGCCAGTATTGGCAAGTCGCAGATGGTGATCTTCAAGTGAATCTGGCTTCATTACATTTTCAAGTGCAGTACGCTTTTGCGCAATTTCAAGATCGCTATACCCATTGGCGCGCTTAAAGTCATGGTGTAAGTCAATGAGCGTTTGGTTACAGGCATTGTCAGGATGAATAAATTTATCTGAGATAACTAATATGCCACCCGGGGTTAAACCGTCGAAAATGGTTTGTATTAGCTGAGCTCGTTTGTCTGGATCAATAAATTGCAAAGTGAAATTAAGCACAACCATAGAAGCATTTTCAATGCTTATTGCTAGTACATCATCTTCGATAATTTCTACAGGTGTTTCACCTTTAAATGCCAGCACGTGTCTACGGCACCTATCCACCATCGCAGCTGAATTATCTACGCCAATAATACGACAGCCTTTCGTTTTAATTCCTTGGCGCATAGCCAAAGTGGCAGCACCTAACGAGCAGCCAAGGTCGTAAATATTAGTGCTTTCAGTCACATATTGTTGGCTAAATTGGCCAATTGTATCGATAATGGTGTTATATCCTGGCACAGAACGAGATATCATATCGGGGAATACTTCGACAACATGTGCATCGAAGGCAAAATCTTTTACTTGGCGCTGCTTGTGAGAAAAAATAAGATCAGGTTTTGACGGTGTCATGTTACTTTTAAAGTGTCATCTAAAAAACTATGATTATTTTAACGTAAAAACGCAAATGAATGAACTTGAATACGAAAAACTCTTTGGACATCTTCGAAATTTTTCACACGAAGAAGCATTAGCGAATAATAGGAGCTAAAATTTGTTGAAGTATTACACATTTTTATGCTGGCTTTTACTGGGGTTATTGGTTGTAAAAAATGAGGTTGGCTTTGCCGCTTCATTTAATGAACGTGTGTTCACAATCGCAGTAAATAAAACCTCTTATCCGTATCATTTTCAAAATAATCAAGGTGAAGCGGCTGGCCTAACTGTTGATTTATGGCGTGCGTGGGCTGAAAAACAACAAGTTGAAGTTGTTTTTCAGCTGATGACTTGGTCAGAAACATTATCACAAGTTGATAACGGCTCTGTTGATATTCATGGCGGGCTATCAAAAACACGCCTTCGTGCAAAAGAGTATGATTTTACCAGTGATTTTTTTCAGCAGAAAAATTATATCTATATACATCGCGATTACCATGTTCGGGAAATTGATAGCTTAAAGCCGTTTACTATTGGTGTAGTTCGTCACTCGAGCTATGTTGATTTTATCACTGATCAATACCCTGAATTGGTGTTGAAGTTTTACGATAACCGTTTTGATGTATTTAATGCTGCGCTAAAAGGTGAAATAGCGGCTTTTGCAAACATTGATAGAATTTCAAATAATTACCCTAAATATCGAGAATTGAGTCAATTATTTCCTGCTTATAAACGATTGTTGTTTCATCAAGGAGGATTTGCATCGGCAGTGAAAAAAGATAATTCTCAATTACTTAACTTTATTGAACAGGGAATGAGGAAGATTTCCCGTGAAGAGCGATCAGCCATTGAGAAGAAATGGCTGGGTATCGATAAAAAAACTAACAACATAGTTTTGCTTTTTTCTCCTGAATTTGCCCCCTTTATGACAGTTTCCTCTTCCGGAGACCCACAAGGGTTATTTATCGATATGTGGCGTTTATGGTCTGAATATACTGGCCAAATTATTGAGTTCGTACCACAATCCTTTGAAAATGCCAGCGAAATGCTTACTAGTGGCGGTGCGGATATTCATATAGGTTTTCCAGATTTAAGCTTTACTCGTGGCAACTTAACCTTGTACCCAGAACTACGTACAGCGATGCAAGTATACCAAGCTGATATCAAATATTATGTGCATATTAACAATAAAGAAACTACCACTTCAGCCGCTTTAGCAGGAAAAAAACTAGGTGTGTTTCAAATAATACCGAATGTAGAAAACATACGATTATTATTTCCAGAAAATGAATTGACCTTTTATCAAGACTTTAAAACCATGGTTCAACAAGCTGAAAAGGGCGTAATTGATGGCATAATCGGTGTGAAAGATATTATGGAAGCCCGATTGCAAGTAGCAAACGTACAGCATGATTTTTATGAATTGCCAGACTCTGTATTAGGCGCCAATATTTATGCGGTTACATCGAAAAAGAATAATCGGTTAATAGAGATCATTAAAAATGGTTTTGAGCTAATTCCAGAAGAGGAGTTAATTAAACTTGAACGTCGATGGTTAAACAAAGACAGTAAAGGCTATTTCAAGCTCAATAAACAACGCGCGCAATTAAGTAAAAAAGAAGACAGTTGGTTATCTCAGCAAGATAAAGTGCGAATGGGAATTAATAAAAACTGGGTACCTGTTGAGTTTATAGATGAAAACGGCCAAGTCCAGGGTATTAATATTGATATAAACACCCTTGTTGAGCAACGAACTGGGCTTAACTTTACCTATGAAGTTTTCGATAATTGGCAACAGATGCTTGAAGCCATTGAGCAGCAAAGAATTGATATTTTAGCGAGCGCTACAGAAACTGCTGAACGTAAAAAACACCTTTTGTTCAGTGAGTCATACTGGGATATGCCCTGGGTGATCATTCACCAGAAACAACAAGGTGAGAGACAAAAAATAGAAGATTTTTATGGCCGAAAATTAGCGATTGTTAAAGGCTATCATCTTATCGATAAAATTAAAAAAGAGCATCCTACTATTTCTTTAAGATTAGTTGATAACCACGAAGAAGGCCTATTAGCGGTACAAAATGGCATAGTCGATGGCTTTGCTGAGAATATTGCTTCAGCGTCTGAATTAATTCGAAGAGACAGTTTGGTCACCTTAACAATGTCAGTCGTTGAAGATTTAAACACCGATGAAAATAGATATGCGGTCCGTAAAGATTGGCCAATATTACGTAGCATTATTAATAAAGGTTTAGCAACTATAACCGCAGCTGAGAAAAAACAAATATATGAGCGCTGGTTTGAAATTAATATTGAAACAGGGCTTGATAAAAGTGTGGTATTGCGAGTGTCGTTACAAATAGGTGCGATTATTGTCATCGTAATAATTGTCTTTATTCTATGGAATAGAAGACTTTATAAAGAAGTAAAAATGCGTAAAGCCCTAGAAGAAAAAATGAAACATATGGCGACGCACGATGAACTTACAGATTTACCAAATCGCTTGTTATTAAAAGATCGTATCAATCATGGTATTAATTATCATCGTCGACAAGATAGAACCATGGCCGTTTTGTTTATTGATCTTGACGGCTTTAAAACAATTAATGATACCCATGGACATGATGTTGGTGATGAATTATTAATACTGGTTGCTGATAAACTATCGGGTTGTGTGCGCAAGTCAGATACTGTGGTTAGGTTTGGCGGAGATGAATTTGTCTTATTATTGACAGGCTTACACCATAAAAATGAAGCGGCTTTTATTGCCGAAAAAGTATTGAAATCAGTACAGCAACCTTTTGAGTTATCTGTTGGTGAAGTACGAATTGGTTGTAGTATTGGTATTGCTATGTTTCCAACTGATGGCGAATCAGAAAGCGACTTACTCAAAGTCGCGGATACTTTGATGTACCGCGTAAAAGCTGCGGGTAAAAATCATTATATTTTTAACACGGATAATTAAGTGACATTCACGCGTAAATCTATATAATTGGCGACAATTTTTTCCGTAAAAATGGTTATCGGTATTGCGGTAACTAAAGTTCAAAAATTCAGGATTTAACTATATGCGTACGCTGTATTGTGGTGAGGTAAATGAATCTCATATTGGTCAAGAAGTTACTCTTTGTGGGTGGGTAAATCGTCGTCGTGACTTAGGTGCGGTGATCTTTTTAGACTTACGAGATCGCGAAGGTATCGTACAAGTTGTTTATGATCCTGATTTGCAGGAAGTACTTGAAAAAGCAAATACCTTACGAAATGAATTCTGTATTCAAGTTAAAGGTAAAGTACGAGCACGTCCTGAAGGACAAATTAATAAAGATATGGCGACCGGTGCTATCGAAGTACTAGGGCTAGACGTCAATATTCTTAACCGTTCGGCACCATTGCCTCTTGACTCCAATCAAGAAAACTCTGAAGAAAATCGTCTTAAATATCGTTATTTAGATTTACGTCGTCCAGAAATGACGGAACGATTACGTTTTAGAGCAAAAGTAACTGCAGCGGTACGTCAATCTTTAGAGTCTCAAGGATTCATGGACATTGAAACACCTATATTAACTGCGGCTACGCCAGAAGGGGCGCGTGACTATTTAGTACCAAGTCGCACACATAAAGGCAGTTTTTTTGCACTACCTCAATCACCACAGTTGTTTAAGCAATTGCTGATGATGTCAGGAATGGAACGTTATTATCAAATCGTAAAATGCTTCCGTGATGAAGACTTACGTGCAGATCGCCAACCAGAATTTACTCAAATCGATATTGAAACATCGTTTATGACTGCCGACCAAGTGATGGAAGTGACTGAACGTATGATTCGTGAGTTGTTTTTACAATTACTTGATGTTGATCTGGGTGAATTCCCACGAATGCCATACAGCGAAGCAATGCAACGTTTTGGCTCCGATAAACCAGATTTACGTAACCCACTCGAAATCGTTGACGTAGCAGACATTTTAAAAGATGTAGAGTTTAAAGTGTTTTCTGGCCCAGCAAATGATGACAAAGGCCGTGTTGCGGTTATACGCGTACCAGAAGGCGCAAGTAAATTTTCTCGTAAAAATATTGATGAATTGACTAAGTTTGTTGGCATCTATGGCGCCAAAGGCATGCCTTGGTTAAAAGTTAATGATAAGGCAGCAGGTCTTGAAGGTTTGCAATCACCGATTCTTAAGTTTTTATCTGAAGATGCTGTAACTGCATTGCTTGAACGAGCAAACGCAGAAACCGGCGATATTATTTTCTTCGGTTCAGACAGCTACAATGTTGTTACTGAATCATTAGGCGCACTTCGTTTAAAATTAGGTGAAGAGCTTGGTTTAACTACCGATGATTGGAAACCATTATGGGTAGTTGACTTTCCAATGTTTGAAGAAGCAGACGGTGGTTTACATGCTTTGCATCATCCATTTACAGCGCCAACTCATTTAACACCTGAAGAATTAGAAGCTAACCCAGTTGGTGCACTTTCAAATGCCTATGATATGGTGTTAAATGGCTGTGAACTCGGTGGTGGTTCAGTGCGTATACATGATCAAAAAATGCAAGCAGCGGTATTCCGTATTCTTGGCATCAGTGATGAAGAAGCGAAAGAAAAGTTCGGATTCTTACTTGAAGCCCTACAATATGGTGCGCCACCACACGCAGGTTTAGCGTTTGGTTTAGATCGTTTAGTGATGCTAATGACAGGCGCAAGTTCCATACGTGATGTAATGGCATTTCCAAAAACGACAACCGCAGCATGTCCTTTAACTAATGCTCCGGGTCAAGCAAATCCAGAACAGTTGAAAGAATTAGGCATTCAAACCGTTACTCAAGTGTCTGACGAAAAAGCTGGCGAATAGCTTAATTATTAAGTGTTAAATGACGAAAACGAATGATGCAGTTAAAGTAATGCTTTAACTGCATTTTTTATGTAATACGCAAACGCATTAGGAATAACATTGGCGATTATTTTAGGAATTGATCCTGGTTCACGCTTTACGGGGTACGGTGTGATCGAACAGCAAGGTCGTTCGATAACTTATCTTGGCAGTGGCTGTATTAAAGCCATTGCTGCTGGCGATGACTTAGGTGATCGTTTACAAACGATTTATGCGGGTGTTAGCGAAATAATAATACAATTTCAACCAACGATGTTTGCGATAGAGCAAGTGTTTATGGCTAAAAACCCAGATTCAGCCTTAAAGCTTGGACAAGCAAGAGGCGCTGCAATTGTGGCAGCAACAAGTGCAGAGCTAAAAATTGCAGAATATTCTGCAAGGCAAATTAAACAATCCGTTGTTGGCACTGGCGGTGCAGACAAAACACAAGTTCAGCATATGGTGAAGTCAATTTTAAAACTGCCTGCTACCCCACAAGCCGATGCAGCTGATGCGTTAGCGGTTGCGTTATGCCATGCTCATAGCCATGACTCAATCAGTAAATTGTCTGGTCAGGCGACTAAAACGGTACGTAGAAGATTAAGATAACACTTTACTGTATAAATATATAGTGATAAGGTTTGCGACTAAGATTTATAAATTTAAATAGAACATTAGTTAAATAGGATTGCTGTAGTGATAGGGCGTTTGCGTGGTACATTAATTGAAAAAATTCCTCCTGAAATACTCATTGAATGTGCAGGAGTAGGTTACGAGGTTACCATGCCTATGACCAGCATTTATGCTTTGCCAGAGCATGAGCAGCAAGCGACAATTTTTACGCATTTCGTTGTCCGTGAAGATGCACAATTACTCTATGGTTTTGCCAATAAAACCGAACGTAAGCTTTTTAGATTACTGATTAAAATTAATGGTGTTGGCCCTAAATTAGCGTTGGCAATTTTATCAGGTATGTCTGCTGAGCAATTTGTTAGTTGTGTCGCCCATGATGATTTATCGACCATTGTTAAAATACCTGGTGTTGGTAAAAAAACCGCAGAGCGCTTACTTATAGAAATGCGTGATAAATTAAAAGATTGGCATGCTGAAACAGACACTACTAGCTTCTCATTAACCGCAGATAATATTGCTAATAGAGTATCAGATGCACCTGATACTAAAGGCGATGCAATCAATGCGTTAGTTTCACTTGGTTATACAAATGCACAAGCGAGTAAAGCTGTAAAAGCAGTTCATCAGCAGGGTATGGATAGCGAAGCCATCATACGTGATGCATTAAAATCAATGTTATAAAAGAGAAGCAGCATGATAGAAGCAGATCGTTTGATACAACCGGTAGCAACGAAAGAAGATGAAGGCATTGACCGAGCTATACGTCCGAAATTACTTAATGATTATACAGGTCAAGCGCATGTAAAAGCGCAGATGGAAATTTTCATTCAAGCTGCCAGAAATCGTGAAGAAGCACTTGATCACCTACTTATTTTTGGCCCACCAGGGTTAGGTAAAACAACGCTGGCCAATATTGTCGCAAATGAAATGGGCGTGAATATTCGTACAACATCAGGCCCTGTGCTAGAGAAAGCAGGCGACTTAGCCGCGTTACTCACAAATTTGGAAGAAAACGATGTGCTATTTATTGATGAAATACACCGTTTAAGCCCTGTGGTTGAAGAAGTATTATACCCGGCCATGGAAGATTACCAACTGGATATCATGATAGGCGAAGGGCCAGCAGCTCGATCTATAAAGCTTGATTTACCTCCTTTTACTTTGATTGGTGCAACTACTAGAGCCGGTGCTTTAACTTCACCATTAAGAGATAGGTTCGGTATTGTTCAGCGATTAGAATTTTATAATAATCAAGATTTAACCGATATTGTTAATCGTTCTGCACACTTTTTAAATCTAAACATTGATAACGAAGGAGCGTTTGAGGTTGCAAAGCGTTCACGTGGTACTCCGCGAATTGCTAATAGACTTCTACGACGAGTTCGTGATTACGCTGATGTTAAAACGCAAGGTCAAGTTGATCAAGGTGTAGCACATCAAGCTCTTACTATGCTTGAGGTTGATAATGAAGGCTTCGATATTATGGATCGCAAATTATTAGAAGCAATTATTGATAAATTCAACGGAGGCCCTGTTGGTTTAGATAACGTTGCGGCAGCCATTGGTGAAGAGCGCGAAACAATTGAAGACGTGCTTGAACCTTTCTTAATTCAGCAAGGATTTCTTCAGCGTACACCACGCGGGCGTATTGTGACCGACAAAGCCTACCGACACTTTTCTATAGCCCCTAAAGCACCATAATGTAAACGACTTAACCAAGTCTTAGATTAAATGGATAATCACTGCATTTATTGCATTGAATTCTTTTTGCACTCTTTTTATCAAAGCCTTATGCTCTTATTGTTAATAATAAAACAAAGGAGTATCGCTCATGAGTGCCGAACAAAAAATAAAGACAAAAGGCATTGATAAGTTTTTAAATAGCATCGAACGTATAGGCAATAAATTACCTGATCCTGCCATGATATTTTTCATTGCAATGATCACCATTTGGGTATTGTCTGCTGTGCTTTCACAAGTTAACTTTTCCTCTTTAGATCCACGCACTGGTGATGCAATTGTGGTGCATAATTTACTTACCATGGAAGCATTTGCGCAATTTTTATCAACCATGGTTAAAACGTTCACTGGCTTTGCACCGCTAGGTGTAGTGTTAGTCGCAATGCTTGGTGTAGGAATGGCAGAAAACTCTGGTTATATCAACACAGGGTTAAAATTGATGCTCAAACGCACACCTAAATTTATGCTAACTCCGTGCATTATATTAATTGCGATCATTAGTCATACTGCAGTTGATGCGGGTTATGTATTGGTGATCCCATTAGCTGGGGTTATTTTCTTTGCCATGGGTCGTCATCCGCTCGTAGGGATAGCGGCGGCCTTTGCCGGTGTAAGTGGTGGCTTTAGTGCTAACTTTATTCCTTCAGGCATAGACCCATTATTACAAAGTTTTACCCAAAGTGCTGCGCATATTATCGATCCAGACCTATCTGTAAATCCTTTAAATAATTGGTTTTTTACATCTGCATCCACGTTATTCATCGTGTTAATTGGTTGGTATATTACTGATAAAATTATTGAACCTAGGCTTAAAAATGTAGAAATTGATGGTGAAACTGATGATTTACCTAGTTTTGATGAGATAGGTGATAAAGAACGAAAAAGTTTTTATATCGCAACGACCGTAATGTTAATTGGTATTGGGCTATTAGTGCTAGGTACTGTTGGCGAAGATTCAGCGTTTCGTAGTGAAAATGGTTCATTAACAGACTTTAGTTCACCGCTAATGCAATCAATTGTTCCATTAATTTTTCTATTGTTTTGGTTACCTGGAATTGTTTATGGCTTTTCTGTTGGCACTTTTACCTCAACACAAGATATGGTGAATGCCATGACAAAGTCAATGCACGGCATGGCTTACTATGTGGTGATGGCTTTTTTCTGTGCTCTGTTTATTTCTGCTTTTGGCAAATCTAATTTAGGTGCGTTATTAGCAATAGAAGGTGCAGAAGTACTAAAAGCTTTAGCATTACCTAGTTCAATTACTATCGTTGGAATTATCATTTTAACGGCTTTCGTTAACTTATTTGTTGGGTCAAGTTCTGCTAAATGGGCGTTACTAGGGCCGATATTTGTACCTATGTTAATGCAACTGGGTATTTCACCTGACTTAACTCAAGCGGCATACAGAGTAGGCGATTCTAGCTCTAATATCATTACCCCGTTAATGCCTTACTTTCCACTCGTTGTTGTTTACTGCCAAAAATATGTTAAGGGCACTGGGATAGGTACGCTGATCGCATTAATGATCCCTTATTCCATTGTCTTTTTAATCGGTTGGACAATATTTTTATTAGCATATTGGGGATTAGGCTTCCCGCTTGGATTACAATCTAGTTATATTTACCCAAGCTAGTGATGGCATTACATTCTTTTTGCTTAACTGGCAGAATTTAGACAAAAAAAAGCCCGCTTAAAGGAAGCGGGCCAACTTAATTTCTCAAGTTGCTAGAAGGAATATGGTATTCCAGGAAACATGTCAGAGAGATAAGATAGCAAACTATCTAATCTAAAAATTCACTGGCTAATGATAAACCCTAGGGGTATAAGAAGTTTATCAGTGCGCTAGCTCAGAAAACATGTGTATTTTAGATAAAACATTGATCTAAAACAAACGAGAATTTTTTATCTTTCATATTAGAAAAACTAATGGATAAGGTGTTAAATTAGCTTTGGCTATTTTCAACGTAATTATCAACGCTAATAAAAGATGTAATTTATTTGTAAATTCTTACAAAACGTACCTTGTAGGGGTTGTTTGCATCTATCATTTTCTATTACTATACCTAGCATCTAAAAACCTGAACAAGCCATACTTTCATTAATGCAAACAATTGAAGACCATTTTCAAATTAGAGTGTTTTATGAAGATACCGATGCTGGCGGAAATGTTTATCATGCAAATTATTTGAATTTTTGTGAACGTGCTCGTACAGAATGGTTAAGAAAGCTTGGTATTAGCCAATCAACTTTTTTAGAACAAAATGCGGGCTTTGTGGTCAGAAAGCTTGAAATGGATAACTTAGCGCCCGCTAAATTAGATGATTTGCTAACGGTTATTACTACAATTGAACAACTTAAACGTGCAAGTGTTAGCTTTATTCAACAAGTATTTAATGAACAACAACTGTGTATGTGTCGTATTAAAGTTGTGGTTGCCTATGTTGATCTTATCCATGCAAAACCATGTGCCATACCCAATAATATTTTAGGAGCGTTAAAAAGTGTCAGCTGAACTTTCGATTTTGGATTTGTTTTTGGAAGCAAGTTTGCTCGTGAAAACAGTCATGTTAATTTTACTTGGTTTTTCGGTTGTTTCGTGGGCGATGATTTTTCAACGTCGTAAAGTGCTTGTAGAAGCAACACAGCAATTAGAAGAGTTTGAAGACAAGTTTTGGAGCGGAGCTGATTTAAGCCGTTTATATGCCGAAGTAACTGCAAATCAACAAATAAAAGGTATTGAAAGCTTATTTGTAGCAGGCTTTAAAGAGTTTGCACGGATCAGAAAAAGCAATATTAATACGCCTCAGGCCGTTGTTGACGGAACGCATAGAGCTATGCGTGTTGCGCTTTCAAGAGAAGTTGATACGTTAGAGACACATTTACCTTTCATGGCAACCGTTGGTTCGATTAGTCCGTACATCGGTTTGTTTGGTACTGTATGGGGAATCATGAATTCGTTTATTGCCCTAGGTGCAGTACAACAAGCGACACTTGCGATGGTTGCTCCGGGCATTGCAGAAGCTTTAATAGCAACAGCCATGGGCTTATTTGCAGCAATTCCTGCTGTTATGGCATATAACCGCTTTACTCACAGTGTTGAAAAGCTGGAAAATAGATACGCGAATTTTATGGAAGAGTTTTCAAGTATATTACAGCGTCAATCATCTGCGGCTCAGTAATCGCGAAGGAGATTTTATATGTACAGTCGTGTTAGACGTAAAAAAGTCGCCGAAATAAACGTTGTGCCTTATATCGATGTAATGTTGGTTTTATTGATAATCTTCATGGTTACAGCACCGCTGATCACTCAAGGGGTAAAAGTAGACTTACCTAAAGCTGATGCTGAACCCTTAGATGAAGACTCTAAACCGCCATTGGTAGCGTCAGTTGATGCTGAAGGCAATTATTATTTAGCAATAGGCACGAGTAAAAATCAGCAGTTATCTGCTGAAGAGGTCGCAACCTTAGTAAAATCACACCTTGCCAAAGCCCCTGAAACACCTGTTGTGGTCAATGGTGATGGTGCTGTGTCATATGATGCCGTCATTCAATTAATGGTGTTATTACAAAAAGAAGCAGGCGTACCATCGGTTGGGTTGATGACTGACTCTCTTGAGGAGAACTAACGCGTGCAAGGATCATTTGTAAAAGCGTTAGTCATTAGCTTTTCTGCGCATATTGTTATTGCCTTAGTGTTATTATTTGCTGATTTTTCTTCGTTAGCAAAACCAACACCCACGGCAAGTAATGCTATGGCGCCACCAAAGCCAATTAAAGCCGTTGTTGTTGAAAAGAAAACGATAGAAAAGCAGTTAAATAAAATTCGTGAAAAAGATTTAGCGCAAAAACGTAAAAAAGCTGCTGAAGATAAAGCAAGAAAAGATCGCATTCGTAATGCGGCGCTTGCAAAAAAACGTAAACAAGAGCAAGCCAAACGTAAAAGAGAAGAAGAGTTACAAAAATCAGCGTTAGCTAAAAAGAAAAAAGCGGCAGATGAGAAAAGACGCCGCGAAGCTGAAGCTAAGCGAAAGAAAAAAGCTGAAGAAGAAAAACGAAAACGTCAAGAAGCTGAAAGAAAACGCAGAGCTAAAAAAGAGCGAGAAGAGCAAGAGCGTCAATTAGCAGAACAAATGGCGCAAGAAATGGCAGCAAGAGCGCAAGCTCGTCAACAGCGAGTTACCTCAGAGCTTGACCGTTATACAGCATTGATCACACACATCATTCAAAGTAACTTATTAACAGATCAAGCAACGATGGAAGGTAAGTCGTGTAAGCTGAATATTACCTTGGCGGCATCTGGCTTTGTTATTGATGTTTCAAGACAGGGCGGTGACCGTATAGTATGTGATGCGGCACGTAATGCAGTTAAGAAAGCGGGTACTTTGCCTGTGTCAAAAGATCCGGAAGTGTTTGAAAAAATGCGTTCGATCAGTTTAACTGTGGTGCCAGAGTTTTAATTAACCTTAAAAAAAGCAATTTGATATCTTATGAAAAAACTCAGAATATTTATTTCTTTATGCGTGTTGTTAATGACAACGCGAACGTTTGCCGGCTCATTAGAAATAGTGATAACCGAAGGGGTGGACGGTGCCCGTCCTATCGCAATATTACCTTTTACCTATGATGGGCCAGGTCAATTGCCTGAAAACATCACTCAAATTGTCAGTGATGATTTACTACGAAGTGGTAAATTTAGCCCGGTTTCCCCAACAAATTTTCCACAGTTTCCTAATAAAGTTGAAGATGTTGATTACGCAGCTTGGGCAAACATTGGCGTAGAAAATGTTGTTGTTGGCAAAATATCGTCAACTGGCTTAGGCCGCTATCAGGTGACCTTTCACTTAGTCGATGTTGTGCGTGGCCAAATTACTGACGGTAAAACGCAAATGTTAAGCGGTGGCAAGCTTGTAAAAAGTACTGATCACATTTTAGCGGAAAGTAGTGTTGAAATAAGCTCAAGTCAATTTCGACGCTACTCTCATCGAATTAGTAATAAAATTTACCAAACGTTAACGGGTACTCGTGGTGCATTTTTAACAAAAATAGCTTTCGTGATTGTAAGAGACCAAGGTGAGTATCCGTACCAATTAGTAATATCTGATTACGATGGTTTTAACGAACATACGTTGTTAAGTTCAAAAGAACCGTTGATGTCTCCGTCTTGGGACCCTTCTGGCAATCAATTAGCTTATGTGACTTTCCTTAATCATCAAGCTCAAATTTATTCTATTGATATTTATACAGGTAAACGTAAATTAATTGCTTCATTCAATGGTATCAACAGTGCTCCTCGTTGGTCGCCTGACGGTAAGAAAATGGCGATGGTATTGTCGAAAGACGGTAATCCTGAGCTTTATGTGATGAATGTAGCCACTAAAAAACTACGCAGAATTACCCGTCATCGTGCTATTGATACGGAGCCAAGTTGGACGCCTGATGGTAATTCATTGATATTTAGTTCAGAACGGGGTGGAAAAGCGCAGCTATATCGCGTAAATTTAGTGAACGGAAAAGTAAGACGACTCACTTTTGATGGTGAAATGAACCTTGGTGGCTCATTATCGCCTGATGGTCGTCAACTTGTAATGGTAAATCGCACACGTGGTCAATATCATTTGGCAAAACAAAATTTGGAAACAGGTACATTCCAAGTGTTAACACGAACTCGATTAGATGAATCACCAAGTATCGCACCTAATGGTGGCATGATTATCTACAGTACATTACATAATAACCGACAAGTTTTGAGCTTAGTCTCATTAGATGGTAGATTTAAAGCACGATTACCTGCGCTTAATGGCGAAGTGAAATCTCCTGCTTGGTCACCGTTTTTATAAAAATTGTAAGAATTAAAATTATTGAAACAATAAGGAAACCTAAAATGCGCTTGAATAAAACTGTGAAGGCTCTTGCTGTAGCTTTACCTATAATGGCTTTAACTGCTTGTAGTTCAAATACTGAAACTGATGAACAAAGCCAGGTTGATACAAATACTCAAACTCAAACTACAACTGAGCAAGATAACGTTCAAGTGACTGCAGCTCAACGTGAAGCTGAAATTGCAGAGCAAAAACGTCAAGAAATGGAACGTTTACGTTCAGAACATATCGTTTATTTTGGTTTTGATAAATCAACAGTAAGTGCAGACTTTTCAAATGTATTAGACGCACACGCCACGTTTTTATCAAAAAATAGTGATGTGAATGTGTTAATTGAAGGTCATGCTGATGAGCGTGGTACGCCTGATTACAACATCGCATTAGGCGAACGTCGTGCTAAGTCTGTACAAACGTATTTAGAAAACATGGGTGTATCACCTTCTCAAATTTCTATCGTAAGTTATGGCGAAGAAAAGCCAATGGTTAGAAACCGCTCAGAGAGTGCTTTTGCTAAAAACCGTCGTGCTGTATTAGTTTACTAATTGAGTAACCTATAAATGAAACTAAACCAAGTTTTATTTGGTGTATTTTCTGCTGCCGCCTTTTATGGTCAGGCAGCAGAACCAGCACCAGTGATTGACGCATCTAACGTTATTTCTAGCGCTACAAGTTCTGGTTCATTGCATGAGCAAATTGAAGACATTGTTCGCCAAAATAAGGTGTACACACGTAATCAAATTAAAATGCAGCGCCAACTTGATGAATTACAAAATGAAGTAAGTGAACTTCGTGGCGTTACAGAACTACATTCACATCAGTTATCGCAAGTATTAGATCGGCAAAAAGAGTTATATCAAGAACTTGAACGTCGAGTGTCGCAAGCACTTAAACCTAAAACACCTACGAATACTTTTGAGCAAGCAACAGTATCAACACCTACCGTTAGCCCAACAGTTACGAACGGCGATGATGTATATAATGCCGCGCTTAATTTAGTATTAAAGGAAAAGCGTTACGATGATGCGATACCTGCTTTTCGTCAATTTATAACACAATTTCCAAATTCAAGTTATGCAGCTAATGCGCAATATTGGTTAGGGCAGTTACTCTTTAGTAAAGGGGAACTTGCACAAGCTAAATCAGCGTTTTCTGTTGTGGTGAATCAATTTAAAGATTCATCTAAACGTAGTGATGCAATGTTGAAGTTAGGAATGGTTGAACAAAAACAGAATAATTTTGCCCAAGCAAAAAGTATCTATCAACAACTTTTATCATTGTACCCTGATTCAAGTGCTGCAAAGTTAGCACAACCAAGATTATCGTCACTACCGTAAAGTTGTGGCGATAAGTTGCCCACTGTGTTGGCTTTTTAAGCAAAAAATCACGTATAGTAAAAAAACTTAATTTTGTTGTTGCACTCGGCAAAATTATGAGTATCATATGCGGCGCGTTGAACGAGACGTTCCACGCAAATAAATGTCGGTCGTTAGCTCAGTTGGTAGAGCAGTTGGCTTTTAACCAATTTGTCGAAGGTTCAAATCCTTCACGACCGACCACTTTCTCTTGTAAGAAAAGTAAGGTTGAAGGGTTGAACCAAGAAGAAGGTTCACAAAATTGTCAGGAACAATTTTGAACGCATGAAATGCGGCCCAAAGGGTGAAGTACAGGATGTACGGAATAAATCCTTCACGACCTACCACTTTCTTCATACCAAATAGAAAGTGTGGCTCGCCATTTATTAGATATAAAACTAGATTATCGGTCGTTAGCTCAGTTGGTAGAGCAGTTGGCTTTTAACCAATTTGTCGAAGGTTCAAATCCTTCACGACCGACCACTTTCTTTTGTAAGAAAAGTAAGGTTGAAGGGTTGAACCAAGAAGAAGGTTCACAAAATTGTCAGGAACAATTTTGAACGCATGCAATGCGGCCCAAAGGGTGAAGTACAGGATGTACGGAATAAATCCTTCACGACCGACCACTTTCTTTAAGAACTTTAGAAGTGACATCTTTTTTATTATCGTATCTATCTATCATCGGTCGTTAGCTCAGTTGGTAGAGCAGTTGGCTTTTAACCAATTTGTCGAAGGTTCAAATCCTTCACGACCGACCACCTTTCTAGTAATCTCATACAGCATGTACGGAATAAATCTTTCACGACCGACCACTTTTCTAGTAATCTCATACAGCATGTACGGAATAAATCTTTCACGACCGACCACTTTTCAAGTAATCTCATACAACATGAACGGTTAATTTTTTGTGTAGATAGTTAATCTTTTACTACCTATGATATTTTTCTTACTTAATCCCTATTTTATTTAAACCATACTACTTTGATTTTGCTTTAAATAAAAACCATCGGTTGTACATAGAACCGATAGTACACTTTTCATCGTATATCTCGTATAATTCCGCCCCAGTTGTAATAGGCACGTAGAGTAAACTAATGGCACAGAGTAATTTAGCAGTAGATTTTGAATTTAACTTTCCAGCGAAACCCGCAAAGTTATCTGAACAAGAGAAATCAGACTTCAAAGCACGCATTAAAAATCTATTAGTTGAAAAAAACGCGGTATTGATCGCGCATTACTACACTGATCCTGAAATTCAAGCTCTAGCAGAAGAAACAGGCGGCTGTGTGGCAGATTCACTAGAAATGGCACGCTTTGGTAATCAGCATAAGGCAGATACGTTAATTATTGCTGGTGTTAAGTTTATGGGGGAAACCGCTAAAGTGCTAACACCGGAAAAACGTGTTGTAATGCCTACGCTAGAAGCTACTTGTTCTTTAGATTTAGGTTGCCCTATTAAAGAATTTAACGATTTTTGTGATCAACACCCCGATCGTACCGTTGTGGTTTATGCCAATACATCAACGGCCGTTAAAGCACGCGCTGATTGGATAGTAACCTCATCCTGTGCGCTCGATATAGTAGAGCATTTAGATGAACAAGGCGAAAAAATTGTTTGGGGGCCTGACCGTCACTTAGGCAATTATATTCAAAAGCAAACAGGTGCAGACATGATCATGTGGCAAGGCGCTTGTATTGTGCATGATGAATTTAAAACCAAAGCGCTAACTGATATGAAATCGTTGCACCCAGATGCCGCTATTTTAGTTCATCCGGAATCACCCGCGGAAATTGTAGAGTTAGCTGATGCAGTAGGTTCTACTAGCCAGCTTATTAAAGCCGCGCAAGAAATGCCTAACCAAAAGTTTATTGTTGCTACTGATCGCGGTATTTTTTATAAAATGCAGCAACTATGCCCAGAGAAGGAGTTCTTTGAAGCACCAACGGCTGGTGAAGGCGCAACCTGTAAAAGTTGTGCGCATTGTCCATGGATGGCAATGAATGGCTTAAAAGCCATTGAGGAAGCTCTAATAGACCCTACAGGCAAAGAAGTCTTTGTTGATATGGAATTACGAAAAGGAGCTTTACGTTCCACTAATCGTATGCTTGATTTTTCAGCAAGTTTAAAACGTTAAGTTAAAAAGTAACCAGTTAACGATGAAAGTATAAGAAAGCCTTGCTAAAGCAGGGCTTTTTTTCTAACATAGCGCAGCTTTTTCTTAGCGAAAGTTAAGCTGATTAAAAGTGAGCAAGGCTGACGTGTCCGAGTAGGGCGTTATCGTCAGTAAAAAGCAGACATTCATGGACGAATGGCTTGGGTGCAGATCATCATGGATGTGTTTATGCCAAGTCTTAGAATTTAGGTGACGTGTCCGAGTGGCTGCCAAGGTTTAAACCACGCTTGGCGTGCTCAGCCAAACCACCCAGTGTCGATAAACACTGTAAAAAGTTTATCGC
>NZ_JAUOPD010000027.1 GCF_030546745.1 Thalassotalea sp. 1_MG-2023
TTGGTAGACACAAGGGATTTAAAATCCCTCGCTGGTAACAGCGTGCCGGTTCAAGTCCGGCCCCGGGTACCATTACTATAATTTTGTATGTTCTTAGCACTCAATTTAAATCCCTCGAGCTACCACTAGGTAGACGCATATACAAGTAACGATTTAAAATCCTTCGCTGGTAACAGCGTGCCGGTTCAAGTCCGGCCCCGGGTACCACTTCATCTGGTTTGTCATGCTCAATCGATAGTATCTTAGTATTTACCTTTCGATTTTATTTTCGTAAATTTTCTTACTTAATGACTAATGCTATTTAACCTTCATATTTATAGTTTAGGTTTCGATAGAAGTTAGCGTTTCAAAAATATTCTCAAATATAAATTCTACTTTTTCTTCCCAAAAACTGATGATTAATCGTTATACCCCTCGAACGTTGCATATTTTATGTAGCGCTTTTAACCATGTAAACAATGGAAACTTTGAGGGAACTTCTGTGAGTATAAATACAAAAAAATCACCAATAGCACTAGCTTTAGCTACTTATATTGCATGTACTAGCGTAGCTGTAGGCGAAGAGCAAGAACAACAAAAAGACAAACAAGCGTTATTAGATTTAGAAAAAATCGTGGTAACAGGTTCAACTGGGCGAGGCGTAACAAAGTTAGAATCTTCAGTATCAATTACAACATTAAACGAAGAGCAACTTGCACGAGAAATGCCCCTTGGAACGGCTGATCTATTAGAGGTTATTCCGGGGTTTTGGGTAGAAGATTCAGGCGGAGAAACCAATAATAATGTTGCACCGCGTGGGTTAAGAGGGGGTGAAGGTTTTCGTTACATTGGTGTAGAAGAAGATGGTTTACCTGTTGTTTATGATGGAGTTTGGGTTGACTTTTATCAGCTTCAAGACATTACCATTGAAACGATGGAAGCGGTACGGGGTGGCACAAGTGGCTTGTTAACAACTAACGGCCCAGCAGCGTTAGTTAATTTTATTACTAAAAAGCCAGATGATATTGAAGAAGGGGCAATAAAATTAAGTGCTGCTGATTATGGTATGTATCGAGTGGAAGGGTTTTATAGTAGCCCTATTTCTGAACACTGGAAAATGCTCGTTGGCGGCTTTTATCGACAATCAGACGGTGTACGCGATACGCAATTTACTGCAGATGAAGGTGGTCAGATTCGGGTGAATTTAGTGCGAGATTTAGATAATGGTCAATTAACCTTATCTGCAAAACACTTAGATGATCATACTACATTTTTTGTTCCTATTCCTATGCAAGATCAAAGTGATCCTAAAGGCATACCTGGCTTTGAACCTAAAAGTGATACGATGATCGGTAATGGTCAACGAAAATTAAAATATTTAAAACAAGACGGAAGTTACTTAACCCGAGACTTAAAAGATGGCCAACATACCGTTCATAGCACATTAGGGGCACACTTAGAATTGGATTTAACCGATAATTTATACCTTGATGCTGCAGCGCGTTATTCTCAATTTGAAAATGATATGTATATCTTATTGAATTTTGATAATTCAACTTTAGTAGATGCGCAATCAAGATTACTTGCTGATGATGCACAAGGGTTAGTTGAACAATTTGCAAGTCAAGGTGCTACCTCTGCTATGCTAAGGTATGTTGACAACCAGCAGCTAATTGATAACCCCAGTGACTTAAATGGCAACGGTTTAGTGACTACTAGTTATCCGTTGTATTCTAGGTATGAAGCTGATCAATTCGTATCAAAGTTGAGTTTAACTTATGAAAATGATCGTCATAGCTTAACGGCGGGGTGGTTATATGCCTTTGTTGATGCGGATGATTTACCCGTTGATAAATGGGAGTCATTTTTTCTAACTGATGTTACAAGTAATGCAAGGTTACTTGATATTGTCGCAGTTGATGATGATAAAAATGTTATTGGTCAATTAACTGATAATGGTTCAACAGGTTATGCCCCTGGTTGGGGACAAGCTACGGCCTATGGTGAGTCTAGTTCACATTCTTTATTTGTTAATGAACAATATCAAGCGACAGATAACTTGCGTTTAGATGCAGGTATTAGAATTGAGTGGCTCGACCTAGACAGTACAGCTTCCGGCACTAGATTTGCTGTTCCTGTTGAAGGTGCTTTCGATGAAAATGGCCAAGATATCGATAATAACTTAGCAAATAATTATACTGATATGCCATCAAATGATTTCTATCGTAAATCGTTAAGTGAAACAGAAACTGCTTGGACAGTCGGCTTTAATTACAAATTTAACAACCGCGTGTCTGTATTTGGTCGCTATGCAGATGCATTTGAAATGCCTCGGTTATTAAGTCATGGACAAACGATTCATGCAGGTGAAGACGCGAGCTTTAACGAAGCCGTTAATTTAACGTTTTCTGAGTTAGGCATACGTTATGCTAGCCAAATATTTGGCACGTCAGTAACGTTATTTAATACAAAGTTTAAAGATCTCACTGAACGTAATTTTACCGGAGCTGATGGTACTGTCTCTAATCAAATCATTGATACAGTAACCAAAGGTGTTGAATATGAGGCAAGTTGGCGACCAACTAGTAACATTACTGTAGAGGTAGCCGGTGTAGTACAGCGTCCAGAGATGGAAGGATTTACCGGTAATTTTGCTAGCTGGGAAGGCAAACAGGTCAAACGTACACCTAAAGTACAATTGCGAGTAACACCTACATATTACTTCGATAATGGTAATGCATACTTAACTGTACATCATATAGGTGACCGTTTCTCAGATGGTCAAAATCAATTTGAATTACCCGCTTACACGACTTTTGATGCAGGCATTAATTATACATTTACAGACAATGTAAATTTGCATATCAAAGCAACTAACCTTACTGATGAAATCGGTCTTACAGAAGGGAACCCTAGGGCCATTAATGATCAACAAGCTGGTTATGAATATTATTATGCACGTCCTATTCTAGGCCGCACTTTGAATGCCTCAGTCACTATAAACTTCTAACCTTACACACGTTGAAGGCATAAATGTGTCGTCGTTTATTCGTCGACACCCATTATTTTTATTGCCCCCGCGGGTAACTGCGGGCTTTTTTTAGTTAGGAAGCTAAAGTGAAATATTTGATCACGCTATTTTTTATACTATTACAGACACCAGTGTTTTCTGCACAACAAAGTACACCTGTACTTTTTCCATATCCCGAGAAGGTAACTTGGCACAAAGAACACTTTAAGGTAAATCGTCATACAAGTTTTTATGCAAACGATGAACGTGCTCGTAAATCTGCATTATTATTCTCTAAAAAGATCCAACCAACGACAGGGTATTTATTTCCTTTTAGCGATCAACTTAAATCAAATCAAGTTAGGTTTATTATTGATACCAAAATTAGTCATGACGAAGGTTATACACTGGAAGTGTTAAGTGAAGTTGTGACATTAAAAGCAAGTAGTGAAAAAGGCCTGTTTTATGCGAGCCAAACTTTACGGCAGCTTTTAAACCGTGATATTGAAACGAAAACACCAATCAATCGCAGTTTTTGGCCTATACAAGGTGTAACAATTACAGACAAACCTGCTTTTAAATATCGTGGTATGCACCTCGATGTTAGTCGACATTTTTATGATATTGACTTTATCAAAAAATACATCGACTGGTTATCACATCATAAATTTAATAAATTTCAATGGCATTTAACAGACGACCAAGGCTGGCGAATTGAAATTAACGCATATCCAAAGCTTACAGAAATTGGCAGTAAACGTTCGAAAACCGTCGTGGGTCATACTTATGATTATCAACCGATATATGATGATTTACCTCATCGTGGTTTTTATACCCAAGCACAAATAAAAGAAGTTGTAGAATATGCCAAACAGAAGCATGTTGAAATTATTCCTGAAATTGACATTCCGGGTCATTCAACGGCAATAATTGCAGCTTACCCTGAGCTTTCTTGTCATGGAAATAATGTAAACGTTGAAAGTCATTTTGGTATTTTCGAACAAGTGCTTTGTCCTTCGAATAAAACAATGACATTTTTAGCAAGTGTGTACCGAGAAGTTGCAGACTTATTTCCCAGTAAGTATATACATATTGGTGGTGACGAAGTCATTAAAAAGCAATGGTTACAAAGTGCTCAAGTGCAATCTTTAATGCAAGATTTAAACATTACCACAGGTGAACAATTACAAAGCTATTTTATACATCAAGTAACAAGTATTTTAACTTCACTAGGTAAAACGGCCGTTGGTTGGGATGAAATCCTTGAAGGTGGCGCACCCAATACGGCACTGATTACGTCATGGCGGGGTACTGAAGGGGGTATTCAAGCGGCAAAACGTGGTAACAATGTCGTGATGACGCCTTATCAATTTACCTATTTTGATGCGTATCAATCCCGCTCTATAGAAGAACCTAAAGCCATTCACGGCTTTTTACCGATAGAGAAAGTGTATCAATTTCAGGTTGTTCCTGAACAATTAACACCAGAACAAAGCCGCCATATTATTGGCGTTCAAGGTGCACTCTGGACTGAATATATAAAAACAGAACAACATGTACAATATATGATATTTCCTAGGATTGCGGCATTAGCAGAAGTGGCTTGGTCCACGAATAAAAGTTGGCAAAGATTTAGCAAACAATTAGATCGTTTAACTGAACGCTACCATGCAATGGGGGTTAATAGTAGTGATGCTTACCTGGTACCTTGGGTTGAAAAAGTAAAAGCAACATCTAACAAGGTTGATATATTGTTTTCTCAATTAAATGAACAAAGAGAGTTGGTTGTTGAACAAGAAAATAAAAAAAATGGGGAGAAAAACCATTTATTTAATTCAGTTATTACTGTTAGTGATGCTAAGTTACATACAATAAAAGCCTATACTCAGTCAGATGATAATCAGTCAAAGCCTGTGCAAATTACGGTAGCGCCACATAAGACAATTCATAAAAAAATCACCTTTAAATATGCACCAGCTAAAAACACAGAGCATCGGATTAATGATGGCATTTTTGCATATGATCAATATTATGATGTAAATAACTTTACGGTTTTTCAGGGGGTTAATTTAGATGCAGTGATAAATTTTAACCAGAAAGAGCAGGTATCGCGTGTTGTATTTGGCATTGACGCAGGAAGGCATAGGCAACTAGTTCCACCTGAAAGTATTGAAATTCATAGCTCTGTGGATGGGAACAAATGGCAACTTGTTAAATTATTGAGTGATAAAGACATTAACGGCCCGTTAGTTGATATTCGCTTTACGACAATTAATACACAATTTTTAAGGGTAGTGGCGATAAATAAAAAACAGTCTTTAGATCCGCAGATACCGTTATTACCTCTTTATGTCGATGAAATAGCGGTATTTTAATAATATAATTTATATATTCTCAGATTCTTTACGTCGTTCGTTATAGTAATTAAGGGCAAGTTTAAGTAAGCAGTTTTTATCAATGACAAATACATTAAGGAAAATTGAGCAGTCCACACAAGATGATCAATATAAAGCACAGATTAAAGCGCTATATATTGATCATTATCGACGCTTGATACATCACGTAATGAAAAAAGGGTTGTCTCATAAAGAGGCCGAAGATATTGCTCAAGAGGCTTTCGTAAAGTTACTTGGTCTCGAAGACAAAGGTATTTGTAACTATATTCAAGCGTATTTATATAAAATTGCTACAAACCTATCAATTGATAAATTAAGAAGACAAACAAGAAGCCCAGTCGATGTAAATGATGATTTAATCTCTCATGGGGTAAGTCATACATCACCTGAAAGATCATTAGAAAATCAAGACTCCTTAGCATTAATAAAAGACTCCTTGAGGGAATTACCTTTAAAATGTCGCCAAGCATTTGTTTTATATAAAATTAAAGGTATGGAATACCGAGAGATTGCTGAAACAATGCAAGTTTCAGAGAGCATGGTACGAAAATATGTACTGCAAGCTGTAAGAAGTTGTTATCAGCATTTAACAGCAAACTCGTAGAGCGGACCAAGTATGAGAAAACAAATGAACGATGTAACAATTAAAAAAGAACAACGCTTGCTGATAGAAGATACCGCTGCAGAATGGTTACTGTTGCTCGAGGAATGTCCGACAAAAGACAATCAAGCAGCACTAGCTCATTGGTTAAACGAAAGTAAACAGCACCAAATTGTCTATCAAAAAATGAAGCAGGCATGGTCAAATAGTGACCTGTTAACCGAAGAAGATATTTTACAACCACATGAACGTGTTAACTTACTTTCTCAGCATAAACCTTTAAAAGGTACTTTCTTCAATCGTTTTTTTTGGCCAACGACCATTCTAAGCTGTACGTTAGCGTTGCTGGTAATCAGCGTATTGCCGTTTACATCGACAAACCATAACAATAATCCTTTACATCAAGGTGACCTTACGGTTAAAACACAGTCATATAAAACCAACATTGGTGAAACTAAACAAATATCATTAGCCGATAAATCAATGTTAGCGCTAGCCTCTGGTAGTGAAATTTCAGTAAGTTATACGGCAGAGAAAAGAAATATTGAGTTATTAAAAGGGGAGGCACTGTTTTCTGTTGCCAAGGATAAAACAAGGCCTTTTATTGTGACCTACCGTGGCAGAATCGCTCAAGCAGTAGGAACTGCGTTTAATGTGAAGGAATCACAAGGAAATATGCATATTCAGGTGTTGGAAGGTAAGGTAAAAGTCGCTTCGATTGCGAATACCCAGTTATCTAATAAAGTGTTAAGTGCTGGACAAGGAATAGCGATCACTCAAAATGGCAGTATGTCAGATGTGCTTGAGCATACTAATCGTGAAAAAATGGACTGGCAAAAAGGGCGTTTAAGTTATGTTAACGTATCCCTTGCTTCTGTTATTTATGACATAAGCCGATATGTACCATTGCATATATATATTCAAGACAAAAGTGTTGCTGATATGAGATTTACAGGCAATATTAAACTTGACAGTATTGAACAATGGTTTACTGATTTGCCTGATATATTCCCATTAAATATTCAACAATATGGTGATACAAAGGTGATGACAAAGAGGGAATAACCTTCACGTCCTAACAATAAGAAATGATAACGCAACAGGACAACCTTCGAACAAATACTTACCAAGCCAGGCGAAAAACGCACTGGCTCTTTGTGTTTATTACACTTGTACAATCCTTTAAAGTATTTAGTCAGTCAATGGTTGATGCAAAGCAGGAGTATCGCTTTGCTCATTTAAATCTGGAACAAGCATTAGTTGAAGTTGCGAAATTAAATAATACGCAATTGATCATGCAAGCAAAATCATTAACTGAACAAAAACGTACGATCAGCTGTTTTTGCAGTATCAGTGAAATTCTAGATTTATTGCTTAAGAATACCCACTACCGGTATAGAATTTCTCAAAGTGGCAGTATTCTTATTGATCTAAAACCCAAAGTGGTTAATAAAACGGTAGCAACAGAAAGTACTGAGAATTATGAACGTATACTTATTACGGGCTCTGCCCATGATGCAAAGTCAATTTTAAGAAGTACAAGCGCTGTAACCGTTTACAACAAATCAACGTTTATCTCCCAAGGGCTACCAAACAGCGCAGATATGCTAAAACACGTTCCAGGCTTTTGGGTGGAAGACTCAGGCGGTGAAGCCAATAATAATGTCGCTCCAAGAGGGCTTCGAGGCGGTGAAGGCTTTAGATTTATCAGTGTGATGGAAGATGGCTTGCCAATTAGCTATGACGGGATATGGGTCGATTTTTTTCAACGGCAAGATATTATGACAAATGCAGTAGAAACTATACGAGGGGGCAATAGTGGTATTGTCAGTTTAAATGGCCCTGCCGCTGTCGTGAACTTTATATCTGATGACGGTAGTAGTACTCAAAAGAATGAGTTTGTTATTAAACAAGGAGTTGATCATAAATCTACACGGTTTGATTTGAAAATTGTAGAGAAAGTTAATAAGAATTGGCACGTGGCATACGGTGGTTTTTATCGAAAAAGTGATGGTATTAGAGAGCCAGGATTTACAGCAGACAAGGGCGGACAATTTAAAATAGTCAGCAACTATAAAAATAAATTTCACTCGATTAACGTGGTAGGTAAAATACTTGATGATAAAACAACATTTTATTCGCCAATTGTTTTCACCGGAGAAGAATCCCCACAAGCGGTAAAACAGCTATCATCAACACATGGTACTTTACTGAGTAAAGCATTCACTTCATTACCATTTACCTATCCTGTGGATGGATCGAACGTAACAGAATTTTATAATATTCAAGATGGCCAACAAACCAATTTACAGTCATTAGGTATTTTTGGTCATCACGAGGTGAATACACATTGGCGCTTATCATATAAATTTCGTTACTCAGATATGACAAACGAAATGCTTACCATGCTTAATCTCGATAATAATACAATTTCAACCGCGGAAGAATATTTGTCTTCTGAGCAAATAAGTGATTTTATCAATAAAAATAAGTTAGTTGGTGCAGTACAGCCAGTATTAAAAAGTACAGTCGACAATACAATAATAGATAACAAAAGCGATAAGCTATTTTCGTTAGCGCATCCTTTGTATTCAAAGTATGCGCAACATCAATGGCTCAGTAAAACCAATATATCATTTGATTATGATATGTTCAGTGGCACATTTGGCCATTATTTTGCGAGAAGTCAGTATTCTTCATTACCTTTAGATAAATGGCTTGGGCAGTATTTGATAGATGTAAAACATCAACCACAGCGATTTGACGTGATTGCACTGAATAATGCAGGCGATGAAGTTGCCAAGATGACACGAGAAGGGCAGCTTTCTTTAACAGGGCCTGCTTATATTGATGGTACGGGCCTTGTACGATCACACTCATTATACGGACAGCTAACAATTGATGCTTTGGAAGAATTAAGCTTTGATCTTGGCATACGGACCGAAAACTTACATTTAACGTCAGCAGCACAAACAGACAAACAATACTTTATCGACCAACAATATCCGGTGCGCTACTCCTCAGGAAATTATTTTACGCGAGAAAAAAAATTCAATGAATTTGCATGGAATATTGGGCTTAACTTTACGCCGTATAGTAACGTGGCATTATTCGCCAATATAGCAGATGCTTTCGAAATGCCGAGAGTTACTAGCTTTGGTAATGCAATAGGATGGTCTAATACGGTAGAAAGTGTGCCTGAAAACCTTACTTTTGAACAACCTGTTAGATTAACCTTTGGTGAACTGGGTGTAAGATATGATGATGGTGATTCGTCTATAACTGCGATTATATTTCAAACTAAATTTGATCCACTATTAGTGAATGTATATCGAGGTAAGTCAGTATCAGATACCATTTTTATGAATACAAAAACAAAAGGACTTGAAATTGAATTCTCTCAACAAGTTAATCAGATTTTTTCGATTAAAGGTACAAGTGTGTGGCAGAGAGCTCGTTTTAATAATATTCCGTTGAGTTATGAAGAAAGCATTTATAATGGCAATCAAATTACCAGAACACCAGAATTACAGATTAGGCTTGAACCTACTTTTACCCTAGATAATGTTAGTTTCGCAATTCGGTATCATTATATTGGTGATCGGTTTTCAGATATTGCTAATCAACGCAAATTACCACACTTTCAATATTTTGATACCAATATAAACTGGCAGATTACTTCACAGTTAGCGATCAACTTAGTAGGAAAAAATATTTTCAATTCTTACGGGCTTACGGAAGGAAACCCTCGCACAAATGATAGCTCAGCGTCAGCGCCGCATTACTATGCTAGGCCTATATTTGGTCGCGCTTTTAGTTTATCAATACAATACAATTTTTAACGGTATTTATATTTTGTAAAGTATAGGAATCAAATCAACATTGTATTACAGAATTTATAAGCTTCCTTAAGCTGTAACATCTTGTGAAAATAGCAATTAACACAGAATAAGCACTCGTATGTATATTTGCTCAATTCTATTCGGGTCTGTTGATCTTTCGCGTTTATTTTTAAGCAGTTTATTGGTATTTAGCCGAGGCATTGCGATTAATATAAAAGCTGCCCTTTGGCTTCAGCTAAACACTATTTCTTCATGGTTGTTTGAAATTTACAAGGAACCACCATGTATCATTACTTACGCCTTGAACAAAAAAGTGTTTAGCTCGAACAAAATTTAATCTCGAAAGATCAACAGACCCTAGAGAGATCCCCCTTTATATTTACTACTATTAACCAGCGTGATAATGAACATCACTGATTCTATATTAGAGAAATGAACCTAAGTCGTTTAGCTTAAAGGTCATACCACTATGCTTGGTTTAATGATGAGGAAGGCGAAATGACAACAACACTAAATACTCCTGAACATGGGCAAGAAATCACGCTTAATACTAATGGCAGTTTAAACGTACCCAATGCACCTATTATTCCGTATATCGTCGGTGATGGCATCGGTATTGATATTACACCAGTGATGTTAAAAGTAGTGGACGCTGCTGTAGCAAAGGCGTATGGCGGTGATAAACGTATCGCTTGGTTGAAAACCTACGCCGGTGTTAGTGCGACTGAACATTTTAATGACGATATTTGGCTGCCTGATGAAACCGTTCAAGCATTCAAACAATATAAAGTTGGGATTAAAGGGCCGTTAGATGCGCCAATAGGTAGCGGCTTACAATCGTTAAGCATTCAATTGCGTGAACAGTTAAAAGTAAAACAAAGTATATTTTCGTTTCAATGCTTTGATGGATTACCTAAATTCATTAATCATCAACAACAAATACATATTGACGTATTTCAAAGCCAACCCACCTTACTTTCCAATAAAGAACACAATCAACAAACGGATGATGAACGTTTTACGAGTACCATCGCTATTGATCGTTCTGATGTGGAACAATTATTAAAAAAGGCGATCGAGCATGCGGTTGCACAAGATAAAAGAAGTGTTGCCTTAATACATGACGGCGGAAATACCGCAGATTTTACAGATGCAATTTGTCGTTGGGGATATCAATTAGCAAAAACAGAATTTGATGGCAAAGTTATTAATGGTGGTCCATGGGTGAGTATTGTTAATCCTAAAACAGGTACTGATATCACAATTAAAGACATTAGTGTTGAGTCGATGATAGCACAACTTGTTTTAAACCCTGCTGAATATCAAGTGTTAGTCGCACCATTTGCTTACGGGCCGAGCTTACAAAGTTTGTTATCTACGTTAAGCAATACAACAGGCATTACACCCGCATGTTATTTAAGCCATAATGCGGCCGTATTTGAAGCAACCCATGGCACGGCTCAAAAGTATGCAGGGTTAAATAAAGTAAATCCTAGCGCTTTACTGCTTGCTGCTGTATTGATGTTAAGACATATTGGATGGCACGAAGCGGCAGAAAATATTGTAAAAGGGATGCGTGATGCGATAAGGGCAAAAACAGTCACTTATGATCTAGCAAATAAAATAGCAGATAGCACCATGCTAACAAGTTCTGGTTTTGGTGATTGCATCATTGAGCACATGAAAGCGATGCAGTAGTCTTTTCATGTAGTAGACATAAAAAAACACAGCCTCAGCTGTGTTTTTTTATTATCGGTATTACTATTCAGTTACATCGTCAAAGTCGGACGGTTTGATCACAGATGCGTGATGACCTTTTGGCCCCGCATTTAGTTCGTAATCAACATCTTGTCCTGCTTTTAATGTACGATAGCCGTCCATTTCTATTGTGGAATAGTGCGCGAAAATATCTTCACCACCGTCATCAGGACGGATAAAACCAAAGCCTTTTGCGTTGTTAAACCACTTCACTTTACCGTGAGCCATACATCAACTTCCTTCTAAATTCATCGGTAATTCGGTATGCTTCCCCAGAAACATTAAGTTCAGTAAACAGTGACTAAAAAATAGTCACTGTTTAAATCGTAGATAATAAAATAAATTAGTCAAGTATTATTCACAACTAATTAACCTATTATTTTTAATTTTTAACAAAATTGTTAAAGCAAATTTTTCTACCACAGACTAATATAAAAGAATGAGCAATTGGAAAGAAATATTCGACAACCAAGAATTGTTAGAAGATGAGGTTGTTGATCAACATCAAAAACCGCCTATGTACAATGTAGTGTTGTTAAATGATGATTACACGCCGATGGATTTTGTCATCGACGTATTAAAAAAGTTTTTTGGTATGAACGAAGAAAAAGCAACCGATGTTATGCTTGAAGTTCATTACAAAGGTAAAGGTCGTTGTGGCACATTTACTGCAGATGTAGCTGAAACCAAAGTCAGTTTAGTATGCGATTATGCGATAGAAAATCAGCATCCTTTAATGTGTACGATGGAAAAAGTATGATTTTGCGTAGTGTCGAAGTGGAGTAGCCTATGTTAAATAAAGATTTAGAAATTTCGTTAAATATGGCCTTTCGTCAGGCGAAAGAATCGCGTCATGAATTTATGACGGTAGAGCATTTGTTGTTGGCGTTGTTAGATAACCCCTCTTCAATAGAAGCCCTAAAGGCCTGTGGCGCTGATATGATAAAGCTCAGGCAGGAGTTACTCGACTTTATTGCCGAAACTACACCTGTGATCCCAGCGGAAGAAGAAGAGCGTGAAACTCAACCTACCCTTGGGTTTCAACGGGTATTACAGCGCGCTGTTTTTCATGTGCAATCGTCGGGGAAAAGCGAAGTTAGTGGCTCAAATGTCTTAGTTGCCATATTCAGTGAGCAAGAATCTCAAGCGGCTTATTTTCTTAAAAAATCTGATATTAACCGTTTAGATATTGTTAATTACATTTCTCATGGTATTGCTAAAACGGAAGGTCAATCAACTAATAAAGCACATGAAGAAATAAATCAGCAAGAAGAAGAACCGCGCACCGTGGAAAATTTTGCCACAAACTTAAATGAACAGGCAAAAATCGGCAGAATTGATCCGCTTATAGGTCGTGCAAGTGAGTTAGAAAGAACGTTACAAGTGCTTGGGCGTCGTCGCAAAAATAATCCATTATTTGTTGGTGAAGCAGGGGTAGGTAAAACAGCTATTGCTGAAGGCTTGGCAAACCTAATTGTTTCAGAAAAAGTACCGGAATTTTTAGCTGACACAACTATATACTCTTTAGATTTAGGAGCATTACTTGCTGGTACCAAGTATCGTGGTGATTTCGAAAAACGCTTCAAAGCATTATTGAAAGAACTTGAGCAAGAAGGTAATGCCATTTTATTTGTAGATGAAATACATACGATTATCGGTGCAGGCGCTGCTTCTGGCGGTATGATGGACGCTTCTAATTTAATTAAACCATTATTGTCGTCAGGTAAATTACGTTGTGTGGGCTCTACAACTTATCAGGAATATCAAAATATTTTTGAGAAAGATCGCGCATTAGCAAGAAGGTTCCAAAAAATTGATATTGTTGAACCAAGTATTGATGACACCACAAAAATTTTACAAGGTTTGAAAGAAAAGTATGAGTCGCATCACGGTATTCGCTATACCAATAAAGCATTGCGTGCAGCAGCTCAGTTGTCAGCTAAATATATTAATGAACGTTTTTTACCTGATAAAGCAATAGATGTTATTGATGAAGCAGGTGCGAAACAACAATTGCTTGCCAGCTCTAAACGTAAAAAAGTCATTAATGATGGCGATATTGAAACAATAGTGGCAAAAATGGCAAGGATCCCTGAAAAGTCAGTATCATCTTCTGAGAAAGATAGTTTACATACTTTGGATAGAAATCTTAAATTAGTCGTCTTTGGTCAAGATCATGCCATTGATGAATTAACATCTGTGATACGTTTATCTCGCGCTGGTTTAGGTCAAGAAAACAAACCGGTTGGTTCATTTTTATTTGCTGGCCCTACAGGTGTCGGTAAAACAGAAGTGACGCAGCAGTTATCTAAAGTGCTTGGAGTTGAGCTATTACGTTATGACATGTCTGAGTACATGGAAAAGCATGCGGTAAGTCGATTAATTGGTGCACCTCCCGGCTATGTAGGCTATGAACAAGGTGGGTTATTAACTGACGCTGTGATTAAACATCCACATGCTGTTGTGTTATTAGACGAAATTGAAAAAGCACATCCTGATGTTTACAATATTTTATTGCAAGTAATGGATCACGGAACATTAACTGATAACAATGGCCGTAAAGCTGACTTTCGAAATATTACGCTAGTTTTAACAACAAATGCTGGTGTAGCAGAAACAACAAGACAATCTATTGGTTTTAAACAACAAGATCACAGCTATGACGCATTGAATGAAATCAATAAAATATTTTCACCTGAATTTAGAAACCGCTTAGACAATATTATTTGGTTTAATCATTTAGATGACAATGTAATACACCAAGTAGTGGATAAATTCATTGTTGAGTTACAAGCTCAACTTGACGATAAGGGCGTTTCTCTTGAATTAACCAAAGATGCGAAAAAATGGCTTGCCGTTAATGGTTATGATAAAGCGATGGGCGCTAGACCAATGTCTCGTCTGATTCAAGAACACCTGAAAAAACCATTGGCTAATGAACTGTTATTTGGAGATTTAGTACAAGGTGGCGTTGCCAAAGTAGGGGTGAAAAAAGATAAGCTCGTGTTAAGTTTTGAATCTAAAAAAGAGCTTGTCGAACATTAACCTTGTTGTTTTAGTTTACTCATAATCGAAGATAAAAAACGCCACATTGAGTGGCGTTTTTTTATTGCAAGACAAATCGAAATAAATCGTTAACTTACTTAGCGCTACTTTAGCGCGCTAAAGATAAGTTAAATTGTTTGAGTATAATCGCTTCATCGGTTAATTTTAGTATCTACGCTTAACCATCGTACTAATAATAAGCAGCGAGAACAGGTACCAAATAGCACCGCCTCCACTACTACTGCTGCTTCCACCACCAGTAGTTGGAGGTGGAGTAGTGCTGTCATTATCAACAATAGTGACAGTAATCGTACTGATTTCGCCAATTAAGCTCAAGTCATTTGCCGATAGTGTCACGGTAAATGTTTCATCGCTTTCATCAATGGTGTCATTGGTAATGTTAACGGTGAGCGTTTTTTGTAATTCACCGTCTTCAAAGGTTATTGTACCTTCGGTTAACTCATAATCACTGCCACTTGATGCACTAACATCATTGGTTTGATAGTTAACCGATAACTCACCATCAGCACCATCTGAACGGGAGACTATTAATGATATTTCATTAGTACCTTCGTTTACTGAAGTGTTAGCTGTGGTGAATGCAACGTTGCCAACGGCAGGTTGTTCATCTTCTAAAATGGTGATTGAAAGATTTTTATCTTCATCATTGATTACAGCTCCATTGGCATTTGATAGTGTTAAGTAAAAAACACGATCGCCTGAATAATCATTGTTATTGATGATGTTAACAGTTATGTCTTTAGTGTATTCACCTTGTGCGAAATCAATCACTTTTTCTTCAAATTGATAATGCACATCATTTTCTGCACTAGCATCTATAGAACCAACTGTCACTGACGCTTCGTTAGGTGCTTGATTGGGCCGTTGTATAGTTACGGTAAAACTACCTTCACTCTCGGAAACTTCTAAACTTTGTGTTAACCAAGAAATATTGGCTTGGTCGGTATCTTGTATTGTCACATCAATTTTATTTGGGGTACCAATACTACCAGTAGATATATTCTCTAAGGTAAGATTAAAGGTTTTACCCTGGTCAAAGTCATTATCTCTTACCGATGATAAATAAAGTATTTTAAAAAACTCGTTATCTGCAAAGGTCAATGTTTGCGATAACTCTACATAGTCACTTCCTGCGGTAGCTGTTTCAGCATTTGCTTTTAAATCGACACTTATTTCGCCACTACCACCTTGAGAACGAACAACTTTGAACACATTGATTTCACTATTTTCTTCAAGGTTCAGATGAGTCAATTGAAAGTGAACAATACCTGGTTGAGTATTGTGATAAATAGGATTGGTATCATTGGCAAGTTCAGTGTCGTTGTTAACGCCATCATCATCAAAATCTTGTAAATCACTAGCTGGATTGCACGATGACGCTTTAAAGAGGTTATTGATGTTAAAATAATGTTCGATATAATTTTGTTGCCAACATTTGATACTTGTCGATCCTGAAATATTTATTGTTTGCCATTGATTATGAAGCTCAAATAGGGCAGTAACATCAGTCACATTTGTGTTACTGATGTCTAAGTCGTTTAACGCTAACGCATACTGTAAAGCTGAAATATCATTAACTAAAGTATTCGCGATATTAAGGGTGGATAGCTTATAAAGGTTATTTACAAAGGCCAAAGAATTTATTTGAGTGTTATCAAGTAACAACTTAGTTAACTGCGTTAATTCGCTCAAACTAGTTGTATTGACGAGCGGGTTATTGCTTAGCGTTAAATCTTCCAAGTTAGTTAACGTGTGTAGAGCGCTAATATCATTTATATTGTTATCTTTTAAATTCAACCTTTCTAAAAATGGCATCTGACTGATATTTTCAATACTTTGTAATGCATTGTTGTTCATTAATAACACGTTCAAATTTGGCATTTGTTCGCCAAAAGGAATCGTAACAATATCATTATTATCTATTTCAAGCGTTTCGAGTGAAAATAAACTTAAGAGAGACGAGATGTCAGTAATTTCATTGTGATAAAGCGCTAAAATTTCTAATTTATCTAAGTTTTTAAGCGGTGTTACATCAATTACATCATTGTAGCCTAGGTATAAAAACCTCAAAAAAGAAAGATCTGCTAAAGCAGAAATATCACTGATGTTGTTGCTTGTTAAATATAAGTATTCAAGGGCGGTTAGGTTTTCTAATACATCAATAGATTGAATGCTATTACTGTTTGCATATAAGTAATAAAGCTCTGTCATTTCAGCAAGCGGCGATAAACTTTCAATGTTATTATCATTGATCCAAAGTTGTTTTATTTTGTGATTGCCAGATAGTGCAGATATGTCAACAATACTGTTAAAATCAAGGTACACATTGGTCAGCTGGCTTGTTTGTGATAACGCACTAATATCATTAATATTGTTATCTGATAATGATAAGTATGAAAGTTTTGTAAGCCCTGAAAGCGGTGTTAAATTGCTTATATTATTACTATCTAACGTTAAGCTAACAATATTTGGAAAATGCTCAATGCCATTGAGTAAATCAACATTTTTATAGCTACAGTAAAGATCAGTCACTTGGCCAGCATATTTAATATTGCCATTGTTGATTGTACTTGCTAAACATTGCTTTAAATTGTTATCTGTTATGTTCACGAGAGCTTCATTTGCAAGAATTAAATTAGGCTCTGCTTGAAATAGGTTCTCTAATTCTATATTTACTTGATTTAAGGCATAACTGGCATCCGCGCCATTGACAGGATCATTTCTATCGATACCACAGGGCAACTCTGTACACAAAATATCAGGATTAGAAAATTTATATATTTTTCCAGCGTTGTTGACAGAATAGGCCATTACGGATGAAAAGCCATTATTTACATCTTGTATTCTATACCCTAAAGCATAAGGGAATGTATAACCTGTATCTCCTTGTGCACGAGAATGTGCTAGCCCCATATTATGGCCTAACTCATGGGCGAGTACATAATCACCACAATCGATACTGGTATGACTAAACATATAATTTGTTGAATTAGCAATAGTTGCATTACCCCATGCTAGACCACAGGCTGAATCACCATCAACAAAAGGGCGTAATAGGGCAACCATATCGGCACCTTTCTCAAAGCGTATATTATCTATATCAGTAAATGCTTCATGTTCTTTGAAAGTAATATCATCAAGTGCAGCATCTGAATCTAAATCAGTTGGATATTCTACTGAGATTATATCAGCCGCTGTTATTTGCATATTTACATTACTATCAATATAAATTTGATTAGTTACTTCAATTAGATGTTCAATACGCGTTAGTACATCACCATTATATTCACTGTCGATAAAGCTTTGTGGAATGGCATAGACAAATAATACATCAACATTTGCATTGTTTACCGCAGTGCTTTTTGCTTTTGCAGGAAGTGAAGAGTTGCTGTTAATGAGCGGAGTAGCGAAGTGTTTTTGCTTAGGGGCTGTTATTTTATTATGTTTTGTTCCAACTTCTTTGTGGGGTATTTTCACATCATTGGTGAGTGACGCATGGTGTTTTAGTTTTTCTTCGATTAACCAACCTGATTGTTTTTTACCCTGGGCGACCCATGTGGTTTCTGGTGCCACAATACGCATAAAAAACTGATTTTTCCCCATCGTAATCACAATGGGTAGTTTTCGATCTTGTTGTTGGATATGCGCGATTATATGCTTGGTATGCGCTTTATGTTTAATTTTAATGATGCTAGCGGGGTAGCTTTGATCATCATTTAAGTTAACCGTAAATGAATCACCAACATCAAAAGATGCTAAAATATTAGTGTTAAGAGAAAATTTATCGCCTTGCTTATACTGAACACCGATACCTGAATTACTCGTGTGTTTTTCTGCTTGAATTTGGTGCCAGTTAAATAAGTTCTCAGCTGCGGAAATGTGTGGTGCGATGAATAAGGTTAGGGCACCTAGAAGATACTTCATATTTACTCCAGATTAAAGTGATACAACTAAAGTGTATCACACCAAAAGTAAATACAAAGTTAATATGAACGGCTAAAAAAGTTCTTAGCCGTTATTCTGAGGTATCATTAATCAAATAGACTTAAAGCATCTGTGATATCAAGTAATGATTTTTCGCCAGTTATACGGTTTTTTACTTCAATTTTGTTGTCGTCTAAATTACGTTCGCCGACAATCAATAAAATGGGAGTACCAATTAATTCATGATCTGCGAACATCACACCAGGGCGTTCTTTTCGATCATCAAATAAAACATCTATTCCTACACTGGTTAATTGCTTGTATAAGTTTTCAGCTGTTTCTTTTACCCGTTCTGATTTAGCCATATTCATTGGCACAATAGCGGCCTGAAATGGTGCAATAGCTTTTGGCCATTTTATGCCGTATTTATCGTGATTTTGTTCAATGGCAGCTGCCACTATTCGAGATACGCCAATACCATAACAACCCATGGTTAAGGTTTGATTCTTACCCGATTCAGTGAGCACTCCGCAATTCATTGCTTTTGCGTATTTGTTACCTAATTGGAAAATATGTCCAACCTCAATACCACGTTTGATAACTATTTTACCCTTACCGCAAGGGCTTGGATCACCTTCAACAACGTTACGAATATCTGCCACCGTATAATTGGATAAGTCATTATCCCAATTGACTCCGGTATAATGAAAGCCATCTTTATTTGCACCGCAAACGAAATCAGCTAAATGTGCAGCACTACGGTCAACGATCACTGGAATTGATAAGCCTATAGGGCCGATTGAACCAATATTACAATTAACTGTTTGTTGTACTTGCTCTTCGGTTACAAACGTTAAAGGACTGCTAATTTGTGGCAGGTTTTCAGCTTTAACTTCATTAAGTTGATGGTCGCCTCTAACCACTAGGGCTATAACAGGATGATCTTCTGTCGCACCTTGAACAAGCAATGTTTTAACGGTTTGGTTGACTGCAATGTTTAATGTTGTTGCCACTGCATCGATTGTTTTAGCATCAGGTGTTGCTACTTCTTTTATTGATTGAGTGCCATGAGGGCGTTCACCTACTGGAGCTAATGCTTCGGCTTTTTCGATATTTGCTGCGTATTCAGAGCTATCAGAAAAAACAATATCATCTTCACCTGAATCAGCAAGAACATGAAATTCATGTGAACCTTCACCACCAATTGAACCATTATCAGCAACAACAGGACGGAAATCTAAGCCTAATCGGTCAAATATTCGACAATATGCGTCGAACATGGTTTGGTAGGTTTTCTTCAAACATTCATCGGTGATATGAAATGAGTAGGCGTCTTTCATTAAAAATTCTCGACCACGCATTACGCCAAAACGTGGGCGTATTTCATCACGAAATTTTGTTTGAATTTGAAAAACATTTAAAGGTAATTGTTTGTAGCTGTTAACTTCGTTGCGTATGATTGAAGTAATCACCTCTTCATGGGTAGGGCCTAAAACAAAAGAGCGTTCATGGCGATCTTGAAGCCTTAGCAGTTCTGGACCGTAATCTTCCCAACGTTCAGATTCTTGCCATAAATCAGCGGGCTGAACCATTGGCATTAATGTTTCAATAGCACCTGCTTTTGTCATTTCTTCACGGACAATTTGTTCTACTTTTCTTAAAACACGAAGCCCGGTGGGTAACCAAGTATATAAACCTGAGGCAACATTGCGTACAAGACCTGCTCGTAGCATTAATTGGTGGCTAATTACTTCAGCGTGCGCTGGGGTTTCTTTCAAAGTTGAAAGTAAATATTGGCTAGTACGCATGGATTTTATTGTTCCGTATGAATCATGAGAATATTATAAATATAGTGCTCTTATTCTAACAGGGGGGGGAAAGGTGCAAAAGAGAAAAATGTAGTTAATTGCCTATTGAAGTAAATACAGACAAGTTAATTAGGCTAATAAAGCATAATCTTAGATATTTACTGTCAAACTACAGTGATATTTTCTTACGACCACCTTTTATTTGTATAGAATTAGGCTGTTTACTTGTTGAGCTTTCACTAACGCGTTTTTTCTTTTTTTGAGGTAAACTAGGTGCTTGAAAACATATCAATTGGATTTCTTCACCATTAAATTGCACGATATCTTGATGGAAAATTTTTTTACGTTTTTGAAACTCCGGCTCACCATTTAAATACACATAGCCTTCAGTGATAACAATTTTTGCTTCACCGCCACCACTGACTAGGTTAGCTATCTTTAATAATTTATATAACTCGATGGGCTGAGAAGAAACTTCTATTTCGATTGCCATTTTAAACCTTACACATTTTATTTTTCTAAGACATTTTATCTTTTTGTCGCTTGCCTGAACAGTAAGTTTAAATAGTTAAAAAAAAGAAAAACTATTGCTTGCATCTTTGGTTGATATCTATACAATGCGCGCAGCTAGAAACGGCAAGATACTTGAAAGAGTATTACGCAAAGCTACCAGTCTACGGATTTTCTATGACAGTGGAGCTACCTAAGTGATCAAAAATCTCATCATGCTTGCAGTTTCTATAAAGTTATTAATCTACTTTTTTGGAAAAGGTCACCATGAAAAACCTCATTATTGTTATTTTAGTTACATTCCTTCTTTCTACTATAGCACCTAAAGCTCAAGCAAATAATGTTGCGCAAAATTTATGTGAATTTGTTGCTGCTGATGCAAAATCAAAATTACGTAGTTACTTGAAATCACAACGAATTAAGATTCGCCGTGTTTTTGATACGGTAGAATGTAATGGTAAAAACCTTTTGCAATTTGCTGCTTCAGCAAATGCTAATGAAACAGGTGCAATGATGATAGGTAAATTACCTAAAAGTGTCGTATCTGAAAACTTAACTGCACTTGCTAATACAGGTTTAAAAGTTGCAGCTGAAAAGCGTGTAAATGGTTAATATTAAACGCTAATGAATGCAAACGGGCGCTAATAAGCTAATAGCGTCCGTAATTGTTTTATCACTATATCTTTACTCCCTTCTTGTTCATTTAAAATCTGACACTTTTAACGCTTTTTAATTCTTTAGCTATAAAACCAGGCCTCACTATAAGTATTCAATCTAAAAAATTTACCTGCTTAGATTAACTTTAAAATAAATTACTTACCTAATCGCTAACGATCATTTAACAAATTATTCACATAAGCATTATTGAAGCTTATATGTTTATTCACTATGGTTAAGACATACAAGGATTCTTGCTGGTGTGAATACCATTTCTATCTGGTGAGAAAATAGCGATTAAGAGGTAACGTTATGTATTTTCGTGCGTATAGTCGATTGAAATATGATGTAGTAAAAGTCGTTTCCGTGTTGTCTTATATGACTATTCTAGGATGGGTAGTTGCATTTTTCATCTATGGTGATCAACGCTCTGCGTTAGCCAAATTTCATTTAAGGGATTCACTGGGGTTAATTATCACCGGAGCATTACTTGCTTTAGTACCTTTTGTTGGTTGGGTATTATGTTTAGGTATTATCGTACTTTGGTGTACAGGGTTTTATCATGCCTTAACTGGCCAACGCACACATCTTCCGATAGTAGGTGATTTCTACCAAAAGCATCTTGATTTCATTCGTTAAAATAACTCGCAATCAACGAACCGAATGAAATTTAACCTGAAAGCTACGTTAGGGGTTAAACGCTGCTAGAGTTTCTTTGGTTGATATGATTAAATTCACCGTAAAGTAAAACGCTTTAGTGGATGTCATTTTGATATACCTTTACCCGGCAAATAAAACGGAAAATTTATTGCTGTTAGCAAGTAAAATCCAAGAAATTTCACCTTTACCGTTGTTTTCACAAGACGTTTATATTGTACAAAATGCAGGTATGCAACACTGGTTGAGTATGTCTTTAGCTCAATCATCAGGTATAAGCTTTAATCATCAATATGCATTGCCAGCCCAATTCTTGTGGAAATTAATGCGCGCTTTGGTGTTGCCAAAACATATGATAGATCAAGATCCGTTCACTCGAGAAGCATTAAGTTGGCGAATTTATCAGTTGTTAGCATCCAGTGAAATTATCGAAGATAGCGATTTTAGCTCTGTTACAGAATATTGGTTTAGTGATGTATCTCAGCATGATCCATTAAAGCGTTATCAACTTTCTTGCCAAGTTGCTGATTTATACGAACAGTATTTGATTTATCGCCCCGATTGGTTAACTCAGTGGCAAAATAACGTTATACCTGATGAGTTCAATCAAACAAGTACTTTAGCAAAAGATGAGTGCTGGCAACGAAAGTTGTGGGCGATGTTAACTCGTACACAATCGTATGACCCAATTGCACTTGTTAATAATGCGATTTCTCAATTGCCTGAAAAATCGGATTTATTACCTAAACGTATTAGCTTCTTTGGTATCAATGCAATGGCACCAATTTGGTTATCATTTTTGGAGCAAGTGAGCCAATATACACAAGTTCATTTTTATCATCTTAACCCTTGTTTTGACTATTGGGGTGATATTGTGAGTGAAAAACAGGCTATCCAACAATTAAATAAATGGACAAATAACCTTGATCAGATGCATGAATCTGTGGGTAACCCTTTACTTGCAAATTTAGGGCAACAAGGGCGAGAGTTTCTTTCTTTAATACAACAATATAGTACTGTTAGCATTGATGCATTTGACCGAGGTGACTCTCAAGATGAGTCATCGCTAACAGTCTTACAGTCTATTCAACACGATATACTAACTTTAACTGATAAACGGCAACATCCAGTAAATCAGATCGATGACTCTATTGTGATCACTAGCGCTCATAGCGCTCTTCGTGAAGTTCAAGGTGTTCATGATTGGTTACTACACCAATTTAATCAGAATGATACCTTAACACCGAAAGATGTGTTGGTAATGTGTCCTCAAATTGAAGATTATGCGCCATATGTAAATGCGGTATTCGCACAGGGCTGGCAAGATTATGATAATGATGTGCCGCCATTACCGTGTTCTATTGCAGATCGTGTTGCCAAAAATTCAGATCCTTTAGTTATCGCTTTTACTGAGATGCTGTCGTTGCCTGATAGTCGTTTTCAAATTAGTCAAATAATTTCCTGGTTACGATTATCAGCATTGCAAAATCGTTTTAAATTACAGCCCGCTGATGTAGATAAAATGGCGATATGGCTGGAAAAAAGCGCTATTCATTGGGGATTAGATGCGCAACACAAGGCGCAAGTGCTTAACGTTGAGAATGCTTCTAATCAATTTACTTGGGAAAACGGCTTTTCTCGCTTACTGCAAGGGTTTGCTTATGGTGACAATGAAGTTATTTTTGATGAGCATTTATTGCTACCAGATATAGAAGGTCAAGACGCAGTTCTACTCGGTTTATTAATGGAGCTAATCGAACGGTTACAACAGTTTAGTCAAGCGTTGAATCGAAGTAAAACGCCTGAAAAGTGGCATCTATTATTAAGCGACATGTTACTGGAATTTTTCGATGAAAGTCATGATAGTATTGCGCTAATTTCGACAGCCATTGATCACTTATTAACGTATACCCAACAAGGAAGTTTTGACGAAGAGATTGAACTTAGTATCGTGAGAGAGTTTCTCACTGAACACTTTAGTCAACCTGATCCAGGTCGTCATTTTATGATAGGGCAAGTGACGTTTTGTTCTATGTTACCGATGCGCAGCATTCCCTTTAAAGTAATATGCATATTAGGCCTTAATGATGGTGACTTTCCACGTGTTAGAACACCGTTTGGTTTTGACTTACTTTCTCAAGCTAAGCCCCGCATTGGTGATCGATCTCGTCGGGGAGATGATAGGTATCTATTTTTAGAAGGGCTATTATCAGCTAGGCAAGCATTATATTTGAGTTATCAAGGTCGTAGTATAAAGAATAACAAACCAAAACAACCGTCTATTGTACTCAATGAATTATGTGAATACTTGCATTTAGGTTACGGCTGGCAATGTTTTGCTGATCAAAACCAACATATTAGACAACTAGCCATGCATCCGTATAGCTTAACGAACTATCAGAATGAATACCCGAGTTTTGATGCTAAATGGTTTACATTAGGTCAAAGAGTCAGTAGTGCTCAAGTAACAGAGCGCCAAGATTCAATGCCATTTAATATTCCTGAGCAAGCTGAAAAGTCACTTGAGACTATTGATGTTAAACAATTACTTCGCTTTTTAGCTCACCCAAGTAAATATTTTGCAGAACAACAATTAGGGTTGTTTTTAGCACAACAAACGGTTGAATTATCAAATAGTGAGCCGTTCGTTGCAGATCACTTAAGCAAATACCTGCTTAAACAGCATGCACTTATCGATTTATTGCAACATTCATCAAAAGCTCAAACAACGTCAAAACATGAGGTGTTAGCTTATTGGCAGCAATACGCAGGGTTATCGGGAAAATTTGCCGATTCTTCAACGGGAAAAGAAGATATTGATAAACTGCTTGATGATAGCGAAGCGCTTTATCATCATATTAATGAGACATTATTCGGTGAAGTTATCGAGCAGGATCTTCAAGTACCCGTCACCATAGAAAACGCACTGTTAAGTAGCTCGATAAATTTAACGCATCGAGTCATGACGAAAAACAATAAATTAATCGTCGTAAGGGCAAGCACTCCGAAAGCAAAAGATTATCTTCATTTATATTTTTCTTTAGCCTTATTGCGACAAGCACAGCAATGCGCTGAGAGTTCCGACGCTATTATGAATATTGATGCGAGTCAATGTACTGGCTATTTCTTTGATAACAAGGCACAAAAAATTATTACATTATCTTTATCTCAAGTCGATTGGCAAACAATAACAAGGTTAATACTTCATTTTATTCAAGGGCAAAATATCGCCTGTTTAACCAATGCAGATTTAGCGTTAATGATCGAAAACGCCAAAGAGTTTGAACAACAACAACTAGATAAACTATGGCAAGGTGATGCGAATAATCAAGGGTTGCAACAAGATCCCTATGTACAGTATTTTTGGCGGCAATGCCCTGAGCTATCATCATTTTTACAGTCAGTATCTGAGGTTTACGGCAATTTATTCTCTTTGTTTACTAAGGAGAAAGTGTAATGTCATCTATTGAATTTTTACCCTTAATGGTGGCGAATATGCCATTGAAAGGCCGTCATTTAATTGAAGCAAGCGCAGGAACAGGGAAAACGTTTAATATTACTCGGATTTATTTACGTTTATTATTAGAGCGAAAACTTACTGTACAGCAAATATTGGTGATGACTTTTACCAAAGACGCAACGGAAGAAATTAGAGGCAGAATTGATCAATTTTTACGGACCACGTTAAACGATTGGGATGCGTTAATTTTAACTGACGATTTTTTTACTGAAATTGCCAACATTACACCATCAAATGAAGTTAAGGCGTTATTAAAAAGGGCTTTATTATTTTTAGATGAAGCTGCAATTTACACCATACATGGCTTTTGTAAAACAGTGTTATCACAACACGCTTTTGCAACAGGCACAGCGTTTAACGCTAATTTAGAAGCCCAACAGCATGACATTATCACCTTAGCGATTGAAGATTGGTATCGAACTTTATCGATTCAGGAGCCAGATACGTTTGCATTAGTGAGCGAGTTTTGGTTAACACCGCAGACGTTTTCACAACAATTTAGTCGGCTAATAGGGTACCGTGAACCCATTGAGGTAAAAGAGCCGAACGATGAAATAGCTCAGTTTTGTCAGTTAGCAATGCAAGCTCATAACGATTTAATCAAAGCCCAACCTTTTTTATTTGAACAGTTAATAGATGGTAAACCCGTAAAAGAACAAGAAAGTAGAAAAGTAGAATTTACGCAATTACTGGATTGGTTAAAAGCCTGTAGTGACAATTACGAACACAGTCAAGAAACAATGCCAACCAGTTTTTTTAACGGACGGCGCTTTGGCCGCTCAAAGGTTAAGGAGCAACTTGTTGAGATATTTTCAACGGTAAACCTTATTAAGAAGCGTAAAGATTCCTTACTAAGTGATATTCGTAAACTGTATGCTTTAAAGGCAATTACTTCTGGGTTAGCAACTATTAATGAAAATGTCGTTGAGCAAAAAAAACAACAAAAAATCTTAAGTTTTGATGATTTAATCCAGTCCTTAGCAGATACCCTTTCAGAAAGCAGTGCTCAACCCTTAATTCGTACACTGACGGAACAATATCCTTTTGCTCTCGTCGATGAATTTCAAGATACTGATCAAGATCAATACCGTATTTTAAATGCGCTTTATCAAGATCAAGAAAATACAGGGTTAGTGATGATAGGTGACCCAAAACAAGCAATTTATGGCTTTCGTGGTGGCGATATTTTTACCTACATGGCGGCCCGTAAAGCAGCAACTTATCGATGGCGTATGAACACTAACTGGCGATCATCTAAGGAGATGATCACAGGTTACAACAGACTTTTTTATGGAAATGCTTTATCCGGTGAAGCTAAACCCGTTTTTGGTTTTGGTATTGATTACAATTTAGTTGAGGCTTCGCCTAATCCACGTTCAAACTTACTTAATTGCGAAAAAGCCTTAAGTTTTATACATTTTCCAGCTGAAAATGATAAACCGGTTACTCAGCCTTTTAGGCAGTTGATGGCGACTTGGTGTGCAAATAAAATTATTTCCCTTCTGAAAGAACAACCAAAATTACGGGCTCAAGATGTTGCTTTGTTAGTTCGTGATGGTGCGGAAGCACAAGAGATTAAACAGGCGTTGAAACAAGCTGGATTGTCATCGGTTTACCTAAGTGATCGCACCAATCTTTGGCACAGTGAAGAAACTCAACACTTGATCCCATTATTAAAAGGTATTTTAACTCCTGAAAGCGACCGTTATTTTTGTAGCGCTATGGCAAATCCTCTATTATCTATAGCGCCTAGCGAGTATTACAATATTCGAAATGATGATCTTCAATGGCAACAATACAAACAGTTATTTATTGATTTAAAAACCATTTGGGTATCACAAGGTTTTGTCACAATGGCACTGAAGTTGATGCACACGTTAATAGCAATACAAGGTCAAGAGAGTGAACGTAGTTTAACCAACTTATTGCATTTATTTGAGTTGTTGCAGGCCAAAAGTCAGCAGTTAAGACAACCAGATGAATTATTACACTGGCTTGAGCAACAGTATCAACAAGAATTACCAGACCAGGAAACAGAACTTAGGTTAGAAAGTGAAGAGAATCTAATCAAAATAGTGACACAACATGGTGCTAAGGGATTAGAGTATCCTGTTGTATTTATTCCTTTTAGTACCCGAGCTAAGAATCCGCTACGTTTCGGCACTAAAAATATACAAGCAATTGCTTATCATGATGATAATGAACGTGCGCGAGTCACCTTGTCCGCAGACGAACAAGCATTAACTGCGATGGCTAATGAAGCTTATGCAGAGTCGATTCGATTATTGTATGTGGCGGTTACTAGAGCCGAACAACATTGCTTTGTGCTTACCACGCCATTTGATAAGTATCATTTATCACCCTTAGGCAAAACCTTAATGTTATCTGCCAATGATGATTTATTAAGTGCTATTTCGCAGTTAGCCGATGATCAGCCTAATGAAATTACCATTACGGTAGTCGATGATATTTCAGTAGAGTATTACCAGCAAAAACAACCAGATGTCGCAAATGCCGAAGTTGCTAAATTTCAAGGTAACATTGAGCGTGATTGGTGGTTAACATCGTTTACCGCCTTAAATCGAAATTTACGAGATGTAGGGGTTTCCCAACCAGAACGTAATGACGACCCCCTAAATAGCCAAAGCGAATTATCCAATCAAATACTTAATGTTGATCATCAAGGTCAATTAAGGTTTGCATTAACTAAAGGCGCAGCTGCCGGTAATCTATTACATGATATTTTAGAACATGCTTCGTTCGATGATCCTCATTGGGCTGTTGATTGCCAGTGGCCACTGAGTAAATACGGAGCGCTGCCTGATGGCTTTGAGCAAACACATTTATATGAATGGCTAGATGATATTGTTGATACAACGTTAATTGAGCCACAGGTTGTTGAAAATTTAAGTTTATCTTCATTAGATAACGCTCGATGCTTAAAAGAAGTAGAGTTTTACTTCCCACTAGAAAAAGTGAGTACAAAAGCGCTGACTAGCTTTTTGCTAAATCATCGAAAGCAACAATGTCAGATGCACCTTATGCCTGAGGTTCAACGACAGTTATATTTACCTGCATTTAAGACATTAAAAGGGATGATGCATGGTTTTATTGACCTAGTTTTTGAGCATCAAGGGAAATATTATGTCTGTGATTATAAATCAACACACTTAGGTCACAACTTTAGTGACTATTTGCCATCTGCGCTACTTGGCGATATTCAACGACATCATTATGATTTACAGTACTTGATCTATGCAGTGGCATTACATCGATACTTAAAACAACAGCTTCCTAATTATCATCCAGATCAACATTTTGGCGGGATTTTGTACTTGTATCTTCGCGGTATACACCCAGACCAAGCTAATTCTGGGGTTTTTTATACTCCGATCTCATCCTTATTATTGACCCAACTTGATTCGCTTTTTGATAGTCAATTTGTCGAGTTAGGAGTAACCAGATAAATGTTGAATGTTAACGTTAATCAACAGAGTGATTTTAACGCACCGTATGCTTCGGTAATGCATGCTAAAAACCATTTATATGCGATAGAGTCGATAGATTATTTTTTTGCTTTGCAATTAACACCTGTATTGGTGAAGAGGTTTGATAAAGCTAAGCCATTAAGCAATGAAAACATCGCTGAAATATTTCACTTACATGTTGCGTTGAGTCAAGCATTACGTAGTGGCCATACATGCTTACCTTTAAATCAAGTAGCTTCGCGTTTTCTCTTTCGTTTTGCTGATAAACAAGGTGTTATCACTCATCAAGGGTATCACTTTTCTTCCATCACAGTACTTACTGAGTTACTCACTCATTGTGATAATTTAGCCTCAGGCGAATTACCCATTGTCTTAAGTAAAGAAAATCTATATTTAAGACGTTATTATTGTTTTGAACGACAAGTGATTGAATATCTACACTCTGTAAATCAACAACAAACAGAGCTGAGCGCAAATAAGATAAAGCTCATTGAAAATATGCTTGCGCAATTATTTGTTGAAAATCATCAAGGCGCTCAAACGTTAAACAAAATAGATTGGCAAGAAATAGCGGTTGCAAATGCATTAACTAAACATTTCAGCATCATTGCAGGAGGTCCCGGCACGGGTAAAACGTACACTGTTACTAAATTACTTGCAGCGTTGGTAATGCTAGCAGAGCAAAATCCGTTAAAAATTGCACTAACGGCCCCAACAGGTAAAGCAGCCCAACGGTTATCTGAGTCTATCAATAAAGCTCTTTCTGGATTTAGTGAGAGCATATCTGCGGAAATATTAGCTAAGATACCAACAAAGGCACAAACCCTACATCGCTTATTAGGCGTAATTCCAAATTCACCGAATTTTAAACATCATCAACAAAACAAGCTGAATGTTGATGTATTGTTGATTGATGAAGTATCCATGGTCGATTTACCGATGATGGCTAGAGTAATACGCGCTTTACCTGATAATTGTCGTGTGATTTTATTGGGTGATGCCCAACAATTACCTTCTGTTGCTGCTGGCAGTCTATTATCCGACTTAGCACCAATATCTTCCGCTGTTTATAGTAAAGAAAATGCAGATTATTTAATGCAAGTGACAGGGAATAAAGGTTTATCTAGTCATAAAACTCAATTCATAGATCATGTCACATATTTAACATATAGCCGGCGTTTCTCTAGTGAAGGAGGAATAGGGCAGTTAGCAGCTCAGGTGATAAAAGGGCAAGCAGCACTCAGCTGGCAATTAATCCATCAAAAAATAGATGAGAAACCAGCCGAACTTGTAAGTTGTTCGTATGAAAATATTCAGTCTATCTTTCAGCAAGCTGTTGAATATTACCGCCAAGTAATGCGGAGTGAGTCTGTTGAGCAAGCCTTTAAAGTGTTGGCTGATTTTCGTATTTTAACGGCAATGCGTGTAGGCCCGCTAGGTGTTGATGACATCAATGAAACCATTGATGAACGGCTTCGTACGGAAGTATCATCGCAGCAGTTAAGTGGTGCACTTTATCAAGGTAAGCCTATCATGATCACTACCAATGATTACACGCTTGGTTTATATAACGGTGATATCGGGATTGTTTGGCCTAACGAGGTTGGACAACTTGTTGTTTTCTTTGAAAATGAAGAAGGAGGCTTTTCACAATTTATTCCTTCTCGTTTACCTGCTTTTGATTCGGTTTATGCCATGACAATCCATAAGACACAAGGCAGTGAATTTACTAATGTTGTTATGGTATTACCCGAAAGGGCTGAAAATCAGCTATTATCCCGTGAACTTGTTTATACAGGTATAACTCGAGCAAAAACACACCTAACCCTTGTTACTAACAAAGAAAGTTGGTTTAACGCTATTGAAGCAAAGGTAACAAGATTCTCTGGAATTAAATTAATAGATTAATATGCAGTTACAAAACATTGACAAAATAATATACCGCCAACGGTTAAATCGCATTATCATCAGCTTTATTATAAGCCTTACTTTATTATCATTATTATTCGGTTCACTGTTTATTAGTGTATTTAGTGATAATAGTATTAACTTTGAAATGGCTAATGATACCGATGCACCAAGTAACTTCTCTTATAACCTTGCCGGTGTTATTTGTGCGTTAGCAGTGTGTGCTGCATTATTGCATCGGCTGAGAAAAACCGCTTATTTTCATCAGGTTTACTATGTGTGGCAATTAAAACAGATACAAAATAAGATTTACCGAAAACTAAATACCATCAATAACATGGCGATGGAACACGGTGATCAACAAGCATTAATAATACTCGACTTTTATTACCAAAGTTTAAAACAAGTTTATCAGCTTGATGACAATACTCTGACCATGTCGTCTGTGAATCAAAAACATCAAGCAGTGAAAGAAAAGGCAGAACAGCAAGAGTTGCAATTGGATAAAGAGCAATTTACTGAAAGCATGTTAAAACACATTACTCAAGGAGAAGAAGAATGATTGGTTATGTCACATTAGGTACGAATGATCTACCGCGCTCAGTTTCATTTTATGATGAGTTATTATCGGTGATCGGTGCAGGGCGTTTTATGGAAACAGACCGGTTTGTCGTTTGGGCGACAGCACCAGACAAACCTGGATTAAGCATCACCTTACCTTACGATGAGCAAGCTGCAACGGTAGGAAATGGTGTAATGGTTGCTTTAGAAATGGATTCAAATGAACAAGTAGATGCGCTATATAATAAAGCAATTTCTTTAGGCGCAAAATGCGAAGGCGAGCCTGGACCGAGGGATTTTGATGGTTTTTATGCCGCCTATTTTAGAGATCTAGATGGCAATAAACTGAACGCTTTTCACTTCGCACAACCAGAATAAACCGATACACTTCAAAATATAGAGGTAAGGTTAATTACCTCTTTTAAATCTGTGCTACTCGCTGTATTGTTATCTGACCCGATTAAATCAATACGAGTAATTTTTGTATTGCTAACAACATGATAATAATAAGCTTATGAGAATCTTTACTGCACTAAATTTAACCACATTGGCAATTTGCCTATCATTAACTCCCCAAACAAAAGCCGAGGAAGAGGCGAAATTTGCTATCGCTATCCATGGTGGTGCTGGCGCCATTAGCCAAAAGAAAATGACACCCAAAATAAGAGCGCAGTACGATGCAAAGCTTTCTGAAGCAGTAAATGCTGGTTACGCGTTACTTGAAAAGGGGCATTCTAGCGAACAAGCTATTATTGCAGCCATTCAAATTATGGAAGAGTCACCGCTGTTTAATGCCGGTAAAGGTGCAGTTTATACTTACGATGAACACCATGAACTTGACGCGTCAATTATGGATGGTAAAACATTAAATGCTGGTGCAGTTAGTGGTGTTAAAACGGTAAAAAGTCCAATCGCATTGGCACAATCTGTGATGAATAATTCAGTGCATGTTATGTTAAGCGGTGAAGGTGCAGAATCCTTTGCGAAACAACAAAATTTAGCGTTAGTGGATAACCAATATTTTAACACTGAGAGAAGGTATAAATCGCTTTTACGTGCGAAAAAGAAATTACAACAAAAGGCACAAGAGTTAAAAGATTATCAAGCAGCACACCAAACATTAGACGTGGAATATAAAGTCGGCACAGTAGGCGCTGTTGCATTGGATAAAAACGGCAATTTAGCTGCTGGTACGTCTACAGGGGGGATGACTGCAAAACGATTCGGACGAATTGGTGATGCGCCAATCATTGGTGCAGGTACCTATGCAAATAACAACAGTTGTGCAGTTTCTGCCACTGGACATGGTGAATACTTTATTCGCTACCACGTTGCCGCAGATATTTGTGCTCGAATGGAATATCAGAATATTTCAGTTGAACAAGCTGCCGATACGGTGATTAATAAGGTGCTTGTTAAGGCTGGTGGAACAGGTGGTGTAATAGTGATCGATAAAAACGGCAATATTACTATGCCATTTAACACCGAAGGAATGTATCGCGCTAGTCGTTCTTCTACCGGTAAAACTAACATAGCGATCTTTAGAAATGAATAAATTATTTATCTGTATACCAATACTTTTAATAGCTGGCTGCTCTGATGATGTCGGTAAAGTTAGTTTAGGCTTGTTTACGACAAAAGATGTCGTTATTGAAGCTAAAAAAGATCCTAAAATACCTGGCGTTACTTGTCATATTAGCCATGTTGAAGCGGATTTAGATTTTGCTGATCCATCTGATATGAGCATTGCTTGCCGGCAAACTGGGGTGATAACAGCAGCGCAAATTGCGCAAATCGATCGGTCTAAAAATGGTGAGATCGTCTTTAAACAATCTAAAAGTATTTTATTTAAAAGTTTAAAGGTTCGTCGTATCTTTGATGAAGATAACCAAACGTTAATATATTTATCTTATTCAACGAAAGAATCTAGTGGCAGCCATCATCATTCTATCTCAACGGTGCCTTTGTTTGGTAGCCAAGCATTGCAGGCTGATTCATTACCGAGTCAAACATTGAATAATTAGTGTATGTTTAACTTTATTTTTACCCGTAAACCACTGATTGATGTAGAGACTCAACAATGGTTATTTGCATGCGTTGAATGGGCTGTAAACACATTTGAACAGCAATATTTTACTGAACACACCAAACTTGTTTTACCTACTAATGAATTTTACCCAGGTAGAGTTGCGAGTGTTGATCAAATGGCACGGACAATTTTTGAAAATACGACAAACTACTGTGGTTTATCGAATTGGCCTTTCATTTTGAAGCCTTTTCAGCATAAAACGCAACAACAATTACCTAATTTAACCATAACAGGCTCTCTTAGGGGAGAACAGTCTAAGGTTATAGCCAACGATGAACCTTCTTTAATCGAAATAGGTTATTTAGCAGCACAAATCAATCAACCACAAGATATGATTGCCACTTATGTTCAGCAATTTGCTAGTGTGTTAGTGTTATCTGCGAAAGTGTTACCCCCTGGGGGCAGACCTATGATACCGCAAGCAATTGATGTTTTAGCATGTGTGATGGGTTTTGGTGTTATGTTTGCAAATACAGCTTATCAATTTAAAGGGGGGTGTGGCTCTTGCTATAACCCTCGGGCTAATCGTCAGGTAGCACTACCTGAAAATGATATGCTTTACACGCTTGCTATATTTTGTGTGCTTAAAAACCAGCACTATAAGAATGTAACTCCACACTTAAAAAAACATTTACGATCTTCATACAAAAAAATGTATAAACAAATACAACGACTACAAAGTAGTTCTGAAAAAAATATTTTGACAATCGCATGATAATCTTGGGAATTATTACCGATTAGGTCTACGCTTAAAAAGAACAGACAATAATTGCAAAGTAAGAAAAGGCAAATGCATGGAATCAATACAAGTTAAAGACTATATGAACTATTATCCTGTAACATTTACACCTGATATGGTTATAGAAGAGGCATCACTTAGGTTTCTGAAAACTAAACAAATCGGTGGCCCAGTTGTTAATGATAAAAATCACTTAGTTGGATTTCTGTCTGAAAGTGACATTATGCGAAAAATGATGGAATCGAGTTATTATAGTGAGCATATTGCAGATGTGGCGCAACTAATGCGTACTGAAGTGTTGTCAGTAAAGCCTTATGACAGTGTACTTGAACTAGCTCAAAAAATGTTAGGCAATAAACCTAAAGTGTACCCAGTGGTTGACGATGACGGTCATCTACTAGGAACAATTTGCCGTAATGATGTATTAATGGCAATGGATAAACATTTACGTACAAAATTTAAGTAGTTCAAGAGGTGAGTTGAGCTTCTGTTTGTGCTTGCCAGTATGTTGTCATGACTTAATAGTGCAAGATTATTGTGTTATTGAACATAATAAAGCACATGAACACGTTAAAAACGAGGAAACATGCTGCTCAAGAAGTTTCAACTCAATACCGTTGTTTTTCGTAACCAACTTTACAATAAGCGACTCTACAATTACCCAGTGTTTTGATCTACATGTGTTTAATGCAAACAAAAGATCGATAATTGGTCACATCAACAAAGTTCAAGCTTCAACGCGTTCAAGTATTGGTATTGCTACCCATACTTGATAAAATAAACGTTTTAAACGTTGTTTTGAGCCTATTTTGCCTTCCGAAAATTCATCTAGCACATTATCTACAACCACTAACACTGACGATGTTCCTACCATAGCAAAGTTAAATGCATTATTGTCTGATGTTAGGCGGGCTGATATTGGTCTATTCAAAAAGCGATTAGCTGGCCTTGCTAAAATATCGGATGTGAAGAAAAAGCAAAAAATCATTAGCCAAATAGCTGAGCAAATTGATAGTTCAATTGCAAAAAAACAACATAAACTTAATCGTAAACTTTCGATATCTTACCCAGAAGGTTTGCCGGTATCACAAAGTGTTGAACGCATATCTAAAGCAATAGATGAAAACCAAGTGGTGATCATTGCTGGTGAAACAGGCTCAGGTAAAACCACTCAAATTCCAAAAATTTGTATGGATTTAGGGCGTGGAATCGAAGGAATGATAGGCCATACACAACCACGAAGAATTGCTGCTCGCACGGTAGCAACGCGGATAGCTGAAGAGTTAAACACATCCTTAGGTGATGTTATTGGTTATAAAGTACGTTTCACTGATCAAGTCAGCGATAACAGTTACGTGAAGCTTATGACTGACGGTATTTTGTTAGCTGAAATGCAACGTGATCGTTTATTAAGGCAATACGATACAATTATCATCGACGAAGCACACGAGCGAAGTCTTAACATTGATTTTTTGTTAGGTTACTTACGTCAAATTCTAAATAAACGACCTGATTTAAAAATAATCATCACCTCTGCAACGATTGACCCTGAAAGATTTGCTAAGCATTTCCAACAAGATAATCAAAAGCCAGTACCGATTATTGAAGTGTCAGGTCGCACATTTCCCGTTGAAATGCGGTATCGCCCGTTAAATGAGCACAATGAAAATTCAGATGTGATCAGTGGCATCATTCAAGCGGTAGAAGAATTATCAGAGCTTCCATTAGGGGATATTTTGGTTTTTCTTAATGGCGAACGTGAAATACGTGATACAGCAAGCGCTTTAGAAAAAGAAAATTTAGCACATACCCAAATTTTACCTCTTTATTCACGTTTAACAGTGCAAGAGCAAAATCGTATTTTTCAGCGTCATACCGGAAGAAATATTGTGCTTGCCACTAATGTGGCAGAAACATCGCTAACGGTGCCAGGTATTAAGTATGTTATTGACCCAGGTACGGCGAGAATTTCTCGCTATAGTTACCGCACTAAGGTACAACGCCTTCCTATTGAGCCAATATCACAGGCCAGCGCGAACCAACGAGCAGGTCGTTGTGGTCGTGTATCTGAAGGGGTTTGTATACGGTTATATGCTGAAGATGATTACTTAAATCGTGATGAATTCACAGATCCTGAAATATTACGAACTAACTTAGCCACGGTTATTTTACAAATGTTAGCGTTAGATCTTGGTCATATTGATCAATTTCCGTTCGTTCAATCACCCGATAATCGAACCGTAAAAGATGGCGTTAGGCTACTTGAAGAACTCGCTGCTATTCAAGTAAAACAGGGTAAAACACAACTGACAAATAGCGGCCGACAACTTGCTAAATTTCCAGTCGATCCTCGTTTAGCTAAAATGATTTTAACGGCTATACAGTATGGCTGTATAGAAGAAGTTTTTATTATTGTCAGTGCGTTAAGTATCCAAGACCCACGTGAACGGCCTCATGAAAAACAGCAAGCTGCTGATGAAAAACATAGTCGTTTTAAAGTGAAGGAATCAGACTTTTTTAGCTTTTTGCTACTTTGGCAATATATTAATGAACAACAAAAGCAGCTTACTAACAATCAGTTTCGTAAACTTTGCCAAAAAGAATACCTGTCATATATACGTATAAGAGAATGGCAAGACATTTATCATCAATTAACGATGACGTTAAAAGATCAAAAAATTGCTCTTACAACCACTGGGTGGTCAAAAGACAATGACTCTTCAGGAGATCTTATTCATCAAGCGATTTTATCGGGCTTACTAAGTCATTTAGGTCAGTTGGATGAAAATCGTGAATATAAAGGGGCAAGAAACACTCGATTTTATGTTTTTCCAGGTTCTAATCTCGCTAAGAAAACACCCAAATGGCTAATGGCTACGGAATTAGTAGAAACCAGTAGACTTTTTGCCCGTGTTGTCGCAAAAATTGACCCAGCATGGGTTGAAAGCCTTTCTGAGCATTTAGTTAAACGAAGTTATAGTGAGCCACACTGGGAACGAAAACAAGGCGCTGTGATGGCGTATGAACAAGTTACCCTCTATGGTTTAGTGCTCGTAGCAAAGCGTAAAGTGGTATTCAATAAAATTGAACCAGATACATGTCGAGAAATCTTTATTCGAGAGGCATTGGTTAATGGTGATGCCAATATTCAGGAACCATTCTTCCAACGCAACAGAGACTTAGTTAAAGATATTGAAAAATTAGAACAAAAAGCTAGGCGTAAAGACTTTCTCGTCGATGAAGAATTGCTTTGCCAATTTTATCATGAAAAGCTACCTGAACAGGTGGTTTGTCAACGTAGCTTTTTAGCATGGTGGAAAAACCAAAAACAACAAACGCCTAAATTACTCGATTTTACCAAAGCTTTTTTACTAAATGAAAACAGTGAAAAGCTGTCAAAGGCGGATTACCCAGACGTATGGCAACAAGGGAATTTCACCTTACCGTTAAGTTACCATTTTAAGCCTGGAGATGAAGATGACGGGGTTAGTGTACATATTCCAATTGGGGTATTAAATCAGGTGACCGATCAGGGTTTTGATTGGCAAATACCTGCATTGCGCTATGAGCTCATCATCTCTCTTATTAAAGCATTACCTAAAAGTGTTCGACGTAATTATGTGCCTGCGCCTAACTATGCTCAGGCGTGTTTTGATGCACTTTCACCAAGCGATCTAACACTGCAACAAGCAATGGAAAAGCAGTTATTACGTATGACTGGTGTTCGTATTCCACAAGATGCCTGGGATAACGTTGAGTTGCCCGTTCATTTACAAATGAACTTTAAAGTCATCAATGAAAAAAATAAACTGATAGCACAAGGCCGGAATCTCGTCGCATTACAAGAACGTTTACAAGGCAAAGTAAAAGCATCTATTAAAAAAGTCGCAGATAAAGGTATTGAGCGAGCAGATATAAAGGCATGGGATTTTGAATCAATACCAGAGCATTATGAAAAGAAAGTTGCTAATTTAGCGATTAAGGCATTTCCAGCATTAGTCGATCATCATAATACCGTTGCTATTGAATTGTTTGAGCATAAACCACTTGCAGATAAAGCGATGCATTTTGGTGTTGCGAGGTTGGTATTATTGAATATTCCATCACCCATTAAATATCTACAAGAGAAACTACCAAATAAATCCAAATTGGGTTTGTACTTTAATCCTTTTGGTTCAATTTCAGAGCTTCTAAATGACTGTATTATCGCGTCTTGCCAACATTTGATCCAACAACAAGGCGATTATCCAAGAGATAAAGCGGCATTTGAACAAGTTAAAGAGTTTGTTCGTGCTGAATTAGCTGATGCAGTTTTAGCCCTCGCTATTCAAGTTGAACGGGTTCTGAGTCTAGCGCATGAGATCAACAAAAAGTTGAAGGGCAATGTACCTTTAAATATGATTCAGGCGCATGGAGATATTAAAAGTCATCTTGGATCATTAGTTTATAAAGGGTTTGTAACAGCATCAGGCTATCAACGTATCTCAGATATTGAGAGGTATTTAAAAGCATTAGCGCGTCGGCTAGAAAAGCTTGCTATTGATCCAAACCAAGATAGATTGAAAGTGATCGAGATTGAAAAGATACACACTTTATATCAAGATGCCCTGAGTAAACATAAGCACGATCTTACTCTTATAGAACAATTAGCAGCCGTTAGGTGGATGATAGAAGAGCTACGGGTATCACTTTTTGCTCAAAATTTAGGCACGCCGTATCCTATTTCTGCAAAGCGAATTAAAAGCCACATTAATCAATTGTTAAAATAACCTCGCTATTATGTCATTTGACATGGCTTTTTTGCTTGCGTATAAAGAGTAAAGGATTGGAGTAGTTGATCTTCTTTTTAGACTATTAAGCGTGTTAGACAACAAACTCATAAATGTAAATTTGGTGGAGCAGTGTAATGGTTGTAAGTTACGATGATAAACGTGATTTCTATCGAATGATGCTAAATAGTGATGTAACTGTCACTATTATCGACGATGAAGCAAACAGTACTATTTTAGCAACATGTCGAGATTTGAGTGCAACAGGGATGGCAATTGAAATGGCTCATCCAATTGAACTTAATACAGACGTACGCGTTAATATGGAATCTTCAGGTAGTAATGTTCAACCATTAGATGTTAGCGGTAAAGTCGTTCGTGTAGAGGAAGAGTCTGCTGATAATTACTTAATTGGTATTAACATCTCTGAAATTGATTAGAGCACATTACGTTTAACATGCTCTAACGATAGTTTGACGTTTATACATTTAATGTAGTTCAGCTAACTTGGCACACTAAACCTTTTAAGTAATAGCCTTCTGGATAATTACTGGCAATAGGGTGATCTGCTGCTTGCATTGTTCGTTCGATGAAGTGAACGGTCTTACCAGCGTCTAAAGCGGCGTCAGCCACAACTTTTTGAAATAAACCTACCTCTAATAGCCCTGAACATGAAAAGGTTAACAATAAGCCACCAGGGTTAAGTAATTGCATTGCAATCATATTGATGTCTTTATACCCACGACAAGCTGATGTTAATTGTGCTTTAGAATCGACGAACTTGGGTGGATCTAAAATGATCATGTCAAATTTCGTATTTTCTTTTTTATACTGACGAAGTAACTTGAATACATCTTCTTTAACATAATTTACTTTACAGTCTGATAAGCCATTAAGCGCAATATTCTCTTTTGCTAAATCAAGTGCTTGCTGTGAAACATCAACATTTGTTACTTCTTTAGCGTTATTAGCAGCACAGTGCAATGCAAATGTTCCGGTGTAAGAAAAGCAATTAAGAACTGTTTTATCGGTTGAATATTTTCCTGCAAGTGCACGGGCATCACGTTGATCTAAATAAAATCCTGTTTTATGGCCTTTGGCAACATCAACATGAATTTTTAATCCGTGTTCTTCAATTATCGTTGCGGTAGAGTCTTGTGCTTCTGTTAACCAACCCGTGACGGGTTCTAAGCCTTCTTTTTTACGTACATCAACATCAGAACGCTCGTAGATATGGCAGTCTGGAAATAATTGTTTTAACACATTAACTAACGTATAGCGTTGGAATTCAGCACCAGCACTCAGTAGTTGGCAAACGATTAAATTATTGTATTTATCAATTGTGATCCCCGGTAAACCATCTGATTCACCAGCAATTAACCGGTAGCCAGTTAGCCCATCCCGATTAATGAACCATTGACGTCTGGTTTGAGCATCTTGAATTTTTTTGAAAAAAAATGTCTGATCTATTTCTTCATGCTCAATAAAAGACCATACCCGAATACTGATTTGTGATTCTGGCGAATATGCACCTTTAGCTAACCATTTTCCTTTGTTATCAAGGATGTCTACGGTATCACCTAGCATAGGTTTACCTTTGATTTTGTTTATCGCTTTAGAGAAAATCCACGGGTGTTTTCTTTTTAATGATTTTTCTCGTCCATCTTTTAAATAAATTCTTGCTGACATTCTATACTTAACCATAGCGATAAAAATTGCGCCGAGTTTAGACAAACATTGTATTAGGTGCAATTAAAGAATTTATAATTTCAATAATTGAGGGATGAATTTATGAATGTAAGTTACCTTGCTCATGTAAGCGGATTAGTGCAGGGCGTTTATTTTCGCGCGTCAAGCCAACAAATGGCAATAGAATATGGCTTAAGCGGTTATGCACATAATTTGGCAGATGGCGAAGTAGAGGTTTTATTATGTGGAGAAGAAGAAAACGTTGATAAAATGTTAGATTGGTTAAATACCGGTCCACCACAAGCAAAAGTAATTGCGGTGAAAACCAAAAAAGTACCTTGGCAGCAATATAATCATTTTTCTATAGGTTAGTAGAAAAATCTTATATACAAAAGTAATGGGGCACAGGTAACTCCATTACTTTAAATGTTAGCAATTAACAGATGTAACGCTGTTAATTTTAAGGTGCTGTTACGTACTGAAAACGTTTAATTGTTACACCATTTCTTTCAATAGTTTCATTAAACATTGATAGTGGCCTTATCCAAACACCTTTTTCGCCATATTCTGGTTGATAAACCACATGTAATTCTTCAGTTTCACTATGTTTTGCAACATGAAGCACCTGATAATAGTTACCTTTGAAATGTTGATAACGACCGATAGGAATTGACATCATACACCTTACTTTCAAATTGAATAATACAATGCCGTATTTTAACAACGCATAAAAGGGTAAGCGACAAAAATTAATGATTCTTTACAAACCACTTACTTAGATTTAACAGTCAGAATAGACTTGCGTGAATAAAAATTGACTAAATAATGATGTGGGATCTCTTATGTAAAAAAGAGCGAACTGACGACCTAAGGTCGTACATTCCGTTTAAGATTTTTTTGATTTTAAACTTAGAAAAGAAAAAGAATTGGTTGCAGGAGCCACTATTATTGAAAAGAGCGAACTGACGACCTAAGGTCGTACATTTCGTTTAAGATTTTTTTGATTTTAAACTTAGAAAAGATAAAGAATTGGTTGCAGGAGCCACTATTTTTGAAAAGAGCGAACTGACGACCTAAGGTCGTACATTCCGTTTAAGCTTTATTTTAATTCTAAACTTAATAAAGAATTGGTTGCGGGAGCCACTATTTTTTGAAAAGAACGAACTGACGACCTAAGGTCGTACATTCCGTTTAAGCTTTATTTTAATTCTAAACTTAATAAAGAATTGGTTGCGGG
>NZ_JAUOPD010000028.1 GCF_030546745.1 Thalassotalea sp. 1_MG-2023
ACGGCACAAGCTCTGCCTTGTATAAATACCAAACAAATTGCTGCAAAAACAAACTTGAAAGATCAACACGCTCTAGTGAGCTGGAATTTTTGGATGCTAATATCCAACATTCAAACACATGCTTAGTCCAATTTAACAACCGTTGAAAATTAATAAGTATGCTTGGAAGGGATTGACTTTATTTTCTCTTTTTATTCTTATTAAAGAGAGCGTGTGTTTTATTGGGGAGGAGGCAAAAAAAAATAATATCAATTTACCTTGCCATAAAAAACACACGCGAAAATGCAACACGCCGTGATAAATTAGCTATTATTTGCTCTGGCAAAATCAATAATGTTTTGTCCATTACAGTTAATATTGCGTAATGTATATCTTGACTCACTCGCAAGTGCAACTAAGCCAACGTTAGCCGCTCTGGCGCATAAACGCGATTCAGACGCTTGATTAGCAGGTATAGCTTTAACTGCTTTTTTCATCGTTTTTTGTGATATATCTAAAAAGCCTTGCGCAAATGTTTTGATCGGCTGACCATTACAATTTGTTAAAGAAAATTGGTGAGCTGATAAATTATCAATATTTATTGCTTGATGTTTAGCTGAAGAATAACCTTTTGTAGCGGCAGTAATACATAGGTTGGTTTCAATTGAACCATCTTGTGCAATAAACGTTGCATTATCACTGACAGCATAAGTGCTCGCTGCAGTTAAGGCTAATGTAAAACCTAGTACGATCTTTTTCATAACGACTCCAATATGAATGACGAGGGGGTATTAAAACGTTGGCAATTATACGTTTGCATACTATTCATTCAATACGTTTTCACACGAGATATTCTAATGGGAAGCCTTAAAAACAAAGAGTTCTATCAAAGTTAAAAGTAGAACAGAAACAATAACTTTCGAAGATAAGCACAACATCATGGATAAGTTTTTTTGTGCAAAATACAAAAAAAGCTGAGCCAAGCTCAGCTTTTTAATAGACTCAATAGTGATTATGGCAAGATAACGTCTTGATCTGCACCTTCTTTTTCAATCACCTCTGGTATTAAGTCTTCTTTCGAAATACCTAACGCTAACGCAATTGAACTTGCTACATAGATAGAAGAGTAAGTACCAATAAAAACACCGAATAACAATGCAGTAGCAAAACCATGAATTAATGCGCCACCTTGAAAGAACAATGCCGCTAATACCAACAACGTGGTAATCGAAGTAATAAAGGTACGACTTAACGTTTGTGTCAGTGAAATGTTAATTACTTCTTCTGGTCCGCCATCACGAATTTTTCTAAAGTTTTCACGAATTCTATCAGAAACCACGATGGTATCATTCAACGAGTAACCAATAACGGCTAATATTGCAGCAAGAATTGTTAAATCAAACTCTAAGCCTAATATTGAAAACAAGCCTAGGGTTAAGACCACATCATGAAATAGCGCAAGTACTGAACCTAATGCAAAGCGCCACTCAAAGCGAAATGCAACGTAAATTAGAATACAGATCAGCGCTGTTAACATCGCAAGGCCACCTTGCTCTGTTAATTCATCACCCACACTTGAGCCAACAAATTCTATACGGCGCATTTCAAGTGTTTGGTTTGTTCCTTCTTTAAGCAATGCTAACACTTGGTTGCCTAACATCTCTGCTTTTACATCGTCTTGCACAGCTAAACGAATAACAACATCGCGAGAGCTGCCATAATGTTGCACAACAGCACCCTCATAGCCAGCACCTTCCATGATCTCACGAATTTGATTAAGATCAGCTGCTTTTTCAAAACCAACCTCAATCAACGTTCCGCCAGTAAAATCTAAACCAAAGTTTAATTTATTAATCGCCAAGGAAGCGAATGCCGCGATCATCAGTAACGCACTAAATATTACGGCTACTTTGCGAAAACGCATAAACTCGATGGTTTCTTTCAATTTTAATAGTTGCATGTATAACTCCTAGATTGAAAGCTTATCGAGACGTTTACCGCCCCAAACGCTATTAACTATTGTGCGTGTACCAATAATTGCAGTAAACATTGAAGTAATGATACCTATTGATAATGTAACCGCGAAACCTTTGATAGGCCCTGTACCCACTGCAAATAAAATAATTGCCGCAATTAGCGTGGTAATATTTGCATCTAAAATCGTTGAAAATGCAGCATCGTACCCTTGATGAATAGATTGCTGTACAGATTTACCACTGCGTAATTCTTCACGTATTCGCTCGAAAATAAGGACATTAGCATCAACAGCCATACCAACGGTTAGTACAATACCCGCCATGCCAGGAAGCGTTAACGTAGCGCCTGGGATCATCGACATTACACCAACAATTAACACCAAGTTTGCCGTTAAAGCCAAGTTGGCAACAATACCGAAAGCACGGTAATAAATCAGCATAAAGAGAACAACTAATGCGAAACCGCCTACAATAGCTTGTAAACCAAGCTTCACGTTTTCAGCACCTAATGATGGCCCAACAGTACGTTCTTCAACGATTTGAATGGGCGCGATTAAGGCACCAGCTCGTAGAAGTAGCGCTAAGTTATGCGCTTCAGCTTGGCTGTCAATGCCGGTAATACGGAAGCTTTTACCCAAACGCCCTTGAATAGTCGCGATTTGAATGATTTCTTCATTCTTTTCGAAGATAGTATTACCTTCTTTGTCTGTACGCTCGGTTGGTTTGTATTCAATGAATACCGTTACCATCGGCTTACCAACGTTTTCTTTTGTCGCATTTGACCATTTACTCGCACCAGGCGAGTCTAGGGTTATATTTACTTGTGGACGTGAATATTCATCAAAGCTCGAACCGGCATCAACAATATGATCACCGGTTAGCATGACACGTTTTTTAACTAAAGAAGGTCTGCCGTTGCGATCTTTTAATAATTGAGAATTTGCTGGTACACGGCCATTTAACGCACTGTTAATGTCTCCTTCAGAGTCTAACATGCGAAATTCAATGGTCGCCGTAGCATTTAAGATTTCTTTAGCTTTTGCTGTATCTTGTACACCGGGCAATTCAATAATGATGTTTTTCTGCCCTTGACGCTGAACTAAAGGTTCAGCAACACCTAATTCGTTAACACGGTTACGAATAATAGTGATGTTTTGTTGTAGTGCATATTCACGAATTTCTTTTAACTTTTGTTCAGACATGGTGACTGATAAGGTTAAATCATCGCTGTTATCTGAAAATAGTAAATCACGGTAACGTTTTTTCAGTAAAGATTCAGCGGTATCAATATCATCTACATTTCGGAAGGTAATAATTACGCCATTATCTTGTTCTTTCACGCTACGATAACGAATATTTTCTTTGCGTAGATCAGTACGAAAATCACCTACCATACCTTCTTTCGCTTTAAGTTCAGCTTCGTTCATGTTGACTTCCATGGTGAAACTAACGCCACCACGTAAATCTAAACCGAACTTCATTGGCACGCCGCCAATGCTTGCAAGCCAATCAGGTGTCGCTGGAGTAAGGTTTAATGCTACAGAGTAATCGTCACCTAGTGCTGAATCTAACTCATCACGAGCTTTAAGTTGTTGCTCTGTATCGCTAAACTTTACTAATACTTGACCATCTTCAAGAGACATACTTGAATAGTTTATTTGCTGTTCCGTTAATGTAGCTTTAACAGAGTCTAATGTTGACGCTGTTGTTTCTACACCACGTAATCCAGAAATTTGTACTGCTGGATCTTCACCGTATAAATTGGGCATCGCATATAATGCCCCAATACATACAACGAAAAGCACCAGTAGTTTTTTCCACAATGGTGAATGGTTTAACACAATATCATCCTAATGTTCTTAAGTTAGTAGACAAACTGTCTTGAAAAGCCTTAAAGGCTTTTCATTGTGCCTTTTGGTAATACTGCAGAAATCGCCGATTTTTGTACGGTTACTTCAGTATTATCAGCGATAGTAATCGCGATAAAATCTTTTTCATCAGACACTTTAATGATTTTACCTACTAAGCCGCCTTGCGTTAGCACTTCATCACCTTTAGATAAGGCAGACATTAAACTTTTATGTTCTTTTACACGTTTTGCTTGTGGACGGTAGATCATGAAATAAAACACTAACCCGAAAACAAGCAACATAATAATCATTTCCATGCCGCCACCTGGTTGTGCTGTACCTGTTGCTGCGTGTGCAGTACCGATAAATAAACTCATAATATCCTCTTACTTCTAATTGTTATTAATAAACTAAACTTGCTCGCTGCCTTTCGCTAACGGGGGAACCGGTAACGAACGAAGCGCATAAAATTCGCTCACATACTCTTCTAATTTACCTTGCTCAATCGCATCACGTAACTCTTTCATAATGCGTTGGTAAAAACGTAAGTTATGAATGGTATTTAATTGAGAGCCCAATATTTCATTGCACTTATCTAAATGATGTAAATATGCGCGCGAATAATTCTTACAGGTATAACAGTCACATTGTTCATCTAATGGTCCTGTATCTACTTTATTCTTAGCATTTCTTATTTTTACCACACCTGTGGTAACAAACAAATGACCATTTCGGGCATTTCGGGTAGGCATTACGCAATCAAACATATCGATACCACGCCTAACGCCTTCTACTAAATCTTCTGGCTTTCCCACTCCCATCAGATATCGGGGTTTATTTTCAGGGATCAAGGGTGCGGTATGATCTAAAATTCTCACCATATCTTCTTTAGGTTCGCCCACCGATAAACCACCAATGGCATAGCCATCAAAATCAATTGCTTTTAAACCATTAATAGATACTTCACGCAAATCTTCATACATGCCACCCTGTACAATGCCAAATAAAGCATTTGGGTTTTCTTGGTGAGCATCTTTACTGCGCTGCGCCCAGCGCAGTGAAAGTTCCATAGATTCTTTTGCTTCAACATGCGTTGCTGGGTAAGGCGTACATTCATCAAATATCATCACGATGTCTGATCCTAATTTACGCTGAACTTCCATCGAACGTTCAGGTGTTAGCATTATTTTTTCACCATTAACCGGTGAACTAAATTTAACACCTTCTTCGGTAATTTTTCGCATTGCGCCTAAACTAAACACTTGAAAGCCACCTGAATCAGTAAGGATCGGCTTGTCCCAGTGAATAAAGTCATGTAAATCACCGTGCTGTTCGATAATATCAGTACCTGGACGCAACATTAAATGGAAGGTGTTTCCTAAAATAATTTCAGCACCTATTTCTTCTATTTCCTCACTTTTCATACCCTTTACGGTACCGTAGGTACCAACAGGCATAAAAGCAGGCGTTTCTACTGTACCGCGAGCAAAGGTCAATCTACCTCTACGTGCTTTACCATCTTTCGCGATAAGCTCATAGCTCATTGCTTTTTTTTCTGTTTTTTCTGTCATATGATTTCCTGCCCACTAGCGAAACAGGCCAGCGGCGTTATTAACGTTATGATTGACGACGCGTTAAAAACATCGCATCACCATAGCTAAAAAAGCGGTATCGTTCCGACACCGCATGTTTGTATGCTGCCATAATATTGTCATAGCCAGCAAACGCGCTGACTAACATCAGTAACGTTGATTCTGACAAATGAAAATTTGTTATTAAAGCATCAATTAATTCGAATTCGTAACCAGGCGTAATAAAAATATCGGTATCACCATAAAAAGGCACTAACGTTTCACCTGTTTTTTTAGCGGCTTTTGCCGCACTCTCTAGTGAACGCACTGAAGTCGTTCCAACAGCTATAACCCTACCGCCGCTTGCTTTTGTTTGCTGGATAAGTTCAACAACATCTTGCGGCACTTCAGCATATTCAGCATGCATTATATGATCTTCAATTTGCTCGACTCGTACTGGCTGAAATGTGCCAGCTCCAACATGCAAGGTTACAAATGCGGTATTTACGCCTTTTTCTTTAATACGTTTTAATAATGCATCATCAAAATGCAAGCCCGCAGTTGGTGCAGCAACCGCACCTGGCTTTTCGTTGTAAACCGTTTGATAACGCTCTTTATCGCTTTCTTCATCAGGGCGATCAATATACGGCGGTAAAGGCATATGGCCTATATTTTCTAGTACCGTTAATACGTTGTCTTGGTGTGAAATTTCAATTTCAAATAGTGCATCATGTCGTGCCACCATGGTAGCCGACACTTTGTTTTCTAACACTAACTCTGTACCCGGTTTAGGGGATTTACTCGCACGTACATGCGCGAGAAAACGTTTATCATCAAGAATACGTTCTACTAAAACTTCAAGCTTTCCGCCGGTTTTTTTCTGACCAAACATACGTGCAGGAATTACACGAGTATTGTTAAACACTAATAAATCGCCAGCATTCAACTGATCAATGACATTAACAAAATGGGCATCTTGCAACGCCCCGCTACAACCGTCCAGCACCATTAATCTGCTAGCCGTACGTTCAGCTTTAGGGTAGCGAGCAATAAGCTCTTCTGGTAAATCAAAGGAAAAATCTGCGACACGCATAGAATTAATAAGACTTCTTTATGACAAAATTAACCGCGTAATTTTAGAGCCCTAGCCTTGTAAATTCAAGTAAAACTAAGTGATATCGCCACATTATCACTATTGTTTATAATGACTATTTAGCAGAATGAATCAGTAAAATGCTGTTAATTATCGTATTCTGTTAAGTATCCACTTTGCCATTCGAATCTTAATGACGATGTTTGATCCGCACACTAAAGCCATTGCTAGAACTATATTGAACGGTTTTGAACGCCATATTTATTTATTTAGTCAAATAACTAAATCTGCACAAACGCGATTTGAGCAGGGTCAATGGTTAGCTATTCAAGCCGCGGCAAGAGATCGCAACGACTACTTCGATCTACGGGTTCAAGAAACCTTAGCAGTACTACGTGATGATTTTCGTATTGAAACACTCGATGATGTGCTTTGGCGACAAGTAAAGCAGTTTTATATCGCATTATTGCAAACACACCCACAAGCAGAATTAGCAGAAAGCTTTTATAACTCAGTTTTTTGTCACCTATTCGATCGCCGCTATTACTTTAATGACTTTATTTTTGTTGAATCTTGTTTAGCGATAGATCGAAGTAATGAAACCATATACACCCGATATTCCATTAGTGAAAAAGGCTTATGCCACACCATTACGCATATTATAGAACAAGCCGGATTTAAACGTTCTTTTGCGCACATTAAAAAAGATATTAAGGCACTTATTAAGCTTTTTATTAAACACCCTGTTTTATCAAAATTTGCATTATCTGCGATTGAAATAGACATACTTAATTTTGTATTTTATCGCAACAAAGGTGCATACATTATTGGCAGAGTGCTCACACCCGAAGGTAATACACCTTTCATTGTGCCGATTGTGAATAACGTAGACACAGGCTTAAAAATTGATGCGTTATTAACAGATGAAGAAAATATGGCGGTTGTTTTTGGTTTTGCACGTTCTTATTTCTTTGTTGATTGTTTGCACCCAACGGCATTGGTCAATTTTTTACAAACCTTGATCCCTCATAAAACCAGAGCTGACCTATATTCAGCCATCGGCTTTCATAAACAAGGAAAAACACAGTTTTATCGAGACTTCTTAACGCACCTTAACGAAAGTGATGACCAATTTAAACTTGCCGATGGTATTAAAGGCATGGTGATGTCTGTTTTTACATTGCCCTCTTACCCTTATGTTTTCAAAATAATAAAAGATCATTTCTCACCGAGTAAAAGCGTGACGAAAAAAGAAGTCAAAGAAAAATATCGTTTAGTTAAACTACATGATCGTGTTGGCAGGATGGCCGACACCATGGAGTATTCACAAGTTGCCTTTCCAAAACATCGTTTTTCACAAGCACTGATTGATGAACTGCTTGATGTTGCGCCAAGTATCATTACCATTGATGAACACCTTATTATCATCGAACATGTTTATATCGAACGGCGTATGACCCCGCTCAATCTGTATTTAGCAAACGCCAATGATGATCAAGTTGCACATGCAATGTTTGGTTATGGTGAAGCAATAAAACAATTGATTGCTGCGAATATTTTCCCTGGAGATATGCTGTTAAAAAATTTCGGTGTCACACGCCATGGCCGCGTTATATTTTACGACTACGATGAAATAACCTATATGAATGAAGTTAATTTTCGTCAGAAACCCATGCCAGTAACTGAAGCACAAATTTATGCCTCAGAACCATGGTATACAGTAGAAAAAGGCGATGTATTCCCAGAAGAAATTGCTACCTTTGCCTTAGCAAACCCAAAATATCGTAACGCTTTTTTAATTCATCACGCCGACTTATTAACCGCAACCTATTGGCAGCACCAACAACAAGAGGTCGCACGAGGCGAGGTTGCTGATGTATTTCCCTACCCAGAACAGTTAAAAATATAACCAAATGCCCTCTGTGTTGAGTAATTAATGAGCGAACAATACAAAAGTATAAATTTCCGCTTTACCTTTGCTCATCCATGAGTATAATTCTCGTCCGTTGCAGGGGTATAGTTCCAATTGGTAGAACAGCGGTCTCCAAAACCGACGGTTGGGAGTTCGAATCTCTCTACCCCTGCCATTCTTTTTTCCGTCATGAGTTACACGACTCTTACTGCCTCCATTTTGTTCAAATACAATATCTACATTTCAACTTGGTTTATCATCGCTATTTAATTGCTTAATAACGGAAAGCAAGATAACCTTTGTTGTTTGTTTTTCATGCAAACCTAAGCGACGACTAAAACCAACTTACCACTATGAAACGAATCTTGCTTATGAAACGTTTTAACGTCATTCTTATTATGATCGCTCTCTTGTTGTTTATGTTCAAGGCTGGGGCGTTTCAAATTGATAATGATCAATCTGACGAGCAGCTATACCAAGCACTAGTCGCAATTTCTGATGATAATAAAGTAAACAATCAACAAAAATTAAAGCAACTACAACAATTTATTACGCGTGTTAGTGTAAAAATGCACCCAAAAATATCTGCGCTGGCTCGAACAAAAGCAATGGCGATTGCGGCGATGGAAAATCAAACAGAAACATTAGTCGTCTATCAACAAGAATTAAAAAACATTCCACTTGCCAGTGAAGAACAACAAATAATAAACCTACTTAGTGAGACTGCAGAAATAAACTTATTCAGAATACAAGATAAGCATGTTTTGGTTATTGCCAAGGCTAAAGTATTATTAGAGCGGCTTTCTACATTGCCAATTTCAAAGCAAGATAACTACCTAGATTCAACATTAACGCTTTCCGTCAATGATCAAGCATTTCTTAATTATATTATTGCTAACAGTTATTTTGTCACCACCAATTACGAAGCTGCTCAACAGCATTTTCTCAGTGCGATGCAACTTTACCAATCAACCAAGAACCTTCAAGGGCAAGCGACTATTTACACCAACTTAGCCATGCTCAGTTGGGCACAACGTAACTATGAAAAAGCGCTGGCGCAAAATGAAAAGGCTTTCAATATCGCGCTTGTGCTTTCAAATGAGTTCATGTGGATAAACACCATGTTAAACAAAGGTGTTTATTTTCAGAATTTACGTCAATTTGATAACGCTTTAGCAACCTTTCGAAAATTACTTGAACATCCCAGAATTGACGAATACCCCGAACGAAAAATTAAAGCGTTGATCGCTAAAGCTGATGCCCTTCAAAAGATAGGCCTATTTGAAAAAAGTGAAACCTTTATTCAACAAGCATTACTTATTGCTACAGCTAACGATGATGACGTTAACCTTTACACTGGGAAAATAGCGTTGGGTAATCTACTCACTCAGCAAAAAAAATATGATGAAGCGCTTAAATTATATATTTCTGCTGAGAAATATTTTAAAAATAATCAACAGCCTAGATTACATTCTACAGCATTAAGGTCTCTCAGCACTTTATTTGAAATGAAAAAAGACTTTCAACAAGCGCTGTCATATCATCAACAATACGCCACGTTAAACATTAATAACCTTCGGAACGCACAGAAGGCGTCAATAATACGTTTAAATGAGCAATTTCAAGCCGATAATAAAGAAAAACAAATACAATTGTTGCAACAAGAAACGGCTCTACACCAATCAAATACTCAACAAGCTGAAGACCAAAAACGCTTTTTACTAATTTTGGTCATCTCTAGCGCCACCATTATCATTTTATTAATCAATCGACGCTACAGTAAAAAAGAAGCAGCAAAGCTACAACAAATGAATAGTGATATTGCAGCAAATGAAAAACAATTAATGTTGCTATCTCATGCTTTTAAAAGTACTTCCGATGCGGTATTTATTACCGATAATCAATTCAATATTGAAGCCGTCAATAACGCCTTTGTTCAAATTACCCATAAAACAATGCATCAAGTGATAGGGAAAAAAGTCAGTTTCGCTACAATAAACGGTCAAGATAAAAATTTGGCTGACAATATCATGCTGCAAGCAAAAATAGCAGATACTTGGCAAGGCGAGTTATATGAGCAACGCTCAAATAATGAAATTTATCCGTTCGAACTAGAAGTCGAAGCCATTAAAAACGAACAACTTGAGGTTATTCATTATCTCGGCGTTTTTCGTGATATTACTGCGCGTAAAAAAGCACAAGAACAACTTACCAGACTGGCCACTCACGATGATTTAACGGGTTTACCCAACAGAGCCCTATTTGAAAGTTTGATACAACAATCATGTTTAAACGCAAAACATGTCAACAAACTTCCTACATTACTGCTCTTCGACATCAATGGTTTTAAAAAAATCAACGACTCTTATGGTCATAAATTTGGTGATACAATTATTTGTGAAATAGCCCAACGTTTAAAACAGGTACTGTTCACAAAAGATGTCATCGCCCGCATAAACGGAGCTGAGTTTGGTATTTTAGTCGAGTTAAACAACCCAAAACATAGCGCAGTGAGAGTATCAAAAAAAATATTTTCCATCTTCGAACAACCTTTCATACACAATGAAGTGTCATTAACAATCAACGCAAGCATGGGAATAGCTCTATATCCACAAGATAGCAACGATGCTCAAGAGTTATTACGAAAAGCTGCTGTTGCCATGCTTGATGCTAAAAAAACGGAAGGTTTTTATTATCGTTTTTATGAAAGTAAAATGAACACCTCAGTGATGAAGCAACTTGAGCGAGAACAAAAACTACTCAATGCGATTAATAACCAATACTTTGATTTTTATTATCAACCTGTCATTGATCTAGACACTGACTTAATCATAGGTGCTGAAGCATTAATTCGTTGGATTGAGCCTGACGGCACCATTATTTCGCCTGCCGAATTCATACCGTTAGCAGAGCAGTCAGAGGTTATCGCTCAAATTGATCGCATCGCGATCAAACAAGTATTTGATCAAGTAGCTGCATGGCAGTTAGCAAACGTTCAGTTTGGGTCAATTGCCATCAATTTGTCAGCACAAATATTTTCATCTCCCGCTGAATTATTAACCATGTTACAGGCTAAAATAAGCCAAACCGGTGTTTCACCTGCCTGTATTAAATTCGAAATCACAGAAGGAATGCTGTTAACGGATGTGCAAACAGCCATTAAAACGATGCGAGAAATAAAAGCCTTAGGTTTTAAATTGTCGTTAGATGACTTTGGGATCGGGTTTTCATCGCTGAACTATTTAAAGAGATTTCCTGTTGATTGCATTAAAGTTGATAAAAGTTTCATTTTTAATTTACACAAGAGCGATATAGATCACAGTATTGTCAAAGCAATTATTTCTCTCGCCAAAACACTTCACTTGCAAGTTATTGCTGAAGGTGTAGAACAACAAACTCATGTTGATTTACTCAAAGACATGCAGTGTCACCAGTATCAAGGATACCATTTCAGTAAACCATTACCTGTTGAATTGTTTGAAATAAAATTAAAAAATAATACAGCCTCCGCTCTGACAAAGAGATAATGTTGAAATCACCTTAACAATTATCAGTAAGCAATTTATACTGGCCTTATTATTTTTACGCGCTAAGTAAGTATGGCTATCAACGAAAAACAATTTGTTTATTTACAAGAGATGGGCATCGAGCTATGGCAACGAAAATCGATTGCGACGCAAAATGCCAACGTGGAAAAGTCATCACAAACAGATATTTCTGTACATTCTGTTGAAATTAATCAGTTATTAACCGAGCGTTTCTTTCTAGACACCATTCAAGCAATAGCGTTTAAGCCCTCAAGCTTTACTCAAGTATCACCTAATAAACTACAATGCGATGATTTTATTTGGCAATTTGTCAATGAAGCAGCGATTGACTTTGAAAACAATGTGTTAACAACACCACCTATTACTGACTTTATTCGGCAACCGACATTAAAGAAACGTTTATTTCAACAACTTTTACCCATGATTATCTCTAAAAACGTCGACTAACAACTTTTTAATGATTAAAGCACTTTACTTTTTACCTCTAAATATACTGCGACCCTATGACAACAAACACCACTAAATTGCAATTTATCTCAATCAATGATGAGCACGTTTCAACTTTATTGCCCATCGAAAACGCTTGCCATAGTCATCCTTGGAGTGAAAAGGTTTTTCGCTCGTGCATTGGTGGTCGATATTTTGGGTTTTTAGCACAACATCAAAAAGAAGTTATTGGTTTTTATATCGCAGACTCTGTTGCTGATGAAGTCACACTTATGGATATTTGTATTGACCCCAAGCATCAAGGTAAAGGTTACGGTAAAGCACTCATGTTGCATTTGAATCAACAGGCTACCCATAAAGATGCCACAACGCTTTTGCTCGAAGTTCGCGCTAAAAACATTTCAGCTTTAATGATGTATATTAATCAGGGGTTTATAGAAGTTGCTAGAAGAACAGGTTATTACCCAAGTAAAATCGGCTATGAAGATGCTATTGTGATGAAAAAACCTCTGACATAACAAATCGTGAAGAGTAGGCATCAGCATTTTAAACATTGATAATTAAATTGAAAAATCATAGAGTTTTTACTGCTCTTAGCAGGCCTTTTAGGTATAATGCCGCGCGATAAATTTCTTATATTTCGAATCAACCACATCACTAACAGGTAATTTGCATGTCTGTACAACAGCAGGAAGTCGATATTCGCAGAACGTTTGCGATAATTTCTCACCCTGACGCCGGTAAAACTACAATCACCGAAAAGGTCTTGCTTTTCGGACAAGCCTTGCAAAAAGCAGGTACTGTTAAAGGTAAAAAATCAGGACAACATGCAAAATCTGACTGGATGGAAATGGAAAAAGACCGTGGTATTTCAATTACCACCTCGGTTATGCAGTTCCCATATAATGATTGTTTAGTCAACTTACTTGATACGCCTGGTCACGAAGATTTCTCGGAAGATACTTACCGTACACTAACCGCTGTTGATTCATGCTTAATGGTTATTGACACCGCTAAGGGCGTAGAAGATCGTACTATTAAGTTAATGGAAGTCACACGATTACGTGACACCCCGATCATCACCTTTATGAACAAAATGGATCGTGATGTACGTGACCCAATGGAAGTGATGGATGAAGTTGAAGACGTCTTAAAAATAAAATGTTCGCCGGTCACTTGGCCTATCGGCATGGGTAAAGAATTTAAAGGTGTTTACAATATTTTAGATGATGAAACCATCCTTTATCAGTCAGGACAAGGCCATACCATTCAAGAAAAACGTGTAATAAAAGGCTTAGATAACCCGGAACTTGATGAAGCCGTTGGCAACTATGCTGACGATCTACGTGAAGAACTTGAACTTGTTATTGGTGCTTCACATGAGTTTAATCTTGAAGAATTCTTAAACGGTGAATTAACACCAGTATTTTTCGGAACGGCTCTTGGAAACTTTGGTGTAGATCATATGTTAGATGGTCTAACTAAATGGGCCCCAACACCTATGCCTAGAGCAACAAATACACGCGATGTTCATGCAACAGAAGAGAAGTTTTCAGGCTTCGTGTTTAAAATTCAAGCAAACATGGACCCTAAACACCGTGATCGCATTGCTTTTATGCGTATTGTCTCAGGCAAATATGAAAAAGGCATGAAAATGCGTCAAGTACGCATTGGAAAAGATGTAAAAATTGCTGATGCTGTTACGTTTATGGCCGGTGATCGTGCTAACGTTGAACAAGCATTTGCCGGCGATATTATCGGTTTACATAATCACGGTAGCATACAAATAGGTGACTCATTTACCGCAGGTGAAGACATGAAGTTCACCGGTATCCCTAACTTTGCACCAGAATTATTTAGACGTATACGTTTACGTGATCCATTGAAAGCCAAACAATTGCAAAAAGGGTTAATACAGCTTTCTGAAGAAGGTGCTGTTCAAGTATTCCGACCTTTCAGCTCTAATGACATGATTGTTGGCGCGGTTGGTGTGCTTCAGTTTGAGGTTGTTGTTCAGCGCCTAAAATCTGAATACAACGTGGATGCTATTTATGAGCCTATTAGCGTGGCAACAGCTCGTTGGTGTAGCTGTGACGATGAACGTATTCTCGAGCAATTCCAGAAAAAAGCCTATGACAATTTAGCGCTTGATGGCGGTAATAACCTTACTTATATTGCGCCAACGATGGTAAACCTTAATTTAGCACAAGAGCGTCACCCTGATATTACATTCCATCACACGCGCGAACATTAAGTGTGTGAATTGACGTTAAACGAGTAACAATCATTCAATAATTGCTTTAGGGTTTCCTTTAGCGTGCGAATTAGCAGATAGACAGAGATAACACATGAATATTAAACAACTACTTGCTGAAAAAGTCATTGCGGCTATGGTAGCAGCAGGCTTACCTGAAGATACAAATCCAGCGGTGAGTGTTTCCACAAAACCACAATTTGGTGATTATCAAGCCAATGGTGTAATGGGCGCGGCGAAAAAGCTGAAAACAAATCCTCGCGAATTGGCTACAAAAGTTGTTGAAAACTTAGATCTTAGCGGTATCGCAAGTAAAGTTGAATTAGCAGGCCCAGGCTTTATTAATATTCATTTGGCTGACTCTTGGTTAACAGAGCAGTTAGTCAATATTGCTAATGACAAACATTTAGGCGTAACACAGCGTGCTGAACCACAAAACGTAGTAGTTGACTATTCAGCACCAAATTTAGCCAAAGAAATGCATGTTGGACACTTACGTTCGACCATTATTGGTGATGCCGTCGTTAGAGCGCTAGAATTTCGTGGTGACAATGTTATTCGTCAAAACCACATGGGAGACTGGGGCACACAGTTTGGCATGTTGCTCGCACATCTTAACGACAAGTTACAAGCGAATGAAGTCGCTGAAACCGCATTAGCTGACTTAGAAACGTTTTATCGTGAAGCTAAAATTCGCTTTGACGATGAAGACGGCTTTGCCGATCGCGCACGCGATTATGTCGTTAAGCTACAAAGCGGAGACAACGAATGCGCTACGCTTTGGCAACAATTTATTGATATTTCTATCACTCACAGCGAAGAGATTTATCAAAAACTTAATGTCACATTAACCCGAAACGATATCATGGGCGAAAGCGCATATAATGATGATTTATCAACCGTTATCGATGAATTAATGGCGCAACATATTGCCGTTGAAGATCAAGGTGCAAAAGTTGTCTTTATTGATGAAATGGCAAATAAAGATGGTGAACCTTCGGTGTTTATCGTGCAAAAATCTGGTGGTGGTTATTTATATGCAACAACAGATTTATCCGCCTGCCGCTATCGTAGTAATACATTAAAAGCGGATCGCATTATTATCTTCACTGATGCTCGTCAATCGTTACATTTTAAGCAAGTAGAAGTCGTAGCCCGTAAAGCAGGCTTCTTACCTGAACATGTTCGTTATGATCATTGCCCTTTTGGTATGATGATGGGTGATGATGGTAAACCTTTTAAAACCAGAACTGGTGGCACAATCAAGCTTGCAGAATTACTTGATGAAGCAGTTGTTCGAGCACAAAGTGTAATTAAAGAAAAAAATCCTGATTACACTAATGAACAGTTAGCCACCATTGCTAAGAAAGTTGGCATTGGCGCGGTTAAATTTGCCGATCTTTCAAAAAACCGTACCAGTGATTACATCTTTAACTGGCAAACCATGTTAAGTTTTGAAGGCGCTACAGCACCTTACTTACAATATGCATATTCTCGCATTCAAAGTATTTTTTCTAAAGCGGCTGTTTCGCCACAATCACTGAGTACAGCATTGCAAGTTGTTGAACCTCAAGAAAAGGCCCTTGCGCTAAAAGTTTTACAATTAGAAGATGTGATCGATGCAGTGATCAACGATTGTACACCTAATCTTTTATGTAATTACCTTTACGAATTAGCCAGCCTTTACATGAGTTTTTATGAGGCTTGCCCTATTTTAAAAGAAGGTATAGCACCTGAAATTAAAACCGCACGTTTAGCACTTTGCGCACAAGTTTCTAATGTATTAAAGCAAGGTTTAGATATTCTTGGCATTGATGTAATGGAAAGAATGTAAGGGTAGCGGCATGAAAGTGTTGCTAATAGATAATGGTGAGCAATCACTTTCTACCCTTAATACCTTATTAAAACAACGCCGATGTAAAACAGCTTACATTGCAGATGCGATAATGGGTATAAAATTGCTGCAAAAGCATGCTTTTGATGTGGTTATTATCGCTGATAAGCCTATACGTACTACCCTATCGAATTTGTTAAAAGCAATTGCACTCAAATTTCCACAAGTAGTACGTTTTGCTGTTGTGGGAGAAGATAAAACTAACGAGGATTTATCAACACATTATGTGTATCGCTACCCTATTGATGCCGCTCAAATCAGCAAAACGATTACTGCTCTTGGCTCTGCACATCACCAAATTACAAAAGCAGTCGTAGTTAAATCTGTCTCGCAAGTAAAAACGTTACCTAGCCCGCCGAAAGTGTACCTGCAATTAAATCGTTTACTCAAACAAGCGAATGTTGACTCAAACAAAATAGCAGAAATAGTATCGCAAGACCCAGCCCTAGCTGCCAAGGTAATTCAGTTTACTAACAACACTTTTGCGCAAAGCGATAAACCTATTACCAGTATCAGCGAAGCGATCACTAAAATGGGGGTGGATACACTTAGCTGTATTGTCATGACTGCTGAGCTATTTTCTTATCAGCCTGATATTCCTAATTACTCAATACTTGATGAACAGTTAAAAGCCCTTAATACAGCAAAATTAGCGGCATCGTTGGTACCAGTAGCGCTCAAACAAGATGCATTATTAGCAGGCCTTTTACATAGCATCGGTAAGTTAGTGTTATTTGAAATGGATAAAAAGCTTACGCTAACATTTTTTAATCACCATGCAAAAATGACCGATGATATTGCCCTAGAAAAACGTATATTTTCTACCGATCATTGCCAAGTTGGTGCCTATTTATTACATATTTGGGGCTTTCCTTACTCTTTAATTGAAGCGGTTTTATACCAATATTCCCCAGAAAAGCTTCTAGGCAATAGCTTTGGTATTTCACAAGCTACTTATTTAGCGAATACATTACTGAATAAAAAAGAAATTGATCAAACATTTGTCACACACTACCAACTTGAGCCACAATTAGAAAAGCTACAAAGCAACGCTGCAAAATTCATGTAACAAAGGTTAACAGCCCTTAGGTCTCGTTTATGTTATTTACCGATAGCCATTGCCATCTAGACTTTCAGCCGCTAAATGAAGATCCAACTACATTATTTACACAATGCATTAAATCCAATATTCACCGTATTATAGTGCCTGCAGTATCGCCTAAAAACTGGCAGGCAGTATTAGCACTGAAACTAGAAAGCAGCAACAAGTTCACTATACTACCGTGTTTAGGTATTCACCCTTGGTACCTGAAAGGTTTAACATTTCAAGCATTAGAACAGTTAGCAGCGATGATTGAAAAGCACCAAGAACACCTTATTGCGATTGGTGAATGCGGCATTGATGGAAAAATAGCAAAAGAACAAAATAACCTCGCACAGCAACAACAGTTTTTTCGTCAGCAGGTGTTGCTTGCAAAGCAATACCATAAACCTCTGATTATTCATCATCGGCGTTCACATAACGAGCTCATTGAAATTTTGAAGCAAGAAAAGCCTCAAACAGGTGGTTTTTTACATGGTTTTTCTGGTAGTTACCAGCAAGGAAAAACCTATATAGACATGGGCTTTAAACTTGGTGTTGGTGGCACGATTACTTACGAAAGAGCTGAGAAAACTCGTAAAGCCGTCAAACGTTTTCCATTAGATTCACTCGTGTTAGAAACTGACGCACCCGCGATGCCATTATCGGGGGAACAAGGCCAAGCTAACTCGCCACTTAATATCATTAAAATTTTTCAACAGTTGTGTAAGTTACGCAGCGAAACACCAGAAGCTATTGCCACTCAGCTTGAACGTAATGTTAACGAAATTGTACATATTTAAAAAAGATTATTTAGCTAAACGAAAACTTTGACGGCTAAAACGATTTAATCCACGAGTGAGTAAAAAACCAACAACACCTGCTATCATAATCATTAAACGGAAATCAGCATACTGTTCGTCACTTGCGGATTGCAGTGAACGCGTAAACGGCTCTTTAATTAACGTTACCCGTAAGTATCCTTTTAACGTAGCGTCACGTACTTCATGCACTACCGGTAAATATTGAGACTCATTAGGTTCTAGGTAATCGCCTAACCCATATAGCGCAAGAACTGACTGTTGTTCAACATTAGACAGTATTAACTGGCCGGTTTCATCATAAACCGACATATCTTTGATCCAAGGAGTGTTAGTCGTTTGATCAATATACTGCTGTAATTTTTCAGGATCTTCATTCCATAGAGTCAAACTCGTGATCGCCATTTGGCTGACAACTTCATCTGAAAGCTCAATAAAGTGCTCATTAATTGCTGATTGTTGATCACCGTAGCTAAACACCCAAATGTTCATCACCAGCACAATAAGTATTATCGCTATAGCTAATTGCGTTATTTTATTATAAATAGATGACAATCTAGGGTATAAATGCGGTTGATTTTGTTTCATATAGCAAATCTCGTCACGCGTTAACCACACTATAAAGTGTTATACTCGACAATGAAATATACGCAGGACAATATTTTCAACTAAATATCACTAAACTTAAAAGGCAGAACCGTGGCTAGCATAGTAACTCACTTCCCGCTGAATAACTTTTCCAAACAACATTTAGCACAGGTTTTTATAGAAGATGAACTAAACCTTCCCCAGTCGTTAACATTAAATGAACATGCCTTAGCATTGCTTGTCACTGATGATGAACAAGCATCATTAATTGCCGACCACAGTATAGAACTCGTGGTATTTTCAACATTAACCTTAGCTGAGTTATTCGCAATTTCGCAAGAGTGTGACATTACCTTAATTGCCCTCACCGCTATTAATCATAGAGCTTCATTAACCAGTTTTCGATTTGCTATTAACTGCCCTTCACTGGAGAAAAGCGTCAATTTACTTGCTGACTTTACACGCAATCAAGCCATTGAAGCTGCCATTATTCAACATGCGCCATTGTTATCTGAACCAGGCTTATTAGTGATGGATATGGATTCAACCACAATAGAAATTGAGTGTATTGATGAAATAGCAGTTTTAGCGGGTGTTGGTGAACAAGTGGCAGAAGTGACTGAGCGCGCAATGCAAGGAGAGTTAGATTTTGCTCAGAGTTTACATCAACGAGTAGCCACCTTAGCAAATGCCCCTGAATCTATTTTAGCAGAGGTAGTGAAAGATATACCGTTAATGGCAGGCTTAACGACCTTAGTCGATACCTTAAAAGCGCATAAGTGGCGAGTCGCCATAGCTTCAGGTGGGTTTACCTATTTTGCCGATCATTTACAGCAACGACTTGGTCTAGACGCAGCTCATGCTAACGTACTTGAAATTGTAGATAATAAATTAACCGGCAACGTCATTGGTGATGTAGTAGATGCACAAGCAAAAGCTGAGTGTTTAGTACAATTAGCAGATACATTTAATGTTAAAGCAACACAAACGGTGGCAATGGGTGATGGCGCGAACGATTTAGTAATGATGAAAGCTGCGCACTTAGGAGTAGCCTTTCATGCGAAACCTATTGTGGTAAAACAAGCGGATACAACCATTAATAATGCAGGTTTAGATTTAATGCTTCATTGGTTGGCATAAGTTTTTGAACATATTGTTCGTTGAGTTTGTATTAAGCACATTCAACGAACGAATTACATTATGGCGTGTGAACTATCACATCTCATTGGTCATTAATTGGTAGCGATTAAGCGCTTCTTGCGTTACATCGATAAGTTGTATTACACCTACGACACTCCAAATATCTTGTTCGATTTGTTTTCCGCGGTGTATTGCATACGCACTGATATAACTAAGTTCCGGGTTTAAATATTTCATATCTGGATCATCAGTACGAGATAGCTTCATTTGAATGCAATAAAACTCTCCGCGTTTTAATGCGTTTTTAATAAACATTTTTTTAAACATATCTGACTGCAAATCAGAACCAAGCTTTGTATTCACGGCTTGTTCAACAATATCATTTTCTGGATTGATAGATATGTATAAGGTTTCTTCAATCGGTAAATCTTCCGGTTGCATCTTCTTTAACGATTCATTAAAGAAGTTTGTCGCTTTCAAATGGCTTAACACTGGATATAAATTAAAATGATGCACCCTATCGCTAATCCGTTTACATTGACGTAATAAAGGGCTTTCATCATCATTAGTTGCAATGGTTTCGTATTTATAACGGCTACCGCTAGTTTGCACCACAACTGAAATAGTTTGTAAGCTACGACTGTAGATATTACGTAATGCTTTTGCCAATCCTGGGCTAAACATCGCGTATTCGTCAGGAGTGAGCTTATCACGGTTTTTTTCAATTAACGCTTTAAAAAAGGAACGGCCAATATGTTTATGCTTTTCAACATAAACACGTAAATGTAAAACAGTTTTATCTTTACTAACGCGCATGACCTCATAAGGTAGTTCATTTAAATCAAATGACGAGGTTATTTTTTGCAACTGCATGAAAGAAACGTTAATGATATTACCGCGAGTTAATACACAAGGTTTTTCTAATTCAACCTTCAAGCCAGAGGTTGAAAAGTCTTCAGAGATACCCAGCCATTGAACACCCTCTGCTGAGACAACAAGAGGCGTTTTATACTTAAACCTAGGCTCTTGTCGTTGGTTATTAAAGTTAATACCAACATCATCAATCGCCAAAGGTTCAGCCAACCTTTTATGACCAAAGTTTTTCAGTTTATTTGTATTAATATCATCAAAATTCAACCCTTTATAAAAGTCTATAACTTCTGGAGAGTCGATACGCTGAGCAATCACAAGCATCGATAAATTTGATATCGATAATAAGACATCTTCAGTAATAGGTTGATTCAAGTGTTGGTCACGCTTAGCAAGGCTATTCGCTAACGTTAATGAAGATTCAGCGTGTGACTCATCTAACGGTAACGCATAAAGTTGATGAACAGCAAAGCTTGCTTTATTGGCTGCAAACCCAAAAAAATTTGCTCTAAAAACATCATCATCTTCAAGCTGAATAGAATCTGCAGTGTAAAAATAGGCTTTACCGTTGCTGTCATGCACAAAACTATAAACCAGCAATGGTGAATGCTTTGTCGCGTGCTTTTTAATGCGTGATAAACGCTCAGGTGTAACAAGAAAGTTTAATGTGCTGTGGCGAGATTCATCCTGCCAATATTGAAATGTGCCTTGATTATTATGACAAGTCAGTACGTACCTTGGTAAAACGCCTTCATCGGTATCTTCAATAAAAATAGGCAATTCATTCGATTTAGGTAACACAAATTGTTCAATACATCTGGAATGTAATGCAGAAATTGTGTTATCTAAATTGATCTTATATCGGCGTTTATTTCCTTGAATAAAGCCGGCAAGAAATTGCCGAAAACCATCTCGCTTTACGTCGCTATCGGGTACTCGCTCAAGCCCTACTAATTGTACGTTATCAACTAATTGAATATTTTTAACTTGATAACGATAATGACTGTCTTTACCAAATTGAAAATCATTCTCCAGCCCTGTAAAGCGTACTGTGAGTACATGACGCATGGTAATTTTATGTTTACCGCTATAACGAAATTTACAACCATGAACGCTTATATCTGAACTGGAAACTTCAATTTCTTTACCGTCAGGAAGCTCAACGATTAATGGGATAGCGAAATTCATTCGCTCTTCTTTACGATTAAAGTAAGGGCCAAATCGCAATAACTCTGCAGGATATTGTGTTTTTTCAAACACTTTAGCTTTAGGAGCAGGGCTAGGAGGTACGGTACCAGTAATTTGCTCTTTTTCCCGCTGATACATCACCCTGAAATTGTTTTCAGTGTTCATCACCGCTTCATAAACAGCTAGGGTATAACCACCGTACAATTCGAGTGTATCTTCAAAGGCTCTAATTGCAATGTCATCAAGATAATGCGTTCTATTTTCATGTACATATGGGCGGCACTCACCATCAACATGTCCACGTAAGTCAATTAAACGGGTACACGGTGTTGCAAGGCGCTTAACTTCCATTTTGACTAAAAAGCGATCAGACTTTGGTAACTTTACTGTTGCTTCGTTAAAACGAGATTCAAAATCCTCAGCCGTGACAGTCCCGGAGAAATCATCGATAATAGTTTGATATTTTGAAAAATCTTTAGTCATTTGCTCTTCAAAGTTAGTACAATTACGTTAAGGCTATACCTATAGTCGAAATCATTATAATGTGAATCAATTAAATGTCATACACTAAGTTGACTTTTAACACACTTAATCTAATTTTTTAAAGCAATAAGCGTACCTTTTATACAATGGCAAAAAATAAATCTTCATACGTCTGCACAGAATGTGGCGCTGATTACTCTCGCTGGCTTGGACAATGTAAAGAATGTAAATCATGGAATACCATTTCAGAATTTAGACAACCAAAGGTTTCAAATAAACAGCAACGCTATGTCGGTTATGCTGGTCAAACTGAAGCACAAGTTCAAACGCTTGATACCATTGATTTAGCAGAATTACCGAGGTTTTCCGCGGGTTTTGCTGAGTTTGACCGTGTATTAGGTGGCGGTATTGTACCTGGTAGCGCTATTCTCATTGGCGGTGAACCTGGTGCAGGTAAATCAACACTATTGCTGCAAACCATGTGTGCCCTTTCAGAACATATGTCTGCTTTATATGTTACCGGTGAAGAATCATTACAACAGGTCGCAATGCGCGCTAAAAGGCTTGGTTTAACTGCAAAAAAGTTAAAATTGCTATCAGAAACAAGTGTAGAAAACATTTGTCATATTGCTGAAAAAGAACAACCCAAAACCATGGTTATCGATTCTATTCAAGTGATGCATATGGCTGATATTCAATCAGCACCTGGTAGTGTATCGCAAGTGCGGGAAGCGGCAGCTTTTCTCACACGTTTTGCTAAACAAAACCATGTTGCCATGATTTAATATGAAAAATAAAATAGATTACTTTACCAAAACGTAGATAGAATAAGGCTTTGATAATTCAAAAGTAACCCACAAAATATTGTGACAAAACAACCTAAAAGATTACTTTCAAAAACTCCTCCATTAATGAATGGCGACACTAATTACCTCTCACAACAATAACCGGGGTTACTTTTTCAACCGACGATATAAAGTTATTTCTCCAATCCCTAACTTCTTCTTTTTAGTCTTTCAAGATGCCAACAACACCCTTGCCGATTCAACAATATCATCTTCTATTGTTTTGCGCCCCTGATATTTACCTTCCGCTTTGGCTTGTGTATAAGTTAAATAAAGTTCAAATCAAAAATCCCATACAAGACTACTTGCATAACCTGGGAGGTCCAATCCTCTCCTCTAGCTCTGATATTAACTGTGAGACACTATCCATACCTTTCAGAAACTTTTTACGTATCGGACTTGGCTATCTGTTTGATAAACTGTGCTGGGCTCATGAATATTTCCTCGTTAACTGAATCTACATTAATAGATTTTATAAGGATAACAATCAATCTGTAAGCAAAGCCTATGTCTTTGTAATGCAAAAACTAATGCTTATAAAGATATACTTTATTGATTTGCACCAAAAAGTTGTTTGGAGGTTAATATGTGTGTAATATCTGCTTATGCACAAAAAGTTACAATATAATTTAGAATTAAAAGGAAGCTTTTTAAATAACATAGTAAACAGTCGCCCAAAATCAATAAATTACATTGAGAACTCTTAGAGAGTGTCTAATTAATCGGTGTTTGTATTGTAAATTCAAGGCAAAGGGAATTCGAAAGATGACAAAGGGAGATATAAGATGTTAAATAATTTATCTGAATTGATCGACAAACTAAAACAAGTTAAATCAGTAGAATCTTTTGAGATTATTTTTCAAGATATTTGCAATATATGTGATTTAGAGTATTACCTTTTTGCCTCAGTAAAAGCTTCTTCTTTAATTGCACCTGACATCTTTGTATTATCGAATTACCCTAGTGCATGGTACAAAGAATACTTCAGTACTGATTTAAAAAAGTACGACCCTGTTGTACGTTATTGCTTTGAAAACTCATCTCCCGTCATTTGGAGTACATTAGAAAAAAATACAAAGTACTGCTGCCCGCTAGGGCTGAAGTTGATGCAAAACTCCCGGGATGGCGGTCTAATCGATGGGCTTACTGTTCCCATCAAAGCTCATAGTGGTGAGATATTCATCTTCAGTTTATCTACAGGAAGAGAAGATGAAATACCCAAAAGATTAATGAATGCATTACCTAATGCTTTGTATTTTGCAAGTACGGCCGTTGAAACATACTTCCGCATGAATTTGGGCGATTCTGAGATGAAACCCCTTACTCCTAAAGAAAAAGAAGCCCTGTTTTGGGCATGTGAAGGAAAAACAGCCTGGGAAATATCAAAAATAATGGGGATTACCGAACGTACTGTAAACTTTCATATGTCGAGTGTGACGGAAAAGTTATGTGCAGTGAACCGTCAGCACGCTGTAGCAAAAGCTACATTTAATGGGCTAGTTAAACCGAACACTTAGTGATGGGACGTTACTTTCTGGGTATTCTCTTTCCAAAGTTAAGCGAATACTACGTCCAACGGTTTCGCAATTTTGAATGGCCCAATTTTCAAATGGCACACTAGGTAAGCCAACAGATTTTTGTTTTATTTCGTTTGCCGAAAAACTGATTTGATAGACTATTTCGTCACACAAGTCATGACTAATAACTTGCTTTATAAAGTCATTGTCACACAATAGTAAGATGCTCGTCTGATTTTTAAATGCTGCAAGTTTTAATTCCTTAATCACATCTTCGATAGTCTCTACTTGTGCGCGATTGAATCGTTTGATCCCCGTTTTGCTTTTCCTAATTAAAGCCAACATATCTTTTTGATCATTTGTAAATAAAATAGTTTTATGTTGATTAGCCAAAAGTTTAATATAGGCGTCACTTCCAAATTCGCCCTTTAAGTCAATTAGTTTTAGCGGATGATGGCCGAGAGTCCCCGCTGAAATAGCTGTAAGCCAAGGTAGTCCTTTAAGCTGCAATTTAATAGATCCCGTATGAAGTCGCTCAGATATCTGATTTACTGGCATGTGGTAAACTTTAATCGTTTCAGTCTGTAGCCATTCTTGCCATTGATTGTCAGCAAGCAATTCCGAATCATAACCAAGGGTTATAGCTTTACAGCTTGAATTTTCTATAGCGGGAAGCAATTCAGACAAATCCAGCATGCCCGCAACGGGCGTACCAGTCATGACTAGTTCTCTGATTGAAAAAGCGTGCTCCTCAAGGCGTTCGACGATAGCAGCGGTATTACCGCGTTCACCTATAATAAATCCACCCGAAGAAATATGCTCTCCCTGACCATTTAACAACACCCATCCAAATCCAGAACGACTGGATTTATTTACAGCGCACGTCATAGCCAAATTGATCGCTCTTTGTCTAATATCAGCTCTCTCTTCTTGCGCAGTATATCTTTTCATGCTTTTCCAAAATAAAATTAATTGTAGCTTTATAGAAAGTAAAACTCTGTATATACCGTTTCTGTTTTAAAACGAATACTTACCTAAAGCCGATTGCCGATTGTTAGCAATTCAAGCCCTTCGTATATTGAAATTTTAAAAAGAAATTTGATTAGGAGCACCTGTCAGGAGTGACAGGTTAAATATTACGTTTCACTAATAAATTAATTTTCTTTTTAACCAATGAATCACAACCACGAAAATTGTCCTCTTAACCAAGCGTCTTTCGTATCATTTTTTCCGATCATTCAAGTATGATTCTTAACCAAAATTTCGCTACCTGTAAGAACTGACAGCCTTTAAAAACAAAACACCTAACATATTGAATATATTGGAATAAATAAAATTCTGGCAGATTTACCAGCTATTTTTGGCGACAAAAACAAATGACATTGAGTACTCCAACTAACAACGAGTGTGAGTACTATGAACAATGTAATTTCCTTTCAAGAAAACGGTGCAAATGCAAATCCAAATATTCTAGACAACGTATTTAGATTAAGACACGAAACGTTTATCAATCGTTTAGGGTGGGAAATACCTTCTTGTGAGGGTAGGGAAAGAGATCAATTTGACGACCTTGATCCATACCACATTGTAGTGACCGACAACGATAATGTTAAAGGCTGTTGGAGAGCATTACCAACTACCAGCGATTACATGCTAAAAGATATTTTCCCTGAATTATTGCAAGGCGAAGCAGCCCCGCAAGAAGAAGATGTCTGGGAAATTAGTAGATTCACAGTTGATAAAAACAAGCGAAATGAAGATGGAGGCTATTTTTCTACAGCGACTATCGAATTGATAAAATCTTTTCACAACTTTGCTAAAGAAAACAACATTAAGAGCTATGTTACTGTTACAACTGTTGCTTGCGAGCGCATCTTACGCCAGCTTGGCGTGAATATGCGCCGCATGGGGGATGGTAAATCGTTACAAGTTGGTGTTGAACGATCTGTTGCATTATGGATCGAAGTTGATGACAACCTATGCATCACAAAGCACTAATTCTTTGTAAGCAAATAAAAGTTAAAGAACGAATATCTCATTTTATGAGTACATTGCCGGGGCCGACACTGCCCCGGTGCTTTTAGTTTTTATTTACTAACGCAGACAATTTCCTCATTACGCTGTTAGCGATATAAAATCAGACAAAAAGGCTCGGTTTATTTCTTCACAAATAACTTCAGACTGCTCTAACACAAACAAATGGTCACCTGGCACTACTTTCATTTCAAAGTACGATTTAGTATTTTGTTGCCAAGCTCGCACCGACTCAATACTCACGCTTTGATCTGCATCACCATAAAATGCAGTTATTGGTGTAGATAACGGTTGAACAAAATTATCCTGCCAATCAGCACATAGATGCACATCCGCTCTAAAAATAGGGTAAAAAATCTTGCGTAGCTCTTCGTTTGCAAACACGCGATTAGTTTGACTACTTAAACCCAAAATACTATTCAAATAACCGTCAAAGCCTGACGCCTGCACCTTTTCACGCATAGATTCTGCGGAAAAATATCCTCTCGCAGACAAAAAGAGGTGATTTGGTGCGGGAAAACCTTTCTGCACCAACTTACACGCAAGTAAATGAGAAATTAGTGCTCCCATGCTATGTCCAAAAAAGGCATATCGTTGATTAGTAAATGGGGCAATTACCTCTGTTATTTCATCAATCAAATCAGACATGTTCTCACGCAATTCTTCTCTTATACGTCGTTCTCGTCCTGGTAAATAGACAGGACAGATTTGTACCTCATCACCTAACAAACGCTGCCATTTAGAATAGAATTGACTGCCTCCTCCGGCAAAAGGAAAACAAAAAATCAATACTTTATCAGAACTTGGCCTTACTGCTAGATCCAACCAAGCAGAGTGTTTATCGATATTCATTATTCATACCTCAATGCGTCAATTGGGTCGAGACGAGAAGCTTTCAAAGCTGGCGCTAGACCAAAAAAAATACCAATAGAAGAGGTAAACAAAATTGATAACCAAATCGCCCAAACAGGGATGAGCTCTTCTAAAGGTACGGGTAAAAGTGCGGAAAAAAGCTCAGCAAATAAGGCGCCTAGCGCAAGACCGACCAGTCCACCTACAAGTGAAAGTAAAATAGATTCGAATAAGAATTGAATCATGATACAACGTGAAGTAGCACCAAGAGACTTTAATATCCCTATTTCTTTCGTTCGTTCCGTAACGGAAACCAACATAATATTCATAACACCGATACCGCCTACCACTAAACTTACGCCAACTAAGCCCCCTGTTACGGCTAATACGACTGATAAAATACTGTCAAATTGGGATTTTAATCTTTCAGCGGTTACAAACTCGAACGTATTAGCTTCATGTGCTCGAAGGTTTTGCGTGGCTCGTAATAAATTGGTTAACTCTTGCGTTACAATATCAATATGCACGCCAGGTATAGGACGAAACAGAACGGAAATATTATTGGTAATATCAGGCCCAAACATTGACCGCATCGTACTAACTGGCATTAGAATGTAATTGTCCTGATCGACGCCAAAAAATGAACCTCTTACCTCACCAACACCAATGATTAAAAACCAATCATTGTTAATTTGCATGTATTCACCAACAGGATCATTTTTCATCGACAAATTCTTTACGACAGTTGGCCCAATAAAAACGACGCGTCGGCGTTGTTGGTCATCACTGGGATTTATAAATCGCCCGTATTGAGGATATACATTCACTACGTTTTGGTAGAGACTTGTAGCACCAATAAGGCTTGATGTAGCAGAATTTCTACGATATATGAGCTTTGGTGTAGATTCAGTTAGCATCACGGAAGGCGACATATCTTGAACAAATTGACTACGACTTTCTAAATACAGATAGTCGTCATAGGACAATTGACTCGTAATGCCCAACTGCTTTTTGTCTTCCGGCGTTTTAGCTTGCAGTGTCACCATATCACTCGCAAAGTCCTCAAGCTGAACACTAATTACAGTACCTAAAGCATGCGTTACAGAGATCACTATAATCACAGACGCAATTCCGATAACAATACCTAGAATGGTTAACAAACTTCGAAGCTTATGAGAAATAATCGATTTTCCAGCCGCTTTTGCTGACTGAAATATTTCATTCGTAAATTCATGCATTTACAGACTCTCCATAAAAGGAAGCAACATCAATATCAGAGTCAATTTCCCCATCAACAATGCATATTCGACGCTGACAATGCTCGGCTATATCTGTTTCATGTGTTACTAATACAATTGTATTACCTTCAGCATGTAACTCATCAAACAAGGCCATGATTTCCCAGGTTGTTTCGGTATCGAGATTACCTGTTGGCTCATCACCCAACAAAATAGACGGTTCGCTAACTAACGCACGAGCCACCGCCACGCGTTGTCTCTGACCTCCTGACAATTGATTAGGTATAGATTTTGATTTGTGCGCCAACCCAACTCGTTCCAGCTGATGCATAGCAGCGTCTACTCGCTGTCGTTGTGACATTACCCGATACATTAGCGGCTGCATTACGTTGTCAATCACTGAAGCTCGAGGAAGTAGGTTATAATTTTGAAAGACAAAACCAACTTCCCTATTTCTTATCATTGACAATTGGGCTTCCGACATATTGGTCACTCTCTGCTCATTTAACAGATACTCGCCTGCTGTCGGTTTATCTAAGCACCCAAGAATATTCATTAATGTCGATTTACCTGAACCAGAAGGACCAGTGATGGCGTTATAGCTATTTTTATAGATATTCAGATCTATCGACTTTAAAGCAAGATGCTCTCCATCCTCAAACTTATATGCCTTACTTACGCCTTTTAATTCTAAGACAACATCTTTCATTGTTAACTTCCTTGGTTTGGCGTCTCGATGACTCTCACTGCAATTCCGTCGCGTAATAAAGCGGTCTTGCGACTTGGACCGGTGATAACTTGTTGTCCTTCGCTTACACCGGCAAGTATTTGTTGTTCGGTGTCAGTAGCTAAACCTAATTCAACACTTAAACGCTTAGCTTTGCCTTCTTCAACAATCCAAAGGTAGTTATCTTCGTTGTTTTGCCTGCTCAGCGCAGAAACGGGAACAACTACCGCAGTATCTATCTGCTGATTTACGATTTCAGCGCGACAGCTCATACCAGAGCGAAGGTGCTGAGTATTCCCATCAAGATCCACTTTAATCATAACAACCAAGCCCGAGTTAGAAGTTGAATTTGCAGTAGCAGCACGAACACCTATTTTTGATACAGTTCCAAGAATTTTTTTATCCTGATCTGCAGCTGCATAGATGTTAACTAATTGCCCTAATTTAACATTTGCGACATCAGCCTCATCGACTCGAAGATTGACTTTCATGGAAGAAGGAGCTGCAACCAACATCAGTTCAGAACCAATAATGTTAGTTGTACCAGCCACCACTGTTTCGCCGACTTTGATACTCAAAGAAACAACTAATCCATCCATGGGAGCTACAAAAGTAGTTTTAGCCAGTTCCTGAAGAGATTCTTGTAAAAGCGCTTCACCACCAACTAGCGATGCCTTGGCTCTTTCGACTTGTAATCTAGCTAAATTGGTAAACGTCTGAAGTTCTTCTACACTGTCTTCAGAAGTTAATCCTTTAGCCAATAGAATCTTGATGCGCTTTAACTGCTGTTGCGCTCTTATATGTTCTTCTTTTGCTCTACTAAGTTCAATTCGTAGTAGATTTATGTCAGATTTCATTTGTTCAACACGGGCAACAAAAGACGTGTCATCCAGTTTTGCAAGTACATCACCTTTGCGAACCAACTGACCTTCTTCCACAAGCACTTCCGATACTCTGCCAGTAACTTCAGAACGAATTTTAACTTCTCGGTCATAAATTACGTTGCCTGACGCCAAAATAGAACTCTCAATATTACGCACTGAGACAACCGCAGCATTGACCTCTAGAGCAGATGCTGAATTAGACTTCTTAATCCCGACCCAAATACCCAGAGTCACTACAATAAACAGGAAAATAGCTATTTTCTTCATATCTATATACTCAATATCTTCGCCACAATGTATAGAACGTATGGTGTAACAGCTATCAATGTGGCTTTAGTGAACGTCGTTTCTGTCCATATTTTGATACCGACAGTCGCAAGAAAAATATTCCATAGATAGAAAATATCCAGTGAATTTCCAAGGGCATACAGTAAAGGCTGTTCTGCGGGAATACTGAATAACTGACTAACGGAGGAATAATTGATTAAATCAGGTCTAAAATCTTGTGCTGGAATTGTCACTAGCATGACAATAAACATCAGAGTTGAAACGATTACAGGCGTTTGTGTCCACAATGTAAAAGTGAACCATCGCTCAAATGTTTTCTTTTGTTCAGATTGATCCATAAACATGTAGTAACAACTTAAGCCCGATACAACCAACATCATTACCAACATAGACAAAAACGTGCCAAGCCAGCCTGCATATTCCGCAAAACTGCGGAATATGCGAGCTAACTCTTCTCTTTGACTTGTTGGAAGGTCCTGTATTCCAGCTAATTGTTTTTGTACTAACCACTCGCTATCAATAACACTGTAAAAACTGTAATAAAGAACAAAGATGGCAAGAGTAAGGATGGCAAAAACCCACACTCCCCACGCTTCACCATATCTGATTCGGCTAAACAGAGAACCTGGTGCTACAAAGACATCACAAACCGAGTTAAAAAAACCCATTGCGCCACTCCTTATTTTTAAATCACTGGCGTGCATCAGTATTCTCGATTTTAATTTGCGAAGCCGCTTTTTTTGTTAATTTACCCGTTACCGCCCAACCTAGAAGGCCAAACCAAACTATCCAAGATAAAGCTGCAGGTATATTCGCGATAAAGATAACTTTTGCATTTCGTCTATTTAGTAACAGCGCTAACAAAGTTGGCAAGAACCACACTGCTAGGAATAAAAATACGAAAGCTATCGCTTGTATTGCATTTAATGCTGCTAACTGAGATAAAAATAATTCAAATTGTTCAGTAATATCCATTACATATCTCCTGATATATCATTAAAAATAAAGTCTATAAATCCTTGCAAAAAGCCTTCTACATATTGCTTAGAAAGCAAATGGCTATCATATTTAACGTTGATCCCAAATTGACCTTTACTGCGGAACATTTCACACGCAATATCAGTCTGCCCACTTTGTTGTATATAACCATGTAGCGTAACTTGCTGCCCGTGAACACAAGTACTATCGGATGTTGATTCACCAAACCACGCAGTTGTTTCAGGAATAAGTACAGGCTCATGAAAAGCAAAAGTTGTTTGAACCATTGGCGATCTTCCAGTATCGGTTTTGATACCAGAGTCACGAACCATACGAATAAAAGGATAGGCCTTATATTCAAGTGCATTTAACAGCGCTTTTTCTACTTCCTTTTTCCAATTTTCTTCAATCATATTTTTCGTTACACAAATGGGTAACAAATTGACGAAATTACCAATCTGATAAGCTTGTGTAGGATCTCGTAAGCACACAGGAGTCCCGACTGCAAAATCGACACTATTTCTTGTTCGGCTTAGATAACGACAATAGCTACCGAATAAATAGACAAAGCTGCTCACACCGCTGTCACTAATATATTGTTCTAAAGTAAGACTTTGCTCATTTGATAATATATGAGTATGACCCTGGCCTTGTAGTCGCTGATGCTCGCTGTCTACTGAGACAGGTAACGGCAAAGGCTTTACACTGCGAGTTTGGTCAATCCAAAAAGCTTTAGCTTGTTCACTAAGATCTTCTGTCGTACCACTAACCTGTCGCTCAATGATTAACGGTTCATCTTTCGTTAAAGTGCGTAAGAAATTGTCTAAAAACACTTCCATACTCGTTAGATCGCAATACATGTGATGAAGTACAAACAGCAAGATATGAGTGTGCTCAGTTTCTAAAACAGTTAGTTTGACGACCGCTTCGTTCAACTTGAATGGCTCTTGTGTTAAAGCTCTTAATCTTAAAATTACCGCACCTTCATCTAGGTCATTGATATTAATAGCATTTACATCAAGCCAATTCTCTAATTCAAAAGGTTCTGTGCATCTACCTTGTTGACGATAACCTGTTCTCAGCGCGGGCTGGATGACAGCTACCTTTTCCACCGCATCGACAATAGCTTGGTAGCTAAATTCTTTACCTAACTCAAAACACAGAGGTACATTGTACGCACTAGTATCAGGGTTAAGTAACTGAGAAAAATAAATACCTAGCTGATTTTCACTTATGCGTTGATAAGAAGTTTCAGTTTTTTTAACAATTTCCTGTTTAATCGTCTCGTTAACCGCTTGCTTTGCACGGATGAATCCTGCTTGTTGTCTAATGGTTCGCTTGTGCTCAAATGCTTCGAATAAACTGAGTTTGACACCAAATTCGCTATGAATTAGACCTAGAATTCGTACTAGTCTTAATGAATTCCCACCCAAACCAAAAAAGTCATCATCTAGATTTTCGATGGGTTTACCAAGTACTTTGAACCACATCCTAGCAATTTTTAGCTCTAGCGCATCAGCATCAACATCAGTCAAATTGACATTGTTGTCATCATGCTCCGGCCAAATTTGGTCGACTAACTGTTCTATATCAGCAAGCGCTGAGTAGCATTCGTTTACATACTGCAAACTAAGACCAGTAGTCTTAGTTTTGCTACTAGAATATATTGGTGGAGTCGATACTGGTACATATTCGAGCTGGTTCAACTTAGTTGCACATATTTCGCTTTGGAAAACATCCCCCTCAACCGTCACGTCATGAGCGATACGACTGTAAAGGTTTCGCAAAACCAAGTTTCGAGGAAGCTCACGCCATTTGATAACGACATTCTGTTTACCAGCGTCTAAGGATTTTTGTGCAATAGATGATAAAAAGCGTTCTTCAATACCCCTACCCAACGCTCGACAACTTAACAAAATGTTATCTAGTACAGTGGCGTTTTCAATTAGCGTATAAAATGCTGCTCCAACCAGTCCGTAATCACCGTATTTATCCTGAACTGTCAGCGTTAAACATTGTTTATTTGTACTATTCATAAAACTCGCCAGTTCTTGACGATTTAGTACATCTTTCGTGGCGTTGAATTGATTAGTTCGCTCTGTTAACTGGGCAATACGAGGTATCTGAGCTTCTTGCAAATTCGAAATATTCATTTGCAATTTTAATCCAGCCAAAAATTCTTTATACGACTGGCAATTCAAAAGCTCAGCTTCGCGCTTTTGATTGATCTGATACAATTCAGATCGTTTTAAATCTTCAGCTGTAACGTTTCCTGTATTGAAAGCCCAATGTTTCATCGTCTTCGCCAGTTGTTTCTCGTCGTCATTAAATTGAAGCACAAGAACTTGAGGAAATGTACCTGTCACTTCTGCCAATTCAATTGGGTTATCATCTATGAAAATAACTGAATCCAAACTGATCGACAGCTCTGTTGTTAGCTCATGTATATTGGTGGACTTTGCTTTCCAATTAGCTTTAAAAGCAACAAAATGACTTCGTTTCAGTAACATATCTGAACGCTCATCTAAAACCTGCATCACATCGCTTTCAATATTTTTACTACACACTGCCAACATGACGCCTTTTTCATATTGTTCAATTAGGAACCGTTGCAAAATTAAATGTTGTGATGTTAGCTCTATACCTTGTGTACCTTGCTCACCAACTACCCCTCGCCAAAGCGTATTATCAGCGTCGACTACGATTAATTTATGTGGGGTCTTGTCAATACAAACCAACTGCTGAAATGTGGCTCTGCCCAGCAAACCGTACCATAGCGCACTGTATGGAATCTCTGCTTCATCTGGTAGTGCTTCACTAAACAATTGCTCAAATTCTATACCTGGGCTATCTAGCGATAAAACTTGTATATTTGACAGTCCAGCTATCCAGTTTGAAATTTTATCCTGCAATAAGTCGCTTATTGGCCTGAGAGTTTGATCAGCAGATGGTGCAATGATTAAACGTAAAGGTTGTTGCGTTTTACTCGCATATTGGCTAAGTGATTGGCGTAATTCAGATAGCTCCAATTGCATACCATAGTGACGATAATCCAGCGGCGCAGTCTGCGGTTTCTCCTGTCGTATTGCAGTCACTGTGTACAACCCGGTGTTAGATAACTCAACCTCTTCTTCACAGTGAACGATAAATCCATGAGATTTCAATATTGTTAGTGCTTCTTGTAATTGATCTCCAACTGCATCGTGAACTTCTAAACAAATCTGTCTAATACGTGCAAAATCTTGTCCATTTAAACTACGAAGAATGCCGAGCTCAGCCTTTTCAGCATCAATCTTCAACAACCCTATTTCTTCAATTCCTTGATTTTGAATAAATTCAGATAAGTTGATTAATGGACAAACGATATCCTCTTGTTGCAAGCGATCCTGGAGCATGGTTTCTGTCATTTCTTGCAATATTTCAGGATCATCACAATGAGTCATCTTACGAACTTGATTAGCAATAACTTCCCGCAACACTTTTTCATCATCAGAAGTCGCACTGAAGAAGCTCGAAAACACAGATGTATTTGGATAGAACGAAAAGGTAGCTTCGCCACTTTGCTCCGCGACACCTGCACAAACGACCTCTACATCTCCACGATCCAAAGTGTTAGCGCGCAAACAATCTGCGACACGAGGAGAAGGTTCAAAAGCATAAACTTTGACTCCATTTGCTTGTTGTAAAGCGTAAAGAGAGAACATTCCAATGTTCGCACCAACATCTATCACAACATCGTTACCTTCGATAGAAATCCCATGGCGTCCATAACATCGGTCTATAAAAATTTCTCGGTATAAATAGTCCGTTTCATATTGGTTTATTTGTGCAACTTCAATCCCATTTGGTAAATAATGACTGCATAAACCATTAGCGGTATGAAGTGCTTGTGGCTTGATTAGATCGCTAGGTTGCAAAACAAGTACTCTAGCATCATAGGCTGCAGTGTCACTTTTTGGCCTTGATAGCGCATGTCGCCAATCAATATAACTCTCCGTGTCAATCTGGTACGGTAGATTTAAAGTAGCGTTTAAATGGCTCGAAACCTCTTCTATTTGATCAAGAGTAAAATTCCCCTGTACAAGCGCAGTACGTTGAACATTTTGCGTAATGGAGCAAAACTGTACTCCTTTTGCCAAAAACATAACTCGACCTACGTCATCTACCGCCTGTACGTTCGCGTTAATAAAGTTTTCACTTGCACATTGATATTCAACCTGTACCTGTAAATCTTTACCCAAGTCATCAAACAGTTGACATGATTCAATTCGCATTAATACGTGCGCACTAGTCGTTTTTTCACTACTACCAAGCAACACACTGTGTAAACACGCATCCAAAACATGAAGCGACTCTCGTCCTTTACCATCTAATTGAAATTGTGCATACCCTTCTTTTTTACGGATACTGTTTAGTATCCGATAGTTACCACCGAATTGGTTACCACGTTGCCATAATTCTGCATAAGCTTGCTCAGTAGTCTGATCACTTATTGGCAATAGCCAATGGTTGATTCTAGCAAGAGTTTTGTTATTAACGTCTCTTGAGAAACTGGTAACTATTTGCCCTTTGTATTTAACCTGTGTTTGGTTAGCCGACTGTTCATCTACAATTTCAATATCAGCAGATTCATCGAGATCAGATTGAAACAACGGTAATAGAAACTCTACCTGTTTTAAAACAGTATTCTTTGACCCGCTCTGCTCAATGGCTTGCAATAAATAAAATGCGCCAGGTACCACTACTTTCTTATCTACCGCATGACCGTCAAATAGTTGCGGTCGGTTCTTTTGGATAATTGCTTGAGATTTCATTGTTTACTCTCTTTTATTAGTGCTGTGATAAACTACCAGAACGCTTAGCGCGTCGTACCGATGCACTAAACAAGAAGTAACCTAGACACAGGTAAAACAAGCCACTGAGCATTGAATACAAATGAGGTAACGAAAGTGTTGAAACGTTATCGGACATCAATGCTTTCAATTGTGCAGTTGAAGACGTGATCGGTAACAAATATCCAAAGGTTTGGGTTGTTTCAGACCAAGTATCAAATGGCAAAACCATGATAAAAATAAGCAGCAACTGCAAAACACCAATCAAACCCATCGCTTTTTTCGCTAAGAGCGTTATTGATGCGGTCATCATACCCAGACCTATACCAGTAAGTACTGAAGCGATTAGAGGAACCAGGGCTAAAACAGGGTAGCTAAGGTTGACATCTGATACCCAAACAACAATAACTAGTGTCAACATAGTGACCAAAAAATTGACCCCAAGGCTTGCAAATGCGCGAATAATGATAAGATTTGGCATACTGATTCGAGCCATAAATAACTGTTCCAGAGTACCTGTATCAGCTTCTCGCTGCATCTCACCACTTAGACCAGAAAATACACCTATCACTAATATCCAATTGATATATAGCACCACAGTACTATCAATACGGTCACCAAAGTGTTGACTACCATTAGCCAAATATTCTGCACCGTAAAATAAACCACAGAATAAAAATAGCAGCATAAACACTGCAGCCAGAGCATCCATCGGGTAGCGCTTAAATAATTTCCATGAACGGACAAATTCGACCCAAAATAAACTTAACATGATGAACTCCTTGCGTGTTTTAAAAAGATTTGCTCAAAGGAAGGTTGTTGCTTAGTGAGACTGACTATTTTGGCTGGGTTGATGACCGACAACAGCTCAGGCAATAAGCTTTGATCAATGGAATCAACACTATTATCAACAATTGACAATTCGTACTCATTTGCCAATGCTTTAAACTCAGGACATTCACCATCTTCTAACACCAATTGGTAATGATATGTCGCTTCTTGTTGAAGTGATCGCGGATTTATATTGTCCGCTACTAATTTACCTTCTCGAATTATTGTCACTCTATCGGCTAAATTTTCTGCAATAGACAATTCGTGAGTGGTGATCAAGATTGCTACACCTTCAGACTTAAGCTTTTGCAACGCTTCAATCAATAATTGAGTGTTTTCATAGTCTATGCCAAGCGTTGGTTCATCAAGCAATAACAACTTAGGTTCCTGCATCATAGCGACTGAAACAGCGAGTCGTTGTTGCATGCCTCTTGATAACTTTTGGGCAAACACTTCAGCTTTATCTTTCAAGCCAAAAAACTCGAGTAACTCCTCTGCACGACTTTCAGCCTTTGATATGCTCAAGCCTCGAAGAACACCGAAATATTCGAGGTTCTCGCGACATGTCATACGTGCATAAAGGTTTCGATGACCATCAAGTAAGGCGCTTATTTGTAAAACACCAGCACGCTCTCCTTGAGCTGTTTCAACACTGCCAGAATCGGCATCTACTAATCCGGCAATGATCTTAATAGCTGTCGTTTTTCCAGCGCCATTCAAGCCGAGAAAAGCTAGAATTTCCCCACTATTAATGTCAAAGCTAAGGTCGTCGACTGCTTTGACGAAGTCACTTCCACTCTTGTAATGTTTTACGATATTTTTGATATGAAACACGATTAGCTCTCCTCTTTGTCATTAATAATAACTTCTCGAAGGCCATTCAAACGCTCACATTTGATACCACGAGATTCACAGAATTTGATAAATTCGCCAGACTCAACGATTGGAGCTGAATCGTCATCATAAGAAATACTCGAGATATAAGTTAGCCATGGCTCCATCCCCATTGCGTAGACAAATACTTGTTTTGGAGAGAATTGCTCAATGATCCCTTGTGCTCTAACATTGTCTGAGCCATTTAGTCGTCTAGACTGATCCATTTTGCGTTCGAGCGGTTTAGGATAAAGCGGACCATATAGCCATGACATCGGAGCACCAGATGACTCCATACCAATAAAGATATAATCAATATCACCTACCGCACGATGCAAATGCTCGTACATCTTAGGTTCAATATTGTTAGAGTCAGCAGCGCACAGTACCGTGGTACCAAAGAATTCAAAGAAAAACGCCAGTTTAGAGCGAATATGTAAATCGCCATGCTCACCAAAGAAAGGAAGACCCATGATACGACCATTTTTTACTGGTAGTTCATCCATTTCATCCATCTCAATAACGTTTTCAAAGCCAGCAGCTTTAAGTACAAATCGCAAAGATGGATCTTGTAAAGTGCCACCATTATTTTTAGGTACGATGATCGTTCCAATCTTGTGACGAATTTGCAGCAGGGTTTCAAACATCACATGATCCTGATGACTATGTGTCAAAACGACGTAATCAATACGTTCTGGTAAATCTAAGTAGTCATAACGTTCAGACGCATCGTCAAACTTGTAACTAATTAATGGGTCTGTCATCACGGTGACATCTGGCGTTTCAAGTAATACCGTTGCGTGACCAAAGTAACGGATGCGTACGCCTTCTTCCGGCAAGGCTGCAGGTTTTGGTGGCTCTTGTGTCGTGAAAAATGAGTAAAGCAATTCGATTTGTTTGCTATTCAAGTCAAAACGCTCTGCGATTTCATCACAGATTCTCAATGAACCTGGTTCATATTTCATGCGGAATAACTTATCTACAAGAGGGTCGTTGTAGGTCAATGGCAGATTAAGTTCATTTTCATCTGAGAATCTTGGAGTACTTAGTACAAATGCTCGGTCATCTCCATGAATGGTCGACAACTGGATTGATTGCATCTCAGGTTTATAATAGTCGCTCGAGTACAGCAAAGGCTCTATCAGACGAATAGAAGGGTAATTGTTAAGGTCATAACCTAACTCTACAAACCCTCTTAATGACTCCGGAATACGTTCATACAACTCCGCTAATGAAAAGCCTTGGGCCTCTTCTATTAATACATTATTAAACTTACTCAAATCTTCAGAAATTTGGATAAGATCTGCTAATTCACTACGAGTATGGTTGACGAGTTTTGTTACTTTTTCGATACCACCTGAGTAATCCATAAATGGACCACCACGCATTGCAGGGTTTTTCAACGCTGCTTTATGAATATGTGGTGCCTGTAAGTAGGAATCCAAAATCCTTAAGTGCAACTTAGCAGTAATGCAACCTGCAGTAACTGGCTGCATTAACAATGGCCATGCGTACCAGTTGTTCCAAAGTGGTTCTACTTTAACATTCGTGCGAAGGTAAACTTGTTCATTCATTATAATTCTCCTTGAGTATTCATATTTTTCGTTTGGTTAATGCAATTATTTGTTGTTTTCCGCATTGCCGACCTTTAGTTTTGTTAATGCTCTGACGAACCCAGTCATCAATGATGGATGCCTTCGATCGTTCCACTATGCTGTAATGAGTTGCATTGATGTCGATGACATCGCAGCACTCGGAAATCTGTTTTAAGTAATCTATGCAGGGCTCTTTTGGTGATTGAGTTTCAGCAGCATTGTTAGCTGAAAAATATTGGACTTTTTCAATGTGAAGGCCTGAGGTGGCGCGAAAGCGCTCTAATCCTTCAATACCTGACAAGACAAGTGCTCTTTGTTGCTCTATATTTAATCCTGTCGCAAGACAAAGCTCTGAAATTTGGTATTCAGAATCGAAGGCCAACCAATCACTTTCACTAGTCGACTCCAGTGTTGAAAAAGCTTGAGAAGTTAGCTGTTCGTGAGTGTGCCACTGGCTATCTAACATCCCTAGATAAGCAACTTTATCCCCTGCTTTTATCAAATGTTTTGCAATCTCTAGGCAAATAACCCCCCCCAGAGACCAGCCCATAATTTGATAAGGCCCTTCGGGTTGAACCTGCTTAAGTTCTCCCACATATAACTTGGCTAATTCCGATAAGTCAGAGTGTGTATGTGTTTTACCTTTAGACACAATATCAGGGTGACAAATGCCATAAAGAGCAGAACTTGACGACCACTCCTGCGCCAGTGATTGATAACAGAGCGTGTCCCCACCAACGGGATGAACAATAAAGACAGGTTGATTTGTATCTCCTTTTTTAAGTAAGTGGCAGATTCTTTGTTCAAACGTATTTGGTGACGCCAAAAGAAGCGCTTGCTTTTCCAATACTGGTGCAGCAAAAATTTGATGAATTGATACATCTTTTAACCATGTTTTATTAATAGCGACTCGTAATCTAATAGCCAATAACGAGTGCCCACCTAGGCTAAAGAAATTAGCATTGCGGCTGATCTGCTCAACCCCAAGAAGTGATGACCA
>NZ_JAUOPD010000029.1 GCF_030546745.1 Thalassotalea sp. 1_MG-2023
TTGTCATATTAATACCTAATCAGTTGCGGTGATTCTATCACCTCTAATTAGATGGCCAAATTTATTGTGCCACTACAATCTCAGGTTCAAAAAAATTACCTACATTATCAGAATGTAAACTCTTTTGGATTTGGCCACAATATTCAGACTCAACCTATGAATTACCCATAAAAGAAGAAGATGGGTGCACCTTATATACAAAGGGAGTACTAGACAACATAATAGCAAAATCTTCAGAGTCAGGTATGTTAATAGAAAGAGTTCAACTTGATTCCTTAATTTGACAGAAAAGTACGTTCATAAAATGCACAATAACATCAGTAGGTTATGGTTTATAGATGTGCTGGACACCAACCTTGATTGATTATCCTTTTGACTGGTAAGTTAGCCGCTACAAAGATTGTTAACGTTATGGTATTCGCATGACCTAAAGTGTACTGTGGAGAGGATACTAACAATTTCAATCAATCCTCAGCTGTTTCTCTATACCTGTCGTTAAAATTATAATTAGGTTTGCTCTATATGTGGGTATGAATCGACGAGCCTATTATTGTAATGGTAAACTAAAAGTATTCATTCATTTAGCTAATTAGATGTTCTAATTATTGCAATCTCCGTCTCTTTCAAATCTAAATATAATAAACATTAATCGAGCAAATATTGATAACTTTATCAATGCGTTCGGAAAACCGCAGAAGTTACTCTTGGCGGCGTTGCCACTGATGAATTATCGTCAAAAACCTATGAAAGCAACAAAGTAAAAAACCTGTACTTTATTGGTGAAGTAATTGACGTTACTGGCTGGCTCGGAGGCTATAATTTTCAGGCATGCTGGAGCCAAGGTGTGGCATGCGGACAAGCGGTATAGTTTTGTGTAATGACAACTCGGTTAGGCGAAAACAGCTTGGAAGAGATAAAAATGACAGTAAGTAATCATTAAACTTGATAATGCTGAAATATATTGCACGCAAGTAAACAATTTAACGTAATTCACAATTGACAGCTCGCCCATAAACGTTATATCAATATAATAACAGACTGATATAAGGCTAAAAAATGTTTGGAATTGACTTAGATGTTAATTTAATTATGTTTAACTTTATGCAAATGGGCATTGCATTTGTATTATCCTTACCGATAGCACTAAATCGTGAATTAAATGATCGAGGCGCAGGGTTACGTACTTTTCCTTTAGTTACGATTGCATCTTGTGCATTTATGCTTGTCGGTATGAGTGTTTACGAAGGCTCTGATGCAGAAGCTCGCGTGATGTACGCTATCATTACCGGTATGGGTTTTATCGGTGGTGGTGCAATTTTCAAAAATAATGATGGGGTAAAAGGTACAGCAACGGCCGCAGGTTTATGGAATACTGGCGCCATTGGTGTTTCAGTGGCTTATAGTCGTTATGAAATCGCGATTGTTTTATCTACTATTGGCTTTTTAATTTTTCAATTCTCAGCCGCAATGAAGCCCAAGAAAAAAATAAGTTAGCACTTACGCTTTCAATTCATCTACTGTATTTTCAGCTAGTGCTTGTTTCTCTCGTTCCGCTTTAGAAATATATTTTGGCTTATTGCTCTTTTGTTTCTTCGCATTTGCTTTTTTCTGTTTTGCAAGCAATGTTGATTTTACTTTTTTCTTTCTGTTCATATAATACCGCCTCTTGTTAGCCTCGCTATTATAGCAATTGCTTACAAGTAAACGTAGTTGTGTTGCTAGTTTTCATTTAACTTGTTACTACCAAATGTTAATCACTTATAATTAACGGCAAACTCTTTCATAAAATACCGGTTGATATGAAAAAAATTACTCTTTACACCATGAAAAATTGCCCGCATTGTAAAACGGCACAGCAATACTTAGATAAACGTAATTTGCCCTATCGTTTATGCAATGTTAAAACGCCATCAGGTCAGAAAGAGCTTGCAAGACTTGGTTATAGAGCAGTTCCTGTTTTAAAAATAGGTGATGCTATTTTAAATGGTTTTTCGATTAAACAATTTGAACGCATGTTAAAAAATGAATAACCATAAAATCGATTGACGATAAGTAACATCTCAACACCCAAAGGTTGAGTCCACTGTCAACGCTCTTGTAAGCTATTTTGTTATGAAAAGTTTTGTATTGTCAGTTTATATTCAGCATCCTGTACAATGGTATCGTTTTCTCATTTATGATCAGCATTTATCTAAGTTATCGCGTATTAATATTTTCACTAAATGGTTAAAAAACGAGTTAATCAATAACCCCAACAATACGCATTTATCGTAATATTTGGCTCGACAATTGCTGTAATTTTATTGAACAAAGACATATTTAGGTAACTCATGGTAGAAATTTTAGTAGTAGATGATAGAGCTGACATTCGATTAAGTCTTGTTGTACTTCTAGAGCAACATGGCTATTCGGTTAAAGAGGCTGACAGCCCACAACAGGCACAAGTATCATTAAAAGAACATGATATCGCTTTAATTTTACTCGATATGAATTTCAATTTAGACACAACCTCTGGCGATGAAGGATTACAATTCTTAAATTGGATGCAACAAAGCAACATTAACTTACCAGTAATCGCCATGACAGCCTGGAGCAATGTTGATTTAGTGGTACAAGCAATGCGATTAGGTGCTACAGATTTCATCGACAAACCTTGGAAAAACCGTCAACTGCTCAATGCCATTAAACAACAACTATCACTACAAGTATTAAGTAAAGAAAACGCGGGCTTTAAACAGCAGCGTAACGACAAGCAGCATCACCAATATCAGTGGCAGTCTTCATGTATGTTGCAACTTTTTGATGAACTTGGAACTGTTGCCGCCACCAATGCTAATATTTTACTCACTGGGGAAAATGGCACGGGTAAAAGCGAACTTGCCCAATGGATTCACAATCATTCAGAGCAACGCGATGCACCGATGGTATCAGTCAATATGGGTGCTATTTCAAGCAATTTATTTGAAAGTGAAATGTTTGGCCACATTAAAGGTGCGTTTACTGATGCTAAAGCGAATCGTTTGGGTCGATTTGAATTAGCTGAAAATAGCACACTATTCCTTGACGAGATAGCTAACACTCCGATAGAGCAACAAGCCAAAATATTGCGCGTTTTAGAATCAGGAGAATATGAAGTGTTAGGCAGTAGCAAAACTAAGTTTGCTAAATGCCGCATCATTAGTGCGACAAATGCTGAGTTTTCAACGCTTATCCAACAAGAAAAGTTTCGTGAAGATTTATACTACCGTTTAAACACTATTGAATTGCGTGTTCCATCACTTAAAGAAAGAAGTGTCGATATTGTGTCACTCAGTCGATATTACATTGCCGGCTTCTGTCATAAATACAAAAAAACACACTGTGAGCTTTCAACTTCCGCTGAAAACGCATTGGTTAATTATCACTGGCCTGGTAATTTACGTGAACTTAGCCACCTAATAGAACGCGCGGTTTTGTTAAATAAAACCGGTGTGATAGATGATACCGAGTTACGTTTAACGGCAACCGCGCCAACAACAGAGCTTCCGTTAATGACCTTAAAAGAAGCTGAAATTTCTCTAATAAATAAAGCGCTTTCGCAAACAGACGGGAATATACCCAAAGCCGCTGTATTAATAGGTTTAACTAAATCTTCAATGTACCGTCGCATTGAAAAATACGGATTAAATTAATATGCGTTCATTAGAAAGTTTTCTTACCTTACGTATTCTTTTACTTGCATTACCGGGTGCTATATTTATTTGGCTTTATCTCAATAAGCTTGAATTGCTTTGGCATTGGCATGCCATAGCATTATTTTGCTATGTGCTATTTACCGCCTTGTTAACAGTTACGATAAAATTCCAAGTGTTTCGTTCATATAATCGAGCTACCTTGCACCTTGATGCCATCAAACAAGAAGATTTTAATCAATTTGCAAAATCACCTTTTCCTGAAGGGAAAGTTAAACAGTTTCATCAACACCTCAGCCAATTAAGCACAACGCTTCAAGCCAATAAATCACGTAATGATCAACATATTTTTTTAGTCTACAAATTAATTTCCGAATTAACCTCACCGATCCTTGTTTTTAATCAAAAGCAACAATTAACCTTTGCTAACGATGCTTTCCAACAACTCTATAACCAGCCTTGGCAAATGCAGCGGCTCTCAACTCCCCAACTACTTGATTTAAGTTTCCAAGGCAACCATTGGGTGTTCAACAAAGCTGTATCTAAATGGCAAATTAAACATAGCGAATTTATCGACAACGAAGAACAATATTTATTACTCGTTTTTATCGACATTGAATCTGCACTTCGCGAGAACCAGTTAAAAGCCTGGCAACAAATCATACGTGTATTAAGCCACGAGATCAGAAATTCATTAACACCAGTTTCATCGATGGCAGAAACTCTCGCCGAGAAAGCATTAGTTGATAGAGATAAACAAATATTATCTGTTATTACCGATCGCTGCTCGCACCTACAAAGCTTTGTTGACCGATATTCTACAATTTCTAAACAAATAGAGCTTAAAAGAAGTGACGTCAGTATTGACTATCTTACTAACCTTTTACACAAACTTTTCGCAAGCAAGCATGTCTCTCTAGAGAGTTCATTAGAAACCATTTGGGTCGATATTAGTTTTTTTGAACAAGTGCTTATTAATTTAACTAAGAACGCATTTGAAGCAAATGCCTCAACAGTTAAAATTAACATTGATGAAGTTGATCACCATATCATCATTGAAGTGGTAGATGATGGACATGGCTTTAATAATTTAGATAATTTATTCGTACCGCTATACACAACAAAACCTGACGGCCAAGGTATCGGCTTAAGCTTTTGTAGAAATATTATCGAACAACATGACGGCGTCATAGAATTGCACAATAATACAAATAAAGGTGTTACCGTAATGATTATTCTGCCTGTTAAAAAATAATGTAAACTAACAAGCAAGCTGGTTCGATTATGGGATAAAAAAGTTCGTTTTCGAACTTTAAATTCACAACCATATAATTTTAAAGTTTATTTTTAAAATCCCTATCAACCCAAGAGTGTTTAATCGTTAACCAACCACAAGCCAAATTATCGTTGAACACGTTAATTTGAAAAATTCTTAACAACAATTAAAATATTATAAATTTATAAAAAATACCATTAAGAGCATATACTAACATTAATTTTTCGCTAACTTGCAGATCCTTTAGGATGAAAAGACTAGGCATATCGTCGCAAATCGTTAAGATAGAAAGGGAAATAAATATATTCATGCGTAAGGGCATATCATGAAACTAATGACAAAAATAACAGTATTAAGTGCGTTAACTTTATCGGTATTATCGGTAAATGCGCAGGTAGCAAAATCTGAAAAGCAAGCGAATCGCGCGGCTGAAACCCGCCAAGCCGTGTTTAAGTTATTGGGCGCAAATATGTCTCCTTTGGGCGCAATGGCTAAAGGCAAAATTGCATTCAACGCAGAGACAGTTAAAAAGCACGCAACAAGAATTAATCAATTATCATTAATGATTAACGATCATACTAGCTTAGATACTTCTGGTTTCGATGTAACAACAGAAGCATTAGATAAGGTATGGAAAGACCGCGCAGGATTTGAGAAAGCGATAGAAAAATTAACCAAAAATTCAGCGCAGTTAATAACAGTTTCAACATCAGGTGACGAAGGTGCTATCAAGAAAGCCATTAGCGGAGTAGGAAAAAGTTGTGGCGGCTGTCACGATAACTTCAAAATGGATTAATCACACCATACATGACCATCTAACCGTATGTATAACATAGGTTAGATGGTCGGTTAACACTCTAAAATATTCTTTTCATACAGAACTTAGTAATAAAACTCTTCCATTACTGGGGCATTTAACACCACAAGCCAATAAATAAAAAAACCAACAGCTGCTGCAGTAACGATAAATGTAATAATTTTAGAATGTGGGATCCCGTCGTTTTCGTTAACATCCTTTTGTGATTTCTTACCTGTTAACATCGGTTTTATTAAATCTTTCTTTTTTACCACTCGATAATAAGCGATAGCGACGATATGTAATGCTGAGGCAATCAATATAAAATCAAAACCGTTATGATGGATAGTATTCATGATTTTTTCGAGCTCACTACTTAATACACCGTAATAAGGCCCCGAAGAAAAAACATCATCATCAATAAATAACCCTGATGTAGCCTGTAATCCGATAAGCACTAACATTAAGATGATCATTAGCGCACCTAAAGGGTTATGACCTGGTGGTTCTCGCTTTTCTAACAGGAATTTCTTTAATCGAGAAGGTGTTGGAAAAAATGCGATAAATCTAGCGTGTCGTGTCCCTACAATTCCCCAAACGATTCTAAAAACAATTAAACTAAGCGCAAAATAACCACATTTGATGTGATTTTCGATTAAACCATTCTCAGATGTATACCATAGGGCCAATAAAGTACCCACTAGCAACCAATGAAAAAGTCGAATGGGTAAATCCCAAATTAAATATTGCTTCATATCTGCCCTCAATAACATTCACTAAATCATAGTGCAGTTAAAAATGTGAAAGGGCAATATTATAAATCAGTCTGATTTTGAAATTAAGTCGTCCGATTTCGAACTATTTTGCTTTCGTTATTCGAAAAACCCGCTTTATACCACTGTTTATACGCGTATTTTGTTTGGCACAGTTTTAGCTATGTAAGGTGAGATTCAATTTTTTATAGTTAAATTATGGATGTTGTAAAACAAAAACCTTTTCATAACAAATCAATAAAACGAATGGTCTTCAGCGTTATCGTTTTACTTGGCTTGGTATCAATTTATCTAATTAAACAAAATGTAAACCAAGTTTCTTTAAATAAAAAGGATTTAGTTATCGCTCAAGTAACCCAAGGCGATCTAAAAGTAACAGTGGATGGTTACGGCAAACTCATTTCTCATAAACAAGAGTTAATCACCTCGTTAACTCGTGCAACAGTGAAACAAATCGTGTTGAAACCAGGTGCCGTCGTTGAGAAAGGTAGCTTAATTGTCAAACTTGAAAACCCTGAACTCGGCTATCAACTTTCTAGCGCGCAGCAACAACTTGTGAGCTTACAAGCGAACTCTCGACAATTAGCGCTTAACCAACAAAGAGAAGTGATCGCAGAACAATCAAAGATCGCCGAATATTCTGCAAAACTCGAATCAGCAAGTTTAAAAAGAGAAGCAGAAGAAAAGCTATTTGAACAAGGTATCGTTTCTGGCCTTAAATTTCGAGAATCTCAGCTTAATGAAAAACAATTAAAAACAAAAATTAAACTAGCTAATCAAAGCTTAGAACACTTACAAAACGTACATCAGGAAGCTTTGCTGATTCAACAAGAGCGTATCAACCAACAATTAAATACGGTAAAGAATGCCCAAGATCGCTTAGATGCACTAAATGTGGTTGCCAAGTTTGATGGCATTTTGCAGAGATTGCCGATAAGTCTTGGTCAAAGTATTAACCCTGGACAAGAAATAGCACTAATAGGCAGCACTAGCGACTTAATTGCAGAAATACACGTACCACAATCACAAGCTAACGCAATTCGTATAGGTCAACAAGTAGAAATAGACACCCGTCAATCTATCTTATTAGGAAAAGTATCGCGTATTGACCCAATAGTACAAAATAACTCGGTTTTAATTGATGTCGCTTTTACTCAATCTCTTGATAACAACATGCGCCCTGAACAAAACGTTGATGCAGAAATCATTACTGATACTTTATCAAATGTCGCTTATATCGAACGACCAGCTAATATTCAGGCTAAAAGCCAACAAGCAATGTATCGATTAGAAAAAGGTAGTAACAGGGCAACACGTGTTGAAATTACCTTTGGTCAAAAAACGTCACGCTACGTTGCCATCATGAAAGGTGCGGCACCTGGCGACAGCTTTATATTAACCGATTTAACCAACTACCAAGCCTCAGAAATTGCATTAAATTAAGGACCCCACATGAACGAAATACTGAAACTAGAACAGATAACAAAGGTATTTGAAACTGAAGAGTTAGAAACGCACGCTTTATCTGGCATTAGTTTAACCATACATCAAGGAGAATACGTATCAATTTCTGGACCTTCAGGGTGTGGTAAATCAACCTTGTTATCCATTATGGGGCTATTAGATTTTGCAACGGAAGGTCAATATTTTATTGAAGGTCAAGATGCTACCTCGTTAACACTCAATCAAGCTGCAACCGTTAGAAACGAAAAAATTGGCTTTATATTTCAATCATTTAACTTAATCGATGAGTTAAGTGTTTTTGACAACGTCGCTTTACCCTTACGCTATCACAGCCAAAAATTTAACGGTAAAGAGATAGAAAAACGTGTAGTCACCCGCTTAGAACAAGTTGGCCTATCACATCGAATCAGTCATAAACCAAACCAATTGTCAGGTGGTCAACAACAACGTGTTGCCATTGCTCGAGCTTTAATCGCCAACCCCAGTATTTTATTAGTCGATGAACCAACCGGAAACCTTGATTCAAAAGCAGGTGATCAAGTGATGGACTTACTTGAAGAGTTGAATAATCAAGGCACAACGATTTGTATGGTGACGCATGATCCAAGATATGCAGATATGGCAAAAATAAAAATACAATTACTTGACGGTAAGGTATTACACGCCCCTGCAACAAAGCCTCTATTTAATTAAAACTAACTCAATAAGGGTTCTGTGATGAAATTATTTCTATTTCACCTGACATTAGCACTTAAAAACCTTAAACATAATAAAAGCTATGGCTTTGCTGTTATTTCCACTTTGGCGTTAACCTTAGGCGCATTAATTTGTGCGCTCACATTAACATTTGTCATGCTATACAAACCTTTGCCTTATCCTGATCAGCAGCAATTAACCTATGTGGAACACCAACTGATCAATAATGAACAAAAAATCGATGGGCGGGCATTTACCTATCCAAACCTAATGCATTTATATGAAAATCATGGCACTTTTTCTGACGTTGCCATGCAATACCTCGACGCTAATATAATAACGTCAGAACCTTCTAAGCCATTTGTAGAAATATCCTATGTAACACCCGAATGGTTCGACATTTTTGCTGCAAAAATGCAGTTAGGTCGCCGTTTTGAACAAAGTGAAAAACTTAACAGCTATAATCCCGTTGCTATTTTAAGTCATCAAACATGGCAAGATATGTTTGGTGCGCGTGAGGATATTATTGGCTACAGTATTAGTTTTGGCGGTAAGTCGTTTGAAGTGATTGGTGTGTTAGCAGCTGAATTTAACGAGCTTAATTTAGCCGCACCTGGGCTAAAATCCGCAATGTTTATTCCTTGGGACTTCAATTCTGTGTCAGATGCAGAAAGGGTTCGTTGGGGTAATGACGACGGCTCACTAACCTTTGTTGGAAAGTTACCAACGAGCATAAGCCATACGCAAGCATCACAGCGTTTATCACAGTTAATTAATGATAATTGGCGATTAAATATTGCAGAGCATAACTTTTTCGATAATTGGTCAATAAATATCGTTACAACTCCATTGAGTGAACTATTAATTCAAGATAACGAGCAGCTACTATTCTTACTGGTACTTGGTACATTAGGGCTAGCCATTATCGCTATTGCGAACATTGCAAACCTTTATCTTGCACGTACTGTTGAACAACAACATACCCTAGCCATAAACGCTGCTGTTGGTGCACCAGCATCAGGCATAATTTCAATGGTCGTAGCCGAAGCAGTTATTTTACTAACAATAGCGTTGATACTAAGTCTTTTAGTGGCTGAGCTGGGTTTTAGTTTAATGCAAACTTACCTTGATAGCTATTTACCTCGCGCTGCTGAGTTAAGCTTAAACATGTTTTCTGTGGGTGTTGCACTCGCTATATTATTTTTACTTATCCTACTCTTTATTGCACTTAATTTACGCATAACCAATTATCGTCAGTTGGTTACCAGTTTAAGAAGTAGCGGTAAAGGTACAAAAGTACAAGTATCAAAAAAAATGCGTGACATTTTGATCACTAGCCAAGTAACAATCGCGATTTTCCTCATTTTTGCCAATGGTCTTTTATTGCTCGATGCTTACAAGGTAATGAAGAAACCCTTAGGATATCAAACTGACAATATTCACTCATTAGTCATGGCGTTACCAAATGCTAACCAAGGAATGAGAGAAGACACAATGCAAAGCCTAATTCGTGAAATTATGGCACACCCGAGTGTAGCAGCTGTTAGCCAGTCTCATCGACCATCGGCCTTTTACACGTTAGCGTTTACCGAGCAACAATCCGGACGAAAATATTCCGAGCGTGCCAAAGATATTGATGAAAATTACTTTGCTTTAGTTGGCCAACCCATAATTGCGGGAGAAAACGTAGAAAACAAACATCGTAATGATGAACTTCGCGGCATCGTAGTAAATGAACAATTAGCACGTAAAATGTCGCCCGACGGTGACGTGATTGGACTAAAAATCAACAATTCATCTTATGTTTCAGGTATTGTAAAAAGTATCATAGTACCCGGACAAAAAGCGCCCGAACCTAGATTCTACTTTTTGTCTCAAGCTTCACGTAATATCTTATTGATTAAGACTAAGCCAAATCAAACATTGTCACGTGATGCCATTTTAGCCATAGCATCTGACATAAGTCCGCAACTGAATATCTTTAGTTATCATCCAATTGAACATTATAAAGATACTCGCTTATTTGCCAGTAAAACGACAACCATCACAACCTTAACACTTATTGTTGTTACCTTACTATTATGTTCAATTGGTCTTTATGGCATCTTAAAATATAACAGTGAAATGCGACGTTTTGAAATAGGTACACGTATTGCGATAGGTGCTAAAGCACGTGACATCATCAAATTGGTCTGTGGCGAAAACATCAAACCACTCATCTTAGGTATCGTTATCAACTTGCTCATCATAAGCACAGGTTTTTATATTTATAGTGAACAACTCAATGAATATATTAACCAACAACTTATATGGATTTTCCTCATTAGCCTGATAACTGTTAGCGCTTTTGTGCTAGTCGCCAGCTATTTACCAGTGAGAAAGTACATAAATCAACCTGCAATATTTTGTCTAAGAGGCGATGATTAATGCAGAATTCATCAAGTAATTTTAGGTTTTGGCTCAAATAGAATTAACGCCTGCAATATACGACTAATGCGGTGCTTGTAAACGAGTATAAGCACCGCATTGACATGACATTAACTGAGCCATGGAAAAAGTCGATGCAATAGCCCGCTTTGTTTTTCATTTATTTCGTCAACAGAGATGTTGTGCTCTAACACTTTTAGCCTTAACGAGTAGGTGCCTCCATGCCCCCATGGCCACCAAAATGCAACTATCGCAGGTGATTCTTCTTGATTAGGAATTAACAATAATTTTTGTTTTTTTCCTACACGTGCCAAATCTTTTAATTCATTCTTTAACACTTTAGGTAGTTTTTTCGCAGCTTTATGATCCCATTGAAACGGGAATATAGGTACAAGCTTCTCAAACACATTATCAGATTTGTTTTGCGCAAATTCACTCAACATTACCCCATAACGATCTTCATATTTCCATATAATATTATCACCCAACCTTGTGCGTAGCTCAGCGGTTAAATGCTCGATTTGCTTTTGTGTATACACCTTGTTTACCTTTTTACGAAAAAAGGCTCTACCTGAGCCTTTTTAATTATCATCCTGAACAGTAAAAAACTAAATACCAGCCTCTGCTACTTGTTCATCCTTTTTGTCTTCACCAAGCCAAGCGGTTTTAAATTCAGCTTGTTGATCTGTAATATCATCATCTTGTACTGATACTTCAATCGCCGGATCAGCAATAAATGTGATCGATTTTTTCACCGTTTCACCACGCTGAATATATTCAATAGTGGTGGTATCGCCAGGCTTAAATTGCGCAAGTGCTTTATTCCAAAGTTTTTGTGAGCGAATTGTTCTTCGGCCTAGTTTTACGATTTGATCACCATAGTCCACACCCGCTTTATATAAAGGAGAGTTAACTAACATAGTATTGCTTACCATGGCATCTTTACCTACGAAGTTAAAGTTAACTTTACCAAGAAACGCACTTTCAACATCTTTTTGCTCAATCGTGAAGCCAGCCGATGACAATAATGCAGAAAAATCGACTTTTGTGCGGCCATAAATATGCTCAGCAAAAAACTTATCGGCAAATTGTTGATCACCCGTTACTTTACCTAAGGTTAAGCGGGCATCGTCGCGAGTATACGGTGTTTCTGTTTTGCCAAAGTCATTCCATAGTTGTTTCATATAATCATCTAATGACTTACCCGGAAACGATGTACGAATCATAAGATCTAACGCTAAGCCCATTGCTCTACCATAGGTATAATAACTAAAGTAATTATTGCTGTAGTTAGTCCGATCGACAGATACGCCAGCATCCACAAATGTTGCCATTTGACTTGCCCCTTCCGGTGACAAATATAAACGTCCGCGCTGGTAATATGCTTGGTTAACAATGCTGCTTAAGTGCGTTAAAAACTTCTCTTCATTCCACTCATTAGCGCGCTTTATCAATAACTTGTCATAGTATGTCGTAAAGCCTTCAGCAAGCCATAAATTTGATGTCATGTTTGCACCAATAAAGTTAAAAGGCTCAAGCTCTGCTGGACGAATACGCTCAACATTCCATGCATGAAAAAATTCATGAGATAAGGTGCCTAACTGACTAAATTCAGCTTCATCTAACGACGTAGCATTAGTTAATATAGTAGAATTTCTATGTTCCATACCGTCACCTTTTGCATGCGGTAGGTAACAAGCTATAAAGGTGTATTCACCATAATCAAATTTTGGTAGTTCACCGAATACTTTTATTTGTTCAGCGACAACCGCTTTTGCCATATCGGCAAATTTATCAAGATCTTCATTGGTGCCGTTGTGATGAACCGCTAGATGAATTGTTTGACTCTCGCCATTTGACTCTACTTGCCAAGAACGTACTTGGTGGTCACTCAACTCTACTGGACTATCAAGAAAATAAGCTAAATTGGGTGCTGTAAACGCATAACTACCCTTACCTTTTGGTAATTGCGTTGCTACTTTCCATCGAGGATTAAACGGCGTAAATTCTATGTTGATAGCACGGTCTTCATGACCTGTAGCCCACACAAAAGTAGCTGGCATATTTAAATGAGCATGCGTTCTATCAATTTGAGAATATGTACCGTCGGCTCTATCACCAAATAATGTATAAGTTAACGTTACCTCGCCATCGTGGCCTTCTATATTCCATTGATAGGGGTTAACACGTTTAATATTGACTGGTTGCCCTACACTATTCACTGCAGAGACGTTATACACATTTTTGATAAATTCATGCATTGCGTATCGTCCAGGTGAGGCACGACTCATTTGCACTTCTAATACTTGATTTTCAACTCCAGTGAATGTCGCGCTAATTTGTGCTTCATGATGTACGGCATTGTCGAATGACACTTGATAGAAGGTTTCACCGTTAGCAAAGCATGTGTGGGTAAACATTGCCAAGCTCAGCATTAAAATCTTTTTCATGATTTGTTCCATTAGTTATTTTTCTCTGTTATCACAAACTAATCTAAATCATCTGTAATAACGGGTCGTTAGGATTGTATACACTTTAACAAAACTTGTCTGGACTTTTAGTAACTTTTTCACCTAACCCGCTTGCTTTGTCTTCTTGCTTTATTGATGAAAATAAACAACACTAATTGTCATATTAAGATCATTATCGACTTAGTGTGGATATTATGACAAAACATATTCAGAAAAGTAATGCTGTTTATAGTGTTAAACACTTAAACATCCCCGCCCAAGCTGGGGTTGAGTTTTATCAACATCCGCAAAGCCAGTTTTTGTTTATAACGTCTGGCGTACTTGCTGTCATTACTAAATCTGGTCGTTATATTATACCCGCATGTCATGGCATTTTAATTCCAGCAAACATTAGGCATGAATTACTCGCCAAAACTGATGTCACATTAACAACGGTATATATAACGGACGAAACCTTTGAGGCTACCATCAACCAACCTTTTGTCGCGCATGCATCAACATTTTTCAAAGCATTAATGGATGAGCTGCTAGCCATACCCTCACCTGATAAGCAAACCCATGTACATCATCGACTTATTCATGTTTTCCAAGATTATTTACCGCAATTAATCAAACGCGATACGTTTTTACCTTACCCACAAGATGAACGTTTAATTGCAATCATTGAAAAGTTACAAAAATACCCTTCCATGAAAAGTGATCTATTATCATGGGGTAAGTTTGTTCAAACTTCAGCAAGAACATTAACTAGAAACTTTAAAAAAGAAACAGGATTAACCTATAGCCAGTGGCGACAAAGGTTAAATATACAGGTAGCAATCAAGCATTTAGCGCAAAAAGATGAAATCGCCAGTATAGCGGCATTGTTGGGCTATCAATCTAGTTCGTCATTTATTTATATGTTTAGACAACAGGTTGGTATTTCGCCTAAACAATTCTTAAAATCTTTGACGTAAAATTAACAACATAAATGGATAAAATGATGAAAATAATCATACTATGTACACTACTGATGAGTTTTCAAGCCTTTAGTGGCACACAATACTTTGGAGACACATCACAAAAAGAAGCGGTAGAAAAAGCGGTTAATTATTATCTCGATGGAAGTAAGCTTGGCGACCCCGATATTGTCGCAAAAGCGTTTCACCCAGATGCAAAAATTCAAGGAGTAACCGACGGAAAACACAATGTTTACCCATTAAAAACCTTTTTAGGTTTTTTTAGTAAAGATAAGCCCGGTAAACATACGACAAGTATTGTCACTGTAGATATTGAAAATTCAGCTGCTTCGGTACGAGCTGAGTGGGATATGGGCACTTGGAAATATATAGACTATTTATCATTGTTAAAACATAACGGTGAATGGAAAATCGTCAATAAAATATATACGGTGGTGCAAAAGTAATCTTTTTATCAACACTACATAACGTATACAACTGACAAAGTAGCAGATAAAACTAACGGTATTATTTCACTTGCTGTGCTAAATCTACATGATATTTTTCAACACATTTAGCACAGATACATACTTTATTTTTTTTATTCTTTGGCACATTTGCTAATAGTGCTTTAGGTATGTTAGTGCTTACACACCAACATGGTTCTTTTCCATCGACATCGCAGCGATTGTGCTGCTGACATAACGGACAAATACTCAGGCTCCCTTCTAACATAATTGCTCCACTTGATCTTTTTAACGCTATTTTTGTAAATATACCGATTATTTCCTAATCTTGATATATGCCTAAGTCTGAGAAATCGATATGAAAGCATTACGGAGAATTTCCATTCGCTACCGGTTGGCGATCATTTTAGCTATTGCGTTATTAGGTTTATTATTGCTTGGTGCAAAACTACTTTCATCTCAATACAACATTTTATACCAACAACAACAACAGAAAGTACAACAAATTGTGCAGTCTGCTGTCAGTATCGCTGAGCATTACTATGCCTTATACCAGCAAGGTGAGCTTTCTGAACAACAGGCTAGAATACGTGCAATAAAAACTTTAGAAGCATTTAGGTATGCAGATAATAATTACATCTGGATAAATGATAAAGCACCGATGATGATCATGCATCCTTTCAAGCCCGCATTAAATGGTCAGTCATTAGCAAGTAACAAAGATCCTGATGGTAAATTCCTTTTTGTGGAAATGGTTAATGTTATCAAAGCATCCGGCCAAGGATTTGTTCCTTATAAATGGCCAAAACCTGGTGCAGATAAGCCTGTAGAGAAACTTTCTTACGTCCAAGAGTTTACTCCGTGGCAGTGGATAATTGGCTCTGGCATTTATATAGATAATGTAAATGCCATCTTTTTAAGTAACTTTTTTGTTGTTGCAATCATCTTTATTATTGTTGTGGCATTAATAGCAGGCGCTACCTATTTAATTGGCCGTAGTATTTCAACACCAGCTTCTGCGGCAAGTGCACTGATGAAAAATATTTCTCAAGGGGATGGCGACTTAACCAAACAATTAGATGCTAATGGTAACGACGAAATTTCCGGCTTTTCACATTTTTTTAATAGCTTTATCGGTAAAATAAAATCATCACTACAAGATGTTTCCAATAGTGCTGATAGCGTCAAAGAAAGCGCCCGTTTAGTATCAGAATTCAGTGAAAGAAGTGCCAGCTTCATTCAATTACAGAATGACAATACCACACAAGTAGCTACCGCTATGGAGCAAATGACGACAAATATCAAAGAAGTCAGCAATAACGCGTTATCTGCCGAGCAAGCAGCTAACCAAGCTAAAAAAACTACGCTACACGGCAAAGGCATTGTATCTGATACAATTACGAATATTCAGTCACTGTCAGCTAAGATTGATCAAGTAAACGATACTGTTGATCAACTCGCCACTGATTCACAAAGCATAGGTGGTGTTTTAGATGTGATCAGAGGAATTGCAGAACAAACCAATTTATTGGCATTAAATGCTGCCATCGAAGCTGCCCGTGCTGGTGAAAAAGGTAGAGGCTTTGCCGTTGTTGCCGATGAAGTGAGAACACTGGCCAGTAGAACAGGACAAAGTACTGATGAAATTCATGCAATGATTGAGCAACTCCAAATAGGCGCATCTCGCGCAGTAAGTGCAGTAAAGGAAAGTCAAACAACCTCTGAATTGACCGTAGTTCAAGCCCGTCAAGCAGATACGTCTTTATCTGAAATTAACGAGTTTATGGAAGTGATTTCAGAGATGAATACTCAAATAGCCAGAGCGACAGAACAACAATCAGATGCAGCGGATGAAGTTAACCTTCGAATAAATGAATTAGCGAACATGGCCGATGAATCAGTACAGATGACAGAACAGCTAAATCAATCAAGCAATGCCTTGAAATTAAATAGTGATCAATTAGCTGAGATTGTCAGTCGCTTTAAATTACGTTAAATCAGCGATTGAATCTCTATTGATTAACGTTGGTGAATAAAAGTGTTGTATCTCGTCTTGCTGTTGCTTATAAACATCACGCAAAATTATTTTTGCCGCCATTTGCCCCATCTGATCAACGGGGTTTTCAATGGTGGTTAACTTAGGATATAAATGAGAAGCAAATACAACGTTATCAAAGCCTATGACGGATAAATCATCAGGCAGATGTAAACCATGTTCTCTAGCATAGGTCATGACACCAGAAGCAATTTCATCATTAGCACAGACAATTGCGGTGAAATTATCGTTAGATTTAATAAATTTTTCCAACCCTAGCACGCCACCTATTTCTTTAAATTCACCTTCATATATTAACGACTCTTTAATAGGTAAGTTATGCTCTGCCATTGCACGTTTATGACCTGCAAGCCGAGCAACTGCGTCTGCTTTTGATTGTGGACCGGCAATACAAGCAATTTCTTTATGCCCATGTTTGATCATGGTCGAGGTTGCCAAGTAACCACCATATTCATTATTTAAGCTGATACATTTATCGGCAAGACTTGCTACATAACGACTAATAAAGATCATCGGTGTTTTTTCTTTTGCAATGCCTTCAATATACTCATCACTCACCGCTTCTACATGAGCGATAATGGCATCACAATTTCGGCTGATTAAAAACTCAATGCCATCTTTTTCTTTTTCCTCATCACTATGACCTGCAGTGATGATGACATGTTTGCCCGCTGCACGTAGCTCAGTTTCTACTGCACTCATCATTTGACCAAAGAAAGGCCCATGGATTTCAGAAACAAGTAAGCCAACACAGTTACTACGATTTGAAGCTAGCGATTGAGCGGTTAAATTTGGGCGATAGCCAAGTTCTTTCATTGCTGCTAAAACTTTCTCACGTGTTTTATCACTAACACGAGAGTTACCGTTCATCACACGAGATACGGTTGCAAGTGAGACTTTGGCAAGTTCTGATACCTGATAAATGGTAGTCATAAGTTTCTGTAAACCAACTGGTTACCTGTAATATAATTGCGCTAAGGCTAACACATTACAGGTAATAATGGTACGAGGTGCCACCGAAATCCCCTAGTGTGTCACGCTTAATCGTCGTGCTGTTAAATCGGCTGTAACCGTTTTAACAAGTTGAGTATTTAACGGATAGAAAATCATTAAGCCAGCTCCTGCAAAAGCGAAGGCAGCAGGTACCCAGCTCATCAAGATTTGCATCCCTGGCAAAGATGCTGACACCGTTGTAAGGTCCATACCGTTGTAGCCATAATTAGCCAAAATAACTAACACCAACGCTCCGGCAAAACCTCCTCCTGTTTTTTGTACGAATGTGCCTGCCGAATATATCAAGCCGGTCGCTCTTCGATGGTTTTTCCATTCGGAATAATCGGCGCTGTCACCTAACATAGTGAAAAACAGAGTGGGTAGCATTGCAGCAAAAAACTCAGACATACAACCAATGACAAATACCCCTGTCACGCTTCCTTGTGGTACCCAATACAAAGCCACGGTAAATAAACCACTAATGGTCAACGCTATAATGAATAAACGTTGTTTTCCTAACCTTTTTGCTAAAGGGCTGGTTGCCAAAGCCCCTAATATTGACACGACTAATAGTGCAACAAAATATTTTCCTGTTAGTAGCTCATCACCCATATAGTATTTGAAATAATACGCAATCACGCCATATTTAATGCCGTTATACATCATGGTAATAAAGCCCATGCCTAGCATAATCAACCATGGTTTATTGGTTAACAAATCAACCATATCGCGCTGTGTACCCGTTAATCGCTCTGCAGGGATCGCCAGTAATTTTTTAACAACAAGCCACATACCAATCAACACACATAAGAAAAAGATACCGCTATAAATTCCACGATAATAGAAAAATAGTGTTGCGGCCAAAAGCGGTAAAATAATAAAAGGTAAGTTTTTTAGTAAGTCGGTTAGCTCTCGGCCTAAGGAAAGTTGTCTTTCTGTGGCTAAACTCACTCGTTCTTTAGTAGTCGCAAACGTAATCACCATCAAAGCGATAAGCAATGCTGCAAAAACGTACATGGTTAATTGATATCCTTGCGCATCATCACCTTGACCAAAGTAAGCAACCAGATCGGGTAGGAAGCCCATTACCAAAAGACCACCTGCAAATGCGCCAGCTAGCCGGTAACTAGAAAGACTCGTTCTCTCTGTATCACAGGGTGTGATAACCCCCATCAATGCGGAGTACGGTACGTTATTAATGGTATACGCTAATGTTAAGCCAATATACGTTAAATAAGCGTAAATTAGCTTACCTGTATCCGAAAAATTAGGTGTGGTAAAACAAAGTACCATAAATAACCCAAGCGCAGGAGCAGACCATAAAACCCATGGCCTAAACTTCCCCCATCGAGTTTCTGTACGATCGGCAATCATGCCCATAATGATGTCTGTTACACCATCTGATAAGCGAACCACAAGAAATAACATTGCCGCAGCAGCAGCGCTAATACCATAAGTATCGGTATAAAACACCGCTAAATATGCTAATGCTCCTCTCCATACAAGGTTTGCTGCGGCATCACCAACGGCATAACCGAGTTTTTCTCCGATCGCTAATTTGTGCATAATATTCCTAGATTAGTTTTTACGGCTAGTCATTAACTTACGATAGGCTAAGCCACTTTGTTTAATGGTGCGTTGTTGGCTTTGATAATCAACGTAAACAATACCAAAACGTTTTAAATACCCTTCTGCCCACTCAAAATTATCCATCAAGCTCCAAGCAAAGTAACCTTTAACAGGAACCCCTGACTCTATGGCAACATGTACTGCATTTAAGTGGCGTTGATAATAACTAATACGACGCTGATCGTTTACTACACCTTCTTCAATTTCATCATCAATACTAGCACCGTTTTCTGTGATATAGATTGCCGGTGGTTGGTAACGGGTATTAAGATCAATTAACAAATCAGTAAATGCTTGAGGGTATACTTCCCACCCAATATCGGTGCGTTCAACATCGGGCAATGCAACTTCTTTAAAGCCTTCTTGTTCATCGGCTTCATATATAGCTCGGGTATAGAAATTTACCCCAAGAAAGTCAATCTCATGGGAAATAATCGCCATATCGCCTTCAAAAATATCGGGCAAATGTGCTTTTGGTAATGAATCGATCAACGCAGGGTATTCACCATCAAAAATAGGTTTAGCGTACCAATAATTATGGTATTCATTCGCCATTTCAGTCGCTTTGATATCTGCTAAACTTTTGCTTGCGGCATATCCAGGGGTAAAATTAAGAACAATCCCGTTTAACGTGTTGGGGCTTTCTTTGGCGAGCACCTGCATTGCCAATCCATGCGCTAATAATAAATGATGGGCTGCTTTTCTTCCGTATTCTTTCCCGACAATACCTGGCGCATGCACACCTATTTCATAACCTAAATACGCACTACAAAAAGGTTCATTCAATGTGGCGTACGCGTAGACACGCTCGCCAAACGCCTTGACGACTTCTGTAGTATATTGCTGAAATTTGTACGCCGTTTCACGATTAAGCCAACCACCTTGTTCTTCTAAGTATTGCGGCAGATCCCAATGATATAATGTGACAAACACCTTGATATGCTTTTCGTTTAAGCGGTCAAGTAATTGTATGTAAAACGCCATACCTTCTTGATTTACACTGCCGTCTTCATTCATGACCCTTGGCCATGAAATAGAAAGTCGGTATGCGTCCACACCTAACGACTCAATTAACTCAACATCATCTTGCCATCGATGAAAATGATCACAGGCGACTGAACCATCTGAACCATCTATAATTTTACCTTCAGTAGCACAAAAAGTATCCCATATGCATGGAGCGCGATTATCAATTCCCCCTTCTATTTGAAATGAGGCAGTTGCTACGCCATAGGTAAATTTTGACGATAACATTGAAGAGTTTTTAGGAAGCGTGAATGCCATGTATTGTTAACCTTACTATTTACTAAATAACTTTAAAAGCGCTGATAATTGGAGAGTCTGCAATCTTTAATGGTTGTTAAATTCACAACCATGTAAGCGCTTACATTGTAATATACCGATATTATGGAAAGTAGGATATAAAAGCAACAATATTTTAATGTAATAGCAATAATCGCACTATTTTTTCAGCTTTATAACTCAGCAGAATAATATAACGTGCGCGATTAATTCGGTATTGCTGCCTTTACCGCCTTTTGGTAATTAAAGTTATCTAAAAAAGCAGGTAATTGTTCAAACGGTAATGGTTTAGAAAAATAAAAGCCTTGTATGTAATCACAACCTAACTCTTCTAACCAACGCACTTGCGCTATATTCTCTACCCCTTCAGCAACCACTTGTTTACCAAGTGCTTTACTCATGGCGATAATTGTAGATACAAGTATTTTGTCGTCAGGGTTTTCACTCATATCACTGATAAATGATTTATCAATTTTAATAAAGTCTAACGGGATACGACGAATATAGTTTAATGAGGAGTAACCAGTACCAAAATCATCAAGTGCTATTTGACAGCCCGCCTCACGTAATTGATTAAATAACATTTCATTATTGCGTTTTTCCGGAGCTAGAGCACTTTCTGTTAGTTCAAAACAAATATCACTAGGTTGCAAGCCATACATGTTGATCATCATTAGCCAATAGGCATTTTCATTTTGATTGAGCGGTATTTCATACACTGACCGATTCACATTAAATACGATATCTTGATAACCCAAACCTTTTAATTTCTTCAACTGTAAACATGCTTCAGACAGCACAAACTCGCCAAGCGGTTTAATTAAATTGTTTTTTTCTGCCAAGGGAATAAATTCAACAGGTGAAACCCATCTGCCATTATTGTTCCATCGAAGTAATGCTTCAAATTTTGTGACTTGTTTTAACTGTGTTGACACAATGGGTTGAAAAACTAAAGTCAGCTTTCGTTCTTTTAATGCCTTCTCTAAGTCTGCTTTCATTTGAATTTGGTAGCGCGCAGTGTTTTCCATTTCTTGTGTAAAATAGCTCGATGAATTTCGACCGTTTTCTTTAGCATGAGACATTGCTCTTTCAGCTTTTTTCATCAAGCTACTTGCTTGAAGCGTGTTGTCTAAAAAAGTAATAATGCCCAAACTTAAGGTACAGTTGATAACATGCTCATCAACATAAAAAGGTTTACTAAACTCAATCAGTATTCGGGCGACAAAATCATCGATTTCACTTCGTTCATTTACATTATTAAGTAATATCGCAAAACCGTCACCGGTGATGCGTGCTAAGCTATTCTCTGGTTTAATAAACCTCGTGAGGCGTTCTGCCACTTTAACTAATAATGCATCACCACAATCATGCCCGTAAACATCATTTACTTCTTGAAAAAGATCTAAGTCCATTACCAATAATGCCGACTCAAAGCTTGCAATAGCTTTCGCATCAATGACTTTAGTTAATTGTTCTAAAAATTTATAGCGATTGGCTATTCCTGTTAGTAAATCGTAATTTGCTTGCTGGTAAATTTTATCTTCTGCCGCCTTACGCTCAGAAATATCAAAGAAAAATGCGACATAATTTTCGATCTCATTATATTCATTTCTAATGGTATTTATTGACAACCATTCTGGGAATTCTTCACCACTTTTTTTACGGTTATTTAGCTCACCAGACCAACTACCTTTTGTTTGTATATCAGCCCACATTTTTTGATAAAAACTATCAGGCTGCCTATAGGCGCTTAATATTTTGGGATCTTTCCCTACTACTTCGCGAAAACTATAGCCGGTCATTCGTGTGAACGCTTTATTAACGCTAATGATCTGATTGTTTTTATTACAGATCATGATTGCTTCTTTACTCTCTTCGATAATCTCATTGCGAGTACGCAATTCTGTGATCACTTTCTGTTTTTCTAACTCTTTATTAATCAAGCCGCTAAAAAGCAAGAACAATGATGAAATTTCATTTTGATTATTAAATTCATCGCAAAATAGTGCCACCAAGATGCTATGAGCTTTAGTGCCATCATCAATTAATGGAATACCGACGTAGCCCTCTATTGACATATCTTCAAGTAATTGATCATTTGGATAAGCCGCCTGAATCCCTGACGGAAATGCACAAACATCACCTTTTCCTACAATTTCACAAGGGGTAGATTTAAGTTGATAGCTGAAATTTTCAATCACTTCATGCTGTGTTGCTAATGAAAGTGTAGTCGCTGTAGTGTTATCAGTATTTAACTGTGCAACAAAAACATAATCTGCATTTATCGCTTTAGCTAAAGACACACAAATTACATCGATATAGTTAGTTGACGCAGAAGTTGATAGGTTATCAATAATCGATTTAATTTTTTCTTCTACCACTTACATAACTCCACTAGAATAAGATATAAAGAACAAAAAGCCTTGTACGCTTTTTAATTACACTTTTCAAGTTTATTACTTCAGCAATAGATTCAGATCATGTTTCTTATCATTAGCAAGTATTGTTGACTGTTAAGCAAACAATTTAATTCATGCCTTTGATTATTAAACACTTGCTAGTACACCTCTAATGATTGAACGAAAAACCGCCGCATAAGCGACGGTTTTTAATTTAGTCAGCGTTGTTTGATTAGAACTTAACGCGTGTACCTACAGTCCAGCGTGCTTCATAAACGTTTTGGAAAGCTTTTTGCTTTTCAAATTCGATATATGCTTGCTGATACTCTTCAGTAATGTTTGAACCATTCACATAAAAGCTAATGTCTTCACTGAAGTTGTACGTTGCATTAAAGTCTACCTGTGAGTAATCATCTTGGTATAGCGATTGACCGCCAGTCCCTGCATTACCCGCTGTGATCAAACGTGGGCTACGTGAGTTCCACGCTAAACGTGCTGAGAAGGTATCGTTTTCATACCATACAACCGCGTTATAGGTATCTTCTGACATCCCTTGGAAAGGTAAGTCATCACCGTATACATCTTTTGCTTCTTGTTTTGAATCAGTAAATGTGTAGTTTACATCAAAACCAACATTCTTAAAGATGCCGTCTTCACCTAAGAAGTCACTTAACGCAACTTTCGCACCAATTTCAAAACCAGCTACTTCACCACCTTCTGACTGGGTAGTAAACGTGGTTGGATGTGGACCACGAATAATACCATCACCATCCGGCTCTACACTACGATCTTCTGTTTTACTTTCGGTAAATTCAGCAATATCAATACCGAACGCTGAGGCAAAGAACATTGATGCGTCGCCAGCATACCACTCCGCTGATAATGACCAGTTCTCTGATCGCCATGGGTTTAAGTCTGGGTTACCATTTAATGTAACATTTTGAACGCGCATACAATTACATGAATTATCAAATGTCATCCCTACATTTTTGCCTGCCCCCCATTGGTCTAAGTTCAATGCTTGCATGTTCTCAGAAAATGCAGCACGTAATACCACGTCATCTGTTGCTTGATACGCTAAATTAATTGATGGTAGTTCATCTTTATACGTACGCTCTGATACTACATCACCAATATCTGGTCCTAAACCTGAGTGCGGTAGGTTTGGACCAATAAGGTTTTGTTTTACAAATAACGTAGTTTCAATCACTTTTAAACCAACATTACCGCTTAACTTCTCATACTCAAAGTTCGCTTGGATAAAGTATGTAAGCTCATCTAAGCCAACATCGTAAGTATTACCACCATTTTCGGTGCGCTGTACATTACCAAAGGTGTCTTTATGCCATTGACGTGGGTCACGGAAGTTACTTGGGTCAATCACCCAAATACCCGGAATACCTTTCACGTTACCAAAGTCAGTCTGCCATGAAACCGTTGTGTGCTGATCTAGGCGTGTTGGTGGTAATAACGTATACGGCATCCACTCGCCTGCTGTGCGCTGTACCACTTCACCGTCACTAACTACACCATCACCATCAGCATCACCTGGACGCATTACTGGGTCGCCGTTGGCATCAACAGCATCTTCTGTTAAAAATTCGCCAGTACCTGCTAAACCGTAACACGGGTTTGTAGATTCACCGCCCGTAACTGCATCGACATCACCACTATATTGTTGATCGACCGCTTTCCATTGTGCAATATCACAGCCATTACCAAACTCTGATGTGTAAGTGAATTGATCGTGGTCTACTTCACGTTGTGAATAACGAATACCAAAATCAATACTAGTGATCACATCATTATCATCTAATGCATAGTTCCACTTAGTACTAAAGGTACGTAAATCTCCTGTATCATCGGTGTTGCCTTCTGACGAAAATGCACCAATATGATATGAATCTAAATCTGCCATATAATCAGCAACACTCATGGGGCCTTTACCACCGCTTACCACTTGGTCAAAACCACCAAAGGTTGGGTATTCACCACTGGCATCATGGGTTAAGAAGAAATCGCCCGTTTGAATACCTGTTGAAAATGTCCCCATACAGCCACCAGACGCACCGATAATCTCTTCGCCATTTGTACAGTATTCTGAAGATGTTAATCCGCCAGGGCCGAGTATTGTTGCACCTTGGTCGATACTCATGATATCGCCTTCACCGTAAGCATGACGCATTTTCGCTGTTGCATGTGCATCAGTGAAACGTACTTGACCGGTTAACGCACCGCCATTGTCATAATCTAACTGTAAATTAAAGTTACGTGACTTTTCTTCATTCACATTAACTTGCGTGAAAGACTGTAAACGATGTGGGCGCATCTTGAAGGCATCAACACCACGCCACTCATTGCCATCGCCATCAGTAAATGAATCGCCAGTATAGTTTGTGGCAAATCCATAGCCAGAAAACGCCTGCCAACGACTGTTGTTGTTTAAGCCTGAGCGTGCATTGAAACGATCTTGGTTGGTATAAAAATAATCTGCTGTTACGGTGAAACCTTCGCCTAAGTCTACTTGCAATGACGCTTGAATGGCATCACGCTCACGCTCTTCAGTTTTACTAAACGCGGTAAAACCATGGGGAACGATATTGCGATATTCAGCGCCTTCTGTTGGTGTACTCCACGCATAGTTATTATTTGTCCAACCAATACCACCGTTTTCTGAGGTATCATTATGACCGTTATAATCGGTTGCTAACGTTGCTTCTTGTGTTACTGCTGAAATTAAGAAACCAATCTTACCGTCGTTATAACTGGCTAAACCATGGAACGTTGGGTCGGTTTCCTCAGTAATAGAGCCACGTGTAGCTTCCGCACCAGCAACGAATGTCCAGCCTTCATCCATATCAAATGGGCGACGGGTTTTTAAATCAATCGCACCAGCAATACCTTGTGCTGTATTTCTTGCAGTAGCTGATTTGTACACATCAACACCACCAAAAAGTTGCGCTGGTAAATCACCTAAATCAGCACCAGAACTGTCAATAGTCGTTGCTGATAGAAAAGTTTCACCGTTCATGGTGGTGTCAATTTGAGGTAGGCCACGAATTTGAACCGCACCACCTTCACCAGCAACACGTTCAATTTGAACACCGGTGATACGTTGTAGTGAATCAGTAATGGTTACATCCGGTAACTTACCGATATCTTCTGCGGCAATACCGTCTACTTGCGAATCAGCGAAACGTTTACCGTTTATACTTGCTTTTGTTGAGCCACGGATACCCGTCACTTCAATTACTTCAACTTCTTTTTCAACGCCTTGCTCAGCCATTGCTAATGGCGCAGCACCACCAGCAAGCACCATAGCGATTGAACTCGCTAACACGCCTTTTTTAAATGTTACTTTTTTCATATTTTCTCCCCATTCTTATTATATTTTTTAGTATTTTGCGCGCTTACAGCCTGAGAATAGAAATCAACGTGTGTAAGGGATTTATATAATTCAAACTTGTAAGCGCTTACATTAAGTTAGGCCATGAGCAATAATTGGTCAATAAATATTTAATAGAAGTTTACCGTAAAACAAATAACTTACTGATAAAAAAGGTTATATAGTATTTTTCGTATCCCTTGAAAATTTAACTATTCAGCGAAAATAAATATTATTGTAAGCGCTTACAAAATATCATATGGTAATAAAGTGCTAGATTTTTAAACAAGGAAAAATCATGACATCACTGACATTGAAAGAGAAAGTGGGCTATGCCTGCGGAGATGTAGCCTCTAATTTTTACTGGCGTGTTTTTGATGTGTTCTTGTTTATTTTTTATACCGACGTATTTGGGTTGCACCCTGCAACTGTAGGAACAATGATGTTAGTCACTAGGATCATTGATGCATTTTCTGACCCTCTCATGGGGGCTTTAGCAGATAGAACAAAAACAAAATACGGAAAATTTAGACCTTATTTACTCTGGGGTATTTTACCTATTGTTGCGGCTGGTGTATTAACGTTTACCGTTCCTGATTTACAAGGGGGAGAAAAACTGATTTGGGCATACGCCACCTATATTTTCATGATGCTCGCTTACACCTTTATTAATGTGCCATATGGAGCGTTATTAGGAGTAATAACAGCCAATAGCCAAGAGAGAACAACCTTAACAAGTTTTCGCTTTATCGGTGCATTTTCAGGAGGCAGTATTGTTGCCTATTTTACACCTATTCTGGTCGCGTATTTTGGTGCTGAAAATGAAGTGCTCGGTTGGCAAATCACCATGGCGATTTACGGAATGATTGCCGCTGGTCTTTTTTGTATAACCTTTTTTACCACACGTGAAAGAATTTCGCCGCCAACATCTCAAAAATCCACGATATTACAAGATATTCAAGATTTAATGCATAACAAACCTTGGCTTATATTATTCACATTAGCATTAATTATTATGATGACCATAACGCTAAGAGGCAGCACTGGCACCTTTTATCTCAAGTATTACGTTAACCGAGAAGATCTCATTGGCAGCTTTTCACTTTGTTACATGCTTTCATTAGCTGCCGGCGCTGCCGCGACTCCTTTTATGACCAAGTTTTTGGATAAAAAAACACTTCTAATGTTACTAATGAGCGTAATTACCGTGCTATCTATCGCATTCTATTTTGTGCCCAGTGACCAAGTCGCGTTAATTTTCTTGCTACAAATCGCTATTGGTTTCTGTTTAGGACCTAAATCTCCATTGGTATTTTCAATGTACGCCGACTCAGCTGACTTCGGTGAATGGAAACACGGTCGACGAGCAACTGCAATGGTATTTTCAGCGGCTGCATTTTCTCAAAAGCTGGGAAGCGCTATTGCAGGAGCAATGATTGGTTGGCTTTTAGCTTCAATGGGTTACGTAGCTAATCAAATACAAACCTCCGATTCACAAACAGGGATCGTATTATTAATGACATTAATACCTGCGATATTCGCCGCCGTCAGTGTAGGAATTATCACGCGCTACCCGCTCTCAGAACAACGTGTAGAAGATATTCAACAAGCACTACAAACACGAAAAGCATGAATTCAGGAGTAACATTACATGTTTGAATTTAATTACCAGAAACATCAACTGTCGATTAGCGACCCTATAGCTATGCCAAAAGCCAGTAGTTTTTTATGGAATAAAAACATGATGCTACATATGAATTGTAGAGGATTTGCTAATGCACAATTCATGCAACCAGAACCGTCAAAATATGCCCATGCTCCTAATATGGAAGCGAAAACGTTCATGCAACCAGAACAAGAATATTTTAGTCACCATGCCGGACGATTCTTTTATCTTAAATGTATAGAAACCAATGAAATAATTTCACTGCCTTACGAACCGGTCAAAACACCATTAGATAAGTTTACTTTCATTGCTGGACAGCAAAACATATCGTGGCATATCGAACATTGGCAACTGCAAATTAATATTCACGTTTCTTTACCCACCGAAGACAGCGTTGAGCTGTGGAAAATCAGCATAAAAAACCAAAATTCTGTAAAAAAAACAATTGCGATCTATCCTTATTTCACCATTGGCTACATGTCTTGGATGAACCAATCTGCTGATTATAACTCGAGCATAAACGGGATAATTGCCCGTTCAATTACGCCATATCAACAGGTGGCTGATTATTACCGCAATCAACATTTAAAAGACTGGACATTTTTCATCAGTAAACACCCTTGCCAAAGCTGGAATGCAAATCAAAAGAGTATCGAAGGTGAAGGAGGATTGCATGCACCAGATGATTTAAAAAAACACCAGCTCAGTGGTGTCCAAGCCCTTTACGAAACCCCCGTAGCTTGTATGCAATTTTGCCATCAACTTGCTCCGCAACAATGTATTACTCATGAATTTATTTTCGGACCAGCCAATAATGAGCAAGAAGTTATCACATTAAGAAATAAATACTTATTCGAAGATGATGGCTTTGAACAAGCAGCATCTACATATCAGCAATATTTTTCCAAAATGAATAACAGGCTGCAAATAAATAGCCCTGAGCCAGATTTCGATGAAGTTGTGAATCATTGGTTACCTAGACAGGTATTTTATCATGGTGATGTCAATAGACTAACAACGGATCCACAAACTCGAAACTACTTACAAGACGCTATGGGAGTGTCCTATATAGCCCCCGAACTTTGTCGACAAGCGATAATCACTGCCGTTACACAACAGTTAAGCTCTGGAGCTATGCCTGACGGCATACTGCTCTCAGATAAAGCGACGCTAAAATATATAAACTTAGTACCGCATAGCGACCACTGTATATGGCTTACCATCTGCCTTGAAAGCTATCTAAATACAACTAACGATAAAGCAATTCTCTATCAACCTCTGCGCTTTAAAGATTCAGAAAAAGCAGCACCCTTAGTTGAACATATTAACTTGGCATTTGATTTTCTACTCGCAGCACGGAATGAACAAGGACTAAGTTTGATTGAACAAGGCGATTGGTGCGATCCAATGAATATGGTTGGTCATAAAGGAAAAGGCGTATCTGCATGGCTTACCATGGCAACAAGTTATTCATTAGCCATATGGAACAAAATATGCCGCTTATATCAAGTGAATTCAGACTATATCGCTACATATGAACAAGAAATAACAGTGCTTAATGGCGCGATAAATCAATATTTTTGGCATGAAAACTGGTACGCACGTGGGATCACAGATAATAAGCGAACATTTGGTATTTCAACAGATTCTGAAGGAGAGATTTTCTTAAATCCGCAGGCATGGGCACTACTTTGTAATGCCGCAGATGAAAATCAAAAACAAGGTATGCTGCGTAGTATCAAAGAAAGGTTATTAACGCCCTATGGTGTCATGATGCTATCACCAGCATATACACACATGCATGAAGATATTGGCCGAGTGACTCAAAAATTTCCAGGTACTGCTGAAAACGGTTCTATATACAATCATGCTTCCGCTTTTTTCGCTTACAGTTTATATCAAGAAAACGAAGGGTCGTTAGCGTTTGACGTGATAAAAGCAATGCTGCCTTCGAAGGAAGATGCTGGTAAGCGCGAACAGATGCCTAATTTTATTCCCAATTATTATCGTGGTGCTTATTTTCAAATACCTCAGATGACTGGAAAATCTAGCCAGCTATTTAATACGGGTACTGTCGCTTGGGTATACAGATGCATCATAGAAGAGCTCTGTGGCATTGTGATACAAGCAGGCAATGTATATTTAACACCAAAGTTACCCAACACTTGGCCAAACCTAAGCATTCAGTACACCGCCCTAGGCGCCAAATTTAACATTCATTATCAACAAGATAATAAATACAACGAAATTACTTGCTACCTTAATGATCAATTAATAAATGACAATATAATCCGTAATGTCATCTCAGGAAGTACCTACAACATACGCATTTTATTACCAGTAAGTGAGGATAAAGTATGATTGCCAAACTGATATTAATTATGGGAGTCAGTGGCACTGGAAAATCAACGTTGGCAAGTGCGTTAGCTAAACACCTAAATTTTTGTTACTTCGATGCAGATGACTTTCATTCAGATCAAGCAATTTCATTTATGAAGAGGGGGGTACCAATAAACCCTACAATGCGGCAAGCGTGGATTGAACGCATGGAACATCATTTTTCGTCAACAGAATTTGATAATAAAAATATCGTATTAGCATATTCTGGTTTAAAACAAACGCACCGGAAAACACTAAGCGCACTGGCAAATGAATTCACTTATGTGCTTATACAATCAGACAAGGCAATATTGCAGGAACGTTTGCAGAAAAGAAAAACACATTTTTTTTCACCAAATTTACTCACTGATCAACTGAATCAATTCGAGCCGCTCTCTAATAGTGAAGCAGAAAATACAATAATGCTAACGATGAAACAAACAAGCCAACAACAAATTTCCAGTATTGTTCAACAGCAGAATCCTTAATATGAAACACCATATACTACTTTACTTAGCATTATGCATCACCTCTTTGCTTATTAATAACAATGCGTATGCGCAGACAATAAAAGTACATAAAACAATGTTAACACCCAAAATAGATGGAGAAATAGATACAGAAATATGGTCGGCCGCATCATGGCAAGGCATGAATCATTTGATGTTAGGTGAAATGCCGAATAAGAGTGACTTTCAAGGACGTTTTAAATTACTATGGAATAACAGCACTTTGTTTATTCTTGCTGAAATTACTGATGATGTTTTGTTTGACCAACATGCTGATCCGCTTTATTTTTATTGGGATGACGACTGCCTAGAAGTATTCATAGATGAAGATGCATCTGGCGGTGACCATCAATATTCTTTTAACGCCTTCGCTTATCATATTGCATTAGACAATCAAGTTGTCGATATCGCCAGTAAATTACCCAATGGTCAACCATCTTTTGTTACTTTAAACGATCATATAAAAAGCCGTTGGAAACGCAGTAAAACAAAACCCTATAATGTGATCTGGGAGTTGGCTATATCAATCTATGACGATAAATTCACCCTGGAAGAACGGCACAATTATCCAAGCGTTGAATTAACTGAAGGTAAGGTAATCGGCTTTATGCTTGCTTACTGTGATAATGACGGTAGTAAACAACGAGAACACTTTATCGGCTCTACAGATATTGAACCCGTCAACGGAAGTAAAAATTTAGGCTACATAACCGCAGATGTTTTCGACAAGCTGTTACTCATCGAGTAAAGCTTGTCGCCTTTTCCATTTTATTGTTCGCCTCGGCTTGAACCGCCTAAGTTAGGCGCATGTGAAATAATACGATCAGCAAGCCGTGAAAAAGGTAAACTTTGAATCCATACTTTGCCGTGACCAGACAAAGTGGCAAGAAATAATCCTTCACCACCAAAAAACATACTTTTTAAGCCTGATGTCATCTCAATGCTGTAATCAATACCATCACTAAATGCTACCAAACATCCGGTATCTAAGCGTAACGTTTCTCCATTAAGTTGTTTTTCTATCACGGTACCACCAGCATGAACAAATGCTTTGCCATCACCCGACAAGTGCTGCAAGATGAACCCTTCTCCGCCAAAAAAACCACTCCCTAAACGGCGATTAAAGGCTATATCAACTTTAGTTCCACGTGCTGCGCATAAAAAAGCATCTTTTTGACAAGTAACACTGCCACCTAATTGCGCAAGATCTAAAGGAATAATTTCCCCCGGATAAGGCGCTGCAAATGCGACACTGCGTTTGCCATAAGCTTGGCTAGTGAAATGGGTCATAAAAACAGACTCGCCAGTGAAGGCTCTTTTGCCTGCAGAAAATAACTTACTCATGAAACTTTGCGCAACATCCGAACCGTCACCCATCTTAGTTTCAAAAGTAATACCGTCCTCCATATAATTCATCGCTCCAGCTTCAGCGATAACCGTTTCTCCTTGGTCTAATTCTATTTCGACCATTTGCATAGAATGACCAATAATTTTGTAATCTATTTCATGACTTCGCATTGAATATTTCTTCCTTGTTAATCTGTGTTACACACAAAATATTTATTTACATTTTATCTTGAAGTTAAGGTAAGCAAGCACGGTCTATTCAGCATAGATTAATCTACGCAATGCAATATTACCAATTACTTAGAATAATGATAATATCGCACACATACGCTACTTTTATGAAGAGAATTAAACCTATGAAGAAATTTTTTACCGCTTTATTAGCAACTGTACTTATTCCTCTTGCTGCAAACGCAGCCAAATACGAAGAGGGAGAACATTATAAAGTGATCCCTGGCCAAGCGACTAAAAAGCCAGAAGTAAGAGAGTATTTTTCTTACCATTGCCCTGCGTGTAGAGGCTTTGAAGCATATCTGCCTGAAATTAAAAAAAGCTTACCTGAAGGTACAAAGCTAACCAAAACACACGTAGATTTTATGGGGCAATCTGCACCTGAAAAGCAATTTATGCTGAGCAAAGGCATGATCATTGCCGAAAAAACGGGTATTGCTAAGCAATATAATGCTGAAGCTTTTAGTTATTTACAAACGCAAGATAGAACAATTGAATCTATCGATGATGTTAAGAAAATTTATGTCGCGGCGGGTGGTAAAGCAAGTGACTTTGAAAAAGGGCTAAAGAGTTTCGCCTTAATGTCGCGCGTAAAACGCGATAAAAAAGTTCAAGACAAATTATCTGCAGGTCGTTATGTAGGAAGCGTACCCACGTTTGTGGTTAACGGTAAATACGCAATTAATTCAAGATCATTAGACAGTGACAATTTTCTTGAAGATTACAAAAACCTAATTGCTTATCTGCTTACCTTAGACTAAATAAACAGTTAACATAGGAAGTGCTAAATTCCTCAGCACTTCCTCCCATTTAACTCATATTAATTACAATACTAAGCGGTCCATCTCAGCACTGATTTCTTTGCGCATTTCCATTAATTTTTTTGCAGATTCGTATTGTTTTTTATCTTCTTCAGTTTTCGGTAACCACTGTGGAATTGACACTTTATGGCCCGTTTCATCGACAGCAACCATCACTACAATACAATGTGTAGTTTTTCGCTTATTTAATGATTTTGGATCACAAGCATGTACTTGCAATGCAATATGCATGGATGAGTTACCGGTATAGATCACCTCTGCACTCACTTCGACTAAACTCCCTACATGAATTGGCGAAACAAAACGTATCCCTCCGGCATAGGCAGTGACACAATAGCGACTACTCCAACCAGCAGCGCAAGCATAAGCCGCTAAATCTATCCATTTCATCACAGCCCCTCCGTGAACTTTACCACCAAAATTTACATCTTGAGGTTCTGCTAAAAATCGTAACGTTAGTGAGCGTTGTGGTTCATTCATACATATCTCTTTAATTACTTGGTTGTTAGCTATATTAACTTTACTATAGCGATATGACACTAGAGCCTGATGATTTTGTCGGATATATTTTGTTCAATACAAAAGCGCTTTAGTTGAAGCGTAGTAAATAAAGTATAGTCATCCTATATAAATGAGCTACAACAAAAAACAACACGCACTACTATTGTGGGCTTTTTTACATAAGCGAGATTATTATGGCGATTTGGGTAGACGCTGATGCATGTCCAGTACCAATAAAAGAAATTATATTTAGAGCTGCTGAAAGAACAAAGACGCCAACCACTTTGATCGCTAACCATGCGATGAAAATACCACCGTCTCCCTTTATAAAGTTTGTTCAAGTTAGCAGTGGCTTTGATGTCGCAGACAATGAAATAGTAAAACGATGTACTGAAAAAGACTTGGTCATAACAAGTGATATTCCACTTGCTGCAGAAATTGTTGATAAAAATGCTATCGCATTGAATCCCAGAGGTGAGTTGTATACCAAACAAAACATCAAGCAGCGATTAAACATGCGCGATTTTATGGATACGTTACGTTCAAGTGGTATAGAAACAGGCGGCAGCGCTCCATTAAGCCAAGCTGATCGGCAATCGTTCGCTAATCAACTCGACAAATGGCTAATGCACGTTAACGATTAGCAGCATAAGGATCAGCATTATTAGATGAACCTTTTTTACTTCGGTTTTTTTTAATGACTTTTTTATGATCCCTTTTTTGCACGTGTCGCTTACCACTATTAGCATGATGTTCATTTGAACGAGCAGATTCTTTGCCTTGAGCGGTTGAGCTGTTAACTTTTGGCTTCTTGGGTTTCTTTGCCTTTAATGGGCGAATCTTTCTTGACGGTGGTAATGCATTTACTGGCTCGAAGCCCGGCTCTATTTTGCGTTCGACATGCTGTTGAATAACATATTCAATATCTTCCAGTAATTTGTGTTCATCTGCACACACCAAAGACACCGCAAAACCATCAGCACCTGCTCGACCTGTTCTTCCAATTCTGTGTACATAATCTTCTGATACATGTGGCAATTCAAAGTTAACAACTTGAGGTAGTTGATCAATATCTAACCCTCGCGCCGCGATATCTGTTGCCACCAATACACTTATTTCATTATCTTTAAATTTAGCTAATGCCTTAGTTCTTGCACCTTGGCTTTTATTGCCGTGTATCGCTAATGCAGATATACCCTGGCTATCTAATTCTTTAGTAAGTCGATTCGCGCCATGTTTAGTTTTAGTAAAAACTAATACTTGTTGCCACTGGTTTTCCTTAATCAAAAAGCTAAGTAGTTTAGACTTCTTTTTCTTATCGCAAGGTACTACTACTTGCTCAACAGTTTTTGCCGTACTGTTGCTAGGACTGACAGAAATTTCAACTGGATTATGTACAAACGACTGAGCTAGCGCTTTAATATCCGGTGAAAAAGTCGCAGAAAATAACAAGTTTTGTCTCTGTGCAGGTAAATATGACAATATTTTTTTAATATCTCTAATAAACCCCATATCTAACATGCGATCTGCTTCATCTAATACAAGTACTTCTAGTTGCGAAAATTTCACTGCATTTTGTTGATAAAGATCTAGCAATCTACCTGGCGTTGCAACTAACACATCACTTCCGCTTCGAAGCTTCATCATTTGTGGATTAATTTTAACACCACCAAACACTACATTTGCACGCAGTTTGGTATGTTGCCCATAGGTAGCAACATTACTAGCAACTTGAGCTGCAAGTTCTCTTGTAGGAGTTAAAATTAATGCCCGCACTTCATTGGCGCGAGCAGGTTTTCCCTTCAATAATTTTTCAATAATCGGCAAAGTAAAACCAGCTGTTTTACCTGTGCCAGTTTGAGCAGCAGCCATAACATCTTTGCCCGATAGTACAGCAGGTATCGCTTGCTGTTGCACTGGCGATGGCGTGTGATAACCTTGTTCTTCAACCGCTTTTAAAATCGGTTGAGATAAATTTAATAATGAAAAAGACATGAAGTGTACTCGATTAAAAAAGAAGTGCTCGAAAAGCGCAGCAGTGTACAGTATAGACTTTAGCCATACAATTAGCCTTAATTGCCTATAATCATAGTATTATACCTGTAAGTTGCTAACTTATATATCTTACGAGTAATATTAACGCGTGTTAATTTTAATCGGTTCGGCTAGAATAAAATAAAACATGAAAGTAAGTCAGCCCTCTAATCAAATGCGCATAAGGTAGTCACTAAGAATGAAGGGATTTCATGGTTAATATAGATTACGGCAGCAAGCGCTTCCTAATTGTTGATAACATAAAGCAGTCACGAGACACTCTTAAAATTTTTGCTTATAGTTTAGGAGTACTAAGTGTAGAAACTAGTTACCATGCACCAGATATTATTGCGCTTTGTGAAGCAACTGCATATGACGTAGTATTGCTCGGTTATGATCTTGGTGATAATAAAAAAAATGGCCAACAAATTCTTGAAGAGTTAAGAGCAAAAAACTTACTTTCGCGGCAGTGTAATGTCATTATGATCACTGCTGAAGTATCACAAGCTATGGTGTTAGCTGCGTTAGAACATAAGCCAGATGAATACCTGATAAAACCCTATACCCTTAAAGACCTTTCTACTCGACTAACTCGTACGTTTGAAAAAAAAGTAGCCATGGCAAAAATTTATCAGGCGCTGGATAAAAACGATCGTAAAAAAGTCATTCAGCTCTGTAATCACGAAGCTTATAAAAATAGCCCGTACAAACACGAATGTTTAGGGATCAGATCTAGGCAACATTTTGAGTTAGGCGAGTACCAGCAAGCAAGAAAAATTTACTCAGCATACGTTGGTACACCTAACTGCCAATGGGCAACAATTGGTTTAGGTAAAATAGCGTTAGTCGAACAGAATTACCACGAAGCCGAAAAGTGTTTTCAAGCCATTGTTGATGATAACCCCTTTTATCTCTCAGCATACGATTGGTTAGCGAAATCACAAATATATAACAACGACTATGAAAAAGCCGAGCAAACCTTAGAACAAGCATTATTAGTTTCACCGAGATCCGTTACCCGTTTAAAACAGTATGCTGAAATTTGCCTTAATAATAACAGTTTAGGAAAAGCAACTTCTGCGCTATCTAAAACCAATGATCTTGCTTATCATTCAATCCACAAAAAACCAGACAATGCGATTCAATTTGCGGAAGCCTTAATTGGACATGCCGATAGCTTATCTGAAAGTCAAATAAGAAAATTAAATGATAAAGCGTTTACTGTATTAAATAATATGACACGTGACTTTCAAGCGAATGAACTAAAAGTTATTGCACAATTTCTAATTGCGCGCTTACATACTAAAGCAAAAGATGTTGGACCTGCACAAAGCGCACTTAAAGAGGCTGAAAGACTATTAGAAACCTATAAAAAGGTGCTCACTACTGAAGGAACCTTTAAAGTTGCAAGATCGCTGATTGCCCTTCAACGCAGAGGGAAAGCAGAAATGCTATTAGAAAACTTGTCGCAAGCTCATCCTGATAACATGGAAATTCTTTCAGAAGTTGTTGCGCTTTCAGACAGACCTATCAGTGAAAAAGATAAAATTGCTGCTCAAACTGCATTAGAGGTTGGGGTAAGTCTCTATAAAGCAAAACATTATACTTTAGCTATCGATAAACTTAACCAAGCGCTTTATCATTTCCCTCACCATATCGGCGTTAAACTTAATCTATTACAGGTTTTATTAGTGTCTTATGAAGCAAATAAAGAACGTATAGATGATTTTAAGCAAGCAAAAGTATTGATTAAACACTTCAATGAATTATCTCCGGAAAGCGAGTCGTTTAAACGATTCTTAAAACTTAGAAGTAAATTTGAAGCTTTAAATGCCTTTAACACACATTAAATTAAAGAGTTGTATTCATAAACTGAAGCATAAAATTTTAATTTAATGTTATATCTGGCGTACAGAGAGGATTATTTATAGTAGCTCTAATCTGACAAGCAGAATCGAGCAATCAACAGCCATGACCAATTTCAACCCCTACGACATTATCTTGGTGATACAAAACCAACTTGTTAAGCTTTTTATTTTTCTGATAACCTAGCACGAAAGTAATGGCAAAATTTCTTAATGATAAAACAACATGTCTACTCCGAATAAGACGTTTTTTGAAACTGCAATTGACAGAATTTATCAAGAAGATTCATTCAGCCCAAAAATGTACGCCCAAGTAAGGCTATCAAAAGCCTATATGGAAAAGTTCTACATAGAAAAAATACAACTTGATGATATAGCAAAGACTGCTTTCTTATCTCGATTTCATTATGTTAGGGTGTTTCAACGGATGTATGGTGTCACACCAAGGGCTTATTTGAGAGACATTAGGGTTTTAAAAGCAAAGAAGTTGCTAAAAAAAGGAGAGCCTATAACGGCAGTTTGTTTTGGTGTTGGATATGATAGTTTACCAACATTCTCGTCAGTTTTTAAAAAGTGTACTGGTTATACACCTAAAGATTACCAAAGGATTAACAAAGCAATCTAGAATAAGTTTTTATTCGCGTTTCGAGTTAATCTAATTTTCTAGTCGTTTAAATTATGGTATTGAAATGTTGAAAATTTATGTCACAAGTGTTCCTGTAGATGATCAAGAGAAAGCTTTAGCGTTTTATACTAAGGTGTTGGGCTTCATCAAGAAAAAAGAAGTTCCTTTAGGGGAATATAAATGGTTAACCGTAGTCGCTGCTGACGAACAATCTGGCGTAGAACTTTTACTGGAGCCTATGGCTTTTGAACCTGCTAAATTGTATCAACAATCACTTAAAGAAGCTGGAATACCTTGGACATCATTTGCCGTTGATAACATTGAGCAAGAATTTGAAAGACTAAAAAAATTAGGTGTTGAGTTTTCCATGGCGCCAAAAGAAGCTGGTACAGTAAAAATAGCAGTATTAGATGATACTTGTGGCAATTATATTCAATTAATGCAGCAATTATAGTTATTAGGAGGGAAGTTTGAAGCGAGATCTCCGTTTGACTGTAGTTACCCGTCAAACAAAAGACTGTGAAATATCATTGATCGTCTGCTTTTAACATGCAACGTTGACGAGTTGAGTGTAGCCTAACTCAGCTTATATCGGACTCCTGGCCTTCATGCTGTCACATTTGATGTGTTCAACATTGTTTCTGACAATTTGGTCAACCGAGGTTATCATCCTTTTTCAGATATAAAAAAAGCCCGACAACTGTCGAGCTTTTTTTATATGGTGGAGGGAGGTGGATTCGAACCACCGAAGGCGGAGCCGTCAGATTTACAGTCTGATCCCTTTGGCCACTCGGG
>NZ_JAUOPD010000003.1 GCF_030546745.1 Thalassotalea sp. 1_MG-2023
CCCCCCCCCCCCCCCCCCCCCACACTACCAATCACAATCAGACACACCCACAGACTGAGACTGAGACTGTGCCAGAGCCAGAGCCAGAGCCAGAGCCAGAGCCAGAGCCAGAGCCAGCAAAGAAAGTTGGATTTTTTGCTCGATTAAAACAAGGGCTGAGTAAAACACGACAAAACATCGGCGGCGGTTTATTTGACCTTTTCCGCGGCAAAAAAATTGACGATGAATTATTTGAAGAACTCGAAACACATTTGTTAATGGCGGATGTGGGTGTAGAAACCACGATGAAGATCATTGAATCACTCACTGAGTCAGCGTCAAGAAGACAGTTAAAAGATGCCGAAGCACTTTATGATTTACTAAAAGTTGAATTAAATAAAGTCATTGCGCCAGTTAATAAACCCTTAGAAATTGTTAAAAGTGATACGCCTTATGTCATTTTGATGGTAGGTGTAAATGGTGTTGGTAAAACAACAACCATCGGAAAGTTGGCAAAACAATTCCAAGCACAAGGAAAGTCTGTCATGTTAGCCGCAGGCGATACTTTCCGTGCTGCAGCGGTTGAGCAGTTACAAGTGTGGGGTGAGCGCAACGATATCCCTGTCATTGCACAACATACAGGAGCAGATAGTGCTTCAGTAATTTTTGACGCGATCAGTGCGGCGAAATCACGTGGTGCTGATATATTAATTGCCGACACGGCAGGTCGATTACAAAATAAAGCACACTTAATGGAAGAACTTAAAAAAGTTGTTCGTGTGATGAAGAAACTTGATGAAAATGCTCCACATGAAGTGATGTTAACGATTGATGCAGGTACTGGACAAAATGCATTGAGCCAAACACAACTGTTTGATGAAGCTGTTGGCCTAACAGGTCTGACGTTGACTAAATTAGACGGTACGGCTAAAGGTGGCGTTGTTTTTGCCGTTGCCGATAAATTTGATATTCCAATTCGTTATTTAGGGGTAGGAGAAGGTATTGATGACCTACGGCCATTTGATGGTGAAGACTTTATCAATGCTTTATTTAGCCAAGAACCAGAATAAATAAGAGCCACTATGATTCGCTTTAATCAGGTTAACAAGACTTACCCAGGCGGCTTTGTCGCACTTAATAATGTTAACTTTAGCTTAGCCGCGGGAGAAATGGCATTTCTAACTGGCCACTCTGGCGCCGGAAAAAGTACCTTGTTAAAGCTGATGTCGTTAATGGAAAAACCGACAAGCGGCAGCGTTCATATCAATGGTGTTAACCTCTCTTCTGTGTCGTATTCACAAGTGCCTTTTGTGCGCCGCGGTATCGGCATGATTTTTCAGAATCATAATTTACTGATGGATCGTACAGTCTTTGACAATGTCGCTTTACCGTTAGTTATAGAAGGTTTTGGCCATAAAGAAACCAAAAAACGTGTTGAAGCTGCGCTAGAAAAAGTGCATTTAACCAGTAAAATACGGTGTTACCCTCATATGTTGTCAGGAGGGGAGCAGCAGCGGGTAGGCATTGCCAGAGCTATTGTGAATAAGCCGCCTATTTTATTAGCAGATGAACCTACCGGAAATTTAGACCCGAAACTTTCATTAGAAATCATTAAATTATTTGAAGAGTTTAATGATTTAGGTGTTGCGGTGTTAATTGCAACGCATGATCTTGGCCTTATTGCACGGTTAAAATATCGCACGTTAACGTTAAAACAAGGCGCAATGATTAATGATGGCCTTGTTGAAGGGTTGCAAGGCGGAAGTGATGAATAAACAACGAGAAACAACAAAAAACCACTCTAGTAGGCCGCATACCAATGTTGCTGCCAAACTGTTGGCATATTTCATTCGTCATTTGCAGCAAGGAATCGGTAGTTTAGGCGATTTATGGCGCACACCTTTTACCTCAGTAATGACAATTCTTGTACTTGGTATTAGCTTAACCTTACCAGCAACGTTACATGTTTTTGTTAAAAACGCCCAATCGATTTCACAGCAATGGGAATCTGCATCAGAAATAAGCTTATTTTTGAAACTCTCCACCAGCGAGAAAGCTGCGGAAAATTTAGTGAAGCGCCTGTCGCTTTATCCTGAAGTCGCTAGCGTTAAATATATTTCTGCAAAAACTGCGATGGAAGAATTTAAAACGACCTCAGGTTTTGGACAAGCGCTAGATTACTTATCAACAAATCCACTGCCAGCAACTGTTTTAGTGATACCAACAAAACATTCAAGCCAGCCTCAAGCAGCTGAAGAATTGCTGCAAAAATTGACTAATGAACGAGAAGTTGAGCAAGGCAAACTTGATTTAGAGTGGTTAACGCGATTAGCTGCCATCACTACTTTGATTGAAGATATTGTTGTTGGGATTGCATTATTATTATGTGCCTCAGTTGTACTTATTATTGGTAATACCATACGGTTAGCGATTTTAAATCAACGAGACGCTATTGCAGTAATGAAACTGGTTGGCGCAACCGATAGTTTTATTCAACGGCCATTTTTATATGCCGGTGCATGGTATGGTGTTTTAGGAGGTATGGTAGCGATACTTTGTGTCACTGCGTTAGTGCATTATTTTTCTTATTCATTGGTGGCGTTAACTGACCTTTACCAAAGCAACTTTAGTTTAATAGGGCTAAGTGGCGGAGAAATGCTATGGCTATTACTATTTGCTATCGTGTTAGGATTGTCGGGCAGTTATATCTCCGTAAGAAAACATATTCGTGCAATTGAACCAACAGCAGAATAAGTTGTCGTAAGGTATCACAGATAGCTTAATGTGCTTGAGTTCTTCGTCATAAAAAATTCATCGCATATTATTTGAAAGATGCTAGTCTTATTCTCGGTCTTATGAATAAATGACGATTTGTTTTAGCTATCGATCTATTAAATGCTTCGTGTTAATATCGCGAGTAAGGTTTTAAAAAAGGTGACTTTAAATGAGTGATACAATGCAATCGATGGCGCTAACTGTGCCACAAAGCGGCAGCATTGAAGCCTATGTGCAATCGGCCTATAGCATCCCTATGCTTACCGCTGAGCGGGAGCATGAGCTAGCGACTCGTTTACACAATGACAACGACTTACAGTCGGCACAAGAATTAATTATGTCGCACTTACGTTTCGTTATTCATGTTGCGAAGGGATATGCAGGATACGGTTTACCACAGGCTGATTTGATCCAAGAAGGCAATGTAGGCCTAATGAAGGCAGTTAAGCGTTTTAATCCTGAGGTAGGTGTACGCTTAGTATCATTTGCTGTTCATTGGATTAAAGCTGAAATTCACGAGTTTGTATTACGCAACTGGCGTATCGTGAAAGTGGCAACAACAAAAGCACAGCGTAAATTATTTTTTAATTTACGTAAAAATAAAAAGCGTTTGGGTTGGTTTAGCAATGACGAAGTAAGTCATGTGGCAGAATCACTTGGTGTGACGAAAAAAGACGTGTTAGAAATGGAATCACGTATGACAAGCCAAGATCAAACCTTTGAAATGTCGAATGACGACGATGACAATGCTGTTGGCAGTAATTTTTCACCTGCTCAGTATTTAGAAGACGCTGCTTCAGATATTGCACAGCAAGTTGAAGAAAATAATTGGGAGCAACATGCGAATAAGCGCTTAGCAAATGCGTTAGTTGCACTTGATGATCGTAGTCAAGATATCATCAAAACTCGTTGGTTAGATGAAGATAAATCTACCTTGCAAGAGTTAGCTGATAAATATGAAATATCAGCAGAGCGTGTTCGTCAATTAGAGAAAAACGCGTTAAATAAACTGAAAAATGGCATGGCTGCATAGCAAGTCTACCGTTGATAAAAAAAACCGGCATTTGCCGGTTTTTTTGTGCTTAACAATTATTGTAGTAATAAGCCTACATTTGCTAAAATTTTGAAAAACGTTTATGGATGAACAAATGAAACTACATTACTTTTTGTGGCCACTATCTTTGGTTATTGCCTTTTTTCTAGGTCAACACTTTTCTAAATTAAGTCTACACTTCGATGATGATAAGCTGAAAACTTCCTATCAGAAGGAGTCATTAAGCCCAAGTCATAGCTTTACTAAGCAAAACGATAAAGAAACACCACATCAGCAGGTTATTGTTACGGACATCGCACAGTTTTCTCTAGATAATACGCTAGAAAAGTTGACTATGCTTATGGAGAAATCTTCAGGAATAATTGTTGGCTTAGAGCAAAGTGCTTTAGTGTATTCATTGTTACATCAAACGCCAAATGCATCAGTAATCGCCATGATAGAAGCGATTGCAAATGAACCTAATAGTGATATTAATGTTCTATCACTGGGTTATTTATATGGCAGGTTAGCGCAAGTAAATGGTCAAGTGGCTGCCGAACATCTTGCTACACTGAAAATAGACTCGTTTGTAAAAGTGGGACTTGAGGCAAAAATATATCAACAGTGGGCAATAAATGAACCTGAGGTTGCACTTGACTTTTATCTAGCGCAAAAAGATCAGTCGTTGTATGACGTGGGGTTGCTTGCAATTATATCTACTATCGCAAAACAAGATATAAATTTGGCGATGGATAAAATAAAACAACTACATGATGAAGGCCATAATATTAAAAGGGCGGTAACTGGTATTGCTCAATCATTCACTGAGAATTATCAATATCAGGACCTCATACAAGCGCTAAATACTCTAAAAGATGAGCGGGTTGTGCAAGGTATTTTAAGTGCATGGGCATTAAAAGAGCCACAAGCCGTAGCAGATTGGTTAACTGTATCTGCAGATGAAGATAATAGGTTATCACGAGAAGAAAGATTATTGAGCACCTGGTTTTCGAAGGATTTTTCTAGTGCCGCTGATTGGTACATTGGGAGTAAAACTGATGAAAAATCCCGAAATAATGCGATAAGTAAAATTCTTTTAAGACAGTCCTATACTACTAATGTTGACGTGCTAAAGTCTTGGTTGGAGAAACAACCAGATATAAATTTTGTGGACAAAATGAAAGAGCTAGTAACAAATACCGCACGACGTAACCCACAATTTTCTGAAAAACATTTTGATATTCTCGACACTGAGAAGCAGCGAATAGACACCGCTTTTGATATTTATAATGGGTATAAACGTCAAAATTCAAAAGTTGCGCAAGACTATCTGAATAGCTCTCCTTATAAAAGCGAAATATTGAAAAGATTGGCAAGAATCAAGAAGTATGAAAAAGCAAGCAGCTGGGGATACTAATAACGGTCAAAAAATCACGAGATTCTTTAATTGAAAAATAATGCTCATTTTTTGTGCTTTTGTACTAGTCAAAAGGTTAAATTTTGGTAGACTAGGTCGCAAAATAATAATACTAATAAAAAGATGGGTTAGCCTTAGATGGAAGTAAAGGCAAGTACAGATATTCAAGCAGCGCGCCAATTGCCTAAACTTAAGTCGCTGTTAAAGAAATATCGACAAGTAAAAACGATGCAATCAGGATTACTGCGTTTGTCTGAATTGGCAAGCACGGTAAACGATATGTCGTCGTTCTATTGTGCGCTTGAATCAGTGATTAAGTCGTTATTAATTGCTGATAGTTTTCATATACTTCTTGTTAACAAATCTCGTCAATTATCTCTTGCACATGCACATAATGCCAAAGAAAAGCGTCTACTTGAATATTTAGAAAAAAACCATTGGCAACAAAGCCTAAGCAGTTTAGTTTTTGATGAATGTGAGGCTATTCACTGTAGTTCGGCAGAACGCATGGCTTTAGCAAAAGCTGAGAAAATTGCCTTATACGGTTCTTCATGCGTAGACTGGTTAGGGGTTCCTCTTAAACGTGGTCATCAAATTATTGGTGTTATAGCGTTACAAAGCTACGACAATAAACTTTATTTTGATGACCGGGATTGCCAACTTTTAGAATTTATCGCCGAGCATCTTGTTACCGCTATTGATCGTGTAAAAAGTAGAGAGTTACTTGAGCAAAATATTCGCCAGCGTACGCAAAAACTAACAGACACCAATAGAAAACTACAACAAGAAATAGGCGAACGCCAAAAAGCAGTGAAGCTTTATAAGGCGATGTTGTCAATTTCAGAACTCACTGCCGCTGATCAAGATATTCAAGTATTTTATCAATCATTACACCAAGAGATAAATGCACTGTTACCCGCTGGAAACTTTTATATTGCTCTAATTAATGGTGAAGACAAGAAACTAGGCTTTCCTTATTACAGTGATGAAAAAATTGCACAACCGCAGCCAAGAACAATGGGCAGTGGCTTAACGGAATTAGCCATTACAAGACGTTTACCGTTGCTTATTACTAATGGTAGTGTTTACGCGTTAACTGAACAGGGTGATATAGAACAAAAAGCTTTTACCTTGCAATATCCAGTAGAAAAATTGCCAAAGGCCTGGTTAGGAGCTCCATTAATCGACCAAGGCAATATTATCGGTGTGTTAGCGATTCAGCATTACCATAATCATCATGCTTATGGTCATCAAGACTTGGAACTTATTCGTTTTGTTAGTCAACACGTTGCTTCTGCCATTATGCGTAAAGAATCACAAGAAGCATCGCAACGAAGCCGTGATGAGCTTGAACGAATGGTGAATCAACGCACGCAAGAATTACAAGCAACTAATTTAAATTTGCGCATGCAAATAGAAGAACGTCGCAAAGCAGAGCAGCAGCTTTATTTTGAAGCACATCATGATGCGCTAACTAAATTACCTAATCGTGCAATGTTTTCTGATCGATTAAACTACGCGTTAAGTCATGTTAAACGTCACCCCAAACATAGGTTCGCGGTATTATTTATCGACTTAGATCGTTTTAAATTAATTAACGATACCTTAGGTCACCATGCGGGTGATGAATTTTTAAAAGAAATCGCAAAACGTTTAACCATTTGTGTGCGCGATAATGATATTTTAGCGCGCTTAGGTGGCGATGAATTTGTTGTTTTACTTGATTCCTTGCAATCTCAAGACGATGTTGAAGAAGTCGCTACTCGTATTATTTCAGCGATAGAGAAGCCGTTTGATGTTAATGGTCATACGTTGTATTCGAATGCGAGTATTGGCATTGCTTTATGCAACCACCACTATAACGATGCCAATGAAATATTGCGCGATGCAGATGCCGCAATGTATCAAGCAAAAAGTATGGGACGTGGCCGCTATGTATTCTTTGATGACAGCATGCGTGAGCAATTAATTGCCAGTTTAACGCTAGAACAAGAGCTACGTATTGCAATAAAGCAACAGCAATTTGAATTACATTATCAACAAATTAGTGAGCTACAAAGTACTGACACACTTGGGTTTGAAGTGTTACTTCGCTGGAAGCATCCAAGCAAAGGTTTATTAACACCGAGCGAATTTCTGTTTATGGCGGAAGAAACCGGCATGATTCTAGAAATTGAAACTTGGGTCATTGAGCAAGTCTCTCTACGTTTGCGTCAGTGGGAATCTCATGAAGAATATGCCAATGCCTTTATTGGTGTAAACCTATCAGGTCGCCACTTAACACAAGCAAATCAGTTAAATCTACTCATAGAATTAATTAAACAAAATACCGTTCAGCCGGAACGGTTAATTCTAGAATTTAATGAGTCTGCATTTACTCAACATACAGAGCTAGCATTGAAAGGGTTGCGTAAATTAAAAGAATTTGGCGTGAAATTGGCGTTGGACGACTATGGAGCTGGCTTATCGTCATTTAACTTCTTACACAGCTATCCTTTTGAATTTATTAAACTAGACCGTAGTTTAATTCGCTCTATTAGCTGTAATGAAGAAAACATTTCGCTTGTTAAAGCATTACGTGATTTAGGCAGTAAATTTGGCTATAGATTGGTGGCAGAAGGCATTGAATCGCAAGATATGCTTGATAAGCTTAACAAGGCTGGTTGTGATTTTGGCCAAGGTTACCATATCGCTAAACCGAAAAGGTTTGTTGATAACTGTGATGTCGAGGAAAGCACCTCTAAAGTGCGTGCTTAGTAGATTATCCCCTAGAGAAATACCCTTCTACTCTCAAAGCAATACCGGGAGTTGTGGTGTAATGTTGTTCTTCAGGCCACTCTAAAAAAGGCTCTATTTCAAAAAATAACCAGCTTCTTAATGCGTTAAAACGGTAGCGGTGGCTTAATCGGTACTTATCAATAATAAAGCCATTCTCGCCATTGCGCTCTCCTTCAACTTGTAAACCCGTAATAGAAGCTGATCTATGATCAATTTGTCGCAAGTAGTAGGCACCGTGTTTCCAACGTAAGCCGCTGAAGGCTGCAGAACCTCGTACGCTATAATTGATTCGAAGTTGTGTTTGCGTATTCACTTGATAATCATATTCAAGTAATAACTTTGCACCGAAACCGTCATCAAGAAAATAATACACAGAGGGATCTATTTTTATACTATTACGTTCATTCCACGTAATTCTGCGGTTATGTTTGACGCGAAAAAAAATATCGCCGCCCGAAATACCAATGCGTGATTCAAAAATACGACTTTTAGATTTTCGATGGGTATATCGTAAAGCAGCTGAGAAGCTTTCTTCATCAGTATGTGGTTTTGTGTTGACCGATTCTAGGGGTAAGTGGCTTTGTTCGTTATCATCATCATCTGAAAAAATTAAATCAGCTTTATCTTTAAAATGAGGCAGTTTCACTTTAACACGAAATCGTGTATCAAATTCAGCCCAGTCTCTAGCCTCGGGCTCCCAGCCTAATCGGATACGGGCGGTTGTTTTTGGTGACTCTTGTTCAACGCCTTCTTCTAAAAAGAAGTTATCAAACCAAAGCGCTGAATGGTAGACGCTATCTGAAACCGTTTGATGTAGGCTTTCCATCCAATGTTGTTGCTTTTTATCCGAATACGATGGTTTTTTACACGCTTTTAGGGTTGTAAGCTGTTGTTCGCTTTTTTCTTGTTGAGTACATTTTTCTTGAACAACATTTGCACTTACAGGACTGGTAAGCATGAATAAAACCGTAGCTTTGGTGACGATAAATAGCTGCAATGTAGACAACGTTTTATATTCTCCTTAAATTTAAAACAGTGAACAGATGCTTTTTTGAAATATAACTTTATAATGACTGTAACTGAATTATAGGAGTTTTTTTAATGGGTGGAATAAGTATTTGGCAATTATTGATAATTGCCGCCATTGTTATTTTATTGTTTGGCACCAAAAAGTTACGTAATTTAGGCTCAGATCTAGGCTCTGCAGTTAAAGGTTTTAAAAAAGCCGTGACTGATGAAGAGAAAGAAGAACAGTCGGCGGAAGCACTTGCAAACAAAAAAGCGACGGAAGAAAACACTGAAGCTAATAAAGAAAAAGATAAAGCGTAGCACATGTTTGATATCGGTTTTTGGGAACTATTAGTTATCTCGGTGATCGGGCTGGTTGTGTTGGGTCCAGAGCGGTTACCTGTAGCTATTAGAACGGTAAGTGACTGGATAAAGGGCGTGAAGAGCTTTAGTCGAAATGTACAAAATGAAATTTCTCAGGAATTACGCATTCAAGAATTACATGCGGATTTGAAAAAAGCTGAGCAAAGCAAATTTGAAGATATATCGCCTGAAGTCGCAAAGTCGCTAAAGTCGTTAAAAGAAGCGGCCGAATCTGTACAGCACCCGTACCCAAGCCAGAGTGAGAACACCCGAGTCGCTGATACCACGTCAGATGAAAATTCATCAGGTGAAACTACGGATAAAAAAGAAGTTGATCGTTAATGGATAATACACCGCACTATACCTTATTTGATCATTTGCTTGAATTACGTGATCGATTGCTTCGAATGGTATTGGCTGTTCTCATTGTGTTTTGTTCAATGGTGTACTTTGCAAATGATATCTATGAGTATGTTTCTAAGCCTTTACTTGCTGTAATGCCTGAAGGCGGACAAATGATAGCAACTGATGTGGCATCTTCTTTCTTTGCTCCGTTTAAGTTGACTATTGTTCTCGCGATATTCATTGCAATGCCTTACATTTTGTATCAAGTATGGGCCTTTATCGCTCCGGGGTTATACCGTAAAGAAAAACGATTAGTTGCGCCGTTACTGTTTGGTAGCAGTTTTTTATTTTATGCAGGCATTGTGTTTGTCTATTTCGTGGTTTTTCCAATTGTATTTGCCTTTTTTACCTCAGTTGCACCAGAAGGTGTCAATATTGCCACTGACATCAGTAGCTATTTAGATTTTGTATTAAAACTGTTCTTTGCTTTTGGTCTAACCTTTGAAATACCTGTGGTGATCTTGTTGTTATGTTGGACTGGGTTCACCACACCAGAAAAGTTGAAAACGAAGCGTCCCTATATTGTTGTTGGTGCTTTCGTGCTTGGTATGTTGTTAACGCCTCCTGACGTTATATCGCAAACACTTCTAGCGATACCTATGCTATTGTTATTTGAAGCAGGGGTTTTCATTGCTGGTTTTTACCATGCAAATGATGATGAAGATGAGCAACAGCAAGCTGATGTAAATAGTGATAACACATAATAAATAAGCGGCGAATATATTGATCGATATTGGTGTTAACTTAACAAACACTCGGTTTGATAAAGATCGAGCCGACATTATTTTGCGGGCCAAGGCTAACAATGTTAGTGCAATGTTGGTGACCGGTACGAATGTGGCTGAAAGTCAACAAGCGTTAACCTTGTGTCAGCAATACCCTCAGTATCTCTCTTGTACTGCTGGAGTTCACCCCCACGATGCGGATCATGTAACAGATAATTATTTAGAACAACTGCGTGAACTATCTACATATGAATCCGTTAAAGCGATAGGTGAATGCGGATTAGATTTTAACCGTAATTTTTCCACACCTGAAAACCAACAAAGAGTGTTTAGTCAACAGTTAGCTCTAGCTGCTGATGTGCAATTACCAGTATTTTTACATCAGCGTGATGCTTTTGATAGTTGGCTAGCGATCATTAAGCCATTTATTAATAAAATTCCAGCATTCGTTACGCATTGCTTTACTGGTAGTGAAACTGAAGTGAAGCAGTGTTTAGCACATGATATGTATATAGGGATCACTGGCTGGCTATGCGATGAGCGAAGAGGCAGTGAGTTAAGAGCAGCTGTTAAGCATATTCCATTAGAGCGGTTAATGATTGAAACAGACGCACCTTATTTAACCCCGCGTACGATTCGGCCAAAGCCTAAAAGTAGCCGTAATGAACCGTCATATTTGCCATATGTGGTGAAAGCGTTAGCAGAGATAACCGGCTACTCTGAGCAGACTATCATCGAACACAGTGTTGAAAATAGTCGTCATGTATTTAACTTGGAGCATTAAATGAGATTACACATAATCTTCTTGATTTTGTGCAGTCTATTACTAGTCAGTAATGCTAGCAATGCGGTTACTATGTCGTCGTTTTCTACGATGCCTGTTAATGACAGTGCGACAAAGCTAACACTCTATTTGCCGCTTGAAGCCAATAAGGGCTTATCGGTTAAACAAGTTAAAGATTTAGCGCCGCAGCAGTGGCAAAAAGTTTCGAGCCAAGAGGTAACCGTAAATGCGGGTAACAATTGGCTTAAAGTCGAATTATATAATGCATTAGAGCAAACTGTTGATAATCATTTGGTGATTGATGGTCGACAATTTTTGTATCAACATATTATTTATCAAGATGATGCCAAACAGCAAATAACGGATAAAAACCGGCTATTACCGAGTACAAAACAGATCAATAATGTGGTGACCAGCCAAATAACCTTATCAGCCAATGAAACCGTTACCTTACTGGTTAAACTCTCATCTCATGCTAATCGCACCGTGCAAATCAGAACGTTAAATCAATATCGGTTTACCCATTATATTGGTCAAGATAGTTTTATTTCTGGTTTGGCAATCGGGGGCTTAATTGCAATGGTCTTCATGTTGTTGTTTATTTTCTTATCAACCACAAATTATGAAATTCTATTATTAGCTAGTTATTTAGCGGCATTAGCAGGGAGTTTAGCCGCAATGTACGGGGTCAATTTTTCTATTTTGCTACCACAATACACCAGTATTCATGGTCAAGAATTTCCTCTATTTACTGCACTCAGCGCAATTTTAATTTTATGGTTTTGCAGTGAATTGTTTAAACTCGCAGATAACCGTCGATATTTATATTGGGCGTATCATCTTATCGGATGGAGTTTGTTAGTTTTCATTGGTGTTAGTTTCTTTTTGAGCTTTAATGATAATGTTTTGATCAGTAATGTGATAAAAATTGTATCAACATTATTTTTAGCCGCTTTAGCACTTCACTTAGCTCAACAAAAGCATCAATTAACAGCACTTTTTAGTAGCTTTGTTATTGTGCAAGGCTTTATCGTTTTTACGAATGTTGGTTTATATGATTGGTATCATTTAAATACCGAGTTATACACCGTTGGTTACTGGATAACCGGTTTGCTCATCGTTTTTATTTTAGGGCGTCAATCTCACCATGAAAAGTATGAAAAATATGCCGCACGGCAACAAGCACTAGCCAGTGCTGTAGAATCAAAAAAAGCACAAGAAGAGTTGTTGGTACTGCAAAATGAAAATCAAGAACAATTAGAATTAGCTGTTCAAGAACGAACATTAGAATTAAACATTGCGCTGCAAGAGTTGGAAGATGCCAACAGAGAATTAGAACAAAAAAATACCCAAGATGAGCTTACTGGTCTATTTAATCGTCGACATTATGATCAAAAGTTATTGGCAGAATTTCGTCGTAGTCGTCGAAATTTAACGCCATTGAGTCTTGTTGTCATTGATATTGATCACTTTAAAGCAATCAATGACAAATATGGACATACCGCAGGTGATGTTTGTTTAGTTACGCTTGCACAGTTAATGAAAAAAATATTACGTCGTAGTAGTGACCTTGGTTTTCGTTATGGTGGTGAGGAGTTTTGTTTGATCTTACCTGAAACAGACCCTGAGGGGGCTATTGCCTTAGCAGAAGCGTTAAGAAATAAAGTATTAGAAACCGCTTTTTCAATTGAAACTGAGCAATTATCTTTAACGATTTCTTGTGGTGTAGTCACTTATCAACAACAAGCAGATGTTACGCCTGTCGAGATCTTTAACATTGCGGATCAGGCGCTTTATCTCGCTAAAACACAAGGTCGTAATCGAGTAATTGCAAAAGCAATAGAATCTGATACGAGTAATACGTAGAGAGGAATATGATATGAATGGCCAATTTGGCAAGTTTCCCGCCCGTCGCATGCGAAGAATGCGTAGAAATTCGTTTTCTCGGCAATTGATGGCAGAGCATCAATTAACGGTAAATGACCTTATTTATCCAGTGTTCGTACTTGAGGGTGAACAACAACGTGAAGCGGTTGCTTCGATGCCTGGCGTAGAACGTAAAAGCATTGATTTATTATTAGAAGAAGCAGCTGAGTTAGTTGAATTAGGTATTCCTGCTATTGCCTTATTTCCGGTAACACCTGAAGATAAAAAATCATTAATGGCCGAAGAATCCTATAATCCAGACGGCTTGGCTCAACGAGCAGTACGTGCGCTGAAAGCGAAATATCCTTCACTTGGTGTGATCACCGATGTTGCGCTTGACCCATTCACTGTGCATGGTCAAGATGGCATTTTAGGTGAATCTGGCCTTGACGAAGGTTATGTATTAAATGATGTTACAACAGAGGTTCTAGTTAAGCAGGCATTATCCCACGCAGCGGCAGGTGCTGACGTTGTTGCTCCGTCAGATATGATGGATGGAAGAGTTGGCGCAATTCGTGAGGCATTAGAATCTGCAGGTCATGTAAATACTCGTATTCTCGCTTACTCAGCAAAATATGCATCGAATTATTATGGTCCCTTTAGAGATGCTGTTGGCTCAGCAGCTAATATTAAAGGAGGTAATAAACACTCTTATCAAATGGACCCTGCTAATAGCGATGAAGCAATGCATGAAATTGCTCAAGACCTTGAAGAAGGAGCGGATATGGTGATGGTTAAGCCGGGTATGCCTTATCTTGATATAGTTCGACGGGTGAAAGATGAATTTAAAGTACCGACCTATGCATATCAAGTGAGTGGTGAATATGCAATGCATATGGCGGCTATTCAAAACGGTTGGTTAGCTGAAAAACCCTGTGTTATGGAAGGCTTATTAGCCTTCAAGCGTGCCGGAGCAGACGGCATTTTAACCTATTTTGCCAAACAAGTTGCTACTTGGCTTAAAGAACAGGCATAGAAAAAGTGGTGCATTACCGACAAGCATTTATGGCGCTACACAGTGCAGTGCTATTATTTGCTTTGTCGGGATTGTTTGCGAAGTGGTTAACCTTATCGCCGATTGATATTGTTTTTGGGCGCGCATTTTTTGCCTGTATTGCTTTGGGTTGCTTGCTTGTTGTCTATCAAAAACATGATTTATTCACTACAAAATCCCGGCTCTTTGGGCTTTTCATCACTGGCTCTATACTCGCTTTTCATTGGGTCAGCTTTTTTAGCGCTATTCAGGTGTCTAGCGTAGCCATAGGATTACTCACGTTTGCCGCGTTTCCAGTTTTTGTTGCAATGCTTGAGCCGTGGCTGTTCGCTGAACGGTATAAATTAGCGACCTTAATACAAGCAGTTATCACGGTAATAGGCATTTACTTATTATTGCCAAATGGAGCATATTCTAATAATGCGCTATTAGGTATTTATTGGGGCTTAGCTTCGGCACTTTCCTTTGCGATCCTCACGCTATTAAACCGAAAGTTTGTCTCTGAAGTGAAAGCTAAACAAGTGGCCTTTTATCAAAACGGTTTTGCGGCACTTGTGTTATTACCATTTATTGGCCTTTTTACCGTCTCTATGAGTCTATCACAGTGGCAATTGCTCATGTTATTGGGCGTTGTGTTTACGGCGTTGTCTCATTCCTTATTTAACTTCTCGTTAAAAAGGTTAAGCGGTCAAACGGCAAGTATCGCGGTAAGCCTAGAGCCATTATATGGCATTATTGCTGCGTATTTCTTACTAGGTGAGCTTGTTAGTATACAAATGATGGTAGGCGGTGGTTTTATTTTACTTGCCAATATTTGGGCTATGTATCTTAAGCGATAAGCCAATAGCCTTTAAATGATCATTTTCTTGAATGAGTTCATCAGCAATTAAAGGGTGTAAAGTTAACCAAGCTTTAGGTAAGCATAAAGTGATTTCATTATTAGTAGCGCTGCTTTGATAAACCGGTAATACATCATCTTTTCTGCGACGACACAAAATAACCGCTATTCTGATAATCGCCAATAAATAACAAGCTGTTTGGAAGTCGCAGGCTGATTGAAGTGTTAATAATTGTGGGTCAATATCAGCGTTGTACATGGTTACAAGTGCGCACAGTAATTGTTTATCTGCCTGATCAAATCCGGGAAGTTGGCTATGCTCGATAATATAGGCGCTGTGTTGTTGATGGTGTTTAAACGCTAATAAAAGCCCGATTTCATGTAATTGACATGCGGCAGTTAATAAAGCTAAACCGTTGCTATCGGTTAACGCCCATGAAGAGGAAAAACTGGCATAAAGCTGTTGTGCTTGTGCCAGGATATTATTCGCATGAGGTTGATCAACATGAAATTTTTCCATTAACGAATTGATTGTTCGTTGTCGTAAATCAACTTTTTGGTTGTCGGGTAGCATTTCATATAACAACCCTTCTCGTAACGCGCCACTTGAAAGCTGTAACTGTGTGATATTAAAGCTTTCAAATAAGGCAATTAAAATGGCAACTCCGCTAGCAAAAACCGGTTTACGTTCGCTAGTTAAGCCGTCAATATCAATAGCATCGAATCGCTGGCAGGTGATTAATTTTTGCTTGATATCGTGTAAAAAGTTTGTGGTAATCAATGCAGGCTTACGCTGAAACATAAGCACCTCTGAAAGCGCTTGCATAGTACCTGAACCACCTAATACTTTTTGCCAACCAATTGATTTAAATTCTGAAATAAATGGTGCAATAAATTGCTTAGCAGCATCAATAGCTTGTTGAAAATTTTCATCGTTAAGTTGTTGATCTGAAAAGTAGCGCTGGTTAAAAATTACGCAGCCAATATCAAGGCTAATCACTTTATTAGCGTTAGTATTTTGTCCAACGATAATTTCGGTACTTGCACCACCAATATCAAACACTAAGCGGTTTGATTCACCGTGGCTTGTATAGGCAACACCCTGATAAATATAACTGGCTTCTTCAATGCCTGTGAGTACACGAATATTTTGTCCGAGTACTTTATTTGCTTGATTGAGAAATTCGGTTTGGTTTGTTGCAATGCGAATTGTCGCGGTTGCCACAATCCTGACGTTTTGCATGGGAATATCTTGTAAGCGTTCGGCAAAAAAACTTAAGCATTCTAAACCACGCGCGATGGCATCATCGCTCAAATGATTATGCTCATCTAAGCCAGAGGCTAAACGTACTTTGCGCTTTACCTTGTCAACAATTTGCACACTGTTTGCTAATTGGCGCGTAATCAACATGTGGAAACTGTTAGATCCTAAATCGATTACGGCGTATAACGGTGAGTGAATTGTTGACATGGTTTTATACACTTACGATAAGTTATCTTCTGTGGTTACCCGTCCTGCCTCGGTTTTGACCACCTTGATGAGGCTTTTGACGTCTTTGCCGTGGCTTAGGTTTCGGAAAATCAGTGATAAGAGCTTCGTGATCGTATTTACTTACGGGCAATGAATGGTCAATGTAAGTTTCAATGGCTGGTAAATTAAATACGTACTCTTCACACGCTAGGCTTATCGCATGACCTGTAGCACCTGCACGGCCAGTACGGCCAATACGATGTACGTAATCTTCACAGTCGTCAGGTAGATCATAATTGAACACGTGTGTAACCTGAGGGATATGTAATCCTCTTGCTGCAACATCTGTTGCAACCAGTATATCTAAGTGCCCTTCAGTGAACTGTTCAAGAATTTTTAAACGTTTCTTTTGTGGCACATCACCCGTAAGCAAACCTACACGTATACCATCTGCAATTAAGTGGTTGTAGATGTTTTCGCAGCTATGTTTAGTATTTGCAAAAACAATGGCTTTATCCGGCCATTCTTCTTCAAGTAAGGTTTGTAATAAGCGCATCTTATCTTCATTAGAAGGATAAAATAATTCTTCAGAAATACGCGTATTCGTTTTTTGTTCGGGCGCTACTTCTACACTGACAGGGTCGTTCATATGCTCAAAAGCAAGTTCTTTAACACGGAATGATAAGGTTGCAGAAAACAGCATGCTTAATCGTTCTGTTGCTGGTGGCATGCGCCTAAACATATAGCGAATGTCTTTAATAAAGCCTAAATCAAACATGCGATCGGCTTCATCTAATACGATCACGTCAAGGTTGTTTAAATGATAAGTACCTTGTTTAAAGTAATCGATAAGTCTGCCACAGGTGCCGATTAAAATATCAACGCCTTGTTCTAAAGTTTGACGTTGGCTGTCATAGCCTTCGCCGCCATAAACAACGCCTAAACGTAGCCCTGTAGATTTAGCCATTTCAATTGCATCACGATGAATTTGAATGGCTAATTCACGTGTTGGCGCCATAATCAAAGCACGAGGTTGGTTGTGCTCTGTTTTGCCCTTTGAAAGTATGTGGTGGAAAGTGGCAGCCAGAAAAGCGATAGTTTTACCTTCACCTGTTTGTGCTTGCCCTGCAATATCTTTACCTTCAAGTAATACGGGTAATGATTTTGCCTGAATATTGGTGCATTGCTCGAATCCCATCGCAGATAAACCTGCGGTAACTTTAGGATCAAGGCCTAATTCGATAAATTTTTTATCTGATAAATGTGTTTTGTTCATAGCCGATAAGCTTAACAGGTAAATGTAGTAATAAATACAACCAAGGGTAATAAATCATCACAAAACTGTTAATTATTTCAAGCATTTTACATCCAAATTATGAAAATGACGGCGATTGAGTGTTTAAAATGAATATATGCTATTAATTTTTAGCTATGGTAATTACACTATATACGCGTATAATCTCGATCAATTTGGCTAAGGGCCAGTACAAACGGAGAGAAAAATGAGCGATAAAATTGTTCAACTATCAGATGACAGTTTTGAAGCTGACGTCATCAATGCATCAGGTCTAGTACTCGTTGACTTCTGGGCTGAATGGTGTGGACCTTGTAAAATGATTGCACCATTACTTAACGATATTGCAGATGAATATGCAGACAAAGTAACGGTTGCTAAATTAAATATTGATCAAAATGATGCGACACCACCTAAGTATGGTATCCGTGGTATTCCAACACTATTGTTATTTAAAGATGGTGCGGTAGCCGATACTAAAGTAGGTGCATTATCAAAAACTCAACTTAAAGAGTTTATTGACGCAAACCTATAAAGGTTAAGTTGATTTTAGGCTCGCCAATTGCGAGCCTTTTAATTTCTATCATTTGTAACTTTACGCTTTCAATATTTAATGCTAACTTTATAACTCGAAAGAAAATAACATTTCTTCAAATCAAACTCTATTCAAACAACAAGCCAGCAGGCCAACATAAACCGTTAAACAGCCTAAGAACTTCAATATGAATCTTACCGAACTTAAAGAAAAATCCGTCAATGAATTGGTTAAACTAGCTGAATCAATGCAGTTAGAAGACCTCGCTAGAACACGTAAACAAGATATTATTTTTGCAATACTAAAAAAGCATGCTGAAAATGACAATGACATTTTTGGTGGTGGTGTTTTAGAAATACTACAAGATGGCTTTGGCTTTTTACGTTCAGCTGATTCATCATATTTAGCTGGCCCAGACGATATTTACGTTTCTCCGAGCCAAATTCGACGCTTTAGTATGCGTACCGGTGATACCATTGCAGGTAAAATACGCGCGCCAAAAAAAGGTGAACGTTATTTTGCCTTATTAAAAGTGACAGAAGTTAACTTTGACCGCCCAGAGAATTCACGTAATAAAATCTTATTTGAAAACTTAACGCCGATTCATCCAAATCAGCGCATCACCATGGAGCGTGGTAATGGGTCAACTGAAGATATTACGGCGCGAGTGCTTGATTTAGCCTCACCTATTGGTAAGGGCCAACGTGGTTTGATTGTTGCACCGCCAAAAGCGGGTAAAACGCTATTACTGCAAAATATAGCGCAAAGTATTGCTTATAATCACCCAGAAGCTGAGCTTATGGTGCTATTGATTGACGAACGTCCGGAAGAAGTAACAGAAATGCAACGCCTGGTGAAAGGTGAAGTTGTTGCATCAACCTTTGACGAGCCAGCCAATCGCCATGTACAAGTAGCAGAAATGGTGATTGAAAAAGCTAAGCGTTTAGTTGAACACAAAAAAGACGTGGTCATTCTACTTGATTCAATTACCCGTTTAGCGCGTGCTTATAACACCGTTATTCCTTCATCAGGTAAAATATTAACCGGTGGTGTTGATGCCAATGCCTTGCACCGTCCGAAACGTTTCTTTGGTGCTGCTCGTAATATCGAAGAAGGTGGTAGCTTAACTATTATTGCCACAGCTTTGATTGAAACAGGCTCTAAAATGGATGAAGTGATTTACGAGGAATTTAAAGGTACGGGTAATATGGAATTACATCTATCTCGTAAAATTGCCGAGAAACGTGTATTCCCAGCTATTCACTTTAATCGTAGTGGAACACGTCGTGAAGAATTATTGACTAAGCCTGATGAACTGCAAAAAATGTGGATATTACGCAAAATAGTGCATGAAATGGGTGAAATTGATGCCATGGAGTTTATGATAGATAAACTGGCCATGACAAAAACGAACGACGAATTTTTTGATTCGATGAAGCGTAAATAACAAGTCTTAAATACGATAATATACCGACGGCTGATCATGTTTTGATTGGCCGTTTTTTTCGCGAAAAACTAAGGCTAGTTTAAAAAGCTGATATTATAAAGCCAATTCCTTTCGAATTTATGCGTTAAAACCAGTCATCATTTTGCTCAAATGCAGTCAATAAAGAGTGTTTTATTTCGTCGACGTCTATCGAAATATGTTTATTGTAGGCAAAATACACTGGATATGAGAATTGCGGTGATTGTTTACAGAGTTTTAGTTCACCACTTTTAAGGTATTGATTCACCACTCTTGTTCTAAAATAACCACTGCCACCACGGTTTAAGATGATTTGTAAGGCGACAGGCCCTAAGGTTACCGCCATATTGCTATGTGCAAACTCTGGTAATGCCTCATGGTGCATTTGTTTGAACTTTTCCCCCCAGTCGACAAATATATACGGTGAAGGCTGTTGAGCAGATTTAACATGAATTAGGGTTTCATCAAGTAAATGGAACAGGCCAATACTTTGGCGATAATTTTCTGTATGAGAAAGTACAATGTCTAAATGATTCGATAACAGTTTTTCGTATAATAATGCACTGTCATTGACTTCAAGTACGATGCGCAATTGTGGAAATTTTTTTTCAAGTTCAATTAACCACTGAGCGGCTATTGGATTCCAAAGCGAAAGCTCACAGCCAATAACTAATGAATTTTGTAAGCTGCCTTTGAAAGAAATTTCGTGTTTAGCTGAATCCCATGCTTCAACTATTTGCATTGCAAAAGGTTTAAATTGTTGACCTTGCTCTGTTAATTTAGCTCCATTTTTATTTCTAATGAATAACAGGAAACCGATATGTTGTTCAAGTTGTTTTATTCTTGCTGTTACTGCCGTTTGCGTAATACATAACTCTTGTGCTGCCGCACTAAAACTATGCATCCTACAAATACAGAGAAAAGTTTGCACTAGTAAGCAATCCACAGTCCCCCTCTCTCCTTAATATTAAAAAAATGAATATAAAATGATTGTTATATTCATTATACAAACCTTAAGTGCCTGACTACAATGCTTTCACCAAAATGAAGTAGAAGAAGTAGTAATCAGTATGAAGCTGTTAAGAGTTGCTAATTTAACGATGTTAATGACGTTTATTTTGACGACATGTGCCATAACACTGGTATATGGCTTTGAGGAACATCTGAACTTAGGAACGCAAATTTTTGGCCATGTAATCATTATGGTACTTCCCGCCTTTTTTAAACTTTCATATGTTGTTCGGCTAAGTTGCCTCCGTCAGTTGGCTGAAAGTTAAGGTCGACATTATTCGTCAAATGTTTGATTTAACGCTGAAAGGGCAAAAATTACACCTGAAATGATAGCGCGATGGGATCATATTTTTGTATATATCTTTATTATTAATAACGAATGTTGTGGAGAATAGTTTTGAAAAATTTTTTGTTAATGTTTTTGGTTGCTTTCGTACCTTTTAACTCAATTGCAGCAGATATAAAAGCAGGTAAAGAAAAATCGGCTGTATGTTCAACCTGTCATGGGGATAAAGGAATCAGTGCTGCGCCAAACTACCCTAATCTCGCGGGACAAAAAGAACAGTATCTTATTAAGCAATTAAAAGAGTTTAAAAGTGGTGTGCGTGAAGACACAATTATGGCATCTATGGTAATGCCATTAAGCGAAGAAGATATCATAAATTTAGCGGCGTATTATGCTTCTTTAAAGTAAACTGAAGTGTTCTTATTCTATCTTAAGAATTAGTCAGATTTTAATAAAGAATTGTGTGTTTTATAGCTATTTTTTTGTGTTAATTTGCCCTATCAATGCATACATCTGGTAAGAATTGTGTTTTATTTGGTTTAAATTTTTTGTGCTTTAAACGACAAATAGTGAACAATAGTGTAGTATTCGCGCTTTCAAATATTAAACGTGCAACGAAAAAGTAGCCAATGAAATATAGCGACTTACGAGACTTTATTAACCAGCTTGAAAAATTAGGTCAGTTAAAACGGATCACGATGCCGATTTCAACTGATTTGATGATGACAGAAATAAGTGACCGCACGCTAAGAGCAGGCGGTCCTGCATTATTATTTGAAAACCCCGAAGGTTATGAAATCCCCGTTCTTACCAATCTTTTTGGTACCCCAGAACGCGTTGCGTTAGCTATGGGACAACAAGATGTAGCTGCTTTGCGTGATGTAGGCAAGTTACTTGCTATGTTAAAAGAACCCGAACCGCCAAAAGGTTTTAAAGACGCCTTAGCAAAAATACCAGTATATAAACAAGTATTGAACATGCCGGCTAAGGTGGTGAAAAAAGCCCCTTGTCAAGAAATCGTAATTACCGATGATGATGTTGATTTAACTAAGCTACCTATTCAAAAATGCTGGCCAGGCGATGTTGCACCGCTAATTACTTGGGGCTTAACCGTTACCAAAGGGCCGCATAAATCACGGCAGAATTTAGGTATTTATCGCCAGCAATTATTGGGTAAAAATAAAGTGATCATGCGTTGGTTATCACATAGAGGTGGCGCATTAGATTTCCAAGAGTGGAAACAAACAAATCCTGGGGAAAAATTTCCAGTATCTGTCGCTTTAGGTGCTGATCCTGCTACTATTTTAGGTGCTGTAACTCCGGTTCCAGATAGTTTGTCTGAGTATGCATTTGCAGGACTATTACGTGGAAGTAAAACTGAAGTTGTTGGCTGCATTAGTAACGATTTAGAAGTGCCTGCTTCGGCAGAAATTGTTCTTGAAGGTTACATTGACCCAGAAGAAATGGCGCCAGAAGGGCCATATGGTGATCATACCGGTTATTATAACGAGGTGGATGACTTCCCCGTATTTACCGTCACACATATTACTCAGCGTAAATCACCAATTTATCACAGTACCTATACAGGTAGACCACCAGATGAACCGGCAATTTTAGGTGTTGCGTTAAACGAAGTTTTTGTACCGATATTACAAAAGCAATTTCCAGAAATTGTTGACTTTTACTTGCCGCCTGAAGGTTGTTCGTATCGACTAGCTGTTGTTACGATGAAAAAGCAATACCCAGGTCATGCTAAACGCGTGATGATGGGGGTATGGTCATTCTTACGACAGTTTATGTACACCAAGTTTGTGATTGTCTGTGACGATGATGTTAATGCTCGAGATTGGAAAGATGTAATCTGGGCGATGACAACGCGTATGGATCCTGCTCGTGATACAACCTTGATAGAAAATACGCCAATCGATTACTTAGATTTCGCCTCACCTGTTTCAGGGTTAGGATCTAAGATGGGCATGGATGCAACAAACAAATGGCAAGGTGAAACAGACCGAGAATGGGGCGTACCCATCGTCATGGATGAATCGATTAAAACTGCAGTAGATGAAATTTGGTGTGAATTAGGCATCGAAGAAATAGACAAACAACGTAACGAACAGTAATAGTTACGTTCGATAAAGGTTAACAAATGAAGCAAGTACAGTGTAACGTTGAGTCAATTACTTCATTGACTGAGCATGTATATAAAGTGTTATTGCGACCTGAACAAAAGGTCGACTTTCTACCCGGGCAATATTTAAATTTCATCATGGATGAAAATGATAAACGTCCTTTTTCAATTGCAAGTTCACCCAATAATGAACTCATTGAATTGCAAATCGGTGCTTTTGGTGCTGATAGTTATCCTATGCAAGTGATTGAGCGTATTAAAGCAAATGACAGTGTATTGGTTGAAATACCATTAGGCGGTGCAGAACTGCGTCAAGGTAGCGATCGACCCATTATTTTGTTAGCAGGCGGCACAGGCTTTTCTTATATCAAATCTATGTTTGAATACCTTGCTGATACTGGCAGCCGACGTGAAGTTTTAGTGTACTGGGGTCTTAGGGAGCCAAGTGCTTGTTATGAACTCGAGCAAACAGCAAATACTGTTGAAGGCTTAGCACACGGTAAATTTATACCTGTTATAGAAACGCCGCATGATGATTGGTTGGGAAAAACAGGCATGGTGCATAAAGTTGTCATGAATGACATTACCAATTTAGCAGATTATGACATTTATGTTGCTGGACGATTTGATATGGTGGGTGTGGTGCGAACGGATTTTGTCGCCAATGGCGCTAATATTAATCATATGTTCGCCGATGCATTTGCGTATATATAAATTTATGTAAGTGGCAGATAAAGCACCTTAGGGTGCTTTTTTTATGTAATCTTCACTGCTTGTTTTACAATCTCTAAGTAATGCTGCAAATTCGGTGAGTGAGCGATCAATATTACCATCAGTAATGAATAAATGTGCACCAAGGGCTTGTTTTAATGTCTGACACTGATGCAAAAAGCCCGCTATTGGCCCTTTTATTTGCTCGCCATTATTACATTTGTAGGGTTCGAAATTAATCACAGCCTGTTCAGGTTTAATTAATTTGTTGGCAACACAGTAAGTGACTAACGGCCGTTGTTCATGGATCAAATGATTAGCGAGTCTGGCTGATATTTTGTCTTTAAAAGTATCGATGTTATCAATCGCTAAGCCGATATAATTCAAGTCGTCTAGCACTATGCCACGAGCGTTGGTTAACGGCCGTATTGCCAATATTTGCTGCCATTCAAGCTGCCAGTAGCCCTTTCTATGTTGAAATTTTAGACATTGTGGTGACAAAAAAAAGCTGGTTTTAGGTTCTAATAACTTTAATACACCTAGGGTTATGCCTGCGATACTAGCCAGTATCAAGAACATTAATACAAACCTAGCTTGCTGCCAATAAAACTGACTGAATAGGGTAATAATTAATAACGCCACTAAGCTTGCTAAGGTTATAAATAGCCCATGGCATTTAGCTTTCGGTTTAATAGTAATGATTGGTGATGTCATGGAATTAAAAATGGTATCTTTTTCATGCCTGATATTTTTATAATAGCCATCATTAACCAAAGAGGAAAACAGATGAGTAAAAAAGGTAAAAAAAATCATATCACTGAACATGGTCGAGGTGAAATTAAGCATGACTATTTAGCGGCGCTAGTTACCTCCAAAGTGTTTAAAACCCAAGTCGTTAATGCCAAAAAGGGTAAAGGCTCTTTTAGCCGAAAAGCAAAGCATCAAGGCCAAGAGCCTTATTTAATAGCAATATAATTATTGTTATCAAATAAGGCTTTTGTGTACTGTTGTCATGCTAATGTCATAGATAATGACTACTATGGTAGATTTAAGTCTATTAGGGTATTACAACTTTGTGGCAAATTTTTAGATCTTTTTTAATGCTCGGCTGTCTGTCCTTTGGTGGGCCGGTTGCTCATATTGGTTATTTTCATCGCACGTTTGTTGATGAAAAAAAATGGTTAACTGAACAAGCTTATAGCAATATCGTTGCCTTATCACAAATATTACCTGGACCAGGATCTAGCCAAGTTTGCTTTGCTATCGGCTATCAGCGTGCAGGTATCTTCGGTGCTATTTTAGCATTTTTAGCTTTTACCCTGCCTTCTTTCTTACTGATGTGGTTATTTGCAACGACCTATTCTAGCTATAGTAAACACCCTTATTTAACCACTTTAATGACTACCTTTAAATTACTTGCTGTGGTGGTGGTGACTGATGCGGTGTACACCATGTTTACTCAGTTTTGTAAAACCAAAGCAACGCAGACTATTTGTTTGGTCACAACGATAAGCTTACTGCTTTTTTCTGTTTCGATGAGTCACTTGTTGGTTTTGACGCTATTTGCCTTGATTGGTGCACGATACTTATCATCAGAATCGTTGAATAAAGCAGAGGTAATCGATAACAGTCGACCAAAAAACTATTACTGGTTAATAGTATTTATTTCGGTATTTTTACTGAGTTTATTGGCATACACACAACCCTTATTGTCGTTGTTTACTCGCTACTTTCAAGTGGGAAGTTTAGTTTTTGGTGGTGGTCATGTGGTTTTACCGTTGTTACAAACGGCGACTAATGACGTAGTACATAATGATATTTTTATGGCTGGTTATGCTGCCGCTCAAGGTGTACCTGGGCCAATGTTCACCTTTGCAAGTTACTTAGGTGCCATAGAATTTTCATCTGCACCCTTTATCGGAGCATTAACAGCCACTCTTGCTATTTTTTTACCTGGCTTTTTATTAATGATTGCTTTTTTACCGAATTGGCAACGCCTTGCTGCACATAAAAAAGTTGCAGGCGCTATTATCGCGATTAATGCGGCAGTAGTTGGGTTGCTCATCAGTGCGCTTTATCAACCACTCTTTGTTTGTGCGGTAAATTCGGCAACTGACTTTGCTTGGGTTGTTGTGGGAATATTGCTGTTAAAAGTATTGAAGTGGTCAATATTACGCTTGTTGTTCCTTGCCTTGGTTGGTGCTTTATTCACCACTTACTTTTAATGTGTTATGCACACCTGAAATAGCGAGCGCCTTTTTCAATGCCGAAATTGCCTGTTCAGGCTTATTAAGCTGTTCTAATACGTGAGCGAAAGTCGTGAGATCGAGTGTATCAACTGGTTGCTCTTCAAGATGTAAACGTGCATTAAAAGCTTTCTCTGCCATTTCCCATTGTTGATCCATTGCTGATAAATGAGCGAGTGCCGTTAACCATTTTGCGTTTTTAGCATCATGGTGTAAGTGTTTTTGCACGGCTTGAATTAATGCATCTACTTGCGTTAGCGGTAACTGTCTTATCGCATAAATGAACTTATCATTCGCGCCTTTTTTAACGGTTGGTAATAATAATTCGGTCAGCGGTTTATTGATGCGATTTGCAGCTAATACTTGGCAATAGGCAAGTAAAACAGTTTCTTCTTGCTTAACCTTGCGAGGTAAATTATTCCAATAATTATTTAATGCCTGCTGACTTTCTTTGGTAATTTTTTGATGAAAAGCCCCTGAAAATGCAGCTTGTTGCCAACTGTTTATTTGCTGCTTCGTAAAGTGTTTACTTTTTTGTGCTTTATTTAATTGTTCAACCACGTAAAAAAAGCGTTGTTCGATCAAGCTCAAATCTAGTTCCAATGCCAGTAAACGGTCATCGTGACCAATATATTTATGATACTTGTCGATAAGTGTTCTTGCGTTGGAAAATTCTTGATGGTTTAACAATAATTTTATCGTGATTAAGACTGACTCTAGGCCTGTTTCTTTGACGTCGAGTTGGTTGCCATTTATTTGCTGTAAATAATGTTTTGTGTTGTCTGGTAACCCTTGTAAGTTAGCTGCATTTGCAGCCATTAAGTAGGCAGTTTCGGTAAATGGGATGCTATCAGCAGATTTAACTAATAAGTGTTCAGCCTGTTTATTATCACCTAATACGTAAGCGGCAATGCCTTTTTGAAAGTTACGTAATGCACGTCGTTGGCCAGAAAACCTGACTTTATGCCAAGCAGAAAAGCTCAATGATAATCCACCGCGTAAAAGTTTAAGAATGATCAGTAAGGTAAGGAATAAAACGGTAACGGCAATGAGCGCTGTGACTACTGTTGACTCCAAAGTGTAATCGCCCATTGCTACCAGAATATAGCCTTTTTCACCAATGAGAATAGGGCTTAGTGCAACCGCGGAAAAAAATAAAATTAGCGCTAAAATTAGGCGTTTCATATAACGTCTCCGTTTTGTGCGCTAATATCGCTTTGCTGTACTTCTTGCTGTACTGGTGAGTTTATAGGTGTTTGCTGCTGAGGTAGCGTTTCAAGCTCAGACTCACTCATGTGTTGTTTAATTGCTTCTAGTGACTGCAAATTACTTGGCAGTTGAAATTCGATAGTTTCATTTTTAAGTGACTGCAACGCTTGATTAAACTTTATGGTTTTTTGTTCATTAGTATCAAAGTAAGTGAGTAACCATGCTTGTGCTTTATCCAATGAAGCAAGATAAAGTGCGTTATTTTCTTTACTTGCTGCCCATTGAGCTTGTTGCAAAGTCAGCGATAAATTTTCTTTTAAGTTTTGTTGATGAGCAGGCGACATTAGCGGTTCTACTTGGCCATTACGTCGTCTTATCGTAATAAAATCTTGTTTAAAGCGTTGCCAAGTTTTGGCTAGGTTTTCACGCCAATCAGCAGTGTTGTTTGAGAGCGTTAAGTCTTCTTCGTTGTCAATTGATTCGGGAATGTCAGCCATTGCTAAGGGTAATTGTGCTATCTGTTCGTCTAATGCCATTAACGTTAATGTTGCTTCTTCTGTGGTTAATTCAGGCACAAGTTTTAATGCTTCTATATCGGCTCTTATTAATTGCCTAATCGACAAAAATTTCGCGGAATCTAATGCTTTTAAACGTTCATCTGCGTCTTTTAATAAATTGATAGCGGCTTTTGTATCACGCTCGAACCATATAGTTCTGCTTGCTATGCGAATTAAATAATCTGCTTCATGTAAAAGCCAATCTTCTGGTGATGATTGTTCTAATCGAGATATTTGTGCATTTAATTGTGCAATACGAGCTTCGTTTTGTGCAGTTGTTTCTGCTAATGCACTGGTAAGCTGCTGCTGAAAGTTAACCTGCTGCTGACGTAAAAGTTGCGTGACTTGTTGGCCAAACTGATCGTTGTTTTGTTGAATTTTCGTGTTAATTGAAGTTTGTTGTTCAGAAGCATGTTGTTGATGCCAATAAAATAAGGCGGCGACGCCTGCAATGGTGGCTAAAGACAATAAAAGCGAGACAATTGCTGTTTTTGAAATAGGCTGTTTAGGGGAGGCCACGGGAGTACGTGCACTAGTTCTATCAGGTTTTCTTGGCGAAACCGTAGGTTTAGCTTTAGCGTCTTTTTTGATAGGTGGCTCTGTGCTTTTAAGCGTGTTGTCAGGCGTATTCTTATCAGAAGATGATGAGTCAGTCATAGGATTATTCCATGCCTTTTAATGTTGTCACAATGGCGTTGTCACTGGCGCCGTTACTGATCAATATGTTACGTAAGCCTAATGCTCTACCTGTATCTGCTACGCGTTCACTGGGCACAATATACGTGCAATGCTGCGTCCAATAATCATCCATTGGTTTGAGAACATCAACCATGCGTATTAATTGTGATTCACTAGTGATGACCATAGCGTTAATTTGCTTATTTTTCCAGACTTTGTCTTGTTCTGCTGCAATATTTAGCCAATTTCGTTGGTAACTTTCGAAATACTCTACTTTAGCACCACGCTTAATTAATGATCGCGCTAAATGTTCTCTACCACCGTTCCCACGTATGATTAAAACATGCTGATTCACAACCTTTTCTGTTGCAAGTTCAGCTAATGCTAGCATGCCCTCACTGTTATGTTGTGTTGGGAAAATAGCTTGATAACCCAGGTTTGCGAGACATTGTTGAGTTTTTTCACCAACGGCAATGATAGTGGTATCTTGCTTTAGCCATTGAGACAACGCATAGCTATTATGCGCAAACTCAACCGCTGCTTGGCTAATAAATATCACAATGTTGGGTAGAAACGTGTCGATTAACGATTCAAGCTGCACGCCATCACCGTTAAATTGATATTCTAGTAATGGTTGACATAAATTATTGATACCCGCCGTATTAAGCGCCTGTTGTAATTGCCAACAGGCGGGTTCAGGACGGGTATTTAGCACGTACAGGTTATTGCTCATATACCATTTTTAAAATGCTGTCAGCACCTTGCGAGAGTAATTTCTCTGCTAAGGCTGTACCCAATGTTTCGGCTTGGTCGGCTTGTCCAATAATCTCATCACTAATAATTTTACTGCCATCTACTGCACCTACTAAGCCACGTAAATAAATTGTTGAGCCTTCGAGAGTTGCATAGCTACCAATAGGAACTTGACAACCGCCTTCTAATTTACAGTTCATTGCACGTTCGGCTAGCACTCTAGTGCGTGTTTTTTTACATTCTAATGGTGCCAATAATGCCTTAACGTGTTCATCGTCTGTTCTACATTCAATGCCTACAGCACCTTGTCCGTTGGCGGGTAACATGATTTCTGGAGCAATGTATTGACGAATACGATCTAACATTTTTAATCGAATAAGTCCTGCTGCTGCTAATACGATAGCATCAAACTCTCCAGCATCGAGTTTAGCTAGACGAGTATTGACATTGCCACGTAAACTACGAATAACAAGATCTGGTCGCATGGCGCGTAATTGGCTTTCTCGGCGTAAACTTGAGGTACCAACCACAGCACCTTGTGGTAGTTCTTCAATGCTATTTACTGTATTGGAAACGAAGGCATCGCGAGGGTCTTCACGAGGACAAATAACTTCCAGCCCTAAACCTTCAGGAAACTCAACCGGTACATCTTTCATTGAGTGAACGGCAATATCCGCTTTGCCTTCTAAAATTGCCACCTCTAACTCTTTGATAAATAATCCTTTGCCGCCAACTTTCGCTAAGGGCGTATCTAAAATAATATCACCTTTTGTCGTCATAGGTACAAGTTCAACAGTGATGTTTTGGTGAAAATGTTCAAGTTGAGCTTTTACATACTCTGCTTGCCAAAGTGCTAAAGCACTTTTTCGTGTGGCGATACGAATGATAGGTTGTGTCATGCGGGATCCTAATTATTGTGCGCTTAATGTCACTTGTGCGTCTGCTTGTTTAGTCACAGCGTCAGAGATAAATTGCCAAAATTCACCACCACCGCGTTTGTCGATCCATTGTTCATTGTCATAGTGAAAATGATGACCGTTAAATTTGGTAGCAACCCAAATTTCATGTAATGGAGCTTGCTTATTAATGATGATTTTACTGGCATTTTTGAAGGTTAACGTTAGCATACCACCAACACCTTCATAATCGATATCAATACCGCAGTCTTCTATCGCTTCTTCAAGTGTCAGTAATAGGTCGTCTGCCATTAAATTGTACTGTGTATCGTTCATTGAGTGGTCCTTTTATTGAATCGAAAAAATTAGTCTTCGATTCGTTGGTAATTGATGGTCATGAGATTATAAAACGTCTATCATGGGAAAAAAATCGAATTAATCAAAAATGCGTAAACAAAATTCAATTATTTTCGGTGGCTTACTCTCAATAGTGTTATTTTCCGGCTGTGGAATGCCTGGTCCTTTATATCAAGAATCAAACGAGAAAAAAACACAGACTAATTCAGTTATTGAGCAACCGGTAGAAAAACAGGAACAACAATAGTGGATTTTTTTAATCGTCGCTCGGCGCAGTTATATGCCGAAGATTGTGCCGTTGCTGAATTAGCGAAAACCTACGGCACACCTTTATTTGTCTATTCTCGGGCAACCATTGAACGTCATTGGCATGCTTTTGATAACGCAGCTGCGGGTCGAAAGCATTTAGTCTGCTATGCGGTAAAAGCCAATAGCAATATCGCTGTGCTCAATATTTTAGCGCGATTAGGATCGGGCTTTGATATTGTTTCAAAAGGTGAGTTAGCTCGCGTATTAGAAGCCGGCGGTGATCCTGCTAAAGTGGTTTTTTCTGGGGTCGGAAAAAAAGCGGATGAAATAGCCTACGCTTTAGAGAAAGGCATTTATTGTTTTAATGTTGAATCAGAAGCTGAACTTGCGCGTATACAGCAAGTCGCACAATCAATGAATAAAATCGCGCCTATTTCATTACGGGTGAATCCTGATGTGGATGCCGGCACACATCCCTATATTTCCACTGGGTTAAAAGAGAATAAATTTGGCGTAAGTATTGATGACGCCTATCGTATTTATGCGCACGCAGCTACTTTGTCTCATATCGATGTCAAAGGTATTGATAGTCATATTGGTTCGCAGCTTACTGAAATTGCCCCGTTTTTAGATGCACTTGATCGTGTGTTGGTTTTAGTGGACACCTTAGCTGAGCAGGGAATAACACTGTCTCATATTGATGTCGGTGGTGGCCTAGGTGTGTGTTATCAAGATGAGCAACCGCCTCATCCTCAACAATATGCCGAAGCTATTGCAGAAAAACTGTCTGACAGAGATATTACACTTATTTATGAACCCGGCCGAGCAATTATGGCCAATGCTGGTATTTTGGTGACTGAAGTTGAGTTTTTAAAAACCAATCAAGATAGACATTTTGCGATTGTTGATGGTGCAATGAATGACCTTATTCGCCCTGCGCTATATCAAGCTTGGCAATCTATAATACCCGTGATAGAGCACAAGAACGTTCCGGAAAAAAATTATGATGTAGTGGGCCCTGTGTGTGAAACAGGGGATTTTCTCGGTAAAGATAGAGCATTGGCTATTGAAGCTGGTGATTTACTTGCCGTTCGATCTTCAGGTGCCTATGGTTTTACTATGAGTTCAAATTATAATAGTCGACCAAGAGCCGCGGAAGTGATGGTAGATGGTGACAAAGCATTTGTTATCAGACAGCGCGAGTCATTAGCAAGTTTATGGCAGGGAGAAGCCTTGCTTCCTTAAGAGAGCTAGATGTTAGTAAATTTTTCAAAAATGCATGGGTTGGGTAATGATTTTTTAGTGCTCGATAACGTGACACAAAATGTGTATTTACCTAATGAGCAAATCAAAATGCTCGCTGATCGAAACTTTGGTATTGGCTTTGACCAATTATTGATTGTCGAGCCACCATACGATCCTGATTTAGATTTTCATTATCGCATTTTTAATGCTGATGGTAGTGAGGTTAGCCAATGCGGAAATGGCGCCAGATGCTTTGCCCGTTTTGTTAAAATGAAAGGGCTAACCGGGCGTAATAAAATTCGTGTATCTACGCACTCAGGTAAAATGACGTTATTTATAGAGCGTGATGGTAACGTGACTGTCAATATGCCAGTTCCGCAACTAGAGCCGAGTAAAATACCTTTTACTGCCCAAAAAGCAGAAGGGACCTACATCTTGCGTAGTGACGAAGAAACGGTGCTGTGTGGTGCTGCGTCAATGGGAAACCCGCATTGTGTGTTAACTGTTGACGATGTTGCGAAAGCACCAGTTGAGTATTTAGGCGCGCGCTTGGCAACCCATGATCGTTTTCCTCAAGGAGCAAATGTAGGGTTTATGGAGATTGTTTCTCCTGAATTCATTAAACTACGCGTTTTTGAGCGAGGAGCCGCAGAAACATTAGCTTGCGGCAGTGGCGCATGTGCTGCTGTTGTTGTTGGACAAATTCAGAAAAAACTCGCCAAACAAGTCACTGTGCAATTACCTGGTGGCAAATTAAAAATATACTGGAAAGGCCCCGGTAGTCCTGTAAAAATGACAGGGCCAGCGGTGCATGTTTTCGATGGACAAATTCATATATGAGTAAACATGAAACCCCTATTACTGCTGAAAACTCAACAGAAAACTTAGTGGTAACTGATGTCGACATACAATTAACCGACGAGTTAATTGTGACCTATTTACAAGATAACCCTGATTTTTTTAATCGTCAGCCTGATTTAGTCGCCCAATTACGTTTATCAGATCCTCACCGAGGTGCTATATCACTCGTTGAACGTCAACAGTTGGCATTACGAACAAAAGTACAAGCATTAGAAGAAGAAATTACTCATTTGATGTCAGTGGCGAATCAAAATGAGCAATTATTTTCATTATACAGTGATTTATATCTACGCTTACTTGATTGTGATACCGCAGCAGAATTATTAAATTGCTTGCACCAAGCAACGACTGAACTATTATCTTTAAAGTCATTAAAACTATGGCTTGTAGCACCTTATAGTTTTGATCATGATTGCCTTATAAAGCAAGATTGCCAAGAAATTTTGGATAATAGATTACACGCAGAAGATTACTATTTTGGCCGTATTCAACAGCGTGAACAACAAATGGTTTTTGATCAAGCCTGTGAAGGTTCAGTTGTTATGATCAAGTTATCGCATCATGAAAAAGTGATAGGTTTTATTGCTATTAGCTCTCAAGATGCCGATCATTTCGAGCCTAGAATGGATACCTTATTACTAAACCAATTTAGAAAGTTAGTGGCTAAATTATTGGTGCAACTTCAGGTAAGTTAATGCGTTATAATCGTCGTTTATTGCCTTTTAAGGCTATTAGTTTTGATCTTGATGATACCTTGTATCATAACGCTCCGGTAATGATAGCGACAGATAAAAAAATGCAGCAATATTTCGCTGCATTATTGCCTGATGGTCAATATGGCTATCAATATTGGTTTCGTTACCGTCAACAAGCTTTGTTAGAGAATGATGAGCTGATCCATGATGTTGGCGAACTTAGACACGTTAGTTATCGTTTAGGCTTGATGGCGTTAGGTTTTGATAAAGCGCAGGCAGAAACTATGGCGCAGCAGGCGGTCCAATACTTTGTAGAACAACGTAGCAACTTTGTTGTACCTGACGTTGTACATGAACTGTTGTTAAAGTTAGCTAGCCAATGGCCTTTAGTCGCTATTTCTAATGGAAATGTAGATACAAGAGCGATTAATTTGGCGCAATATTTTTCCCATATTTATCATGCAGGCCAAGGTAATAAACAAAAACCAGCGGCCGATATGTTTGCAAAAACTTGTCAGCAATTATCAATTAAGCCAATTGAACTTTTACATGTTGGTGACTGCGGCATTAACGATATCATCGGTGCAGCTAAATATGGTTGCCAAACAGCATGGGTATCAACCTATGATGTTGGTCATCCGATTAAACAGTTAGCAACGTTAGAATTACGTCACATTACTGAATTAAGCCGTTTACTAAATTAACACCTTACAACGAGAGACACCTTATGGATGTATCTGAACTATTAGATTCACTCAATGATAAACAACGTGAAGCGGTAGGCGCTCCGTTACGAAATATGCTGGTGTTAGCAGGCGCAGGTAGCGGGAAAACGCGAGTATTGGTACAAAGAATTGCATGGCTTATGCAAGTTGAGAAAGTATCTGCGCACAGCATTCTTGCTGTTACATTTACCAATAAAGCAGCGGCTGAAATGCGAGCGCGAGTAGAACAAATGGTAGGTGGCAATATCCATGGCATGTGGATAGGCACCTTTCATGGATTAGCGCATCGATTATTGCGTATGCACTTTCAAGAGGCTAACTTACCGCAAAGCTTTCAAGTGTTAGACTCTGATGATCAACTGCGTTTAATAAAACGTATTTTACGCGCGCTAAATCTTGACGAAAAACGTTGGCCAGCAAAACAAATGCAGTGGTATATCAACGGTAAAAAAGATGAAGGGCTACGCGCTAAACATATTGAAACACACTACGATCAAACAGAAGAAACTTTTGTTAAAGTTTACCAAGCGTATCAAGATGCTTGTGATCGTGCTGGGTTGGTAGATTTTGCTGAATTATTATTACGTGCACATGAACTTTGGCTACATCATCCGGTTTTGTTACGGCACTACCAACAGCGATTTTCTCAAATTTTAGTGGATGAATTTCAAGACACCAATGCGATCCAATACGCCTGGTTAAATTTGCTGGGTCGTGAACAAAGCAATGTGATGATCGTGGGTGACGATGACCAGTCAATTTATGGTTGGCGTGGTGCTAAAATAGAGAATATACAACGATTTTTAGATGATTTTACCGGCGCAGAAACCATACGCTTAGAGCAAAACTATCGTTCAACTGCCAATATTTTAACGGCTGCCAATAAGTTAATTGATAACAATAACAATCGCTTGGGGAAAGACCTTTGGACACAAGGTGAACAAGGGGAAAAAATTGCTATTTATACTGCCTTTAATGAAATAGATGAAGCACGCTTTATTGCTGGCAGAATAGAACAATGGCGAAGTGATAACGGTGATTTAAACAATGTCGCTATCTTATATCGCAGTAATGCGCAGTCGCGTATTTTGGAAGAAGCATTGCTTCAAGCTAATTTACCCTATCGTATTTATGGCGGTTTACGCTTTTTTGAGCGCCAAGAAATTAAGGATGCATTAGCTTATTTACGGATAATTAATAATCGAGATGACGATGCAGCGTTTGAACGTATTATCAATACCCCAACACGAGGTATTGGTAATCAAACGTTATCGCTAGTTCGAGATGCTGCACGTAGTTTGCAAATGACCATGTGGCAGGCTTGTCAAACAATGTTGGCAAGCGAGCAATTAAAAGGTCGAAGTGCAAAAGTCATTAAAGTGTTTGTCGAGCTGATCGATCAACTTGAAGATGAATCACAACATTTAGATTTAGATCAACAAGCAAACTTTGTTATTCAACACAGCGGCTTAAAAGCTATGTATCAAGCTGAAAAAGGCGAACGAGCAGAAGCACGTATTGAAAACTTAAATGAATTAGTGACAGCTTGCCAAACCTTTGAAGTAGATCCTGAACTTGAACAAGCGCAAAGCGAACTGACGAGTTTTTTAACCCATGCTGCGCTAGAGTCTGGTGAAGGGCAAGCAGATGAATTTGAACATGCGGTACAGCTAATGACAATGCATTCTGCCAAAGGATTAGAGTTTCCTTTAGTGTTTATTGCAGGCTTGGAAGAAGGTATGTTCCCTTCGCAGCAGTCATTAGAAGAAATTGGTCGTTTAGAAGAAGAGCGACGCTTATGTTATGTTGGTATGACGCGGGCAATGGAAAAACTATATTTATGTCATGCAGAAAGCCGTCGTTTATACGGACAAGAAAAAATTCATCCGGCAAGTCGATTTTTACGTGAGCTGCCTAGTGATTGTGTAGAAGAAATACGCATGCAAAACCAAGTTACTCGGCCTAAGTCTTCTGGCAGGTTTGCTAATACCATTTCGTTAGAAACATTCGAGGGAACAGGCTTTAAGTTAGGGCAATCTGTTGTGCATCAAAAATTTGGTGAAGGAGTTGTGCTAAACTATGAAGGGAATGGTGCTCAAAGTCGTGTGCAAGTTAATTTTGCAGAAGTAGGTAGCAAATGGCTAGTAATTGCCTATGCTAATTTAAAAGCATTATAAGTTTTAGGTAAGTTGATGCCAGAAAAGTTGTTAGTTGTAGAAGACAGTAATTCGATAGCTGCTGTTATCAAAAAAATTGGTCAGAGCTTAGGCTATCAAGTTACTGTTGCTAAGAGTCATGCAGATGTAGTCGCTATTTTAAAAGAAGATGCTTCTTTTTTTGCCGCTACGTTAGACTATAACTTGCCAGATGCTCAGCAAGGCGAGGTTATTAAAACGGTATTATCACACGATATTCCAAGTGTGGTGATCACTGGTAAAATGGACGAAGAAACCCGCGCAAAAATTCTTGCACAACCGGTCATCGATTATATTCCGAAAGAAAACAGTCAAGCTTATATGTACCTAAAGCGGATACTATATTGGCAAAAAGCTAATAGAGGTACTGGGGTTTTAGTTGTTGACGATTCTCGCTCTGCACGAAATTACATTGTGCAACTATTAAAACGTCGAAACTTTGAAGTATTTGTTGCTGATACTGGACCTTCTGCTTTGAAAACAATGGAAGAACAGTCGAATATTAAGCTTGTGATCACTGATTTAGAAATGCCAATTATGGATGGTATTGAATTAACCAATGAGTTACGTAAGCACTATTCAAGAGAGAAATTAGCGATTATTGGTATTTCTGGAATTGCCGATCCAATGTTATCTGCGCGTTTTATTAAAAATGGTGCTGATGATTTCTTACGTAAGCCTTTTTGTACCGAAGAATTCTATTGTCGTATGATGCAAAACATCGAGAACTTGCATAATATCGAAATGATCCAAAAAGCAGCGAATACTGACTACCTTACTGAGTTACCGAATCGGCGGTCTTTTTTTAATGATGCAGAAAAGTACCTCAAGGAATATTTAGCAACGAGCAGCCATTTTGGTTTAGTGATGATTGATATTGATTATTTTAAACGAATCAATGATGAATATGGACATGATGCCGGAGATCATGTTTTAAAATATTTAGCACAATATATGTTACAGCACTTTCCTAATGGTTTATTAGCAAGACTGGGTGGTGAAGAATTCGCGATATTAATACCAGGCGAAGATCAAGATAGCATTTATCAAGAGCTTGACAGTTTTCGCCAGCTATTAGCTGAATCAACAGTCGTATATGCTAAACAGAGTATTTGCTTTTCTATTAGCATGGGCGTGGTATTTAATAGTAATTTATCGCTTGCAGACCAAATGAATATAGCTGACCAAGGGCTTTATCAGTCAAAAGAGAATGGTCGGAATAAAATTACTGTGATGAAATGAATGTAGCATTATGGTGATTAAAAGTTTACAGACAACTGCGCGTTAAACCATCGACCTTTTTGCGGATATGGATGTACCGTTGTGCCTCCTTGTTGATACTGCTTATTCAACAGATTATTAACACGTAACGCTAATGAAATGTGCTTACTGACTTGGAAACGTAAGTTGGAGTTTACTAATAAACTCGCATTAATTTTCTTTTCTGGTTGATAAAAGCTTACCCCGCGTTCTGGATAATGATCAGTTAATGACATGCCCTCCTGTTGAATATTGATAGGAGAAAACTGTTTGCCGATATAGCGCAAGCCAAGGTGTAGACTAAGTTTATTATTAACGGGAAAATCAAAGGTGATATTAGCCGTGATCTTGGGAATGTTATTAATGTAACTGCCAGTAACCGGTATTTTTTCACTATTGCTTACCGCTCGGTAAGTTGCATTTGCCCTAATATTGAGGGCTGGTGTTAAGTATCGAACTTCTTGCTCGACCCCCCAAGAAGATAACTCCCCTGCATTACTGTAATTGACGTTTTCAGTACTATTATCGCGAAAAATAACGTCTTTTGACTGATCGTAAAAAAAGTTACTCGTAAGCTGCAAATGGTATTGAGGGAAATTTATTGTTGGCGAAATTTGTAAAGAGCGTAGTATTTCAGGTTTTAATTGTGTCGCACCAATAAAGGATGAAAGGTTAGAGAATCGATTCCAATAAGTGGCGTCTACAAAGGCTTCTGAATAGCTTAATTTAAAGCTGATGTCGTTATGTTGATATAAAAAGCCAAATCTCGGGCTTAATTGGTCGATGTTATTGGTCGTTTTACGGTTCTTGTAGTCGTAACGTAAACCGATGTTACTTTGCCATTTATCAGTGATCGGATATTTATACTGTAAAAAACCTGAATAGTTACTTTCTGAACCGTCGGGTAGTAATGGCTTGCTATTCGAGTTAATGGTATAGCTGTTTGTACCAGAAAGTACAGTACCGGCGTAAACTTTGTAGCTTTCAAGTTGAATGCCTAATAATAAGTCGCCGCCTTTGGCTTTAAATTCAAGGGTGCTCGACACACCACCGGATAACTCTTTCCATGTAGGGGCTAAATAAACCGGTGTAATAGGGTCAACAACGACTGCAGTTTCTGCAACATGTTGGTCTAGGTATAAACGATTTTTATTCACCCAAGCATCGCCAGTGACAGTATTTGTAAAACCGAAATGCGTTGTTAAATAACCAAACCCCGGTCCCGTTCCATTGACTTTTTCAAAACTATCGTATTGATATGGTTCACCACTTAAGCCACCAGCAGTAAAGGGTTCAATATAGTGGCTACGTCGACGATTGAGTAACAATTCAGTTGTTGGAGACGTGATAGAAATGCCAATATCATAAGGATGCTTATCTTTAATGCCATAAATAATCGCTTCACTATTGGGCTGAGGCTTTTCACTATAAACATTTTCAGGAGTGAGTGAGATTACTTCACCATCTGCGTGAAACATATCTGCCCACATCACAACATCGGCATGCGAAAAAGTTTTAGCTAAGAGAACGTTAGCAGATTTTTGTCCGTGATTACCTATAGATAAACTTGCTTGCTGTTGTTCAATATCAGCAGCAGTTTTGAGGATGATATTAATGGTCGCCGTCAAAGAAACATTGCCGTATAGCGAAGAAGCTGGCCCTCTTAGCACTTCGATTTGTTTAATTTTATTTAACGAAATACTGTGATCTGGCGTTGCCATAGAATAACTTCTACTGTTGAGGCGATGACCATTGACCATAATCAGTATTTTTTGTTGGGCTGAGGTAAAAATACCGCGAGCCGAAATATTAATTTCATTTTGATCTTCTACGTGGGTAAATCCAGGTACGTAGGTGAGTAACAATTCTTTTAACGTTTGTGCGCCACTTTGTTTAATCATTGAATCAGTAATTAAGCTGACTGGTACAGGAGCTTGGGCAACAGTTTCTTCAGATAGTGAGGCAACGGTAACTTTAGTGCCAATTAATTGTTGAAGGGAAAAGTTGAGAAAATCATCATGATTGGCAGGTTGTGCTGCCGTAGGGTAATTTGCATTAGCCTGATGGGCTAGGCCTACTAACAATAATAACGCAATATGGATAATAGACTTGCTAAGCATTTAATTCTTATTGTTATTTTTTATATGGTTAGATTAACCTACGAAGAACTTAACGGTCAAATTTAGCAGGTGATTTATGGTGAAAAAGTCAGTACAGTATCCATAATAATAATAAAAGGTATGGTATTTATGTCCTGCTGGTGGCGTAAAAAACAAGGTATCGTGGCAATGATTCTATCTTGCCAATTGTTGATTGTGGGCACACTTCATGCTCAGCAACTCAGCAGTGATAAAATAAAAACTGCTTATCTTTATAATTTTATTAAGCATGTAACTTGGCCATCGGAAGATAATAAAAGCGCTTTTACTATTGCCGTATATCAAGACACAGATTTTTATCAAAAAGCACAAAAAGAGCTAGCGAGAAAACAAGTCAAGCAAAAGCCAATCGTTGTAACGTTAGTGAGTTCAACACAACAAGCAGCAAATGCAGATCTAGTATTTGTTAATGTCATCGATAAGTTTGATTTGAGTGTTGTCGCATCAGATTTGAGAAAAACCGATACATTGCTCGTCACCTTCAATAGCTCAGATAAACATCATGTGATGTTAAATTTATTTTTCAATTCTTTGACTTCTGCGATCGAATTTGAGGTCAATAAATCCAATATTGTTTATGAAGGTTTAACTATATCCAAAGAATTGTTATTGCTTGGTGGTACTGAAATTGATATTGCTGAGTTGTATCGCGAAACGGAACTGGCGATGCAAGAAATGCGTAAAAGAGAAACGCAATTACATAACGACTTACAGCACCAAAGTGAAGCGCTAGCAGTAACTGCAAAAAGGTTACATGTATTAGATCAACAATTGAATGAACGACAACAAATCGCAGAGCAGCGGCAAATACAGTTAATCGCGTTAAAAAAAGACATCGAACGACAAAAGCAAGCGGTAGCGATAAAAGAAAAGCAATTAAGTGATATGGTCGGCCAGTTAACGACCATTAGAAAGAAATTAAAAACTCAGCAGAAATCTGTTATCGAAAAAGAGCAAGAAAGCAGCGAAATGGAAAGTCGTATTGCCTTCAATCGCGAAGTGATCGCCAAGCAAAAATCACAAATTGACCAACAAGGTCAGCAATTAAATCAGAAGAATGTTGAATTAGCTGCGCGTACAGAAATGATTGAGCAGCAGCAGTTTTATCTTATGATACTTGCGATTGTTATTTGTATTGCAGTTTTTGTTAGTATTTTATTGGTGTGGTTTATCGTCAAAAATATGCGCACCACGCGTAAATTGAGCTTAACATTAAATAATTTAAAAGAAATGCAAAACCAGTTAGTGCAATCAGAAAAACTTGCCTCTTTAGGCAAGCTCACTGCCGGTGTTGCTCACGAAATTAACACACCATTAGGTATTGCGTTAACCTCTACCAGTTCTGCATTAGAAAGCACGCAAGACATTCAACAATATTTTGAATTAAACAATTTAACAAAGTCGCAGATGCGCAAATATTTTGATTCGATTGATCAGGCCTCAAGGCTTAATATGTCGTCACTTAACAGAGTTATTGAGTTATTAAATAACTTTAAGCAAGTGGCAGCAGATCAGGTGGTTGGCGAAGCGCGAGAAATTAATTTGGTCGATTATAGCCATGAAATCATGCAAACGCTATCAGCAGAAATGAAGCGAAATCGTGTTACCTATGAAATAAATGGTACTGAAAACATTGATATAAAAACAATACCTGGGGCCCTAGCTCAAGTGTTTACGAATTTAGTAACAAATTCAATTAAGCATGGCTTTGAGAATAGAGCCTCAGGGAAAATAACCTTAAACCTTAGCGTGCAGGGAAGTTGGGTTACGATTGTATATAAAGATAATGGTGAGGGTATGGAACCCGAGGTGTTACTCAATATTTTTGAACCGTTTTATACCACAAAACGAAATAGTGGTGGCACTGGGCTAGGTATGAACATTGTTTATAATATTATTAAACAGCAATTACACGGTGATATTACGATTGAAAGTACCCCAAGTGAAGGTGCATTGTTCAATATTACCATACCAACATCAATTGACCGCTAGCGAACGTGATGTCGGTATTTGTATGTGTCGATGCAATAAATAATCAGCGCTAACCAAATAAAACCAAACGTGAGTAATTTCTCATGGTTAACTTGTTCTTGGTAGAAAAAGACCGCTAATAAAAACATAATACTTGGGCCAATATATTGGAAAAAGCCAATAGTTGACAGCGTTAGTCGTTTTGCTGCTGCGGTGAAGCATAGCAATGGTGCGGTAGTTACAATGCCCGTTACGATCAGAAAAATGTTGAGTGTTATGGTGTTATTAACCATGTTGCTGGTGCTGGTATCAACAAAAAAGAACCAATAACAAATAGCTACAGGCATCATGATGAATGATTCAATAAGCAAGCCGACTATAGAGTCAACGTGTATCTTTTTTCGTAATAAACCATAAATGGCGAATGAAACTGCTAAGGTGAGTGAAATAATCGGTAGCGTGCCTAGCGTAATCAATTGAATTAACACGCCTAAAATAGCTAAACCAACTGCTACCATTTGCCATTTTCTCAACCTTTCACCTAAAAATAACATGCCAAAAGCAACATTAATTAATGGATTGATATAGTAACCTAAGCTTGCATCAAGAATGTGATTGTTGTTTATGGCCCAAATAAAGACAAACCAATTGAAGGCCAAAAAGCATGCGCTTAGTGCAAGTTTCCCTATAGTGCTTGGTGATTTAAATAAAGTAGAAGCAATACGTCGTTTTGGCGTGAGCAGTACAAAACTTAGTAAAAGCAAGCACGACCAAAGAATACGATGTACCATTATTTCATCAGCAGGCACATGCTCAATGAGTTTAAAATAGATAGGGGCTAAACCCCATAACACATAGGCAGCTATGGCATTAATAACGCCTAATTTTTGTTCTTGCTGAGTCATGGTATATGCGCTGATTAAATACGTATTTTATCATGACTTATACTAAGTTAATTAATTATTTCATTAACCAACCATATAGGTACCCGTGCCAAATGCGATATGTACTCCCTCTTCGTTATGTAGTTCCATTCTTGCTACTGCGACCTTACTGCCACTGCGAATAATACGAGCGGTCGCTACAAACTCTTGACCACGACCCGGGCGTAAAAAATCAGTGCGTAAATCAATGGTGCTGAGTTTAGATAAACTACGGGCAATATTGGCTTCCGACATATCGTCAAGGTGTTCAATAATGTTAGCTGCTGCAACAATACCGCCAGCGAGATCTAAGGCAGAAGCTGTTACGCCGCCGTGTAGTATTTTCTGCATTGGGTTGCCAATAAGTTTATCTTGCCATTGAAAACGTATTTCTGAGGTTTGGGTATCGAAAGTTATGATCTCTAACCCTAGCAATTGATTAAAAGGCATGCCACTGTTCCAAAAGTGGCCAATTTGTTTAAAAACGTCGGCTTGATTCATAATGTCTGGTCGGATGAGGGTGGTAAGGTAAAGTGTGCACCGTTTTAAGCGAAAAAGAAAGTTTTCTTCTTGGGGGCATAATCAGGTAAAATATGCCTTTCATTTATTTCAGAAGACTTTCCATTGAGTGATCTATCAGTAGTCAAACCGTTAAATACTTTGCAACAAAACTTGCAAGAAATTTTTGGTTACTCTGAATTTAGAGCGGGTCAACAGCACGTTATAGAGCAAATTATTTCAGGCAGAGATTGTTTGGTCTTAATGCCAACGGGTGGTGGTAAGTCTTTATGCTATCAATTACCTGCAACGTTATTAAATGGCATTACCATTGTGGTTTCTCCGCTGATTGCGTTGATGAAAGATCAGGTTGATAGCTTGAATAGGCAAGGCATTCCTGCTGCCTATGTTAATTCGTCATTGTCAAATGAACAGGTACAAGAAACCTTTACTCGGCTAGCGAATGGGCAATTAACTCTGCTATATGTTGCGCCAGAACGCTTAACGCAACATTATTTCTTACAAGGATTGCATAGCCTACCTATTCGTTTATTTGCTATTGATGAAGCTCATTGTATTTCACAATGGGGACATGATTTTAGGCCAGCCTATACAAGACTATCGATTTTAAAAGCACAGTTTCCTGCGATTCCTGTCGTAGCGTTAACCGCAACAGCAGATGTAACCACTCGTAAAGACATTCTTCAGCAGTTAAATCTACGTGACCCTTATATTCAATTAGACAGCTTTGATCGGCCAAATATCCGGCTTACCATGGCTGATAAATACCAAGGGCCAACGCAAGTGATTAGTTATATCAAAAAGCGTGGGCAAGATGCGGGCATTATTTATTGCAGCAGCCGTTGGCAAGTAGAAAAGTTAAGTGAAACACTCGCGAAAGCGGGCATTAATTGTTCGGCTTATCATGCAGGTATGGACCATAGTATTAGAGCTGTGGTGCAAGATGGTTTTGCCAAAGATAATATTCAAGTGGTGGTGGCAACCGTTGCTTTCGGCCTAGGTATTAACAAGCCGAATATTCGCTTTGTTATCCATTTTGAGCCGCCAAGAACTTTAGAAGCTTATTATCAAGAAATTGGCCGAGCAGGCCGAGACGGCCTTAATGCAGAAGCTCTGTATTTGCATGATGAAAAAGATGTTGCTCGTATTCAAAAGCGTATACAAGAGACGGAAAACGAACATAAACGTAATGTAGAGTTATTAAGGTTCGCTTCGGTAAACGATTTTGTTGAGTCGCAAACGTGTCGTCGACAATTAGTGTTGAATTATTTTGCCGAATTTACCACCTCAGGGTGTGGCAATTGTGATATTTGTTTAGATCCTCCAAGTCAATTTGACGGATTAAAAGTTGCGCAAATGGTGTTATCGTGTGTTTACCGTACTCATCAACAGCATAATGCGAGCTATATTATTGATGTATTACGTGGCCAGTTATCAGACGAAATTGCTCAGGCGCAGCATCATCAACTATCAACGTTTGGCATTGGTCGCGATAAAACGCCAGGGTATTGGTATGCGATTATTCGTCAATTGATACATTTAGGCTACTTACAACAAGATATATCCAATCATTCAGCGCTGATGTTAACGCAAGCCTCTCGTGCGGTGTTAACCGGTGAACAGATATTAAGTCTTGCAACACCTAGATTACAAAAAGCCAGTTATTGGCGGCAAGATAAACAATCTGGACAATATGACCGGGTCTTATTTGCCAAGTTGCGAGAGTTGCGTAAAACCTTGGCAGACAGCGAAGATATACCACCGTATATTGTGTTTAATGATGCAACCTTGTCTGAATTAGCGCGATTTAAACCTAAAACACCGACAGAAATGCTTAATATTTCTGGTATTGGGCAAACAAAGTTAGCACGCTATGGCGCACCGTTTTTAAGTTTAATTAATGAAGTTAGCGAACTGTAGGGTAAGAAAAAGCGCTCATTAAGCGCTTTTTTAAGAGAGATTATTTTAAACTTGCGTAGTAAGCCGCTAAGTTTTTCATATCTTCATCAGTTAAAGGTATTGCCATACCTGACATCATTTGGTCTTTTCGAGCACCTGACTTAAAGTCTTTTAATTGCTTATAAAGGTACTGCTCTTGTTGCCCGGCTAAATTAGGGTACATTGGCGACGGAGAAATCCCCGTTACGCCGTGACAAGCGCCACACGTTACTGATTTTTCTTTACCTTTGGCGATATCGCCTGCGAAAACCGGAGATGCCATCATCACAGTAGCAGCAACTGCTATCGTAAGTTTTTTCATGCCTATATCTCTCTATTTTTGATTAGAAAATTTAATTGCCTGGCCAGATTATATGAAAAAACAGCATAGCTGTCTCAGATTTTTTTGTATTATATGCATCAGATCAATATTTCATTGAGGTAAAACAATTGTCTTGGTTTTTAAATAGAATAACGTGGCAACAGCAAAATGATGTCATTTGTATTAATACCGAAAAAGATCAGTCGTTATCATCATCGACATGGGGGCAAGAAGATGTACCTAAAATATTTGCAGAGATCAGCTGCCATTACGAGCAACTCTCACTAAAAAGTACACACGAAGGTGCAGATCGTATCAGTTATGAAGTTTTTTGGCTGGATTCAGTATTTTGGTTACATTTTGAATGTTACAGTCAATCTATTTGGTTCGAGGCACTTGACGCCACAGCGTTGGAAAATATTACCCCTTTGTATGATTATTTAACAGGTAATACATAATGGAAAAAGTTCTTGTTAGTGCATGTTTAATGGGTGATCTCGTTAGATACGACGGTGGCCATCAACAATTAGTCAATAAAATATTTGAGCAATGGCAGCATGAAGGTAGATTAGTAAAAGTTTGCCCAGAAGTAGCGGGCGGGTTATCAACACCTAGAGCGCCAGCTGAAAGAGTATTAAAGGACAATTTAGTCATAGATGTATCAGGAAAAGATGTGACTCAAGCTTTTACCCTAGGGGCCAATATCGCGTTATCGATATGTCTTGAACAAAAGATTAAATATGCCTTATTAAAAGAATCTAGCCCTTCTTGTGGTAGCAATACCATTTATGATGGGCGGTTTACTGGTACCAAAATATCAGGGGTGGGTTTAACGACCGAGCTATTACGACAACATGACATTGAAGTTTATAGTGAAAATACGGTGTTATTATTAGCTGAAAAGCTAACACGTGTTTAAAGAACGTTTAGCTCGCAACGGTGATTTTGTTACTACTATGGCGCTGCATGTCGACCACTAAAGTACGCGTATAATTAAGTACCGTATCGATATTTTGCGATAAGGTAAAATCATTTACTCCCATTGAGATCGTCATGTGAGGCAATCGAACACCTGACTTGCTACTCACGAAGCGAAGCTTTTCGACGCCTTGGCGTATTTTGTCGGCAATTTCACTGGCAATGTTACGTTCTACTTCTGGCAATAAAATTAAAAACTCGTCATGGCCTGAACGTACAGGTAAGCCGCTATCACCTACATAACTTCCAATTTTGTTCGCTATTTTTGACAATAATACATCGCTGATTAAACCGCCAAACTTTTCGCTAACTAGGGATAGCTTATCAACATTAACCACAATAGCCGCTACTTGTTTATTAGGGTCTTCAAGCGTCCATTGTTCTAAGTTTTTATTTAATGCTTTGCGATTATATAAGCCCGTTAACGGATCGAGGTAAATCTCTTTTTTTATCTCGGCCAGTTCAGCTTTTAATGACTGTGATTGCTTTTTGGATATTATCAGCTGGTTAGAAAGTTGCTGTTGCTTCTGACGAAAGCTTTTTGACGCTTGTTCGATTTGCTGAATAGCGCCACTAATGGCTTTTTGATTATTAGACTTGAGGTTAACGATATTGTAATCAAGCTTTTTCAACAGAGTGTTGGCGCAATTCATCGACTGCTGATTATTATTAGCTAAACTATCTACTAATTCATCGATGTCAGTAACAATCTCTTCCCTAAACGTACTTTGGCCTAAAATGTATTGTTTATATAGCTCTTGAATAACATATTCGTCTAGCTTTTTGCCTAATGATAAATGCTGTTTTATTTGTTGGTTTAACGTTGGGTTTTTACCAATAATATATTCATAACAGATGGCGTAATTTATTGGAGAGGCAGGAAGATGCCATTGCTGCAACTGCTTTATAGTCAGTGTTGATGTTTGCTCTGCTTTTTTGATGGAATCATGGTATTTCAAAATTACCCATCCCCTCAGTAAATACGAAAAATAAATTGTTATTGTTATAAGTTCATTCTCTAGTAATTTATAAAAAAGTGCTAGCGTTAATCGCAAATAAATGGAAATAAATACACAATAAATGAAAGTAATACCAATTCACTTTCTTAGACGCAATGGTATTAATGTTGTTAATTGAGAATTTGATAAATAAAAAACGTAAGAATAAACGGTGTAGTAGATTGAAGGGGGACAAGGGAGCACGCAAAGCTAGTGCTAAAAAGAAAGATATAACATAGGAAAAGCCTCAATAGACAAGCCCCCACTATGTCTAAATTCGGTAGTTCCGCTGTCATAGGTTTCCCCGTAGACCGGTAACTTTGCGTCTCTAGCTTTCGCTAGATTTGCCCTTATCGAGCTTTAGTCGCTCAAGAGACATTATATTCATAGATTTTTTCTTGTAAACCATAAATATTGTTTATATGGTAAACTTTATCTGTTTTTTAAATTAAACCCTTGAAATAAAGGGAATTGAAAACTCATCCGATGATTCATAAATTGTTTTTCTATAGTGTATTTTTGTATGTTTTTAGCGCGTCGCTTCTAGCGGAAGATACAGCCAGTACAGAGATATTACAGAATATTGCTGACGTTAATCGCTACTACGAGGGCGATAGAGAGTCAATGCCTTATCAACGTGTATTAACACTTTCTCAGCGTGTTATTAAGCAACGTCATTTGTACCATAATAATACGTTGGCAAAAGTGTTTACTTTACTTGCCGATGCAGCGACAAATACTGGCGATCTCGCAAAGTCATTACAATTTGCTCAAGATGGGGTGACGTTATTGGGCGTTGACCAACAAATAAATTTAAGGCTTTTACTGAAAGTTGCCGCAGGATATTACTACAAAGGTAAGTTTAATAGTGCCAAAGAAGTGGCAGAACGAGCAGTGTCGCTGGCACAAGCACTTAACCATGTTGAGTTATTAATCAATGCGTTAAGTTATCGGGCGATGGCCAACGCGTTATTAGCTGAACATGATAATGCATTAACTGATATTGAACGCATTGAGCTGTTACTTGCTGAGCAGCCTAGGCTGTCAGATCGTATCTCTTTAATTAACTTATTGGCTAACGCCCATTATTATTTGGGAGACGATAATACTGCTATTTCTTTATATAATAAGGTGTTAAAACTTAGATTTGAACTGTCTAAAATGGCTAACATTGATCAAACCTATTATCACTTAGCGCGTTCTTATTTATCATTGGGTATGTTAGATGATGCTTATAATGCCTTTTGGGAAGCTTTAACCTATGCACAAAAGAAACAAGCGCCTATTCGTATTGCTTATGCTCAGTCGGGCTTGGGTAAAGTACATTTTCTACAAACAGATTATCAACAAGCGTTAAGCTTATTTAATAAAGCGGAACTAGGTTTTCGTGGTTACAATTTAACGCAACCGTATTTAACCGTTTTATTAGATTTAGCAATAGTACATGAAACATTAAATAACACGTCAGAAAGTTATAGGTATTTAGCGAAAGCTCAACGTATTTCTGCTTCAACTGAATTGACGGAAAAGCAAATTGTGCTGCATTTAATGGTGGCAGAAATGTATCGAGATCTTGGTCAATTCGATAAAGCCTTAACTGCGTATTTTAAATATGCCGAACAGGATAAAGTGTTTAAACATTATGGTGAAAAAAATGTACTTCAAGAGCAAAAAAATCACGCGACAAGCCAAAAAAGTCGGAATTTTTCATTACAATTTGCCAACCAATCAACCTTAACGCAAGAGTATCAATTCAAATATCAACAACAACAAAAACTGATTAGTTTATTGATATTTTTTGTTATTGTTTTGTTTGTCTTTTGTCTTTGGTTAGGAGTAAAGCTTAGAGCACTTAAATTAAAGTACGTGTATGAAGAAGCGGAAAAGCCTATCGACTATATCGCTGGACCTAGCTACAGTAAAAAGCTGTACCAATATCATTATAAAATGGCGCGAAAATTTGAGTACCCGTTATCTATAGGTTACTTCACCATTGAAAATTGGAATGAACTTACCTTTCAGTTTAATAAAAAAACTGTCGCAGAAGTCACATTGGCGCTATATGAATTAATTTACGACGCTAAAGAAGAGTTTGTGCAAGTAGGGGTAATAAACGATGGTGAGTATTTGTTCTTGGCCCCACATCAACAGCCAGAAGAGTTACAACAAAATTTAGCAAAGCTTGCTCAAGCAGTTAAACTGCAATTCTTTGCAAACTTAGGTGAGTTTTCATTAAAAGTTCGGTACGATTGCCAATCTCCCAGTGTGCAAGATATCGACCCATATATCTTTTTATCGCGAATAAGTGATGCAACTGCTCCTGATAGTCGTTTTAATTTGTAGGTTTTATGATGATGTTTTTATTGGCTGTCTTAGCCATATTTATAGCGGTAAGTGTGTATTTTTATTTTAAAGCTGAGAGTCTTCAACAACAGTTGATTGCTGCAAAACGGGAGATGAATAACGCTAAGAAAGAAGCCAAAGTGTTGATTGAGTCTGTAGCGGTTATCGCACGTAAAAATGAAGAGGTAGTGAAAAATCGAGCTCGGAATTTACAAGAAAGAGACACACAAATTGATGCGGAATTCCTTGATTTATTACATCCCTTTATCAACAATTATGCCGTCATTTATACTGAAGCCCTGCGTGAAAAAGGAAAATTACATAAAATCACGAAAAAATGTTTCGAAAGCTATCAAAAAAACAGTTATCGTAAGTTCACAGGTCAAATAGGGGTAATGAAGCCTCATATTAATAGGGCGTGGTCAGAAAATAATATTGCTGCGTTAATCACATTTACCGAAGCCATTTTTTATTATTTAGAAAACCCTGAAAGTGAAGAGTAATAAACCCTTTTCAATAAACTGCTTTATTCTACTTCATCTCAGTTTTGTATAAAAATAATCACTAAAAGCGCATTACCTATGCAAAGCTGAGGCTACTTACTTTGATTGGCCTTTGTTTTTTAATAGCTCGCGTAAATTTGCCACTCCTGCTTTAGCGGTATGTTGTTTTTGTTCTTGCGTTTTTGTTGCTTTTTTTAATTCCCAGTTAAGATCGTCTTGTGGCAATTCGTGTAAAAATCGGCTAGATTCTGTGCGTGAAACTTCGCCAAACTGTCTGCGTTCTCTGGCATAAGTAAAGGTAAGTTCTCGTTGAGCGCGAGTAACGCCTACGTAAGCTAAGCGTCTTTCTTCTTCGACATTTCCTTCATCAATACTGGTTTGGTGAGGCAAAAGCCCTTCTTCCATACCAATTAAATAGACATATGGAAATTCTAAACCTTTTGAAGCATGTAAGGTCATTAATTGTACTTGATCGGCAAATTCTTCTTCTTCGTTACGTTCCATCATGTCGCGGAGAGTTAAACGTGTGACAATTTGCGGCAATGTCATTGGTTCTTCGTCATCTGAACCTTCAAGCATTTGCGTAACCCAGCTGAACAGTTCGGTTATGTTTTTCATGCGCATTTCTGCTGCTTTTGCGCTAGGAGAAGTATCGTAAAGCCAATCTTCATAATTAATTTCACGGATCATACTTCGTAATACTGCCGCAGTATCACCCCGCTCTGCGTTATCGGCAGTTTCAACTAACCAACGAGTAAAGGCTTGCATTTTGGCCAAACCTCGACCTGTTAAGTGTTCTTCTAATCCAAATTCAAAACTGGCCGCGAACATACTGATTTGACGCTTATTAGCGTAACTACCTAACTTTTCTAATGTTGCTGGGCCTAGTTCTCGTTTTGGTACATTTACTATACGTAAAAAAGCATTATCATCGTCAGGATTTACTAAAACACGTAGATATGCCATGACATCTTTGATTTCTGCTCGCGAGAAAAAAGAGGTTCCACCACTAATCTTGTATGGAATGCGGTTGGTCATTAATGCTTTTTCTAGTAACCGCGACTGATGATTACCACGATACAGAATGGCATAGTCTTTATAATGACTACGATTTAAAAATCGATGACCGATCAAATCACCCACCACTCGTTCAATCTCATGTTCTTCATTCTTAGTCTGCAATACCCGCAGTTCTACACCGTAATCAAGTTCACTAAATAGTGATTTATCATAAACATGTGGATTATTAGCAATTAGGATATTCGCACACTTTAAAATACGGCCACTTGAACGGTAATTCTGTTCGAGCTTAATCAATTTTAACGTTGGATAATCTTGCCCTAGCAATACTAAGTTCTGTGGTTTAGCACCTCGCCAAGAATAAATAGATTGGTCATCGTCGCCTACCACCGTTAAACGGCCGCGTTCTCCAGTAATTAATTTTACCAGTTCGTATTGGCTGGTATTGGTATCTTGATATTCATCAACCAACATGTAACGAATTTTATTGCGCCATCTATCTCGTACGTCAGCATAATTTTTTAATAATAAAGTGGGAATTAAAATTAAGTCATCAAAATCTAAGGCGTTATATGCTTTCATATGTAGGTGGTATTGTTGATAAAATTCAGCATATTGCAATGTATCAGCATCACTTGATTGCTTAATGGCCGCGTCTGGAAGTAATAAATCATTCTTCCAGTTAGATATCATGCTTTGTAATTTATTGAGTAAATCTTTATCGCCACCGAACTGTTCATCGGTTAATTCTTTAAGCAAAGCGAGTGTGTCTTGATCATCAAACAAGGTAAAGCCAGGTTTGTAGCCTAAGGTTTTTATTTCTCTTTTAACAATATCAAGCCCTAGCGAGTGAAAGGTTGAAACCGTTAACCCACGGGTTAAATCACGGCCAAGCATTTTTATCACTCGTTCTTTCATTTCGCGTGCGGCTTTATTGGTAAAGGTTACTGCAGCAATATTACGCGCTTTATAATCACACTTATTGATTAAATACGCGATCTTTTGACAGATCACCCCGGTTTTACCACTGCCTGCCCCTGCTAATACTAAACAGGGACCACTGACATAATTAACGGCTTCTTGTTGTCCGGGGTTGAGTTTCATGAGTTAACGCAATTGACGATAAAGGGCGGTGATTTTACCTTGTTTTTTACGTTGGCAAAATAGCTAAATCGATTACAATAGTAATATATATTGTGATGAGGCTTAGCCATGATTAATGCGAAAAAAATTGAAGATATAGCTAAACAAGTAACAGAGGCTATTCCACCGGGCTTGAAAAACTTAGCGACTGATTTCGAAGATAAAACCAAAACAGTGCTACAAAGAAAACTATCAGAACTTGATGTAGTGACTCGAGAAGAGTTTGATGTACAAACACAAGTATTGATTAAAACGCGAGAAAAATTAGCAATACTTGAACAAAAAGTAGCAGAGCTCGAAGCAAAAATAACGTAACTTAATGACGTTGGTGAGTCGGTGAGTAACGGTAACGTTCACCTCTGTTAATTGAACTTGAGTGAAAAGCCTATTGAGTTATCAACAGGCTTTCTTGCCAGGGGTATAATGTAATACTGTGCTATTCTTCATAAAATTTAAGAGAACACATCTTTTACATGCATGGGGGTTACTTAATTTGAAGCATTACTCTAGTGAAGCTGACCATTAAAAGTTTAATGTTTCAAATTGCTCAACATTAATGCCTTGACCAAAGTGATGAAGTATTTCCGTTTCGAAATAATGTTGCTGTTTTTTGGTGAAGGCAGCAGAAGCGTCAGTAACGACATACGTGGTATAGCCTTTATCGTGTGCTTCTCTAAGGGTCGATTCAACGCATACATGAGTAGCAAATCCGGCTAAAAATATCGTTTCAATACCGTTGTTACGCAGAAAGCTGTTTAAATTACTCCCTGAAAATCCTGAGGCGCCTGTTCTTTCTGTAATAACATGTTCACCTTGTAACGGTGTAAAATCAGGATGTATTAATTTCATATCACCTTGCCATGTTTTTGCATTAGGTATGGCATTTCTTAGGCCAAAATCAGCCTGACCAAAAATACGATATTGAGCATCGGGTTTTAGTGTGACATGGATAATAGTTATTTCTTGTTTTCGTGCTATTGCTAATAATGTTTTTGAGCGTTGAATCGCTGAATTAAATCTTTTTTCATCTTTCACCAGAAGTTGCCGTAACTTTCCTGCTTTGTTTAACCACTCATTCTGGTATTCAATCAATATTAATGCAGATTTATTATTCAATGCTGTTGCAGATAAAGGTGTAGAGAATAAAGCCAAAGCTATTATTGATAGATACACGAGGTTGTTAAGTTTCATTGTTTATGCTCCTGAGGTACGTAGTATTCAGAGCATTGTTTATCACAATGAAGAGTTATGCCTTAACATTTGATAAGTCAATTTTTCTTATGTCTAATACGGGACAGGGTTACATCCGTCATACCTAGGTAAGACGCCAAGTGGCGAAGAGGTATTCGATCATGAAGATTAGGAAAATCGTTGATAAATTGCTGATATCTCTCTCTTGCGCCTAGCTGCAAAAACATGACTTCCCGTTGAATTTTGTCTTCTAATAACGTGTCAGTTAACCCATTTAAACAGTTAACACCATTGTGATGTTGCTGCAGTTGTGCAACTAACTGATCGTATTTACATTGATAGACTTCTACATTAGTGAGCGCTTCTACGAAAAAAAGTGCAGGCTTTTCAATGGCAGAACGTGCAATTGGTGCCAGTATTTGCCCTTCGCTGAAAAAGCCTTTATTTGATTCTTTACCTTCAGAGTTGAGATAATATAACCTGAAAATTCCTTGAGAAATTAACATGAAGTCATTCCAACGCTTTCCTGGCGATAACATGATGGTCCCGGCAGAAATGTGCAAATGTTTAACCATAGGTATTATGGTCGCAAGAGCAACTTTAGGGAAACTATAGCGTAGTAGTATGTTGGAAATATCTAAGTGGTTGATAGAGCTAGACATGTTTTTTTATTTAAGTCTGTAAAGCGATTAGCTATTAGGAAAATGAGAATTAAAGCCTATTGAGTCACCAATAGGCCTTGGGATCTTGATATGTGTATGTCTATTTTTCTTTCATATTCCACAAGATACCTTGATCGCTACCCATTACCGTAGTGGGTAATTTACCATCCCATTGTTGGGCTTTAACATACTCAACAAGTACTTTACTGGTTTTTATCGCCTCGGCTTTTTTCTTTATTGCTTCTGCTTCGGCTAAGCCCTTTAGTTTTATCGCTTCAGCTTCTGCCCTTGCCTCTGTGGTTATGGCATATGCTGAACCGTCAGCACGTGCTTTTTCTGCATCTCGCTTGGCTTCTGCAGTATTAACTTCACGTTGTGCTTCAAGTTTTTGGCGTTCTAAACGGTGTTCTTCTGCCGCAGCGAGGTTTTTCTCTGTTTGTTTCGTTTCGATGCTCTGTAAATATTTAGGCGGCAGCACTAGGTTCTCAATCTGAACGCTATCTAGCTTTACCGGGAATTCAGTCATTTCCGATAAAAGTGTTTCTTCTATCTTTTGAATCACTTGGCCACGATTTTGTACAATTTGCTCTGCTTTAAATCTTGCTAACGCGTCTTTTGTTGCTGAACGTAATCTTGGGTCAAGAATACGGTTTTCAAATTGATCTAAACCGCCGTAATTTTTATAAAGCTCGAATGCTTCCGAGCGTATTACTGTCCAGTTAACAGATACTTCAGCAGTCACTGGCATCTGTTCGTAGGTAGAAGCTTTTAAAGATTCTGCATTTTTTCGAGTACGTATTTCTAACTCTTCTATAGTGTCTGCCAGTGGTACTTTTGTATGTAGCCCAGGATTAACCTGTGTGGTTGCTTCCCCGAAACGTTTTACTATCCCTACATGGCCTTCATCTATGGTATAAAATGTCATCCATGCGCTAATGATAACCACTACAGCAATGATGACTTTGATCAAGTGTTTAGTCACTTGCGGTGAGTCAATATTTGGGGTTTTCGATGCGAGACTATTTTTCAACATATAAGCTCCTACTAAAGTATGTCAACTTGACATAATATGTCATCGGAGCTGTATGTTGTCAAGTTGTTAATGATTCATAGGTGATATTATATTCATACTATATTGATGTTTTAACTCAAAAAATTTTGATATGCAGGGTTGCTTGTCTCTTCTTGCCACGCATAATTTAATGCTTTTACATGGTTGAAAAAATCAAGTTGATCATCGTTCGTTACTTCAAAGCCGGCCAATACTTGTCCGAATGCTGCACCGTGGTTTCGATAATGGAATAAACTAATATTCCAACGTTCGCCTAAAGTGTTAAGGAAGTTTTCTAACGCGCCAGGATATTCCGGAAATTGGAACCTGAAAATACGCTCTTGCGTTGTTGATAAATTATGGCCGCCTATCATGTAACGCACGTGAAGTTTTGCAAGTTCATTGTTAGTAAAGTCATTCACCAAATAACCCTGTTGTTGCAATAAGGTGATTAACGCTTCTCTTTCTTGCTGACCAGAAAGTCTGATACCAACAAAAATATGGGCTTGTTCATCGGTGCTATTTGATTGTGCCTGACGATAGTTAAATTCAGTGATCACTCGTCCTTCAAGCGTCTGGCAAAAGCGTCTAAAGCTGCCTTTTTCCTCTGGAATTGTGACCGACAGTACTGCTTCTTTTTGCTCGCCTAATTCACAGCGCTCAGAAACATAGCGAAGCGTATGAAAATTCATATTAGCGCCAGATAAAATGGCGACAAGGGTTTCATTGCCTGCGCTCGTTTGGCAATACTTTTGTAACCCTGCTAACGATAATGCACCTGCAGGCTCGGCTATAACACGAGTATGTTCAAAAATGTCTTTGATTGATGCGCATATTTCATCTGTTGATACGGTGATCACTTGATCACAATATTTTTTGATCAGATCAAACGTATGTTCACCGATGCGCTTTACTGCAACACCGTCAGCAAAAAGTCCCACTTGGTTAAGATCTGTAGGGCTACCATGTTCCATTGCAGCTTTAAGGCATGCTGAATCTTCCGCTTCAACACCAATGACTTTGATATTCGGCTGTAATTGTTTTAAATAAACAGCCATGCCGGCTAATAATCCACCACCGCCAACAGGCACGAAAATAACATCGCAAGAAGATTGTTGCTGCAATATTTCTTTTGCAACAGTGCCTTGCCCAGCAATAACATCAATATCGTCAAACGGGTGTATAATCGTTTTTCTTTCATCTTTGGCAAATTGTAAACACGCGGTAGCCGCTTCATTAAAGCTTTTACCAACCAGTCGTACTTCTGCACCAAAACGGCGTACATTGTCTACTTTAATATCAGGGGTTGTGATCGGCATAACGATTGTCGCGTTGATGCCGAGTTTATTTGCTGCTAAAGCTAATCCTTGTGCATGATTACCCGCTGAGGCAGCAATCACCCCATGAATACATTGTGTTTCAGATAAATTAGCAAGCTTGTTATATGCACCACGTAATTTAAAAGAGTGAACCGGTTGCTGGTCTTCTCGTTTAAGAAAAATTTGGTTGCCTAACCGTGCCGAAAGCTTATTCAGTGGGCTTAATTCGGTTTCTACGGCAACGTCATAAATAGGCGCAAGTAAAATACGCCTCAGGTAATCTAATGCCTGCTCTTGGTCAGCGTTGGCTTGCGCTAACGCTTGCTGTTCTTCATCCGTCATTGCTTTGAATCCCATCTAGCAAATCGCGGTTACGTACCGCACCTTTATCTGCACTGGTTGCTAACATTGCATAATTTTTAAGGGCATAACTGATTGGGCGAACTCGCTCTTGTGGTTTCCATGCATTATTGCCTTTAGCATGCATTGTGTTGCGACGCTTTTCGAGCTCATCTTCGCTAACGTTTAGCTGAATGGTTCTACTAGGAATATCAATATGAATAATGTCGCCTTGCTCAACTAAAGCAATCGTGCCGCCACTTGCAGCTTCTGGTGATACATGACCAATTGATAAACCTGAAGTACCGCCAGAGAAACGACCATCTGTTAACAATGCGCATGCTTTACCTAATCCCATTGATTTTAAATACGTGGTTGGATAAAGCATTTCTTGCATGCCGGGACCACCTTTAGGGCCTTCATAACGAATAACCACAACTTCACCGGCAACCACTTTACCCTCTAGAATACCTGCTACTGCGGCATCTTGGCTTTCAAAGATATGGGCAGGGCCGATAAATGTTAAGTTGTCGTCACTAACGCCTGCAGTTTTGACAACACATCCATCAAGGGCGATATTGCCAGATAATACGGCTAAGCCGCCTTCGGTTGAGAACGCATTATCAATATTTCGAATACAACCATTTTCTCGGTCGTCATCTAAAGTGTCCCATCGGCAATCTTGGCTAAAAGCTTTAGTGGTACGAATACCTGCTGGGCCTGCACGATAGAATTTTTTAACCTCTTCATCATGGGTGACTTTAATGTCATATTTAGCGATAACGTCAGCTAATGTGGTACCTAATACATTGGGTACATCAGTATTTAATAAACCAGCACGGGCTAACTCGCCTAAAATAGCGATAACGCCGCCAGCACGATGTACATCTTCCATATGGTATTTAGGAGTAGAAGGAGCAACTTTACATAGTTGAGGTACTACTCGCGATAACTTGTCCATATCTTCCATGGTGTAGTCAATCTCTGCTTCTTGGGCAGTTGCAAGTAAGTGTAAAATGGTATTCGTTGAGCCACCCATCGCAATGTCTAAACACATCGCATTATGCAATGCTTCTTTACTGGCGATATTGCGCGGTAACGCTGACTCATCATTGTCTTGATAATATCGCTTAGTTAAGTTAACAATTTCTTTACCGGCATCTAAGAATAACTGTTTTCGATCTGCATGTGTTGCTAACATCGAACCATTACCTGGCAACGCTAACCCCAAAGCTTCTGCTAAACAGTTCATTGAATTTGCGGTAAACATGCCTGAACAAGAACCACATGTTGGACAAGCAGAACGCTCTACTTGATCACTTTGCTCATTCGAAACGGTTGGATCAGCGCCTTGGATCATGGCATCTACTAAATCAAGCTTGATAATTTGGTCAGAAAGCTTGGTTTTACCTGCTTCCATTGGGCCGCCTGAAACGAAAATTACTGGAATATTTAAACGCATTGCCGCCATCAGCATGCCCGGAGTAATTTTGTCGCAGTTTGAGATACATACCATGGCATCAGCACAATGTGCATTGACCATATATTCAACAGAGTCAGCAATAAGATCACGAGAAGGCAAGCTATATAACATACCGCTGTGGCCCATAGCGATACCATCATCAACGGCTATAGTATTGAATTCTTTGGCAACACCACCTGCTTCTTCAATGGCGCCTGCCACTAATTGCCCCATGTCTTTTAAATGAACATGACCGGGCACAAATTGGGTAAATGAATTAACCACGGCAACAATAGGTTTACCAAAATCATTATCTGTCATTCCTGTTGCACGCCATAATGCGCGAGCGCCCGCCATATTGCGGCCTTGAGTTGAAGTGGCTGATCTTAATTTAGGCATAATGTAATTCCATGAAGATAATAAATTTACTTGTGAAAACGAACTAAATCGCGAGTTTTAACAAGCAAACTTAGGGGGAGTATTTACCCCCTAGATTGCTATCAAATTGTTATTTAACTGGCGCTAACCAAGTATCATCAATTTGTGTTGTGCCATCAAAAATACCGAAAAACGCCGCTTGAATAGCTTGGGTTATCGGACCTCTTGTGCCACTACCAACAGGTAAACCGTCAACAGATTTAACCGGTACAACTTCCGTAGCAGTACCCGTCATGAAAAACTCATCGGCTAAATAAAGTGATTCACGCGAAACAGGTTCTTCGCGCACTTCATAGCCTAATTTACGAGCAAGTTGCATAACGGTATCTCGCGTTAAGCCAGGTAAAATAGATGCGGTACTAAATGGAGTGTAAATAACGCCATTACGCACTAAAAATAAATTTTGTCCTGCGCCTTCGCTCACCATGTTGTTTACATCAAGCGCAATACCCTCTGTATAACCGTGACGGCCTGCTTCCATTGAAATAAGCTGAGAAGACAAGTAGTTACCACCAGCTTTTGCCGCAGTTGGCATAGTATTTGGTGCTAAGCGATTCCAGCTTGATACACCTACTTCAACACCATCTTCAATGGCATCTGCGCCTAAATAGGCTTCCCATGCAAATGCTGCAACCATCAAATCTGCTCTTGCATCAACAGGTGGACGTAAGCCCATACCAACATCACCTAAGAATGCTAATGGACGTAAATATGCAGAATCTAAGTTATTTTGCGCAACGGCATCTTTACACGCCTGCATAACTTGTTCACGAGTAAAAGGAATATTCATGCGGTACACTTTTGCAGAATCAAAAAGTCTATCGATATGCTCTTCTAAACGAAAAATACACGTACCTTTGTGTGTATTATAGGCACGTATACCTTCAAATACTGACGAGCCATAATGTAAAGCGTGACTCATCACATGTACGGTTGCGTCTTTCCATGGGATAAGACCACCATTAAACCAGATGAGTTCTGCACTAACTTTTGCCATTTTCTTTTCCTAATTTTTATCATGTTCAGCGAATATACCGCTGATTATTTGTATTGGGTGCTTAGTAAATAATCTTGCGCGCTGCTTTGGCGCGAGCTTCTATTGTCTACTTTGACACCCTTGATGTCGATCAGTTTATTGATTTGGTCGACCAATAATTCAATAGGACGTTCGCTGCTAACTTGCAGTTCTATGGTGCCGATTTGTGTGCCGGTATTGACAACCGCACTCATACCATTGATTAAAAAGCCGCGATAACGCGTCACTTGTAAAATGCGTTCTAATACCACTTGTTTATCGTCAACTGTGATGAGTAATTGATAATGGTTCATCTTAGCTGCTCTCCATCATTTTATCGTTTGCTGTTTCTGGCGGTACAAGCGGCCAAACATTTTCTTGCGCGTCTATTTTCACTTGTAGAAGATATGGGCCGTTATGGTCTAACATTTCATCAACGGCTTCACTGACTTGATCTTTTTCGGTGATCATTTTTGATTTGATATCAAAAGCGTTTGCTAGCATTAAGAAATCTGGATTATCAGATAGATCGGTTTCGCTCAGTCGACCATCAAAAAATAGGTCTTGCCATTGTCTTACCATGCCTAGTTTTGCGTTATCTATCAGAACAATTTTTACCGGTAGTTGAAAACGTTTTATCGTAGAAAGCTCTTGTACATTCATCATGAATGAACCGTCACCTGTAACTGCGATAATAGTATCGTGTGGCCTACTCACCTGTGCACCGATTGCTGCGGGTAAGCCAAAACCCATGGTTCCCATGCCACCACTGGTTAAAAAGTTACAAGGTTCATTGAACGACATGTGCTGAGCAGCCCACATTTGGTGTTGACCAACATCGGTGGTTACACAGGCATTTTCAGACATTTTCTCGCTGATTTCATTTAATACTGCTGGCGCGTAAATACCTTTGCCGGGGTGATCATATTGCCAGGCAAAATCTTTCTTCATCGTTACGATTTTATCTTGCCAATCAGTGATATTTAAAGGCATAGAAAGTAACGGTACGTTGATTTTTAAATCGCCAAGAATAGCGGCATCAGCGGTTCTTCGTTTATTAATTTCAGCAGTATCAATGTCAAAATGAATAATTTTTGCATTAGGGGCAAATTCATTTAATTTCCCTGTGACTCGATCATCAAAACGCGCACCAACGGCAACTAATAAATCACATTCTTGTACGGCTAAATTTGCTGCTTTAGTGCCGTGCATACCTAACATACCTAAGTAATGTGGATTGTCGGCATTTATGGCACCTAGCCCTTTAAGAGTCGATACGCAAGGTAACCCTGTTTCGTTTGCAAATTGACGAACTTCATCTAACGCGTTTGCCATGCCTACACCGCCGCCAACATAAAGGATAGGTTTTTTGGCTTGCGATAACACCTCAAGTGCTTTGGAAACGTCAGCAGGGGGAAGCTTCACTTTATTGGTGATTTGATCGTAATGAATGCCTAATTTTTCCACTGCAGCTAGTTGAACATCTTTTGGAATATCAACTAATACCGGCCCCTGACGCCCTTCAAGTGCAATGGTGAACGCTTTATGAAGAACTTTTTCTAGTTCATCAACACTACGTACCTGAAATGAGTGTTTAGTACATGCCAATGATAGACCGAATACGTCAATTTCTTGGAAAGCGTCAGAACCCATTGCTGCGGTAGCAACTTGTCCGGTGATAGCAACAATAGGAATTGAATCGGCTAACGCATCAGCAAGCCCAGTGATCAAGTTGGTTGCACCAGGACCTGATGTTGCTAAGCAAACACCAATTTTTCCTGTGGCTCTCGCATAACCGATGGCTGAAAAGGCAGCGCCTTGTTCGTGTCGCACGAGAAAATGTTGAACATCACTATCATATAAAGCATCGTATATCGGCATAATAGCACCGCCTGGATATCCAAATACGTGTTGTACGCCATGTTGTTGCAGCACATCAAATAATAAAGATCCACCGGTGTGTTGATTGTCAGTTGCCATGATTATTTTTACTTTCCAGAGTGGTTAACTCTGCTAAGTAGACTCCTTTTGTATTGTTACCTTAACGTTCACGTTAATTAGCTGCCCTATACGAAAAACCCCCCGGTCCTTTAGGAGCGGGGGGTTTGTAGTTAATTTCTGAGTTTTCTTTAGCTCAACAAACGGCCCCGCGCTGATTTAATAATCACCACGACGAGAATGTTAATAATGACTGAGCTAAAATGTTGCATGTTTATTCAATGACTCTGAAATAATATTAATTTTTGCGCTTAATTCGCTTTCTTTTTAAATTAGTATCATAGCTCTAATTCAATGTGCAAGTTTTTTTGTTAGAGTTTTTCATAGCAAATGTTTACCTTTGGTTATAACCAGCTGCGATTAGCGTTATTAAAAAAGCGGGTCTACACTTGCTTTCAGGAAAAGCAGTGTAAATGGATTTATTATGTCTTTAGCGTGTGTTTATAGTCGCGCCCGTATTGGTTTATCGTCACCGTTGGTAACTGTAGAAGTACATTTAGCCAATGGCTTACCAGCCTTCAATATTGTTGGCTTGCCAGAAACCAGTGTACGCGAGTCAAAAGATCGAGTGCGTAGCGCAATTTTAAATTGTGGTTATGAATTTCCGGCAAAACGTATCACCATCAATTTAGCCCCTGCTGATTTACCCAAAGAAGGTGGTCGGTTTGATTTGCCAATTGCCGTCGGTATCCTCGCAGCATCAGAACAACTGCCAGTGGATGATATTGCGCAATACGAATTTGCTGGAGAACTTGCCCTTTCTGGAGAGTTGCGACAAATTGTTGGTGAAATTCCAATGGCAATGGCGAGTAGTCATTCTAAAAGAGCATTAATTATTCCTGCACACAACGCGGAGCAGGCTAGTTGGGTAGAGTCAGCGACAATTTTGCCTTTAACGCATCTTGCTCAGTTATACCCTCACCTGATGAAACAACAATGCTTACCTGTCGCAGAGCCTATAAGGCAAGCAGAGCATAACATCATTACCGAAGACGATATCAGCGATGTGGTTGGGCAACCGCTTGCTAAAAGAGCATTAGAAATAGCGGCAAGTGGTGCTCATAACTTGTTATTTATCGGCCCTCCAGGTACTGGGAAAACGATGTTAGCGAGCCGATTACCCGGAATTTTACCTGCGATGACTGAACAAGAAGGCATTGATGTTGCAGCGATAAAGTCGATAAGTCATCAGGCAGTGAACTCAACTGCCTGGTTAACAAGACCATTTCGTTCACCCCATCATACGGCCTCTTCCGCTGCGTTGATCGGCGGTGGTAGTATTCCACAGCCAGGCGAAGTGACCTTAGCGCATCATGGTGTGCTTTTTCTTGATGAGTTACCTGAATTTGATCGAAAAGTGTTAGATGTATTACGCGAACCGATGGAGTCTGGTGAGGTGACTATTTCGCGTGCGTTACAAAAGCAAACATACCCTGCGCAGTTTCAATTAGTGGCAGCGATGAACCCTTCACCTACAGGTTTTTATAATGATAACCGTAGTACGCCAGAACAAGTATTGCGATATCTAAGTAAGTTATCAGGACCATTTCTTGACCGTATTGATATTCAAATTGAAGTCGCCCGCTTGCCCAAAGGTATGTGGTCAGATAACGTGCCAGCAATGGAAACCAGCGCGCAAGTGCGACATAGGGTGCAACAATGTAGAGCCTTACAACTTGCTAGACAAGGTAAAGCGAATGCGTATTTGTCTAGCACAGAACTAAGAAAGTTTTGTGCGTTAACGCCAGACGATAACGAATTCTTAGCGTTAGCGGTAGAAAAATTAGGTCTATCTACGCGTGCACATCATAAAATTCTTAAAATAGCGCGTACGTTGGCAGATATGGAAAAAAGCCAACAGATAGCACATAAACATTTAATTGAAGCGATGTCGTATCGTGCGATGGATCGACTATTAAAACATTTAACCTCAGCCGTTGCTTAATATTTTACGCTAAGAAATGTTGATATTTGTTGCTGACTTTTTGCGTTGCTCTCTAGGTGTGTAACCCAGCGCTAGCTGATTGAATGTAAAAAAGCGGTAATTAAACTATTGGCTTTATGTTGGTTTAAACAACATACACCAAGCTCAAATGGTGGAATTTCGCCAATGTTTTCTACGTTTTTCACGCGATCTTTTACAGGGCTATTATCAACGACCACCTGCGGAACCATACCAACGCCACAACCTAGCGCTACCATACTTACAAGTGCCTCATGACCAGAAACCGTAGCATAGATATTCGGCTTTCCTTGTTGCCGACGACGAAACCAATAGTCGAATCGTTTTCGTGCGATGCCGTGTTCAGGCAATATCATAGGGATATTTCCCCATTCAATAACAGGCATATTGACTTGTTGTTGAACGTGGCAAACTTTGCTTGGAGCGATCACCGTTAACGGGACTTTTGCCAGAGGATGAAAATAAAACTGACGTGATAATGATTCGGGTTTAACGGCAATGGCTAAGTCAACAGATTGCGAGCTAAGTTGTTCAAAGGCATCGGCTGCATCACCCGTTACAAGCATAATTTCTACTAAGGGATGTTGTTGGCGAAACTGATCGAGCAATGGCGGTAAGTGGCTATATGCTGCGGTAACTGAGCAAAAAATATTAAGCTTTCCCTGTAACTGGGTTTGTTCTTGGCGCAGTGAAAGCTGTAATACATGCCAGTTATCAAGTTGCTGTTGTGCATATTGCTGAAACTGCTGGCCCGCTTGTGTGAGTACCACCGTTCTGTTGTCTCGGTGCAATAAGTTGCAACCCACTTCAGTTTCAATGCGCTGAATGGCACGGCTCAAGGTTGAGGTGCTAACGTGGTTTGCTTCAGCCGTTTTACCAAAATGTAAATTATTGGCGAGGTCGACGAACATCTTTAATGATTTTTGATCCATGGTAATGCCTATCGTTGCACTTTTTGCAATACAATGGTGCGAATATATCATTTTAAGCAATGTTCGTCTTGCAGTATTATGCATACAGGTCAGAAAATCTGACATCTTGTTTTAGTTAGTTCAGCAATAAAGCTGGCAAGGAAATATCATGAGCAATTATTTTAATACCCTAAGTTTACGCGAAAAATTAGCCCAATTGGGCAAGTGTCGTTTTATGAAACGTGAAGAGTTCAGCGATGGCTGTAACTTTATCAAAGATTGGAACATCGTTATTGTAGGGTGTGGTGCACAAGGCTTAAACCAAGGTCTTAACATGCGCGATTCTGGCTTGAATATTTCTTATGCCTTACGTGAATCAGCGATTGCCGAAAAACGTCAGTCGTGGGCGTGGGCCACTGAAAATGGTTTTACCGTTGGTACTTATGAAGAGCTTATTCCGCAAGCAGACTTAGTATTAAACTTAACGCCAGATAAGCAACATACCTCTGCTGTTTCGGCGGTAATGCCATTTATGAAACAAGGCTCAACGTTAGCATATTCGCATGGCTTCAATATTGTTGAAGAAGGCATGAAAATTCGTTCTGATATTACTGTGGTAATGGTAGCCCCGAAATGCCCAGGTACGGAAGTACGTGAAGAATACAAACGCGGTTTTGGTGTGCCTACACTAATCGCTGTTCACCCTGAAAATGATCCACAAGGTAACGGTTTAGCCATTGCAAAAGCATATGCTTCAGCAACGGGTGGCGATCGTGCAGGTGTGCTTGAATCATCATTTATCGCAGAAGTTAAGTCTGATTTGATGGGTGAGCAAACTATTTTATGTGGCATGTTACAAACGGCTGCAGTGCTTGGTCATGAACAGCTTGTAGCACAAGGTGTAGACGCAGCATACGCACGTAAATTATTGCAATACGGTATTGAAACTGTCACCGAAGGGTTAAAACATGGTGGCATTACTAACATGATGGACCGCTTGTCAAACCCAGCTAAAATCCGTGCTTTTGATATGGCTGAAGAATTGAAAGACGTATTACGCCCATTATTTGAAAAACACATGGATGATATTATCGAAGGTGTCTTTTCAGCGACGATGATGGAAGACTGGGCGAATGACGATGCAAATTTATTAAAGTGGCGTGAGCAAACGGCTGAATCTTCTTTCGAACAAGCGCCTGATTGCGAAACGGCGATCAGTGAACAAGAATATTACGATAAAGGTATATTTGTTGTCGCTATGGTTAAAGCCGGCGTTGAATTAGCGTTTGAATCTATGGTAGCTGCGGGCATTATTGAAGAGTCTGCGTATTATGAGTCGTTACATGAAACGCCATTAATTGCTAACTGTATCGCGCGTAATAAGTTGTATGAAATGAATGTAGTTATCTCTGACACTGCTGAATATGGTAACTACCTATTTACCCATGCTGCGCAACCAATGCTGAAAGACTTTGTTAGCAAATTATCGTTAGAAGATTTAGGTGAAGGTTTATCAAACACTTCTAACGGTGTTGATAATGTTCGTTTAATCGAAGTGAACGATGCTATTCGTAATCACAGTGTTGAGGTGGTTGGCCAAGAATTACGTGGTTATATGACTGACATGAAGCGTATTGTGGAATCAAACCTATAACATTAGCAATTCACCCTAGACCTGGCTCATCTGAGTTGGGTCAAAAACCGATATTGGTACTCTGGAGCTAATATCGGTTTTTTATTATCCTTCAGCTTATTCTCTTATTTGCCCGTCACCAATAACAATATACTTTTCTGTGGTCAGAGCGTTTAACCCCATCGGGCCATATGCGTGTAATTTACTGGTGGAAATACCTATTTCAGAACCTAAGCCCAATTGACCACCGTCAGAAAAGCGAGAGGATGCATTCGACATGACTACTGATGAATTTATTTGACGAATGAATGCTTGGCATCGACTTACATCTTGACTGACGATGACTTCAGTGTGATCAGAAGTAAACTGATTTATGTGCTCAATAGCCTCATCATAGGAAGATACAACCTTAATCGCTATTTCATAGGCAAGATATTCTGCGTGGTAGTCTTCATCGGTGGCCAGTGTGGCATGTGAAAAGTATGCTTTACTCTGCTTACAGGCATGCACTTTAACCTTTTTGTCTGCTAAAGCCTTTGCTGCAATGGGTAAAAAAGTATCAGCAATGTCTTTATGTACAAGCATGGTTTCAAAAGCATTACAGGCGCTAGGCTTCTGCGCTTTGCCGTTGATAAGAATATTGGTGGCTTTGCTAATATCTGCAAATTTATCAATATATAAGTGGCAAACACCTTTGAAGTGCTGAATCACGGGAATTTGGCTGTTTTCTGTAACATAACGAATAAGCCCTTCGCCACCACGAGGAATGACAAGGTCAATCGTTTCTCGTTGTTTTAAAAGTTGCTCAATAACTGCGCGACTGGTATCGGGGATAACTGAGATAATATTGCGATCAATTTGGCAGTCAACAAGTACTCGATGTAAACAACGAGCTAATGCTAAATTGCTATGTATTGCTTCTGAACCGCCACGCAGTATTACCGCATTGCCTGATTTGATACATAAAGCAGCAGCCTCAGCCGTTACGTTTGGTCTTGCTTCATAAATCATGGCGATAACGCCAAGCGGTATGCGCATTTTCCCTACTTGTATGCCATTAGGTCTCAATGATAAATCAGCCACATGACCTACAGGGTCGGTTAAGGCAATTATGTCTCTAATTGCATTTGCGATGTCCTTAATTCTTTCAGATGTTAATAGCAGTCTGTCTAACATCGCTTCAGTTAAACCGCGTTCGCGGCCTGCTTCAATATCTTTGTTGTTCTCAGCTAAAATGAGTTTTTCATCAGCTTCTATCGCATCTGCCATTTTTAACAGCAGCTCATCTTTAGCTGGTGTGGGTAATTGTGCAACTTGTCTAGCGGCAATGCTTACTAGGCGTGCATTGTCGGCAATATCAAAGGGTGTTGTCATTATTTAAAATTCCATGTTACAGAATAACCATATCGTCGCGGTGAACGATAACCTTACTTGGGCGGTAGCCTAAAATATTGAAAATCTCTTCGCTTTGAACGCCTTTAATTTGTTGCAATTCAGGTTGGCTATATTGGCAAATGCCTTTAGCAATTACACGGTTATTATTCGGGTCAACGAGATCAATAGCATCACCCGCGATAAAGCTTCCTTTGCAATCAATGATGCCAGAAGAAAGTAAAGAAGCGCCATTGCGACTTAATGCTTTAACAGCTCCTTGATCAAGGAAGATTTCACCATTACTTTTTAGAGTATGTTTAAGCCAGTGTTTACGAGCTGGACCTATCGTGTTTTGTTGGGCCAAAAATACTGTGCCTGGATTTTCACCTTTTAGCAGGTGTTCAAAGACTTCACTTTTACTCCCGTTAACAATATAGGTAGTGATGCCATATTCAATTGCTTTTTCGGCTGCTTGAATTTTAGTTTTCATACCCCCTGTTGCAATCGGGTTATGAGTACAACCTGCCATGGCATATATGTCTTCAGTAATTTCAGCTATTTCTGGAATTAAGGCTGCATCTGGGTTGTATCTAGGATCACTATCAAAAACACCATCAACGTCACTGAGTATAAACAAGCAGTCTGCTTCACTGACTAATGCGACTTGTGCAGCTAGATTGTCATTGTCGCCGACTTTTATTTCATCTGAAGCGACAGTGTCATTTTCATTCACGATAGGTAATACATGATTGGCTAAGAGAATACGTATCGTATTTTTAATATTGATATAATGCTGTCGGTCTTTTAAATCGCCATGTGTGATTAGTAACTGGCCGCATGCTTGATCGAAAAAACGTTGCCAGTTTGCCATCATTTTCATTTGTCCGACGGCACCCATCGCTTGTTTTGTTTGAATAGAAGGTATGGGAGAGCTGTGATGAATTGATTGCCTACCAGCAGCAACACTGCCTGATGACACTAAAATAATTTCTTTACCAGCTTGTTGGCATGCGGTAATAAACTGAGCAATAGACAGTAAATACTTACCACTACAACCGTTTGATTCGGGCGATACTAGCGCACTTCCGACTTTGATGACAGCCCTATGAAAATTCATTATTTTTCCTCAATTATCCAGTCATTGAGCATCCTCGATTCTAAAGAAACTTGCAATAATAAAATGTGTTTTTATTAGACGAGATCGTTATTTTTACATGCTTTAAGCAATAACGAGCTTCGAAGTGTCATTATCGTGACAAATATACGTTAACTTTATCATTTTGTCGGTGAGATAAATTTAAAATGATAGAAAAGTAACCAATTCGTTTTTTTAATAATTAGTAGCTGAAAGCAAGTGGAATTCCCTTTATCATAGTGTAATCCGAAATTACTTTTTTATTGTTTCATGTTGAGCTTTTTACCTGCACCAATTATCGGTTTAGTTTCATTTTTACTGTATACCATTAATACATTGTTTTGGTTAATACCCATTATTATTTTTTCATTATTAAAAGCGCTAGTGCCAGTTGCTGGATGGCAAAAGCTATTCAGTTACTTACTTGATCGAATGGCGAGTAATTGGGTTGCGATTAACACGGTTAATCAAAAATTGTTTACTAAAACAAACATTATTGTATCAGGGCTTGAAAAGTTAGAATTAAAGCAATGGTACTTAGTCGTTGCAAATCATCAGAGCTGGGTAGATATTTTGGTGTTACAGCGTGTGTTGCATGGTAAAGCACCTTTTTTGAAGTTTTTTCTTAAGAAAGAGCTGCTTTATGTGCCATTTTTAGGTATAGCATGGTGGGCGTTGGACTTCCCGTTTATGAAACGTTATAGCCAAAGTTTTGTTAAGAAAAACCCGCATTTAAAAGGTAAAGATTTAGAAACTACGCGTAAGGCTTGCGACAAATTTAAACATAAACCAGTGAGTGTGATGAGCTTTATTGAGGGCACAAGATTTACCCCCGAAAAACAGCAAAAACAACGTTCCCCGTTCCAACACCTGCTAAAACCTAAAGCGGGTGGTATAGGGTTTGTGATGTCGGCAATGGGTGAGCAACTTAATAAAGTACTTGATGTGACCATTTACTATCCAGAGAAAACGCCAACCTTTTTTGACTTTCTCTGTGGTCGTGTGCATACCATAGAAGTGCTCATTGAACTAAGAGACATCGACCAAGAGTTAGTGGGTGATTACATGAATGATCGTAATTACAAAATCTACTTTCAAAAGTGGGTGAATACTTTATGGGAACATAAAGATGAGCAATTAGCGCAATTAAATAAGAAATACCATTAGGACTGATTATGCAGGATTATTTTTCGACATGGTTATTGGAAAACGGCGTTCCTGAATATTATTTATCATCAATGACCATGATGCTAGGGACGATATTCATGCTGGTTGTTTCCGGTATTGTTTATTACTTGGCAAAGTTTCAATTGTTGGTTGTTGTGGAAAAAATGGTACTGCATTCTAAAAACAAATGGGATGACTTATTATTTGAACATCAAGTATTTAGCCGCACACTTGCTATTATTCCGTTAGTTACAGCATGGTTTCTTGTGCCACATTTATTTGTTGAAGAAAATCTTTATCGACATTTTTTATTAGTCTTTTTTCATATCGCGATCACGTATCAAGTAGCGCGTGCGATAAGTGCGTTGTTAAACGTATTAAAAAGCGGCTACCGTCAAGTGGCTAAAGAACGTTATATTCCCTTAAATTCAGCGCTTCAAGTGATTAAATTGCTGGTTTACCTTGTAGCAAGTATTTTGTCTATTGCTTTTGTACTGAATAAATCACCTTTATATTTATTAAGTGGTTTAGGTGCGTTAACTGCTGTGCTGTTGTTAGTCTTTCAAGATACGATAAAGGGGTTAGTGGCAAGTATTCAAATTTCAGCGAATAGAATGTTGGCGCCAGGAGATTGGATAGAAATACCACAATATGGTGCCGATGGTGACGTACTAGAGATTGGGTTAAATACCGTCAAAGTAGAAAATTTCGATCGCACTATTACAACGGTGCCTACTTATGCATTGATCAGTGGCTCGTTTAAAAACTGGCGAGGTATGTATGTTTCTGGCGGTCGGCGAATAAAACGGTCTATTACCTTAGATCTAGCTAGCGTTCGTTTTTATAAGCCTGATGAAATAAGTAAATTAAAAACTGTTAGGCTAATTCATGATTATTTACAAGAGAAAATACAAGAGATAAATAGTTACCATCAAGAACGTGGTATTGCACCGGAAGATGTGGTTAATCAACGACAACTAACAACGGTTGGTACTTATCGCGCTTACATTGATCGCTATTTGAAACAACATGATCAAGTGCACCCAGACATGACATGCATGGTACGCCAGTTACCAGCAACTGCTTCAGGGCTGCCCTTAGAGTTATATTTCTTTTGTAAAGACAAAGAATGGGTGAACTACGAAGCCATACAAGCAGATATTTTTGATCATTTATATGCAATGGCTCCGATTTTTAATGTACGAATATTCCAAAACCCGACTGGGGAAGATTGGCGTCAACGACCCTAACGTTGACGTATCACTCCTTCTTGCATGGTACTAGCAACTAAATCGCCAGCTTGATTATAAATTTGGCCGCGAACCAAACCACGCCCGCCTACTGTTGTAGGGCTTTCCATGACATATAATAACCAATCATCAAACCTAAATGGACGATGAAACCACATAGCGTGATCAATACTGGCAATTTGAAAGTTAGGTTGCCAGTGTGTTGTACCGTGTGAAAAAAGCGCGGTTGGTAGAAAATGAAAGTCTGATGTATACGCTAACATGTATTTATGAATACGCGGGTCATCAGGCAAATTACCGTTAGCTTTGATCCACATATGGCAGATAGGCTCTGCTTTTTCTGGCTTTATCCAGTTATATTGCTCTACGGGTCTCAGCTCGATTGGCTTTTCCGATAAAAATTTTACTCGAATACTGTCAGGGATATACTCTTGGTGCTCGAAAATAAAATCACTAAATGATGGAATACCCTCTGGACCAGCTACGGTTGGCATTGTGGGTTGATGATCAAAGCCAACTTCTTCAGATTGAAACGAGGCGGTCATGTAATAAATGGCTTTACCATTTTGTATCGCCTTAACACGACGTGTGTTAAAACTATTGCCGTCTCTAATATTTTCAACTTCGTACACAACAGGTTTTTGAGCGTCACCAGGCCTTAGAAAATAAGAGTGTAAAGAATGGATATGACGTGATGATTCTACGGTTTCTTGTGCTGCAGATAACGCTTGCCCCATTACTTGGCCGCCAAACAGTGCCTTAAAGCCTAAGTCTTGGCTTTGGCCGCGAAAAAGCCCTTGTTCAATCGGCTCTAAAGTTAATAAGTTTAATAAGTCGTTTAATACTTGGCTCATAATTATTGACTGTGTTTTTTGATTTATGGTGTAAGTATAAGAAAGTGAAGTTAACTTTGAAAGCAACGGCTCAAGAGAATCATAAAGCTGTTACTTTTTAATCATGATTTGTTGAAATTTCAAACCAACTAGGATATCTTCGCTTTCATATGTATTTGTTATTTTCATATCTATGGGGTATCTGTGGAAGCTGTAATGAACAGAGAGTTATTGCTAGAACGTAGACATTATCAACCAGAGCATTCAATGCTGTGGGATAAATTGTCGTTGGCGCAAAAATTTGCGGCGAGTAGTTTAACCCAATTTGGTTATGATCTATCGTTTATTCGTGCTAGTAACGCAGGAAGTTTAGCGGTACTCATGTGTGATGGTAATGTTGCAACGATTTCAGACGAAGGAGAAATAGACACCTCTCCAGCAATTACTATCAGACCCTAATCTCTGACAATGCTTGCCAAATGAAAGCTGCTAAACGCAGCTTTTTTTATAACAAAGTTTTATTGAAATAAATGATTATGTGAGTGTTAAAAGGCACAGAGGTATGGCATTGATTGCAAATAATGCTTATTAAAAAGTACATGTCTGTAACATTCTTGTTCACGTTGTATCACTTTCCGTCTTGATAAAAAAAAGCCTGATGTTTCCACCAGGCTTTGATCACAACTATTTACTTATAGTTCATGTTGTATTACTTGATAACCAAGTGCTTCAAGTTGAGGTGTTAGTGTGGCTGAGTCACCTACGACAACCATTAACATGTCTTGCAATTGTAAATGCTTTTTAGCAAGTGCATTGATTTCATCGGCTGTAATATTTTCAACAATATTAACGCGTTCTTGTACAAAGCTAGGCGTTAAGTCATGCGCTAAAATTTGCGCTAAAAAGCCTAATTTTGCTCGTGGCGTTTCATATTTTAGCGCATCTTTTTGGTTGATCGCATTACGCATAAAGGTTAATTCTTCACGTGTAATGCCACTCGTAGCATAACGTTCTATTTCTTTGACAAATTCAACAATTGATTTGTCTGTTGCATCTGCACGAACTTCAGCACTGGCGGTGAAAAAACCGGCTAATTTATTAGCACTAAAGTAAGAGCGCGCACCATAGGTGTAACCTTTGTCTTCGCGTAGGTTTAAATTAATACGACTATTAAATGCGCCTCCTAAAGGGAAGTTCATTAAATAAGACTTATAGTACTCGCCGGTAATGTCTTCTGTAAGTGAACGTTTACCAATGCGAATAGCAGATTGTGCTGCTTGGTCTTTATTGACTAAGTAAATAACACCAAGTTTGGTTTTGGGCTTTGGCAGGGTCAGATTTAATGATTTGCCTTCACCTTGCCATTGCGTAAATACTGACAATGATTTACTTACCTGCACTTGGTTAAGGTCAGAAACAACAATTAATTCACTTTGCTTCGGCTTTACGTGTGTTTGGTAGAATGTTTTCACATCGTTTAACGTTATATTCGATAATGTCTCTTCTGTACCGCCAATAGGCATAGATGCAATATTGTCGGCATGCAGTAATTGACGATAAGCGCTAGAGGCTAAATAGCCAGCATCTTTTTTACTATTGATCACGCCTTGAATTGAGTTGCTTTTATTTCGTTTAAATTCACTGCTAATAAATGCTGGCGCAGTAAGTTTTTCATTAACCAACTGTAGAGTGGCATCAATATTTTTGGTTAATGCATTAATATGCACATTAATGTGTTGGTTACTAGGCGAGATATACACAGAAGCACCGAGTTTTTCTAACGCATTACTCATGGCTTCAGCACTACGTTTAGTGGTTGATTCATTCAACATACTGGTAAGTAATGACACAACCCCTGCTTTATCTTTATCGCTGTAATAATGACCTGCAGGTATTTTTAATAAAATTGACGTAGTGGGGGTTTCTAAACTTTGTGTACCCAATACTTTAATACCGTTAGCTAATGTTGTGCGCCACATGTCAGGTACTTTCACTGCTTTATTTACACCGGCTTTAGGGATCACACTACGGTCGAAGTTATCGGTTGCTTTACGAATTGCTAAATCATCAGCAGAGGTAGCATCTGATGGCTTAATATCGCGAGCCGTGGGTGTAAAATTATCATTTGCGGCAATTAGGTCTTTCTTACCCTTTGGCACTACGCTCATGATCACGGCATGTTGATCTTTAATGTAGGTATTAAAAACCCGCATAACATCTTCTTTAGTAACGTTTGCATATCGTGAGATGTCTTGCTCAATATAGTTAGGATTACCGGTAAAAGTTTCGTTTGCAGCAAGTTGGCTAACTTTTCCTGAAACACTTTGTAATCCGAAGATATAGTTCGCTTCCATATCAGCTTTTACTTTGATTAAGTCATCTTCTTGTACACCGCGTGTTTCAAATTCTGTTAAAGAATCTCGGATAATTTTTTCTAAGTCAGCTAAGTTCTTCCCTGATGCAGGGTGTGGTAATGCGAGTAAATTGAAGGTACACGCTAATTCTGCACATGGATGGTTGACGGTTGCTTGAACAGCAATTTGATTCTTTACTAAGTTCTTATAAAGTAGAGACGTTTTACCTCCACCAAGAATACTTGAAAGTACATCTAACGGAGCTTCATCTTCGTGACGCACTGAAACTGTAGGGTAAGACATATAAAGCAAGGGTAAATGAACATTGTCTTCCATTGAAATATAGCGATCTTTATCAAGCGTCACTTTTTGCTTTTCAGGTGGCAAGACTTCTGGACCACGAGGGATGCTACCAAAGTATTTTTTTATTAAACTGAGCGTTTGTGCTGGCTCTATGTCGCCACCAATAGATAACGTGGCATTATTAGGACCATACCAACGTAAAAAGAAGGCTTTTAAATCATTAACATTTACGCGATTCAAATCTTCTAAATAGCCAATGACAGGCCATGAATATGGATGTCCTGCTGGGTAAAGAGCTTGTGATACACGTTCGTATAAGCGTCCGTATGGTCGGTTATCTACTCGCTGACCACGTTCATTTTTTACTGTTTCGCGTTGAACTTCAAATTTTTCTTGCGTAACTGCATCAACTAGAAAGCCCATTCTATCGGCTTCTAACCACAGCATTTTTTCTAACTGACTAGCAGGCACTGTTTGAAAATAATTAGTTCGATCAGTATTTGTGGTGCCATTCATGGTACCACCCGCTTCAGTGACTAATTTGAAATGTTGTTCATCGGCAACGTTTTCAGAGCCTTGGAACATCATGTGTTCAAAAAAATGTGCAAAACCAGATTTACCAATTTCTTCGCGACCAGAGCCAACGTGATAAGTCACGTCAACATGTACTAAAGGATCAGAAGTATCTTGATGAAGAATGACAGTTAAGCCGTTATCGAGCTTATACTTTTGGTACGGAATGACGGTTTTCCCCGGCTTTCCTTGTACTTGCTCTACAAAGTTAACACCTTCAATATTGGTGACAGCTTTGTCATCATTTGGACTATTGGTTTGTTGGCAAGCAGTAAGGCCAAGCATCAATAGCGGTATGGTCCATTTTTTCAAAGTATATCTCCTGAATGCTTATTGGATGTTAAATCCACTTTTTTTAATGTCTGTTTCGGTAATCTTACCGTATTTTGTTAACGCTTTTCTAATTTCATCTGCTTTACCTATGACGACAAATTGTAAGTTTTCTTTAGGGAAGTAGGTATTAATCAATTGGCGAGATTTTTCTATCGTTAAGGAATCAACCTGTTGCTCAAAGGTATTGATATAGCTTTCATCGAATCCATAGCCATACATATTTGCTAATAGGTCAGCTAATTGATTGGCAGTTTCAAATTTTGGTGGGAATTGACCTTTAACGTATGCTTTAGCAGAAGTTAGGGTAGCTGAATCAATACCTTGTTGCCATAAGCGTTGATAGGTTTTTAACGCGAGATCAATGGCTTCAATGGTTGTTTCTGTTTTCGTGAAAGTAGAAATAGTAAATGTACCGTCATGACTATATGACGTAAAACGACTTCTCGCACCATAGGTAAGGCCGGCGTTAACACGCAGTTCATCATTTAACCAAGAGGTAAAACGCCCGCCTAAAATAGTATTAATGACTGAAAGGCCAACGATATCAGGGTTATTTCTGGCGATACCTTTACCGCCAATTAAAAAAGTTGACTCGCGAGCATCTCCCTTATTTACAAGTAACACTTGCGGTGAACTAGCATGAGGGGTTTTCTTAATGTCTTGTTGTTGTAAATCGGGAGTAGCGCTAGACCATGATGAGAATAACTGTTGTATTTTCTCTTTCATTACTTCGGTTTCAAAATCACCGACAACAATGACCGCAGCGTTATTGGCTTTATACCACTTACTGTGATGTTGTTTAATCAAGGGAAGGCTTAATGACTTAATACTTTCTTGATCGCCACTCGTTACGGCACCATAACCGTTTTGACCAAATACAAGACGGTTGAAGTATTGATTTACTACAGATCTAGGGCTTTCTTTTCTTTGGGTTAACTGCAAAGCATGTCGACTTTTATGTTTCTTAAATTCTGTTTCGTCAAAACGTGGAAAAAGTACCGCATCACGTAAAATGTTCATGATGTTATCGGTGTCTTTTACAGCAAAAGAAGCTCCAATCGTTGAAAATTCTAAATTAGCTGTGCTGTACAACTCTGCGCCAACAAAATCTATTTGTTGATCTAATTGTGTTTTAGATAGGTGCTTAGTTCCTAATAACAAATTTTGAGCAGTGAGGTAGCTAAGCCCTGCGTTATTAGCATCATCAATAGCGCCAACATTAACAACGATATTAACATCGATTAACGGCACTTCATGTTGTTCCATTAATATGACCGTTAAACCATTTTTTAAGGTGAATTTTTCATAGCTTGGCAAGGTGTATCCTGCTGTTGCTATCTGGCTAATAAGGGTGAAAAATATGGCCAATAGGGCGTTATAAATCTTCATTACTTGAATCCTCCTGTGAAGATAATACACCAACAGTACGATTGGCTTTACGTAGGTATTTTTTGGCAACACGTTGTACATCATCTACGGTAACTTTTTCATAGTCTTGCGGCGCTGAAAATAATTTCTTGTAATCACCGAAGTACATTTGAAAGCTTCCTATCGTATTTGCCTTACCATTAATGGTCGACATCTCACGGTAGAAATTTACTAATTTTGTGTTTTTCACTTTTTGTAATTCTTGTGCGGTGATCCCTTCACGCATAATGGAATTTATTTCGGCAATTACCGATTTTTCCAGTACCTGAGCGTTAATGTCTTTAGCGGCAACGGCGTATATATAAAAAAGGTTTGGATCAATAGATTGCGGCATATAAGTAAAAATAGAACTCGCAATTTGTTTGTCGTTAACTAACGATTTTTGTAGTCGCGAACTATCACCTACCGATAATATATCACTCAAAATATCAAGGGCATAATAATCTTCATGTTGGGTTTCTGGTACATGAAAAGCCATTAAAATATTGGGAGTGGTTACCGAAGCTTTATGTAAATAAGCACGGCGTTCACCTTTTTGCTCTGGCTCAACAGTATGTATTTTTCTTGGGGGCTTTTGAGCGGGAATTGATTCGAAATACTGTTTAGCAAGAGATTTTACCTTAGCCACAGTGACATCACCTGCGATTACTACGACTGCATTGTTCGGCGCATAGTAAGTTTTGTGAAAACGTTTTAAGTCTTCTAAACTCCAATTGTCAATATCTGATTGATGACCAATCACTGACCAACTATAAGGATGAGCACGGAACGCGGCATTTTTTACTTCTTCTGAAATTGCGCGAAAATTAGAGTTTTCTAAACCTGTGCTGCGTTCTGAAGTTACCACGCCACGTTCACTCTCGACCATGTTTTTATCGATTGATAAATTTGCAATGCGATCAGCTTCTAAATCAAACATTGTTTCAATGGAGGCTGCAGGAAACCAGTCGGTATAAACAGTCAAGTTTTCAGTAGTATATGCGTTATTACTTCCACCAGCAGCTTCCATGGTACGGTCAAACATTTTTGGGCCGTATTTCTTCGAGCCATTAAACATCATGTGTTCAAAAAAGTGTGATAATCCGGTGATTCCTGGGTATTCATTTCTTGAACCGACCTTCCAGAATAAATACATGTTCGCATTAGGAATTGAATGATCTTCAAGTACTAAAAACTGCATGCCGTTTTTTAGTGTAAAGGTGTGAATATCTTCTACATTAGTGGCAAAGGATGTGTTTGCCACTAGAAGAGCGCACACTAATGCAAAGGCTTTAACGAACCTCATATTTTTTCTCCGTTGAGTGTAGTGCGTGGTTGTAAGTTATTATTATTTTAATCTTTATTGAGTGTTGGTGAGTTTACGGTAATGGCAAACAGATGCGCCTTCCTTGTTTACAGTGGCGTTAATTGTGAATTGTCTTCACTCAATTTAGCGTAACTGTTTTTTGTACAAAGGGGGTTTTTTATCCAACACTCTGATAAGTACATAGAATTGTATAGCACAAAGTTAGAATATAACAAAAGATTAACATGTGTTTCTTCTTATTTTGGGCATATTACGTTGAAAATAGCGAATTATGCGATAGAGCGTGTTTTTCTTGTTATTTTTTTCTGCGAATAATTAGCCATATAGCACCGAGTAATAATAAACTCGTTAGTGTCAGGCTGATCCATAACCATTGCATCTTTGATTGTTGCGCGAGTAACTTATTCATCATGTTAGCTTTAAGCGATTGATGGAGGCTTTCGCGTTCTTGAATAATAGCGTTAAAGTTGCGTTCTTGTTCGCTAAAGTCGTACTCTCTGTCGTGCTTGGCTTTGGTTAGTACCGCTTCATATCTTTTTGCTAACCACTTATTCGCTTCTTTATGATTGTTAATTGCGGTATTGGCCTCAGTATAGGCAGTGTAAACATCAAGTAGTGTACTTTTCATGCCTTCACTTTCGGCTAACTGATGAGCTCGTTCAATCATGGCGAAACCGTGCTGTATTTCGTCACTGTGTATCGTTGCTAACCCTTTGTTTAGTAAGCAAATAGCGGTCAAATTGATTTGATTGATTTGCTCGGAAATTTCAATACATCGTTTAGCTCGTTCAATGGCGAGTTGGTAATTTTTATATCGTAAAAAATAATCTGAAATATTGGCGTATACAGATGCTTGTATTTCTAGATCATTAGCTTGTAGGGCGTATTCTTGCGCTTTAAGGTAAGCATTTAATTCTTCGTCTTTCTTACCTAAATAAGCTAACGCAATCGCCCTATTAATGTAGTTAGCTGCAACCAAACTAGTTGGTGCTTGAGGCATTAATGACAACGTTGAGATAGCGTTATCTGACATGATTAATGCTTGTGCATATTCAAAACGATCTAGGTATAAGGTCACTTGATTAGTATAAATGGTAACAACCTTATCTAAATTGCCAACGTGCTGAAAATAAGCGTGCGCTTTAATATAATCTTGTAAGGCCTCCCCGCTTTTCGATAACTTGCTATATGAAACGCCACGCGTTATTCGGGCACTTGCTTCAATAAATAGATAATTAATACTGGCGGCTAAGTCTATTGCTTGGGTTGAATATTGTGCTGCCTGTAAGTACTTGCCTTGGCGCATTTTATTTAATGCTAGGCGTTCGTAATAAGTACTAAGTATCCATTGTTCATCATGTTGACTGGCAAATAACTGTAGAGTATTGATTAAAGTATTGGCTGCTAAATAGTCATTACTGGCTTGTTTAATCGCTATTTTGGCCAATAGATTTGCTATTTGTAGTGGTAATGCTAATTGCTCAATTTCACTGGTATCAAGTGACTTGTATTGCTGTTGTGCTGTTGATAAATCGTTGCGGGCATTCTGTGCAATATTGAGTAGCTGGGTAGCTAACGGGTTAGCATTGACTTGGGCAAATGGGTCAAATGTATCAGGTACTTCGTTTGATAATACATTTATGCTAGCCATAGTTAAATAAATGAAAACGATATATTTTAGTATTATCTTCACCCTATCACTCAGTTAGTTTCTACTGTGCATTTAATACCATCATACAATTGAAACCGCTTACATGGAAGTTATACATGTAAGCGGTGGTTGTTATTTTGCAGCATTAAGTAATGGTTTCTGCCAGGTAATACGTTTTATTTGTGATGGAGCATTGTTATATTTTGCAGCGATTGCACTGTGATTGCTGTCCATTTTAAAACCGGATGTTCTAAAGGGAATAGTCGTGCTTGATACTTCACCGGAATTAAGCGTCATTTTATATAAATTATTGCTATCTAAGCTGTATAACGCTTCCGTTGTAAGAGAAACTGAGCACCAGCATTGCGCGATGGGAATGGTAATTTTGTGTTTTGATTGACCGTTTAAGCGATGTAAATGATTGTCATTGATATAATATATTTGCTGATGCTCATCTTTAAGTAACATTTTGCCGCCATCTTGTGTTAATTGATGTTGAGCGTTAGTCGTTAAATTTGTTGACCAAATTTGTCGAATGCCATCATGTTCCATATCGTAATATATTTTTTGCTGATCTTCTTGCCATTGATAACTGCCAATGGCACCGTGCGTTGGCATTTCAACTGTCTGAACAGCGTTAGTTTTTACGTTAAAAGTTTCTAAGTGTTCGCCGCGTAAATATAAAAGGTGTTCTTGATCAGGCGATAACACTAAAGAGCCTATTTTTTTTGGTTTTTTCTGAGAGAATGCTGAAATTTGTTTTACTTGCTGTCCTTGTTTACGCCAAATCTGTAAATTACCTGTACGGCTTGAAATAAAATAGCGCGATTTTGTGTTATCTAATTGCGTCGTTGCATAGTAATTCATTGAATCAGATTTCACTAATGAGGTTACGTTAACTGTTTTTTGCTGGTTAAACAGTTCTGAGATATTAACCACCTCTAAATTTTGACCAGTTGCCATAGCGAGCAATATATTTGATGTATCTTCAACGGCCAAACCTACAACCCAGTTATTTATGTTTATCGGATATGAGCTAACGTTATCTCCAGATACATTAAAAATTGTAAGCTCTCTAGCGATTTGTACTGCAATATGTTGACTATCTGGAAACCAATCAAATACAAGCGGCACACCGGTATGCGGTATTTGATAAAGTTTATTATTGTCTCGGGTGGTTAAGTCCATTATATGTACCGATAATGGCTGGTCCCGCTGATGTCGTTGATATAGAAGTTTTTTATTGTCAGGTGACAGCTTAAGGTTAGTGACACCAAATTGAGTGTCACCTGACGGAATAAGTAAGGTCGACTTCTTTGTTTTAACATCGTAAACAACCACTTGGCCACCTTGTTTAACTTGGTCAAGCTCAATGAGGTACAACTTCTTGCCATTTGATGCTAAATGAGCGCCACCGTATATCTCTTTTTCACATGTTTTTAGTTTCGTAACGGGTGGGTTATCAACAAAGCTAGTGAGATCAAATAGGCCGAGAAAACATTCGTCTTTATAATTGGTCACTTCGGCGAGCACCTTGTGGCTTTCATGCTGCCAAGAGATAGACGTAACATCAAAATCTTTGTAAATCAATTGTACTTCTTTTAAATCACCTTTACGTTTTACAAAGCTGTTTATCTTTGGTTCGGCCCTATTGTTGTATGCGAACAATAAGTTATCTGAGGATACAATGGGCCTAAGCTCTTGGCCTGAATTCCACGTCACCCCTTGTATAGTATGTGAAATGGGTAATTTATTGACAGGCTCATTCGACAATTTTGAGCTCGCCTTTGCAGGTTTTACGTGATTATTTATATTGGTTTCACTGGTGGAAGTCGCTTGAAAATAAGTGAATATATGATAACCGACAATCAATAACACAAGTGATATTAACGCAAAAAACATGAAACGATAGTGTTTATAGTTAATGCGACTACGTTGCTGCATAACACTCGCTGACAAATTATCGGTAATATGTAAGTGCTCGCTATTGCTCTCATTGCTGGTTTCAATGGTAGCTTTATTGTTTGATGAATTCTCATCAGATATGGCAATAACCTCAACCGTAATACTGTAGCCTTTACGGTAATGTGTTTTGATTAACGGTGCTACATTTTCTGGGTGTGATAGCTTTTTTCTGAGTTCTGACATTGCACGATTGATAGCGTTATCGTCAACAAATGTTTGTTGCCACACATTTTCTACAAGTTCTTGGCGAGAAATGATCTTGTGAGGATGTTTTACAAAGTAACTTAGCAGCTTAAATAAAATAGGCTCTAACTCGATATCATTTGTGGAATTTGAGCAAAGAATGCATTTTTGCGGTATGAATAACCAAGGGCCTATTTGAAAATTCATGAATTGTACTTAATTAAGAAAATCTAATGGTAAATGTAACATATTTTTCACATCTACAAAATATCTCAATAAATTAGTTAGTTAAAGGTAAAATCGAGTTAAATAAGTCTATGATAAGGTTTTGATAAGGTTTGATATCTTTTAATAAATAGCAACAATAACAATATTTTATGCTGTTTTATTCTTATGGGTAAATTGATATGACTTTGGTAAGGGACAGGAAGCATTTTCTGCCGTAATCTTGTTTCCATCAGCGAGCAATCGCTACGGTATCAATAGCACGAGAGGAAGATAAGATGAAAAATATGACAAAACACAAACAGTATATTATTGGCCCATTAATCGCCTTACTGGCTTTATTATGTGGCAGTGCTTCGGCTAAATCAGTACAACAGATTACTCATAGTGATCTAAAAAAAATGGCAAAACAAGATATTCAATTAGTTATGGAGCAAAACAAACACCTCCTAAACCTAAGTACTAAAACAGTTACATTAAAACCAATAAACACATTAACAAAATAAATCACACATAATTAACATTAAATATAGTGCCATTGGGCACGTTTAACAGGATAAGAAAATGACATTTAATAACGTAAAAAAATTTATCACTAAAGCTGGATTAATTGCAACAATTGGCATCTTTAATACCAACGTATGTATGGCTGATACGTCTGTTTGGAAAGTATCGAAAGGGGAAGATCAAGTCTATATTGGTGGAACGGTTCATATTTTACCGGCAAGTGAATTTCCTTTACCAGCAGAGTTTTTAACTGCCTATCAAGCAACTGACACTATTGTTTTAGAAACTCAATTGCCTGATCCAACCGACACGAGCTTTCAAGCGAAATTAATGCAGCAAGTCTCATATACGAATGATAAAAAGTTGAGTGACAAGCTGAGTGATGAAACATTTAAACAGTTAGAAACTTATCTGGCCGCGTTTGGGATTAATGTCAATGAAATGAATGGCTTTAAACCTGGTTTTATCGTCATGATGATGGCAATGCTTGAAGCTAAACGTGCGCAACTTGCCGGTGAAGGAGTTGATGCCTACTTCAACAAAATGGCTGCAAAAGACAATAAAAGCAAAGAATACTTAGAGTCGAGTGATTTTCAAATTAACCTTATCGCAAATATGGGACAAGGGAATGAAGAAGAATTAATTAGTTCGTCAATAGCACAAATGAGCGAATTTAAAGAGATGTTTAATCAGTTGTTGCCGGCTTGGCGAGCGGGTGACAGTGAAACGTTATCGTCGTTAGTGATTGATCAGGTGAAAGACGAAGATCCTGACACGTTTAAACAAATGTTTACTGACCGTAATCAAAATTGGATACCGTTAATAGAGAAAATGTTTAATGATAACGATAAAGAGTTTGTTCTTGTTGGTGTGGGTCATTTAGTTGGTGAAAATAATGTTTTACAGTTACTTGAACAGTCAGGTTACGAAGTGACAAAGTTATAAAATAAAAAAAACGCTAGCTTGGTATTCAAGCTAGCGTTTTATTATAAACACAATATTAATTATTGATTAGGTAATGATTCAAAACCCATGTTAAATAACGTAAAGCCATAAATATCAGCATATTGTTCAATAGTTTTAGATATCGGCGTACCTGCGCCATGACCCGCATTTGTTTCAATACGAATTAACGTTGGTGCTTTACCACCTTGCTTATCTTGTAACTCTGCTGCAAATTTGAATGAATGTGCAGGCACAACACGGTCATCATGATCGCCAGTAGTCACCATAGTTGCAGGGTACTTGACTCCTTTTTTAACATTATGAACGGGTGAATAACCTTTTAAATACGCAAACATTTCTTTGCTTTGTTCAGCAGTGCCGTAGTCATATGCCCAGCCAGCACCAGAAGTGAAGGTATGGTAACGGAGCATATCAAGTACACCAACAGCAGGTAATGCAACTTTCATTAAGTCAGGTCGTTGAGTCATCACAGCACCAACTAATAAGCCACCATTAGAGCCGCCGTTTATGGCTAAGAAATCACTTGATGTATATTGTTCATCGATTAAAAATTCTGCCGCCGCAATGAAGTCATCAAACACATTTTGCTTCTGCATTTTGGTGCCTGCGTTATGCCAAGCTTTACCGTATTCACCGCCACCACGTAAGTTGGCTACTGCATAAATACCACCTTGCTCTAACCACACAGCACGAGTAACGCTAAAACTAGGCGTTAAACTGACGTTGAAACCACCATAACCATATAAAATAGTTGGATTTTTACCGTTTAATTTAATACCTTTTTTATAGGTAATTATCATTGGTACTTTTGTACCATCTTTCGACGGGTAAAATACCTGCTTAGATTCGTATAAATCGCTATCAAATTTAGCGCCTGACTTACGATACACAGAAGTTTTGCCGGACGTAACATCAAACGCATAGGTGGTGCTTGGCGTTTTGTAGTTGGTGAATGAGTAATACAGACGTGTTTCATCTTTTTTACCGCTAAAACCGCTTGAACTGCCTATACCAGGTAACTCTACGTCTCTAATTTTCTTGCCTTGATAATCGTACTGAGACACTTTTGAGATAGCATCAACCATGTATTCAGTAAAAAAGTAACCGCCACCGGTGGTAGCCGTTAATACATGATCAGTTTCTGGGATAAGCGTTTGCCAATTTTCAACCGCAGGATTTTTAGCATCAACGGTCACAATTTTTTTGTTCGGGGCATCTAAGTTAGTGACTAAATATAATTTACTATCTACATTATCAATAACATACGTATCAGAATCAGTATGATCTAAGATGTTAACAAGTTGGCTATCTTGTTTAGCAAGATCTTTAATAAATAAACGATTACCTGAAGTAGACACAGAGCCGCTAATCACTAAATAGCGATCATCTTCGGTCACATAACCACCGACATAGCGATGTTTTTCCGCAGCAGTTCCACCAAATACTAAGGTATCGGTTTTTTGAGCGGTACCTAATTTATGGTAATACAATTTATGTTGGTCAGTTTTGGCTGATAACTCACTACCTTTCGGTTTATCATAACTTGAGTAGTAAAAGCCTTCATTGCCAAACCAAGAAATTCCTGAAAATTTCACATCAACTAACGGCGCCTCAAGTTCTTTTTTCGTTTCTACATCGATAACAATGATTTTACGCCAATCACTGCCGCCTTCAGAAATTGAGTATGCGGCAATCGAACCATCTTTAGAAAAACTTAGTGAAGCTAATGAGGTTGTGCCATCTTCACTGAATTTATTCGGATCTAAAAATTCTTCGACATTACCGTCTTCATCTTGACGATATACCACACTTTGATTTTGTAATCCGTTATTACGATAGAAATATTGGTATTTGCCACGTTTAAAGGGGGCGCTTACTTTCTCATAATTCCACATTTCTTCTAAACGGTCTTTTAACTGTTCGCGATAAGGAATTTGAGCTAAATAGTCAAAAGTAACTTCATTTTGTTTACTTACCCACTCTGCGGTTTCTTCACTGCGATCATCTTCTAACCAACGGTATGGATCAGCTACTTGTTCGCCAAAATAAATGTCGGAAACTTTTCCTCGCTTGGTTGTTGGATATTTCATGTCGATTTGGTTTAACTCTGAGATAGTCTTTGATTTTTCTTGCTCAAACGCGTGAATGCATGTTGCACCCAGTGTTAATGAAGCAACCACTAAGGTGGTTAAAATTTTCTGCATAACACCCTCTATTAACAATAATTTAACGATAAGATCATAGCAATAATTCTGTAGTATCGCGGGATCTTTACCGCAAAAATGTTGTCACTGACCGTATTTGGGGGTCTGATAAGTTAAAAAACATTGACATAATTTAAATATGATATCATAGTGATATCATATTTATTCATTGTTGGAGATGAACATGTTTACAGAAAAAGAAATAAAAGCGCCAAATGGCATCATGTTTATATTTGTATTACTTGCGTTACAAATAGCTGGTATAGCTGCGTTAATTAATGGTTTACAAAGTCATGCGGGCTGGCAAATTATCGCCAGTGTTGTTGCGACAATTACGTTGTTTGTCTGCTGGTTTGGTTTTTTTATGGTGCACCCGAAACAAGCTGCAGTACTACAGTTATTTGGCAAATATGTTGGTACGGTGCATAGTCCAGGATTACGCTGGGCAAACCCATTTTACAGTAAGTCGCGTGTTTCGATGAGAGTGAGAAACTTTGAAAGCGGTAAATTAAAAGTTAATGATAAAAGTGGTAATCCGATTGAAATTGCTGCGGTTATTGTTTGGGAAGTTGTCGATACTGCCGAAGCGGTATTTCAAGTAGATGATTATGAGGACTTTGTTTCTATTCAAAGTGAATCGGCGTTACGAAATTTAGCTACAAGTTATGCCTATGATAATCATGACGAAGCAGAAATGTCATTGCGTGGTGACTCGGCGTTGATTTCAGATGCGTTAAGAAAAGAAGTACAAGAGCGATTAGATAAAGCAGGCGTAAAAGTCATTGAAACTCGAATAAGTCATCTAGCTTACGCACCAGAAATAGCAAATGCGATGTTACGTCGTCAACAAGCGATGGCCATTATATCGGCTCGTCAAAAAGTGGTTGAAGGTGCGGTTGGTATGGTTGAAATGGCGCTAACGCAATTATCAGAGCGCGAAATTGTTGAACTTGATACCGAACGCAAAGCGGCTATGGTAAGTAACTTACTGGTTGTATTATGTAGTGATGAAGCTGCTCAACCTGTGTTAAATACCGGTAGTTTATATTAATCATGTAGCAGAGCTTTTGCTCTGCTTTTTACATAGAGGCAATCGTGGCAAAAAAAGCATATCCATTACGAATTAATGAAGAAATTTTGTCAGCAATGCAGCAATGGTCTGATGATGAATTACGTAGTTTAAATGCACAAATCGAATATGTATTACGCGACGCGTTACGAAAGTCAGGGCGAAGTAAGCCTAAGCCTATTGAGCCAATTATTGACCCTGATGATGATTGAAACGTTTAGTTTCCATAGATCATATTTTGGATGATTTGTAATAAAAAAAGCCCGATGACATTATCATCGGGCCATTAGCTATGAGGAAAGCTAGAATATACAAATTATTACAACAAGTGTTCGCTAAGGAACAGATGAGATTATAGAGTAAAAACTCAGATGTTGTAAAGTAAAAATGTAATAAATTTACATTTTTGTTTTAAATTTACGGTTATTAATCGTTTGCATTGCTTATTCACCAATAAAAAAGCCGCTATTTGGCGACTTTTAATTTAAAGTGAAATAAAAGTACAAAGGAAAGCTTTAATGAGCTTGTTCCCAGTTGTCTCCTATACCCGCTTCTGCTATCAATGGCACACTGAGTTTTACAGCATCATTCATAATCGTGACTAAACTTTCTGTAACCTCTTCTACAATGTCTTGATGAATTTCAAAAATAAGCTCATCGTGTACTTGCATGGTCATTTTTATGCGCGGATCTTGTTTTGCTTCAATCCAAGTATCAACTGCTAACATTGCTTTTTTAATGATATCCGCTGCTGTGCCTTGCATAGGAGCATTAATTGCTGCACGCTCTGCTCCTTTACGGCGCATTGCATTCTTAGATTTAATTTCAGGTAAATATAAACGGCGACCGAAAAGTGTTTCAACATAGCCTTGTTCAGCTGCTTGTTGACGCGTCTCTTCCATGTAGGTTAAAACACGTGGGTAGCGTTCAAAGTACTTGTCCATATATTCCTGTGCTTTATTGCGAGCAATGTTGAGCTGTTTAGCAAGACCGAAAGCAGACATGCCATAAATTAAGCCAAAATTAATCGCTTTGGCACTTCGACGTTGATCGGCGGTTACTTGATCTAAACTCACAGAGAAAATTTCTGCTGCGGTGGCTTGGTGTACATCTTTACCTTGCGCAAAAGCGGAAACTAAACCAGGGTCTTCCGATAAGTGTGCCATTATGCGTAGCTCAATTTGTGAGTAATCAATGGCAACAATTTTATGATTTTCTGGCGCAATAAAGGCCAGCCTAATTTTACGTCCTTCTTCGCTACGAATTGGGATATTTTGTAAATTAGGATCTGTGGAAGACAATCTGCCTGTCGCGGCTACAGTTTGATTATATGAAGTGTGGACTCTGCCAGTTTTAGGCGAAACCATCAGTGGTAGCTTGTCTGTGTATGTAGACTTTAATTTGCTTAATCCACGGTTTTCTAAAATCACCTTAGGTAAAGGATAGTCTAACGCAAGTTCTTGCAGTACTTCTTCAGCCGTTGAAGGCGCGCCTTTGGGCGTTTTTTTGATAACAGGAATTTTTAATTCTTCAAAAAGAATATGTTGTAATTGCTTAGGCGAACTTAAATTAAAACTCTGTCCTGCAATATTGTGTGCTTCCACTTCTAACTCTTGTAGCCTAGCACCAATGGTTTGACTTTGTTGATCCAATAAATCACTGTCAATGAGCACGCCTTGTTGCTCCATTCTTGCGAGCACTGGCATCAATGGCATTTCAATATCAGTGAAGACTGATAACTGGCCTTTTAACTGTTCTAATTGTGCAAAAATTGCTTGGTGAAGCCTAAAGGTAATATCGGCATCTTCAGCGGCGTAATGCGCGGCTTTTTCTATATCAATTTGATTAAATGTTAATTGTTTAGCGCCTTTGCCGGCGATATCTTCAAAATGTACGGTTTTATAATCAAGATATTTTTCTGCCAATGCATCCATATTGTGACGTGTCGCAACACTATTTAAACAGTAAGACTCGATCATGGTATCGTAAATAGTACAATTGATAGCGACGTTATATTGCGCCAGCACATTAGCATCATACTTTAAATTTTGGCCAATAATGACTTGTTGCTTATCTTCAAGTAGAGGTTTTAGTTGAGCTAACACCCAATCTCGATCAAGTTGCTTAGGCGCATCTTCATAATCGTGGGTTAAAGGAACATAAGCAGCAACGCCAGGCGCTATCGCAAATGACAAACCTACTAGTTCTGCTTTCATGTAATCAACACTGGTTGTTTCAGTATCAAATGCGAAATAATCAGCAGACGTTATTTTCTCGAGCCACTCTGTAAAAGCTTCTTCGGAAAAAATAGTGTCATAATCGACATCAATTTGTTCACTTTTTTCTGGTGCTGACGGCGTGCTGGTTGATTCGTTGTTATCACCGTTATCTAATTCAGCAAGTAAACGACGCAATTCAAACTGCTTATATAGAGTGGAAAGTGTTGCTTTGTCGGGAGAGGTTGGTACTAACTCCTCAATGGATTTTTCAAGGGCTACATCAAGCTTTATTGTTGCAAGTTCATAAGATAAAGGAAGTTGATCAAGCGCGTTACGTAAATTCTCACCAATTTTACCTTTTACTTTATCAGCATTAGCAATAACTTGTTCAAGCGTATTATGTTCCAGTAACCATTTTACCGCGGTTTTAGGACCACATTTTTCAACGCCAGGAATGTTATCGACTTTATCACCCATTAAGGCGAGATAGTCGATAATTTGCTCGGGCTTTATGCCAAACTTTTCAATAACACCATCTACATCCATCTCTACATTGGTCATGGTGTTTATCAGACGGACATGCTTGTTCACTAATTGCGCCATGTCTTTATCACCGGTTGAAATGACAGTTTCAATGCCTTTTTCTGTTGCTTGAGCAGACAGCGTACCAATCACATCATCAGCTTCTACACCTTCAATAACTAACAGAGGTAACCCCATAGCTTCAATGATTTCATGTAAGGGGGCAATTTGCGTACGCAAATCATCAGGCATGGGAGGACGGTTGGCTTTATATTCTGGATACAAGTCATTGCGAAAAGTTTTACCTTTTGCATCAAAGACAACAACGATATTTCCGTTAGGATAATCTTTTTTAAGGCTCTTAATCATATTAAGTACGCCAGTTATTGCCCCAGTAGGTTGTCCATCGGCAGTTGATAGTGCTTGTAAATAAGGAACATGATAAGCGCGGAAAAGGTAAGAAGAGCCATCAACTAAAATGAGTGGAGATAAGTTAGGTGTATTCATGATTTTCGAGGTAACACAGAAAAATTTTGCTAAGCATGACATATTCAATGCTTACGCACTAGCGGTATCGAAAAATTCTTAAAAATTAGTATCTTTGCTTGTGGATAACTTTGTTGAAAACATTAGCTGTTCCCACAATAAAATGGATTTATTGCGGTGCAAAAATTACATAACAGTATGTTTCTTAAATAAAAAAGGTGAGATCAAAATCCTTTTAATTATTTATTCTTATTATTATCTAATGTGGATAACGAAAATTAAGCAAAGACGCTTGTTGGATAAAAATCCATCGAATATCCTCATTAGGGGTGAAACAGATTACCAGAATTTTTTTGCAATACCAGCGTATTATTAAACTATTTTTAAAGAATTATGAAACCTACAAATAACTAAAAAACATAAGCGAGAATACATAGGGGGTTCGTATACTTTAGATACATTATTATTAAACGATGTTATTAAAAATATTTTATACAAAGTAAGTATTTTTCATCTCGGCTTCATTATTTAATGCAAACTCTCCTGCTAATAATTGAATACTTATTCACTGCGGAGTATCAAAATAGCGGAACAATTATTGATTCTATTCCGCTAGCAATTAGTTATCTGTGATATCGGTTTGTGGCTTAACTAAACGATAACAAATTTTTGCTGAAAAAGGTTGCTCTGGCGTAGTGAGAGCAAACGGAAAGTCTTTTAAATTTGGACTGTTTGGAAAATACTGAGGCTCTAAACAAATACCTTGCTTTGCACTAAATCGGCCGAATAAGTGGTGACCGGTATAAACTTGCAAACCAGGTAAATCGCTCGATACGTGTAGTTGTAATTGTTTATCGGGGCTGATCAAGATGGCTTGGCTTTTATTTCGCGGATTGACGACAAAGTTTTGATCAACTTCATCACGCGGATCATGGGTTAAAATACGTGGTTTTTGAAAATCAAAGCGTGTGTCTTTTGTAGGAAGTATTGCCCCAGTAGGGATCATCTTACTATCAACTTCAGTGTAATATTCAGCATTAATTGTCAGTAAATGATTATCGGCTGCATTTTCAACACCAGCAAGATTGAAGTAAGGATGTGACGTTAAGCCTACCACCGTATTTTTTTCTGTTTCGGCGGATAATTGAATCTGTAATTCACCGTCATCTGTCAATTGATATTCCACGAAAAATGAAGTAGCGCCGGGGTAACCATCATGACCATCTGCTAATTGACAAGATAACGTGATTGATTGCGCTTGTTGGTCTTCGAGCTGCCAAAATTGTTGGCTTAGACCATGCCTACCTCCGTGTAATTGATTTAAACCTTCGTTGGCATCTAACTGATACGTTTGACCATCAATTTCAACGCGTGCATTTTCAATACGATTCGCAAAAGGGCCAACAATTGCCCCATGGTAAAACGGGTCATCTAGATATTCAGCTAGAGAAGAGTAGCCAAGCACGATGTTGCGCTCTTCACCATTAACGTCTGTATACCATTGAATAATGCGTGCACCAAAATTAGTGATGCACACCTCATCGCCTGCTTTGTTACTGATCAAAAAAGACCGTATATCGCTCATTGAATGCCTGCCAAGCGCTTAGTTAATACTATAATAACTTTATAGTATGACTTTTTATTGATAGCGCAAGAAAATTCAAGCGATAGGGTGGTTATTGTACGTTAACTGATTGATTATATAGCAATTGAATGCGATTAGCAGAAAGTTGGCGCATAGCTTAAAAAAACGTGCGCCAAACTAACGCACGTTGATATGTTGTTTTACAGCGGATAATTAATCGAGGTATTGGGGGATATCAGGCAGCTTTTCCACGTGTTTAGCTTCATGCTGAATAATCACTTTTGCATTTTTGACGCTGGCAATTTTTTCAAATTTCTTGAAAGATTCACGCGTTTGCGGTTCATCAACATTAAATCGAGGTACGCGCTTTAAGTGACGACTTTTTGCTTGATGATATAAGTCACCCGACAACAATACGGTGCCGCTGTTCGCTAGGTTTACTTGTAAAGCAGTGTGACCTACGGTATGACCAGGTACATTTAAAATCACGACACTACCGTCACCAAAAACATCGTAATCTTGTGTGAAGGTTTGACGCTTCATTGCACTAAGCTCGTCATTTAAAGCTTTTAAATCATCTGCACTCGCGATGTGGTCTAGCTCTGCTTGGCTGGTTAACCAAGTTGCTTGTTTAAATGAGGATACTTGCCCAACATGATCAAAATGACTGTGTGATAAAGAAAGGTATTCGATGTCTTTTGGCGACACATCAATGTTAGCGAGCTGTTCAACCAACGATTTTTCTAATGATAACGTGAACACACCATTAACCATCGGCTTTTTACCGATAAGCGATGCAGGTAAACCGGTGTCCCAAAGAAGATCACCTTTTTCATGTCTAATTAAATAACAGCTATCGGTGAATGTTGCCTGTTCATTTTTATAGTCGCCACTGGTTGAAAATACATCCATATCTGAGACTTTTATCGTGCCACAATCAAAGGTGTATAACTTTAACGCCGTTGCTTGTTCATTGTTGGCTTGAGTAAAACTACTGATGAAAAGCGTGCTTAATAGTGCGAACTTTTTAAACCATAATTGCGATAATTGTATGTTTTTCCGTTTTAGCATTTTTTACTCCATTAACGTTAAATTTAGGTCAGTGTAACAAACTCTTCCGCGGATGTTGGGTGAATCGCTACGGTATTATCAAAATCAGCTTTCGTCGCGCCCATTTTCATTGCTACAGCAAAACCTTGAAGTAATTCATCACTGCCAAAACCAATAGAGTGAATACCCACTATTTTCTCTTCCTTACCAACACAAATAAGCTTCATTTTTGTAGGGTCACGATAATCATCGGTCATCGCTTGATACAGTGCAGTAAATTGAGAGCGGTATACTTTGATTTGGTTTTCACCATATTTTTCAACGGCTTCTTGTTCACTTAAGCCGACTGTACCGATAACGGGGTGACTAAACACGACAGTGGCTACATTGTTATAATCTAAATGCTCATTTGGTTTATTGTTAAATAAACGCTCACATAATCGACGGCCAGCTGCAACGGCAACAGGCGTTAATTGCACCATACCCGTATTGTCTCCAACCGCATAAATACCTTCAATTTGAGTGTTTTGATATTTATCTGTGGGAATAAACCCTTTTTTGTCTAATGCGATACCGGTTGATTCAATATTTATGTTATCGGTTGCAGGTTCTCGACCGATTGCCCAAATCACGGTTTCCACAGGGCCCACGGTGTTGCCATTTTCTAAGTGAATATTTAACGAGCCATTATGATGTTGCTCAATAGAGGCTGGCGTACTGTGGTTGTGCAACGTTGGGCCGTGTTTAGCCATTTGTTCAACTAAGGTATCAGACAACATATCGTCAAAATCACGTAGTGGCTTTGCCTTTCTTACTAATAGATGCGTATCACTACCTAATGCGTGTAATACACCGGCTAATTCAACGGCAATATAACCTGCACCAATCACAGCAACCGATTTAGGCTGTTTAGTGAGCGCAAAAAAACCGTCTGAATCAATGCCAAGCTCCGCGCCAGGAATAGAGGGGATACTCGGCCGGCCACCAGTAGCGATAACGATATGATCAGCAGTGATATATTCGCCGTTCACTTCAACAGTATTCTTATTAATGAACTTAGCAAAGCCATCGATTAACGTAACACCGTTTGCTTCAAAACCACGACCATATGCTGCGTGTATACGTTTGATATAAGCTTCGCGGTTTGCCACTAATCGTGACCAATCAAATTTATCTGCTGAAAGATTAAAGCCATAGTCGTGACTGTAATGTATTGCATCGGCAATTTGCCCTGCATACCACATGGCTTTTTTAGGTACACAACCAACGTTTACACAGGTGCCCCCCACTTGTTTTGCTTCAATAACAGCGGCTTTTTTGCCAAGCTTTGCTGCGCGATTTGCCGATGCGATACCGCCGCTGCCAGCGCCTATGGCTAAAAAGTCAAAGTGTTGAGTCATAATTGTTGCTCCTGATCTGTCTGCAGATAATGGGGATTAGACCTTCAATATGCGGATAATTATTCATCCTTTCAAGCAAAGTTCATTCAGTTACTTGAATTCATATAGTTTAGCCTTTACATCTACTATCATAATAGCATCATCAAATAAGCTGACATTACTATGAGCAACCCATTATTAGAAAACACTTCGTTACCGCAATTCTCTAAAATTCGCCCAGAGCATGTAAAACCGGCGGTAGAAAAAGCCATTGCTGATTGTAAGAAAACGATTGAACAAGTATTAGAGAGTAACGACAGTTATACTTGGGATAATCTAGTAGAGCCAATTAATGATGCCGACGACATTTTAGGAAAGTTATGGTCACCGGTTTCACATATGAATTCGGTCGTGAATAGCGAAGCACTGCGAGAAGCCTACGAGTCTTGTTTACCTTTATTATCTGAATACGGCACCTTTGTTGGTCAGCATCAAGGTTTATTCGAAGCTTATCAAAACCTTGCAACGAGTGATGAATATCAAACACTTGATACGGCACAACGAAAAGTAATTGATAATGCATTGCGAGACTTTACCTTATCAGGTATTGCATTACCTACTGAGCAGAAAAAACGTTACGGAGAAATTGTCACGCGTTTATCGGAACTTGGCTCTACCTTTAGTAATAATTTACTCGATGCCACCCATGCTTATACCGTCAATATTACCGATGAATCGGAACTTGACGGTTTACCTGATTCCGCTAAAGACGCTGCCGCTGCTCAAGCTCAGGCACAAGAAAAAGACGGATGGTTGTTTACCTTAGACATTCCAAGTTACCTACCGGTAATGATGTATTGCGATAATCGTCAATTACGTGAAAAGCTCTATCGCGGGTTTGTTACACGTGCATCTGATCAAGGGCCGAATGCAGGTGAATTTGATAATAGCGATATTATGAATGAAATTTTGGCGTTACGTCATGAATTAGCGCAATTACTTGGCTTTGATAATTTTGCTGAGAAATCACTCGCCACTAAAATGGCTAACTCAACTAGCGAAGTACTTGGCTTTTTAGAAGATTTGGCTAAAAAATCAAAAAACCAAGGTATTGAAGATCTTGAGCAGGTTCAGGCCTTTGCCAAAGAGACCTTTAATGTTACTGATTTAGCACCATGGGATTTACCCTATTACAGTGAAAAATTAAAGCAAAGCCGCTTTGCAATTTCTGATGAAGAACTTCGCCCGTATTTTCCTGAGAAAAAGGTTGTATCAGGCTTATTCGAAGTGGTTAATCGATTATTCGGTGTTAAAATTACCGAGAAAACAGGAATTGATACTTGGCATGATGACGTAAAGTTTTATGACATTCATGATGCAAACCAACACTACCGTGGAAGCTTTTACCTTGACCTATATGCTAGGGCGAAAAAGCGTGGTGGTGCATGGATGGATGATTGTGTAGGCCGTAGAAAACTCACATCAGGAGAGGTGCAATATCCCGTTGCGTATTTAACCTGTAACTTTAACGGCCCGGTAGGAGATAAACCTGCGTTATTTACTCATGATGAAGTGGTTACGTTATTCCATGAATTTGGCCATGGTATACATCATATGTTGACTCAGATAGATGCCTGCGGCGTATCTGGAATAGATGGTGTTCCGTGGGATGCCGTTGAATTACCCAGTCAATTTTTAGAAAACTGGTGCTGGCAACCAGAAGCCTTAGCTTTCATTTCAGGCCATTATCAAACAGGTGATGCTTTACCAGAAGATATGTTAGAGAAAATGCTAGCGGCCAAAAATTATCAATCGGCGATGCAAATGTTGCGTCAATTAGAGTTTGGCTTATTCGATTTTCTAATGCACGCTAATTACAAACCTGATGCTGAAAATGATCAATACATCCAACAGGTACTTAATCAAGTTAGAGATAAATATTCAGTAGTGCCCGCGGCCGAATTTAATCGCTTTCAACATAGTTTCGGCCATATCTTTGGTGGCGGCTATGCAGCAGGGTATTATAGTTATAAATGGGCTGAAGTATTGTCAGCAGATGCTTTTTCTAGGTTTGAAGAAGAAGGTGTGTTTAATTCCGCCGTCGGTAAAGATTTTCTTAATCACATTCTCGAAAAAGGTGGCTCACAAGAGCCAAGCGAGCTTTTTAAAGCTTTTAGAGGAAGAGAGCCAAACATTGATGCTTTGTTACGTCATAGTGGCATTGCTGCTTAGTAGGTGACTAACATGGCACTGGAAACCGTCGACGCAATTTATCAACGTGCAGCAGAACGTAAAGGCGGGGCAGCTGCGCTTAATGCGCTATTAGCCCTACCAGCGCAAAACATTGATGAACTAACTGACGATCGCATATTGTCAGAAATGACTAAAAAAATATTTCAGTCGGGGTTTGTCTGGCGCGTTGTTGAAAATAAATGGCCTGATTTTGAAACTGCGTTTTTTAACTTTGATATTGAAAAAATATTAATGATGCCAGAAGAAATGCTCGAGCAAAAAGCAAGCGATCCCAAAATCATTCGTAATTTTAATAAAATAAAAACGATCAAAGCCAACGCTCAAATGATCTTCGAAGAACAACAAAATGGCCATCGTTTTGCTGAATTTATCGCTAAGTGGCCAAGTGCTGACATTATCGGTTTGTGGGCGTATTTGAAAAAGCATGGTCAACGATTAGGTGGCAATACTGGCCCTTACGCATTGCGGATGTTAGGTAAAGATACCTTCTTATTAAGTCGAGATGTTGAAGGTTACTTTCGTGCTCATGATTTGATCACGGGTGGTTTACATACTAAAACGAGCTTAAATACTATTCAGCAAAGTTTTAACCATTGGCAGCAAGAATCAGGCATGAAATTATCGCAATTAAGTCGGTTAATTGCATTTTCCACGGGTGATAATAATTTAATATCGTGAGTACATTCTTTATGCAAGAAGTTGCCGTTGGCTACGCTGATCCTATAGATGCCGAGAAAGCGAAAGCAGTTGCTGCCAAATGGGGTTTTGATTATATCGGCGACATTGCTGCTGTTGTTAACTTCCCTAAGCTTAAGTTTTTGCTACAAGTTAATATTCAGCGCTTAGAGCTGGTCAAACTTGATGAACCTAAACTGGGCGCAATTGCGGTTGACTTTGTGTCAGGCGCAGCTGCACATCGACGTAAATTTGGTGGTGGTCGCGGGCAAGATATTGCTAAGGCTGTTGGATTAAAGCATGGCTTTACTCCTTGCGTTTTAGATGCAACAGCCGGCTTAGGACGAGACGCTTTTGTACTAGCTACATTAGGATGCAAAGTGAATATGATCGAGCGTAATCCTGTAGTGGCCGCATTGTTGGATGATGGTTTACAACGCGCCTCTTTAAGTGTTGATGTAAATGATATTACCGATCGTATGACCCTGATGTTTGGCTCTTCTATTGATAATATGACAGATGAGAGTGGTATTGATGTGGTTTATTTAGATCCTATGTACCCACATAGGGAAAAGTCTGCCGCAGTAAAAAAAGAAATGCGCGTGTTTCAATCATTAGTAGGTGAAGATGTAGATAGCGATGCCTTGCTAGCACCAGCGCTTGATATCGCGAAATATCGTGTCGTTGTTAAACGACCGAGTTACGCAGAAAATTTAGCCTCAAAAAAGCCCTCTACAAGCATTAAAATGAAGAAAAATCGTTTTGATGTATACGTAAACAGGGCTATCCCGAAGCTATAAAAATCACTAATAAAGACATTGTCTTGGTTTTTAACGAGATTATTGGTTGGTGAAAAAATTTGTACTGTTATTTATTAATAAAAAGCCCTTGTTAAAAGGGTTAACAAAGGCTTTTTGAAAAGTTTACGCGGTTATCTACGTTTAGAAAGAATATTTAGTACTTAAAAAGAAGGTTGAACCAAGAAACGCTGGACTATAAGCGCCGGTTGAATTGGTATTCCCCTGTGTTAACATCGTTCTTCTTGGATCCTCGTTAAACACATTTGTAATGCCAACAGAATAACCTAAGTTGTCACTTTGTTGATAAGTTACATTGATATTAGAATACGTCCAGGCGTCTAGTGTATATTCAGGAGTGATGTCGTTTTCAGGACGACCATCAGTCGTTAATTCTCCGATAATGTAGGTTGTCCAGTTCATAGACCAATCATCAAAGTTCCAATTTACCATGAGATTAACTTTGTTCTCTGGTTGGAAGCCACCATTTGCTGTATGCGTTCCAACATAATCTGTTACCCCACCATCAAAAATACTGATCTCATGCTTTATTGCATGATGCCAAGTAAGTCCGAAGGTAAAATCACCATATTCTTGAGTGTTTAATCGGTAATGAACTTCTGAATCTAAACCTTGATAGTGCGATGCATTTAGGTTTTCATTATAAGTATCAACACCTAAGAGTACACCTTGTAATGGACCACTTTGGTAGCGATGAATGTCATCACAGAAGTCACCAGTTTCATTACATAATTCAATTTTACGTTGTGCATTGAAAGTGGAAATAGTGTCTTCTAGTTTTATGTCATAATAATCTGCACTGATAGAAAACCCATCTAACCACGTAGGGGTATATACAATACCAAACGTTTTAATTTTTGCTGTCTCTGGGTCAAGGTGTGGATTACCACCAGTGTTAGTTCTGATTTGTTCTAAACCGTCTCTAAAGCCAGAGCTTGGAGCACCAGTTTTTAAACAACCAGCATCATTCTCTGGTGTTAAAGGTCTTAAAGGTTCGTTATCTCCTAAGGTTTTACATGGATCAATACCGTCTGCAAAGGAAGGAAGTTGACCGGCAAATAACTCACGAATATTCGCAGCTCTAAAGGCCTGACTAATAGTTGATCTTAAGCTAATATCATCATTAACAGCCCAAAAAATGGATGCTTTTGAGTTAGTTGTTGCACCAGCATTAGTGCTGTAGTTTGAATAACGACTTGCTAAATTTACTTCTAGAGATTGGGCAAACTTCATGCCGCTTAGAAGTGGTATATTAATTTCTACGTACGCTTCTGAAACATTATACCCACCGCTTGTCGGTCGACCATTACCATCTGTAGTCGTAGCATGCACAGCATTGCTGTCAGTTTGAATTCGTCCATCTAGCTCCATATAGGATGCGCCTGTAGCTACGCCAATTATGCCGGCGTCTGTTTCAAATAATGAACCAGTAACATCAAACGTCGCTGTTTTTATGGAAGAATGACCATAGCTAACATTTGACCAATCTCCTGATACATAAGCCATTGCACGAGGATCTTGTGATTCACCTGGTGTTAAGAATACGTTTAAAGGTACACAAGTAGATTCTAAAAATTTAACCTCTTCAGGTCCTGTTCCGCATCGTAACTCACCTTCTGAATTAAAATGTGTAGGACCAACAGCTTCACGAACGCGAGCCCAATTAAACACTCCCTCTCTTGTTTCTTGGGTTTCGTAGCGACCAAATGTATAGCCTGCCCGCCAGTCCCAATCTTCATTGAAATCACCGCTTAAACCAAGTGCAATATGGAACTGGTTAGATGAAAATCGACTTTGTCGTGGGCCGAATTCATTCATACGTTTTGACCACTTAAAAATATCGTATGCATTACCATTACTATCTTTAGGGCCAAACTGCTGGTTATAATAATTATCTTTAGAAATTGGTATATCATCGTAACCACCAATCCAAGGAATCAGCGGTTGGGCAGCTGAGTTTGAGTCATTATTTCGATGTGAGTAAAGCACTTCAAAATCAAACATTACATCTTTTGATGCTAAAATATTGCCAAACTCATAATTACCTAACGCTGACATTGTATATTTTTCAGTTGGTTGTTGTAAAAATGACTGCTCATGATGATTATATCTATCAGCATCAGTAAACTGATGGAAATCACCATAATCTGAACCACGAGTTAAGCGGTTCCCGTCAGGATCTGTTACAGCTGTCCATGGAACCCAAAAGCTACCCCATGGGGTTACAGAACCGTCATTTTGTAATTGAACAACTTCATTTGAAAAAGGTATTTGATCAGAATAAATAGCCTTATCTTCGGAATAGCTAGCTGAAAAAGTGACGTTACCTTTGTCGCCCGAAACACCGCCAACGAGTTCAACAGTGGTTTTTGAGCCGTCACCATCAAAGTTATCACCATAGGTAGCGCTTATCTCGAATCCTTCAAAGTCTTTTCTAGTGATAATATTTACCACACCACCAATTGCATCGGAACCATAAATTGCGGATGCGCCATCCATTAGAATTTCTACGCGTTCGATGATCGCTGTTGGAATTGCGCCTAAATCGGCAGAAGAATCTGCACCTTTACCGCCAGCAGGAAGACGCTTACCGTTCAATAGAATAAGCGTTCTTCGCGCTCCAATACCCCTTAAATCAAAACGCACGGTACCACCGCCATTTGCTGACAATGAATTTTCTGATGGTTGTGAGACAGTCATCGTTTGTAATATATCGCCAATATTTTGATATGGACTCGCGTCTATTGCAGATTTATCAATGACAGTAACTGCGCCGGCAGCTACTAAATTAGTTCTGGCAATCCTTGAGCCGGTTACAACAATTTTTTCTGCTTTTTGTTTAGCCTCTTGATTATCAGTTGATGCCGCATTTGCCGTTGAACAAGCACTCGCTATAGCAAGTGCGAGAGTACATTTTACAAGTGGTATCTTTTTCATCTTGTTATCCCTATTTATCTTTTTATATTATTAATTGGAACGTTCCATTTTTAAAGTGCTCTAATGCAAAGCAGGAGCATCGATTAAACATTTAATTAACACTGTTTTTATATATAAAGGAACGAAATCAACTAGGTTAGTAATTAATCATAGTGGATTATTACCAATGATAGCCCTTTTCAAATTTTTTGATTAAATTAAAGCCAAAAACATTAAATCATTATTGGAACGTTCCAACAAGTACTTTTTAATAATTAACTAATGGTTGTTGATAATTGAAGAGTGATTTTTAACAACTGAAGACCTGTTTCTTTCACCTAGAACAGTTATTGTATGATAGAAATAAGTAAAAAAAATATTGTCAATAATACCGTTATTTATTGTGATATCCCTGTCGCTTTGCGTTACTTACACTTGATGTAAGTTAAATACAAGATTGAAAGATATAATACTACTAGCGCGTCGCGCACGTATTAATTTAAAAAACGATATTTTTTTAATGTTAAGGAGAACTTTCAATTAATTTACCTTAATGGAGTTTCGTTACCGAGGTTTAATTATATGTTTCGTCACTGTATGCTCTGATGTGTTAAAGAATAATGTTGCTAGCAGCCAATTTAACGTGGTAACAAGGTTTTTGATGCATTATTTGATTTAGGTAAGTCTTCTTTTTCTTAATGTTGATGTATGACCCCTTATTATTTACTTGTTTATAGAGGTTCGACCTGAGATCATTGTTTCGAGTTTTGGAAACTCAAACGGGTGATGAAGTCGTTAAACTTGATATGAAATCAAGTAGCCACATCGACAATATTTCAGTTGACTGATCGTAAATTCAAACTGAAATTATCAACGAAAATATATCGATTTCTTTAGAACGTTCCAATATATTCTTCATTTAAATGAAACGAATATTTAGTTAAGAATCATAGAGATTAGATACAATAATTGACGCTATTCAAGAATATAAAAAGTCAGATATAAGCATCTTAGAGTACTAACTTAAGTGCTCGCTAAGTACGGTATGTAATCTAAAAATAATAAATTCTATCCGTCAAGGTTGGGTTAACCTTCCTGTCTTTACTCAAAAAGCTAACAAGACGAACGTTCGATTAATTTTACGCCCACTAGTATTTTGTTATGAGCATTACTATCGGCCCCGACCAATTCTTGGCAAACAGCTCGTGCGATCTGATTCTCGTTTATATGAATAGTGGTCAGAGGTGGTGACATTAATTGTGAATCTTTTAAATCATCAAATCCTATAATACCGATATCCACTCCAGGTTTAATTTGTTGCTCTTTCATGTATTCAATAGCACCATAAGCGATAATGTCACTAAAACATACTATTGCTTCTATATCAGGTGATCTATCTAATAAAAGCTTCATTGCTTTTCGACCCCCATCTCTAGTGGTATCTGATTGGATAACGTGTTGCTCAGTTCTGTCGTCAGAGTTATTGATCATCGCTGTGCTATAACCCTTAAGGCGTTGGTGGTAATCTGAGATACTTTTATTTCCCCCTAAAAATGCAATTTTTCTATAACCTTTATCTAATAGAAGGTTTGTACTCAAATCTGTACCTGCAACGTTATCTGGAATGATAGTTGAAACATTTGCTCCCTGTATTTCACGCATTATATTAATGACTAAACGGCCTTTATCGACTAAATTATTTAAAAACTCAGGTCGTGTACCTGGTGCTGGACAAATAACATAAGCCGACACCTTATACTCTTCTAATCGCTGGATTAACTCTGATTGTTGATCCGCGCTTTCACCACTGCTAACTAAAATTGCGAACATGCCTATATTGCGGATCTGTTGCTCTAAAGCTACTGTTAGTTGGCTGGAATAAGGGTTGGTTAAGTCATTAATAACGATGGCGACTAAATTGGAACGTCTACTGCGTAGAGATGCTGCATCCCGGTTGTAAATATAGCCAGTGTCTTCGATAGCTTTAAGTACTTTTCGCTTAGATTTTTCGCTAACTTTATTACTGTGAGTTAACACCAAAGAAACCGTAGATTTAGACACACCAGCCTTTTTCGCCACGTCAACAACAGTAATGGTATTTTGATTCTTCAAAGGTGATTCCTTAAGTAAAAAGTGCTAGCAATGGTTGAATTATAACTTAACTCAAGATATATTGAACCCTATAAATTGGAACGTTCCAAAAAATAATGAGCTTGCCTTAATCAAATGAAAATAATGGATAAGCGTTTAGGTTTTATCGTTAGAGGAAAAATACGAATGCAGCAAACGACGTGCGACAATAGTTCAAAGAGAATGAACTCTCTTTGGACATTGATGTTATTGGTGGTATTAGTTGGTCTTTGTTTATCTACATCTGCTAACACTAATAAATTGAATAAAGCAGATAAAACAACCTGGGTAGACCCATTCATTGGAACCGGTGGCGATGGTCATACCTTTCCAGGTGCGGTTGTTCCATTTGGTATGGTGCAATTAAGTCCTGATACAGCTGCGCTTAGTCGCGGTATTGATCCTCAACATGATATTTATAAACATTGTGCAGGCTATCATTATGACGATCATACTATTATTGGCTTTTCGCATACTCATTTCAGCGGTACGGGGCATTCAGATTTAGGAGATTTACTAATTATGCCTGGCACAGGTACTGTTTTTACTAAGCCTGGCACAGAAGAAGATCCTGATTCAGGCTATCGATCGCGTTTTAGTCATGATCGAGAACAAGCCTCGCCAGGTTATTACATGGTTGAACTGGACGATTACAATATTAAAGCGGAGCTTACCACCACAACGCGTACGGGCTTGCATAAATATACCTTTAATGGCGAAGAAGACGCTCATGTTTTACTAGATTTAACTTCTTCGATATACAATTTTAAAAACAAAGTTATATGGAGCGACGTGCGTGTAATTGACAATCAAACGTTGTTGGCATATCGCTCAACTAATGGTTGGGCAAAACATCGTGAAATGTATTTCGCCATTAAGTTTTCTCGACCATTCGACCGTATTGAATTGATCAATGAGGATAATGCTCGCTATCGTTGTAATGGCTGTTTAGATAATGACCGTGATAAAAAGCCCTCAACAATTGTTAACGATGCCATTCAATTTACCGCAGGAAAAGACATCAAAGTGGTTGCTCATTTTGATCAAGCAAAAAAAACGCCATTACTGGTGAAGGTTGGATTGTCTGCGGTAAGTAGAAGTAATGCTTTAGAAAATTTAACGGACGAATTACCTGATTGGGATTTTGATCGAGTTAGAGCTGATGCGAAGCAGTTATGGCAAGATAAGCTGAGTGTTATTGATGCTGAAGGTACAAGTGCCGAAAAACGCCAATTATACACTTCACTATATCATGCACTACAAGCTCCTTCAGTGTACCAAGACGTCAATGGTGAGTATCGTGGTGTAGATGGAGAAATACATCAAACGACAGACTTTGAACATTATACCTTGTTTTCGTTGTGGGACACATATCGTGCATTACATCCGTTGTTAACATATGTGGCTCCTGAAAGGGTATCTGACATGATTCAATCAATGTTAGCGCATTATCAACAGAGTTATGACGGTATGTTACCAATTTGGTCGTTTCAAGCTCATGAAACATGGACCATGATTGGCTATCATGCTGTATCAGTAATTGCTGATGCATACCTGAAGGGGATTCGTGATTTTGATCATGACCTTGCGCTAAAAGCGATGTTAGAGACAGCAAATAACGCCAAATATGATGCGATACCTGAATATGTGAAATATGGCTATGTTCCTATGGATAAGCTTAGCGAATCAGTATCAATAACTCTTGAATATGCCTATGACGATTTTACCATTGCCCGTTATGCTGAAGCGTTGGGAAATAAAAAAGTTGCCGATGAATTTTACCGCCGCGCATTATCTTATAAAAATGTGTTTGATCCTTCGGTAGGCTTTATGCGTGGTAAAAACTCAAAAGGTGTTTGGAATCCTGAATTTGATCCTGAAGAGGCCAAATTAATGGGGCCATTTACGGAAGGAAATAGTTATCAATATACTTTTTATGTCCCGCATGATGCACAAGAATTAGTGAAATTAATTGGTGGCGATAAAGCCTTCGAACAGCGATTAGACACTTTGTTTGAAAAAGAATTGAGCCCAGAAAAGATTAAAGAGCACGAAGATATAGCGGGTTTAATTGGTCAATATGCACATGGCAATGAGCCAAGTCACCACATTGCCTATATGTATAATGATGCGGGTAAACCATGGCGCACACAAGAACGTATTCGCCAAATTATGGATACCTTATCATCCGATAAGCCTGATGGTCTTGCCGGTAACGATGATGTGGGACAAATGTCAGCGTGGTATATATTTTCCGCTATGGGTTTTTATCCTGTTGCACCAGGCAGCTTAAGTTACAGCATCGGTGCGCCACAATTACCTAAAATATCAATGAATTTAGCAAACAACAAAACATTTACGGTTAAAGCTAAAGAATTATCAAAATCTAACAAATATGTTAAGTCAGTTAAGCTTAATGGTAAAACGCTAAAACGTAGTTACCTTACTCATAATGATATTCAACAAGGTGGCGTTTTAGAGTTCCAAATGACGGATAAACCAAACAAGCATTGGGGTACAGCGTTAGAGCATCGACCACCTTCAATGAGCCGATAACAATTATTATTTTTAGGCCTTGTAAGTATGCAAGGCCAAGGACAATTTTATGAAAAAACGTTTTATATACTCTCTCACGTTAATGGCCTCATGTATGACCATGTTAGGTTGTGAGAATATGGTTGAATTACAGTCAGAGAAAGATTTGAATCTATCAAAAATTGAACCTAATTGGGTCAGCGAACCTGCTTCTTTTGTGAATCCTTTTATTGGTACTGAAGGTGTATACAACCATAGACAAGCTGCGAATGTAACACCGGGTGCATTGATTCCCTTTGGAATGTTTAACTTTGGCCCTGAGCATGCATATACCGAAGATTTATTAAAAGAAAGCAAAGGTATGGATAAGCGAGTTCGTATAGAAAAAGGCCGTATACCGGTATCTCCAGGCGGTTATAACTATGCGGCAACGCGGGTTAAAGGTTTTTCATTTACTCGATTATCGGGCACAGGTTGTTTAGGTGCCTCCGGTGATATTCCTGTGATGCCATTTACTCAAAAAATGATTCATTCGCCAGATACTGATTATCTTAATGCCTATTATAGTGCAGGTTTTTCACATAAAGATGAAACAGCAATACCGGGCTACTATCAAGTTGGTTTAGATAATGGCGTAAACGTAGAATTGTCTGCAACCGCCCGTACCGGTATTGCTGAATTCACTTTTAGCGAACCAGAAAATGCCAAATTACTGTTCCGATCTTCTTATTCTCAAATTGGGAGTGGAGATGCGTATACAAAAGTTGATGCAGAAAAAGGAGAAATCACAGGGTTTGTTACCAGTGGTAATTTTTGTGGATACTTAGGTGAATATAATCGCCGTGACTACTATACCCTACACTTTGTTGCCAAGTTAGACACGCCAATTACTGGTTCAGGTGGCTGGACAGATGACAAAGTGTTCGCAAATGCGACGGAAGCAAAAGGAGGAATGGGTTATGGTGAAAAAGGTATTCCAACATTAGGTAAAGGCTCAGGTGTATGGGTGGATCTAGCGGTAAATGATAAAAAACCTGTCACGATGCGTGTTGGTATTTCGTACGTTAGTTTAGAAAATGCTCGCGAAAACTTAGCTGCAGAGCAAGAAAACAATAAACGTTTTGAAACGGTGAAAACACAAGCATATCAAGCATGGAATAATGAACTCGCCAAAGTAAAGGTATCATCTGATAACAAAGATAAACTGACGACCTTCTATACTGCGCTATTTCACTCTCTTTATCACCCCAATATATTTAGTGATGTAAATGGGGAATATCAAGGATTTGATCAACAAGTACATCACATTACAGAAGAACAAAGTGCGCAATATGCAAATTTTTCAGGATGGGATGTGTATCGTTCTCAACTGCAACTTGTGACAATGCTTGATCGTCAACGGGGTAGTGATATAGCTCAATCATTATATAACCAAGCTTCTCAATATAACGGTGTTTGGGATAGATGGACGCATAACTCAGGTCCTACAGGAGTTATGAGTGGTGATCCATCAAGCATAGCTATGGCAAATTTTGTTGCTTTTGGTGCAGATAATTTTGAACTTGATGGTGCGTATCAATCACTGATTACTGCAGCAATGAACCCGACACCACTTGATTTAAGTAATGAAGGTTGTCCTGTGTTTTGCCGTGGTCAACACCCGTCACTTGATCAGTGGCAGACTGTTAATTACATTTCAGATCAGTCAAATAGTTGGGAAGGTGCTTCTGAAACATTAGAGCAAGCATCAGCTGACTTTGCATTATCGCAATTCGCTGAATATATGAATGACACCGAGCATGCGAATTTGTTGCTTAAGCGTTCAGGTTATTGGAAAAACCTTTTTAATCCTAATGCCAGCGATAAACTTGGTTATATTCAAGGTCGAAACCTTGATGGTACTTGGAAGGACGATTTTGATCCATTCAGTGGTCACTTGTTTGTTGAAGGCAGTCCCGCACAATATTTGTGGATGTTACCTTTTGATGGTCAAGGGCTTAATAAAAAGTTGGGTGGAGATCAAGCCATGGCTGATCGTTTAGATAGCCACTTTCATAAACCCGATGGTTCGTGGGTACTGTTTAGAGATAACGCAGAATTTTCCGATGTATCTAACCAACCATCGATCGCCTCTCCTTGGATGTACTTATTTTCAGGTAAAGCATATAAAACGCAAGATACTGTGCGAGAAACTATGGCACAGTTATGGAACAACACTACAAAAGGTATTCCTGGGCAAGATGATTTAGGACAAATGTCATCTTGGTATGTTTTTTCTGCTTTAGGGATTTATCCTTTATATCCCGGAAAAGCGGATATGGTGTTGTCTAGCCCGCTATTTAGTCACGCTAAAATTGGAAATCTAACTATTACTGCACCAGGAGCATCGGATGAAAATCGCTATATAAAAGCTTTAGAAGTGAATGGAAAAGCGAGTCAGAAAAGTTGGATTAATAGTGAGCATATTCAACGACCGGTGAATTTGAATTTTACGCTTTCGACTAAGCCAAATAAAACATTTGGCGCAGCAAAACATGATCGTCCGCCATCTTATAGTCGTTCATCGAGCAAGGAGTCGCACTAATGGCAGTTCAACCAGCAATATCTTCTGTGGCCAACAATGACAATGAACAATATCATTTTGCCTTTGGTGCAATGACAACTTTGTTCTTTATTTGGGGTTTTATAACGGCACTAAACGACATTTTGATCCCGTACCTAAAAGCAGCGTTCGACTTAAATTATACGCAAGCTATGCTAGTGCAGTTTTGCTTTTTTGGCGCGTACTTTATCATCTCGCCTGTTGCGGGCAAATTGATCAGCAAAATTGGCTATTTAAAAGGCATTATCACTGGCTTGCTGACGATAGCGACTGGCTGTGGCATTTTTTATCCGGCCGCAGACATTGGCGCTTATTGGGTATTTTTAACCGGATTATTTGTGCTTGCCTCGGGTATTACTATTTTACAAGTATCGGCAAATCCTTACGTTGCTTCATTAGGAAAAGAAGCGACAGCGGCAAGTCGACTAAACCTAGCACAAGCCATTAATTCTCTTGGGCATACTGCTGGGCCTATCTTTGGTAGTGCCCTTATTTTTGGTGCGGTAGCAACTACTGCGTCAAGTACAGATGCCAGTGCGGTTAAATTACCCTATTTATTAATCGCGGGTGCAACGATATTAGTGGCGGTAGCATTTAAATTTTTACATTTACCAACGATTAAACGTATTAGTGCTGAGCACGCAGAACCTGCCGATGTTAACCGCTCGATTTGGCAAGAAAAGTCACTGTTGTTAGGTGTATTGGCAATCTTTTTATATGTTGGTGCTGAAGTCTCAATTGGCAGCTTTTTAGTCAATTACTTTATGCAAAGTAATATTGCTGCAATGAGTGAAAAGCAAGCAGGTGATATGGTCGCTTATTACTGGGGGGCGGCAATGGTAGGCCGCTTTGTAGGAGCTTACTTAACGCGATTCATTTTACCTAGCTATATTTTAGCGTTTAATGGTGTGGTTGCTATGGCATTACTGGCAATAAGTATGAGTTCTACTGGAAATGTAGCTATGTATAGCATACTCGCTGTTGGCTTTTTTAATTCAATCATGTTCCCTACTATTTTCACTCTAGCAATAAGAGGGTTAGGCCCATTAACGTCAAAAGGCTCTGGACTATTATGCCAAGGTATTGTTGGAGGAGCTATTTTGCCTTTAATTCAAGGGTATGTAGCTGATGTTAGCTCTGTTCAGTCTAGCTTCATTGTGCCGGCATTAGCGTATATATATATTCTGTTTTATGCTCTTTATAGCGCTAAACAATCACCAAGAGTTGGAGGCGCAGCATGAAGCCAGTTATTTGTTTTGGTGAAGCGCTGATCGATTTTTTGAATGTGGATGTACAACAACAAGACAAACTGAGTATTAAAAGCTATCGTCAATTTCCCGGTGGCGCACCTGCAAATGCAGCGGTAGCTGTGGCAAAACTTGGCGGTAAAGCGCATTTTGTTGGACAGGTTGGAAAAGACGCCTTCGGTGATTTTTTGATCACGTCGATGTGTGAATATGGTGTTGATGTTAGTTTTACCTATCAACACCCTACGGCACCTACAGCATTAGCATTTGTGATGCTTGATAAAGATAACGATCGCAGCTTTTCGTTTTATCGAGATAATAGCGCTGACGTTATATTCTCTGCTAATCAAATTGATTCTGCTTGGTTTACAAATAAATCTATATTCCATTTTTGTAGTAATACACTAACAACCCAGTTGATTACAGAGAGCACTCAACAAGCGATTAAAATTGCGAAACAGCATAGCGCACTGTTGTGCTTTGATGTGAATTTACGACATAACTTATGGGCTGAAGGCTATGCTAATAAAGAACGAGTTCAAACATTTATTATGCAAGCTGACGTGCTTAAGTTTTCTGCCGAAGAACTTGAGTATTTAGCTGATGGCTTTACAGCTAAATATATTCAAGCTTGTATCGCGAATGGTTGTAAGTTGCTCGTAATAACAGACGGAGGTAGCACAGTACGATATATCACACCTTATGGCGATTATCGTTGTGAGCCGCCAGTAGTGGAAGTAGCCGATACAACAGGTGGCGGTGACGGTTTCATTGGTGCGCTGCTGTTTATGTTGTCTTTAATCGATAATTTTGACCTAACGCTTCAAGATGAGTTGTTGTTAAAAAATATTATTAATTTTGCTTGTGGCTGTGGTGGTATTGCAGTCAGCGAGCAAGGAGCATTCCCCGCATTTGCTCAATTTGAGCAAGCTTTGCATACGTTTAACGCACAACAGTCGAACGTATCGCAACATTTTACTAATCTTATCGAATTGTTATAAAGGACAGTGTGTGAATTTTTTTAGCCGTACCTTCTTGGCAGACCATTGTGTGTCTATCTATTCCTTCTATGAGCCAAATATTATTGATTGTGAGGGAGGGTACTTTCAAAACTTTAATGATGATGGATCATTATTCGACAAAGATGTTAGACATTTAGTCAGTAGTACCCGAATTATTGTCAATTATGCCTTAGCAGTAAAATACTTAGGCCAAACACAGCATATCGACAAAATTAAGCATGGCCTCGATTACTTAGAGAAAGTTCATTGGCGTGAAGCCGAACAAGGATATGCGTGGACGATTGCCAATAACGCTCCAAGTGATATGACTCAACAGGCATATGGATATGCTTTTGTATTATTAGCGTATGCCGCTAGTTTTAAAGCTGGAGTTGTTAAAAATACTGTAAAAATAGAACATATTTTTGATTTACTTGAACAGCGTTTTTGGCAAGTTGACTATGGCTTATACGCTGACACTTTATCGACCGAAGGTGAGTTATCTCCTTATCGGGGGCAAAATGCTAATATGCATATATGTGAAGCAATGATTGCAGCGTATCAAGCGACAGGAGTCAATAAATTCTTAGAACGTGCACAAACGATAGCAAAAAACATCTGTGTCGTTCTAGCGAATAAAACTAATGGTTTAGTATGGGAGCACTATGACGCTAACTTCGAAGCAGATTGGCTATATAACAAAGACGATCCAAAAAACATTTATCGTCCTTGGGGTTATCAACCGGGGCATCAAACAGAATGGACAAAGCTGTTATTACTTATTAATGAAATATCACCAGAGCCATGGTTAGTTGAAAAAGCTACCGAACTCTTTGATCGCTCATATCAACTTGCCTGGGATAATGAACACGGTGGTTTGGTATATGGTTTTGATCATGACGGAAATTGGTGCGATACAGATAAATATTTTTGGGTGCAAGCAGAAAGCATTGCATCGGCAGCCATGTTGTTTAAAGCAACTAATGATGAAAAATATTTAACTCACTATCATCAGCTTTGGCATTATTGCTGGGAAAATTTTATTGATCATAAGTACGGCGCTTGGTATCGATTGCTAAAGCAAGATAATAGCAAATACTCAAACAAAAAAAGCTCTGCAGGTGCAAAGTGTGATTACCACACATTAGGTGCATGCATTGAAGTATATAATTTACTTCAAAAATAAGAGTTTATTGATCAATATACCTACTTGATTGCTATTACATAAATAACTTAAAACCAAACAGTGTGTTATTGATGTGAGCCGAAAAGTTCACATCAATAAGGGTAGGATTCAAAGTTAACATGACATAAAAATGTCATGTTAATGTAACTTAATCGTCATAAAACTGTACGAGAATGCCTGTTCACACATTTTTAGTTGTAGGTAGTTTTGTGCGTGTATCCACTTTTTCTCGTTCCTCCGTTATTGCAATCAGTCTATTTGCCTTAATTTTTCTTGCGACGATGTATCATGTGAGTGAGTCATTGTCACAAAGCAGAAAACAATATGATGAATATCAACAACTAAAGTCACTGATTACGGTTGAGTTTAGTCGCACGGTTCGACGATATTTACAATCAGGTGATGCAAGTCAGTTAACAGAGGCTGAAGCTATCCTTGATGAAATACTCGTTCATACCGAACAGTTAGCGTTACCGCAACTAGCATTAGCAATATCACAGAAATCAAAAGCACTAAAAAAAGATATTGAGACTAAATACAGAGCGATGGGAAAACTCAGTGGCGACCCTCTAGCTTTACTACGAAACGGCGAGCGTGGTATTTCTGCGATAAATCAGCAATTATCAGAATATGTAATACAAACACAGGCGCTGGGTGACGAACAAAAACAAGATTACCTACAGCTAAATAACAGCCTTTCTTCTGCGCTGTTTGATTTAGTAGACAGTCGCGAAACTATGTTTAATCAACAACAAACTGGCAGTGAATCGCTATCATTTTCATTACAAGCACTCAAAGACTTAGAAGAGCAGTTGTCGGCAATGCCATTGTTGGAGATTTATACCGAAGAAGCGGACGAAGAAGACGACTTTTTTTCAGATGAAGACGATAAAGAAGACGCGAGTGAAGAGGCACTGTCAGAATTGTCTTCATTGATCAGCCGTTATCAGTTTGAATTAAAAAACACGTTAGAAAATGAACAGCAACGTCAACAAGGGTTGTCTTTACTGACCCATCAAGTGGATGATTTAGAGAGTATTATTTTAAATGGTGAAGCCGAAATTACGCAGGCTGAGAAACAGGTGAATCAACAATTATCTATTGTTGTTATAGGGTTATTATCATTTTTGATCATATTCTTAGCCACTAATTATTGGTTAACACGTAGCGTGGTGTTAAACCCGTTACGTAAACTGCGCGATAGTTTTGTCACGTTAGTTAATGAAGGTCGAGTTGATAATATCACCGGTATTCCATTAAAAACTGAATTGGGCGAAATTTCACATAGTTTCAATCAAATGGTGTCGAAACTGGCGCAAGAAGATACACAAAAAGCACAACAATTAAATTTAGTGTCAACCGCCATGAAAACGATGGAAAATCAAGCGGGAAATATTTTGGATTCCTCTGCAAGTACCGATCAACATTTAACGGGCGTAGTGCAAGTAATGGGAGCTTTAGCACAGGTGACTGACAACGTGAATACGTTGTCGCAACAAGTCGTGGACAACGCGAAAAATACTGAGCAGGCGATGAATGATAGCCAAACCAAGGTACATGAGGTATTGATCGCTAGCGAACAGACTAATCAGGCTGCAAGTGCTGGTAGGGAAGCTATCCTGTCACTTTCACAATCGGTAGAAAGTGTAGGTTCGATTGTTGATGTGATCAGCTCTATTGCTGATCAAACAAACTTACTCGCGCTAAATGCGGCAATTGAAGCTGCTCGTGCTGGTGAACATGGTCGAGGCTTCTCAGTGGTTGCAGATGAAGTGCGTCAACTTGCAGGTAAAACGCAGGAATCACTTAACCAAGTTAGCCAACGATTAGAACAACTCAATCAAGCGAGCTTGACCTTAGAAAATAATATTTATGGTATTGAAAACGCTTCTCATCAGCAAAAAGGTATCGCGGCTTTATTAAAAGAGAATGCTGAACATGTAGTGGAACAAGCGATAGCTTCTGCGAGTGTGGCTGAAGATGCCTTGGCACATATTAATCAACAGCGAGGCCACTTTGTAGAATTTGAACAAGCGATGGAAAGCGTACAAAATGAAGTTGTGCATTCACGTACCCTCGCTGAAAAAATTGTTAAAGATGTTAATGCGCAAGTTAGTGATATTCATCAAACGCTGCGTTTAGTGATGAACACGGAACATGACCACACTATTTAACTGACAAAGCTTTTTAGGCTGCACACACTTCAATGCGGTTTCGACCATTATTTTTAGCGCGATACATGGCTTGATCAGCATCATTGACCAATTGTTCAAAGCTTTTATGATCTGACGTTAAGGAACATATGCCGATACTCAAGGTAACAAAAACTTCTTGTCCTTTGAATACTAATGGTTGACTAGCAAGTTGTTGTTGAATTCGTTTTGCTGTTTCAATACCGCCACTGTTATCACAGTTAGGTAACATAATCACAAACTCTTCTCCACCGTAACGACCTAAGAAGTCAATATCACGTATTTCTGATTGGCAAACGTGGCATAGATGTTTAAGGAGTTGATCACCGCCAAAATGACCGTACTGATCATTAACTTTTTTGAAATAATCACAATCAAATAGCATAACGGTTAATGGTAAAGAAGAACGATTATTGCGAGAAAACTCTAACGCACCACGTTCATAAATAGCCCGTCGGTTAGCTACTTTTGTCAGTGGATCGGTTCGGGTCATTTCTTCTAATACTTCGGTTCTTTTAGCGATGATTTGCTGCATGGCATCAATGGAAACACTATTTTCTTGTAACTTTTTGTTCATTTCTTGAAAATGTTGAACAATGCTTTCAAATTCTTCTGAAGGGTATGTCAGCTCAATTTTTTGAAAGTCATCGGTAGCATTATGTGTAATGGCACTGTCTACTTCTGTCAGGGAGGTTTTTAGAATGCGTCGAAGCTTTATCGCGGTAAATGTTAATGTACCCAATGAAAGTAACAGCACTATCGCGATTAACATGAATTTATGTTCAAGGGTGTCGCGGATATTTTCTTGAACATCAGCTGATAAATTAACGGCGTCTGCTCGAATAGACTCAAGTTGGGTTAATAATCTCGCGTTAAAATGGTTCTGCATGATTTTGTTGGCGTTGTTAAATTGCACTGGCGTTTGCTTTTCAAATAATGCTTTTAGGTTTAGGTTGCGACTTTTAATACTGTTTAAAATAACTTGTTGTTTTGCTGTCATCGTGGGGGCGGTATTGAGTATTCTTTGTAATTGGTTGTGGTAATGTAACCACTCATCTATATCGTTATCTTTTGCAAACAATTGCTTACTCAGAATGACTTGCTTGATTACATCCGTGTGACTTTCAATACGTTGGGCAAAGGCTTCTCTTTGCGCAGCTAAAGTAATACTTTGATAGGCAAAATAAACGCTAAAAATAATCATACAAAAGACAAAGCAGCACCCGAAAGCGAAATAAGAAACACGTTGAATTAATGCTGTTGTCATGCGTTACCTGTTAAAAATAGACGTTAACTAATCGAGGGTTTATTTCTGATAAGGCCCTTGTATCAATGTAATGCCTATATTGATTATTGGCCATCAAAGTTTTGTTGTTTTGTGAAGATAAATGTTGTTCATATGCCCACATTGCTTGCGATTCAATACTTAAGAGTAATGAATTGTCTAGGCCGACTTTAAAAATATAGTCACGCCACACCCAGTCGATAAAAGCTTGATCCACGTTTAGTTTATTTTTAACAATTGCTTTGGCTTTTTTAGGTTGTACCGCAATGAATTCAGTTGCTTTAATGAGTCCTGCTAATAAGCATTGTGTGGTAGCAACATCTTGTGCCTGCGTATTAGTAGATATTAGATTGAAACTTAATGAGTTTAAATTCTTCGTTTGATGTACTTTTATTTTTTCGTTCAAGGTTTGAATGGTTTGAAAGGCGTAGGGTTCCCAAGAAACGATGACATCAACTTCTCCTGTTTCCAGTGCGTTGTGTAAATGGTCAGGGGAGTAATTTTTGATGATGATATCTGTATACGTTAACCCTTCAAGTGCGAGCAAGGCGGTAAAAAAATATTCACCGGCTGTTTTTAACGTTAAACCCACTTTTTTGCCTGCTAAATCCGTAATTTTTTCGACCTGTGAAGAGTGCTTACTTAACAGCTTAATGTCGTTGTCAGAGTGTACAAACATGGCATGTGACACGATAGGTGGACGATTCAAACTTTGAAAGGCGATAACTGAATCAGATGTTGTGGCATAATTAACTTGTCCTGATTCAACTAAATCGAACGCACGTTTACCACCGACCACATCAATGATATTGACAGAAACGCATTGTTTATCAAAGGCATTAATAGCCTTCGCTACATAAAGCGGTGCTGATAGTGGTGTAAGAGAAACTGCGATATCTATGGTTTGGTGTTGAGCTACTTTTTCATCGTCTATGTACTTCAATAGCAGTATCAATACACATCCTAGTGCTGCAATTACCATAAAGGCTTTTCGCCAACGATGTTTCAAACCCTTTTCTCTCCTTGATGTTTTCCATTAATTATAGACGATCTATTTTTCTAAGCAGTGATATTCAAGATATTTCGAATGAATTATTAGGGTCTGTTGAGCTTAAGCGTTTAGTTCGAACAAATTTTAATCTCGTAAAAGTAACAGGCCCTAATGATGAATCACTTAACTTAATAAATCTTTTAATGTTGCATTAGCGTAATGATGTTGGCTTTCTACTAAAAATAGCTCAGCAGTGGCGATTGCATCACTGAGTGCATTATGTGCTTGATAACGTGGTAATTGATAATGTTGTCGTAGCGCACTTAATCTCAATTCAGATGGGTCGTAGGCGACATCACGTTTATCTAAACGTTTTTTAGCGAGCAACAGGGTGTCTATTATAGGTAATGGTGGCGCGATACCATAAAGTTCTAAACAAGCTCGTTGTAAAAATTGTTTCTCTATGCGAGAGAAATGCACTAACACTGGTTTACCCGCAAGGGTTTTAAGTAAGTGTTTAACAACCTGTGCTAAAGGTTTTCCTTGTTGTTGTTGTTGATCGGTTATTTGATGGATTGCGACATTGTCTGCAAGTAATTCACGTTGAGTGTTGATGATTTGATGATATCCACTGCCAAGCAAAATTTGTTGATTATTGATTTCTACATGACCAACAGTTAATAACTTATCTTTTACTGCATTAAGCCCTGTGGTTTCAAAATCAAGTGCAATTAAATTGAGTTGGCTTAAGGGGGTATGCAAAGCCGGAAATGGTACGGAAAGATAGTCTTTTAATGGGCCCGCTGGTGCAGATAAGTAAGCCTTCTTACGTGCTATTTCCAAACCAAAAAACCAATTAAATAAAAATTGATGTCGCCACATATAATTAATAACTCGACTGTCGTGCGTCTTGTAATGTTTTAATCACTTTAAAAGCGTCTTTTAAATGCTCTCGCTCTAATTTTGAGATATCTTTTGGCGCTAAAAAATTGTCAGCTTGACAGTTAGCTGCAAGCTTTTTAGCTTGATGCTCCATTCGTAATAATGACAAAAATTCAAAAGCGTCGATTAAATTTGCCGCAGAAGACTTTGTTAAAGCAGGTGTGCCCGCTGTTTGTTTAAGACGTTCGATGGTATTGGTTGCTGAAATGCCTTGGCTAAGCGCGTAAATTCGCGCCAAATCAACAATAGGAGCGATACCATTATGTTTTAAATCCAGTACCTGTTTGTTTTCTCCATCTTTTATTAATACAAAGTCCCTAAAAAAGCCTAAAGGCGGTCTATTTAACAGTGCATTTCTTGATAAATGAGCGAGGAAAAGTGTGCTTTTCTTCGTTTTAGTTAGCAGTTGTGTTCTTACCTCGTTTAATAAATCCTCATTGCCGTGAACCGTGGTTAAGTCGAAAAAAACACTACTATTTAGTAGCGCTTGAGGGCTAGGAGTATTAACCCAACTATTGAAATATTCATGCCAAACTTGCTGAGTTTGACGCCATTGCTGATTGGTCGCCATAATGTCGCCTGGGCAATAAATAAAGCCACAGGTCGCTAGTCCATCTGAAACAAATGTTGCCAAATTGAGAAACCATTGATCGTGTTCTGGTTTCATGTCATTACTGATAATTAACGCATTGTCTTGATCGGAATGGGCAAATTGCTCTTCTCGAGCTTGTGAACCTGCTGCTAACCAAGCAAAGCTGACAGGAGCTTTACCTAGTTGCTGCTCAGCCAGTTCTATTAACCTTATGGTAAAAGCAGAAGTGATAGCGCTTATGCTTTTACCTACATGATCTGCTGTGGTGCCTAGCTTGGCCATTTTAATTTGTAGCTTAGGTAACAATTTACTAATTTGTGTTAATTCTTCTAATGAACTTGCTTTACGAATAAGGTGAGTTAAGTTAACCGCATTTTGGCTTTCATGATTCATTAAATCAGTAATGGTGACCATGGCTAACAATTTATTGTGCTGAAGAACAGGCAAATGGTGAATGCGCTTTGCTGTCATCAACATAAGCGCATCATAAGCGCGACTGCCTTCATTAATTGTCAGCATGTTTTTGGTCATTACTTCACTCACGGGCAGTGAATAGTCTAGCCCTTTTGCAATACATCGTTGTCGTAAATCTTTATCGGTTACTATACCAACTGGCAGGCGAGCAGTATCGTTGGAAGTAACAACCAAACATGAGAAACCTAACGTTGTCATTTCAATAGCGGCTTGTTGAATAGAACTGTTTTCAGTAATCGTGGCAACTGGACTATGGTAAAACTGGCTGATATCGGTGTTCATTAACGATGATGCTAAAATAGCATCCTCATTTAGTTGAGACATCTTACTTTTTAATCTTTGTGCCGAGCTATCTTGAAAAAAGTTAATCACTGCAGGGTATTGGCGAATAATTTCTTGCAGTGTTTGATATTGAATACAGTAAGCAAGCGTATCTTCTTCGGTTTCTACGGTAATGTCTTCGCTATGTTCTGTGTGGCAAAAAGCAGTACATATATCGCCTTCACCATATTTTCCAGTTAATTCATTATTTTTATTGTAATAGGCAAGAGCACCTTTTCTAATAATGAAAAGTGAATTTTGCTCACACTGGCTTGGTGGAAGTGTTTGCTGCTGTTTGATGTAACAAATTCGAATAGCGTTTATTAATGATTGAATTTTGTTTAATGGTAGTTGATCAAATGGAGGAATGGCTTGAATAAAGTCACGAACTTCGGCTATTTCATTATCCATGTTTGTTCCTTATATAAAATCAACATTTAAAATCTTAGTCTGTTGTAGTGCATTATTAGGTGTTCGGTCAACTAAGATCGTCACCCCCTAGACTAAAGTGTAATACCTCGGCAAAAAAAACCTTGTTAGTGTGTATCTTAGTTTAGTTTTATTGTGCTTTTTAAATCTATAAAAAGCTAAAGCATCATAAAACTAACGATAAAAACAACAGGTATTAAAAGCGCGAAATAATAAAAAAGCGCAATAATAATGGGCTTTAAAGCTCAATGCTAGGAGAAAACAATGGAAGACAAAGCGTCATATTGGCAAGATAATCTTCGCCTAATATTTATCTGTCTTGCTATCTGGTTCGTGGTGTCATTTGGGTTTGGCTTACTGTTAGTTGAGCCGCTAAATGAATTTCGTCTGGGTGGGTATAAACTAGGTTTCTGGTTTGCACAGCAAGGTTCTATTTATACATTCGTTGGTCTTATTTTTTGGTACACCAAAAAAATGAATGACCTCGATAAAAAATATAATGTGGAGGACGCGTAATGGATGAGTTAAGGCTCTATACGTGGATCGCCGTAGGCGGTACTTTTGCATTATATTTCTTCATTGCATGGTGGGCACGAGCGGGCTCAACTAGCGACTTTTACGCGGCTGGCGGCGGAGTAACACCGCTACAAAACGGTATGGCGATTGGTGCCGACTGGATGAGTGCAGCGTCTTTCATTTCGATGGCTGGCCTGATCGCCTTTTTAGGTTACGGGGGCTCTGTATTCCTAATGGGGTGGACAGGCGGCTACGTTTTACTCGCTATGTGTTTAGCACCTTATATGCGCAAACATGGTAAGTTTACGGTGCCAGAGTTTATTGGTGACCGTTATTATTCTCGTACTGCTAGAATTGTGGCGATTGTCTGTTTGATTATTGCTTCAATGACCTACATCATTGGTCAAATGAAAGGTGTTGGCGTTGCCTTCTCGCGCTTCTTAGAAGTTGATTACGACCACGGGTTATACATCGGTATGGGGGTCGTGTTTGTTTACTCTGTTTTAGGTGGCATGAAAGGGATCACTTATACGCAAATAGCTCAATACTGTGTATTGATCATGGCATACACTATTCCGGCAATCTTCATTTCCTTACAGTTAACAGGTAATCCAATTCCACAACTTGGTTTAGGTTCAACGTTAGCTGATGGTAGCGGTGTTTATTTACTTGATAAACTTGATATGGTGGTGACCGACTTAGGATTTAAAGAGTATACCACGGGAGTATTAGGTAATTCGGTTAATATGTTTGCTTATACGTTATCACTAATGATCGGTACTGCGGGTTTACCTCACGTGATTATGCGCTTTTTTACTGTCCCATCGGTAAAAGCTGCACGTTCATCAGCAGGTTATGCCTTAGTATTTATCGCGTTGCTCTATACAGTTGCCCCTGCGGTAGGTGCAATGGCAAGGTTGAATTTGATGAATACTATTGAACCAGTGGCGGGTCAAAACCTTGAATATGCTGAACGTCCGCAATGGTTTAAAGATTGGGAAAAAACGGGTTTATTAAAGTTTGAAGATAAAAATGGTGACGGTAAAGTACAATATGTTGCTGATGCTGATACAAATGAAATGGTAAAAGTTGACCGTGACATTATGGTATTAGCCAATCCAGCGATTGCAAATTTACCTAATTGGGTGATTGCATTGGTAGCTGCCGGTGGCTTAGCCGCAGCATTATCTACCGCCGCAGGTCTACTCTTAGCAATATCTTCCTCTATATCCCATGATTTAATGAAAGGGATACTTACGCCTGATATGTCGGAGAAGAATGAGCTATTAACCGGACGAATAGTCATGACACTGTCGATATTGTTGTCAGGTTATTTGGGGCTCAATCCGCCTGGATTTGCCGCCGGTACCGTTGCTCTTGCTTTTGGTTTAGCAGCATCGAGTATCTTCCCAGCATTAATGATGGGGATTTTCTCTAAAACGATGAATAGTAAAGCTGCTATCTGGGGCATGTGTTCAGGTATTGGTGCAACGTTACTGTATGTATTCCAACATAAAGGCATTATGTTTGTTAAAGGCACTGAGTTTTTAGGCGACATGGATCCAAATTGGTTTATGGGTATTTCACCAGAAGCTTTCGGTGCTGTTGGGGCATTGATTAACTTCACTGTCGCTTTTGTTATTCTTAAGTTGAGTGCTCCTGCACCACAAGAAATTCAAGACTTAGTAACAAACTTCCGCACACCACATGGTGAAGTGGCTGCGGCGCATGACCATTAATTAAATGCTCGCGCATTAATCAAAAGCTTCTACTTGTAAGGGTAGAAGCTTTTCTTTTCCGCGAAAATGATAGAATATTTGGTTTAACAAATAATATTACTGAGTAATAAAGTGTATTGTTTGCTAACCCAAGTATTATAAAAAAGATAGGATGATTGGATGAACCGTCACACCAAACTTGCCATTTTACTGGCCCCATTTCTTATTCTAGGTGGTTATGTATTATCAGACCTGTATTTAGAAGATCAAGCGAGTGATCTACGTTTATATAATATGCAGCCTTTTGGTCATTGTGATGTGATAAATCAAAAATGTGTGTTGCAATCAGGCGAGTTTGAAATCAACGTTATGCATGAAAACGGGATTACTACGGTTAATTCTACGTTTCCACTTGATACAGCAACACTCTTTACGGTGGATAACGCTAATAATCCAACTGGCTATCAATTAGGGATGAAAGACACACCTTATTACTGGAAACGTGAAACCAATTTAGGCGAGTTAATACCTAACAAAGGTGACAAATTAAAATTACGCTTTATTGGCGAAATTAAAGGCGGCAAATATATCGCTGAATTTTATAGCCAAACGGTAAAATAAGTTTTAAATAACGATATGCAATTGCCTGTTATTTTTTATCTAAAATAACAGGGCCAGAGCCTATATCTCCTAAGGTGTCTTCTGGATTATATAACGGACAGCTGTTCATTGATAAACACCCGCAACCAATACACCCCGTTAAACTGTCTTTAAGCCTTTTCATGTAACTAATACGCATCGTTAAGGCTTGCTGCCACTGGCTCGCGAGTACTTGCCAGTCTTGCGTAGTAGGCGTGCGATTATTGGGCAGTGAGGCAAATGCTTGTTTTATTTCCTCAAGGCTAACACCCATTTTTTGAGCTGCTTTGATCACCGAAATTCGTCTTAATACATCGGGCTTGTAACGTCGTTGATTGCCAGTATTGCGCCAACTTCTGATCAGGCCCTTAGCTTCGTAAAAATGTAAGGTTGATACGTTAACCCCAGCTCGTTTGGCGACACGTCCGACAGATAAATGTGCGTCTTGCATAATGGTGCTCCTAAGTTTTTTTCACTATAAGCAAAAAAAACCTTTACCTCAATATAACTTGAGGTTTTAAGCTTCGATTTATTCATAATAAAAACAGGAGTGAACAACATGAATATACCTAATCCAGTACTTTTAACCCCCCATGAGCGAAAGCCGTTATCGGTTTTTTTAACTAATTATTTAGCACTGTTTAATCACACAATGATGAACAAATAACGCAATAAGGGAGGTGTAATCGTGCATTTAGAACATATCAATCTCGTGGTAAAAGATATCCCTGAAACGCTGACATTTTACCAAGCAGCGTTTCCCCACTGGCATATACGTGGACGTGATACGCAAACTTGGTACGGTAAAAAGAGGCAATGGCTTCATTTTGGTGATGATTACCAATATTTAACTTTTAATGATGGAGGCACGGGTGAGAATAGAAACTTGCAGGGAGCTACTGTCGGATTAGCGCATTTTGCCTTTGTGACAAATAACTTGCAGGCACTGATTACTCGCCTTGAAACCGCAGGTTTTGAGCGTACAAGTAGTGGTGAAGTATTAACTCAGCGAAAAAATGCGTATTTTATCGATCCCAACGGCTTCGAAGTAGAGTTTGTTGAATATACAAGTGATATTCCTCAAGAGCGAAATAAGTATCAAGAATCACAAAAACATAGTCAGGAATTGAATGTATGAAGACCGTTATTATTGTGGCAACCTCGCGAAAAAATGGTAATACAACAAAAAGTGCTGATGCATTAGCTTCTGTGTTATCTGCTGATATTATCGACCTCACTCATTATCAATTATCGTATTATGATTATCAGCATCAAAACCAAGACGATGACTTTCTCACCTTGGTTGAACAGGTGCTTCAATATGATTTAATTGTGTATGCAAGCCCTGTTTATTGGTATGCGATGTCAGGGCAAATGAAGGTGTTTTTTGATCGGTTAACAGATCTGTTAACTGTTAAGAAGTTGATGGGAAGAGCGTTAAAAAATAAGTATAACGCTGTTATTTCAACGGGCGCTGAAGCAACCGCGCCTGATTGCTTTGTTAAGCCATTTGCGTTAACTGCTGGATATTTTGACATGATATTTTTAGGTAATTTCTATTTCCCTGTTTTTGAGCAGGAAGTAGCAATAAACGCAGCGTTTGAACAATATATTGCGACAACAGCAAAGTCGCTAATGCAAAGTATTTGAATTACTTGTTGCGCTCAGTGGCCGTTATGAACAGAATACTTACGGTGCTTTATATGGGTAATTTCTTGTAAAACAAAGCCTATTTAGCAATTAGACCAAAATCTAATTGCTTTTGTGCTCAATATTTGGAAACTTAGCTTATTCATAGTTTTTTTGAGCGGTTTTATGTTTCCTAATTGGCAGTTAACCCTGATCAGTATTAGTTATATTGGGTTGTTGTTTATTATTGCCTATTTAGGCGATAAGTATCGCCATCGACTAGCAAAGCAGGCGCAGAAGTATATTTATGCGCTTTCTCTTGGTGTTTACTGCACCTCATGGAGTTTTTTAGGAACGACCGGCCAGGCATCAAGTAATTTTTTATCGCATATTCCTATCTATTTAGGGCCAATAATAATTTTTTTATTTTTTTGGCCTTTTATTCAGCGCATTATCCGAATTAGTTTAAAATTAAACTTAACATCAATAGCTGATCTACTCGCGTCAAGGTTCGGTAAGTCACATAATTTAGCGATCATAGTTACCTTAGTTGCACTCATTGGCACTATGCCGTATATCGCCCTTCAATTGAAAGCAATTGTGTATTCGTTTCAACAATTGCAAGCCACTAATGTTGTAAGTACCTGGGGTTTTGGCTTGATTGTTAGTTTAGTACTTGCGGGTTTTACCGTCATGTTCGGTATTAGGAATATTGACGTTACTGAACGGCACCCAGGGGTTGTGCTTGCCATTGCTTTTGAAAGTTTAGTTAAGCTTATTGCCTTTTTAGCCGTTGGATTATTTGTCAGCTTCGTATTATTTGATTCTCCAAGTGAAATTTGGCATCAATCTGGCGCTAATATACAGCTATATCAAAACTTTAATACTCCGAATTTGCTGTCTATGTCAGCCATGTTGATCATTGTTATGGCAGCTTTTTTGTCGCTTCCACGACAATTCCAAGTGATGGTTGTTGAGCTTAAAGATGAAAAAGACACGTGGTTAAGTCGTCGCGTTTTTCCGCTTTATTTATTAGTCTTTGCGTTATTTGCTGCACCACTTGGCCTCGCTGGTGATTTATTATTAGGGGACTCAGTTCCCGCTGATACTTATGTGCTTTTCTTACCCTGGACACAAGAACAAACCTGGTTAACCTTAGTGGCTTTTTTAGGTGCAATATCTGCGGCTAGCTCTATGGTTATTATTTCTTCCATTGCATTAAGTACCATGTTAAGCAATGAGATTGTCTTTCCCATGTTGTTCCGTTCAAGTAATACGCGCCACACAGATTACGATAATTTCAGACAACGATTACTGAAAATTCGTAAGTTATTAGTGTTGATGGTGATTTTGCTTGGCTATGGTGTTTTTTTACTCGCTTCGCCCGATACATTAAGTTCATTAGGAGAAATTGCTTTTGGTGCATTTGCCCAACTAACCCCAGCATTAATTGCCGCTTTTTACTGGCGAAGAGCGAGTCTAACAGGCGTATATGGCGGAATATTAGTGGGCTTTACTTTGTGGTTATCGTTAAACTTTTTACCCCAATTTGGCTTTTATCAATCACCGATCACTGATGGTTTATTACCCTCTAAAAGCAGCGCAAATTTATTGAGTTTAGGGGTGAATGTACTGGTGATGTGGGCGTTATCTATAATGAGCCGGCAAAGTGTTCAAGAACGAGTTCAAGCCTCTGTGTTTCTTGAATGGCAACTACCTGATATGCAAGCAACTTCGCGTAAAAGTCGTAAAATTAATAGTCATGAACTTGAATTACTTGTTTCGCGTTTTGTTGGTATAAATAAAGCCGCTGACAGTTTTGCGCAATTTAACCAACAGCATAATAAAAGAGCATTAGGCTTGGCTGTCTATAATCAGCGATTATTGCAATATACTGAAAACACCCTAGCAAGTGTGATGGGTTCTTCGTCTGCACAGTTAGTGATCTCTTCAGCTTTAGACGGGCGAGATATTGCATTAGATGAGCTAGCTGTCTTGGTGGAAGATGCATCTAACCAAAAGCAACAGCAAATTCAGCATTTATTACAAAGTGCGATCGAAAATGCCAGTGAGGGTATTTCTATTGTTGATCGAGATTTAAAGCTTGTCGCGTGGAATAAAAAATACCTCGATATTTTTAAATACCCGAAAGAACTGATCTATGCAGGGGTTAAAATCGAAAAACTCATTCGCTATAACATTTCACGAGGCTTAGTTGGCGAAGGTAACATAGAGCAGCAAGTGAATAAACGAATAGCTTATTTACGATCTGGTAGTTCCCATAGTTCAGAGCGAGAGCAAGATAATGGTCAGGTTATCCGTATTGAAGGAAATCCGTTGCCAGATGGTGGTTTTGTGATGATGTTCTCAGATATCACGGCTTATCGACATGCAGAGCAAATGCTTAAAGCTGAAAATTTTGACTTAGAAACTGTTGTACAAGAACGAACACAAAAGTTAGAACAAGCCAATGAAGCGTTAGAATTTGCACGAGAAAAAGCAGAGCAAGCTCACATTAAAAAAAGCTTATATTTAAAGGCTTGTAGCCATGATTTAATGCAGCCTCTCGAAGCTGCTAGACTTTTTACTTCGGCACTTGCTAGTCAAGATAACTTAAATGAAGTACAGCAGCGACAAGTGAAAAACATTGATCACTCATTGAAAGTGGCGAATGACCTTTTGGCTGATTTAAGTGAAATTGCCCGTATTGAAAGTGGCAACATTAAAGCACACTTTGAAGCGTTTCCTTTGCAACCGTTATTTAACGATTTAAGCCAAGAGTTTTCCGCATCAGCACAAGAGTTATCGGTGGATTTTCGCGTTGCGTCAACCTCGTTGTGGGTGCTTTCAGATAAACATATGCTGCGGCGAATTTTACAAAATTTAGTCGGTAATGCTTTTCGCTATGCGAGTCCTGGTAAAGTATTGTTAGGAGCAAGGTGTCATGACGAAAAGGTGATTATTCAAGTGGCTGATAATGGCCCGGGAATTCCCGAAGACAAACAAAACATAGTATTTGAACAGTTTACACAATTGAATACACCACAAACATCTGGAAGCAGTAGAGGGTTAGGTTTGGGGTTAAATATTACCCAAAGTTTGGCAAATATTTTGGGGCATCAGCTCGGACTAACCTCTAAACTTTCACAGGGTTGTAGTTTCACTGTAGGGCTAAACAAGGCCGCAATAAATGTTCAACCAGTGATAGAGAAACCGCAAATTAATGTCGGCTTTAGTGGTATTACTGTGATGTGTATTGATAATGATCATGATGTGCTTAGTGGCATGGTTGAATTATTAAATGCTTGGCAATGTAATGTATTGGCGGCGGCATCTTATCAAGAAGCAAAAATCCTGTTTGCCGAGCACTATAATGATACTGAAATTTTATTGGTAGATTACCAGCTTGACGACGATCATAACGGCCTTGATTTGATACAAGCGTTAAGAGAACAATCGAATCAATATCTGCCAGCGATATTGATCACGGCTACCACCGATGAAGATATAGAAGAAAAAACTAAAGCAGCTGATGTTGGTTTTATGCGAAAATTAGTAAAACCTGCGGCGCTCAGAGCAATGATGAGTGCAATGTTAGCGAAAAAGCTACAAGATAAATACTTAACATAATGACGATATAATCAGCCACATTTAGGCTGATTAAGCGGCTAGGTTATTCTTCAGCAAACTGTTGTTCTGATAAGTCTAATTGACTAATCGCGATAACGGCTTGTGTTCGGTTTCTAACATTAAGCTTACGAAAAATCGCAGTTGCATGTGCTTTAATCGTTGCTTCTGATACGTTCAGGTCATAGGCAATTTGTTTGTTTAACATGCCTTGCGCAAACATCATTAAAATTCGATATTGCTGTTGGGTTAAACTCGCAACACTTTCAGCAATATCAACATGTTGTGTTTTACTATTTGGCGTAAAGGTTGGCGGTAACCAAATATCGCCCATAAAAACCTTTTGAATGGCAGCAAAGATAGTATCGACAGGCGTTGACTTAGGTACAAATCCCGCTGCACCATATTCCATAGCTTTACTGATGGTGTCTTGATCTTCGTGTGCCGAGACAACAACAACAGGAATTTGAGGAAAATGGTTTCTAACATGAATTAACGTATTAAAGCCATGAGCACCTGGAATATTGAGATCAAGCAACAACATATCAGCTGACTGATTCGTTTGTAGTTGTTGTTCAAGTTCTTCAATGGTTTGTGCTTCTACCCACTGTGTTTGCGTCAATTGTACCTTTAAGGTATCTAATAAAGCTTGTCTGAATAATGGGTGATCATCAGCTATTATTATTTGTTCTGGCTGGATCATAATTCTCGTTCCATAGTCTCTCCCTAAACTGAGTATACAGCTAAAAAATAAAAAAGCGTATTAGACTCAAGTCTAATACGCTTTAAAGATTAAAGGGCAGTTTTATCTGGTATTTGCTTTAATACCTCAACTAATAATTGCCAATATTTTCCGACGGAAGCAATATGTACTTTTTCATCAGGGGAGTGAGGGAATTTTATCGTTGGTCCGATCGAAACCATATCCCATTTGGGATAGGACGATTTGAATAATCCACATTCTAACCCAGCATGTATCACCATAATTTTTGGTAGCGTATTAAATAGCGCTTGATACACGTCGCGAACTGTTGCCATGATGGGTGAGGTAGTATCGGGTTTCCAACCAGGGTAAGCACCATCAAAGCTTATTTTAGCCCCTGCAAGTGTAAAAACAGAATGCACCATTGACTCAACAGCTGCGCGACCATCATCATTTAAGCTACGTATTAATGTCATGCATTCAAAACGCTTGCCTTTGGTGCGCATAACGCCAAGATTTAATGAAGACTCAACAATGCCTTCAATATCATCACTCATGCGAATAACGCCGTTAGGGCAAGCATTTATCGCATTTAATATTTGAGCTTGGCACTTTGGCGTCCAACAATGTTCGAATTCCTCAGGCGAAATAAGCAACATGTCTATGTTGGTTTCAATCGCTTTTAAACTAAACTGTATTGTGGCTAAATAATCATTAAGACACTGTTTTAATGCGTCAATATGTTTATTTTCAACAACAAAACTTGTTTCGGCTTCACGAGGAATCGCATTTCGTAAACTGCCGCCATTTAATTCGGTAAGTTTTATGTTAAAGCGCTCAGTGGCAATCAATAGGAAGCGCACTAAGAGTTTACACGCATTAGCACGACCCGTGTGAATATCAACACCAGAATGGCCGCCCTTTAGCCCTGAAATTGATAAATTAAATGCTGTCGTGTCTTTTTCTACGGGTTGGAAAGTTAAATCAAATTGCGCATTACCATCAATGCCGCCGGCGCAACCCATGTACACTTCACCTTCTTGTTCTGAATCAGTATTAATTAAAATGTCGCCTTGTAGCCAATTAGGTTGTAAGCCAAAAGCGCCAGTCATACCTGCTTCTTCATCTATCGTGATCAATACTTCTAATGGACCGTGTGCAATATCTTTACTCGCTAACACTGCCAGTGCTGATACTAAACCAATTCCGTTATCAGCACCCAGCGTTGTGCCGTTGGCTGTGACCCAGTCGCCATCAATATATGCTTCAATTGGGTCATTGAGAAAGTCGTGTTCTTTGTCATTATTTTTTTGTGGCACCATGTCCATGTGGGCTTGTAAAATAACCCCTTTTTTATTTTCCATTCCTGCTGTTGCAGGCTTACGAATAAGTAAATTTCCAACGTTGTCTTCGCTAACCTCAAGATTTAGCGAGGTAGCCCATTGTTGTATCCATGTTGAAACGCGTTGTTCATGTTTCGAAGGACGAGGAATTTGGCAGAGTTGATCGAATAATTGCCACAAGGGTGATGGGACAAGATCAGCTAATTGACTCACGATTGTGATTCCTTTTTATTGTGCGTTAAAAAGTAGGTTTATGGTTATATTATGATATGAATAAAAAAGCACTGATAGCTCAGTGCTTATTTTTGTATGTATTCAGGGTAAAGCTTTATTTACTCGCCATTAAAAATAACCATTGATCGTTAAAGCTCTCACTGGGTTTTTTTTCAAATCCGGTTCTCACGTATTGACAAATTTTTCCTTCAGCAAACGCAACTAATATGTTGGCCAATGCCAATTCTGGAATGTCAAAGCCTTTGCCTTCTCGTAGTTTGCGTTCACGTAATACTTGTTTAAATTGTGATTCGAGTTTTTCGAAAAACTGGTTGACCCGTGCACGCAAACGTTCATTCTCACCCATTAATGCATCGCCGGATAAAATACGGCACATGCCAGGATTACGCTCAGCAAAAATTAATAAAACGTGTAATATATGGTGGCATCTAACCAGTGCTTCTTTGTGATCGGTTAAAATCAAGTTTACGCGTGAGAAAATAGACTCTTCAATAAACTCTATCAAGCCTTCAAACATTCTTGCTTTTGACGGAAAGTGTCGGTAAAGCGCTGCTTCTGATACGCCTACTTGCTCAGCAAGTTTTGCGGTAGTGATGCGTTGCCCAGGACTTGTTTGCAACATTAATGCTAAACATTCTAAAATTTGTTGTTTACGATTAGGCTTTGCGGAACCCGACATATTATTATTCTCTAATGATTAAGGTTAATTCACTTGTTTATCGCAAGATTGTAACGATAAACTCAAAGTTTTTCATCTAGTTGGCGCTTAACAATTGCGATTAGTTGATCTGCAACACGTTGTTTCTTTGCCAGTGGTATATCAAAACTATTATCGCGACTAAATATTTTAAGGGCGTTGTTATCGCTATTGAAACCGTGCCCTGCTTTACTGACATCGTTTGCAGCGATTAAGTCTAAATTCTTACGCGCTAGTTTATCTTTTGCGTATTTTTCCACTTGTTGAGTTTCAGCGGCAAAACCTACGACAAAAGGCTTATCAGTAAGTTGAGCAACGCTGGCGACAATATCGGGATTTTTTTCAAGCGTGAGAGTTAGCTGGTCGTTGTCGGCTGTTTTCTTTATCTTGTGTTCAGCCACTTCTGTCATGCGATAATCTGAAACAGCAGCGCAGCCGACGAAAACAGTCGCTTTACTACAATGATTAAGGGCTTGTTGTAACATTTGTTGCGCGCTATCGACGTATACCATGTTACAGCCTTGAATAGGCGGTAAGCTTACAGGGCCAGAAATCACAGTAACATTTGCACCAGCTTGTAGTGCTGATTTTGCAATAGCGTAGCCCATTTTTCCTGAGCTGTGATTGGAAATATAACGCACAGGATCAATGGCTTCTCGTGTTGGACCCGCCGTGACAACCCAATGTTGACCGGATAAATCGTTAGATGAAAAATGTTCGCAAACATGAGCGACAATGTCACTGACTTCAATCATTCGACCCAGGCCAATATCGCCACAGGCTTGCTCACCACTGCCTGGTCCCCAAATATGCGTGTTTCGAGCAATAAGGGTGTGAATATTTTCTTGTGTAGCTTGTGCATGCCACATTTGTTGGTTCATCGCTGGGCTAATGGCGATAGGAGCATCTGTTGCTAACACTATCGTAGAGAGTAAGTCGTCAGCAAACCCATGCGCCATACGCGCTATAGTGTTCGCACTCGCTGGTGCAATAAGCATTAAATCAGCCCATTTTGCCAATTCGATATGCCCCATAGCGAGTTCGGCTTCAGTATCTAATAAACTGTCTGAAACCGCTAAGCCAGAAACGGCCTGTAACGTTAATGGTGTGATAAACGCTTTCGCGCTTTCTGTCATCACAACTCGTACATTCGCACCGTGCTCTTTTAATCGCCTAACTAATTCTGGCGTTTTATAAGCAGCGATACCGCCGGTGATACCTAAAACAATATTTTTATCTGCGAGTTGTTGCATATCTACTAAGTCAGGCTATTTTTATCGATAGCGTATAAGAATATCACTATTCATCACTATTGAAAATTGCTAAGCAAAGGAACTGCTATGTTAAAAGATTGGCCGATTATGGAAAAGCCAAGAGAGAAGTTATTATCACTTGGTGCACAGTCATTATCTGATGCGGAATTACTGGCTATTTTTCTTCGAACAGGCGTGAAAGGAAGCAACGTGGTTGAATTGTCTCGACAGTTGTTATTAACCTTTGGCAGTTTATCTGCTGTTTTTCAGGCTAGTCAGCATGACTTTTGTCAAATAAATGGGTTAGGGAATGCTAAATATGTACAGTTGCAAGCATGTCTTGAAATGGTTAAACGATGTCTTGGCGAAGAGTTAATAAACGGTGATGCACTGACAAGCTCCCAAGCAAGTAAAGCATTTCTGATTGGGCAGCTCAGGCACGAACATCGAGAAGTGTTCGCTGTTTTATTATTAGATACGCAACATCAGGTCATTGCTTTTGAAAAACTATTTTATGGGACGCTCAATGCCGCAGCTGTGTATCCTCGCGTAGTTGTTGAAACGGCCATACGTAAACATGCCAACGCGGTTATTCTCGCGCATAACCACCCTTCTGGTATTGCTGAAGCAAGCATGGCAGATAAGCAAATCACGAACCGTTTAACGCAAGCGCTTGCGTTGGTTGATATAACGGTACTTGATCACATGATTGTTGCAGGGCACCAATGTTATTCATTTGCAGAACACGGACTGTTGTAATTAATGCATTGGTTAAAAAATGTTTGATTTTCTTGCATAGCTAGGCAATGAGCGGTAATTTTAAATTATTGATGTTGGATGTTGAGATATAATAATGACAGAGCAAAGTGATACGCCAATTGAACGAAGACAGTCTTTTCGACTGGATATGGAAAAGGAATTAGTCAATATTCAATGGCAAGATGATTCAGGTACCGAATTTAATAAAACGATTGCTTGTTTAGATTTTTCCAGAGGAGGCTTAAAGCTTGATTGTGATCAGGAAATTCCAGTTAATGTGCAAGCAACGGTTATTTTTAAAGCGGCGGCGCCACAAAGCCAAAAACTTACTGGGCAAGTTGTTAGGTGTTTAAAGCAAGATAGTGGTTGGTATGAAATTGCATTGCGGCTTGATGATTAACGGTGCGATTTCATTTTTCAAAGGAAAATGTACTGCAATTATTACCACACGCTAGGTTTGAGTAAAAGTTAACCTATAATAATAACAGGCCCTAGATTTGGTCTATACTTAACAGTCTTCGTATAAGTATGTTGTAACAAAGGAAATCAACAAGATGATGATTTTAGTTGGTGGCGAAAAAGGCGGTAGTGGTAAAAGCTGCTTAGCTCAGAACTTAGCTGTATATTTTGCCAAAATTAAAAAGGGTATCGTGCTAATGGTTGATTGTGACCCGCAACGCACAACATCTGATTGGATTCAGGCACGAAATACAGATCCTTCATTACCTGCGATTAATTGTATTCAGCTTTATGGTAAGATTCGTAATGACTTACTGAGCCTTAATCAACACTATGATTATGTGATTGTAGATTGTGGTGGCCAAGATAACCTTGCGCTGCGCGCTGCTATGTCGGTTGCTGATCATGTTATTATCCCACTTAGACCAAAGCGTAGAGATTTGAAAACTGTACCGCATATGGAAGATATGCTCAGTACGTGTAAAATGGTGAATCCAAAAATGCTTGCCTCGTTTGTGATCACACAATGTCCAGCATTACCCACTCAAGCAAATCGAATTATTGAAGCTAAAGATGTGTGTAAGTCATATGGTATCAATGTATTGAATGCTGTGACTTATAGCAGGAATATTTATGATGATAGCGAAGAAAGCGGTTCTTCAGTGTTAGAAATAGACAGTGAAAGTAAAGCTGCGTTAGAAGTTATTGCCATTGCTGAAGAACTTATTGCTATGAAGCCGGATAACTCGCATGAGTTTAACTGATTTAAAAAAAACCAAGGACGGTAATCAAAGTAAAAAAAAGAAAGATTTCACGGTTGATGATTTTATTGCAGATGCTGAAAATTATGCGAAGGGGCGCCCTACCTTGGTAAGTGAGGGTATTAATCGACCCGCTAAATTAGAAGAAGCTTTAGCGGCGGCTGCTCAATTAGAAAACGCCGAGAAAAAAAGTAAAAAACCGTTTAGACACGCTACATTTACCTTAAGCGAAGATGCTATTGAGCAACTGCAAACTCTGTCAAAAGATACCAATCTTGCGAAATCACATATTATCCGTATTTTAATAAATGAATTATGTAATGAAGAGCAACAAAAAATGCTCAGTAAACTATTAGCCTCTAATGTAGACTAAATTCGTTTGTTTGATCGCCATAAAGTTCAGAATTTATTCGTAAATTGCGAGTGAAACATTGCATAAATGACCGTTGATATCTTTCTAATATTTTGAAATATAACAATAAAATTATATTTATCTTTATTAAGTAGATAAAAGCTAGATTTAAGTAATCAGTTTCACTATAATATGCCACCTTTTTCAGGATCCCAAGGCGACGGCCATGGGAAATTGTAGCTCGAGCTGAAATTAATTTTTGGAGTGACTCACATGTCTAGAGTTTGCCAAGTAACCGGCAAGAAACCAGTTGTAGGGAACAATCGTTCTCACGCAAGAAACGCCACTCGTCGTCGTTTCTTACCTAACCTTCAAGCCCATCGTTTTTGGGTTGAAAGTGAAAACCGTTTCGTTAAATTACGTTTAACTCCGAAAGGAATGCGTATTATCGATAAAAAAGGCATTGATGCAGTATTAGCTGATATTCGTGCCCGTGGCGAAAAAGTCTAAGGAATAAATCATGCGTGATAAAATTCGTTTAGTTTCTAGTGCTGGCACAGGTCATTTTTATACTACTGATAAGAATAAAAAGACTATGCCTGAGAAGATGGAAATCAAAAAGTTTGATCCAAAAGCTCGTAAGCATGTTATGTACAAAGAAGCTAAAATTAAGTAATTTTGGTTATCTAATTTAAAAGCCCGGTTTATCCGGGTTTTTTATTGCCTGATGATTGTGAAAATATTATTAATGCCAAGGCATATGAAAATCAATATTGGTACGTAATTGCTGCGCATCAATAGGTTTTGTCATATATGCACTCGCGCCAACATTCAACGCTCGACGCATGTCTTTTTCATCGTTAGAGCCTGAAATAATCAACACAGGAATATCTCTTCTACTTTTTGACTGCTTGATGCGTTTACAACATTCAAACCCATCCATATTTGGCATACTGATGTCCATTAAGATCATGGTAGGCTTAATTTCAGTCAATAATTTAAGTGCTTGAACGCCGTCTTTAGCAATATGAATTTTATGACCTAATTCTTTAATTTGATTGCAAATTACACGGATATTGGTAGAGCTATCATCGACAATTAGTATGCTTGATGTTAATTGGTCATCCATAACGCAGTTACTCAATAATTCACTTTGTACTATTAAGCGTAGAACAACATAGCATAACTAATCAACTAAAGTTTAAAATCTTGATAATACAATGATAATGTTAACTAAATGTGATTGTGTCAGTTATTTTTACAGCAAAATATTTTGTTTTTTTTAAGCGTTTGAAATTTATGGTTAATTTTAATTGGCGCTATTTTTGCATCACAACCCTTGTAATTATAATGTTAATAATAATAGCTAGAAAGAGAGCAAATATGTCCAATATTAAAACGAAGACGCGCAAACTTATTAGTGCCATGTCACTTGCTTCATTGGCAGTGATGGGCCAAGCAAACGCAGACCTTCTAAGCCTTGATATCGATAACTCGAATTCACAAGCGTATATCGCTTCAGGTAATGGTGATAATTCAGTAACGCGTGGTGACAATCTAGCCAGCATCACTGATCCTAATACAGCTAGCTCGCCGTTTAGTGGTGTGGTAAGTATTCAGATTCAAATGAATGGTTCTTATTTTATCTGTACTGGTGCTGCATTAAACAGTCGACATATATTGAGTGCGGCGCATTGTGTTGATGAAAACGACCAAGGTACAACGATCAATTTAGCTGATCCAAATAACGATGTTGTTGTTGTTTTTAATAGCGACGGTACATTTAACGATTTAATTCCTGCACAAAAAGTAGATATTCACCCTGATTACGACGGCTTTAATGTCTGTTCAGATGGCTCAATTGGCTGTTTAAATGATGATGTTGCCATCATTGAACTAGAGCGTGATATTCCAGCTGGCACAAAAACCTACGATTTATTCTCAGGCCAAGTATTTGATACGTTAAACTTATCTAGTCAAGGTGGCGGTGATGGTTCATTATTCACTATGGTCGGTTATGGTACGCGTGGTGATGGTCACTCTGGTTACTACACCAATGACGGCGATCCAGCAGGTTCTGCTGACTATTTCTCAAAACTCGTGGGCATGAATATTGTTGATGCGATTAACTTTGATGATGATGGTTCAGGTCAAGCTGAAGTATGGCATGCAGACTTTGATGGCACCTATACTGACAACGATGACCTGTTCGGTAATGGTGCGGGCCAAGAGTATGATATGGACTTTTTCTGTCAAGTTTATAACATCTGTAGTTCTTGGTTACCTGAAGGTATTGAAGCAAACATTGGTGGCGGTGACTCAGGTGGACCGTCATTTGTTTATAATGCCTTAACTGATACATACGAAATTGCGGGTATTAATACCTTTGGTGCGCCTACATCTCCAATAGCAAAAGGTGCTTATGGCGATCGCTTTGGTGGTATTTTGATGAATCCATACGCAAATTGGATTGCAGCGCAGGTTTCTCAAATCCCTACACCTGGCTCAATCATGTTATTTGGTTTAGCGTTAGCAGGTTTAGCAACAGCACGTCGCAAAGCATAATCAATCGTTATTGTATTTTTTGAGGGTTAGCTTAGGCTAGCCCTTTTTGTTGGGAGTAAAAAATGTGTAGATATGTTTTGTTATTTATATTGGTTTGCTTTGTAAATGTATCTGTTGCACAAGAGAAACCCGATGTAAAATTATCAAAACATCCTGAAACGTTTGGTAAAGTATCTAATAGTGTTATTTTACTTGATGTACTTGTGGATGAGCATGGTAAGGCAGCAGAAGTGAAATTATCAAACGCAGAGCGATACAATACATTTAACCAATTTGCATTACTTCGCACCAAAAAAGCGAGTTTTCCTGTTAAGTATGAACAGGGCGTACCGGTTAAGTATTGGATTAAAAAACATAAGGTTGAATACCAAGTTAAGCCAATGAAAACAAAATAACTTACTCAAAAACGTAACTAACTGAGTTGTGTAGTTAGCATGGTTTAAGATGCTTGATAAGCGTATCATACGTTTGTTGTTTGCTTAACGGTAATGCTGACTTATCTATTGAATTGATTAACTGGTATGCTTGGCAGTTCGTCTGTTGTTTGACGTACAATTGGCTTAATCTAAGTTTTATCAGCAAAATTTTATTTGTATCTTGTGCTTGTTGGGAAAATGATAATGCTTTTTCAAAATACAGTGTAGCCATGTTTAACTGTGTTAACTGTTCATAAATATCGGCAAGATTATATCGAATAACCCCTTGTTGCTGCTTATTACCTACTATATCTCCCCAATAAAGGGCTGTTTTCCAACGCTGCTCAGCTTCTTGATACTTCTTTAATTTTGCAGCCGCATGCCCTAAATTACCATGTAATTCTGTTTTAAAGAGTGCGTTTTTACTGTCTTTAAATTTTACTGTTAACTGAGATAGCAGTGAATAGGCCTGTTGTACCTCGCCGTATTGCATTGTTAAGTTGGCTAACTCTACAAGTCGCATAGGAGAGGGAAATATTTCATTCATCTGCTTGAGTAAGGCCATCGCCTTTTCGGCATATATTTTAGTTTTTTCGGATTTACCGAAAGCTCTTAACGATTTAGCATGGTAAATATAAACGGTAATCTTAAAGGGGATTGGCAGGTTGTCGTGGTTTAGCCATTTAGTCGTTTCTTCGAGTAACGATTTATTACGTTGTAAGTTAAACAACGCAACAAATCGATATTGAAGTAAGTCATATTTAACCAGTTTACTCTGATTTTTTTTACTGAGCTCAAGGTCTATTCGAGACAAGCAATCGATAGGCGAAGTAATACACACACTTTCTATCGATTTATCTTTGAAATTATTGGTAGATGACTTAGTTAAGGCATGCGCAACAAGCGTATTAAATACGCTTATCGTTAAAAAAGCATAACGTAAAGTTAACGTTTTTAACAATCGTTGCTTCATTTTTCATACAGCCGTTTAATTACCTAATATGTTCATAATATTGATATAAAAGTTTTTATCAACAACAAAAGTGGGATCTTTTTGACTAATTTGTACATTTGTCCATGAAGTTGTTGGACTAAGCCATTGCATTTTATCGTTAATTTTTACTTTTACAGGCATATCAAAACCAGATTTCACATTACTCCAACGTACACGTAATTGCTCGCCTTTTAAAAAATACTCTAATGTCGGAACACGGTTATCACGCAGATATTGATCAAAAATGTTCGATAGCAACTTACCTGTTTTGTTTTCCATGTATTGTTCAATTTGCTGCGTTGTTACAGTTTGGTGATAAAATTGTTTTCCTAAACCACGTAAGGTTTCTCGCCATAAATCATCGTTATTTACAATTTGACGAATAGTGTGCAGCATATTTCCGCCTTTATCATACATATCGCTAGAGCCTTCACTATGCACGTGGTATTCACCAATAATAGGTTTTTGGTTTTGTATGTTAATACGTTGGCCACGGGTATAACCAAACGCAGCCTCTTTGCCATAGTGGTATTCTAAAAATAAACTTTCAGAATAATTGGTAAAGCTTTCGTGGATCCACATATCAGCAATGTCTTTACTGGTAATGTTATTGGCGAACCATTCATGACCAGTTTCGTGCACGATAATAAAATCAAATAGCATTCCTGCACCGGTTAAACTGCGATCTCGGCCAAGGTAGCCATTTTGATATCCGTTACCATAGGTTACAGAGCTTTGGTGTTCCATACCTAAATAAGGGGCTTCAACTAATTTATAGCTGTCTTCGTAAAAAGGATAAGGGCCAAACCAGTGTTCTAGTGCTTCAATGGTACGCTTAGCATCTTTAAATTGTTCCTGAGCTTTTTTAAGGTTGTCACGCAGTACCCAGTAATCCATATCAAGCACACCTTTTTCCCCTTGATACTTTTCACCGAAGTGGACGTAGTCACCGATGTTAATATTTACCCCGTAATTATTAATTGGATTAACAACTTGCCAGTGGTAGGTTTTAGTTTGTTTTTCTTTATTATGATCAATGGATAACAAACGCCCATTAGATACGTCAACTAAGTGTTCAGGTACTTCAACACTCATCTTGATACCACGATCAGGCTCATCGTAGCCATGGTCTTTGTTAGGCCACCAAATACTTGCGCCAATGCCTTGATTGCTAGAGGCGATAAAATCAATACCGTTGCTATCTTTTTTCCATGTAATACCACCATCCCAAGGGGCGCGCTTTGCAACTTGCGGTTTACCCGAAAAGTGCAGAACTACTTGTTGTTCACTACCTATAGGTGAGTTGTTTAAAGTGTGAATAAAATAACTGTAGCCATCTTGATCGATGTTTAATACTTGGCCTTTTTGGGTCGCTTTTGTCAGCTTCATTGGCGGCTGTAATTCAATTTGCAGACGATCAGTGTTGCCGATAACACGATAACTTACAGTATTCGTACCCGCGATGGTTCGAGTAGAAGGATCTACTTCAATCGCTAAATGATAATGACTTAAATCCCACCACTGACGTTCAGGTGTGATTGAACCGCGTAACACGTCTTGGCGTGTAGTTTCGCCATTAGTGCCAAATAAATTATCAGCCATTGTGATAGGTGACTGTAGTGTGAGTGCTGTTGTTAAAGCGAGTAAACTCAAAGGAAATTTTTTCATTATAATGTCTTCTTTTTGATTTTATGTATACTGTATAATTTTTATCAATTTCTCTCTATCTTAGCCTGAAATAATCTTGCAGGCTACCGTAACATTCTCTAGAATTAGTCGGGTGAGTAATGTTACCTGAAAAAGTAAACCAACATTATCAATCTTGTCGGAGTGCCATTGGGCTGAGATCGCGTAAGCGGGATCCGTAGAACCTGATCTGAGTAATTTCAGCGAAGGAAACAAGGGAAATATCGATTTTATATTTTCTTGATCTACCCCAACTCCGCCTTATAAATCTGCATTGCTGTTAATTTGATTAACGCAATACTAAATCAAATAAAAGGTGAGAGAACAATGAGTTCATTAACAAAACGTGAGCGTCGTCAACAAGCAGAACAATTCTTAGAAAACGTTTCTGGCCAAAGCTATCCAAATTCAAATAAAGTTTATGTCGAGGGCAACTTACACGATATTCGTGTTGGGATGCGTGAAATATCAGTAGCAGACACTTTTGTTGGTGGCAGTGAAGAAAACCCGCTATTCGAGCCCAACGAACCTATACGTGTATACGATACTTCTGGTGTATATACCGATCCAAAGGTTAACGTAGATGTACATGTTGGTTTACCGAAATTACGTGCTGATTGGATTGCAGCTCGTGCAGACAGTGAATGTATCGCGGGAGCATCATCAGGGTATAGTCAAACAAGATTAGCGGATGAAGGCTTAGACCACATTCGTTTTGAAAATCTACCCAAAATTCGTAAAGCAAAACCAGGTAAAAATGTCACGCAAATGCATTACGCACGCCAAGGTATCATTACACCAGAAATGGAGTACATTGCGATACGTGAAAATACCAAACGTGCTGAAATGAAAGATGAAATATTAAAGCATCAGCATGAAGGAAGATCGTTTGGCGCTCAAATACCTGAGCAGATCACAGCAGAATTTGTCCGTAAAGAGGTCGCCGAAGGCCGTGCAATTATCCCTGCAAACATCAATCATCCTGAAACTGAACCAATGATTATTGGGCGCAACTTTCTGATTAAAGTCAATGCGAATATTGGCAACTCAGCCGTGTCATCTTCCATTGAAGAAGAAGTTGAAAAGTTAGTTTGGTCAACTAAATGGGGTGCAGATACGGTAATGGACCTTTCAACAGGTCGATATATTCACGAAACACGAGAATGGATTATTCGTAATTCACCGGTACCTATTGGTACAGTGCCTATTTATCAAGCGTTAGAAAAAGTAAATGGGGTAGCGGAAGACCTTACTTGGGAAGTATTTCGAGACACCTTAATTGAACAAGCAGAACAAGGTGTGGATTATTTTACGATTCATGCAGGGGTATTGTTGCGCTATGTACCTATGACGGCAAAACGTGTAACAGGTATTGTATCTCGTGGTGGCTCAATCATGGCAAAATGGTGCTTGTCTCATCATAAAGAAAGCTTTTTATATACGCACTTTGAAGATATTTGCCAAATATGTAAACAATATGATGTTGCCTTTTCATTGGGCGATGGCTTACGCCCAGGCTCTATTGCTGATGCAAATGATGAAGCACAATTTAGCGAGTTAAGAACGTTAGGTGAATTAACAAAAATTGCTTGGCAGCACGATGTTCAAGTGATGATTGAAGGACCTGGTCATGTGCCATTACATATGATCAAAGAAAACATGGAAGAGCAACTAAAACACTGTCATGAAGCACCGTTTTATACCTTAGGCCCATTAACAACCGATATTGCGCCAGGCTATGATCATATTACGTCAGGTATCGGTGCTGCCAATATTGGTTGGTATGGCTGTGCTATGCTCTGTTATGTAACACCCAAAGAACACTTAGGCTTGCCGAATAAAGAAGATGTTAAGGAAGGTTTGATCACATATAAAATTGCCGCCCATGCTGGTGATTTAGCGAAAGGTCACCCGGGCGCACAAATTCGTGACAATGCACTATCAAAAGCACGCTTTGAATTTCGTTGGCATGATCAGTTCAACTTGGGGTTAGACCCAGAGCGGGCACGTCAATACCATGATGAAACGTTACCGCAAGAGTCAGGAAAAATAGCACACTTTTGTTCTATGTGCGGGCCTAAATTTTGCTCGATGAAAATCACGCAAGATGTAAGGGATTATGCCGCTAAATTAGAGGAAGAAAACGGTGAATCTATTTCGATAAAATTGCTGGATGAGACGGTTACCGCTGATCTTTCCGCCCTAGAAAGTGCTGAACGAGGGATGGCAGAAAAGTCGCAGGAATTTAAAGATTCAGGCAGCGAAATATACCATGTTGCTAAATAAGCAGCGGCCAGAAAAAGTTGCTGAAATTGCTATTATCGGTGCGGGGTTAATGGGGCGCTTAGCTGCGGTTTCACTCGCGCGTGATGGGCATAAAGTCATCTTAATTGACAAAGATGATATTAACGGGACAAACAGCGCCGCGTATGCGGCGGCTGGCATGCTTACCCCGTTAGGTGAAGCGATGCATAGCGAGAAAAATATTGTTGAAATGGGCTATATTTCGCTAACGCTTTGGCCCACTTTATTATCAAGCCTTGCAAGTTATACTTACTTTCAGCAACAAGGTTCTATTATGGTTGCGCACGAGCAAGACCATTCTGAACTACTGCGGTATAAGCGATTCTTACAACAACACTATGCTAATCACACGGTGCAAGAACTGGATCGTCAGCGATTGGTGAACCTAGAGCCAGAGCTCTCAAGGCACTTTAATCAGGGACTTTTTCTACCGGAAGAAGGGCAGCTAGGTAATCGCAAATTGCTCTTGGCGTTAGAAAATGAAATAAAAACGTTAAATATTGAATGGCTAACGCTGTCTAATGTAAGCACAATTAGACATGTAAAAAACAGTGTTGAGCTAACGATTAATGACGAACAACGCACAGTTGAGTTAGTAATAGATTGCCGAGGTACTGGTGCGAGAAAGGCTGTAGCCCAACAAGCAATGCCATTAAATGACCTACGAGCAGTTCGTGGTGAGCTATTTCAGTTATTTGCGCCTGATGTAAAAATGCAACGCCCTGTACGACTCATGCACCCAAGGTATCAACTCTATATTGCACCAAAAACACATGGTCATTTTGTGGTAGGCGCGACTGAAATAGAAAGTGATGATAGCTCACCAATGACAGTACGGTCGGCGATGGAACTATTAAGTGCCGCCTATAGTGTGCATTCTGGTTTTGCCGAAGCTAATATTCGTCAGCATATAAGCCAACTACGCCCTGCGTTTAGTGATAATCAGCCAAAAATCAATATTGATAATAAGGTTATCCAAGTCAATGGACTCTATCGGCATGGCTTTTTAATTGCCCCAGTGGTTTTAGCGCAACTACTCTCTGCTGTGAATGCCACACTTTCAGCTGAACAAAGCGTACATTCTTCTTATCAACATTTATTACCGGTGAATTTTTCCCATGAATATATTCATTAATGGTGAGCAAGTTTCCTTGCTTGAACAAGCAAGTGTTGCTGACGCTCTACAACAATATTTAACGGAACAACAGCAAGCGTTAACGTTTGCGGTGGCATTAAACCGTGATTTTGTCGCAAATAGTGATTATGCAACAACATGCTTAACGGAACATGACACACTAGATGTGTTATTTCCAATTCAGGGGGGGTAGTCATGTCGTTTTCTATCTATGGCCAAGCTTTATCAAGTCGATTATTAATTGGCAGCGCGTTATACCCCTCACCTGAGATCATGAAAAAAGCGATTCTAGCCAGTGACTCACAAGTGGTGACGCTGTCATTAAAAAGACAAAATCCTAATGCCATGGGGGGAGAACAAATTTGGCGTTATATTCAGGAGATCGTTAAGGTTAAACAAGGTTTTTTATTACCCAATACGGCGGGATGCAAATCGGCAAAAGAAGCGGTTACTCTAGCGAAAATGAGCAGAGAAATATTCGCGACCGATTGGATAAAACTTGAAGTCATTGGTGATGATTACAACTTACAACCAGATGCGATTGAATTGCTAGCGGCTACAGAGCAACTAATCGCTGATGGATTCAAAGTGCTACCCTATTGCACTGATGATTTGGTGTTATGCCAGCGATTGTATGATTTAGGTTGTCAGGTGATCATGCCTTGGGCGTCACCTATTGGTACAGGTAAAGGGTTAATGAACCCCTATAACCTCGAGACTATACGCTTAAGATTACCAAATGCCACGCTAATCTTAGATGCAGGAATAGGTAAACCTTCAGATGCGTGTTTGGCTATGGAAATGGGCTATGATGGTGTGTTATTAAACTCTGCTATCGCATTGGCCGATAACCCGGTTGCCATGGCGCAAGCGTTTTCGTTGGCAGTAGCGTCAGGTGAAACAGCGTACGTTGCAGGGCTTATGCCTGAAAGACAAACAGCACATCCAAGCACACCTACATTAGATACGCCCTTTTGGCATCATCATGGAGCAACAAAATGACGGGTTCTGATAAACCAATTGTTTGGACCATTTCAGGGGCAGACTGTTCCGGAGGGGCAGGCATTGCTGCAGATATTAAAACAGGCCACAGCCTAAACGTTGAAACTTGTCACTTGATCACCGCCAATACCGTGCAAAACTCTCAACAGTTGTATTCGATTAACCCTGTGAATACATCTCTACTTTCTGAACAAGTCGATGCACTAAAAGAAGATAAAAAGCCTGCGGTGATTAAAATAGGCTTAATTGCGACCATTGACCAAGTACAATGGTTGATTACAACATTAACGGCCTTAAAAAAAGAAAATTCCGGATTAATAGTCGTATTTGACCCCGTTGGTAGCGCAAGTGTGGGGGGGAAGTTAACCACACTACAATTTGCGCATTTTCGCGATATATTGCCGTACATTGATATCGTAACACCTAACCTTGATGAAGCTAAAATGTTGACTCAATCAACGGTAAATGATGCAAATCTATTAGCGCGAAGGCTTTGTCAATATGGCGCAAACACTACCATCGTTAAAGGCGGTCATAGCGAGTCAGACAAGGTGACTGACCTAGCCTATGATAGCTTGAAAGATCAGGTGTTTCGGTTGTCTTCACCTCGGGTTAATACGCACTTCAGTCACGGGGGGGGCTGCAGTTTTGCAATGGCAATTGCATCATATATTGCACAAGGTTATTTATTAAGAGATGCGTTTACCTTAACAAAAACTTATATTCATCAGGGGTTGAAAGCACAAGAGAATAAGCTTGAACAATATGGCGCATTTGATCAGCCAAAAACAAATAAGCTTGTATCAGTTGCATTTCCAACGGTTGAATCTGTACTTAATCAACAATACCATGATTTAGCACCATTCCCTGTTATTGGCAGTTCTCAAGGGGAACAATCACTCGGGTTATACCCTGTGGTTGATTCGGTAGAGTGGTTAAAAAAATTACTGCCATTAAATTTGGAAATCATACAACTTCGGTTAAAAAACTTATCTGACGAAGAGTTAGATGCATTCATCATGCAGGCAGTTGCGTTGAGCAAGCATTATAAAACAAGACTGTTTATCAATGATTACTGGCAATTAGCGATAAAACATGGGGCATATGGGGTTCATATTGGTCAAGAAGATCTGCTCGAGGCTGATTTATTTGCTATTAGTCAAGCAGGGCTTCGATTGGGCATTAGTACCCATGGTTGCTATGAGTTTATTCTTGCTAAAAACCTTAAGCCGTCATATTTAGCGATTGGCGCTATTTTCCCAACGAAAACGAAGAACATGACTGGGCAAATTCAAGGCATTAATAATTTAAGCCATATTCTCACAATCGCAGACAATATTCCGGTAGTGGCTATTGGTGGCATAAACCAGTTAAATGTTGAAGAAGTTTGGAAAACAGGCGTAGATGCTGTTGCTGTGGTTACCGCAATTACAGAAGCTGACGATTACCAACAAGCAGTTACTAGGTTACAAAGTTGCTTGCAACCTAGTTAATCTTTGTTCTGCATAAACAATGCGTTTCTAGCCGTTATAAAGATGAAATAAATAGTAGTTATTCTATAGCACCATTTTTAATACGCATCTAAAGTCAGTTAATGAATGTTGATTAACGTTTCATTGGTTGAAGTGTTAAATACGTTGCACTTCGCCATAACCACTCCAATGGGCCAAACTTAAAGTACGATAGCCAAATTGAACTAATAACCGCTTGGAAGATGATGACGACGACCACAAAAAGCATTTGTTGTGTGCGATCTATTTGACCAAACATACCACCAGCATAACCATAGAATAGCGTAGTGAAAATAATAGAATGACTGATATAATTTGTTAACGCCATTTTACCTAACGGCGACAACCAAGAAAATGCACGTGAAAACCAACGTTTTTGATGTACTTTAACGAATAAACCCACATATCCGGCACACAGTACAAATTGACCAAGGAAAAACAGGTTATTACCGACTGCTTGTAATTCAGGTGCCGCTTTAGTTGCTGGATGTAAATTAAGATACACTCCTGATACACTCAATATTAACCCGAAGAAAAGGCCGCCGTAACATAACGTGTTGAAAAAAGACTGATGTTTTTCTGGGTGTTTTAATCGTTCACTTGCGATCAGCCAATAACCTACCATAAATAGAGGCAAACAAATAAACAGTGCAAAGAAAGGAGTATTGCCTAATGCTCGAATCGCCTTTTCCCATCGGTGTTGGGTTGCTTGCCAATAATCGCCTTCTGTAAAAATACGTTGTTCTTCATCTGAACGATAATGGCGTTTTTGTTTGCTTTCATATTGTTTATTGATACTTTTTTCAATACGCTCTTCGCGTGTTTCTGGGGTTGATTCTTTTGAGTGTTGATCAGCGTCTGAACCTTCAGGGGTCTGGCTGGTTTCCTCTTGTTCGATAGTAGTAGTTAGCGCTTCGCTCTTTTTAGGCTCATCTTGCATATTTGAGTCTTCATTTAAGGCTTTATACTCAGCTGATGTTAATAAAAATTCGCCGACACTTTTTGCGGTATGTACTCTTTGTTCAACTTGCGTGATGACTTCGCTATTTTCTTGCCAAGAGGCTGACGTTTTTTGGTTATCGTGACTAACGCCATAACCGATGCCAACGAAAGTTAATATGATAAAGGGCAGTAAAATAAGCGTAAATCCAGTTTTTGCAAAGGCTGTGGGGGAATTAAAACGTGATAATTTTTTCCAGCGTAAAAGAAATACAAAGCCTAATAACATCAAGCCAGCGACGGCATAATCGTGTAAAATATCGCCACCCCAAAGGAACACTAAGTGGCACATGCCAATAACGAAAAGAACTATCATTCGACGAGTGAACCAAGCACCAAAAGGTCGACCAACTTCTTGCGCTCTAATGAGCATAACAGCGAAGCCCATACCAAATAATAAAGAAAATAATTTATAGAACTTTCCTTCGATAAATACTTTCACGAGCCAGCTTGCTGCCCAGTTTCCACCTGTTTGTGTAAAGTCAAACTGCAATAAATCTACATCAGGTCGGTTGAACCATTCAACATTCATAAAAAGAATGCCAATAAGCGCAAACCCCCTTAAATAGTCTAATAAATTGATCCGTTGTTGTGCAGGTACTGGTGATAAGTCGTGAGGTTGTGTTGTCATAGTCTTATATTTTTTATTATCGATTCTTTTAATTTAAGCAATTAATAGTCCAGTAAATATCTTATTGAATAATAATGATTTTTTTATTCTACGTTAATAAAAGAGTTAATTTTCTCACTAAAAAATACCAGGTTTTACTAAATGATGAAGATCAATACTAGGGCGTGTTGATCTTTCGAGTACAAATTTACTATTGCGAAGCTAAGGGTATTTTAGGTGACCAAGTTTGCCATTCGGGCTCAACGGATTGGTAAAGTTTAAACACGGCAGGCAAAGTCATTTGCTCAGTTGACATTTGATTTGGTGTCGCAAAAGCAACACCGCCAGACATGAGCGATTCTAATGATTCTGACTCAACATTAACACCTGAAAAAAGACCAGCCTCAAGACTAAAGCCACTTGTATTCCAAAATTTCGATTCAGCGGTAACTAAGGGGGTATATCGATCGCTAATATTAATATAAATATTAACCTTGTCTGCGTTATCTGCTAGATCGATGCCTATCACGCTACCAACGGCTACTTGTTTATAAAGTACAGGGTTACCAACTCGAATCGAACCGAGTGAATTAGCCGCTAAGGTTAAGTTTAAGCCATAAGGAAGTGCTTTAGTTGCAGGTGCGGAATTGGCGGCAATAAAATGCGTTTTAGCCTTACCTTTGCCTGGAGAGACACCAATAAAACCACCTTGTAGTGCTGAACTTATGTGTTTATTGCCGGTGAGGCCAATACTGGCTTCATCAAAATAAAACTTTGAGCCTTCAACGGCAAAACGCTTGCCGTAATCGGTTAAATAGCCATATGCGACGGCGCCTTGTTCTTGATTAATAAAGTCGACATAAGAAATTGAACCAATTATTTGCTGATGAAATTTAATGCTTAGGCCAGCTTTAATACCCGCAATATTGGTAAATTTGATGCTAATAGCCTGCCCCGCTATTTTGGCTTTATGACGACTAGAAAATAAGGTGAACTTTTCGCCTTCTTTTGTTAACGGAGTTGCTCCTTCTTCTGGGTTATAAAAACTTATACCGCCACGTAAAATAGTTTCAACAGATTCAGCTTGTAATGAAACGCTAGTTAAATCAGTCGTTAATGAAATGCCACTGGAAACATAAAAACGAGAAAATTGATTAACTAAATGTTGGTTTTCTTCATCAATAGTAATGGTAATTAACGTACTATCGCCATTATTACTTAGATCGACACTGTCTATTTGACCGACTGAAATACCTTTATACGTTACTGGGCTCCCTGGTACCAGGCTGGCACCGTTATCACTCATTAATGTGAGTTGTAATCCACTGGCATGTAATTCTTTAGCGGGTGGTTTTTGATACATATGAAAGCGTTGTTTGAATGCTCCTTTTCCAGCCAATACGGCAATATAGCTTCCACCGAAAAAGGCATTGGTATCAGTAACGCCAGAAAGCGTTAATCGCGGATCTACCAACCAAAATTTTGTTGATTCTTTCAATAAATAGTCAAACTCTGGTAATAACCCAACAACGACTTCATGATGATCTTGCTTATGCTTAATAGCGTGAACTGAACCAATAACGTTGCCGCGATGAATAATACGCGTTGAACGCTTGATACCTTTAGCATCAGCAACTAATAGTGTAAGGGGTAATGATTGTTTCGCGATTTTTCTTGATGAAAGTAACGGAAATAGATCACCATTATTCACTGATTTAGCATTAACGGTTTCTTGGGTATCAAACGCAATACCGCCCGAAAGAATAGACTGAAGAGAATGTGCTTTAACGTCAACACCTTGTATACCAGCCTTTATTTTCACACCACTGGTATTCCAAAAACGTGTGTTACTTTTCACGTATTGTTTATATTGTTCTTTAATATGAATATGCACAATTACCTGTTCAGAAGTTTTATTTTCAATGGCTTGAACGGTACCAACGGGCTGTTTTTTATAGTAAATATGGGTGCCTATTTTTAAAGACTCAACATTGCTTGCTGTTAACATAATATGCAAACCTGGTTCGTCATAGTCATAAGCTGGCTTATGCGCATACACATTGAACTGTGTTTGGGGCTCCCCTTTTAATGACGGTCGTAAACTAAGGTGTGAGCCTTTTAGTAATGTGCGTAAATTGGTCACTCCACCTAAGTCTAATTCTGGGGTAACGGTATAAAACTGCGAGTCGCTAGTTAGATAAGGAACAACCCGAGGGCTCACTTTCGCGATCGCTGTAATTTTACGAGACGTTGGATCAATTTTACTAAAGGATTCTATCACCCCTAAGGTCAGCCCTTGATATTCAATTAAAGCACCTTTATCTATACCGGTGTCCCAATCAAGCATTAAGGTAATTTCATGCCCCATTTCGGCGGTTTGAAAGTCGGGGTGCAAAGTAAATTCATGACCTGACTTTGCAGAGGGCAACGGCGTTGAAAATTTAGGATCATCAAAGGCAACACCACCTGATATAATGGAACCCACTGATTCGGTTTTAACGTTAATGCCCGAGGTTAAAGAACCTGTAAATTCGAATCCACTGGCGTTCCAAAAAATAGAGTTTTCTTTTACTAAATAGGCATGTTCAGGCTTAATAAATACCGAAATATCGACGGTAGCATCGTCAACGTTGTACTGCACGCCTGACACATGGCCAACGGGAATTTGCTTAAAGCTAACGGGTGAGTTGGTGTTAATTGACCCAAGAGTGTTGGTTTTCAAGGTAATGTGTAAACCGGGGGTAGATTTATCAAGTTCTGGCGCTTCATTTAATGCGACAAAAAATCGACTAGGATTCCCTCTGTGTTCTAAATCGGGTTGAACATTTATATAACTACCTGATATTAAGGTATCTAACCCAGTAACTCCTTGAAATGACACATCCGCGGTGACATACCAAAACGTTGTATTATCAGTGAGTAATTCTTCACTACTGGCTACCATTTCAATTTGTACTAATAAACTTTGTAGATCATCAGTGACTTCTACTTGTTTGACAACACCTATCGGTAGGCCTTTATACCTTACTTCTGTTTTACCCACGACGATGCCGCTTGCTTGATTAAATTGTACTGTGATATAAACGCCTCGTTCATACACTGCTTTTACAATTAACCACGCACCAAATAGCAACGCAATAATCGGCACCAACCAAACAGCAGAAACGCTTTCTTTTGATGATATAATTGCGTCAAGCGGATGGTGTTGTTTATTACTCATGTGTTTGCTCTTTGTTATTGTTGTTGTCCCATAGCAATCTCGAATCAAAGCTATGTGCTGCCATCAGCGTTGCGATAACCATTAAGGCAAAGTAACTCGCTCCTAAAGAAACTTCAATATTACTGATAAAACCTAAATTCACCACAGACGCCATCACGACGACGACAAATACATCAAGCATTGACCACGGGCCAATATTTTCAACGATATGAAATAAATGGCTTTGCCTTTTCAGGCTCATATTGCTGCGATGTTTAACGTGATAAACCAAAAAAAATAATCCAATAATTTTCCCTAACGGAATAATAAAGCTAGCAATAAAAATAATGAACGCGATAGGGTAATGCCCTGTTTGAATGAACGTTGCAATACCCTGTAAAATAGTTGACGCTTCTGTCTTGCCAAAGGTATGAAGTGTCATCATGGGGTAAATATTAGCAGGTATAAACAAGACTAAAGAAGTTACTGTCCACGCTAGGGTGTGTTGTAAGCTGTTTGGTTTACGGCTGTAAAACCAATGAGCACATCGAGAACATTGTTGTTTTTCACTTTGCATTTTATTAATTTTTTGACACCTAGGGCAACAACCTAAACCATTCGAAAGTGCTGTTCTAGTCATTGTTCTGCTCCAACTGTTGCCATATAAATCGATGGTCTAACGTGATGGATAGCATGGTTGAACACATCAACAATAGAATGATACTGGTAATGCCCGTGCCAATAGCAATATCTGCAATATCCACTAATTTATACAATGACACGATGATCCCTAGAAAAAAGACATGAATCATTGCCCAGTTATTCAGTAGGTGATAAGAGCGGAAAAACACGATCAAGTGAGGTTTTTTACTCGCATACTTCAAACAAAAAGTTAAGTAAAACGCTGTGAACAAACGAACAGCAGGTACAGCAATAGCAAAAATAAAAACACAAAAAGCGATAAAATAAAAACCTTCATTTGCTAATAAAACAATACAGGTTAACAATGAGGCTTGGTTATATTGGCCTGCGGCATAAATACCCATTAACGGCATAACAGTAGCGGGTATTAATAATAATAACCCTGCAAATGAAATAGCTAATGTTTTATCAAGGGTATGTTTTTTAGGTGAATGAAGTACCGTATTACAACAGGGACAAAGCGCTTTTTGGTGGTTTGAGATATCGGGAAGATTTACAAGGGTATCACAGCGTTGACAGGCAGCTAAGGTATCCGTAGGTAACGACACTGTCATTGATATAACCCTTTGTAAAATTAGAAGTAATTTTAGTTTATGTGATCCTGATATAATCGCAACTTATTTTAAACATAAAAAAAGCAGCGATAACGCTGCTTTTTAATCGATGTTAATGATTATTTTAATGTAGACATATAATTAGCAAGTGCTGATATATCTGCATCAGAAAGCTTGCTGGCAATATCTTGCATCATGCCATTTTTATCGTTAGCACGAGCACCAGAGCGGAACGCTTGAAGTTGGGCTTTTAAATAACCAGGGTGTTGACCACCAACAGCAGGAAAGCTAGCGCTGTCCATACCACCACCATTGACAGAATGACAAGCGATACAAGCGGTAATGCCTCGTTCAGCATCACCACCAACGTAAAGCTCTTTGCCAAAAGCGTCAGCTTCGCCTACAACAGGCTTTAATTTTTGTGAAGCGTAATATGCCGCAACGTTTTGCATATCTTCTTCGCTAAGCGCGCCAACCATTCCGGCCATAATTGCGTTATCACGAACGCCTGATTTAAATTCTTTTAACTGTTTGAAAAGGTAAGCTTCACCTTGTCCAGCAATAGAAGGGTACATAGCATTAGTTGAGTTACCGTCTGCATTATGACAAGCAATACAGGTTGCAGATTTTGCTTTACCTAATTTTGCATCACCAACAAATGATTTCACCGCCACTTTGCCAGTAGATGCTTTTACTTCGCCAACCGCTGCTGTGTCTGCAAAATAAGCGCCTAGGTTAGCAATGTCTTCAGTAGATAAGTTCGCTGTAACTTGATTCATTGATGCGTTATGACGCGCATTGTCTTTGAAGTTATTTAATTGCTTTTCAATGTATTCAGGGTGTTGATTCGATAAATTAGGATTTATCAACACTTTGCTATCACCGTCTTTACCATGGCAAGTGATACAAGCGGTAATGCCACGATCTGCATCTCCGTGCTCATAAAGTGCCTTACCTGCGCTAGCATTTGGCACGTATTCTGGTACCGGAGCCGCCACTGTTTGCGTAGCGCTGGCATCACCACTTTCTTCAGGAGCAGAACCATCTATACCAAATGCTGAAAAGTACGCAGCTAAATCAGCCATATCTTGCTCAGATAAATTTGCAGCCATTGGCGACATTAATTGATCATTACGATCGCCAGATTTAAAAGCTTTTAATTGTTTTACAATATAGTCAGCGTGTTGACCCGCCAAGTGTGGGTATGTGTCAGCTGTACCCATACCGTTACTACCATGACAAGCTGCACAAACAGCTGCTTTTGTTTTTCCTGCTTGGGCGTCACCCGCAAAGGCATGAGCTTGAGCCATCATGCCCAACCCGATGACCATTGAAAATAAAACGTTTTTCATGGATTGCTCTCTGTTTCTTATTGCGCTTGATTCATAGCCAATCAAGCATCGTTGTTAGTTTTTTAATTATCGCGGCATTTTACACGAAACCAAAGGCTTTTTAAGCCTGTGTAAGAAAAAAACGTTAAAAAAAGTAAGGTTTTCACTAATTTTTTTCAAAAACAGATATAATAGCCCCATTACTAAAGATTAAAGATGGAAACGGTTTTGTCTACTTTTGCAGTCAATTTAAATAAAGCATCCTTTGTGATCAGTGCTCCTGATATTCGAAAACTTCCAGAAGATACCGGTATTGAAGTTGCGTTTGCAGGGCGCTCAAATGCAGGTAAATCAAGTGCATTAAACACGTTAACACGCCAAAAAAGTTTAGCACGTATCAGTAAAACACCAGGTCGAACCCAATTAATTAACGTATTTGAAGTTGAAGAACAGTTACGACTTGTTGATTTACCAGGGTATGGTTTTGCAAAAGTACCGCTTGAAATGAAAAAAAAGTGGCAAAAAGCGTTAGGTGAATATCTAGAAAAACGCGAAAGCTTACAAGGCTTAGTGGTATTAATGGATATTCGCCACCCACTAAAAGATTTAGATCGTGATCTAATTGAATGGGCGGTAGACAGTGAACTACCTGTATTAGCATTGTTAACTAAGTCAGATAAGTTATCTCAAGGAAAAGCGAGCGCAGAAGTATTAAAAGTTAAGAAAACCTTGCAACCCCTTGGCGGCGACATTAAGGTGCAAGCCTTTTCGTCATTGAAAAAAACAGGTGTTGATCAAGCTACCCAAGTGATTTGCCAATGGATGAATCCAGAAAATCTGATTGAAGCATAAATCACAATGCTCTATTAAGTACTGCCTAAACTCAGGTTTGTATAATATCAATGCTATATACGCATTGCTTATGCAAAGCTGAGACTGCTCATTAGATAACCTCTTTCTTGAACAAACCTATCATCACTTACCCTAGTCAATTTTTTAGTATTATCGTAATTTTATTGCGCAAACACTGTGAATATTAAGCGGGATTCAGACGGTTATTTTTAGGCAAAAAAAAAACCGAAGATGAATCATCTTCGGCTTGATAGCTTTGGGGAAAGCTAGAATATAAAATTTTTACAACAGGTGTTCGCTAGGAACAAAACTGATTATAGAGTATCAACTCTATAAAAGTAAAGTGTTTACTCTAAAAATATTTAAATTTATGTCATGAAGGTTGTGTGGAGAATGTTTGAAGTATCATCAAGTGAAATAGTAAGGCGTTTAATGTATTAATTTTTCAAAGGGGTTAATTGTCTTATTAGCTAGACCTTTCATCGTGCAAGGCTACTTTTATTCAGTTTTTTACGTTATGTTTCTTCGTTAACAAACGTTCTATCATTTCGTTTTTATACAGGTACCCTTATGAATTTATGCCCTTTTCGATACACGGTAGTGTTTATCAGCTTGCTTTTTGTTAGTGCATGTCAGCTAACGCCGATAAAGCCAAGTGCTGATGAGCAATTTGAACACACGGTTCAACAATTGTTAGATCACCGTGCAGGTAAAGGACAATATCAAACTAGAGTAAACGATGAAAAAAAACGTTATTGGCCAGATTTGTCACCTGAATTTTTAGCAAGACAGTACGAAGAACGTAAAAGTATTGCTGTTGCATTTGAGCAAATAGTGCAAGATGAGCTGTCAGCAGAAAATAAAATAAACTACGCCATCATTAAAGCGCAGCTAGATAATAAGATCGCTCATTATCGCTTTAAGTCACACTATATTCCGTTTAAGTCAGAATCAGGCTTTCATTCCAATATTAACTTTACCGTTGATGCCACGGTATTTAATCAGAAAAAAGACATTGAACAATATATAAATAAGCTCGCAGCAATGCCAACATACTTTGAGCAAAATATTGATTGGATGCGAAAAGGTTTGGCTGAAGGGATCACGCAGCCTCAAGCCGTTTTAGTAGATTATGAGCACTCTATATCAGCCTTTATCCCTGGAAAAGTTGAACAATCAGTGTTTTTAAAGCCCTTTGCTACGAGTTCAACGTTGATTGATGCTGAATTTGTTCAGGAACAGCGTGAGCGTTTAATCCACTTATTAACAACACAAATTATTCCTGCTTATGAAAAGTACTATCATTTTTTTACGCAAGAGTATTTTCCAAATGCCAGAAAAAATATTGCTGTTTCTTCAACGCCTAATGGCCTTGCCTATTACAATAATCGAGTAAAACACTATACAACGACTGACATGAGTGCAGAAGAAATTCATCAGCTTGGTTTGCGTGAAGTCGCACGTATTCGCTCGGAAATGGATGAAGTAATTGCCAAAACTGGTTTTGAAGGAACGTTTGCTGAATTTACCCACTTTTTACGAACAGATCCGCAGTTTTACGCAAAAACGCCGTTAGAGTTAATTAAAGAAGCGTCGTACCTTGCGAAGCAAATTGATGGCAAATTACCGTCATTATTTAAACATTTACCGCGTACTCCCTATGGTGTAGTGCCGGTTCCTGACAGTATCGCACCTAAATATACGACAGGACGATATATTAGGCCGCCAAATGATCGCCACTCAGGTTCATATTGGGTGAATACTTACGCATTAGATAAACGTCCATTGTATGTATTACCGGCGTTAACCTTACATGAAGGTGTGCCTGGGCATCATTTACAAATTTCTTTAAATAGTGAATTAGATAATCTGCCTTCGTACCGACAACACGCCTATATTTCAGCCTTTGGTGAAGGGTGGGGGTTATATGCTGAATGGCTAGGTATTGAAGCAGGCATTTATACTGATCATTACAGTAACTTTGGCCGTTTGACATATGAAATGTGGCGAGCAGCGCGATTAGTGGTTGATACCGGTATGCATGTAAAAGGTTGGTCAAGAGCCCAAGCAATGGACTTTATGAGAGATAACACCGCGTTATCACTACATAATGTTAAAACTGAAATAGACCGTTATATTTCATGGCCGGGTCAAGCTTTGTCATACAAAATAGGTGAAATCACAATTCGCAACTTACGCAAGCGAGCCGAAACTGAACTGGGTCTTGATTTTGATGTGCGTGAATTTCATTATCAAATTTTAAAAAATGGTTCAGTACCTTTACATGTGCTTGAAGCACAAATAGAGAAATATATTACTGAAAAATTAGCAGAGAAAGAGTAATAAACAGAATAGTGCGCTTAGCGGGCAAATAAGAATAAGCGCACATTACTGTTATTTTATATTGTTGCTTCGAATTTTTTTATGACGTTGCTAATGGCTTGATCTGTTTCTGGATCAAGTTTTCCATCAGTATACTTATCGTAGAAACTACCTAAGCTGAAAGTCTCTTTAACGTCACCGCCCCACCAAGGCATCAATGTTGCCATGCTTTTTAAGTTGGTTGCCCCCCCAGTTGCACCCGGAGATGTGCTCATCAATAGCACGGGTTTTACTTTGTCACCAAAAAAGGGTTTTCCGGGTGTGGTTAGCCGGGATAACCAATCAATAATATTTTTTAAAAACGCTGGCATTGAACCGTTATGCTCTGGTGAAGCAATGACTAAAGCATCAAAATCAGACATCAACTCACGTAGTTGAATTGCGCTATCAGGGAAGCCTTTTTCTTGAACATCTAAGCCGTATAAAGGCATTTCATATTCGTTAAGATCTATTATGGTTACTTCATGTGAGGTGAATTTCTCTGCTGCTAAAGTAACGAGTGTTTGGTTAATCGACTGACTATGGTTACTGCCTGAAAATGCTAACACTTTTTTCATACATACTTCCCCGTTGTGTAATTAGTGATTACGGCATATTTGCCAATAAAAGTTAAGTTAACGTTACTATACTGTGCTCTATTTAGTAGATAAACAGGAGTATAGTGATAATATAGTTCACTATAAGTAAACAATTGTGGTTGTATGATGGATAAAGTAAAAGCATTAACTGTTTTTAGGCGGGTGATAGAGTTAGGGAGTTTTAAAGCGGCTGCTGAAGATTTGTCGTTATCAAAGGCTGCGATTAGTAAAAATATTAACCAACTAGAAGATTACCTACAGGCACCCTTAATTCACCGCACCACTCGAAAAATGCATGTCACTGAAAAAGGTAAACAATATTATCATCAAGTGCGTAATATTTTAGATGAATTAAATACGGCTGATTTATCGATCATAGAATCTTCCAGTCAGTTAAGGGGCTTAATTAAAGTAAGCGTGCCAATGTCGGCTGGCTTATTATTAATAAATCCTGCAGTGTGTGAATTTATGAAGGAACACCCTGAAATATCAGTAGAGCTTTTAATGAGTGATCAATATTTAGATTTGGTAGAACAGGGTCTAGATGTTGCTATTCGTGGCGGTGGACCGTTAAAAAGTTCAAGTTTAAAGTCACGCAAAATACATGGGCTTGATCTGGTGCTTTGTGCATCAGCAGAGTACGTGGATATTCATGGTCAACCTAGCGAACCAGAATCACTTTATACACATAATTGTTTAATGTATAGCTTGGCTTTATCGCCTCGACAATGGGTGTTTCGCCAAGAAAATGAAGTTCGCACCATCGATTTACCGCCAAGTTCTTATGTGGTAAATAATGGCTTGGCATTGAAGCAAGCGGCAAGAGCTGGTCTTGGTATACTGTTAACACCCGAATTGTTTGTTGCAAAAGAGCTGCAAACAGGAGAATTAGTCAAGCTAATGCCAGATTGGCAAGCGGAAAAACACGCCTTATACGCCGTGTACCCTTTTCATAAAGAACAATCTAAAAATGTACGAACCTTTATCGATTTTATTATCAAGTATGTGACAAAAAACTGTGAGAATGCATGACGCGAATAGAAAGGTTTTCACTGTATTATTGCATTTGAACAATAAATGCATGTGTTGCCGATAGGTATTAGAACAGCTTATCTAATACAGCCTTGGCGTGACGAATTTTGCTAAACGTGTCAGCACAGCCACCCTTGTCAGGGTGATATTTATTAGCGAGTTTAAGGTATTGAGCTTTAACCATTTTTTTGTCTGCATCTATGGGTAGGCACAACGTTTCTAATGCCTCTTCCTTAGCGTCATGTGCAAGGTATTTTTGCCAAAAGCTTTTGATCATGTCGCTTATTTCGTGTTCTTGCGTTTCAAAATAATGTTGAGGGTTTAAGTAGTAACTCGCCAGCGGATCTGTTGTTTCAAGTGTGTTTTTAGATGAGTGCTCATCTAATATTGCATTGTTTATGGCGACTCTTTTTATACGAACAGATTCAATAAAAAGCTGATATTCTTGTGTCGTTTTATAATGTGCTTTTAAGTGGTAAAGGGCGTGCATACAAAGAAAGTGCGCGCTGAATAAATCTTTGTGATCTGCTAATGAAAAGTTGTTAAAAGGTGCGATACCCTCGTTAGCTAAATGTTTGATAATGTCATATTCATTCGAAGCAGGTGAAACACTGAAATAATGCTCAAGCTCATGAAATATTGGTGTTAAGTATGGGTTTAACGTGCGCATTTCGTCTATCAGTAGTTCATGTAAAGTCCATCATACATTAACGGGCTTTATCTTTAAAATTCAGATAAATAACAAATATTCTATTTCAATCATGTATAGCAATGCAGCTTTTAGCGCTGAATGCGTTAAGGTCTTTAGAGCTACTTTTAATGGAGCAATTATCGGTAATTGGAAAAGCAGATATTAACGTTTGGCTCTTAATGTTGTGATGCAATAAATTTATCTGGTTAACAGTGTAAAGTCGACTACACTTAATACTGAGTAAGTTGGCAGTATTTAAAGGATATTACTCTCATTCTTAGGCTATTTGTGAACCTTAGCTTTGCACTTCAAAAGGACTTTTTATGTTATTTGCAACGAATAGAACACCGAAAGAATCAGCAAGGAGTCGTAAAGGGCGAAAAATATCTTTCCCACCGCAAAAAACACGCACTAGCTTAGATATGTATTTTTGCCAACGCCTTGGTGAACATGACTACCGAGAAATAGGCAGTCCAGCATTTTTTCAATATCTTAAAAATCTTCCCAACACTATGCAAGTATTGTTGTACATACATGGTTTCAACAATACACCTGAACCTGATATTTTCCCCAATGCTTTACGCTTACAGCAGTTAATAAATCAACAATATGGAGATGAGTTTGCCTTAGTTGTACCACTTATTTGGCCATGTGATGATGATGCCTTTTATGCATTTATTGATGATTATTGGGATGATCAAAGAGCGGCAGATGCCAGTGGTTTAGCCTTTGCGCGAATGTTGGCAAAGTTTGATAACTGGCGCACTCAAGAAGCAAGTAAAGAAAACCCTTGCACAAGAAGAATTAACATTCTTGCCCATTCTATGGGTAATCGGGTGTTACGAAATGCGATAGCTTCATGGGGAAAATACGACCACTGTGGCCAGGTGCCTAAACTGTTTAGAAATATTTTCATGGTCGCGGCAGATGTGGTTAATCATTGTTTAGAACCTAACAATAATGGTGTACTAATTCCACAATCGGCTAGAAATGTCATTGTGTATTATGCCAATGATGACTTAGCCATGCCCGCGAGTAAATTAAGCAACATAAGGCATAGAACCGTCTCTGCTCGTTTAGGTATGACAGGGCCAGAAGATTTAACCAAGGTGGCCAAAAATGTCTATGAGGTTGATTGCGATAGTTTTAATAACCGGTTTGATATGCCAAAAGGTCATTCTTATTTCCTGAATAGTCAGGCGCAGGTGAGTCCTGCATTAGTGCATATGCTATCAGCCATGATTGACGGCAGGGTAAAACCTGCGAAAAGAAGTCACATATTAGCTTATCCATTAGAAAGTTTAGATGCTTTTTAATGAAGATGGTATTAAGCAACCTATTGCAGAATATAGGGTTTATCTTGTTTATTACACTACACTAATAATGTGCTATACCTTGTAAAAAATTTAACAAAAATATTAATAATGATCATCATATGAAAACAAACCTGAAATTAACTGCTAATAAATTGCTGTATTTAGTCTTAGCGATAAGTGCGTTCATATCAGGGGTATTTCTATCAAATTTTTCTTTTCTCACACAAATAATGCCAATTTGGTTACCGGCGGGTGTTGCTCTTGTTGGTTGTTATCTTTGGGGTTGGCGATTTGTTCCTGCAGTGTTTATCTGTTCTATCGCGCTGAATGTTTGCATCAATGCTGAGCTTTCTTTTATTGATCTATTATCGTTTAACGGTGCCAGCACGTTTATTATTGCCTTTGGTTCATCACTGCAAGCTGTTGTGGGTGGATATATGATGAAACGTTGGTTGGGAAACCCAATTGCTCAACCAACGACGAGAAAGTTGATTTATTTTATCGTAGGTGTTGGCGTAGTTGTGAACCTGATTGCCGCCAATATTGGGGTAGCAGCGTTAACCTATTTTAATGCCGATTATGCGATGAATAATTACTGGATTAACATGACTTATTGGTGGCTTGGGGATTCTATAGGGGTATTACTTGCAACACCTTTTTTGTTAAGTGCCATTTCATTTGCTGGTCAGAAAGAATTTCCTAAAAATGTCAGGGTTATTAATATAGTGGCAACAGGAGTATTGTTTTTTGGAGTGCTGCTATTGACCAATTTTTTCATTAATTACGCAGAGGATAATAGCCGTAAGCTTATTTCAAAAGAAATAAAAGTCGTTGAAAGTAGTCTAAACCGAGAGCTACATAATAACGTATCGCAATTACAAACATTAGCCAGTTTTATTCAAAATAATAACGTAGAGCTTGATACGTTTGGTCAGTTTACTCAAAAAATCCTCGAGAAAAATCCAACAATATACGCAATGTCATGGAACCCATTAATTACGCAACAGCAAAAACATCAAACAGAAATGATGCTACAGCGTATTTATCAACAACCTTTAACTATTAAAGGTGAGCCAATTTCACCGGATGATCCTATTGTATATGTAAAATATATTGCGCCTAACATCGGTAATGAAGAAGCCATAGGATATAACGTGTATTCTAATGTTGATCGTAAAGCAACCATACAAAAAGCGACAAACAGTTACTACCCGCAGGCAACGCCTATTATTCAGTTAGTGCAGATAAACAGCAAGCAGCCTGCCTTTTTATTGTTTATGCCAGTATTTGATGTGAGTGACAATAATCAAACACCGGCAGCAAAACAATTAAAAGGCTTTGCTACCGGGGTGTTTTTAGTCAATAGCATGATAAATGAAGTCTTTAATATTACCGGCAATAAGCTTTTTCATTATGCGTTTTTTGAAGAGGGGGCTTCACATTCTTTCGCAAAAAATGTTGATGGCGCAGGCTTCGATTTTACTAACAACATAATATCTACCGTACGCTTTGAACATTCAGGGCGAGTATGGCTTTTAAATCTGTCGCTTAATCAGCAATTTCTCAAACGCGAACAAAGTCATTCATTGTTTATGTTATTTATGTTCCAGTTTTGTTTAGTTATATGCATTATTACGATGCTATTACTGATGAATAATCGCCATTTGGTATTAAACAATCGAGTTCAACAAAGAACAGTTTCACTCCATAACGCGATGGAAAAAGCTAAGCAAGCCAATCAAGCAAAAAGCCGGTTTCTAGCCATTATTAGTCACGAAATAAGAACGCCTTTGAATTCCGTGGTCGGTTTTTCTCAGATGGCAAAACAATCAAGCGATCAGCTTGAAATAAAGGAATACATCAGCAAAATTGAAATCTCATCTGATATCTTATTAAACCTTGTTAACGACATATTAGATTTTTCAAAAATAGAAGCGGGGAAATTGCAATTATCTGAACAAACGTTTGATATGCATCGCAGCTTGCTTCGAGTTGCCAGTATCTTTGAAACCCTTGCAATGAACAAGGGGCTACAATGGCAGCTTGATGACCAATTACCAGCCAACATTCGATTTATAGGCGATCATGTGCGTATTGAACAAGTGCTTGTAAATTTATGCAGTAATGCGATCAAATTTACCGGTAAAGGTTCCGTTATGTTAAAAGCCATCGTTAATATCAACGATGATAATGCCCTGATAACCGTGACCGTAACAGATACAGGTATAGGTATTAGCGAGACTAACCAGCAGAAACTATTTACCTTGTTTACCCAAGCTGATGATTCAACTTCTCGTACTTATGGTGGCACAGGTTTAGGTTTGGCAATATCTCGAGAGTTAAGTCAATTAATGGGGGGCGATGTCACAATCGCTAGTGAAGAAGGCGAAGGCTCAACCTTCACTTTTACTGCGTCATTAAAAATTTCAGAGCATAATATAGCAAAACCTACTCCACCAACCGTGAGAAACTTTCCTCATTTGAACGTGTTAGTTGCCGAAGACAATCGCATCAACCAAGCGCTAATAAAAACAATTTTAAGAAAACATCAAATTGAGCCAGTAGTGGTTGATAATGGTCAATTGGCGGTAGAGGCGGTGATGCGTGAATCGTTTGATTTAGTGTTAATGGATTGTCAAATGCCTGTACTTGACGGCTACGAGGCAACTAAGCAAATCAGAGCAATTGACGCCTATAAACATTTACCTATTTTAGCGTTAACGGCTGATGTAAATGCGGAAAGTGTTGAATATGCCAAACAAGTAGGTTTTACTGAGCACCTAACAAAGCCAATAAATGTTGAGCGACTATTGGCGTGTTTTGCGAAAATAAGTGACGATATTGCCAGTCGCAATATCTAATTGAGACAGAAATGTTAAGTGTTTATACATGAAAGCATACGTTGTCTACCTTCTAAATTGGGTTGTTATAAGGTCAGTTAATACATGATTAAAACTATGTTGATATCCGCTTCTTCCACAGAAATGGGCGGCGAAGAGCTGATTGAAAAATGGCGGCAAGATGCTGATGCTACTTTATGGTTGGATCTAGAGGGGCTTGATCAAACCACAGAAAAACAAATGTTACTATCACTTGATTGCCACCCGCTGGCGATTCAAGACACGCAGCGTGATAGACACCCGCCTAAAGTCGAACTGTTTGAAAACTATATTTTTCTCTTGTATCGCGGTTTTGTTAGTTACGACGACATTTTAACGTTCGAACACTTGCAGTTAGGCATGTTTATAGGGCATCGAATTTTAATTACTTGCCATGCGGGTAGTTCTATTGCAGTCAATAATTTGTTCAATGAAAGTAGTGCTAAATATCTTGCTCGTAGTCCGGTGCATTTAGCATTGCAAATGTTTCATTCTAGTTGCGGTAACTACTTAAAACAGCTTTTTACCTTTGAATCACATTTAGAAAAAATTGAAGATCAATTCCAACTTAGCGGTAATGATCAAATGATGCGAGAAATTACCGCGTATCGTTCTCAACTGGTAAAAATTAGGCGTACTTTTAACTACCATGTGTCAATTGGTGAATCGTTAAGTCAATTTTTAGAAAATGATGAAACATCACTGATCACACCTGTTGAAATTCATACCTTAACCGATTTACGAGAACGCTTAGAGCGGTTAATGAGTTTGTCGCAAATGTACTATGAAATTTGTGGTGATTTAATTGATGGCTATATGTCGGTGACTTCGCATCAATTAAATGCCACGATGCGAGTGTTAACCGTTATTACTGCTTTATTTGTACCATTAACCTTCTTAGCCGGTATTTACGGGATGAACTTTGAGCATATTCCTGAACTTAAATGGGCGAATGGTTATTTTATTTTATTAGGGGTAATGTTGGTTATTTCGGTTGGGCTTATTGTTATTTTTAAACGGAAAAAGTGGCTTTAATGATAACTTTACTGCGACTTATCATATCAAGGCAAAGCAATACCTAGTCAAACGAATACATATTGTATTTCCGGTATGGTGATATTGGCTCAAATTCAAAACGTGTTGCTATGCTGAACATGTTTTGCCTTCTAGTATTTTGTCAAACTCCATTAGTAGGTATTATGGTTTACAAGTAAGTTATTTTTCTGACTTTCTCGCCTTTTAGCATTCCTAGTGCTAACGTTGAACTTGTGTGTTATTAACAATAATCAATAAGTTGAATGTGACCATGCCTGACATTCCTAATAATCATGCACTTGCTATGTTAGTGCTTACTGTGGTTGCACTTTATTTTTTCAGGCGTGAAGATATTCCATTAGAAACATCATCGTTAGCGGTATTAGTTGTGCTATGTATGATTTTTACGGTGTTTCCCTTCGATATTAATGGTCAGCATTTAGAACCATCCTCTTTATTTTTTGGTTTTGGTCATGAAGCCTTAGTGACTGTTTGTGCATTGATGATCATTGGTCATGCCTTAGTACGAACAGGCGCTTTAGTACCTGTGGGTAGAAATTTAGCGAAATTGTGGAAAATAAGCCCTGCAATTTCATTGTTGGTAACATTGATCATTGCAGGTGCATTGAGCGCTTTTGTTAATAATACGCCAATAGTGGTGCTACTTTTACCTATTTTAACCAGCGTTGCCTTACGCACAAAAACAGATACGTCACCCATGTTATTGCCCATGGGGTTAGCTACGTTAGTAGGCGGAATGACGACAACTATCGGTACTTCCACAAATTTATTAGTCGTGAGTGTGGCGAGTGATATGGGGTTGCCACGTATCGGCATGTTTGATTTTAGTTTGCCCGCAATTATTGCCGCTTGTATTGCCATCGCCTATTTATGGTTAATTGCGCCTAAACTGTTACCTCAACGAAAGGCGTCGTTACCGGATACTTCACCACGATTATTTAGTGCCTATCTTAATATTAATGAAGATAGTGTTGCCAATGGAAAAACCGTTGCAGAATTGTTGAAACTTACTGATGATCAAATGAGTATAGAATCAATACAACGCAGCCCCGAATATCGAAACATACGACCATTTCCCGATACGGTGATTAAAGAAGGCGATAGGCTGCACGTTAAAGATCATCCTGAACAACTAAAAGAGTTTGAGTCTGTTTTACAGGCAACGTTATTTTCAGGCGCACATAAAGTTGATGATGATCACCCTTTAAAAGCTGAAAAACAAAAGCTTGTTGAAATGGTTGTAATTCAGGCGTCAAACTTAGTGGGTAGAACCTTGAAAGATGTTCAATTTGCTAAACGATACGGTATCTCTGTACTTGCTTTACACCGTAATGGTAGTGCCATGGATATTGGCCGTAAAAGTATTGGCAACGTGATAATTCACGCTGGCGATGTGCTTTTGGTGCAAGGAGATGCAGATCAAGTGGCAGAACTAAAAAGTTCACAAGGGTTCTTAATTATTGATGGCGCGTCAGATTTACCCTATTCGCAAAAAGCCCCCATTGCTTTATTTGTGTTGTTTTTGGTTGTAGCTGTTGCCGCTATCGGTGTTTTACCCATTGCCATCAGTTCACTCTGCGGCATTTTAGTGTTGCTCATGACCAAGTGTATCGACTGGAGTGAAGTATCTTCTGCACTCAGTACGCAAGTGATCCTCATTGTCGTTGCGTCTTTAGCGCTAGGCTCTGCAATGATGCAAACCGGCGGGGCTGACTATATCGCGCAGGTTTTTGTGGCCTTCGCGGTCGATTTACCTCCATGGGGCATTATTGCCTCGTTAATGCTAATGCTTGCTATTATGACGAACATTGTCTCAAACAATGCGGCGGCGGTGATAGGCACGCCGATAGCAATCTCAGTAGCCAATCAACTTTCTTTGCCTGTAGAGCCTTTTATTTTAGCGGTACTTTTTGGCGCCAACCTAAGTTACGCAACCCCTATGGCTTACAAAACTAATTTACTAGTGATGAATGCTGGTGGTTATCAATTTTCAGATTTCATTCGTGCTGGCGTACCGTTAATTATTCTAATGTGGGTATCATTATCGTTTCTATTATCTTGGATTTATTTTTAATCATTCGTCTGTGATTTTGGTATATTCAGCTTTCAACTTCAGTGTTTAGCCTCAGTAACGGTGGCAGTAAAATAATTTGAGGTTATGCATAAATTTGTCTTGATCTAGATCAAGTTCCATTCTAAAATTCTAAACGTTCAGAAATTATTGAAAGTTTAGAAGATGAAGTTATCTCCTCGGATAGAAAGTTTTGTAATGCACTGTGGTGAAATGGGTAGCCGATGGGGTTTTAATCGCACCATCGGCCAAATAATGGGTTTGCTTGTCATGAGTGAACAGGCGTTATCAGCTAACGAGATAGGCGAAACGCTCAGTATCTCTCGCGGCAATGTAAGTATGGGCATCAAAGAACTGCAATCTTGGCGGCTTGTGAACGTACAACATATTGCCGGTGATCGTAAAGACTATTACTTACCTTCGGGCAGTATATGGGAACTTGCAAATCGCATTTTTGAAGAACGAAGCAAACGTGAAATCGATCCAACCTTATCGTTGCTGCGTGATTCGTTGCTTGATGAACCATCTAATCAACATGAAGAATATGCTTTACAACAGATGGATGAAATTCATGATTTATTAGAAACATTAACTAAATGGGCGCGAGAGTTACAAAGTGTTAGCCCAGAAAAATTAACTACCCTAATGAAGCTTGGTTCAGGTGTGGTAAAAATGCTTGATTTTAAAGATAAGGTTGTAAAGTCGAGTAAACACTAGAGGGGGTTGCTCTTTCGAGATTAAATTTTGTTTGAACTAAACGAGAAAGATCAACAAGCCCTAACTTCCTATAATTGATTATACTTTTAGTGCAATAACAATATTGTGCTACGGGCTTACTCACGCCAAATTTGGCAGAGGTATATTATGTTAGAGACAGAAATGCTGTCGCGTATTCAGTTTGCGCTTAATATTAGTTTTCATATTCTTTTTCCGACCATCACCATTGCGTTATGCTGGTTTCTTGTGTTCTTTAAAGTTCGCTATGACCAAACACAACATCCTGTGTGGATGCGAGCCTATCGTTTTTGGGTAAAAGTGTTCGCACTTACGTTTGCCTTAGGGGTGGTAAGTGGTATTACCATGTCGTTTCAGTTTGGCACGAATTGGCCGGGCTATATGGAAAAAGTGGGCAATATTGCAGGCCCACTGTTGGGTTACGAAGTATTAACGGCCTTCTTTTTAGAGGCAACCTTTCTCGGCATTATGCTTTTCGGCATGAAAAAGGTCTCTGCCAAAGTACATACCTTTGCAACGATAGTTGTTGCCATTGGCACAACATTATCTGCGTTTTGGATTTTAAGTTTAAATTCTTGGATGCATACGCCAACAGGCTTTGAAATAAGAGACGGGGTTGTGTTTCCTGTTGATTGGTTCGCCGTTATTTTCAATCCTTCATTTCCTTATCGATTCTTTCATATGATGATTGCGTCTGGGCTTACCGCCTCATTTTTAGTGGCAGGGTTAAGCGCATACCGCCTATTGCTGGGGGATGAAAAGCAAGCGCCTAAGCTGACGTTAAAGGTGGGTTTAACCGTTGCAGTGATATTGGCCCCCTTACAAGCATTCGTTGGTGATTTACATGGTTTAAATACATTCGAACATCAACCGCAAAAAGTAGCAGCGATGGAAGGAGCGTGGGAAACGGGTACAAATGCACCGCTTTTGTTATTCGCTATTCCTGATGAAGAAACTCGTACTAACAGTTATGAATTAGGTATACCAAATTTAGCCAGTTGGATTTTAACCCATAAAGCAGATGGGGAAATTAAAGGCTTAAATGACTTTATTGACAACCATCCACCAGTAAAACCTGTGTTTTATGGCTTTCGTGTCATGGTGGGTATGGGCTTGCTCATGATTTTAGTCGCATGGCTTGCCCGTTTTCAATTATACAAGCAGCAAAAGGTATCAAAGGGTTTATTAAAGGTACTTGTGTGGATGAGTTTTTCTGGCTGGATTGCAACGCTTGCAGGTTGGTATGTCACAGAAATTGGCCGTCAACCTTATTTAGTCAGTGGTATATTAACGGTGAAAGAGGCCGTCACTGATATAGCAGCTGAAAATGTTGTGATAAGTTTAACGATGTATGTCGTGGTCTATTTGTGTTTACTCGTAGCATACCTACATACCATTTTCTTATTGGCGAAGCGTGCCGTGAAGGTGGAAGAATTTGAGAACGAGGAGTTAACCAATGTAACTTCTCCTTACCGTGAAGATGAATGGGAGAATAATCATGTTTGATCAACAATCGCTTGCCGTTATTTTTGTAAGCTTAATGGCATTATCAACGCTATTGTATGTGATATTAGATGGTTATGATCTTGGTGTTGGAATGTTGTTACCGATAGAAAAAAAGGAACATGCCGACACCATGATAGCGTCAATAGGGCCATTTTGGGATGCAAATGAAACCTGGTTAGTATTCGCGGTTGGATTATTATTAATTGCTTTTCCTGCAGCGTATAATTTGATTTTAAAAGCGTTGTATCTACCTAGTGTTGTGATGTTAATTGGCTTGATCTTGCGCGGTGTTGCTTTTGATTTTAGAGCAAAAGCGGCTGTGTCGCATCGAAAAACGTGGGATAAAACCTTTAAAGCAGGGTCATTTATTGCGGCTTTGTCTCAGGGCTATATACTCGGCATTTATGTAACCGGCTTTGAGCAGTCTTGGATGGCAACATGTTTTGCGATAATGAGCGCTTTTGGTGTGGCTTGCGCGTATATGCTAATTGGCGCTTGCTGGCTAGTGATGAAAACAAATGGTGAGTTACAACAAACAGCTATTAAGTATGCTCAGCGTTGTGTGGCTATTACCTTTATTGGTGTGGTATTAGTATCTGGTTTAAATCTGTGGGTTAACCCAGAAGTTTATGAAAAGTGGTTTACCTGGCCTTATGGTTTGTTTTTATTACCAATTCCAATGGTCTGCTGTATTGCTTTTTTTCTTTGCTTTAATGTACTTAGACATTTGAAAAAAATGCCAGAACATGGCTCAGGGTTACCTTTTTTTATAACAGTGTTTATTTTTACATTAAGTTTTTTTGGCTTAAGCTTTAGCTTTTTCCCTGACATTGTACCTAATCAGTTAACCATTTGGCAGTCTGTTGCTGCACCAGAGTCACTTAACTTTATACTGTGGGGTGCGTTCATCGTTGTACCAACTATTTTAGCTTATACCATCTATTCGTATCGTGTTTTTTGGGGAAAAGCAGATGAACTCAACTATTACTAAGACGAATGGACTTTTTATTGAGACGATAACAAGGTTAAATACTTATGTTATTGATTACCTAGTTGGTTCAATCAAACTTGATTGCACTACTCAATAATGTAGATCTTTTGTTCTTTTTAGATCTGTAATTTCTCTTTTTATACAGGGCATTTTTTAATGCTCTGTTTTTTTATCACCTTTCAAAAGACAATCATCAACAATATTAGTGTTTGTAAATGAACGATTGATCTCGAAAGACTATTAGCACATCGTTATACTGTCTCAAAGCACATAAAAAATAGGAAAAACTATGTCTCTTAAATTAGCACCCGGCCAAACAACAATTAAATCAAAAGCTGCAGTTGCATGGGCAGCTGGTGAGCCATTAACCATGGAAGAAGTTGATGTAGAATTACCAAAAGCAGGTGAAGTGTTAGTACGTATTATTGCCTCAGGTGTATGCCATACCGATGCTTTTACGTTATCAGGAGAAGATCCTGAAGGCGTTTTTCCTTCTATCTTGGGTCATGAAGGTGGTGGTATTGTGGAAATGGTTGGTGAAGGCGTTACAAGTGTTGATGTTGGCGACCATGTAATACCACTTTATACCGCAGAATGCGGGGAATGTAAGTTTTGTACTTCAGGTAAAACCAATTTATGCCAAGCAGTGCGTGAAACGCAAGGCAAGGGTGTGATGCCAGATGGCACTTCGAGGTTTTCTATTAATGGCGAGCCTATTTATCATTATATGGGATGCTCTACGTTTTCTGAATATACAGTGTTACCTGAAATATCACTCGCTAAAGTCAATAAAACCGCGCCATTAGAAGAAGTATGTTTATTGGGCTGTGGTGTTACTACTGGTATGGGAGCTGTGCTTAATACGGCTAAAGTACAACCTGGGGATACAGTTGCAGTTTTCGGTTTAGGTGGTATTGGTCTTTCAGCCATTATTGGCGCAAGAATGGCGGGTGCATCGCGCATTATTGGTGTTGATATTAACGAGTCAAAATTTGATTTAGCGCAACAGTTAGGTGCAACTGATGTTATTAATCCTCAAAAAGTAGATAAGCCGATACAAGAATATATTGTTGAAATTACCGAAGGTGGTGTTGATTACTCTTTTGAATGTATTGGAAATGTGAATGTCATGCGTCAGGCACTAGAGTGTTGTCATAAAGGCTGGGGTGAATCAGTTATTATTGGCGTTGCTGGAGCAGGACAAGAAATTTCAACAAGGCCATTCCAGTTAGTAACAGGTCGTGTATGGCGAGGTACTGCGTTTGGTGGTGTGAAAGGTCGTTCAGAACTACCAGATATTGTAGAAAAGTATTTAGCAGGCGACTTTGGCTTACAAGAGTTTATTACCCACACCATGGGGCTAGCAGATATAAACACTGCGTTTGATCTCATGCATGAAGGCAAAAGTATTCGTTCAGTGATCCATATGGATAAATAAGGAGCGTACATGGAACAAATCAGTCAAGCAAAAGTGTGTGAAGGTATTCATCAGCAATTTTCACACTTTTCAACTTCCTTGCAGTGTACTATGCGTTTGGCGATATTTTTACCGCCTAACGCTAATGCAGATAAACCTGTGCCGGTCATTTACTGGCTCTCAGGGCTAACCTGTACCGATGAAAACTTTATGCAAAAAGCAGGCGCCTTTAAAAAAGCAGCAGAACTTGGCGTTGCTATTGTTGCACCTGATACGAGTCCACGTGGCGAGAATGTGGCTAATGATGATGCCTATGACTTAGGACAAGGAGCTGGATTTTACGTAAATGCTACGCAATCTCCTTGGTCTGAACATTACCAAATGTATGATTATATAGTGTCTGAGTTGCCGCAACTGATCGAACAAAACTTTCCTGTTACTGATAAACGTTCAATTGCGGGGCATAGCATGGGCGGACATGGTGCTTTAGTCATTGGTTTGCGTAACCAAAATCAATACCAGTGTATTTCAGCGTTTAGTCCGATTACGAACCCGTCACAATGCCCATGGGGTGAGAAAGCGTTCTCGGCTTATTTAGGTGACAATAAAAACGATTGGTTATCTTATGATGCTTGTCATTTACTGGCTCAAGCAAAATCAACACTTCCGATATTAGTGGATCAAGGTGATGCGGATAACTTTCTTGTTGAACAATTAAAACCTAAAAACCTTCAGCGTGCAGCTCAGCAACATGGCTCTGCATTAGAGCTTAGGATGCGGGCTGGCTATGATCATAGCTATTATTTTATCTCAAGTTTTATTGATGAGCATTTAGCGTTTCATCATCGTTGTTTACAAAAATAGCAGGACGCACCTTTTTGGTGCGCCTTTGCGTTAAAACTAATCAACTTATCATACGACTCTTGCGCTAAGGTGTTTTGTAACAAACTAATATATCATTAAATAACAACAAGATATTCTAAATTTTCTCTGTATGCTTGATTTGGCACAAGAGTTGAAATGAATACGATAATGTAGGATATATTTATGGACAAAATGCTCAGCGAATTTATTACCAAACACAAACTATCTGATGCGTTTCAAGAAACCGCATTACAGTTTTATGTGCCATTAGCAAGTACGTTACTTGAGCGTATTAATCGTGGTGAATCACCTTTATTTGTTGGTATTAATGGCTGTCAAGGTAGTGGTAAGTCAACCATGTGCGCGTTTATAGCTGAGTATTTAGCGAACAACTTCAATGTGAAAGTGGTGAACCTATCACTTGATGATTTTTACCTATCAAAGAGAGCGAGAAAGTCACTCGCAGAACAAATACACCCCTTACTAAATACCCGCGGCGTGCCTGGTACCCATGATATTGACTTATTATCTAGAACGTTATTGGCATTAAAACAAGGCCATTCTGGTGTGCAAACACCTGCGTTCGACAAGGCCATAGATGATGTTAAATATGTGGCGCAGTGGGAGTATGTGAAAGACCAACCTGATTTAGTACTTCTTGAAGGCTGGTGTTGGGGGGTAATGGGGCAAGACAGTACAGCGTTAAGCTTTGCAATTAATCAGCTAGAACACACTAAAGATGAACAATGTGTTTGGCGTGAGTATGTGAATAACCAATTAATGGATAATTATCAACCGCTGTATCCATTGTTTGATTATTGGGTGATGTTGGCTGCACCGTCATTTAATGCGGTGTATCAGTGGCGTTTAGAGCAAGAAAATAAACTGGCGGCCACTACCGAAGAGACTAATAACCATATCATGTCTTCAGATCAGATTAGTCAGTTCATTCAGTACTTTCAACGTTTAACCGAACACGGTTTAGCAACACTTCCGCAGCGAGTGAATTACCTGCTAACGCTTGATCATAACCGGCAAGTTAAACAAGTGGTTATAGGCGATTAATATGAAAAATACTTACTTAATATTTAGCGATCTAGATGGCACGTTACTAGATCATGAAACCTATAGTTGGCAGGCTGCTAAACCAACGTTATCGGCATTAAAGGCGGCTGATATTCCGCTTATATTAAACACCAGTAAAACCTTTGTTGAATTAGAAAAACTACGAAATGATCTCGCATTGTCTACACCATTTATTGTTGAAAATGGTGCTGCTATTTATATCCCTATTAATTACTTTGATAAACAACCAGAAGATGCTTTTCAACAAGGGGATTATTGGGTTAAAACATTTTGTCAGCCAAGAAGTTATTGGCTTTCATTACTGAAAAATGTGGCATTTGAGTATCAACAGTATTTTACTGGTTTTTCTCAGTTGACGGTGCAAGAACTCATCGCGCTTACTCACTTAACCGAGCAACAAGCAAAAAGTGCATTACAGCGAGAATTTAGTGAGCCGCTTCATTGGTGTGGTACAGATAAACAACGTAATACTTTCATCGACTTGATGTCAGATTACGGTGCAAATGTGTTGCAGGGAGGTCGTTTTTTACATATCAGTGGCGCTTGCGATAAAGGGCTTGCACAACATTGGCTTGCGGAAAGATATCGCGAACAATACCCCGCTTCTGATATTACGACTATTGCGCTAGGCGATAGTAATAATGATGTTGCCATGCTTGAAACGGCAGATATTGCCGTACAAATTCGATCACCTAAACATGGTTTTCCTGTTTTAGAACGACAGTCTAAAGCGATTCAAAGCGACGAATATGGCCCGAAAGGTTGGGCTGAAACATTAACGCATTTACTTCCTTTTATTCATCATCACGAGGTGCAACATGGCTGATTTTTATCAAAATGGTACGGTAACAACGTTACATAACTTAGGGCAACGTGATCAAGAAAGCCTAGAACAAGAGCTATTGGCGTTTTCAAAGAAAAGACCATTAGGGTTGATTTTACCGTCACTTTATTCTGAACTTGAAGGTAAAGCATTGCCTGAAATTATTGATAATATTGCACAAGTTCCTTATCTATCTGAAATTGTGATTGGTTTAGATCGCGCTGACGAAACGCAATATCGCTCTGCGTTGAAATTTTTTGGTGAGCTACCACAACATCATAAGGTGTTGTGGAATGATGGGCCAAGGCTTCGTGCCCTTGATGCCAAGCTTGAAGCTCTTGGCTTAGCGCCTAAAGAAATGGGTAAAGGGCGCAATGTCTGGTACTGCATGGGTTACGTATTGGCGTCGGGCAAGTCTGAATCTGTTGCTTTGCACGATTGTGATATTTTAACTTACGATCGTCAATTATTAGCTCGACTACTCTACCCTGTGGCCAATCCACTCTTTAATTATGAATTTTGTAAAGGTTTCTATGCGCGGGTAGCAGACGGCAAAGTTAACGGACGTGTTTCACGACTATTAGTGACTCCACTTCTTAAAGCATTAAAGAAAACTGTTGGTCATAACGAATATTTAGAATACATGGATAGCTTCTTATACCCACTAGCAGGTGAGTTTTCCTTTAGGCGCGATGTGTTAAACGACTTACGCATTCCAAGTGATTGGGGTTTAGAAATAGGGGTATTATCTGAAATGCACCGTAATTTTTCGTCTAACCGATTATGCCAAGTTGATATTGCGCAAACATACGACCATAAGCATCAAGATTTATCGTTAGATAATGCCAATGCCGGGTTATCTAAAATGTCAGTTGATATCAGTAAAGCGTTAATACGCAAACTGGCAACACAAGGTGAAACCTTTACTGCCGAAACTATTCGTACCCTTAAAGCAACGTATTACCGTATAGCATTAGATTATGTGGAAACTTATCGCAATGACGCAGTAATGAATGGCTTAACGCTAGATATTCACACAGAAGAAAAGGCGGTTGAAATGTTTGCGATGAATATTATGACCGCAGGACAAACGTTTTTAGAAAACCCAATGGATACACCGTTTATTCCTTCATGGAATCGTGTGGTTAGTGCAATGCCAGATGTGTTAGAGCAATTAAAAACCGCGGTTGAATTAGATAACGAAGAATTTTCTCAGGGGTCTATACATGGTAAATGCGCTTGATACGCTAACACAAAAGGTATGCCAGCAACTGGCGTTTATTTACCGCGATGTAGAAGGTGTTGATGATTACCAGGCGTTAGCGGATCAACTAATGGCTGAAATGCGTTTTCCAGCAGAGATGCATGCAGTGGAGCCTTATCAGAACTTATGGTCAGAGCAAGATGTGGTTATGATCACCTATGGCGATAGTATTATCGACACAGATGAAAAGCCACTGAAAACCTTGCAGGATTTTATTACTGACTATATTGGTAACACAATAAATGGTGTGCATATTTTACCGTTTTTTCCATTTAGTTCTGATGATGGTTTTTCGGTTATTGATTACTCGTCAGTCAATGAAGCACTTGGTGATTGGCAAGATATTTTAGCGATTGCAGCGAATAAACGTTTAATGTCTGATCTAGTGATTAATCATTGTTCAAGTAGAAGCTTATGGTTTGAAAATTTCATCAATGGTAAAGGAGTTGGCCATGATTTCTTTTTTACCGCGTCACCCGATGATGATTTATCTGCAGTCGTCAGACCAAGAACATCACCGCTGTTAAAAGAAGTTGAAACGGCAAACGGCAAACAATTTTCGTGGTGCACTTTTAGTCATGACCAAGTGGACTTTGATTTTAGAAATCCCGCGGTATTAAGGGTATTTGTCTCGATTATTCGCCAGTATCTTGATATGGGCGTTGAAATTTTTCGTTTAGATGCGGTGGCTTTTTTATGGAAAATTGTCGGTAGTAAATCTATTAATTTACCGCAAACCCATGAAGTTGTTAGGTTGTTACGCACTCTTATTGAACACGCAAAGCCCAACGCCATTGTGATCACCGAAACTAATATTCCTAATACACAAAATTTAACCTATTTTGGAAATGCTAATGAAGCCCATGCCATTTATAACTTTTCATTACCGCCTTTATTGTTAAATACGTTAATTACTGGCGATTGTTTATATTTAAAGCGATGGTTAATGAGTATGCCCCCCGCTCAAAATGGCACAACATATTTTAATTTTATAGCCTCGCATGATGGAATAGGTTTACGACCAGCTGAAGGTCTATTAACCGATCAAGAGCTAAATGTACTAATAAACACTATGAAACAGTTTGGCGGCAGAATATCTTGGCGAACCAGCGATGAAGGACAACAAAAGGCCTATGAAATAAATATTGCGCTTTATGATGCGCTGCAAGGCACTAGTGCAGGTCCAGATAAATGGGGAAATGCACGCTTTATCTGTGCACATGCCATTATGCTTGCCCTAGAAGGTATTCCAGGCATCTATATTCATAGTTTGTTAGCCACGAGAAATGATGAAGAACGGTTAGCGCATACTCATCACAATCGTTCGATTAATCGACATCGTTGGCAGTATGAACAGTTAAAGCAGCGTTTGAGTGATAAACAAAGCCATCACCAGCAAATATTTTCTGCGATGACAGAATTAATTCACGTACGTACACAGCAGCCGGCATTTCATCCCAATGCAGTACAATTTACGCTGCATCTTGGACTACAATTATTCGGTTTTTGGCGTCAAAGTGTTGATCGCAAACAGAGCATTTTTTGTATTAGTAATATCACCAGTGAACCACAGCCTTTAATGCTGAGTGAATTGAATTTGGTGATCACAGAGTCTTGGTTTGACTTGATCGCAAAGCAAGAAATACGTGATACGTTGGAACGTATTATATTGCAACCATATCAGACCGTATGGCTCAGCAACCAAGCGAATGTATAGCGCGTGTTAGTTTGACTAAATGTTACCGTTCATTGCTTAGTCTAGTGTTGTTATTGAAACAGACCATTGCTGATAAACACCATCACTGGTAATTGAGGCGATAGTATTTGGGTTGATCATTTCAATGGCTAATACTGACGAGCGAAAGCGCTGTTCATGTTTATATGCCTGCCATTGCGCAATTAACTCACCGTCTGATACTCGCCAAAGTTGAATCACCTGTTTAGGTGAAGCGGATAAGAGCCATTTGTTATGATTAATTATTTGACTATCATTGAATTCAATAAACTTAACATGGCTACCTAATTCTGCTTGCGGCTGTGTGTTACCGGTACGCCAAAAATAGCGATCTTTTATCGCATCTAAGGTAAAGGCAATTTTGCCTGTAGGTGATAACGCCACATGATTGACGCGCGATTGATGATGATAAGATTCAAGTAACTCTCCGGTTTGAATACTCCATAAATTAGCGCGTTTATCGCTTGAACCGGTCAATGCTTTCGTACCGTCATCAGAGGCAGCTACCGTATTAATATCGAGACGGTGCAGTTTAAAGGTGTTAATGACATCGCTATGCACAGACACAACACTTGCTTGCCCGCTACGAAAAGCAAAGATGAGTGTGTTTTCATTGTTGGTCATGGCAATGTCATTGATAATATTATCACCAGCTGACCAAACTCTTATAAGTCGACCTGTTGCGAGGTTATATAAATGCACATTAACGCGATTTGATGTATAAAAATATCGTTTAGTATGCGAGATGCCAACTAACTCAATTAATTTGGCATCAAGCCCTTGTAGGCAATAGTTTTGTTGATTCTTTATATTATCCCAAATACAAACTTGTTCATTATCACTGAGGATGCTTAACGTACCGTCACTGCTGATATCGGCAGCTTTTAAAACCGCCTCACTATAATGTTGTGTAACCATCGCTGCAGATGTGTAGACGGGCTGATCTGTACAAGCATTAAGCGTAAGACAAAACAATAAGATTAAAAATTTACGCATGACCAAGGACATTAAATCCAACGTCTAACTTGCTGGCAATAATCAAGGTAAGGCTGGCCAAATAGTTGCTCTAATGCTCGTTCTTCTGGCGTAATTTGAAACTGTTCTAAATATAAAACAAAAAGCACAACAAAGCCTATCAGTATTGGGTTAGCCGTATAAAAGCATAAAGCCATCAACCAACAACTGAATCCTAAGTACATCGGGTTACGTGTAACGCGATAAATACCAGAATCGACAAGTGTCGCACTTGATTGGGGTTTTGTTGGGTCAACAGTGGTGTTTGCTTTTTTGAAAGCGACAACTCCAGCCACGATAACAAAAAGTCCTGCGAACAAAAAGACGAGGGTCATAATGATGGTTAACTGAGAAGACAATATTATCGGTGTTGAAATATCTTTACTGAGCCACATAATTACGGCAAAAAAACACATAAGTAACAGGGGAGGAATTTTTAATTCGAGAAACTTCATGGAAGTAATAGCCTTAACGCTTTGTATTTTATGATTAACAGTCATAAGGCTAAGCATACTTAATTTTTAGTATAAAGTTTAGTAATTGTAAGGTTAAACTTTGTTTAGCGATATTGGCAGACCATAAGGCATAAAACATATGTTTTCAATCTTCAAGATGTCCAGCACGAACACCGAGTGGTGGTGCTCACTAAACTACTTGGTTTTGTTTTATTCATCGTTGCCTTTAATTTGTTGTATTCTGCGGTAATAGATTACTAATTAAAGTAAATAAATATTTTTACCTCGCTTTACAATGTAATTATTTAAGAGCTTCGCATCAACTAAGTCTGGTATGATTCGCCAAACGACCATGTAATAAAGAGCATCATTTCTTGGCAATTGAAGATTATAAGCATCCGCTAAAATAAACAGGGCTAACGCTAACTGCTTTTTGTTTATTATTGCTAGTTGATTATCGGCAATTGTTGATAACAGATAGGTTTGTAATATAGATTTTAGTGCGACGTAACCATATTGTTTTTTTGCAAGATCTTTTATCGCTGCAGTATAAAACGCTTTTTCGTTTATCGTCCGCTCGAATTGTGTGTCTGTAGAAAATTGAAGATCTAGAATCTTATACGCGGTTTTGATTAGTGTGCCAGTGATAGCGGCTAAGTTTTCGGCTTGTTCACTGCTAATGCTACTTTCGCGTTTGTCGATTGTTTTAATATCAACATCATTATTATGCCTTACTTTAGCAGGAATAATTGATAGTAGTTGGTTACGTAATTGAAAATATTGATGGAAAGTAGAACTATTACATTGGGGAGAAATTGTTTGTAGTTTTCGGTCAATTGCTATTTTTACTGGGTGTTTGTTGTCGATTGTTACCGCACCACGTAAATAATGCAGCAATGTAATAGACATAGGATTATTACATATTTCTTGCTCTGTAAACGCAGTTACGTGTGAGTTTGCAATTTCAAGTAAAGATGGACTTTGATGTATGGGGTACAGCTTTGCTATACGATAAACATTTGAATAATGATCTTTGTTGGATTCTACTATTAATTTAGGTATATGCGAATTGTTTGTATATTCAAAAGACGTAAATATATTATTTGCATAACAGGGAGTTGTTAATGCTACTAGATACAATGTTACTGATAATAGTTCTTTAATCATAAGCGTTCCCTGCTGTTATTTTTTGATTACTTTTTCACTATATATTGTTTGAAAAGTGATTTCTACGAAAAAAATAGTAGGTTTATTAAAAACGTTAACGTTGAGGGTATTTGTACGTGATTGAGACTATTGTTCGCTATTATTGAATGGTGGTTAGATTCTAAGGAAATATAGAGAATAGAGTATGTAGAAAAAGTGGAATGGCATATGGGAGTTGAACGCGCGGGAACTATAATAACGGAATCACCCTGTGATGACGTACCTACAGGCAAAGGAATATTGAGGAATAAGAGAAAAAAGTGGGGTGGCATATGGGAGTTGAACGCGCGGGAATTATAATAACGGAATCACTCTGTGATGACGTACCTACAGGCAAAGGAATATTGAGGAATGAGAGAAAAAGTGGGGTGGCATATGGGACTTGAACCCACGACAACTGGAATCACAATCCAGGGCTCTACCAACTGAGCTAATGCCACCACAGAACTTGATAACCACAAAGGATTTGCGTTTATCGAAGTGCGCGAATTCTATAGCACCTCGTAAACGCTGACAAGCCCAAATAAGAAAATATTCAAAAATTTGTTAGAATCTAAACAAAGTTGAGTAAAAAAAGTCACGATGATATGTCATTAGAAAAACTTGTCGAACAATTGAAGCAGCAAGAAAAAGGCTATCCGCCTGTCGAATCTTGGGATCCCGTATACTGTGGAGAAATGGATCTGATCATAAAAGCGAATGGTGATTGGTATTATGGTGGCACCATTTTTAAACGTATGTCGTTGGTGAAACTGTTAGCTTCAGTATTAAAAAAAGAAACCAATGAATACTTTCTGGTGACGCCAGTAGAAAAAATAAAGATCCAAGTTGAAAAACATCCATTAATCATAACCCAATGGCGATGGCTTGATGAACAACGTACCACAATGCAGTTAACCACAAATGTTGACGATGAATTTATTTTAGATGCTGAGCATCCGGTAAGTTTGGAAGCCGACGGTGGCTTATCTGTCATTGTAAGACGTAATCTAACTGCCGTCATCCATCGTAATGTTTACTACCAATGGGTTGAACTAGCTAAAGAAACTGAGGTTAACGGGAAAACAGCAATGACGTTTAATAGTACTGATCAATGCATTAACCTCGGTTTTATCACAGAATAAACTCTTTGTTATGCTTATGCTTTTACCTTTGAATTAGCGGTTAATTGCAAAACACGGGGCTTTTTTCTGCCATTAAGAACCCTGCCAATAATGGTTGAACGTACAAAAAGTTCATATAGGGTTAACGACAACACCACGGTTATTGTACAAATACCGAATAACTTGAACGACCAATGAGAATCAATTTCTGCAAAAGCAATTTGTAGCCAAATCACGATAGGTAAATGGATTAGATAAAGCCAATAAGAAGCGTCAGCAAGATAACGTATTACATGATTTAAACGGTTGAAGGAGCGAAAACATAATCCGATAAATAGTGATACTAGTGTCCACATCATTAACGCATAATTCAAAACAAATACAATTTTAAGCAAATGATAATGAGGGTGGCCTAGTTGCGACTGAAAACTTGTTAATATCACGGTTAACACTGTAGCCGACAAGCATATGATTATTTTGCTCCAGGTAATTTTTGCGAAATATTGTATTTGTTGCTTTTGACGATTCATTAACCAACCAAAACTAAAAAAGCCTGTATAAACAAAAAGCACAGGTAGATTGGGTATTAAACTTTTATCAGGTGTGTCCATTCCCCAGTGTGACATAAACCATAAGCAACTTCCGATTGGCAACACAACCAAAAATGGTGCAAAAGAGGATCGGCAAAGCCAAGTTACTAAGCAATCCATACTTGCTGATAATGTATGTTTCACCTTGTCATTTAACGACACCATACTGCAAACAAAAAGTGTAAGGGCGGGTATGAGTAACAGGTAATATAAGAACCATAAATGTGTTCCTACCAGAAAACCGCCTGGGAGATCTTTTAAACTAGCCAACCCCTGTGTTAATGCGTTAGCAATATCTGTATCACCACGCATGCTTTCTGCTCCCATAATCCAACCTGACACTAGCATTGGCCGTAAGATAAACCAGCCGATAAGCAATGGCAGACCTATTCTCATAATTCTTGTTGATATAAAAGTTCTTATTCCTTTTTTTTGTAATGTCATGTGGCTAAAAAAGCCGGCAATTAGAAAGAAAAGTTCCATGCGAAAAGAATGACTTATCATCACAAATATCGCGACGATATTGCTTGTAGAAATATCCATTACTGCCCACCCTATAAACATGGGCATAAATGAAAGGCTTGCATGAAACACAATACCGAGTAGTAAAGCTAATGCTCGCGCTGCGTCTAGGTAGTCGAGTCTATTCGACGTTTGTGATGAACTGGCCATCGTCGTTACCCTTTTCGTATGTTGTGGTGAGGTATTAATAAAAACTGACTTCGCGAATTTGATAATCGAAAGAAGATTTTTGCATGGCATAAGCGACAATACTTAAGCTATTAATTGTTTTAGTATTCAACGGAGTTTGTTCTGACCAAGCTCTTTTCATGGTGCTAAAAGGTAACTTCACTTCGTGAAATTTTTCATCAGCGATTAACATTACGGGTGCCGCATGATAATCAAAATTGGTAACTTCTGTACTATTTGCAGAGACCGATAAGTTACCTTTTCGGACTTTTATTAATAACGTTATACCTTCATATTGGCTCAAGTCTTTTGGCAAACCTTGCGCATCGAGTAATAATACTGAACTTGCCCAGCCAGGCTGGCCCCTAGGAGGTATGATTTCACCTGATTGATGCATACTGCCGTTAGAAATCGTTAAGGTTGTATTTGTTTTACCACCTGCGGTAGTGTCGTTAATAAATTGTCTAGGTAACCCTAGACTGTTATTGGTTTGATGACTGAAGTCATCGACAAGCTTTCCTAAAGTACTACTATTTGCTACGCCTGAATACAGCATCATTGTGCTAAACATAGATGAGGTAATTATCACGCCTAATATTTGAGTAAATTTTTTCATCATTTTTCCTATATATTGTAAAATTAACTGTGGAGGTCATGAGTAGTGTTCGCTTCATCACCTTCTTGTGGAATAAGTACCAAGTGTCGAGAAAAGGTGACAAAGAAATCGTATTTATTGTAGAAGCAGTAAAAAAATGATTTTTTTGTCACTTTTATTATTTCTAAGGCACTTACTTGGTATTAAAACGGGAAGTACAGATGATGAAACTGTTTAAAAAACGAATACCTATTATTAATGCCACTGACGCACACCTAGTGATGCATTCGTTAGGAGGAGATCGATACGCTTTTTGTGAGATTGTATCTCGTTATCAAAATTTACTTTGCTCTGTTGCATATTCAGCAATCGGTGATGTAAAGCAAAGTGAAGATCTTGCTCAAGAAGCCTTCATTGAAGCATGGAAGAAACTTGATACCCTTCGAGACCCTGAAAAGCTCAAATCGTGGTTGTGTGGTATTTTACGATTTAAAGTTAGCCATTTTCGTCGAAAAGAAGAAAATCAGCCGATCAAACATGCCAGCGAACTCGATGAATACAGTGATCAAACGAAAATAAATACTGAACTAGATAATTCCATGATAGACGAGCAAGAGCAGGCATTGCTTTGGAGAACGCTTAATACCATGGACGAAACTTATCGTGAACCATTGGTGTTATTTTATCGTGAACAACAATCCATTGAACGTGTTGCGCGTGAACTCGACTTATCTGAAAGCACCGTTAAGCAGCGACTTTCTAGAGGGCGCAAGTTGTTAAAAACTGCCATGAGTACTTTTGTTGAAGACGCACTCGAGAAAAGTAAACCAGGGGTTGCTTTTACTTCGACTATTTTTACGATTATTAGTGGGTTAGCACCACCAGCGAAAACTGCCGCTTTTAGTGCAAGTGCCTTTAAAACGGGAAGCTTTTTTAAGCTTTCTTCAGTATTAACTTTTTTAGCAGTTTTTTCAGGTTTTATTAGTTCATATTTTGGGGTTCGAGCAGGGCTTGATCAATCTCGAACTGTGAATGAACGTCGTTTAGTGATCAAATCTGTTGTGCTCTTTTTTACCGTTGCTTTTTTGTTTGTCGTGGCGATGTTAGGGCTAAAACATTATGTTTATGCAAATCAAGAAAGTGCTAAAATGATGGCTATCCTCGCACAGCTTGTGGTTCTTGCATTTGTTGCATGCTATTTGTATCTCGCTATAGCGATGGTTGTAGCACAGAAAACCCTACGTCAACATGAGCGGTTATTTCATCCTGAGGCTTTTCTACATGAAAGTGACCAAACATCATCGAAGCAGCGTGAATATATCAGTAAGTTATCACTATTTGGCATACCTTTGGTGCATATTCAATTTAGTATTCCAGAGCAAAATGATAAAGCGGCGTTTGGTTGGATAGCCGGTGGAAGTTATGCAAGAGGGTTATTATTTGCATGGGGAGGGGTTGCCATAGCGCCAATTAGCGTCGGTATTATTTCTGTTGGTGTTTTGAGCATAGGGGCTATTGGGGTGGGTTTGTTTAGCATGGGTACTGTAGCAATAGGATTCATTGCTTTTGGTGCATCTGCAATTGGATTCAAAGCCTATTCATCATTGTCTTCTTTAGGTTGGGAAAGCGCATTAAGTGGCGGTTTTTCAATTGCTAAAGAAGGTGCTATAGGGGCAATAGCCTTTGCTGAGCAGGCAAATACAGAATTTGCTGCAGATATTGTTAAACTGCAATTATTTGAAGAACATTTTCATTGGGCATTAGCGATATTAGCTTTTATGGTCATAGTACCTGCAATGTATTATGCTCAGCAGGTGAGAAAACGTATGAAAGCGACTAAACACGATTAACTATATGATCTATAATAAGGTGTTAACTCCCTAACTATACCAACTAAATGTAGCTTAGTGGCTATGTTCGTATCTGCTAAGTCATGGGGAAATATGTAATATACGAGTATTTAATAAACCTATGCTATTTTGTTAAGCGCAGTACTGAGAGCAAATTTTTATGGATAAAGTCGTTAATTCGGCGGTGAAAATCGCCTTTATTTACGCAATATTTGCAGGACTTTGGATATTGTTCTCAGATTTAGCCGTTGAAACCTTTATAGACAGCTCAAACCTACGCGCACTCGCGCAAACGTATAAAGGATTAGTTTTCGTTTTTATTACAGCAATGATGTTGCTTGTTTTGGTATATCGTAACAATCGTGCCCTTGAAAAAACCAATGATTTAGACAGCCTGACAGGGCTGCATAGCATCAATATGTTTATTCGTTCGTTGGATAAAGCGATTGGTTCACTTCATTCTCATGAAAAAATTATTCTTGGTTACCTAGATATCGATGACTTTAAAGCGTTAAATGAAACGATAGGTTTTGACCGCGCGGATATGTTCTTACGTGATTTGGCAAGCGATATTACCAAAGCGACCTTAGCGCGTTCAGTGACCTCTCGATTACATGCTGATCAATTTGCTAGTTTTGCGTTCATAAATACCAATGAAGCATTTGATATGGATGCTCATGTACTAAGTTTTCAACGGCTGTTTGCTAAACGCGCTAAGCAAAATGGTATTAATGTTACTTGTTGTATTGGCGTTGCACTTTATCCAACAGATGGTGAAAATGCGAAAGAATTAATGGTGTCAGCAACAGAAGCATTGGAAATAGCGAAAAAGCAACAAAATGCCATTCAATATCATGACAAAGCATTAACTGAAATCGCCATGCAACGACGCCAATTGGTATTAGATTTACGACAGGCGATTAAAGATGAGGCACTAACAGTTGTTTATCAACCTAAATATAACTTAAACACCTTAACCATTAGCGGTGTTGAAGTATTGGTTCGTTGGATTGATGAAAGACATGGTTTTGTTTCACCTGCTGACTTCATTCCGTTGGCAGAAGACAATCACCTCACTAATGCTATTTCAAAACTTGTTGTCGGAAAAGCAGCCAAAGAGTTAGCCGAAGCAGGTTTACTTAATGGAGTTTTGCAACACATCGCAGTTAACGTGTCTGCTACAGAGTTTAATAACCAAGACGAAATGCGTGTTTTAACGCAATTCATTAAAAGTCTTGAGCATTTCGCGCCATTTGTGCGCCTCGAAATAACTGAAACAGCAACATTAACCGATATGAAAAAGAGTGTTGATATTATCGCTGATTTACAACAACAAGGTATAACACTTTCAATTGATGATTTTGGTACAGGTTATACATCTTTAACCATGCTAAAAGATTTAACGGTGGATGAAATTAAAATCGATCGCAGCTTTATTTCTGAAATAGAACATGACGAACGTTCAAAAACGATCGTCAACGCTATTATCGTTATGGCAAAAAGCTTTGGGGTAAATATTGTTGCCGAAGGCATCGAAACAGATAATCAATTGAAATTATTACAAGATATGGGTTGCATAGAAGCACAAGGATTTCTATTGGCAAAACCAATGCCGATTAACGAATTAGTTACCCACTTACAAGAGAAGAGAAAGATACACTAGCGCAGTGTGGTGATGAATCCCCTCAATAATATTGTTAAGGGGATTGTGATTAGCGAGACACTTACCAAACACGTAATGGCAATTTTATTTCACTATCGTTAAACCACTTAAGGGTTAATGGTTTGCCAGCATCTTCAATAGTTTCTTTACCAACATCTTTACCTGAGCCCATGTTTACTTGGGCATTACGATTTTTATTCACATTGAGTACAAGAGCTAGTCGACTTCCTCGGTCGAATAATTTAGCTGTCATTCGGGCATTTACAATGGGGATGGTCGTTTTTTCATTAGGGGTTAATAAGTTGCGCTTACTCATATCGGCCGCATAACTCGCTCTACTTATATACGTTTGTAGGTGCATGCTCTTACCTGCACTATCGATAGCAAATAAACTGTAACCAATATCAACATCTTTCTTATTAACGGCGATTGAAAATGTGCCAGTAATTTGCCCTGACAACTCCATGGGTTGTTCAAATGGTTCGGTCATCAATACTATGCCATTATCGACCTCAAAAGTGTCTGACACAATTGGCCATGGAGAAACGTTATGCTCTGTTGTTCGATCGGCCATATCGACCGTTTGCTTTATATAGCTTAGGTTTCGTTCTTTGGCTGTTGTAAATGTAAAGTGGCCGTGTTCACTGGCTTTAGTGCTAAAATAAAAAGACTGAGCATCTTGATTCATCTTGTTTAATGAAGCTTTATGTACCCATTGATTGCTTCCCATCAATTGATAGTTAACTTTATCTTGTAGCAGTTTCGGTTTTGGTTTGTTCTTCAACAAATAGTCAAACCATTGAAACACGACTTCTTCAGTGTCTTTTTCTAATGCAACCTCATCTAGCTTATAGTTACTATGGTGTGACCTGACTTTATTTTGTGCGGTGTAATGATTATATGGACCAATCAGTAAGGTGTGGTCTGCATCTGGGTTATAAGTGTAATGACGTGTTAAATAATCAATGGCTGAGATCTGACCGCCATCGAAATAACCTGTAACGGTTAATACTGGAATATTAATGTCTTTATATTCTTGCTTTACAGGTATCATCGCTTGGTAATACTCATCAAAACTAGGATGCTCAATCCATTTTTGAAACCAGGGGTTGCTTTTACCATCTAAGCTATCAATAGCAGAAATTTCTTTACCACTTTTAAATAGGTTATTGACTAACGCTGTTCGTTTTTGCCAGTTGGCGTAAACACTCTCATCAACTGTTTTGTTATTGGTAACATAAAATGCCCATTCATAATTTGCCGTTAACATAATATTGTTTTCGTATGGCAACCCTGTAATTATACTTGCGGCAGTATAGGGGGCGATTGCTTTGAGCGCATTTGGCATATATTTTGTGGCTGCCCATTGTGTAAAGCCGTTATAGCTTCCGCCATACATGACAACATCTCCATTACTCCAAGGTTGTTTACTAATCCAATTGATAATTGCGGCAGCGTCTTTGCCATCGTTTTCAAAAGGGGTGATTTCATTATTACTTGAACGTTTTCCTCTTGAATTGGCGACGACGCCTATATAGCCATGTGCAGCAGCATGCATGGCTGTTTTGATATGGCTAGCTTCATCGGCATAAATGGTAAATTGCATTGCCGTTGGCATTTTTACTGGTCTATCTTTTGGCATTACAATGGTTGTTGCGATTTCGATGCCGTCGTCTGTTGTGATCAGTAATTCTGGTTGAATGTCGAATCGTTTCTTCTGTTCTGCATTAAGCAAGGGTTGAACGACAGGAATCACGTCTGTTAATACTTGGTATAGGTGCGTATTGGTTATTAAATTAACCGCTTGGCTAATTGAAAGCGATTTGTTTTGTTGTAGTTCTTTAAAAATATTGTGGGCATAATTTTGCGCATTATCGATTGACCACCCAAGTGCTAAACTAAGGTTGACTAATTTTTCATCATCTACCGTGTTAAGCTGATCTGCAAATGCCTTGTTGATTTCGCGAGTTAGATTTAATGATGCGTGATTTGAAGATGCTAAGACACTACTGCGTAATAGGTAGTGTGTATAGTTGATGCCATTTGGATGTGACTTGATTAGGTCAATCGCTTGTTTGTGGTGGCCAAGAATTGATAATAGTGCAATTTTGTTGAACATACCCTGTTCATCTACGGCGGTTTCTGGTATTAGCTTTGCTAATGAAAGTAATTGCTGATGAAAGGTATTATTTGTTAACAATTGAAAGGCGTCTTCGCGTGACTGTAACGACGCTTTATGAAGTAAGCTAGGTGTATGTAGCGTTGTTACATCTGCTGCCTTTACTTGCGTGTTGATGATCATGGAAAGCACAAGCGCATGCATTAAGAGCCAGTATATAGAGCTCTGTGTTGATTGAAATTTGGCTGAAATAGTAGACATCTCTTTTCCTTGTAAACGTAATATATGGTGTACTTGTTACTTCTGATTTTTAACAAGTGAATTTTTGAGAGTAAGTTAGTGGTTATGTACAAAAAAGTCGTGACGTGTAGCTGACTTTGCAGGATTTTTTGCTGACTTTTGATGACTTTTCGTGACCAAATTAGTGAATTGTGATAGTTTACAAATACTTAAAAAGGCGTAGATAAAAAGATGCGTTGGCAAATAGCACATTTCATTTTTTGTGATCAGCAACAGTCACTTACAGATAATAAGCATACGCAACAGTTAGAGCCTATGACGGTTGAATTGTTACGTTACTTTTGTCAGCACCCCGATGTGATTATTAGTAAAGATGAATTAATCACCAATGTGTGGCTTGGAAGAATCGTCAGTGATAATGCTGTCAGTAAGTTAATCACAAAACTTAGAAAAGCTTTTGTTGATGATGTGAGACGACCACAGTTCATCGCAACGTTTCCCAAAAAAGGGTACAAGTTTATTGCTTCGGTCAAACTGCTTGATGAACAAAACAAAGACTACGAAGCATGCACCGAACATCTACAACCCACCTCGAATGACACTGAACCGAGTGTTACTCCTGAGATAACGGCCTTCATCAAGCAATTAGCTCATGAACAAAATGAAACGACAGTTGCTACGATTGGTAACCACAGGGTTAAATCGACACGAAAGATAATTATTGGTATCTGTATGCTGATATTTATTATGGTGGCCTTTAGTTGGCAACAAACCAAGAATCAACAAATTACGACTTCTGCAAAAGCGTTAACAACAGATGCTGGCGATGAGTTTTTTGCTGAATATTCGCCAGACGGTACACGCGTAGCATATTTATCTAAAATTCGAGGTAATGTCTATTTAAGAATTAAACGAATTGCTGATGAAACCGTGATCACGATTGATGATCATGGAGGCATGGGGGTGGGTCCTGCAAGTTGGAATGATGAGGGTACAAAGCTAGCGTATTTAGTTGGAAATAGCAGCCAGTGTCAATATTTCATCCGAGAGATTGATGGCTTGACCTTAGGAAAATCAACGTTAATTCATAACTGTACAGCAGGCAGTTTCGGGAAAATTTTATTTACGCATGATGATAATCTTCTTGTTTATGCTGAAAATAATGGTGCTGGTACACCATATACTTTATTTTCAATTGATTTAAAAACGGGTAAACAAAAGCGCTTGGCACAACCAGATATTTATTTAGGCGGTAACTATCAATTTGATTTACACCCGTCAAAAAATACGTTATTGATTTCCTCACCAGACCAACAGCAGTGGGAAGGCTTTTATCAGTTAGATCTTGATACAGATAAACTAACCTTGCTTTTTAAGCTTAATGCTTATGTATGTTGTGCAATATGGAGTCATGATGGAGAGCACGTCGTTATGATGGGGGAACATCCTGCGAATGATCTTCTCCGTTATGATGTAAAGGGTAAAAAAGTGGCTGTTATCTATGCGGGTACAAGAGTTATTCGAGCACCTAAAAGACACAGTAACGGACGAGACTACCTGTTTTCTGCCGGTGATAGAAATACAGATTTAGCACGATTGTCACTGAATACTCAACGACAATCGGTGATTGCTAATAGCTCGGTAAATGAGCGCTTTGCTCGCGTTGCTAATACATCTGACACTATCGCCTATATTTCGTTAGCAACAGGCCATGAAGAAGTTTGGTTGACCTCATTGGATAATCAGTCTCGCTCAAAATTAACCCAGTTTGATGACGATAGGCATTATGTAGACTTAAGGTGGTCACCTAATGATGAATATTTAATGGCATTAACATTAAATGAGATCCATCTTATTTCTGTAAAAGATGGGCGCTATAAACGTCTTAAAATAACGCAAAATGAGATTAAAGGCGTGTCATTTAAAAGCGAGAATATCATTGCCTACAGTGTCAAGGTTGCTGAACGTTGGCAAGTGCATTTTTATAATTTACAGACTAATTCGGTATCTAAAGCCGAATCAAAATGGCAATTTGTTCACTTCCGTGCCAATGAGAAAGATACACTTTGGCTTGATCAACAACAACAATTGTTTGTTGGTAAAACGGAGCAACAACAGGTGACTCACCTCAAGCTTTCGTCGTATTTTTTGGATGGTCGTCAGTTCAATTTACGCAAACAAGGTGAACAATGGTATTGGTTTGATTATCAAATGCGAAAAATTTTATCCTTTACCGATGGGCAGAAAGAAAGTGACGCTAAACCGCTCGTTAGCTCGCGTGTAAGCGATTTTGACATTACGACCAGCCACTTGCTCTACGGACAAGTAAAACAAGAGAACCTAGATATTTATCAAACGTCTCCCGTGACTAAATAACACGTGAAAATCGTTGTTGATTTACGTGTTGTTTCATATAAGCATCAAAACTCATGGCAATGATACGAATAAGTAATCGCGCACGTTGATCAACAGTGATGTATTGGCTAGACATTGTTAGCAAACCGTCGTTGATAAAACAGGTGAGGGTTGCTAATTCATCAGCAAAATATTGATCAAAACAGATAGAAAATTGGTTTTCGATGGCTGCTTTGTCAATATGCATATTGCACATTAACGACTTTATCACTTGGCCACGAATTATATCGTCTTGTGTTAATGTTAACCCCTTAGTAATTGCTTGCCCTTGTACATCTATAGCACGGTAATATTGTTTCAACTCTTTTTCGTTTTGACTATAGCATTCACCAATAGCACTAATTGAAGAAACGCCTAGTCCGAGCAAATCACTGTTACCTTGAGTGGTGTAACCTTGGAAGTTACGGTGTAAGGTACCTTTACGTTGTGCTATGGCAAGTTCATCATCAGGCTTTGCAAAGTGATCCATACCAATAAACTCATAGCCATATTGACATAGTCGTTCAATAGCTAATTTCATCAAGGCAAATTTTTCTTGTGCGTTTGGTAGCCATTCATCACGTAATTTACGTTGTGCTGCGAAGCGGCTTGGCAGGTGGGCATAACTGAATAATGAAATGCGGTCTACGTTCATTTCGTAGACTTTATCGATAGTTTTACTGAACGTTTCTGTTGATTGATGTGGTAAACCATAAATTAAATCAACATTCACTGAGCGAAAGCCTAATTGTTTTGCTCTAGTAATAATACTGGCAATGAAGTCAGTTGATTGCGTGCGATTAATGGCTTCTTGTACTTTACCGTCAACGTCTTGTACGCCAATACTTAAACGATTAAAGCCCAATTCGTATAAATGATCTATCAAGTCAAGATCAATTTCACGGGGATCAATTTCAATGCTCATCTCAATGTCAGTTAAAAACGAAAATGCTTTTTTTAGATGATAAACAAGAAAACTCAATTGATTTTTAGTTAAAAAGCTTGGCGTACCACCTCCCAAATGAAGTTGTTTAACGTGATATTTTTTGAATAACGATGCCTTTGCTTTTAGTTCTTTGACTAAATAATCAAGATAGATATCTGCTTTATCACGTTGACGCGTCACGACTTTATTGCACCCACAGTAATAGCATAATGAGTGACAAAATGGGATGTGAACATAAAGCGATAACGAATTGTTTTTTGAATTTTCTATCGCGGAGGCTAAATCAATTGCTGTAAATTGATCATGAAACTCAAGCGCGGTTGGGTATGAAGTATAACGCGGTCCACTGGTGTTATATTTTCCCAGTAGTGTTGGATCAAAATACAGTTCAGTTTGCATTAGGTTAGCCTTTACGATGTATGATAGCCGAGTGTTCAATAAGAAATGAACACTCGTATTTTATCAACGTAGGAAATAAGACTTTTTGATCAAGCGCAAGCTTTAGCGATTAATTTGGCTAACTGTTATGCAGCGGTACTAATATGTTCGTTAAGGGTTGAAATACGCTCATTGGCGTACTGGTGTAAACGTTTAATATCTTGATGTATGTTTGGCTGTAATCGACTTTCTGCTTTCATTCTGACTAAGTCGAGTTTCATGCGTTCACGTTTTTCAAGCTTTTTGCGTTCTTCAAGAATTGGCATGTGCTTAATCGCATTGTACAATTCAAAAATGCTAGGAAACTCACTAGCAAGTTCGCTCGATGTTTTTAATGAATCGAGTAATACGCTTAATCGCCAACAACCTTCTGATAACTCACATTGTTCTTCTTTCATTGCACGAACAATGATCACAACACTATCGAGAATCTTTTTATCATGCTCACGCAACTTTTCTTGTTGCAGTTTTTGAGCACTTAGTTGTGCTTTTTTTTGCTGGTGTACTTGCTTTAATAACATGCCAGCATAAAAAGCAAGCGATGCTATTATCAGGCCGCCAATAACGAATAATTCGAGCCAATATTGTTCAAACATAGTATTCCTGTGTTATTGATAATCTGAAAAATCTTGTTTATCGAGCTTGTCCCATAAAGCGTCATCATCTTTTGGTGACTGATGGCTCGTTTCTTCTTCATCAGTTAAGCTAAGTTGCTCGCTGATCGCTTGATGTCTATCCATTAACTGATTGAAATAATCAATTTCTTGCTCAGTTAACGCGATGTCCTGTTCTTGTTTACCGAGTATAATCTGTAAAGCTTCGTCTTGTTCGATATTGCTTAACTCTTCGTTAAGTTCAGCGGTGTTATCAACACCAGCTACTTCGCGAATTGGTGCAATCCGAGGAGCCGATTCTGACTTAGATTTCGGCTTAGCCACTGAGGGTTCCTTTTCAGTTGTGCCTAACGTAATTGGTTTTTTACTGCCAATACGTGGGTCTTTATTATGCTGCGCTTGTTGCGGAGTATTTTTACTATCTCGAGCTTCTTGTTGTCGATTTCCGGGCTTTTTGCCTTTTTGTTTTTTCGGTTTTTTATCTTTTAGCTCTGCAAGTTGTTGTTTTTCTTGCTTAGACAACCTTACTGGCGCGGCTGAAGGTTTTCTAGATTTCTTTTTACGTGTCATAAGGCTTACGTTAACGATGAATAATATCCACTATTTTACTGTAGATTTACGCTAGAGGGTAATTATTCTGATGATAGAAAGAAAAAACGATGGCTATGCCATCGCTTTAGGAGAATTATTGTCATATAAACTCGACAAAATGCATGTTCCAATTTAGTGTGATCCGTTACTTTGGTAACAATCCCTGTATGTCTCTAACAGTGTTCCCGTTTATTATTACTAGCTTCCCTTGGTGTTTCTACTTATCGGTCGTCCTGACTCTTTCTTAGGCTTTCCTTATTATCCTCCTGGACTGAATTGTCATCAATCCTGATGAAGATTAAACCATCCTTATTTTCAATAAAGTAATACTACTAAGAGTATTTTTTAGCTTCCTAATTGCGTGTTCAGTTCCATTTTGTATTTGGCTACCAACCAGTAGCTTCAATTACTTTACCGAATTAAATCTGTTAAGCAAGTGTTAAATTGGTTAAAAATACATCATTTTAATGAAAATTCGTTAACTTAATGTTTTGCAAGAATATTAAAAATTGGAAAGCCATTAGCAAAAAATATTAATGGCAAATGTCTTACAAAGAAAGAAGGAACAAGCGTACAGAGATACAATAATGGTGTTGGTAAATAAAAAAAGCGAGTAATGTTCATTACTCGCTTTTCTTATCATATCAGTTGGTATGTAACCTAATCGTGTTCATGCAACCAAGCGGCATGGTTAGGCGCACGTTTAGTTTCAGCCCATTCATCAATCATCGCATGCGCCACGTCATTTAGTTGTTTATATTGTTCAGGTGTACCGATATCAGCAGCAAGTTCTAATCGGTGGCCACTTGGATCAAAAAAGTAAATCGATTTAAATACACCGTGGTGAACAGGGCCCAACACATCAACCCCTTTACTTTGTAAGCTTTCTTTTGCGGCGACTAAAGCATCAACATCGGCAACTTTAAGTGCTAAATGCTGCACCCAGGCCGGTGTATTTTCGTCTCTGCCCATATCATCATTGTTAGGCAATTCAAAAAATGCCAATACATTGCCCATACCGGCATCTAAAAATATATGCATATAGGGATCAGGGGCTTTGGTAGAAGGTACTTCATTTTCTGCAATGGCTAAGACTAGGTCCATATTAAGCTTTTCTTTGTACCATTCAACGGTTTCTTTAGCATCTTTACAGCGATACGCAACATGATGTACTTTTTCAATTTTGATCATAGCGACTTTCTCTTTTACTCGAATAGCATGATGATAAACTAAAAGTAACAAATGTTACTAATTGCGTTGATATAATGTCTTTATAAGGGTGTCTTTTTTTATTTACACCCTATGTCAATTAACGGTTTATTGCTCGCCATTGCTGACTTAATGCTTCATCTTTTACCGTTAAACATACCCCTGTATCAGGTGAGTCAATAAAGCGAATAGCGTTTGTTATTAATTGGTCGTCTCTGAAAAAATGACAGTCAACGCGTTGATTCGCGGGTAAGTAATTTGCTAGCTGTTGAATACTCTTGTCGGTGATTTTTAAATGATCAATAGCCACTAATACATCATTAACCGCGATACCTGCATTAGCTGCGGGCGAGTTTTCAATCACTTGAGTGATCTGCACACCAAGAGGAAGTGCTTTATAGTGTGCTCCTATATATGGCGCATAGTTATGGTCTTCAGTGGTGTCGACACTATTAAGCTTGGAAAACTTACTTTTTGTGAAACTAATACCAACGTTGGCTAATAACGGAGCTATATCTACCGGAGATTTTGCTGTTAACAATTGGGTGAACACTTCGCTGATATCTTCACCACAAAGAATATTGGTGATGTTGATAAAATCTTCTTGCTCAGTGCCAATGCCTGGTCGGCCGAAATGTATCCATAACTCACGCATTAGTTGATCGAGTGAATACCGCTGGTTAGATTTTTCTCTGATCGTTAAATCGAGCCACAAGGCGATAATTGCCCCCTTTGTGTAATAGCTGACAATATTATTAACAGCGTCAGGCCCTTGTTTATAAAACTTTGTCCAAGTATAAAAACTTGACTCTGTAACACTCTGTTTGAATTGACCATTGCCACGGTTGACGCGTGTAATCGCTTTGCTCAGTATTTTTAAGTAATCGTCAAAAGAGATAATACCGGCCCGATAAAGTGAAAAATCATCGTAATAAGAGGTAATACCTTCGTAAGCCCAAAGCTGATCGGTATAGCTTTCTTGATCTAATTGATAGGGTACAAAGGCTTTCGGTTTAATTCGGCAAACATTCCATGCGTGGAAATACTCATGGGAACATAAGGATAGAAAGGTTTTATAGTCATCACTGAGCTCGCCCTTTTGCTGAGGATTGGGTAAATCAAAACGACTTGCTTGCAAAATGGTTGAATTTTTATGTTCTAAACCGCCAAAGCCATTTTCTAACAAATGGGTGATAAACCAGTATTCTTTGAAAGGGGCTTCACCAAATAAATCGATATGATGCTGACAAAGTTTTGCAACATCGTCTGCCATACGTTCTGTGTCACCATAATGCTTGCTGGTAAATACCATATGGTGGGTAACACCTTCTACGTCAAACTCAACACTTTCAAATGCGCCAATTGCAACCGGGCAATCGATTAATTCGGCGTAATTATCAGCAATGTATTCACCAAAATGGTATTTTTCTGTGTTTTTAGCTCTTTGCATACCAGTGGCAACACGCCAATTGGGTTGGTTGGTGGGGGCTTCAATCATTAACTGACATTGCTCATCTTTTAAGTTTTCAACGGCAAGAAACGTTGAACTACCGTTAAAAAAGCCTCGTTGATTGTCTAAATAGGCTGTTCTGACCGATAAGTCGAATGCGAAGACTTGATAACTAATCGTTATGTTGCCGCCACAGCGAGCAAGTTGCCAACGCTGCTTATCAAGTGCTGTCAGTTCAATTGATTGGTTTTGTGCATTAGTAGCTGAAATTGCAATGATATTTTTAGCAAAGTCTCTGATCATGTAACTGCCAGGAAGCCATGCAGGCAATGACAAAAAGTAATCTTGATTTTGTTCAGCAGTAAAGGTTAGCGAAACATCGAATAAATGATGATTAACGTGGTTAGCGGCAATACGATATTTTATAGTCATGAGATAAATTGCAAAAAGGTTTTAGCACCGTTATACCTAAAACCTTTAAAAGATCAATAAAACCGCGATTAAATTAGAATAACGGTTTTATCTTTGTTCAAACAAACGCGTTGTTCAGCATGCATTTTTACTGCATGACTAAGAGCGGTAGCTTCTAAATCATGACCCGCATGTACCATTTGTTCTATGGTGTATGTATGGTTAATGGGCTTTACTTCTTGCACGATTATAGGGCCTTCGTCTAGATCAGCGGTAACATAATGCGCTGTTGCACCAATCACTTTTACGCCACGGGTATGCGCCTGATGATATGGCCGTGCACCTTTAAAACTGGGTAAAAAGGAATGATGAATATTAATCGCTTTGCCACGAAGTTTCGTACACATATCATCTGACAATATTTGCATATAGCGGGCTAAAATGAGTAAATCGCCGTGATATTGTTCGAAAATAGCCATCATTGCTGCTTCTTGTTCATGCTTTTTACCTGGCGTCATTGGCAGGTAGTGGTAATCAATACCGTGCCAATCAACCAATGATTTGCACTCTATATGGTTAGAAACAACCGCTACAATATTTACGGGTAATGCGCCTGCTTTCCATTTCGTCAGCAAAGACACTAAGCAGTGGTCATCTTTTGACACAGCAATGACAACGTTGGGTACATTGTTTTTTTCACGCAAGCGGTACTGTAAATTTAGTGGTGCAGCTAACTTTTCAATACCTTGAGCGAATTCTTCACTGCCAACCGTCATATGACGATCATCAAAGGCAATGCGTGAGAAAAAAGTTTCAGTATAAGGATCACTGTATTGAGACGTTTCAGTGATAAACGCGCCATGTTCAAATAAATTTTGTGCGACTTGCGCAAGTACGCCTGTCGTATCAGGACATTGCCAGGTCAGTATGTAATGGTTAGCGCTGCTCATATTACCTCCGTGCTGCATGAATAATTAGTGTGCCAGTTTTTGTTTAGCTTGTATCAGAACTTTTTGTTGTTTGACTAGAAATACTCGGCATAAGAAGCTATGAACCTTTATTCATTAAGTTAGGCTAAGGATGGATTATTTAGTTTACAGATAAGGTTTTATATTTATTTTTCAGTTAGATAGCTTTCTATAGATGAAATTTTTTACATTGGACATTTTATCAAGCAATGGTAAGGTACTATGGTTGCTTAATAATAATAACAAGAGAATTAATTGTGTTTCCTTTAAAATTTGCCCATAAAATTATTGCTGTCACGGTATTTTTATTAATTTTAGCGTTAGCAGTATCAACCTCGATCAATTACTTTTCACTTAAACAAGATACAGAAGATAACTTAAATCGAGCCATCGATGAGATAGGTCATTCAGTTTCTGGCAATATCGCCAATTGGCTTAACGGTCGTCTACAAATTATTGAGGCGATAGCCGAAAACGCAACGTCAGATGACGACACCGACACTATGTTAACTGCAGTACAACAAGCAGTTAAGGCTGGAGATTTAAAAAATACTTATATAGGTGTCGAGGAAACAGGGCAATTTATTCTTGATGATTTAACTATCGAACTCCCTGCTGGTTTTGACGCTCGTCAACGTCCATGGTATTTATTAGCAAAATCACAAAGTACGCCTTCATTTACTGAAACATATTTAGATGCCACGATAAACCAACAAGTGATTTCTGCGGTAGCGCCAATTTTTGAAAATGGCGCTTTTATTGGTGCTGCAGGTGGGGATATTTTTCTCAGCGATATTGCTGAAATACTTAATATGATCGACTTCTTAGATTTAGGTTATGCGTATTTAACTACCGCAGACGGCAAGATATTAAGCCACCCTAACAGCCAAATGATTAACAAATCAGTTAAAGATTTACTTAAATTACCTTCACTTCCAGCCTTTGATACTAAACTTAATGAATTTGGCGATAATATTGTCTCGTTCATCCCTATCGAAGGTGTAGCGTCTGTTAAATGGTATGTAGGTGTGGTGTTGGATCGTGAAAAGGCCTATAAGCCATTAATTTCATCACGTAATTCAGCCATTATTGTCGGTATTGCTAGTTTGATTATTTCAGTGTTGTTATTGCATTTCTTATTTAATCATTTAATGAAACCTATCTATCGTTTAAATGATGCAATCAAAGATATTTCGGAAGGTGATGGTGATTTAACACAGCGACTTTCTGTTGATAGCCAAGATGAAATTGGTCAACTATCAGCAAACTTTAATAATTTCATTGCAACTGTACATGAAACTATGCAACGAGTGCATAGCTCTGCTGGCAGTCTTGAGCAACATATTGAACAAGTTAGAAGCAGTGCACATTTCGGTATTGATATGGCGCAACAGCAACTTAGCAGAGGGACGAATGTATCGAGTGCGATGACAGAGTTGAACAGTTCTTCTGGAGAAATTTCTATTAATGCGGGTAATGCATCTGATCTAGCCTCAGCAATGCGCCAACAATCTCAACAAGGAATGGAAGCGCTCAATGAAAATATTCGTTCTATTGAGGCATTATCCAATACGATGGAAAGTTCTAGCGGTGATGTTGAAAAACTTCGTGCAGAAGCAAAAAATATTGCCAGTATTTTAGATGTGATTATGGGTGTAAGTTCACAAACAAATTTATTAGCACTGAATGCAGCAATAGAAGCAGCGCGTGCAGGAGAAGCAGGCCGAGGTTTTGCTGTCGTTGCCGATGAAGTACGTCAGTTAGCCCAGCGAACACAAGAGGCGGCGACTGAAATTGAAAATATGATAGAAACCTTACAGCAAGGCACTGTATCTGTAGTGAGTTCGATGGAGCAAAGCCAACAAAATAGTAGTTCCAGTGTCGAAAAAGCGAACATTGCAGATGAACGTATGCAAGCAATCGTTAATTCATTACAAAATGTTGATAATGAGAATCATGCTGTTGCCGAGGCAACCAAACAACAAAGTGATGTTATTAAGTCGATTGATGAGGACATTTTGCAGTTAATGGAATTAAATAAGCAAGGTGAAGAATATCTTCAACAGACTCATCAAGCATGTGATAGTTTGCAAGCTGAGTTTAGCAGTTTAAATGCACTTGTTGGTAAGTTTAAAGTTTAATAGATTGGCTGTTAACCCAAAACCAACCCTTTTAGTCTCTATTGTTTAAAGTGAGTGAACTTTGGATTTTTTGATTGCAGTTAATAGCCCTTTTGCTTTTCTATCTTCATCGCCTGTAGGGCACGATACGCATGGTTCATTTTATTGGTGATTTCTTCTTGTGGGCAAGGTTTTGCCATATAATCATTAAAGCCTGCATTTAAACACTTCTCTGCCGCACCACTTAGTGCATCAGCAGTCACAGCGATCAACCAAATAGGATGATTGTTTTGTTGATTAATCGCTTTAACTAATTCAAAGCCATCCATATTTGGCATATGACAATCAGAAATAATAATGTCGTAGGGTGATTTTTTATGCTTTTCGAGCGCTTGAACTCCATCGTAGGCGATGTCAGCTTCTATACCTAAACGAGAAAGTTGTGCGCAAAGTACCTTAACATTCACTAAATTATCTTCTGCAACGAGTACTTTGAAATCACTAAACCTATTATCTGTAGGTTCATTGACTACACGGCTATTCTTACGTCTGTCTTTGGTTTCACGTTTAAATTTTGCTTGTTTTAAATATAAGGTAAAATAAAACTCACTTCCTTCTCCAAGTGTAGACTGTACTGCTATTTCACCGTTCATAGAGTCGATAATTTCTTTGCAGATACTTAGCCCTAAACCAGTACCACCAAACTTTCGAGTGATATCAGTGTCTGCCTGAGTAAAAGGAGAAAATAACAAGCGCTGGTTTTGCTCAGAAATACCAATGCCTGTATCTTTAACTGAGATGCGTATCTGGTCATAAATGTCTGTTTCTTGAATGTCTTGACCGATTTGTTCAACGGTGACGGTGATGCAGCCTTTGTCAGTGAATTTTATCGCGTTACTGATCAAATTGTTTAGCACTTGATTTAATCGAGTTGGGTCAGTGAAGTAACTGTGAGTAATGTTTTCATCAATGTTAAGCTTCAAACGTAAATTTCTTTCAGTTTTAATATGATGGAAGCTTTTTAATAAGTTTTTTGTCAATAAATGTAGATTAACAGGTACTGATTCTAAGGTTAACTTACCAGCGTCCATTTTAGAAAAGTCAAGTACGTCGTTTAATAGTGCTAATAAATGCCGTGCTGAGCCTTCTAAGGTATCAAGTAACTCGCTTTGTTCTTTATTTAACGCAGTAAAAGATAGCGCTTCTGCCATACCCAGTACGCCATTCATTGGTGTACGTATTTCATGACTCATTCTCGCGAGAAAGTTAATTTTTGCTTGAGCAGAACGTTCTGCTTCAGCTCTTGCTGCTTCTGCAATGGCTAGTGCATGTTCAATTTTCTTTTGTGCAATTTTACGCACTTGTAGTTGTCGGAAATAGACCCAAAATATAATCAACGCGATTAATAAAATGGCAAAAAAAACATAACTTGCCTGACGGTAAGCATCAGCCACTTTACCTTGCACATCAGCCACGGGAAAAGCGGTTTGGCTCCACTTATTGTAAAGCGCATCTAATTCATCGGCAGATATTTCATTTAATGATTTGTTGATTAAAGAGATCAGCATATGGTTTTGCGGCGTAGTCGCAAATGCAATTTGGGCATCTGGGCGAAAATCTGACAACGGGATAGAGGTTAAATTAGCATGCCCATGTTGCTTTATGGTTGCAGCCGCCAATAGTGAGCGGCCGATGAATAAACTTGTTTCACCTTTGGCAACTGATGCAATAGCATCATCGATGGTTCTATAAGTGATAAATTTTGCTTTAGGAAAGTGTGCTTTAATGTCTTGCGATATGGCGAACATTTCAACCAAGGCAATGGTATGGTTATTTGCATCAGTCAGTTGAGTAAACTCTGAAATATCTGGGTTATAAATACCGCTATAGTGTGCATCAAGAAATGGCTGGCTGAAAATGTAGCGCTTTGATAATTCTTCATCAATCTCAAAAAAAGGAAATAATTGCGTTGTATTACTATTAACGCTTTTAAATACACCCAAATAATTTTCATACCTGACGGGCGTAAATACAATACCTAACTTCTTGGAAATCATATTAAGTAAATCTATTGAATAACCACGATCGGTAATATTGGCGTGATTACGCGTAATAATAAAAGGAGAAATCCCAGTTTTAGGCACCGGTATGTGTATGGTGTTATGGTTAATAATAAAGTGTTTTTCAGTTTCGCTCAGCGGTGTGACATAACTGCCCAACAATAATGAAAAGTTACTCTGTTCGGTTAATAGGTATTTTTCACTCCAGATGTCAGCTTGGGCAAGGCTTATTTGACGAATACTATCGTTGATAATATACATGAGTTCGCGGTCTGCTTTGCGGGTTGCGAAATGCAACGTCATCTCAGGTACTTCATTTTGATTCACATAAAACATTTCATTAATGTTGCGTTCTGCTAAGGCCTTCTCTAACAACCAAGGATGAATAGAGTAAAGTACATCAAATTTCTGATATTGCTTCACTAATGCATCAACGTTATCAAAATAGGTAATGTTAATATGCTCAGGTAAATAGTTAAGGGCAGCATGGCTAGGATCATGAATGGCAACTTGCGTGTTTTTCTTTAACTTTTTATATTGATTGCGAAACACGCGTTGTTTAAATTTCGCGTAGGGAATGCTGTATAAAAATTCTGATAACTTGGGTTCAAGGATATTAATCGCAATAATATCTATTGTGTTGTTGTTGAGTTGTTCAATTGCTTCTTTGCCAGAAAGCATGGAAAACTGAACCTGTTTTTGGTGATCTAAAGCCCATATTTGCCAGAACTCTTTGAGAAAAGATATCAACGCTTGCATGCGTTCTTGTGATGCTGAGTCAATACTTTTTTGGTCAGGTAATGCGATACGAATAGTATTTCGTTGTGATAATGGTTGTGCTTCTTGTACGTATGTAGCACCTACTTTTATTGGTAACATCATCGTTGTCAGTAATAATAATATTACGTTAAGGCGTAGCGTTGTGCACCAATGACATTTGTCCTTAAATTTGAACACATATATCCTTAAATTTTCACGAAATGATAAATACAATAGAGGCAGTACGTTAACCATATGGGATCAGCTAAATTCTAGCAAATATTATTTGTGGTAAAATGTTAAAGCAACGTTATAGCGGCACGTGTAATAACGACTGCGGTTAGACATTAGTCGTAATTTCACGGGTTTCCAGCGATTTTGTCATAAATGTTTTCACCAAACGGCTACAATACGCAATATATTCTATTTTTTGAGAGATGTTATGTTTATTAGTCGCGCATTAGCAATATTCTTCTTGGTATTTACCCTTTCAGCTTGTCAGCAAGAGCAACGTGACGAAAACCTTAGTTTACCGGTTGAAACGTTGAAAAATGTTCGATGGCAGCTTGAATCAGCACAAGGTTTTTCACTGCCAAATAAAACAGAACTTATACCGTTTATAGAGTTTATCGAAACAGGAAAGGTATCAGGTTTTACAGGTTGTAACCGTTTTCAAGGCGGCGTGAACATAGATGATTCAACGATACAATTTGCACCACTTGCTATGAGCAAGCGGTATTGCATGGAAACGGCTGAGATTGAGTCGTTATTTGTACAAGCGCTTGAACAAGTAGCCCAAGGTCATATTACCGAGAACACACTCACGTTTTATGATCAAAACGATAAGGCAGTATTAACGTTTGTTGGTCAGTCACGATAAAGTACGTAAAATTAACCTATTAATATCATTGGAATTAACTCATATTAAAAAGCCAGCAATCAATGCTGGCTTTGTGAAAACAGTGATTTAAGCTGGCAGCTAAATTCCGTATTGACTACGGTACGCTTTAATCGCGTTTAAGCTTTCTTCTTGCCCTGTTTGTTCTTCCAAGTATTGAATCAAATCACCTAAGGTTACAATTGAGATAACTTGAGTTGAAAAATCACGCTCAACTTCCTGAATGGCTGACAGGTCCCCGTTCCCCTTTTCTTGGCGATCTAAGGCAATTAATACACCTGATAATTCAGCGCCATGTGTTTTGATAATTTCCATCGATTCACGAATTGCAGTACCGGCGGTAATAACATCATCAACAAGCATAATTTTACCTTGAAGCGGTGAGCCCACTAAACTGCCACCTTCACCATGTGTTTTTGCTTCTTTTCGGTTAAAGCAATAGGGTACGTCTTGCCCGTGATGATCAGCCAACGCTACAGCAGTTGTTGTGGCAATGGGAATGCCTTTATATGCAGGACCAAATAATAAATCATATTCAATATTTGCATCTGCAAGTGCCGAGGCATAGAAACGGCCTAAACGGGCTAAATCTCCGCCAGTGTTAAACAGGCCTGCATTAAAAAAATAAGGGCTTGTTCGACCAGACTTTAAGGTAAATTCGCCAAAACGTAATACCTGTTTTTCTAAGGCAAACGCAATAAATTCACGTTGGTAATCTTTCATCAACGTTTCTCCTTAACTTAATGCCGCTTTTTGAGCATCAAATAGCTCACTTGTTGCGTGCTTAGCTAACGTCATCATTTGTTGCATTTCATCGAAAGAAAACGGTTCTTCTTCGGCTGTGCCCTGTACTTCGATTAACTTGCCGGTATCAGACATAACAACATTCATGTCTGTATCTGCAGCTGAATCTTCTGGGTAATCTAAATCTGCAACTGGCTCACCTTGATAAATACCCACTGATATAGCAGCAATCATGTGTTTTAAAGGGTTAGTGCTAATAATGTCTTTAGCGCGCATATAATTAAGCGCATCAACTAATGCAACGCAAGCACCTGTGATCGATGCTGTACGAGTACCGCCATCTGCTTGAATAACGTCACAATCAATAGTGATGGTGTTTTCGCCAAGTGCTTGCAAATCAACTGCTGCACGTAACGAACGAGCAATTAATCGAGAAATTTCTAATGTTCTACCGCTTTGCTTACCGCTAGCTGCTTCACGGCGCATACGTGTATGAGTTGAGCGCGGCAACATGCCATATTCAGCAGTTACCCAGCCTTTGCCTTGACCTTTAAGGAAACGAGGAACGCCTTCATCGACAGAAGCGGTACAAATTACTTTGGTATCGCCAAATTCAATAAGAATCGAGCCTTCAGCATGAGCGGTAAATTGGCGTGTAATCGTGACCGGTCGAATTTGGCCGGGAGTTCTTCCACTAGGACGCATAGATTATTTCCTGTTTGATCAAATGACGCGGCAATTATAAGTGTTAGTGACACATTTTGACACCGCAATTGGTGAGTAATTATAACAAATTTAGCAATAGGGTTACGTAATTGCGAAAGCAGGCTGAACACGCTAGCATCAAATAATGAAAGAAAGCTAAGCAAGCTTGGGTCTTAATGATTATTGATGATAGAAGATTTGAAAGAATATGCTAAAGATGTTGCAAGTAATACTGATCACCCTTGGCAGTAGTTTAGCCATCCATCCAGTGCTTGCGCAGGAAAAAATTAATCTACCTGCTTATAGCCAAGCGTATGATGAATCAAGAAACCCTTTTGATGATGCCCGCGCCGCTATTGTGTTAGCAAGTAAAACCCAACGTAACATCTTAATTGAGATTGGTGGAAACTGGTGTGTGTGGTGCCAGAAAATGGAGGTGTTCTTAACAAAAAATCCAGACGTTAATAACGCATTACACCAAGCATTTGTTCTATTAAAAATTAATGTTAGTGAACATAATGATAACCATGATTTTCTAAAGTCCCTTCCGCCAGTGGTTGGTTATCCGCATATTTTTGTGTCGACTAATACAGGGAAAGTAATGCTGTCAAAAGAAACCGGGGAGTTTATTGATGAAAATGGCGAACATTCGCGTAACGCTTGGCTCATGTTTATTGAAAAGTGGCAGATGAGCCAAAATTCAGAAAACTTAACAAGGATATCTGCAGAGTGAGTGAATCTTTTGAACAGCGCTATCAACAAACGCCATCTTGGCTGTCAAAGAAGCTTAATCGGCGTAAATTACTAAAATCAGCCGCTGGTGCAAGTGCCTTAGTATCTACTCTTAGTTTGTCAGCGGTGAGTGAAGACTTACTTCATAAGTATCAGCAAGATAAAAAACAGGGTGATTGGCAAACGTTAGATGCGGTACAAAAACACCTTTTACCGAGTTCGACTTCTGGGCCCAGCGCTAAAGAGATTAATGCATGTTTGTATTTATATTTATTAGTGTATGAACAGCCAACCGATAAAGAAGAAGTTGCTTTCATTTTTCAAGGGGTTCAATGGCTAAATGGCTATACGAACAAACGATATAATCAACTATTCATTGCGTTAACGGATGATGAAAAACAGCAGGTTCTGACAGGAATTAGTCGCTCAACAGCAGGGAAAAGCTGGTTGAATATGATGATTTTAAATATCTATGAAGCCATGCTTTCACCGCCTGTCTATGGTGGAAATCCGAAAGGTATTGGCTGGCAATGGTTAGCACATCAGATGGGCTTTCCCTTACCTGAAAAAGGAAAGCGATATTATGAGCTGCCTGCAAGAAGCACTGTTGCAAAAGCGGCTGAAATTCCGATTAAAAATGTTACCGAGAACATTGTTAAACGCCCACCTTATCAAAGGTCTGATAAAGCATGAAATATGATATTTGTATTGTTGGTAGTGGCGCTGGCGCATCACCTGTAGCTTATACGTTAGCAAAAGCTGGCGCTAAAGTGATTGTATTAGAAAAAGGCCCTTGGTTGACTGAGCAAGAATTTTATAAGGATGAACTAGCCGCCAATGTACGTGATAGCTACAACCCTGCGCTTACCGATGAACAACATGTGATTGAAGAAAGTCATGTTGAAGATGGTGAAACTCATTGGCATAAAGAAGCGACCAGTGAATCAGGTTGGACATTTTGGAATGGTAATGTGGTGGGCGGTTCTTCTAATTTTATGAGTGGGTACTTTCATCGCTTAAAGCCGGTTGATTTTGCTTTACACTCATCATTTGGTGACATAGCAGGTGCTAATATTGTTGATTGGCCGATTAGCTATCAAGAACTTGAGCCTTTTTACCGCCAAGTTGATCGTGAAATTGGTGTGTCAGGCAAGGTGGTTGAGCACCCACACTTAGAACCTCATGTAGAGGATTATCCATATCCACCATTAATCGATCATCCTGTCGCAAAATGGATTGATAAAGCCGCAGATTTACTGGGATACCATGCATTCCCCATTCCCCGTGCGATATTATCGCAACCAGCAATGGGAAGGCAAAGCTGTGAATATTCTGGTTACTGTAGCCGCTATGGTTGTTCTACTGGCGCTAAAGGGAGTGGTAGAGCTGCTTTACTTAATCATGCGGTCGCTACGGGTAATTTAACAATTGTGCCTAACGCAAAAGCGTTCTATTTAGCAAGTGATGACAAAAGCCAAGTGAGTGCTGTTCATTACTATGATGCCAAAGGCCATAAAAAACAAATCATTGCAAACACTTACGTGGTTGCTTGTCAGGCTATTGAAACCAGCCGACTGTTGCTAAGCTCAAAAAGTAAGTATTTTCCACATGGATTGGCAAACAATCATGGACAAGTAGGTAAAAATTTAATCTTCAGCGGGGGCGGCGGAGGTCGCGGCGACTTTTACTTTGATGACTTAACGCCGGAGCAAGCGAGAGAATTAAAAACCGAAGGCCCTTTCATTAACCGAGCATTACAAGATTGGTACCAGATAAATGACGCAAGCTTTGGTGGTATAAATCAAAACGGGAAAGCCAAAGGCGGCACACTCGACTTTCTGTTTTATCATAACCCGATTGCTCGTGCTTATGACACAGAATACGATGATGAAGGCGATCTGATATGGGGAGAACAGCTCAAAGAAAAGCTATACAATAAATTTACTTCACATAAAACCCTTCGCTTTGAAGCCTTTACGGATTGGCTACCAAATAATGACTGTTTTGTTGCTTTAGATGAAAATGTGACTGACCAATGGGGAGATCCTGTAGCGAAAGTACGTATAGGCGCCCACCCTCAAGATATTAAGGTAGCAGAATATTTGGTGCAAAAAGGCGCTAAATTACTTGAAAAACTTGGTGCTAAAAATATAACAACATCGATAAGTAGCGCGCCACCAACGAATTTAATGGCTGGGGGGTGCCGATTTGGTGATGACCCTAATACTTCTGTACTTGATAAGAACTGCCGCTCACATGAAGTGGCAAACCTTTATGTGACAGACGGATCGTTTATGCCTACAGGCGGCAGTGTACCCTATACTTATACGATATACGCGAATGCCTTTAGAGTTGCTGAACATATTAAGCAACAATGGTTGAAAGGAAAAGTGTCTTAATAACAGTCATAGGAATTGTCAAAAAATGTGATTTTTCGGGATTGTTTTCATGTTAAATGAGACGGACGTTGAGGGTTTTAGTGATAGCATTTGGTTTACCGTTTAAAAAGTTTAGGAAGTTTTCTTTTGAAAGCCATTCAAGCACTATTATTTATTACATTGTTTATTATCGTAAACAGTGTGCATGCTGAAAATGTTCAGCAAGAGTTCTCTATTAATGGGCATAAGTTCCAGATTCAATCTCTTAAAAGTGATTTTTCATTTTCGACCAGCGATGTTCGAATGGAAAATGGCATCTATTATGCGACTATCCATCAATCTTTAAAAAATAAGCATGGAAAAGCAATACCAACAAAATTTTCTGTGAAGTGGCAAACGCCGTCTCACGATATTGCTGGTGTTTGGAACCCTATCTTTAATAATGATCATATCATTCCAGCAGACTGGAGTAGCAAAGCGCTAGATTCAATGCTAACGCGAAATGCCCCTGTTTATACATTATTTGGTCACGATGATGTGAATCGTTACACAGTAGCTGTTAGTGATGCCGTAAATTTAGTGCACCTCTCAGCGAAAGTGCGAGAAGAAGACTCAATGATTTATCATGAGCTTGAATTTTTATCTGAAAAACATAAAGCGGTTAATACCTATTCTGTAAAAATTCGAATCGATATGCGCAACATTCCGTTTTACCAATCATTGAGCGATGTCGCTAGTTGGTGGGCAAACATGCCTGAGTTTAAGCCGACACATGTGCCAAATGATGCTACTGATCCTATGTACTCTACTTGGTATAGTTACCATCAAGTTATTGACCATGATGAACTGCTTGCAGAGGCAAAAATAGCAGCTTCATTAGGTTATAAAGCCATCATTGTTGATGATGGTTGGCAAACAAATGATAGTAACAGAGGGTATGCATACACAGGTGATTGGGAGCCAGAGCGCTTAAAAAACATTGAAAAATTTGTCGATGAAATTCATCAACTTGGCATGAAAGCATTACTTTGGTATTCCATTCCTTTTGTTGGTGAAAAAGCGAAAGTTGCAGATACATTTAAAGGGAAGTACCTAAGTCATAGCGAATCATTAGAAACATATGTATTAGATCCTCGTTATCCTGAAGTAAGAAAGTACCTAATTGATCACTACGTTAACGCGATTAAACATTGGAAATGGGATGGCTTAAAGTTAGATTTTATTGATCAATTTAAAACGAACAAAGATACCGTACTTGAAAAGCGAGATGGTCGCGACTTTGCCTCAGTATATGAAGCCGTAGACAAGCTAATGTCAGATTTGATCATAGAGCTGACAGCGATTAATCCTGATGTCATGGTAGAATTTAGACAAAGATACATCGGGCCTGCTATGCGTAAGTATGGCAATATGTTTCGTGCCACCGACATACCAAATGGTGCGGTAACGAACCGAAGAAGAATCGTTGATTTAAGATTACTCAGTGGAGATACTGCGGTGCACTCTGATATGCTCATGTGGCATTATGAAGAGCCGGTAGAAATTGCCGCGTTACAATTATTGAATATTTTCCACTCTGTACCACAGTTATCAGTAAGGCTGGCCGAATTACCAAAAAGCCACCTAAATATGGTTACGCATTACACGCAATACTGGTCTGAAAATAAAGATGTTTTACTAAATGGCTCGTTTAAGCCGAAAGGTATTTTTGCCAATTATCCGCTTATTTCAAGTGAGAAAGGGCAAAAGCAAATCATTGCACTTTATGATGATGTAGTCGCTAATATCAGCGAAAGCAATATCAATCAAACTGATATCCTTAATGCTAAGAAAAGCACTTCTGTCATTGTTAAGTTTGAGAATGATTGGCAGAAAGTACAACTAATTGTTAAAGACTGTGAAGGTAACGTTGTGAGTAAAACCAATAAACGCTTGCAATCGTCTTTACTTGACGTTGAGGTACCGGCATCAGGAATGTTGTCTATTGAAAAAATGTAAACACATTTCAGGACAAGACACACATTGTAATCAAAAAAAGCCGCATAATAATGCGGCTTTTTTTATTGCCCAATATAGCAGGCAAACATGAAATCTTTATCGGTGTCCTGATAAAAAACTAAGTATTCCTAATAAGTAGTATTTGATAAGAGTTTTGTTGAAGCAAACTTACGCAAGTTATAACGTCTGAGGGTTTGTTAATTTGCGTAAAGGTTGTTCGTTGTGAAACTCGAAATGTTAGATGTAAGTGTGTTTATTGCGTATGTCATTGGTTTACTAATAATAGCGTTATGGATATCAAAAGAAGAAAAACAAGAAGGTAAAAATACCGAAGATTATTTTCTGGCAGGTAAGGCACTTCCTTGGTGGGCAATCGGCGCATCGCTTATTGCTTCAAATATTTCTGCAGAGCAAATAATTGGTATGTCAGGGTCTGGCTATGCTATTGGTTTAGCTATCGCATCTTATGAATGGATGGCGGCAATTACTCTCATCATTGTTGGTAAGTATCTACTGCCCATTTTTTTGAAAAACAAAATTTTCACCATGCCTCAGTATTTAGAGCAACGCTTTGATGCAAACGTAAAAACGACGTTAGCATTATTTTGGTTAGCTGTTTATATCTTTGTTAATTTGACCGCGGTGTTATGGTTAGGCGGGTTAGCTATCGAAACAGTTGCTGGCGTTGATTGGATGTTTGGCATGATATTCTTAGCTGTTTTTTCAATTGCCTATTCACTTTATGGTGGACTAAAAGCCGTTGCGTATACCGATATTTTACAAGTTGTGTTGTTGGTCTTTGGTGGGTTGTTATTAAGTTATCTCGCGTTAAATGCTGTGGCTGACGGTCAAGGTATTATTGCTGGCTTTTCGATTCTCACTGAACAAATGCCAAGTCATTTCGATATGATCCTTAGTGAAAACAATGAACATTATATGAGTTTGCCTGGTATTTCTGTGTTGGTAGGTGGTTTATGGATAATGAATTTCAGCTACTGGGGATTTAATCAATATATCATTCAGCGAGCATTAGCGGCAAAAGATATTAATGAAGCTCAGAAAGGTATTGCTTTTGCTGCTTTCTTAAAACTATTAATGCCAATTATTGTCGTATTGCCTGGTATTGCAGCGGTAGTTTTATATCCACAGCTTACTTCACCTGATTTAGCTTACCCATCAATGATGGCGTTAATGCCTGTTGGGTTGAAAGGCTTAGTTTTTGCTGCTTTAGTGGCGGCTATTGTTTCCTCTCTTGCTTCAATGACAAATAGCATTTCAACTATTTTTACAATGGATATCTACGCAAAATTGGCGCCGAAAAAATCTCAACGACACTATGTACAAATAGGCAGAATGTCAGCGTTAATTTCACTTGCCATTGCGCTTGTGGTTGCGCAACCACTTTTAGGAGAGTTTGATCAAGCGTTTCAATATATTCAAGAATTTACCGGATTCTTTACCCCAGGTATTGTTGTCATTTTTATGATGGGGATGTTTTGGCGTAAAGCCAATTCTAAAGGAGCGCTGGCGGCTGCAACAGGTTCAGCTGCTTTTTCATTGCTATTTAAAGTGTTCTGGCCTGAGCTTCCTTTTATGGATCGTGTTGGTTTGGTTTTTGTTTTATGTTTGATTAGTTGTGTTGTTGTTTCTCTACTTACCACTGAAAAGCAGAAGAATACCTGCGTGAACATTCAAGAAGTGTCGTTCGATACTAAGACAACGTTTAATATTTCAGCGGTGATGATAATCGTTATTTTAATTATATTGTATGCAACTTGGTGGTAATATTCGTGCTATGTGGCATAAATATGATGATCAAAAGCATTAGTTGAAGGGGATATTATGTTGAATTGGATTAATAGGATTATTCCTAGAGAGTCTGGACCTCTGGAAGTTCAAGGTGAAGATGCAAAATTTGGCTTTCAAAAACATACGCCTCAAATAATGGAGCATAGTCATTGGCATGGTCATATTGAAATTAATTATCTTTTTGGTTGCTCGGCAAGCTATTTGATCAATGGTAATCATATAGAAGTTCCAGAAGGTAAAATGATTTTATTTTGGGCATCAATACCTCACCAGATGACTGATTATCAAGGAGACGGGTATATGGTGAATTTATATTTACCTTTACAAGCATTTCTTTCTTGGAAACTTCCCCATAGATTTATTGAGCTTTTACTTTATGGGGAGGTGTTAGTGTCTGAAAGTTTATATGAGAGTGATCGTTTAGTGACTGATATTTGGGAAAACGATTTAAATAAAGATGATCCGCAATTGACTGTGCAAGTGATTAGTGAAATAAGAAGTCGTATTAACCGTATGGCTATTGAAAATTTTACAACATTCGATCTTGTTGAAAGTCATTGTAAAAGTAAAAAATCAAGCATTGTCAGTGGTATTAGCCATGTTCAAACCATGCTGTCTTATATTGCAGAAAACTACGATGAAAAAATAACGATAGAACATGTTACTGGTGCAACCGGTTTACATAAAAATTATGCGATGAAATTATTTAACCGTGTGATGAAAATTAGTATTAAACAATATGTTAATCAATTACGTTTACAGCATGCACAGGCCTTACTTGTTGATACGGAGGAGCCTGTGGTTAACGTTGCTAACATTGCTGGATTTGGTTCTGTAAGCCGCTTTTATGATATTTTTCAAAAAGAATTACATATGTCACCACTTGAGTTTAGGTCATCTATCATTAAGACAAATTAACAGTATAAAGGTTACTTTTTGGGAGGGATTGCTGAATAAACAGAAAGCCATTTCTATTTCAGCGTGTTTTAATTTGAATCAATAGTGTGTACACAGGCACATATCTCCCATTAGTTAGCAAGGATGCCGACTAACTTTAAAAAGTAAAGAAGGTAATGCAAATGCATAACAAGGTTTTATCAGTTATTTTTCTTTTGGCATTTTCGAGTTTAACGGTTGCTAAAGAATACTCTGTAACATCTCCAGATAAAAAAATTCTCGTCAATATTGATACCAGTGGTAAGCACCTACGTTACTCTATTTCTATTGAAAAAAACCTTGTTATAAACAATGCACAAGCTGATATTTCGCTAAGTCATGCAGAAAGCTTGTCTTCAGCGTCGGTCGTTAGCGTTGACAAAAAATATGTTGATTCAACCATCACTCCGTACATTAAGCAAAAAACAGCCACTATCACTGAACATTATCATCAATTGGCGTTACATTTTGATAATGGTACTACGATAGAGTATCGCGTCTTTGATGAAGGCGTCGCCTATCGATTTAGCACAAATAAATCCGGTAAATTTAGCGTAGAAAATGAAGTTGTTAAAGTGAATTTTGTTGACGACCATTTAGTTCAATATCCATTAGAGAAGAGCTTTTATTCACATAATGAAAGAACATATCAGCCATTTAAGTTGAAAGAAATCAACAATAAGCAGATGGCTAGCTTGCCTTTATTGGTCGATACACAACAATATAAACTTGTTTTCACTGAGAGTGGGCTTAGGAATTATCCCGGGCTTTGGGTTAGAGGAACTAGCCAAACAGCATTAGAAGGAATACACCCTAAACGTGTGCTTTCGTCTGCATTGAAGCCTGGCTCTGATCGCAATGAAGTGATCAATAAACGTGCGAACGATATTGCAACAATGAATACTGATTCACCAACTACGTTTCCATGGCGAATTTTTGCGATAAGTAAAAATGATGCGGATCTATTAACGAATCAATTGACTTACCTTTTAGCTGATGAGCTGGAAATTGATGATCCTAGCTGGATAAAACCGGGAAAAGTAGCGTGGGATTGGTGGAATGCAAACAATGTATATGGTGTAGATTTTAAAGCTGGTATTACTACCGATACTTACAAGTATTACATCGATTTTGCATCAAAGTACGGCATCGAATACATAATTTTAGATGAAGGTTGGTATGAACTCGGTGATGCGTTAAAAATCGTAGATTCGATTGATCTGCAAGAAATTATTAAATATGGCCACGAAAAAGGCGTTGATGTTATTTTATGGGTGATCTGGGAAACAATCGAAGAAGATTTAGACCATATCCTCGCTACCTATCAACAATGGGGTGCTAAAGGCATCAAAGTAGACTTTATGCAACGCGATGATCAACATATGGTGAATTATTACTGGCGTGTCGCGGAAGTTGCTGCAAAACATCAATTATTGGTTAATTTTCACGGTTCATATAAACCAGCAGGCCTTCGAAGAGCCTACCCTAATGTTATTACTCGCGAAGGTGTTAGAGGATTAGAACATAATAAGTGGGCTGAATACATCACTGCTGAGCATAACTTAACCTTGCCATTTATTAGAATGGTGGCAGGGCCTATGGATTACACGCCGGGTGCAATGGTAAATACTCAACCAGAAAACTTCCATGTATCATTTAATAGGCCGATGAGTAAAACGACTCGTGTGCATCAAATGGCATTATACGTTGTGTTTGAAAGTCCTTTGCAAATGTTGGCAGATAGCCCTTCAAACTATCTTAAAGAACATGAATCAACCGCATTTATTAGCCAAGTACCAACCGTTTGGGATGAAACAGTTATATTATCAGCAAAAATTGCAGACCATATTGTGATGGCAAGGCGTTCTGGTGAGGAATGGTTTGTGGCTGCGTTGGGTAATAGTAAAGCAGCAAATCATACGATTGACTTAGACTTCTTAAGTGAAGGAGAGTATCAAATGGAATTTTTCCAAGATGGTGTAAATGCTGATAAGTATGCAAGCGATTATAAGAAAAAGTATCAATCAGTTAATCAACATAGCTCTCTTTCTGTTCACTTAGCCCCAAGTGGTGGTTGGGTAGCACGTATTTCGAAAAAAGAGAGTAAACACTAATAATGAAAGCAGTTAATAGTAAGGGTCAGTTATCCGCTTCATTTTTTGCAGTGGCGGTTTTGCTATTAACTGTTGTTTACGGTTTGATTTATCGACCTATCGTTCTTGAGCAACCAGCACTTGCTTTAGAAATTGTCTTTTTAATTGCTTCGGCAATTGTTGTCAGCCAAGCCTTGTTGATGGGGCATAGTTGGCCTCAACTTATTAATGCTATTCTGATTAAATTAAACCGAGCATTTCCCATTATTTTACTTTTGTTTGCTATTGGTATTCTCATTGGTAGTTGGATGATATCTGGCACTATCCCGATGTTGATTTATCTTGGCTTAGACATGGTTTCTGTGCAGCATATCTATTTAACAGCGTTTGTTGTTCCGATTATTTTTTCGCTTTGCACAGGTTCATCTTGGAGCACAATAGCAACGTTAGGTTTAGTATTAATAACGGTTGGACAAGTGGTTAATGCTGATTTGGCGATGTTAACTGGTGCCATCGTTGGTGGTGCATATTTCGGAGATAAATTATCGCCTTTATCTGACACCACAAACATAGCAGCGATTGCCGTTGAAATTGAAGTGCAACAGCATATAAAAGCCATGTTAACGACCACGGTGCCAGCAGCATTTTTATCTGCATGTTTATATTTTGTCTTAGGCTATGTATATCCAACAACGATCACGTCAGATCAAATGGAAACTTTAGTATCAACGAAATTCTATTTAACGTCATTATTTGATTTTAATGTTTGGTTGTTATTACCTCCGGTGCTTATTTTATGGGGTTCTATTAAACGTTGGCACTCATTACCAACACTGATACTTTCCTCCATTGTTGCCAGTATTTTAGCGTTGTTGTTTCAACAGGTCTCTGTTACTGATCTATTCAATACCTTACATAAAGGCTTTAACGTAGATATGCTCTCGTCTGCCTCTAGTGACAAAATGACATTAGTGTATGGATTACTAAATCGTGGTGGAATATACGCACTTATTGAACCGATAGTGATCACTATCTTAGTGTTTATTTATGTTGGCACTATCGATCAAATGAGAGTGATACCCACCATTGTAAGTTCGTTGCTTCATAAAGTGAATAATCAAAAGACCCTTATCACAAGCACCTTATTCGCGTCTGGATTGACCAATGCGTTAACCTCTAGCCAGTATGCAAATAGCTTTATTGTTGGAGAAGCATTCTCACTTAAATATAAAGAGATGGGAGTACCAGCACCGATTTTATCTCGTTCAATAGAAGACACGGGTACGATGATTGAAAGTCTAGTACCTTGGAGTACGACCGCGGTATTTATTTATGCCTCATTGGGAGTTTCTGTTGGAGAATACTGGAGCTGGCAGTTTTTATCGTTAATCAATATGGCAATAGCGATTATTTTTGCGCAGCTTGGTGTGCAATATCTTTGGAAAAGAACTAAGAGAAATGATTCATGACACCTAAACGACATTTTGAAACAGAGTTAGTTTTTGATGGAGATGACAATTGTGATAAATATGGTGCGGTTGTCCCTCCTATTTATCAAAATTCGTTGTTTACTTTTCAAACTTGGGAAGAAATTGAGCATGCTTTTACAGATAAAGCAAACAGTGTCATATACTCAAGAGGAAACAACCCAACCGTTACGTTTGTTGAAAAAAAGCTTGCTCAATTAGCGAGAGGCGAAAAAGCAAAGTTGTTTGGATCAGGCATGGCCGCGGTATCAGCAGGGATTTTACATTTTATGTCTCAAGGTGATCATATGATCACCATTAAGAATACATATGGTCCTACGTTAAGTTTCATTAATAGCTTTATGAAACCTAAAATGGGCACAGAAGTGAGTTATGTATCAGGGGATAATGTTGAAGAGTTTCGTCAAGCAATACAGCCTAATACAAAGCTAATTTACTTAGAGAGTCCTTCGTCTGTTGTGTTCTCATTGCAAGACATTGAAGCGATTGTCGATTTGGCTAAAGCACATAATATTGCAACAATAGTTGATAACTCTTGGGCAACACCTATCTACCAAAAACCGCTAACTTTCGGGGTAGATCTCGAGGTGCATTCATGTTCAAAATACTTAGGAGGGCATAGTGATATTGTGGCAGGCGTACTCATAGGCAGTACCGAAATTCTTGAACAAATACACCTAAAAGAATATGAGCTATTAGGCGGTAAGCTAGCGTCTGTAGAGGCCAATTTATTATTACGTAGTTTAAGAACGTTGAGTTTAAGAATGCAACGTCATAGTGATAGTGCAGGAAAAATTGCGCGTTATTTACAGCAACATCCGAAAATTAAAACGGTTTTTTACCCTGGTCTCGATGATTTTAAACAAGCAACATTAGCTCGTAAACAAATGACGGGTTTCTCAGGTTTATTGAGCTTTCAATTAGCAACAGAAAATATTGCTGAAATTAAGCGATTTTTTAATGCATTAGCTTTATTCCAACGAGGTGTTAGTTGGGGCGGACATGAAAGTTTAATTTATGCGCCAGCAATTAGTTGTTATAAAGAGCAACCTATTGAGCAACTTAAGTTAATGGGTATTTCGCTTGGAGATATGAGAATATCTGTGGGATTAGAAGACCCTCAAGACCTCATTGACGATTTATCGAATGCTTTATCATCTGTGCAGTAAGGCTTACTGCACATAAAACATGTGTTATTTATTGCGTAACACTCCATAATTAACCTCTACTATAGATGTTCGCACGCCTGCGAGAGTTCTTCATTTGTTAGCGTTGTGTCTAATTTTTTAACGTGTTGATACTCCCGTGCCAATAAAATTCTTTATTTTTTCATCAAGAACATACGAATGTGATTATTTAAGAATCATTAGTGTTTTTCTGATAAGCAAAAAAACAGCAAAGTTGCTATCAATAGTATACCTAGCGACGAACATGAAAGTCTTAATGTTTTATTCCTGATATTTTTTAGGAAATATACATCACAGATGTCGCTTTGATAATAACAAGATAATTAAGGGTAAATGATGAAAAATAAAGCGACATATTTAAGTGCTGTACTAGCGAGCAGTTTTGCTCTTTCCCCATTGTCTATCGCAATCGGTCAAGAGCTTTCAGAAGCTGAAAAATCAGAAGTGGAAGTAATTGAAGTAACGGGTATCAAACGAAGCATGTTTTCAGCAAATGATGCTAAGCGAAGTTCTGATAGTATTACTGATGGTATATCTGCGGAAGACTTAGGGGTTTTTCCTGATGGTAATGTTGCTGAATCACTTCAGCGTATTACCGGTGTTTCGATTGACCGTTCTGGCGGTGAAGGCCGATTTATTACTGTTAGGGGGCTTGGGCCAGAGTTCAATACAGTGCTTGCTAATGGTCGTATGTTAGCAACAGAAAATGCAGGTCGAGAGTTTAGCTTAGATGTACTATCAGCCGATTTAATCAATGGTGCTCAGGTATACAAAAGTTCAAATGCTGCATTAACGGAAGGGGCGATTGGTGGAACGGTAGACATCACAACGTGGCGTCCTTTCCAGATTGAAGGCACGAAAATGATCGGCTCAATCTCTGGTACCTATGACACAAATGCGGAAGAAAATGATGTAAAAGCGTCCACGCTTTATAGTACAACCTCTGATGATGATACTATGGGTTTCTTGTTTTCTTTAGCTTATAGCCAACGCACGGCTAGGTTAGATAGCGTTTTTTCTGATGGCTATAGGTTTATGGACTTTGATGCGAGTCAAACTGCAAATGGTCAAGCTGTTACTGGCGCAACAACACTTGCAGCGCAACGCTTTCAACTATTTAATCAAGATCGTGAGCGTTTAGGTGGTACTGCGGTATTTCAATGGAAACCAGCAGACGACCATGAAATTATCATTGATGGTTTGTTTTCATTATTTGATGTTGATGATACAAGTTACCAAGCTGCATTCCCTTTAGATGCTGGTGGTTCACTTGGCTTTAGCGATGTTGTTGTTGATAGCAATAATTTTGTGACTTCAGCGACAAAAGATGGTCGAGTTGATGTGATCAAAGGGGCCAACCCACGCGATACGCAAACGTTCCAATTCGGTTACAATCATAAATGGACCATAAACGAAAACCTCAGCATGGTAGCGGATATCGCTTACTCTGAAGCGGAAAGTAACGGCTATGGTAAAGACAGATTTTTTATCGCTAGAGCAGATACTGATGTAACCTTTAATATGGTTGGAGATTTCCCGCAAATTACGACTGGGCAAGATCTTACTGACCCAAGTATTTGGGAGTCGCATGTTGTTGCTAAACAAGGTAATGACACGAACGATAGCGTGCTAGAAACGAAAGTCGACTTTGATTATGTGATTGAAGATATGGGTATGCTTTATGCCGCTAAATTTGGCCTTTATTACTCGGATCGTGAAAAAGACATCAAGGCATCATTACGCGGACCTTGTGCAACTTGCTATAATGGCGGAAAAATAAATTATACAGACACTTCATTTTTCAGCACATTCAAACCAAGTAATTATATGAGTGAAGCGAGCGGTAACTTCACGAATGCCTGGATAGACTTTAATTTTGATGACTTCCCTGCTTACTTAACCAGTGAAGCCGCATTAGGCCAATTATCGGCAGCAGATAGAGCAAGTATTGAAGCACGTATTGCAGAAGGTGGTTTTGAACCACAAGCTAACCCTGGTGGTAGCGGTAGTGTGACGGAAGAAAGCTTAGCGGCGTATTTTCAACTATCATTAATGGGTGAACGCTGGGATGCACTAATAGGTGCTCGTTATATTGAAACGGATCAGGTTTCAACGGGGCAATTCCAAGAAATTATCGAATTAGTTGATATCGTTGACCCTGATGGTTTTGTAGAAAATAGAATTGTGACCTTAAGTGATCCTACATCAACCTCTTTTAACAACGATTATTCAGAACTACTACCAAGTGCGAGTATTCGAATAGAACTTGATGAAGAAGGCGACCTACTTCTACGTGGTGCATTTTCTGAATCAATAACTCGACCAACGATTAATAGTTTATCAACAAGTATCAGTTATTCTACCAATGTTGGTGCAGAGCGAGTGAGTGCGTCAAACCCGAACTTAACGCCTTTCAAATCTACTAACTATGACATGTCAATAGAATGGTATTTCAATGACGTTGGTTCGTTAACATTTGCTGCTTTTAATAAGCAATTAGATTCATTTCTTACCGTTTCAACTGAGCCTGTTACTATTTTAGGTGTTGAGTTCGGTGATACGAGGCCACGTAACGGTGGTGAAGGTGAGATCACTGGTTATGAAATTGCTTACCAGCAAGTGTTTGATACCCTGCCGGCACCATTTGATGGTTTAGGTATCCAAGCCAACTATACAAATATTGATAGTAGTGCAGACTATAGTGATTTAGGCAATAGTGAAGAGCTAACGCTTGAAGGGCTTTCAGAACATAACGCAAACTTAATTTTATTTTATGAAAAAGAACAAGTAAAAGTAAGATTTGCGTACAATTATCGTTCAGATTTTATCAATGAAGCGGTAAGTTGGATTGGCGGTCCTAAATCGACAGATGATTTTGGTCAATTAGATTTTAGAGCAAGCTACGATATTAATGATAACTTCCAGGTATTTGTTGAAGGCATTAATATTACAAATGAAACGTTAAGCCAATTCTATGACTTAGATAAAAAGTTATTATCTGGATATGAAGACTTTGGCTCACGTTATGCATTAGGTGTAAGAGCGCAGTTCTAAATACTATAACGCAAGAAGTTCAACATAGCCCCTTTATTGGGGCTATGTTGTTGTTAAGGTAATTACATGAAAAATTTAAATTTACTGTTAATCGCTATTTTTATCATCTTCACTTGTCGTGTTGATGCCGCAACAACAGACACGAAGTCATCAACGACGAAAAAGCCACCTAATATATTATGGATATATGTTGAAGATATTTCTCCACATTTGGGAACCTACGGTGAAAAGCTGGTTAAAACTCCTACGTTAGATCAATTAGCACAGAAAGGGAGTAAGTTCACGAATGCTATTGCCCCTGCGCCAGTTTGTTCAGCGATGCGTTCAGCCATGATGACTGGTCAAATGCATACCAATTTAGGGATTCAAAATCATCATAGCTCTAGAACACCAGAGTCAATGATTCAACTCCCCGAACACGTAAAGACTTTGCCTGAAATTATGAAAAAGAAGGGATACTTTACGTTTAATAGCGGCAAAGATGATTATAACTTTGAGTACGATAGGTTTGATTTATACAGTGGCGATTACAAAGTGCACCCTTTGTATGGTAAATCTGGAGTGCCTATTGATTGGAATGCGAGAAAAAATAAAGATCAGCCTTTTTTTGGACAAATCCAACTTAAGGGTGGAAAGCATATCTTCAATCGGAACATGAAAGATAAGGTGCTTTATCCAATCGACCGTGAAAAAGTTGAATTACCCCCATATTATCCTTCTGATCCCGTTGTTGTTAATGAATGGGCTCGTTATTTAGAGTCATTGCAGATAACGGATAGGGAAGTTGCGAGTATTTTAAAACGATTAAAAGACGATGGTGAGCTTGAAAACACTGTGGTGTTTTTCTTTGCTGATCATGGCATGCGTTTTTTAAGGCATAAGCAGTTTTTATACGAAGGTGGACTTAAAGTGCCTTTTATTGCCTACTGGCAAGGTCACGAAAATATTGTACAGAAAACAGTTCGTGACGAACAAATTAGCTTACTTGATATTAGTGCAACTACATTAGCGCTTGCTGGTATTGAAAAACCTGATTATTTCGAAGGAAACAACTTATTTGCCCAAGATTATCAAGCGCCAAAATATGTGATTTCTGCCAGAGATAGATGTGACTTTACGATTGATAGAATACGTTCGGTTCGCTCTGAAAAATACAAATATATTAAAAATTTCTATCCCGAAAGGTCTGGAATGCAGCCAAGTTATCGAGATTATTGGCAACTTACTAAGGTAACAAAAGAATTATATAAACAAGGAAAGTTGAACGAAGTTCAAGCGCAACATTTTCAGCCTCAAAGGCCAGTTGAAGAATTGTATAACCTTGAAAAAGACCCTCATGAAATTGTTAATTTGGCAACAGATCCCGCTTATCACTCAGTACTCTTAGAACATCGGAAGGTATTGGAAGACTGGATCAAAACCAGTGGTGATCAAGGACAATTTCCTGAAGACGAAGCCGCATTGAAGTTGATGCTAGGTATTTGGGGGGATTTAGCGATAAACCCTGAATATGATGAGTTACGAAAAAAATATCCTAATCTTTCAGGCTCACAATTTCCGCTTAAAAATGCGAAATTTAAACGTGTTAATGATAAAAATCATAGCGATAACTAAGTATAAACAGCTTAATTATCATCTAAAAAAAGGGTAAAGCTTGCTTTACCCTTTACACCACTTAATACTTGTTTCTCTTCTATTAATAAGGTTTAAAGCGTTGTGCGTCTAGGTAAATAACCACATGTTGTTATTTTCGACATCAAAATTGTTTTTCTGAGAGGATACATGCAAAAACACATGTTAATAACTGGAGCCTCCTCTGGTATAGGTAGGGCTCTTGCTATTCTGGCTGAGGAGCATCACGTTAATTTGAGTTTATGTGGCCGAAATAAAAACAAATTAACTCAAACCCTAAAGGAACTTAAACAGTCTTCCAATACGGTGGCAGATTCTTTTTGTATTACTGAAAACTCTAGTTTTAAACGCTTCTTAAGTAAAGCGAATGCAAAACATGGTGACGTTGATGTGTTGGTGAACTGTGCAGGACTTAATAATGTTCGTAAACAAGCCCAAGATCTCAATATAGAAGAAATAACATCGTTAATGGAAGTGAACTTCTATGCACCCATACAATGTATCAATTCGGTTCTTCCTCAAATGTTACCCCGTAAAAGCGGTACGGTAATAAACATATTATCAACGGTTTGCTTGTATTCTAACCCTGGAATTGCGGCGTATACAGCTAGTAAAGCTGCGCTTGATAGTTACACAAAAGTAATGCGTAAAGAACTTAAAGACCATGAAATAAAAATGTTATCGGTTTATCCTGGTGGAGTAGACACGCAGTTTCGTGATGAAAGTCGCTCAGATTATTTATCTGCTACTGAAGTTGCGAAGGCCATCTTCCATCAAATAAACACCGATGATAAAACACACATTCATGAATTGGTTATTCGTCCAAGCTGTGAAGAAAACTTTTAATCCTATTATTGTAAATACCTAAATATTCGATTCTTAAGGTAATAAGTTTTCTAAATATTGATAACTTTTATCATCGTTTAATTTTTTAGCTAAGAAAAGACCTAACTCGATTAATTGTGGATCATTTCCGTAATTGGGTAATTCTTGCATTAGTAAGTCAAGTGCTGTTTGGGTATTGTTTAAATTATCTAGCGCTAACCAATATGTATACGCAAATAACATAGTATTTGGGGATGAATTTTTTGCTTTTTCCAAAAATTCAATCGCCTTTGAATGTTTGAGCGCTCGAATTAATGAAAGCGCGTAGCTATATTGTAGTTGACCAGACTTTGGATTAGCCTTAATGCCTTTTTGAAGGACGCTATGTTCTTTATCCATTTCATTTAGAGTGCGGTAAATATCAGCTAACGCAATATATGATGATTCTAAGTATGGCTCTATTTTTATTGCTTGTTTAAGCGATGTTATTGACGGTTGTACTTGATTAAGTTGTAGCTGTATAAAGCTTTCATTTAACCAGCCTTCGCCTCTCCACTTTGTTATGTCATTAGCTGTCATTAGTTCACCTAGTGCCAGTTTAAATTCAGCACTTGCTGTGTCAGCTAAATAAAGAAGATGCTGAGCTGCTTGAACTCTTACAGCTTTAAATTCATCAGAAAGTAACTTTATATATGTTTTGTTTCTGTCTTTAGGTGTTAATAAATAACCAATTTGTGCAGTAGCAAATCGAATCAACGGTAATGGGCTTTTAACCCAAGGCGCTATGATTTCATCACTTAAACGTTCCGTGGAATTAGGCAATAATAAAATTGCACTAGCTCTATGAATTTCAGTCAATGTATTGTCGTTAATAATGGCTTTGTGCTGCTCTAAGGGCAATCTTTGCTGTGCTTGAAGTTCTATGTAACGCTTCTCATTTTCTGATAGTTGATTTTTTCGAGGGTAATGTGCCGTTATTTGTTTGAGCGACCATTCTGGCGATTTATCTTGGTGGCAAGTATTACAAGCATTAGGTGTTTTATATTTAATAGTAAGTTCTGGACGTGGTATTTTTAAGCTATGATCTCTTCTATCATCTACAGTCATATAGCGTGTGTTAGGCATGTGACAGTCTACACATAGGCTGCCATCGGAACCCGTTTTATGTATAAGGTGTGCTGGCTGTTGATATACTTGTGAACTATGACATTGCAAACATAATCCATTACCTTTGACTTTAATTTTCATTGTATGCGCGTCATGGCAGTCTAGGCAATTAACACCTGCTTGATACATTTTACTTTGAAGAAAAGACCCGTATATGTACACCTCATGTTTTATTTGTCCATCAGCATGATAAAATGGTGCTTGTAACAACGTAGGTGAAAATTGATCTAAAAAATGCTTATTTTTATCAAAGCCATCTGTTAAAGGAGTGCGCAGTGCGTGACAGGAAAAGCAATTATTCATAAAGCTGTTGTTACGTTTCTTGCCTTTCCATTTAGCCACACTTCTATTTGGCAATAACTGCCAATAGTTATTTGGAAGCTTTTGTTCCTTTTTAACTGTTGCTTTAGGAAGTCCATGGTTCTTAGATAGTTTGCCATGACATGATTGACAACCTACATTTACATTGTCATACGTGCTATTAAAGGTATTAAGTTTTTCATTATAATTTCGCTTTAACCCGTCAGAATGACAATCAGCGCACATACCATTCCAATTTTGTAAGGGTTGTTTCCAATGTAAACGATCGTTGGACTGGATTTCTTCATTTGGGTGGTTTGGAAACCAACGTTGGCCATTCAACTCTTTTGGTCTGCTGTCCCAAGAATATGGAAAGACTTGATAGCGGCCAGCGGTTGTTTCAATTAAATATTGCTGTAAAGGGTAGTGACCAAAGGTATACGCTACCTTATAAGTGTTTTTTTCGTTGTTATTCGAAAGACTTATGAAGTAATCATCATTTTTGGTGAAGAATTCAGCAGTTTGCGAAAAGTGCGATAACGTTACGTTGTTAAAGTCTCCTAATACGGTTTTGCTATTTGCGAGTGACATAGCTTTGTAGTGATCTGATTGTTGCCAATCACTATATTGTTCACTGTGGCAATCGATGCAGTTTTGTTCTTTGGCTTGAACAACATTAGTAAAGGAGGCGATAAAAAATAAACAAAAAAGAAAATTAGACAATATGTACTTCAAAATTAGAAAATGCGCTGAAAGCCTTTCCTAATATACTCTTGATGATTAATGCTTTTATCATACTAATGAAACCCGATCTTTTGAATTCAATTTTTATAATTTGTGCAATTATTTCCTCCATTAGTCGTTAATAATATTTCTAAACTAGAATGAGCTATTTTCTGATGATTTTATTTAGTGGATTAAACATAGCTGAATATCGTGATGTCAGGCATAATCCCTCTGTTCATTCTTATAAAACGAATTAATAGGAAAGATTATGATCCACAGTATGACAGCATTTTCCCGTGTAGAAGTTAAAAAACCTTGGGGTAATGCTATTTGGGAAATTCGCAGTGTTAATCAACGCTTTTTAGAAAATTATTTCCGTCTTCCAGAGCAATTTCGCAGTATAGAGCCTGTACTTCGTGAACGGTTTCGTAAGGCGCTAGCACGCGGAAAGGTTGAATGTAATTTACGGTTCAACCCTAATCCATCAGCAAAAGGTAAGCTATCACTTAATCAAGAGCTTGCTGTCCAACTTTTAGAACACGCAGGCTGGATTAACGAGCAAACGCTAAACAGCCAAGTAAATCCAGTAGAAATTATGCGTTGGCCTGGAGTGATGGAAACAGAAGAAGCTGAGCTTGATATCATTCAAACCGATATTTTAAAAGGCTTTGATCAAGCATTAAAAGACTTCATCGCCGCGCGAGCAAGCGAAGGCGAAAACATGAAACAACTTATAGAACAACGCTTAGACGGTATAACTGCAGAAGCTGAAAAAGTGAAAGCATTCATGCCAGAAGTTATTCAATGGCAACGCAACCGCATCATTGACAAATTTACTGAGGCTAAAATTGAACTTGAATCTACTCGCGTAGAACAAGAGTTAGTATTACTTGCACAAAAGATGGACGTGGACGAAGAAATTGATCGCTTATACAGCCATGTAAAAGAAACTAAAAATATACTTAAAAAAGGTGGTGCACAAGGCCGCCGTTTAGATTTTATGATGCAAGAGTTTAATCGTGAGGCAAACACATTAGGCTCAAAATCAATCAATGCTGATATCACCAATTCAGCCGTTGAACTTAAAGTGCTTATTGAGCAGATGCGTGAGCAGATCCAGAATATTGAGTGATGTTCTTATGTGTTTAGGGGTGTTAATAAAGCTATTGTAATTAAAGCCCCGCCGTTATTTTGGTTTTATTTTGTTTATAATTGTTCATCTTTGTTTATGAAAAGTGGTGACAAGAATGGTGACAAGTAATAGTATTGTAACCACCCGATATAGTTATTGTCACCACATATGAATGCACAACAAATAAAATCACTTGTTAAAAAAGCAGAGGTTGGGAGACACCAAGTCGATGACAATCTATATCTGCGGATTTCTACTAGCAAAAGCGCTTCATGGACTTTTCGCTATAAACTAAATGGTAAGAGGAAGGAGGCGACATTAGCGAAGTACGGTGATGAACCTCTTGGTCTCCCTTTAGTTAAAGCAAGGGCCTTGGCCGCTAACTGGAAAGCTCTCGTTAGAGATGGTATTGATCCTAAAATTCAAAAAAACAGGCAGGACTTTTCCGATATACGAACGGTTAACAATCTTGCAAATGATTGGTTAGAAGATTGCCGCCAGAGACTTAAATATCCAGAAATTCCCGAGCGAGTCTATCGTAAAGATATAGCTCCCCATGTTGGCGAACTTCCTATAAGCGAAGTCAATCCTTTGGATATTAAGCGTGTTTTAAAACATATAAATGATAGTGGTCGCCCAACCATTGCCAATGACGCTCTAATTTACTGTAAGCAGATGTTCAATCAAGGGATTAAATTGGGACTGTTAACAAATAATCCGGCATCAGCATTCGATAATAGAGATGCTGGTGGGAAGGAGAATTCACGAGATAGGTTTTTAACGGTTGATGAAATAGAAGAAGTCTTTAATACTTTTAGAGAGAATCAGAACTGTTTTGTTAGGCAAAATTATATCGCTTGCGTACTTCTGCTCTGCCTTGGCGTTCGAAAAGGAGAGTTATTAGCTGCACCTTGGTCTGAATTTAATTTAGATGAAAAAGTTTGGAAATTGCCCAAAGAAAGAAGCAAAAATGGCATTCCAATTGATTACCCCCTGCCCGACCTTTTAGTCCGATATTTTGAAGAACTCAAAGTACTATCCGTTGGCTCAGATTTTGTTTTCCCAAACCGACGAGCCAGTAAGAGGTTTCCTTACATATCCCCCGATACTTTAAATGCCGCACTAGCAAATTTATTTAAAAAAGGTCAACTTAAGGTAGATCATTTTACGTTGCATGACTTACGGAGAACCTGCCGTACAATGTTATCTAACATAGGTGTTCAGCCACATGTTGCTGAGAGATGTTTGAATCACAAATTACCAAAAATAATGGGTACATACGACAAGTACGATTACTTTGATGAAAGAAAGGAAGCACTCCAAAGGCTTACCGACAAGTTATCTCAGTTCTTTTAAAATTGGCCATTGTTCTTTCCTTTATTTTCTCATATCATTCCCAATAGTCTTATGGTGGGTAAACTATGTCTGACGAAATACTGACCTTGAAAGAGGTCGCTGAATATCTAAAATTGGCTGAAAAAACCGCATATCGTCTAGCTTTGGAAGGTAAATTGCCGGGCTTTAAAGTAGGGGGAAGCTGGCGTTTTCAGCGAGAAGATATCCTGAAATGGATTGAAGAGCAGAAAAACAAAGAAGCTTAAGCGTTAGCTTCAACGCTATGTTAGGGAAGTTGCATGACAAAAGAACAACAAATAGAAAATGCTTTAATCGCAAAGCTTCAAGACCTCAAATATAACTATCGCGAAGACATACGTGATAAAGCTAGTCTTGAGCAAAATTTCCGTGAAAAGTTCGAGGCTCTCAATTACGTTCGTCTTACTGATTCAGAATTTGCTCGCTTGCGTGATGAAATCGTTAATTCAGATGTATTTGCCGCAGCTAAAACACTGAGAGAACGTAATACTTTCCAGCGTGAAGACGGAACACCATTGCAATACACTTTGGTCAATATCAAAGACTGGTGCAAAAACGAATTCGAAGTAATTAACCAATTGCGCATCAATACCGAAAATAGTCATCACCGCTATGACGTTATCTTGCTGATAAACGGCGTCCCCGTGGTTCAGATTGAGTTGAAAACGCTTGGCCTAACACCACGCCGTGCCATGGAGCAAATTGTTGAATATAAGAATGACGTGGGTAATGGCTATGCCAATACGCTGCTCTGCTTTATGCAGCTCTTCATTGTCAGTAACCGTGACAACACGCTCTATTTTGCCAACAACCACAATCAGCACTTCAGCTTTAATGCTGATGAGCGTTTTTTGCCCATTTATCAGCTCGCCAAAGAAGACAATACCAAGATCACCCATCTTGACGATTTCGCAGATAACTTCTTAGCCAAATGCACCTTAGGTCAAATGATCAGCCGCTATATGGTTCTTGTCGCCAACGAGCAAAAGCTCATGATTATGCGCCCATACCAAATCTATGCGGTAAAGGCGATTGTCGATTGTATCCATCAAAATCGTGGCAACGGCTATATCTGGCACACCACAGGCAGTGGTAAAACTCTAACGTCGTTTAAGGCTTCCACTTTATTGAAAGACAACCCTGATATTGATAAATGCTTGTTTGTCGTAGACCGTAAAGACCTTGATCGTCAGACCCGTGAGGAATTTAATAAGTTTCAAGAGGGCTGTGTTGAAGAAAACACTAATACCGAAGCCTTGGTTCGACGCATGCTCTCGGACGACTATGCCGATAAAGTTATCGTTACAACTATTCAAAAGCTTGGCCTTGCACTTGATGAAAACAGCAAGCGCAATCAACAGCATAAACAAAACGGCAAGCAAACATACAAAGAACGCCTTGAGCCACTACGCGATCAAAGAATTGTATTTATTTTTGATGAATGCCATCGATCTCAGTTTGGCGATAATCATCAAGCCATTAAAGCCTTCTTTCCTAAAGCGCAGTTATTCGGCTTTACGGGTACGCCGATCTTTGAAGATAACGCTACCTATAAGAAAATTGATGGCACAATCGGTTCATACAAAACCACCGAAGATATTTTCCAAAAGCAGTTGCATGCTTATACCATAACTAACGCCATTGACGACCGTAATGTGCTGCGGTTCCATATCGACTATTTCGGTGAAAAGCCCAAAGACGATACGAGCGATAAAAAGAAAAAGCCAAAACCCAAGCTGCCATCGCCTGAAGCCGTTGTTGGCGAGATACTTAAAAAGCACGATTCCGCTACTAACCAAAGGCGATTTAACGCGGTATTGGCTACCGCCTCAATCAACAACGCTATTGAATACTATCAGTTATTCAAACAGGCGCAGACAGAAAAGCTAGCCGAAGGTGATAGCTATATACCTTTGAATATTGCCTGTGTATTCTCGCCGCCAGCAGAAGGCAATAAAGATGTACAGCAGTTGCAAGAAGATTTAGTAACTGAGAAAGAAGACAACAAAAAAGACCCAGAAGAAAAGAAAAAGGCACTTAAACAAATCATTGCCGATTACAACACGCAATACGGTACAAACCACACCATAAGTGAATTCGACTTGTATTATCAGGACGTGCAGCAACGCATTAAAGACCAGAGATACACCAACAAGGATTACCCCCATAAAGATAAAATCGATATTGTGATTGTGGTGGATATGTTGCTGACGGGTTTCGATTCCAAATACCTCAACACACTGTATGTCGATAAAAATCTGAAATATCACGGCTTGATACAAGCCTTTTCACGTACAAATCGCGTGCTCAACGATACAAAACCATACGGTAATGTCTTGGATTTTCGCTATCAAGAAGATGCCGTTAATACCGCGATTGCGCGTTTCTCAGGGCAGGACAAAGACCGAGCCAAAGAAATCTGGCTGGTTGACCCTGCACCACAGGTTATCGAAAATTTAGACAGTGCCGTGAATGACCTCGAAAAGTTCATGGATTCGCAAGGGCTATCCTGCACCCCTGAAAACGTCAACAACCTCAAAGGTGATGCGGCCAGAAGCGAATTTATCAACCGCTTCAAAGAGGTACAGCGCTTAAAAACCCAACTCGATCAATATACCGATTTGAATGAAGAGCAGGTAGCAAGCGTTAATACATTACTACCCGAAGAGCAGTTGCGTGGCTTCCGTGGAATGTATCTGGAAACAGCGCAACGCCTGAAAGCGCAACAAGCCAAAGGCAGTAACGACCCCGATGATCCGGTACAACAGCTAGAATTTGAACTGGTGCTGTTTGCTTCTGCCGTGATTGATTATGACTACATTATGGGCTTAATCGCTAAATCTACGGATGACGACAAACCCAGCAAGCACAAAATGAGTCGCCAACAACTAATCGACTTGATCAGCTCTAGCGCCAATTTGATGGATGAGCGCGACGATATCGTCGATTACATCAACAGTCTACCGACCGACCAAAGCTTGAATGAAAAAGCTATTCGCGAAGGATATCAAAAGTTCAAAGCCGACAAATCAGCAAAGGAACTAGCCGCCATAGCAGATAACCACAACATTGAGCATGATGCTCTGCAAGGTTTCGTTGATCGTATTTTGGATCGCATGATATTCGATGGCGAGCAGCTCAGCGAATTATTAGAACCGCTAGATTTAGGTTGGAAAGCACGTACACAGGCAGAGCTAGCATTGATGGAAGAGTTAGTGCCACTACTCAATAAACTTGCTCAAGGCCGTGAAATTTCGGGGTTAGCGGCGTATGAGTAATAAGATGAAAAAAGGATTAGTTCCGGAGCAGCGCTTTCCTGAGTTTGAGAATTCAGAAAGTTGGAACAATGAGCCTTTAGAGGATATATACGAGTTCAAAGTGACGAACTCCCTTTCGCGGGACAAGCTTAACTATGATGCGGGTACGGTAAAGAATATTCACTATGGTGATATACACACCAAGTTTTCTACATTGTTTGATATTGAAAAAGAGCTTGTTCCTTATATCAATGCTACCCAGCCTTTAGGGAAGATAAAAAAGGATTGCTATTGTATAGAAGGTGATATGGTTTTTGCCGATGCATCGGAAGATTTGGACGATGTTGGGAAGAGCATTGAAGTTGTAAATCTGAATAACGAAAAATTGATCGCAGGACTGCATACACTTCTAGCCAGACAAAAAGAAGCCAAACTGGTAATTGGTTTCGGTGGATATCTATTTAAATCCAATCGTTTACGAGAGCAGATTAAGAAAGAGGCGCAGGGTGCAAAGGTTCTTGGAATATCCGCTGGAAGAATGTCAAAGATAGAGGTGGCTTACCCATTAGATAAGAAAGAACAACAAAAAATAGCCGATTGTCTGTCTTCACTGGATGAGCTGATCGCTGCGCATACCCAAAAGCACCAAGAACTCCAATCCTATAAAAAGGGATTGCTACAAAACCTCTTCCCCGCCGAAGGTGAAACCGTTCCTACACTGCGCTTTCCGGAGTTTGAAAATGCGGGAGATTGGGTGGAAGCACCTTTGGAGAACGTTGCTAGATATGAAAATGGTAAAGCCCATGAGCAAGGTATTACTAAATCTGGTGATTTTATTGTTGTAAATTCAAAATTCATTTCTACGAATGGAGAGGTGAAGAAGTACACAAACGAAGCATTTTGTCTTGCAAAAAAAGGCGACATATTGATGGTGCTTAGTGATGTTCCAAATGGGAGAGCTATAGCTAAGTGTTTCTTTGTTGATGAAAATAATCGCTACACAGTGAATCAGCGAATTTGCAAGTTAAGCCCTAAAAAGGCAGTCGGTATCATGCTTTTCTATTCTCTAAACAGAAACCCGTATTTTCTGGCTTTTGATGATGGCGTTAAACAAACTAACTTAAGAAAAGGTGATGTTCTAAATTGTCCACTTCTGCTGCCAAAAGATATCGAGGAACAACAAAAGATAGCTGATTGCCTCTGTTCTGTAGATGATCTGATTCACTCACAGGCACAAAAAATTGAAGACCTAAAATCCCACAAAAAGGGCTTGATGCAACAACTCTTCCCGTCTGTAGATGAGGTAGGGATATGACAGGAATTCGCACCTACCAAAACTTAAGAGGGCTTGTTACTCGCTTGCGCGACGACTTGAATGACAAAGAGCTTGTTCTTCTCTATGCGTACAATCGCACAGGTAAGACTAGACTTTCGATGGATTTTAAAAATCGTGGAAAACGAAATAACGGTGGTAAACCAGATACTCTTTACTTTAATGCCTTTACCGAAGACTTATTTACTTGGGAAAACGACCTAGAAAATGATGCCGCAAGAGGGTTGCAAGTAAATCAGAATTCTAAGTTTTTTGATGGTTTTACTAATTTAGGTCTTGAGCCAACGATTGACGAATACCTTAGTCGATATGCTGATTTCGGATTTGATTTTGAATACAAAGAAGTTCAGCAGGGGAATGAAACTTTCACAAAACCTCACTTCGTAAAATTCAGCAAAGACGGGCAGGAAAATATTAAAATTTCCCGAGGTGAAGAAAGCCTTTTTATCTGGTGTATATTCATGGCTATCTGCGAGCGGGTGCTAGATGGTCAAGAATCTTATCAATGGGTAAAATACATCTATATTGATGATCCCGTTTCGTCGCTTGACGACAACAATGCAATCTCTGTTGCTTGTGATTTGGCTAAACTTCTTCGTCGAGCGACTAACCGTAAGAATGATGACGGTACGCTCAATCCGATGAAAATCGTGGTCTCTTCGCATCATTCACTCTTTTACAATGTCATGTGCAATGAGATAGGCAGAGCAAAAGATAATGAACCAAAAGTTAGGCACAAGCGGTATTTTCTTCATCGCCCAAATAGTGAGAATCGATACACGCTTCGCGCCACTGAAGACACGCCATATTTCCACCACGTTGCGACACTTGCAGAGCTACAAAGAGCCGCCAATCCAGATGGCGGAACGCTTTACACATTTCACTTTAATGCCCTGCGTAGCATTATGGAGAAGACGGCAGCCTTCTTCGGCCATGCCGATATTAGCTTCTGCCTAAAAGCCATAGATGACGATGAGAATAGCGCATTATTTAATCGTGCACTCAATCTTCTTAGTCATGGAAAATATGCTATTCACGAGCCAACTCCTATGGGCGAAGATAATCAGGATTTATTCCGGCAAATCCTAAGAGCGTTCATCACCAGTTTTCAATTTTATCTGCCGGAAATACTTAGCGATAATACAAGAAGGGCAACACCATGACCGAACAACAATTAAAAGACTTAGGTAAAACCCTATGGGATATCGCCGACAACCTGCGCGGCGCAATGAACGCAGACGATTTTCGCGATTATATGCTTTCCTTCCTGTTCTTACGCTATTTGTCCGACAACTATGAAGCCGCTGCGAAAAAAGAACTGGGTTCAGATTACCCAACGCTTAACGAAGATGATAAACGCGCTCCATTAAGCGTGTGGTATGAGAAAAATAAAGAAGATACTCCAGAATTTGAAAAGCAAATGCGCCGTAAAGTGCATTATGTGATTGAGCCAGTACATTTATGGAGCAGTATCGCAGAGCTTGCCAGAACTCAGCATGATGACTTGTTGCTTACGTTGCAACAAGGCTTTAAGTACATTGAAAATAAATCGTTTGAAAACAGCTTTCAGGGCTTGTTCTCAGAGATTAATCTGGATTCAGAAAAGCTGGGTAAAAACTACAGCCTTCGTAACGCCAAACTTTGCACCATCATTACCAAAATCGCAGAAGGTATTTCAGGATTTTCAACCGACAGCGACACCCTTGGTGATGCTTATGAATATTTGATTGGCCAATTTGCTGCTGGTTCAGGAAAAAAAGCTGGCGAGTTTTATACTCCACAACAAATCTCGACCATATTGTCAGAGATCGTAACACTGGATAGTCAGGAACCTGCAACAGGCAAGAAGAAAAAACTCAATAACGTATTGGATTTCGCTTGTGGCTCTGGCTCGCTTTTGTTGAATGTGCGAAATAAACTGAAAAAAGATGGTGGCAGTGTTGGCCGTATATACGGGCAGGAAACGAATATTACGACCTTCAACCTTGCCCGCATGAATATGCTTCTGCACGGAATGAAAGATTCGGAGTTTAATATTCACCATGGTGATTCATTGCTTAATGACTGGGATATGCTCAATGAAATGAATCCCGCTAAAAAGCTAAAATGTGATGCCGTTGTTGCTAACCCACCATTTAGTTATCGTTGGGAGCCAACAGAGGCACTAGGCGAAGACTTCCGCTTTAAGAGTCATGGTCTTGCACCTAAATCAGCGGCAGACTTTGCCTTTCTACTACATGGCTTTCATTTCTTAGGTGATGAAGGCACCATGGCAATTATCTTACCTCATGGCGTACTGTTCCGTAGCGGTGCAGAAGGCCGGATTCGTACAAAACTATTAAAAGATAACAATATTGATACGGTAATCGGTTTGCCTGCTAACCTGTTTTTCTCAACGGGTATTCCCGTTTGTATTCTTGTATTGAAAAAGTGCAAAAAGCCCGATGATGTATTGTTTATCAACGCCAGTGATGAAGAACATTTTGAAAAAGGAAAACGCCAAAACCGTCTGTTACCGGAACATATAGATAAGATTATTGATACTTATCAATTCCGCAAGGAAGAAGATCGTTACTCTCGCCGTGTATCAATGGAAGAGATCGAGAAGAATGATTTTAACCTGAATATTTCAAGGTATGTGAGTACCGCTAAGCCTGAGGAAAAGATTATTCTGGCAGATGTTAACAGCTCATTAGGTAAGATTGAAAAAAGCATAGTAAGAGCAACTAAGACACATAATAAGTATCTTGAGGAATTAGGACTGCCTATACTCCCAATAGGCGAATAACTTTAATTTGCACTCCATAACTTAAAGGCCGAAATTTTTAAAAAATTTTCGGCCTTTTCTTTGAAATCAAATTATTTATTAAACCCCGTTTCTATCGAAACGGATAGTTCTATATTGAGGGGTTAGTAGAAGTTTATTTCTTAACTTGATAAATATTTAAGAAAATTTAAAAGGAAAACAAGATTATTAAATCAAAAGAAATATAACAACCCATCTTCTGAAGAAGATAAAAATTATACTGAACGTTCTAATGTGGATTTTAGCCCGAAAAAACTCAAAAGTCAACACTTTTATCTTTTAAATCAACGTATTGCATATTTGAATTACGTGCTGATATTTGACTTAAGCTATTAATTTGTGGTACGTTTAAGAGGTAAAGCTAGTGACCGACTAGGCTTATGTTGAACATAAGCGTCGGCCTTGCTGGGCTTAAAATCCCTAAGAACACATTCATGACGGAAGAATGAAAATTTAAACTTTATCCGTGGTGAATAACATGCAAAAAAATAGCTATCAATTCCTGCATATGGAATCATATGCACTTAAGAAAAGAAAAAACTCTAAACGACCAACAGCTGAAGCTGTTGCACGAGAATGTCAACGAACTGAACATTCTTATCCTCACATTCAAAAGCCAGAAAAACCAGAATTACTTTATGGTATTAAGCCTCTCGAAGCTTTAGATCGTTTACATGGGCTGATTAAAAACTGTAAAGATCCACTTGGTCGAAAAATTCGATCAGACGCCCAAATTGTTTCATTTGGTATCGCATCGATCAAAGTCGAATCTACTCCTGAAAATTGGGAACTACCTGAGGTGAAAAAATGGCTGGAAGATACTGAAAATTTTCTTAGACAACGTTTTGGCGATTCGTTTGTATCACTTGTAAAACATTCTGATGAAAGATTCTGCCATGTGCACTTTTGCATTATGCCAAGGCTAAATGATGATGGTAAATTGGACTTAAACTCTTTTCACCCGGGTCTTGCAGCTCAAAGAGCAATAAAATCAAATTCAAAGTCTAAGAAAGACTTCGCTTACAAAGAAGCCATGCGTGAATTGCAGGATCAATATTTTGAGGATGTAGGTCTGAAAAACGGTCAACTCCGGCATGGGCCTCGTCGCAGGCGCTTGACTCGCCATGAATGGTATGCACAAAAGCGTTATGCAAACCTAATTAGCAACATTGTTAATGAACAATCAGAGCTTATCTATAAACTATCTGCAAAGCTTGAAAAAGCAAAACATATGCTGACAAACCTCATAACATCAAAGATTCCGTCCCTCAAGAAGCCCTCAAGCCATTCTGAGGAGTTTTCGTCATGATTGATACAAGTACTAACATAACGACGAAGTTAATTGGTTATGAGAAGCTGTACGCGTCATTTGAACCAACAAATAAAACTTCTCTGGCTTTCAGAGTACATAATTTAGTGGGACTCCTCATATCCGCTCATTTCTCGCAAGCTAGCGAATTGGGAGATCTTATTAACTTGGTTCATCAATTCGGAGGATTTTTAAGAGAGTTAAAAGCAGAATTTGATCTCATCTATAGTGATTTGGGCGCCCATAGTTATCCCGCGTTTGTTCAAAAGCTTGCTGGAGCCAAGTATGGCGGAGCATTTGGTGAATACCATAACTTGGTTATCGATACTCTAAAGCTACTTCTCTTCAGAATTGAGGCAGATGCCAATCCAGCGGAGCTAGAAGATGCGCTGGATCATTTTCTGAGAGCCAGCATTGAACGCTACAATCCGAAAAATAAGCCTATTGTGAGATTCGGGCAATCAGTAAAAACTTCGTCTGAAATAGGACTAGAGAAAAGGCTTTGCACACCAGCAGAAAAAGTACAGGAATATGTTCAACGTCAAATCGATATTGCTCTAGAAAACTAGCACTTTAGGGCAAGTAAAAGGCTGATCAATCGACCAGCCTTGCTTATGGATTTATCCGCACAGCGGGGTAAATCACACATTATTTTGTCACATGATTGCTAGACAAATTCTCTGTAACAAAATCAAATATTTGATCCTTTTTTACACGCAAAGAATCTCGGTCAATCGTGACTTTAAAACTACCATCACGGAATGCTTTTGTTCGTTCAAACTCTGATACAAACCAAACACCATTTTTCCTGCGGATTACGCATTGAGTATGCTGAGGCGTTCCTCTATAAAGCGGTGAAAAAGTCTCATAATCAGGCGTGACCATAGCAGAAATATTATTCCATTTTTGTTTAGCAACTAAGTTTTCAAGTATCGACTCAGCGATTTTAGTCGAGAGTTCGAGGTCTTCATACGAAAGCAATCGTTCACTACATCTTGATTGTAATCTGTTCAAAATATTGATAATAATTTCCCGGTTTTCAGATTCAACTTTGAACTCACTATTCATCAGATACCCCCATAAAGTATTTAGGTAACTTATCCATATCAGAATCACTGTCTGAACAATAAAGAATAGCCACGATTAGTATGTTTCCGACACATTCAAGTTCGGGCTTAAGCGTACCTTCAAGTACCTGTTGTTTAATGATTACAGAGTAAGCGTACTCAACCAGTTCCAATATATGATCGTCATGTAGATCATTGTCTAAACAGGTTTCCAGTGCCAATAAGCAGTGTGTACAGTCCAGAAAAAACCTTTCGTTCTCAAAAACATTAAACCTTGACGCAATTAATATTAAAATATTCTGCCCTCGAATTTTATAACTCATCTTATGCCGCCTCCTTTTGTAAGGAATCTAGCCAATTCGTGATTGACTCTCTTCTCCATCCCAATATTTTGCCGTTTAACTTTAGTGGCGCGGGAAAGCTTCCTTCACTTCTCAACTTCCAAAGAGCTGTTCTTGAAATGCCTAGTACATTAGGAAGCTCCTTTAGTGTTAATATGTATGAATTCGTAAACATAATTTATGTCTCTTCTAATTAATTTTTCCGCTCATTCGGAAAGTGAGAGCATCATATGTATTTCGAAAAAAGAGCATAATGGCGTAAAAAATTAGTTTTACGCACCAAGGAAAACTTATGGCATCACATAACCCATCAAGAATAATAAGAACGCAATTTTGGATTAGAGAAATAATGTCCGCGTTCAATTTCAATTCGTATTTAGATGTTGCAAAGTTACTCTCTATTCCACTCATTAATGAGAGCGAGGTTAGCGGGGAGTTTTGGGAGTTGGCTAGCAGAGTTACAGATGATAAAGAGCTAGCACTTGAGATACATAAGACACTTATTAGTGAAAGTCTCGATGTTCGAAACTGGGGTAAGTACTATAATGGTAAGCAAGCTCGGTCAAAAAAGAAAAAGCTAAATGATGCATTCGACAAATTAGTGCCTAAAGCGCGTAAAACTTTCAAACACGGGAAGTACAACATACTTTCCATAATTGAAGCTAGTTTTGTAGAGGAAGCTGTGGTTCTTTTTGCTACTGGATTAACTGAAATTCACCAAAACTTGAACATTGAAAGAGAGCTGCGACTAAAATATTCAAATAGATATGAATTGATTAGCCGAAAGCTAGAGCGTCACGGGTTTGACAAAGAGTTCTTATCAATGGTTGCTTACGATGATATCTATCGAGCAGCAATGATCTGCTTACGAGATGGTAGGTTTGAAGCCGCCTTTTATCTTCTTTATTTATCTATGCCTGTCTTGAGTTATTCATCAGAACTTGATGATGAAAGAATGCTTGATTTTCATATATTGGATCTTGCCGCTAAAGTTATTAAAGCCAATTATTTTTCAGGCGGTTTTGAAGACCTTGCTAATGAGCAAAATAATACAACAGATGTTTCAATACCTCGTGAAAACAACAAACCTAGCATATGTGTCCGTCCTGAAGATGAAGAGCAGTCTTTTTGTTTGAATTATATTGAAAAGCATTATGGAATAGATAAATCGCTTTGGAGTTCAAGTTATAGAATTTTCGAGTACTCTAAGGATTTTTGGAAGCCGGAATTAAGCGATAGAACTCAAGAGTATGACAGTGAGTTTACTAAACGTAGATATGATTCCCTCAATCAGTGGAGATAAAATGGTGACAATCATGGTGGCAAGAACCATTAATTGAGGCTTTTTTTATTGATAATTAATTGATCTTTAAGCTATTAAAATTTATATTAAATAAACAGATCCAGAATATAGAATAACCTTTCAAGTCACTTCCAATTATTTCATAACTGGCTAAAAGCATTAGTATTAGCCAGTTTATTACTTCTATTTACTTCTATTTATTTCTATTCATTTCATAAATTACCTAAAATTTCGGTCACCTAATTGGTTGTAACGGTCAAATAAACTTGGAGGCTTCTTTAGGCACTTTTTCTTAGTTTCATTTCATATTCTGCCGCTTGATTATTGCTAGTTTCTTCAATCGTCAGAATAAGTATATCGCTATAATAGCTTGTTCTATCTTACGGCTGGTTGCGAGCAGTTTTATTGTCAGATGAGAACATCAGAATTCTTAAGTTTATTAAAACATTCTAGCGTAGAAATTGTTTTTGAATAGATAGCCAAAAACACTTATTTGCGCAAAAACAATCGATATCATTACACTTCGATGCGCATAAATCTTGAGCTTGGTAACACTTTTTTGCACTTAAATGATCAAAACAAGCGATTAACAGCCTATAGGTTGTTATTGTTAAAAACAGCTTATATACTGTTTTTAGATAAAACAGCCTATACATTGTTTTGGTGGTTAGCGTGAATTACACAATTAATACTCTTGATCAAATTAAGCCTATTCTAGTCGGGTTTAGAAAGTCTAATCGGCTATCTCAAAAAGCGCTTGCTGAAAAACTTGGTATCAGCCAACAAAGTTATCAAACACTTGAAAGCGCACCACAAAAAGTCACGATAGAGCGTCTTTTTAAAGTGCTTTCTATTTTGGATATAAAGCTGCAATTTGTAGAAAAAAATAAACCGTTGAAGAATAACGTATCCAGTACCGAAAGCTCGCAGGATGAATGGTAATGGTAAAACGTAAAGTAAGTGCCTTAGCTATTTGGATGAACGCAGAGTTTGTTGGTACTTGGCGAATAAAATCAGGTGTTGATGAACTGCAATATGCAGATGAGTGGTTACAAAACCCGCGAGGTCGCCCCTTGTCTTTATCATTACCGTTTACTCCGGGAAACCAACCCATTAAAGGCGATGTCGTTTCATTTTACTTTGATAATTTGCTGCCAGATAGCAGAGATATACGTGAACGATTAGCAAGGCGCTTTAGTACAGCCAGCACCAAAGTCTTTGATTTACTTGTTGAGCTAGGTCGTGATTGTGTGGGGGCTATTCAATTGCTACCAGAAGGCGATAAGCCTCAGAATATTAAACAAATTCAGCATAAGCCGTTAAATGAACAGCAAGTTGCGGGAATACTTAATAAGGCGATTGATAGCTACCCGCTGGGTCGATTAGATGACGATGATGAATTGAGAATTTCACTTGCTGGAGCTCAAGAAAAAACAGCGCTACTTTGGCACAATAACCAATGGTGTGAACCTTTAGGAGAAACACCGACAACACACATATTTAAACTGCCAATGGGGCTGGTTGGCAATATGAAAGCTGACATGGAAGGCTCTGTTGAAAACGAATGGCTGTGCTCAAAGATAATGGCCGCGTTTGGTATTCCTATTGCGCATTGTGAAATGGGGTCTTTTGCGGGTAAAAAAGCACTTATTGTTGAGCGTTTTGATCGTAAGTTATCAAGTGATGGTTCATGGATTATTCGTTTGCCACAAGAAGATTTTTGTCAAGCAACAGGTTTATCATCATTACTTAAATATCAAAGCGATGGTGGTTTAAGTATAGAAGATTGTATGAAGCTACTTGCCAGTAGCGAGAACGCAGCTGTTGATAAACAACACTTTTTTAAAGCGCAAATTGTATTTTACTTACTTGCAGCAACCGATGGTCACACAAAAAACTTTAGCATTACTCATTTGCCAGACAATAAATACAAACTCACACCTTTATATGATGTGCTTTCTATTCACCCGCTAATTGGTAATAAGACAAATCAAATAGCGAAACAGAAAGTAAAAATGGCAATGGCTATTCGTGGTAGCAAAAATTACTATCAATTACAGAAAATACAATATCGTCATTTCATTCAACAAGGCAAGGAAGTTGGCTTTAATGAAGTAGAAGTTGTTGAACTTATTGACTCAGTGCTTAGTGTGTTTGATATTGTTATTGAAAAGGTCAGCAAAAACCTTCCTAAAGACTTTCCAACAGATATATCGGATAAGATTTTTGCAGGAATGAAAGCGCAAGCAAACCAGCTAAACGTGGATACTTAAACCAAGGGGTGGCATAAAGCTAAACCACTCTGCCCAAACAAGCTTAAAAATTGAAAGTAATGTCTTTTATTTTTCTACGACATGAACAGAATTAAAATATTGCGTAGATTATTTAGAGGTAACTGTTACGGTTACACAACCGTCATTACGTTTTTTGGAAAGGGATAGGCGATCTGGTTTATCCTTCCTTGTTAATAGCCTTCTATAGCACTTTCTTATCAATTGAATCGACATATATCGTTGATGTTAACTTACTATAATCAGCTGGTTTATGTATTGATCAGGTAACTTACACGGTTATCAGGCATTAAAAAAGCCACTCAGAGAGTGGCTTTAAAATTTCTTACTTTTGGTGTTAAGTAATTATGCTTTGCGCTTACGTGAAGCAGCGAAACCTAACATACCTAAGCCTAATAAAGCGATTGACGCTGGCTCTGGAATTGAGTTACCAGTTAATTCAAAACCACCTTTAAGAAGACCGTTAGGGCCACCAGGTTGGAATGAAGAAGAAAGTACCATGTCAGTACCGTTCAATTCACCGTTAGTATCAAAGTTACCAGCAGCTAAACCACCAGTTACGTTTAATAATGCAGAACCTGTACCTGTATCACTACCAGTACCTAAGTCAGTACCTAAACCTGTTAAGTTACCGTCAGCTACTAAAGATAACCATAAGTTACCTTCAGAAGAAGATGCTGATGTAGCTGCATAGTTAGGGTTGTGGTCAACAAAAATGTTGATAGCTAAATCTTTAAATTCAAACGCACTAATATTACCACTAACTGGTGTGAAACTTACTAACTCCATAGAGAAAGTAAACGTTAATTCACAACCTGGGCAGAATGCTGCTGCATTGTTAACGTCGCTATTCATTTGGTCAAAAATACCAAAACCGTTTACAATATCGCCTGGTTGAGCTGCAACGTTTTCAAATAGGTTACCGCTGCTGAAAAAGTCTTCTGCAGCTGGGAAAGCATTCACTGAATCCGGATCCCAAACTACACCACCAACGTTGATATCTGAAGCTTGTGCTGAAAGTGATAAACCTAAAGCTGCTAAGCCAATTGCTAGTCCTTTTTTAATGTTCATAGTGTATCTCCTGTTATAAATCTTAAATTTTGTAATCATTGATTTGACTGAACAGTATAATGCCAATCTTGTGCCAACTTGATTAAATATTTTTAAATTGCTGTTTTTGTTGGTTTAATTTGTTTTTCTTTTAAAAGCCTATTTGTTGAAAAACATCGATTGTAAAAATTTTCGACACTATTTATGTGTCTTTCTTCTTAGCTTTTTCATCTACTTTTTTAAATAGCTCGTTAGAGTTATTAATGAACTCATCAACATTGCTGCTATTGGTAAATAAAAAGCTTGGTGTTAGTAGCGTAGAGTTAAACTCTGGTTTTATACTAAAATCAGGCTTCTTGCTGACTTGTATTAAAAAGCTCCCACCCACTAATAGAATAGTTAAGCCACTGGCAATAGCCATTCGACGTTTGTTACTAACATGGAAACCAATGTAAATATTTAACCAAAATAAGCAAAAAGCAATCACAATAGGTGTAAAAGAGGCCAACAGTACTAAAAATGAACCACTGGCAGTATTAAAGTTGATTACTGTTTCTAGGAAGTCTGTTACCCATGACAAGTTATAAAAAACAAAGCAAATGCCGAGTTGTGTCCAAATACGAGCATCGTGCTTGGTTAATAATGACACTATTGCTACGCCAACTGGCCAAACAGCAAACATTAACGTGAGACCCGCGGCTGATACTAACAGCTGAGTAAACTTTACTTCTGTTGGGTTATTGAGGAAAAATAGCCAGCCGGTTATTAATGCAAAAACCATTACATTGGTGATTAATATTAGCGGAGACTTGGTTAAATTAATTAAATTTTCAAAAGAGCTCAGGGTAATACTTTCTTCTACGGGGTGAAAAGGAAATAAAATACGGATCTGACTTTTACCAACGCGAATAATATCGCCGGAATGAACAATATGGCCATCAGCTGTTTTTTTTCCCTCACCAAGAAAGCTACCATTTATGCTGTCTAAATCTTGTATTCGCCAATTTTCACCATCAAAAGCAATCGTTAAGTGTTCGGCGCATACGTGAGGGTCAGATATTAGTACATCGTTATGGTACCCTCGTCCTATGGCAACTTTGTTTTGGCCGAATTTCTGTCGGTTAATGACTTTATGTCCTCGGCTGATTTCTTCAATAATTATTTCCATGTAACCGACTCCATAAACTGTTTAGTAAATTTCTGAGCGCTTGCCTGAGAAACACCAGCTAGAGTAAAGTGGCTGATAAGTGCTTGTTGGTGGTGGTCTACAGAAATGGCAAGGTACAGTACATCATATAAATTGGTAAACTTTTTATAGGCACGGGTACAAAAAATAGCTTTATTGTTTATTTGTTGGTTTGATGGCATCACAATATCGTGTTGGCATTCAAACTCTGTAATGTCGTCTTTTCCTGCTTTATTACCAGGCATCACACGTGCTATTTGACGCTGAAAGAGCTGATAAAATTTGATATCACTAAGCTTTCTTGCATGTAGATAACGAAACTCCATTTCAAGAGAGCCAGTATAAAAATTATTCGCAATAAATACATTTTCTTCTAACGAACAATTTGCCACCGCCATTGACATAAGCGCGTCTTTTTTATCAGCGTTTGACTCACCCCAGCAACGAATAAAAGGTACATCAATTGTCGGTACAAGGCCTTCACCAAGGTTTTTTAATTGCCATTGGCTGTTTAATAACGTGGTAATTAACTTTTCTTGATAACTGTTCAGCTGTGTTTGCATTTGCTGTGCAACAGCGTTTGGGGCTTGTTGGTTGTGTTTATTAAGCAAAACTTGCAGTTTATCGTGTGGTACTAAAAAACCAATTTGGTTACCTGATGTTGCTACATTGATACCGACAACTTTAGTGGCTTTATTAACAACGGGGCCGCCACTCATACCTGAATTGACTGAGCCGGTAAAATGAATGCGATCGCTAAAAGATTCTTTTTTTAATCCATTATAAGTGCCCGGTACTACAATCATGCCAAGATCATGCGGGTTGCCCAGCGAGAAAATTTCTTCGCCTTTTTCGGGGGGCGCATCAGATATGTCGAAAAACGGCATAGGGTTGTCTACTTCACGTTTTACAATGGCAAGATCGTTAACAACATCAATATTTTTTAAGGTTAACTCTGCTTTATTACCCTTATTATCTAAGTACTCAATACGATACTTTTTAGGGTGACGAGCGTAACTGGAAATCACATGATAATTGGTGGCAATTAAACCATCAGCGCTAATTTGGAACCCTGAGCCAATAGAAGATTTTTCACCACTTGCTTTGTCAATGATCCTAATTTGGTATAAAGAAGGCGCGAGTTGTTTAAAAATTGTTTCGGCTTGCTCGGTGGCGCATACAACACTACTAATGCCAAAAAGTAGTATGCTTAACAAAGCTTTCATTCAAAATCCTATGGTGAATGCTCAAAAATAGTTCATTCATTGTATTGTGCCACCATGAATTCATTTGTCATCAATTATCCCTGCAATATTTTATGAGGTGGTGCTCGCAGTTGTAACATTATGTTCAAATTGCAGTCACCACATAAAAGCTCAATGGGAATTATTGGCAATGATTAATCCCTACATATTGCCAGCTATTTAGGCCTTGTTGAATTTGCTGCGTTATTTCTATCGGTGTTTTTTGATGGTTGAAAAGATCTTTAAATCCTTGAGTAACTAAGGTTCGATAACTCGGTTCATTGCTATTAAGTGTATAAGCATTGAATAAACTGACTGAATAAGCATCAACCACTTTGTTAGATAACGTAGCAAGTGTAGGGTTGTTGATTGAAACAGATTCACCAAATGCAGGCAGTTCTTGTACGTGTTCAGCGAATAATTCAGCAAATGCTTTGGTTGCGGTAAAGTTTAATACCTTCATTGCTGCTTGGTATTTCGTTGAATTAGCATTGACTTGATAGGTGCCATCACCTAAGGCATAAACTTTATTGCCTGCACCAGGAATTTGCCAAAAATAAAATTGAAAATCATTATCTAGCTTAAAAAAATCAGATTTTGAACTGGTTCGCCAACCGCCATCTATGGTCATGGCCGAATTACCTAAGCCCATAGAATTTGCAATGCCTACATAGCTTTCTGACGCTACGTTATCGTTTATAAAGCCTTTATCCATCCATTGCTTGAGGCGTATAAATACCTGTTGATATTCTGGATCGGTAAAGCATGCTTGCCCAGAAACTAAATTTTCTGCGACGTTCTCGGAAACCAAGCCTGATAATAATACTTCTGCAAGTAACTGACTTAAATACCAATTTACATTGCCAGCTAGTTGTATTGGTGTTACTCCTGCTTGTTTTAATGTGGAAAATACTTGTTCCATTGCCGATAACGTTTTTGGTTGCTGGTGTATACCGTGTTTATTGACGAGTTTTCTATTGACCATAACTGATTGTAACTGCAAGGCAAAAGGTACACCGTAAAGTTTATTATCTGCTGCCAGTGCGGCGATCAACGCACCTTGGTTCATTTGCGTTAGCGTGCCTTGATAGGGCTTAACAAAATTGTGTTTAACAAGCTTTTGTAGGGAATTAGCACCAGGTGCCCATTGAAACACATCAGGAGTATTATTTTGAAGACTTAATAACATATGTGGTTCATAAGACGCTGATCTTAAGAGTTTAACGTTTACCGTTACACCAGGTATGACATTATGTTGGCTAATATGTTGCCATAGTGATACTTCTTGTCTGCGCCAGGTATATAAGTTGATTTCTGTAGCAGCCCAAGTAGAGGTAATACAGGTTATTAATGCAATACAAACTAGCATTAATTTGGTGATCATATTCTTCATGTGAGTACCTAAATTAAACACGAAATTTACCGATTAAGTTATCAAGTTCTTGAGCAGCGTGAGTCAGTTTGTTAATTGCTGCTTTGTTACGATTTGAACACGTTACCGTTCCTTCAGCCATATCAGAAATATTAACGATATTACGATTAATTTCTTCTGCGGTTACACTTTGCTCTTCTGAAGCTGTGGCTATCTGCATATTCAATGCTTTAGTGTTAGTGATAATAGACACTATGTTGTCGATAGATTGATAAACTTGTTCAGATTTCGTAACTGCTGCTTGCGTTTGGTGTTGCGACGCAGCCATAACCGATACTGCTTGGCGTGACCCTGTCAACATGGTTTCAATATTATGTTTTATTTCTTCTGTAGAATCTTGAGTGCGTTTGGCAAGAGTACGTACTTCGTCTGCAACAACTGCAAAACCTCTGCCTTGTTCTCCTGCACGAGCAGCTTCAATGGCGGCATTTAAAGCAAGTAAATTGGTTTGCGCGGCTATACTTTCTATCACATGAAGAATTTCTTCAATTTGGCTAACATCTTGATCTAAGGCTTGGATTACTTGTGTAGCGTTTTCAATTTCTTTTTCAAGAGACGCATTAATAGCGCTGTTTTCTTGAACGTGAGCTTTACTCTGTTGTGCTGAATGAGCTGCACTTTCCATTTCAGAAAAGGTCACCTGAGCATTCTGAGCAACTTCTTTTATGGTCATTGCCATTTCATTCATGGCTGTAACGACTAGTTCTGTTTGAGCTTGCTGGTCTGATATATTCTCTTGCAGTTCGATGGTACTCGTATTGGTTTCGCTGACTGAGCCAGTTACGGTGATGGATTGTGCCTGAATCGCGTCAATCATATCTTTTAATGCGTTATTTAAGGTTTTAGCTGACTGCTTTAATTGACCAAATTCGTCTTGTGATGTGATGGAAATTTCTTGCGTTAAATCACCAGTAGCCATTTTCGCTAATATGTTGTTAACGTCATTCAAAGGCTTACGAATACCTTTAATAGCCATTAAGGCAATTACCACCGCCAAAAAAACGGCTACACTACAAAAAATAATGATAAATAACTGATTTTCTTCAACGGTATCTGCCGCGTCTGTTGCAACAATATTTGAATACTCTTTTGCAAATAAACTAATATCATTCATGGTAGTTATAGATGTTAATAGCTGTGATTGGTTTCCCTTCAAATTATTATCAAGTGTTTGCTTTGCAGATAAATAAGTATTCGCTTTTTCAACAAGGCCGCGCTCGCTTTCAACAATATAGGCAAGATCTGCCGCCAATACACTAAATTGCTTAAAGGCTTGCTTTTTAATCGGCGTTGATTGTAGTGCTACAATATCAAAACCTAAGGTCACATAATGTGTTAACCAGCTCGCAAACTCTTGGCTGAGCTGCGTTGCGTGATCATAATTTTGTGTCGTTGCAAGTAACTTGGCCGTTGCCGCGCCATGTTGTATTGAGCTTGTAACTTCTGCGAGTAGGTATTGTTCTTCCGCGTTTAATGTTAACTGCGCCAACGATGATGTATGAGCGGTAATTTGCTGTTCGATAGAATCAATATCACTGAGACTAGAGACTACATCAGCGTAGTTTTCTAATACTGTTTCAGATAGCGTCATGGTTAATTCAATATTATCAAAGGTTTGATCAAGCTTTTCTTTTAATGCTTTGAGTTGAGCAACTTGTTTACTTGCGTTTTTAATTAATAATAATTTATTCAATAATGCGGTTATTTTATTCGTCAGTGCTAGCTTTTCTGCTTGATATAATTCTCTGTATTGCTGATGAATGTGCGGTTCATCGGCATTGTAATGCTGGTACATCAACAGGTTTAATGTTGAAAGGTGCTGGTTTAGTCGATTACTAAGCTCTGTAATAGGGGCGGCTTGCTGATTAATGTTATGTAAATTACTGTTGATGGTCGCTATGCTTGTAAAACCTTGATAACCAACAATAAGTAAGAATGTGATGATGATGGCATAACCAGCAGTTATTTTATTGACTGCTGAAATATTTATTTGCATTTTTACCTCATATTTATACAAACTATGTACTAAACTAAACACTGTAAATTGCTGAACAGTAAGTCGTAAAATCAAGTGCTTATCGCTATTAATACTATAAAAAATCACTGAGTTAACACAGTATAAGTGAATAAATATGAGCAGAGAAATAATAAAAAAGTCTATGGTTGAACAATACTTATTACGTAAACCATACGTATCCGTAGATTATCCTTTTGGTGAAGATGTCAAAGTCTTCAAAGTGAAAAACAAAATGTTTGCACTTTTATCGTTAGGTACTGGAAATGAAAAAGATACTCACGGAAAAATGAAAGGGCATTATTGTGTCAATTTAAAGTGTGATCCTGAAGAAGCGATAATGTTACGGGATATATTCCCTAGTGTGATCCCTGGTTATCATATGCATAAAGCGCAATGGAATACGGTTATTTTAGATGGCTCAATTCCTGAAGGTGAAATTGAGCGCATGATCGATAACTCGTTTAATTTAGTGGTTAGTAAAATGACCAAGAAAGATCAAAAATCAATTTTAGTCCATTTATAATATACGGAACATAACTGTCGGTGCTAGCCTCTTAAGGTTTTCATATCAGCAAGTAGTTCATCTAACTTTTTAAATTGATGACCATAAACGATATTGAGATCTAAGCGATATAATGCATCCGAGTACTTAATTATCACTAGAAATAGTATTGTTAAAATGACGATTAGATAATAAGGAACTCCCAGTAGCACGATATCTGTTGGAAATAATTTAAGGATAAACGCTATGACTTGCCCTCCCGCTTTGCTGACAAGTGCTTGAGTCACCATCCCGATAAATAATAAAGGATAAAAGAAGCGATAATATACCGCATAGGTACTAATTGAGCTTTTCAACCAGTGATCAAAGTTAACTAAATAATCATAACTTGACTGTCCTTTTGATAACGCAGTACTTTTGGTTAACTCTTTTTTCGCAATAATGACTAAAGGTATCAGCAAACAACAAATATACAGACCTAAAAAAGGTGCGCCAATGAGCGACATCATAATCATCATGATGATACAGCCTATGATTAACGCTTTGATGTTGAGCGCAAACATGCTTTGTAATTTATCAACGATATTTTGTGATTTCCGATTGTAAAGGGCGTTCACTTTAGGTACAGAAAGGTTAGGTTCATTGATAAACCCTTCTTTCCACATTGATTCAATTGATTTATTCATCTTTTACTCCTTGTGGTTTTATATGCCTGAGTAACCTTTCTTTTATACGCTTGACCCTGACACCAATATTATTTGTATTTGTACCGGTAATTTCGGCAATTTCCGCATAGGTTTTTTCTTCCAAATAAAGCAAAATCAGCGCTCTATCTATTTCTGATAAGTGCTTTATTGCATTGTATAGTTGGTTTATATCGTCACTGATAAACGCTTTGCTATCGTCAATAACTTCGTCGGGTAACGCATCTGACGATATGTCTGTTATACCTGACTTACTCTTTTTCAAATGTGTTAGGCAGACATTTAATGAAATGCGGTATATCCACGTTGACCATTTTGATTGCTGATTAAAATTATCTTTACTGCGCCATATCTGCAGGCAAACTTCTTGGTAATAATCTTCAAAGTCTTCTTGGCAATTAGTGTATGCCCGACAAATTTTGATAATGATCCCTGAATAAGGAAGTATCGATATTTGATAAAAATCACTGCCCATTGAAAAATAAGTTCCTATACACGCTTTGCTTTGTTAGTGGTTTTACATTGAGCTTTATTACACCCAGAATAATTTTATTTAGAAAAATAACTAAACACTGGATTAACAGGCGCTCGTGGTTAGCAATACAATTACTGTAACTTAAGGGTGGCTTTTAATTGAAATTATTCACGTAAATTTAAGTGCCTTAGTAGAAAGTCAACAATTTACGCGTTTGTGGAATGACAATGGCTCTTTATTGATAAGGTGTTTGATACTAAGCCTTTTTGCATGCAAATGAAAGGTTATATCGGCTACACACTATAGTGGAAAATCATCAGCTTACTTAGCAAAAACACCTGTGTCGCGCTAATTTTCTTACACGACCAAGAAAGAGTAGAAATCTTTCTTGGTCAATATTTCACTGGGTTTTAATTCTTTGAATGGCTTTAGTTCCACTGTTGATGATGTCTTTACATAATAAAATGTCTTTTACTTGATATGAACAGCCTTCATAAAAGCCGATGTCTTTTGAAAATTCTTTTGGATTTTTAAAGGTGCCGAATAAAATATCAAAAATAGGCAGGTCTGAATAATTGTACCTATGAATACCTTGTTGATGATGTACGGAGTGACTCTCCGGCCTTTGAATGATATAGCCAAGCCATTGTGGCGTTTTAATATTCGTATGTTGGAAAATGGCTAAAAACATCGTGATGTATAAAAACCAAGATATTGCTTCAGGTGCTAAGCCAACAAATAAGCTTAAGGTTAAACTGCCAATAAAAGTAAAACCTACCATATCTAACGGGCTAAAATAGAACGCGCCAAAGGTGTCTAAACGTTCTGCACTATGATGCATTTGATGAAATGTTCTCCATAAGGCGTTATTGCGATGCATTGCCCTGTGCCAAAGATAAATCATCAATTCAAATACTAAAAGCGCTATTAAGGTACTAATATACGGATTAAGCTCTTGAAGGTTCATCAGTTGATATGGCAACAAGTGCTTATCCCAAATTAAAGGTAAGTATGTTGATAGATAAAAATAGACAATAAAAACAAGCATCGCTTTTGGTATCCAACCTTTTACCTTTTTTTGTTTTTGTCCTGGGTATAATGTTTCGAGAGCTACCAGCCCTAGGTATATAGAAATGAGCGTGAGTGAGAGCGGGTCGAGCAGTATTTCGAGTGGTGTTGGCATAATATATTTCCCTTTTAGTTAAGCTGATGTTTATTATTAATACAGCAGAAAATAAAACATGATGGTTAGCTAACGATTAGGTAATAAATTGATAACAATTTCTAATACCCACTAAAAAGCGTTAATCGAAAAACGGAGATTGAAAGTGATATATCGATTAAGGGATATCGAAATAGATTTGGCGCAATTTGAGTTACGTGTCGACCAAAAAATAGTACAAGTAGAACCGAAGGTATTCGATTTAATTGTCTATTTGATACAGCATCGACAAAGATTAGTCACAAGAGAAGAACTATTTCAGACGGTTTGGAGTGGCAGAGAAGTTTCAGATACCACGTTAAGTAATCACATAAAATCAGCAAGAAAAGTGCTGGGAGATAATGGAAATTTACAACAAATTATTAAAACTGTTCGCTCAAGAGGCTACCAGTTTATTGCTGACGTTGAGGAATGTGCTAAAGCTGAAGTTCACACCGCGAGCACTACGTTAACTAATGACTCTACAACCAGTGTAAGTGAAATTGCCGGCGTTAATCGTGCGCGCAAACTTCCTTTAAGTTTGAGCAAGTTAATAATATTACTGACTGCTATTATCTGTGCTCTTTGGTTTTATAATGCAACAAAAACAGCTAAGGAATTACCACCTTATTTACTGGTTGTCCCATTTTCTGTTTCGAGTTTACATAACGCGAACTTAGCACCGTTTGCGGATCAAATCACCCGAGAATTAATACAGTCGCTACGTAAAATATCGGGGATTAAAATCATTCCACCGCCTTCATCTTTTATGTTTAAAGACAACAAGCAGCGCTCTCACATTAGAGAAAAGTTGCCTGAGGTAAATTTTGTTTTAGATGGTGTAATAAGTGAAGGCCGAAATGGCAATATCAGGGTGACGGTTGAACTAGAAAACTTGCAGAATGACAAACTATTATGGGACGGAGACTTTGATATTCAACTGCAAAGTACTAATCGCTTTAATTTTCAAAGTAAGATTGCGTCATCCGTATCAAAATCACTTAAGGTGATAATACTAGACAAAGAAAGACAGGTACTTAAACAAATACCCACATCGAATGTACAGGCATACGAATTATATGTTCAAGGGCAACATCAATTCTCATTAATGACACATGAGTCTGTATTAGCGTCTATCGATCTTTTTTCTCAGGCGATCGCCAAAGACAATACCTTTGAAGCCGCGTATATCGCTAAAGCTAATGCTTATCGCGTTATCATGATTTTATTTGACCAGCCTAAAAAAGTGTTACCGAAAGTAATTTCTTCGGCCATTGATGTACTAGAAATAAACCCTGAATCAGCAAAAATTATGTCATTACTTGGCATTGCTTATGTGCATGCTTGGCAGTGGGAAGATGCATGGAAAATGCTAACCAAAGCACATGATAAAGACCCAACCCTTGCATTAACAGAGCTAGGTTTTGCATTATATTATGCCGCAATAGGCGATGCTAAACAGGTTAAACAGGCATTACTTAATGCGGAACGTTTAGATCCTCTCAACTTAGAAATTGCTGACTGGGGACTGTGGGCTTTATTGATGGTAAATGAAGTGGATGCAGCGATCGTGTGGGGGAAAGATAAAGTCAAACTTCATCATCCTTTACCGTATCCGGTTGTTAATTTATCAGTTGCAGAGTATGTAGCAGGTAATTTTGAAAGAAGTGTTCAGCTGGCTGAGCAAGGAGTTAAATTAAGCCAACGAGAAGTATTTCCATTAATTATTTTAGCGCAATCGTATGCCGCTGCGGGAAATCGCGAAAAGGCATTAGCACTCATAAAAGAGGCTGAATCAGCCCAGCAATATATGTGCCCTTATGAAACAGCCGTAGTACATGTATTACTTGGAGAGGTAAATAAAGCATTTACTTTATTCGAGGAAGCCGTTAACTTCCAATCTAACTGTTTGATTTTTACACGCAATGACCCTAGGTTAGCGTCATTAAAAAATGATGAAAGATACAACCAGTTGTTGACAGTTTTAGCGCTGGACGATGCTTCGATAAGTCGTTTAAAAACAGCTAGGTAATACATATTAGCTAATGTGGTTTTTGAAATTAGTATACCTATGGTCTCAAGGTTTAAAACGTGACTTTTTGAACAAAGGATAGTCGCTGCTTGGTAATAGGGTGATTAAAACGTAATGCCTCTGCGTGCAAATGTAGCCTGTTAGCTGAAGTGCCATAAAGACCATCACCTGTAATTGGTGTATTGAGTCCGTCTGGATGAGCACAATGTACACGTAGTTGATGTGTACGACCTGTTATCGGGTATAATTGTACGATTGTTTTACCTTCAATATGTTCTAGCACTTGCCATGTTGTTTTGGCAACTTTTCCGTGTTCGTGACAAACCTTTTGACGAGGACGATCATTAATATCGAGAATTAGTGGTAAATCAATATTGCCTGATTCCTCCGTGATAATACCGTCAACTAAAGCGATGTAACGCTTTTCAATAGTTTTCTCGATAAATTGCTGTTGTATCGATTTATGGGCACGCTCAGTTAGAGCAAGTACTAACAAACCAGAAGTTGCCATATCTAATCGGTGAACAATTAGCTTGCCGGTTGCCTGTGGAAATTGTGCTTTAATTCTTGTTTCAACCGAGTCTTGAATGTTTTTACCAGGTACAGACAATAGTCCAGCAGGCTTGTTAACAACCACTAGGTGTTGATCGTGATAAACAATGTCTAACGCTAACTTTTCGGCAGGGTTGGATAGCAGTGGATTGGTATCTACTGCCAAGCCTTGCAGCATAAAAGGCAATATTGGCCCACACTTTCCTTGGCAGGCAGGATAAAAATGACTGTGTTTGCGGATTTCGGCAGGATGAGATTTTCCCCACCAAAATTCGGTGAAACAAATAGGTATTAATTGGTGCTGAAAGGCGTATTGAAGTAATTTAGGGGCTGCACAGTCACCGGTACCTGCAGGTGGCTTTGCGTGGTCGTTTTCTGCAAAAAGCTCGAGAATGCCTTTTTTTTCGCCTTTAATATTTAATAATAGGTATTGTTGAAATAGTTGTCTTTGTAACTTATTCGATAATTTTTTCCGGCGTTTTTTTAGTGTCGATATTATGGCTAGTTTTTCTGTTACTTGTTCACTTAGTGTTGTGATCTTTTGTTGCCAATATGTTTTTAACGTTTGTAGCGCTTTTTTATTTTCTACACTTTCTCGTGCAAGTGAAATGCTAACGTGTTTAGCTTCTTTAAATTGTACGGGAGTATGTTGTTCTGACCACGGTGATAACTGTTCGGCGATACTTTCTCGTGTTAATTTTCGTTGTTTTTTTGCTTCAACCATTTTTTGCTGTTCTGCCCTGATAGCATTTTCAGCTTGTTGTTTTAATGTAGTTAGTTGCTGCGTTAAATTCGTTAACTTTGAACAGGTCGTTAACGTATCAATTTCATTATTTAAATTATTGATAATAGTTTGATGTTTTACAAAATCACTGTCTTGTGAAAAGCCGTTAAAAATATTAGGAACAAAGTGTTGTTTATACAATTCTTCCTTAGGATGCTCTGCTATGCTTGCGCCAGAATAAGCACATAAGTAACCAAGTTCGCCAGAGTGGTTTTTAACCACTAAAACACCATACATTTTTCCTTCTGATTGCTCAGGAGGGGCCGCATGTAAGCTTAGCCATTGCTGTAATTCAGTTGCGGCTTGTTTTGCCCAAGGGTCTGGCTGATAACAAAAAGGGTAAGTAAACGTTGTAGGCAATGATGTTAACTCTGGCTTATCAGCAAAGGGGATTACTAAATTAGGACGGTTCATTGAGATTATAACCTGCAACTGCTATTGGTTTGGTGAATGTTAGCAAAAAAGAATTTTACGTAAAAAGCATGTGAAACGCTATGAGTTAATAATAACAGTCTGTACAAAGCAATGATTGAGTTGTGTGATAATAGAGGCTTTCAATAGTAAAAAAGCTCCTAAAAAGGAGCTTTATCGTGCGAGTAAATTACTGCGATTAAAATTGGTAATGAATGGCAGCTGAAACGCTTCTGCCTGGTTCAGTAACATTGTTTAAGGTGTTACCGCTTGCATGTCCTGCACCATTTAAATAACGTACGTATTCTTTATCGAATAAGTTTGAAATAGCTACGTTGATACGTAAATCATCGGTCAGCGCATAGTGGCCAAGAATATCGATAGTCGCGTGACCGGCAATTTCAGCATTCCCACTGTTCACTTTTGTCATACGCTTTGCCCAATTAACAATAATGTCAGAAGAAAAGTCTCCATACTGCATATTTAGGCCTGCACTCCCTGATAGCGGACTGATACTGGTTAAGTAATCACCTGTTTCGTCGTCTTTACCATCTTGGTAAGCAGCATTGGCAAACACTGATAAATGATGGTTAATATCATAGTGAACTGAAGCTTCAATACCTTTAATGGTTACAGCATCAATATTTTGATATTGATACACTAATACTGACGATTCTTGCCCTGTATATGGATTGAGAACACTTTCAATATCAATTAATTCTGTCGCTAAAAAGTCGTCGTATTTACTGTGAAATATAGCCCCGCTAAAGGTGATATCGTTAACTGAACCACGTAAACCAAGTTCGTATGTATCACTTTTTTCAGGGGATAAATCATTACTTGGTACGACTTTATATCCATAGATAGAATTATCATGATTAATATAAGCAAGATCATATGCAGGTACTTTAAAGCCCTGACCATACTGTGCAAAAACTGCGATATCGTCGCTAATTTTATACAATGCACCAAGGTTTAAAGATACATGATCTTCATCATAAGATTTGTATTCAACACCTTCATCATTTATCGCGTTGCTGGTATCCATTTCATAGGTATCAAAACGTGCACCAGGTGTTATTGTTAACTGGTTATTTAATAACGATATTTCATCATTAATAAATAGGCCTGCGCGTTTTACTTCCGTCGTAGGAAACTTTTCACTTTCTTGCGGGTATCCTGGTTTCGCTACACCTTCCACTTCGTACAGTTTTACTTCTGTACGTAATGACTCTGAATGTTCTATATCAAGGCCATAACCCAAGGTATGGGTATCGTTCAGTGCTAAGCTCGCATTAGACAAAAAACCTTTGGTTTTCTGCTTATATAATGAGGTATTCCACATATCGCGTAGCTCAACCACCGGGAAACCAAAATTGGCATTGATATCTAACTGGCCATATTCAATATCTTCTTGTTCAGAGTTGTTAGTATAGATAGCGATGTTGAGCAAATCATAAAATGCGGTAGGCGTTTCACTATAATAACGAAGCTTGAATGCTTGTGTGTCTTGTTTGCTAGTGTTTTTTTCGGCAACTACATTGTAGCCATCTAGGGTACGAAAGTATTCAAGAAGCCCGAGAGCGTGATTGCCAATAACGTCTTGTTGCCAGATATCTGCTGAAAATGACAAAAAGTCAGTTTGGTTTAAATTTAGTTTTGCTTTGTATAGATAACTTGTTGATTCAATATCAAGGTCAGGTTTTGTGCCATCGAAATTTTGTACTTCTTGACCATCGCGAGCACTGGCATTTAATAAATGCTCAACTTCGCCGGTTTTAAATGCAAGAGTACCGCCTACGTTAGTTTGTTTACCCAGTTCATTGTAACCAAGCTTTACTTTACCGGCGATAACATCACCTTTTTCTAAATAGTCAGAAGCATCTTTAGTGGTAAACACTACAATACCCCCTAAAGCATCAGAACCATAAAGCGATGATGCTGCACCTTTGGCAACTTCTACTTGTTTGAGGGTGTCGGTATCAATAAAACCACGACCAACTATATCGTTTAATCCGTTGGCGCCGTAGCCTTCATTCATGCGCATGCCATCTTTTATCATTAACACACGGTCACCACCCATACCACGTACAATAACATTCTGAGCGCTACCTGCAGAACCACTTACTTGCACACTTGGGTCATATTGGAAGAGTTGGCTAAAGTCAGTGACCACTTGTTTTTCAATATCTTCTGAAGTAACAACCGAAATACTACCCGCAACGTCTTTAAGGGCCTTTTCAGTTTTGGAACCACTGATCACGATAACTTCTAAATCGTTGGTTAAATCTGAATCTGGTGTTTCAAAGGCAAAGGCTGGCGTTGAAGAAACTGCCATAAAAACAGCAGCTGATAATAATGTTCGTTTATACGGTTGTTGATGCAAGTACATTGCAATAGATCCTATTACTTAAAAATATGTGTTCAGTGATGTAAATACCGTACCCGCATACTTGCTTAAGGTTAGCGAGAACGGGGGGATGTTCTCTTGCAATTTAAAACAAGTAACCTCTACGGGTCGGTATTTTCTTGGGCTTTCTAATCAATCGTTTTTTACTGTATAGGATCAAAACACTAAAGTAAACACAAATGAGAATAATTATTATTTGATTGTGGTTTTGGGGTTATGTACAATGTTTGGATTAATCTACGGGGGATAAAATTTAGTGAACATCCAATTATTAGAAATCACCATGGCGGAAGTGTCAGAATTACTGATGACGCCAGTTATTATTGTTATTTGCTTGTTAGTAGTATATGCCATTTATGCATTAGGGAAATTTGCGTCTCAGTGGTTACAACGCAGGCAACATAAAGTGAATTATGTAAAACAAATACACAGTAATAATGGTTCAATGACCACCCTTCCTGGTTTTCCTGTTCATAATTACTTTATTAAAAACCCGCTTGCGAGTGACGACGAACTAGAAGTCGTTGCATTAAAGCAATTAGAAACCTTACGTATCGTCACCAGAATCGCGCCCATGTTAGGGCTTATTGCGACAATGATCCCTATGGGACCTGCGTTACAAGCGTTAGCAGATGGGAATATTCAGGGCATTAGTGAAAACCTAATTATCGCTTTCGCAGCAGTTATTTGGGGATTAGTTATCTCCACGTTAACCTTTTGGCCTGCTTCTGTGAAAAAACGTTGGTGTGCTGATGAGCTTATCAATGTTCGTAAACTGAGGTAAGTATCATGCGCTTTTTAGATGACGATGAAGAATTAAACCCAATTGTTAGTGCGGTAAATCTCGTTGATGTATTTTTAGTGATTATTGCTGCGTTATTAATTGCATTAGCGCAAAACCCATTAAGTGTCTTTTCTTCTGATGATGTAACGGTGATTAAAAATGCTGGGAAACCAAACATGGAAATGATCGTGAAAAAAGGCAAAGAAATTAAACAATATAAATCTACCGGTGATATTGGCTCAGGTGAAGGTATGCGAGCTGGTGTTGCTTATAAAATGGCAGATGGCAGCTTCGTGTATGTGCCAGAAGGCGACGAAAAAAATAATAAGACAAAGAGTGATCAAGAATGAAAAAAATAATCTTAGTAGTGTTGCTCACTTTATTTATTGCCACGCCGTTATTTGCCAGTGATAAACCTCAAGTGTTGTTGATGATGTCTTCACATGCATCAAAACCAAAAGGTGACTTATTGCAGTCACTAGCAAAAGATCAACCTTTTGAATTGGTCAATTACTCAACGAAAGGTAAATCAGAACAAGAAATTAAAGCAGATTGGCAAAAGGCAGCTTTAATTATGCTAGATGGTATCAATCCCGCATTATCAAAATTTATGTTTGCTAAATATCATGCTTATCTTATGGAGTTTCCAAACGTTCCGGTTATTTCATTAGGGGATTTAACTAATTCGAAAACCAATCAGGGACTTACTGAAAAACAGCAGCAAAGCATTGGTAGTTATTACAATAATGCTGGTCGAGATAATTATCGAAATTTGATGTTGTATTTGTCTGGTTCATTGTTAGCGTTATCATCTGTTGAAGCAGAAGCACCACAGCGTGTACCTAATGTTGGTTTATACCATTATGCCCTAACGCCGCAAGTTACCAATGATGAAGCGGCATTTTATCAATTCTTAGCACCAACGGATCAACAACCGGTTATTGCCATTGGTATGCATAGAAGTGTTGTTGATTATGAACAGCAACAAATCGTAGATGCATTAATTAAAGGACTAGAAGCTAAAGGCGCAAAAGCATTTGGTTACTTTTTTGAAGGAAATGATGAGGCATTAAACTATACGGACTTGCTGCTTAACGATAACGGTGAGCCGCGTGTTAACTTACTGATCAATTACCGGTCATTACATTATGTTGAAAAGCGCCGAGCGGAGTTTGAAAAAGTAGGTGTACCGGTATTGCATGCACTAAACTACACAGAAGGTGATGAAAGCGCATTTTCTGAAGACCATGCGGGAATTTCACCATCATTAACACCTTTCTTTTTGGTGATGCCAGAAGATACTGGTAGTACAGACCCAACTATTATCGCGGCAAACGATAAAGGCGCAAAAGTTGCAATTGATTATCAATTAAATGCGCTGGTTGAGCGAGCTTATAATCATGCAAATCTAGCAATTACTAACAATAATGAGAAAAAAGTCGCTACCTTTATTTGGAACTATCCTCCCGGTGAGAAAAACATTGGTGCAGCCTTTTTAGATGTTCCATCGTCGATCGCCAATATTGCCAAAGCGATGAAGCAAAGTGGTTATCAAGTGACCCCCAAAGATAGTGCTTATTTAATTGAATCGGCAGGTAAACTGTTACGTCCGTATTATCGTGGTGAAGATGCAGAAACACTTGTTGCACAAGATTTAGCCGAATATATGCCATTATCAACGTATTTATCGTGGTTTAATAATCTGCCTGAAAAAGTCACTGCTCCGATTGTTGAACGGTGGGGGAAACCTGAAGATAGCGGAATGTTACGTAATACCACGATTAATGGCGAACAATCAAAGGCGTTTGTTATTCCCCGAATGAATTTAGGGAATATGATTGTGTTGCCGCAAGGTGTTAGAGGTGAAAATGCTCAAGAACATGCATCTCTATATCACAGTACAAAAACACCCATTAACCATAGTTATCTAGCCATATACTTATTTGCACGTGAAACCTTTGGTGCTGATGCGTTTATTCATTTAGGTACGCATGGCTCGCAAGAGTGGTTAACAGGTAAAGAGCGCGGCCTTTCAGTGTATGACGCGCCGAATCTTGCCATTGGAAACTTACCTGTTTTTTATCCTTATATCATCGACAATGTTGGTGAGGCGATGCAAGCAAAACGACGTGGTCGTGCAACCATGATAAGCCATTTAACCCCTGGATTTGCCAAAGCAGGGTTATACGCAGAAGTGGCAGAATTAAGTGAAAAAATAGCTAATTATATGATGCTTGAAGAAGGTCAGACAAAAGCGAATACGCAAGCTGAAATTATTAGTGTTGCTGAAAAATTGAATATGTTGAAAGACCTGTCGATTGAAAAAAGCGAGTTTGAACAACACTTTGCAAACCTGTTACCTAAAGTACAAGATCATTTAACCACCTTAGCGCAAATGAGCCAGCCTTTAGGCGTTCACATTTTTGGTGAATTACCGAAAGAAGCACACTTATATACCACAATATTGCAGATGTTGGGTGATGACTTTACTCAACGTGCTGGCGAATATGAAGCGGATAATAATTTAACCATTGCTGAACAGTTTGATCATCGAAAAGTGAGAAACTTAGCAGCACTAGAAGGTTATCAGTTACTTGATGCTTATTTTAAATCGCCAGATACATTGGCAGGTTTAGACTCTCAGCTATTAAAAGACTTAACAACCGCACAACAATATTGGGATAACTTTCAGGGGATAGCAGAGACAGAAAACTTACTCTTAGCGCTTGAAGGACATTATATCCCTGTAACCTATGGTAATGACCCTATCCGTAACCCTGATGCTGCACCGACTGGGCGAAATATTATTGGCTTTAATCCTGCGAAAGTACCGTCGAAAGAAGCGTATGATGCTGGTGTAACCTTAATGAATCAAACGATTGATGCCTACGTAGAAAAACACGGTCGCTTTCCCGAAAAGTTGGCATTCTCTCTTTGGTCATTAGAAACCATGCGTCACCAAGGCGCACTTGAAGCTCAAGTATTGCATGCGCTAGGGATTAAACCTAAATGGAATCGTCAAGGCAACGTTGTTGGCACTGAAGTGATCCCAATGAGTGAATTAAAACGCCCGCGTATAGACGTGGTTATTTCAGCGACGGGCTTATATCGAGACGCGTTTCCTAATGTCATGCTTTGGTTAGCGAAAGCGATTGATAAAATTGCAAAAATGAAAGAAGACAACAACTTTGTCTATCGTCATGCAAACGCATTGAAAACAGAGTTGTTAGCACAAGGTAAATCAGAAGAAGATGCTGACTACTTATCATCAATTCGTATATTTTCGAATGAAACTGGCAACTATGGTACTGGCTTAGCTGGCAGTGCATTAGCTTCTGATACTTGGGAAACGGATGATAAATTAGCTGATTTGTATTTAGACCGCATGGGTTATGCTTTTGGTAAAGATGAAAAGCGTTGGTCAGAAAATGTTGGTGATGTATTTGGTGATGGTGAAGGTTTATATAACAAGGTGCTTTCAGGTACCGATGGGGTGATTTTTTCACGTTCCACTAATTTATACGCCTTAATGACAAATGACGATCCGTTCCAGTATTTTGGTGGTATCGGGCTTGCAGTACGCCACCTTGATGGTGAAACACCGGAAATGTTTGTTTCAAATTTACGTAAAAAAGATCAACTGAAAAGCCAAACACTTGATGAATTTGTTAACCAAGAAATGCGTAGTCGATATTTTCATCCTCGTTGGATAAAAGCCATGCAAGACTCAGGTTATGCTGGCGCCACTGCCATTCTCGATCGTATGAATAATATGTGGGGCTGGGAAGTAATGACGCCAGAAGCGATTAGAGATGATCAATGGCAAGAGTTTTTTGAGGTATATGTTGAAGATAAATATCAGATGGACATGCGCGAATTCTTTGAACAAGCCAACCCGGAAAGTTTGGCACAAATGATAGAGCGTATGCTTGAAGCAGTACGAAAAGGCTATTGGCAAGCCGACCAAGAAACGATTAAGAAAATGGTGGAAACTTACACTGAATTAGCCAGTGAATTTGATGTTGCAACAAACAATGAAAAATTCAACGAATATATGGATTCTACCGCTGCTGGTTTTGGCTTAACACCGCTTTCTCAAGCGTTGGCTGAGGCCCTAGCTAAACCTGACGTAGCCGCCGCTTCACAAGCGCAACAAGTTAGTGGCCAAAAGTTAGAGGAACAAGCGAAAACAGAACAAGTAGAAAAAGATCACACTGCACTTTATGTTCTATTGTTAATTTTCTTAGCCGGCTTTGCCCATAATTACATTTGGTCAGCTAAAAAAATAACGATTGAAATATCAAATAAATCGCTCGCAAAAGCGGCTTAGTGTCATTAATTAAAACGATAAAGGGAGCATGAATTGCTCCCTTTTTTACTTTCGTTAATACCTACTTTAAGTAAATAGTTATGGTTAAAAGGGGATGCCTGAAATATCTGCTTTTGTTTAATTTTCTTTGAGTGATTCTGTACCTGACCCTTTTAATCTTCAATTTAGTGAGCGAGTGCTTACCTAAATGTCAAAATTAGCTATACTGAAAAAGAACGTTGTATTTTGCTATGTTCGGTTTTAGGCAGTAAATAGTGACACAAAATAATAAACCACTTTCATCTATCGCCCAACAAGTAATGTTGTTATCAGAAGTGTTAAACAATGTTGGGGCCTGTATTTTCGCCAAGGATCTTAACGGCAAATATCTTTACGCCAATGACATGGTGCTAGAGCTCTTTGACACGACATTAGAAAATGTTGTTGGTAAAGATGATAGCCACTTTTTTGATTTAAATATTTCGCATCAACTGACGAAAAACGATAATAAAGTACTTCTTGAAGGTGTCATGGTAGAACAAGAAGAAACGAATTATGTGAAGTCCAGTGGTGAATGTCGTATTTACCATTCGGTGAAAAAACCGCTGTATGATGAAGAACGAAATATCATTGGTTTATGCGGTATTTCAACCGACATTACAGAGCAAAAACGATTAGAAGGTATCGTTAAAAAGCAAAAAGATTTACTCAATATAGTGCTCGATAACGTTGATGCGCATATTTACATGAAAGACAACCAACGTACTTTTAAATATGTCAACAGTCGCGTAGCTGCATTATTTGGCCTGCCAGCTGAAGAGGTTGTTGGTAAAAAAGAAACCGACATTTTACCTGAAGAAGTGGCCGAGCATTTTTATCAATCTGACAAAAAACTGTTTGAAACTGGTGAGCGTCAAACCATTGATGAAACCGTGATTGATGATGACGGTAATGAACATCATTATCTGAGTGTTAAAGTGCCATACTATGCTGAAGGTGAAGTACCGGTTTTAATCGGTTTTTCTACAGAAGTCACTGAACTTTATAAATTAAAAGAGCAGTTTAGAAAACAAGCGAATACTGACTCTTTAACCAATCTATTTAATCGGCGTTATTTTGTTGAACATGCAGAGCGTGAATTTAAACGTGCGCAACGTAACGGTAAACCACTCACTGTGATTTCCATTGATATTGACCACTTTAAAGATATTAATGATCAGTATGGCCATCAAGCAGGCGATGAAGTATTAATAACAGTTAGTAAGCATTTACTCCCCAATTTACGTAGTGAAGATGTACTTGCTCGAATTGGTGGCGAAGAGTTTGCTATCGTTTTACCTGATACTAACTTGGCTCAGGCAAAGCATATTGCTGAAAGAATTCGTCAACAACAAGATAGCATAAGGCTTACGGGTCACTGGCAAGGCGAGTTAAATGTTCAAGTGAGTGTCGGAGTTGCCATTATGCTTAATGATGATAGCACTTTTGATATGTTATTTTCACGAGCCGATAAAGCGTTATACATGGCAAAAAACAATGGACGGAATCAAGTCTATTGTTTTAGCTAAAGTACGATCAAAAGGCATGATTGCTTACGCACGAGAATAAGTATTTCAATAATACATCGTCATTGTTTATATGACAGATTTGCTGTGGTTTATCCATTTAACTACCGCCAATAAGCTGTTGTCTTTTCCTTAGTCATTAACACTTACATTTCGTTTTTGTCTTCAAGTTGTCATATTTCTGTTACCCAACATTAACGGGTTAGTCATATTCAATCCATCTTAGTGTCATTTTTCATCTCTAGTATCTGAAAATTAATGTCGTTGAGCATTAGGTTCTGTTGATTTTTAGCGTTTAGTTCGAACAGTTTTACTCTCAAAAGATCAGCAGCCCCTAGTCAGTTATTTAAACAATTACCCTAATCCGAGGAAGGAAATATGAACACTAGATGGGTTTCACTATCAGTTATTCCGTCTTTATTTTTGAGCTCAGTAGCATTATCTGATGTTATTCCGAGTATTCAAAAAGAAAGCAACTGGTACACGCATGCACAGTCAAAACTTTCAGATAAGCAACAGATTGTCTCTCGTACAAAAGCGAAAAATGTTATTTTATTTGTCGGTGATGGCATGGGTATTTCTACCCTTACTGCTGCGCGAATTCTTCAAGGTCAAATGGCAGGAAACTCAGGTGAAGAAGGTTACTTGAGTTTCGAAACGTTTCCATATTCTGCCCAAGTTAAAACTTATAATACGGATGCACAAACACCTGATTCTGCAGGAACGATGACAGCGATGATGTCCGGTGTTAAGACCGATGCAGGGGTACTTGGTGTAAATGAAAATATTGAACGTGGTGATTGCGCAAGTGTAGAAGGTAACACATTAATTACAGCGGTAGAAACTGCGGAAATTAAAGGGTTATCAACAGGTATTGTGTCAACTGCCCGTATCACACATGCAACGCCAGCTGCAGCTTATGCAAAGTCTGCCGATCGTAATTGGGAAGATGTTTCTGATATGCCTGATACAGCTATTGAACAAGGTTGTGAAGATATAGCATCTCAGCTAATTAACTTTGAGAATAATCTTGAACAAAGATTTCCAGGAATTGATGTTGATGGTATTGATGTAGCGATGGGGGGCGGTCGTCGTCATTTTTTACCAAAAGACGCAAGTTACAATAGTACTGATGCAAGAAGTACAGTTGAAGGCGATCGTACAGATAATCGTGATTTAACCGCCGAATGGCAAGCGATGTACCCAAATGGCACATTGGTCATGGATAAATCAGGTTTCGATGCTGTTGATGCCACATCTACTGAACGTCTATTTGGTTTGTTTAATGAATCACATATGAATTATGAAGCAGACCGAGAAAATGATATCGCGGGCGAGCCTAGTTTGAGCGAAATGACAGAAAAAGCCATTGGAGTGTTAAATAATAATAATAATGGTTTTTTACTTGTTGTAGAGTCTGGCCGAATAGATCATGGTCACCATGCAGGCAGTGCTTATAACGCGTTAACCGATACCATTGAATTTGCCAATGCCGTTCAAAAAGCAATTGACTCTACCAACCCAGAAGAAACCTTAATTCTTGTAACTGCAGATCATAGCCATGTATTTACCATTGCGGGATACCCAAAAAGAGGTAACCCCATTCTAGGTAAAGTAGTCAATGTGGGAGCAACAGAGCCAGCATTAGCTGCAGACGGTATGCCATACACCACATTAGGTTATACCAATGGGCTTGGGTTTCGTAATTTACAGATGGAAACAGATGCAGACCAAAGTTATAACGAATCTGCCATTGCCGGCCGACAAGACTTAACCGTTGTTGATACCACAACTCCTGGTTTCCACCAAGAAACAGCTGTACCTATGGGATCAGAAACACACGCTGGGGAAGATATCTCGCTTCATGCACATGGGCCGGGTGCATATCTAGCACAAGGGGTCATTGAGCAAAGTGTTGTATTTCACATCATTAATAAATCACTTGGCTTGATTGGCAATTAGGAGAAAATAAAATGAAAACGTTAAAATATATATCTTTATCTATTGCTGTAGCGCTTGTTGGTTGTGACGGGGATGATGGAAAAGACGGTACAAATGGTGCTGACGGCGTATCAGGTAAAAATGGTTTAAATAGTTTAATACAACAAACCTATGTACCGGTTGGTCATGAAACATGTCGTAACTCAGGTGTAAGAATTGATTCAGGCGTTGACGTAAATGAAAATGGTTTATTGGATGACAATGAAGTCGATGGAAGTGAATATGTATGCTCACCAACGGTTACCAATGTAGTGGGAGGTAGTGTTGATACTACGACTAATAATCCATGGTTTAGTGCCGGCGAAGAAAAGCTAACACAGGCGGTAGCCAATAACGCGGCTATTACCAATGAAGCAGGTAAAGCGAAAAATATCATTCTTTTCGTCGGTGACGGTATGGGCATTTCTACGGTCACGGCAGCACGTATATTAGCCGGACAGAAAATGGGTAAATTGGGGGAAGAACATCAGTTAAGCTTTGATAAGTTCCCTTTTTCAGGCTTTGCAAAAACATATAACGTTGATGCGCAAACACCTGATTCAGCAGGCACAATGACAGCGATGATGTCAGGCGTTAAAACAGATGTTGGTGTTATAGGCGTTGCTGAGGGGGTAAGCAGAGGAAGTTGTGATTCAGTTTCGGGAAATGAACTTGTCACAGCACTTGAGCTAGCTGAAATTGCTGGCAAATCTACAGGAGTTATTTCAACTGCTAGAATTACGCATGCTACACCTGCTGCAACGTATGCAAAATCTGCAGATCGCAATTGGGAAGATATTTCTGATATACCTGCAGATGAAACGGCTAACGGTTGTGAAGATATTGCATCACAATTGGTAAATTTCGAAGCTAATTTAGAGGCAAGGTTTACCGGTTTAAATGTAGATGGAATGGAAGTTATGTTAGGTGGTGGGCGCCGTCATTTCTTACCTAAAGATGCTGCTTTTAACAGTGTTGATGCAACAAGTGCCATTGAAGGAGACCGAACTGATGGCCGCGATCTTACTGCTGAGTGGCAGGCAAGTTATCCAACAGGCCATTATGTTATCGATCGCAATAGCTTCAATGCATTGAATGCTGAAACAACAGAAAGAGTTTTTGGTTTGTTTAATGAATCACACATGCATTATGAAGCCGATAGGGGTAACGACCTTGCCGGAGAACCAAGCTTAACTGAGATGACCGAAAAAGCGATTGATATTTTAGATAACAATCAACAGGGTTATTTTTTAATGGTGGAATCTGGCCGTATTGATCATGGTCACCATGCTGGTAATGCATACAATGCATTAGAAGATACCATTGAGTTTGCTAAAGCGGTGCAATCGGCTGTTGATGCCACTGATCCAGAGGAAACGTTAATTATTGTGACTGCTGATCATAGTCATGTGTTTACCATGGCTGGCTACCCAAAACGCGGTAACCCAATCTTAGGTAAAGTCATTGCTGTGGGTAGTGAGGAACCTACTCTTGCCGCTGATGGTATGCCGTATACAACGTTAGGCTATACCAATGGTCTTGGCTTCAAAAATCTCGGTATGGAAACCGACGCTGATGCTGGTTATGCACATCCATATGTTAATACACGTCAAAACCTGACAGAAATTGACACAACCTCACCTGGCTTCCATCAAGAAGCGTTAGTACCTATGGGGTCAGAAACTCATGCCGGAGAAGATGTTGGTGTTTATGCAAAAGGTCCTGGCGCACACCTCATTACTGGAACTAATGAACAAAGCATGATTTATCATGTTATTAATCATGCCTCAAACCTAGTTAATCAAGCAGAAGCGGCTTTAGATTAGTCATGTAAATAGGCTGTCATAAAACGTTGGTATAAGTGTCATTTAGATATTTGTACCAACTTTTTTTATGAGAGATACCATGAAAATAGCGTTATTTGCTTTAGTATTCACTTTTACGTGTCATACGGTTTTTGCATCGAGTATATGCAATGAAAATCCAGCTCAGCTTATTGCTAACTACCAAGTAAATCATCAAAGCGTAGACGGCACCATTACCCATGATACATTAACTTTGGCACGATTAAATAATCAGGTAGGCCAATATTATCATGCAAAAAACTATGGCGACTTGTGGAGTAGACCTTCTGAGCAACATTTATTACTGACACGATATTTTCCTGATTATCAAAAAGCGATTGAATACCAAACGGATGAAATAAAAGTACGCTCTTATACAGTAACTTGGCAGCAACAGTGGCAATTATTAACAGATCAATTTGTTGCGAATATGGAACGCATAGACATGCAAACTAAAGGATGTAATCGCGTTGAAGTATTAACCGCAAAAGTTAACAAATTTGAATACACTTTACATTGGTTGCCAGCACTGCGTTTAGTTGAAAAATTAGTCATCAAAAAGAAAGGAAGTTTACATACAAGCTGGCAATTATCGAATATCAATCATGAACTTGAAGATGTGCAGAATTATGTCAATAAGATTCTGACCTTTCAAACGATTGATTATGCAGACATAGGCGATAATGAAGCGGACCCCTTTCTTGCGAAAATGATCCATCAAGGTTTTAAAGAAGGAACCGTTATAGGGCATTCTCATTAGAAATAGGTGTTATTCTCGTTCCATTTTATGTGATGAATTAAACCTAAATATATCTAAAGTTTATATAAAAGGCATTTTCTTATAAAAAATAAAAATAAATGTAAATGATATTGATTCTTATTTTGTTGAGTGTTTTAATTGCGCCAATTTAATTTTACCGTTTATATAAGGGTTTCAATACGTGATTCATTTAGCCTTAAAACCAGCATGTGTTGCATTAGCAATTTCAGCTGCTATTTCAACCAATGCTTTCGCAAACGAAAAGCAAGATATGGAGCATTTAACTATTTTCGGTAATGAGCACCGTGTCAATGATACACCAGGAAGTGCTCATGTTTTATCAGAGAAAGAGTTAGAAAAATTCGATTATAGCGACATTATGCGTACACTGACTTCGGTACCTGGTGTTTATGTGTTAGAAGAGGATGGTTATGGCCTTCGTCCAAACATAGGCATGCGCGGTACTGGGCAAAACAGAAGTGAAAAAGTGACCATTATGGAAGATGGTGTTTTATCTGCACCTGCACCTTATGCTTCTCCTGCGGCTTATTATTTTCCTACAGCAGGTAGAATGCAATCTATCGAAGTATTAAAAGGTACATCAAGCGCTATGTATGGCCCACGTACCACAGGTGGTGTAATTAACCTTTTATCTCGTCAGATCCCAAAAGAAGATGTAGCCGGTAAAATTGATTTAAGTTTAGGTCAAGATGGCTATGGGAAAGTACACGGTTTTGTTGGTGGAACAGGTAAAAATATTGCGTCTGTATTCGAAGTGTTTCGATATCAAGCCGATGGCTTTAAAGATATTAATCATACGAACAAAGGAACAGGTTTCGTAAAGAATGATGTAATGACTAAAGTACTACTTCGCTCTGATGCAAATACTGAATTTTATCAAGAGTTAGAGGTAAAATTAAAATATGCTGATGAAGATTCAGATGAAACCTATATAGGTTTAACATCGGCAGATTATAATGCAGATCCGTATCAACGTTATTCAGCTTCTCAGTTAGATAATATGGCTACAGAGCATAAGCAACTGCAAGTTAATCACTTGATCCAACTTTCTCCACGTTTTGTTTTAGGTACCTCTGCATACCATAACGACTTTAACCGTAACTGGTATAAAACAAGTAAAGTTAATGGTAAAAGCCTTGGAAGTGGCGGTGTAGAGATTGCCGCTCAGTTTGATAAAAACGTTATTGCAAGCGATGAAATTTCAGTGGATGTAAAAGCAAATAACCGTGAATATTTGTCACAAGGTATCCAAACAGTGCTTGATGCAGACTTTAATGCTCATCAGGTTAAGTTTGGATTACGGTATCATGAAGATGAAATGGATCGTTATCAATGGGTTGATAAATATAGTTTAGATACGGCCTATGATATGACCTTAACTAGCGCGGGTGTACCTGGTACAGACTCGAACCGCATCGACAGCGCTGAAGCCCTGGCAATTTTTGTGCATGATGAGTACACCGTAGGTGACTTTATTATCAATGCCGGTTTACGATATGAAGACATGACCATTGAGCGTCATGATTGGGGAAAATCTGACGTAGCACGCACAGCTACACCAGCACATAAGAAAAATGACGTTGATGTTTGGTTGCCTTCTTTGGCGTTAACGTATCGAATTAACAACGAACTTCTACTATTAGGTGGCGTCCAAAAAGGCTTCGCGCCACCAGCACCTGGCAATACCGATAGCGAAAATGAAGAAAGTATGAATTATGAGTTCGGTATCCGTTACCAAGACAATGCATTTAATGGTGAAGCTATTGCGTTCGTTTCGGATTATAAAAACATGCATGGAAACTGTACAGCAAGCCAAAACTGTGATGATGATAACATTGGTAATCAATACAATGCTGGCGAAGTTGCAGTTTCAGGTGTTGAAGTAAAAGCAGGGTATGAACTATCGACGTCTTCATTAACGATACCTTTTGACCTTACATATACCTTAACGAAAACCGAATTTGAGAATAGTTTTGCTTCTGATTTCTGGGGTAACGTAACAAAAGGTGATGATCTTCCATACTTACCCGAGCAGCAATTACAATTAACGGCTGGTATTGTAGGCGATAAATGGCGTACAGATTTACTTATTCGCTACTTAGCTGAAATGCGTACAAGTGCAGGTCAAGGAAATATTGCTACAGACGATAAAATTGCTAGTAGAACCGTAGTTGATTTATCTGCAAGTTATGAGTTAGATAAGAGTCAAAAAGTGAAGCTTAGCGTTGATAACTTACTCGATAAAGATTATATGGTGTCGCGTACACATGGTTCTATAATGGTGGGTAAGCCTCGTACTTTATCGGTGAGCTACCAATATAGTTTCTAAGTTGTTTTATAAATACGCTACAAAAGGCTTGATATTTCGTATCAAGCTTTTTACAAAAGCAAATAAAAATAATTCTCATTTGTATTGACTGTGAGGCGAACCATTGTTAGTATACAAACAACTTGATGTTAACCCTTAAGTGTTTTTACTCACATAGCCAGAGTAAAGCTATTAACAGCAAGTGTTTACATTAAAGTCAAAGCAAGTATTTGCCCTTACTTATTTGTTCTGAGTCTTTAATGGTTGATGTACCTGCATGGGTACTTCTTTCCGGGAGTACGTGCGTAGAATTGCTCTTACTGCGTAAACGTATTGTTAGCCCCGCTCGTTAGAGTGGGGCTTTTTTTATATGTTGTTCACGATATTGTAAACGTTAAGTACCGCAAACAAGTTCTTTTACTGTTACTTGGCTGAGCGATAGTGCAGAGTTGTGCGGAATCGTTTGGTGACCAGCTAATAAATAAATAACCTTCTTTCCTGCTTCTGCAAGTTCTAATGCATGCTGTGCATTTATTAACACATCAGCATTAATTTGTTGCGGGTACTTATCTGCGTCTCTTCTAATATATTCAATAAAAGCAGGGTTTACCTGTTCGTCATAAATTACTGCATCAGCAAACTGCATTTCTCGGTGGGCTGATAACGTTAAATTATCAGGGTTACCTAATAATGTATGAATGAACACAATTTCACCGCTAGGCAAAGAAACTTCCTGCTTTAGCTGTTGAATAAGTTGGAGTTCAGCTTGTTCGATATTGCCATCGAGTACTAGCTGTCCGATAGATCCTCGTAATATCTCTTCCCAGAATGCACGGCGATTTCTTACGCCCTTGATACGCGCTTTAACGTGATCTCGAAATTTATAACTAAAGTTAGCAAGTTTGCCGTAACCATCAGGTAACGTTTTTTCAATTTGTTCACGCAACATGCGTAAAAGAATGGGGGCTGAACCTGAGCTGGATAAGGCAATAAGCATCGGATCTCTATCAATAATACTTGGTGTGATCCAGCTACACAAAGCCGGTTGATCAACGACATTGACGAGAATATCTAGCTGATGAGCGTTCGCCGCAACTTGTTGATTAACGGCCTCGTCGTCAGTTGCAGCAATAATTAAATTAAACTGCTGTAAGTTATTCGCTTGATATTGATGAGGTAGGTGTTCAAGTGATTCATTATCAATTAAACGTTCAACAGTCTCATTGCACTTTTCGCTCATAACAGTAATGGTGCAATTAGCTTTTAACAGTAATTCTATTTTTCTAGCAGCAACATCACCACCGCCTACAATTAATGCATTAATGCGATTAGCGGTTAGAAATATTGGAAAGTAATTCATGAACACCCTGCTTTTAGAATAGCTATCATTTAAATAGTGTTGTCTTTTTAGATTTATGCATGAACGTTGTCTACCAACATCCGGTACCCACAATACCTTAAAAAAAGAATTAATAGAGCAATTTAGCGACTGTCAATTAAGTACAATTAATTAGACTAACTAATTATTGTCATGTTAATAACTAAATTCAATGAGTTTTTATGCTATTCAATGATAAAATATCAGCAGTGTGAATTTTACTGAGAATTATAATGCCCTGGATACAACTCCGATTAAGTGCTAACGAAGATACGGCCGAGAAATATAGCGATTGGTTAATGGCGTGCGGTGCTCAAGCTGTTACTTTTATTGATGCCAAAGATACGCCTATATATGAACCTCTTCCGGGCGATGAAGTACTTTATTGGGCAAATACGGTAGTAATGGGTCTTTATGATGCTACCCATGACATGGATGCTGCAATTCGTTATTTGCAACGCATTCACCCTGACCGAGAAAAAATGAAATTCAAGCTCGAGCAACTCGAAGATAAAGACTGGGAAAGAGAGTGGATGGATAATTTCCATCCGATGAAATTTGGCGAGAAACTATGGATATGTCCAAGCTGGCGTGAGGTCCCTGAACCAGATGCTGTCAATGTTATGTTAGACCCTGGCTTAGCCTTTGGTACGGGCACACATCCAACAACCGCCTTATGTTTAACGTGGTTAGATAGCCTTGATTTAACGGGAAAAACCGTTGTTGATTTCGGCTGTGGTTCAGGCATTTTATCATTAGCGGCATTAAAATTAGGTGCAAAGCAAGTGATCGGAATCGATATAGACCCACAAGCACTACAGGCAAGTAAAGAAAATGCAAAAAGAAATGGTGTAGAAAGTCGACTATCATTGTACCTTCCTCAAGACCAACCGTCATTAAAGGCTGATATTGTCGTTGCTAATATTTTAGCAGGCCCTTTGCGTGAACTTGCACCAACCATTACTGGATTTTTAGCAAACGATGCCAAACTTGCTTTATCAGGTGTTTTAGAAGCGCAAGCAGAGTCACTTCAAGAAATTTATAGCCAATGGTGTGAAATGGATCCCGTTGCAGTGCAAGAAGAATGGGTAAGACTATCGGGAACTGGCCGCTAACATTTTGTAATAGTTGAGTTAAAATTTATACAGAATCGTTATACATTTTAAATCTAAATCATCTGCAATATTGTTTTGTCAAAAGTCAATATAAAAAGATTGAAAAAAACTCACATTTGTTCAATTTATATGCTTTTCAATCTTGCTAAAAACGCGTAAACTTAGCGCCCTTTTGAAAGGTAGCTCAAAAAAACAGCAACGTGAATATTGGTTCTTATCGATTAAATAGTCAAACTATGCTTGCGCCTATGGCCGGTATTACAGACCAACCAATGCGTCAGATTTGCTGTCGAATGGGGGCTGGGTTGGCCGTATCAGAAATGGTGTCTGCAAACCCAAAAGTCTGGAATACTGAAAAGTCTAAAAGACGTTTGATTCACTCTGCTGAATCAGGTATTCGTTCTGTTCAAATTGCAGGTTCTGAACCTGACGAGCTAGCTTTTGCTGCGAAAGTCAATGTTGATAATGGTGCACAAATCATTGATATCAACATGGGGTGTCCAGCGAAGAAAGTGAATAAAAAATTGGCGGGTTCAGCTTTGCTGAAAGAGCCTGTATTAGTCGAACAGATTGTAAAATCAGTGGTTAATGCGGTTTCTGTACCCGTCACGTTAAAAATTCGTACCGGATGGTGTGAAAATAGTAAAAATGCTGTCGAAATTGCGCAAATCGCTGAGCACAATGGTATTCAATCTTTAGTCGTTCATGGCCGTACACGCAATGACTTTTATAAAGGTGATGCTGAATACGACACCATTAAAGCTGTTAAAAAGTCAGTGAGTATTCCTGTAGTCGCTAATGGAGACATTACTGACGCAGAAAAAGCAGCGCAAGTGCTCACTTATACCGGTGCTGACGCCATTATGATTGGCCGAGGAGCTCAAGGTCGACCGTGGATTTTTAGAGAAGTAAATCACTTTCTTGAAACAGGTCAACATTTAGCGCCACCATTAATAGCAGAAATACGCTCAATCGTGATTGAGCATGTAAAGGATTTACACACGTTTTACGGTGAGTTTATGGGCGTTAGATTTGCTCGCAAGCACACCTCTTGGTATACACAACTGTTACACCAAGGAAAAGAGTTTCGTTCTATATTTAATGCATTAGAAAGTTGTGAAGAACAACTCGATGCGTTGAATAAGTATTTTGATCATTTAAATTAACTTAAGAGTCTGAACTATATGTTTGAACAAAATATTTCATCTCCGTTTGTTACAGGTAATGTACAAACACAAGCTGAAGCTTCTCCATTACGTACACAAGCTAAAATTGCTATCAGCAACTACTTATCTCAATTAAACGGCAATGACGTTGACGATATGTACGAATTGGTACTGTCAGAAATTGAAGCACCTATGCTGGAGGAAGTGATGAAGTATACACGCGGTAATCAAACACGTGCTGCTAATTTACTAGGCATAAACCGTGGTACTTTACGTAAGAAGTTGAAAAAGTACGGTATGAACTAAGTACACGCAGGTTAGCCTGCAATAAAAAAGCACCCTAGGGTGCTTTTTTACTTATAGCTAATGAACAATGTTTACGTAAACGAAAACTTTCATTGGTAAAAACAAGATGGATGAATCGCCAAGGACATATGTCAAAGGCCAGACAAAACAATATTTACATTAAGGTAACAGAAACAACAATGGATACCCCACGCCCAATTAAACGTGCACTATTAAGTGTGTCTGATAAAATCGGTATTGTCGATTTTGCCCGTAGTTTAGCGCAAAAAGGTGTTGATATTCTTTCAACTGGCGGCACTGCGAAATTGTTAGCAGATAATGGCATTAAGGTGACAGAAGTGTCTGATCACACTGGCCACCCAGAAATAATGGATGGCCGAGTAAAAACGCTTCATCCAAAAATTCATGGTGGTATTTTGGCACGTCGTGGCACTGATGAAACGGTTATGGCTGACAACAATATTGCTGCAATTGATATGGTTGTGGTTAATTTGTACCCATTTGCAAATACTGTTGCTAAAGAGAATTGTTCACTAGAAGATGCAATTGAAAATATTGATATTGGCGGGCCAACAATGGTGCGTGCAGCGGCAAAAAATCATAAAGATGTGACGATTATCGTTAACGCTCATGATTATGACCGTGTATTAGCTGAATTAGACGCAAACAACGGCTCGTTAACCTATAACACGCGCTTTGATCTAGCCATTGCTGCATATGAACATACTGCTTCTTACGACGGCATGATCGCTAATTATTTCGGCCAAATGTTATCAGCACATGGCACAGAAAGTAACGAAGTGAATTTTGAAGAAACCAACAAGTTTCCACGAACCTTCAACAGTCAATTTATTAAAAAGCAAGATCTTCGCTACGGTGAAAACTCTCATCAAGATGCCGCTTTTTATGTTGAAGCAAACCCTGAAGAAGCGTCGGTATCAACCGCAACACAACTTCAAGGAAAAGCACTGTCGTACAACAACATTGCAGACACTGATGCAGCACTAGAATGTGTTAAAGAATTTGAAGAACCAGCTTGCGTTATTGTTAAGCATGCAAACCCTTGTGGGGTGGCTATTGGCGATAATATTTTAACCGCATATGACTTAGCGTTTAAAACTGATCCAACTTCTGCATTCGGTGGCATTATTGCTTTTAACCGTGAACTAGATGCAGATACTGCGGAAGCTATCGTTTCTCGTCAGTTTGTAGAAGTTATTATCGCGCCTTCTATTTCAGAAGCTGCAGCACAAATCGTTGCCGCAAAACCTAATGTACGTTTATTAGAATGTGGTCAGTGGAATGTACAAACAAGTGGCCTAGATTATAAACGTGTCAATGGCGGTTTATTACTGCAAGATCGTGATCAAGGTCGTGTAAATGACGAAGATCTTAAAGTAGTGACAAAGCGTCAACCCACAGAAGATGAGATGCGTGATCTTAAATTTTGTTGGAAAGTTGCCAAATTTGTTAAATCAAATGCCATTGTTTATGTTAAAAATAGTATGACAATTGGTGTTGGTGCGGGACAAATGAGCCGCGTATACTCTGCTAAGGTCGCTGGTATTAAAGCTGCAGATGAAAACTTAGAAGTAAAAGGGTCTGTAATGGCTTCTGATGCATTCTTTCCTTTCCGTGACGGTTTAGATGCCGCTGCAGAAGCAGGCATTACTGCGGTAATTCAGCCAGGTGGCTCGATGCGTGACGAAGAGGTTATTGCTGCAGCCGATGAACACGGTATTGCAATGGTATTTACTGGTATGCGTCACTTCCGTCATTAAGATTGGAGCGTGTGAGCTTTACTCTGTTTTAAGTTTAAAAAAGCGTTGAAAACTTGTTTTCGCGCTTTTTTTAAATTTTTTTATCGGTTTTGAATATTGTTTTCGCATATTTTGTTCTTATATTTTGATATAACTACAATAGGTCATTCAGAGGAAGAAAAAATATGAAAGCATTAAGAAATAAATTAATCAGTGCTGTTATAGGTTCAGCAACGCTTTTTGGTGGAGCAGCGGCAATCGCAGAAGAAACATCTGCCGAGTTAATGTTGATGAAAGCGAAAGAGGCTTCAGCACTTGAACGTGCGGTAATGGGTAAACATCGCAGCGATAAAAATAAAGCTCGAGACATTTACCGTAATCCACTTGAAACATTAAAATTCTTTGGTTTTAAACCCGATATGACAGTGGTGGAGATTGCCCCAGGTGGTGGTTGGTATACAGAGATATTAGCACCAGCACTAAAAGAAAAAGGTACACTTTACGGTGCTCATTACCCAGATACAGGCGGTGATGATTATTATAGTAAATCTCGTCGTAGTTTAGAAAAAAAATTATCAGGTAATGAAGTTTTTAGCAAAGTAAAGCTGACTAATTTCACTCCTAAACAGCCAAGTGAATTAGCCCCTGCTGGAACGGCTGATTTAGTGTTAACTTTTCGAAACCTGCATAACTGGGGCGAAGAAGGTGTTGAGCAAATATTCAAAGACGCGTTTACCGCGTTAAAATCAGGCGGCGTGTTAGGGGTGGTAGAACATAGAATGCCAGATACACAGTCATGGCCTGAAGATAAGCGCAGCGGATATTTTCCTGAACAGTTGACAGTTAAATTAGCAAAAGATGCGGGTTTTCAGTTAGCTGAGAAAAGTGAAATAAACGCGAACGCGAAAGATACCGCCGATCACCCTAAAGGTGTTTGGACATTACCGCCATCACTACGATTAGGTGATAAAGACAAAGAGAAATATTTAGCAATTGGTGAAAGTGATCGAATGACACTTAAATTTGTAAAACCTTAATTGCAAGCTTTTAGTAATCAGAAAGAGTGACTTGTCGCTCTTTCTTTTTAACCATTTTAGGAAATTATCAATGAATGTATTAGTTATTGGCAGTGGCGGACGCGAGCATGCGTTAGCTTGGAAAGCCGCTCAAGCAAATCAAGTTGAAAAGGTATTTGTTGCACCGGGTAACGCGGGTACTGCAATCGAACCCAAATTAGAAAATATCGATATCTCGGTGAGCAATATCGATGCCTTAGTTAATTTTGCTAAAACCAATAACGTCAGTTTAACCATTGTAGGCCCAGAGCAACCATTGGTTGATGGGATTGTTGATGTCTTTCAGCAAGAAGGGTTAGCTATTTTTGGCCCGAGTGCAAAAGCAGCTCAACTAGAAGGTTCGAAAGCCTTTACAAAAGATTTTCTTGCTCGTCATAATATCCCTACAGGGAGCTACGCTAACTTTACCGAAATCGAACCGGCATTAGCGTACGTACGTGAACAGGGTGCTCCTATTGTTGTTAAGGCTGACGGCCTAGCAGCAGGTAAAGGTGTGATTGTTGCGATGACACTTGAAGAAGCAGAAGACGCGATTAAAGATATGCTCGCTGGCAATGCGTTCGGTGATGCTGGCCATCGTGTGGTTATTGAAGAATTTTTAGAAGGCGAAGAAGCAAGCTTTATTGTGATGGTTGATGGTAAAAATATTTTACCTTTTGCTACAAGCCAAGACCATAAACGCGCGTACGATGGCGATAAAGGACCTAATACCGGTGGTATGGGCGCATATTCACCTGCACCCGTTGTAACACCAGAAATACATAAACGTACCATGGAAGAAGTGATTATACCGACAGTTGAAGGTATGGCGAAAGAAGATGCCCCTTATACTGGTTTTTTGTATGCAGGATTAATGATCGCAGCAGATGGAACACCAAAAGTGATTGAATATAACTGTCGTTTTGGTGATCCTGAAACTCAACCTATAATGATGCGTTTACAATCAAACCTTGTCGATTTATGTTTAGCTGCTTGTGAGGGTAAGCTTAACATTCAAAACATTAGTTTTGACCCTCGTGCAGCAGTAGGTGTTGTGCTTGCAGCAGCGGGTTATCCGGCAAGTTACCCGAAAGGTGACGTTATCTCTGGTTTAGATACAAACAGAGCAGAAGATCGTAAAACTTTTCATGCAGGCACAGCATTGAAAGATGGCCATGTTGTTACTGCTGGTGGCAGAGTGTTATGTGCTACTGCGCTTGGAGAAAATGTAACGTCTGCACAAAAAGCTGCGTATGAACTACTACACCAAATTACTTGGCAAGGTGTAGAGTTTAGAACTGATATTGCCCATCGCGCGATTGCACGAGAAAGGTGAAGTTAATAAAAAAGGAGCGCTTAGCTCCTTTTTTTAGCGGTTATTTTTATGGCTCAGTTAAGTCGGCTCAGTTTTCCAAATTAAGCTTATCCAGTGTGTTTTGATTTATACCACTACTTAGCGCAACGTTCATCGCATCTTTTTTTGTCATACCTGATGACAGAGCAGCATTTAATACATCTTCCAAATGCTTTTGTTCTTTTAAAGTGAAGGTATTAGTCGCAGGTTGTTCAGCCGTTGAGGTTGACAAATTAAATGCTGCTTTCATAAAGCTTGAGATATTACCGGGTAATTCACGAATGGCACTGAGTAAAATCGAAAATAATTTTTCTGGGTGTGCTTCCATGGTTTTATCGACGATCCTATCAGATAATAATGGTTCTGTTTTTAGCGTTACACGTAAAATTTTATCAAAGTTGTCTGGCTGCACCTTAGCAGCGGTAACCATTAATTCATGGGTATATGCTGGTTCTAGGGTGATAGCTTGTGCGAGTAATTGTTCAGTTGATGCAACATTAGACGCCATCATAGCCTCTAATACACTACAAGATAAAACAGGCTCAGCTTCCATTGCTCCTTTCATAATACCTTTATAATCACGGGGATATAACTTAATCGCAGTTGTTACGACTAAATCCACTTTCTCTGGATATCTTGTTAATAGCGACTGAACACTGTTTTCAATTGATATTTGTTGCTTCACTTGTTGTTTAAGTAGACTGCCAATTAAACGTTCCTGTTTTTCTTTTGCAAAATCCTTCGCATCAGCAATCGTACATAAACAACAAAGTAGTAATACGATTACTTTATTCATTGTTTGTACTCACTAGAAACGTAACGTTTCTTTTTATTATTATTAACGTTTTAACTATTTAAAATGCGTCTCACAGGATTCAAATACTGGGAAACTAACTAGTTATGACATAGTTTAGTTCACATATACAGCATTAAGTTCAATATTTGTTCGAACAAACAAAATAATGCAAAAAGTACTTGATCCATTTCATAAGATCTCTACAATGCGCTCCACTTCTCGGGGACAAGCCAAGAAGCGGTTTTGAACAGGTTTTTTACTTCATTGAGG
>NZ_JAUOPD010000030.1 GCF_030546745.1 Thalassotalea sp. 1_MG-2023
GTCGAAAGCACCGGTCTTGAAAACCGGCAAGGGTTTGTAGCCCTTCTAGGGTTCAAATCCCTATCTCACCGCCATATTCTAAGAAACCGTTAATTGAAAAATTAGCGGTTTTTTTTCGTCATAACTTTATTTAGTTAGCCAAAGGGTTTGTAGCACTAAACCTTCGAGTAGGATTCAAATCTCTATCTCACCGCCATATTCTAAGAAACCGTTAATTTAAAAATTAGCGGTTTATTTTCGTCATAACTTTATTTAGTTAGCCAAAGGGTTTGTAGCACTAAACCTTCGAGTAGGGTTCAAGCCTCTATTTCACTGCCATATTCTAAGAAACCGTTAATTTAAAAATTAGCGGTTTTTTTTCGTCATAACTTTATTTAGTTAGCTAAAGGGTTTGTAGCACTAAACCTTCGGGTAGGATTCAAATCCCTATCTCACCGCCATATTCTAAGAAACCGTTAATTGCAACATTAGCGGTTTTTTTCTTCATAACTTTATTCAGTTAGCCAATGGGTTTGTAGCACTAAACCTTCGAGTAGAGTTCAAGTCTCTATTTCACCGCCATACATAGAAAAAGCCTTAACAGCAATGTTAGGGCTTTTTGCTTTCTAGTGTTTAACATGCCAACCATTCCTTTAACTATAAATGCGGTTTGTTCTTCCTTAATTAATAGATAGCCACTAATCATTTATTTTGACTGTGTTAATCAATACACTGTCTCATGTTATATTACCTATAAAGCCAAGGAAGTTAGCGCTATAAATGACGATAAAAATCACATTAATCATTAGCAACTATAGGGTTTCATAATGCCTTTTACGCCAATACATATGGGGCCAGGAATTTTCATTAAAGCCATTTTACAAGGTAGCTTTAGTTTGATGGTGTTTGGATGGACTCAAATAGTGATGGATATTCAACCTCTCATTGTGATGATAACGGGGGAAGGTCATCTACACGGCTTTACTCATACCTATATTGGCGCGATATTGATTGCATTGTTTTCAGCATTAACAGGTAAGTATCTATCTGAGTTGGGTTTAAAAATACTAACAATATCGAATGAAAATAGCGTTGTTTCTATTAAATGGTGGGTTGTGCTTTTAAGTGCTTTTATTGGCAGTTTTAGTCATGTTTTACTTGATAGTATTATGCATGCTGATGTTGAACCATTTTTTCCTTTGACTATAGATAATCAGTTTTTAGATTTAATATCAGTGCCGATGTTACACAAGGCTTGCCTATATAGTGGCTTGATTGGCGCAGCCATTTATTATGGAGTTAATTGGCGATTAAAGGCCAATTAACTCTGTTAAAACAATGAGGTTAACTTTGTCATCAATACAAATTTCAAGATTCATTATTACGTTTAGTTGGTTATATCATGGAATATTCCCAAAACTTGTGCATATATCCCCTTTAGAGAAAGTCATGACTGCAAGCATTGGTCTATCAAATGAACTTTCTTATTTAGTGACAAAATTAGCGGGTGTGAGCGAAGTTATTTTTGGCATGGTATTTTTTGTTTACTACCGTAATAAGTATATAGTGCTATTAAACATTCTTGGGCTTTCTGGTTTATTAATCTTTGTTGCGATATTTCAGCCTCAACTGCTTATTGAGGCATTTAATCCTGTTACCACCAATATTGCTCTAATCGGTTTTAGTTTTATTATACTTAACGCGTTAAAAGACGAGTTTAACAATGAGTAGATAACGGAGAAAAGTTTGAACGCTGAAAAATATCCTCCTAATATTGGTGCCGATGATCGTGTGATTTTATTCGATGGTGTTTGCAAGTTATGTAATGCTTGGTGTCAATTTATTATCAAGTACGATAAACAGCAGCATTTTAAATTATGCAGCGTACAATCACCTGAAGGACAGCAAATACTAGCGCATTTCAATCTTGCAACTGTTCACTTTGATACAATGTTGTATGTTGAAGGTAATCATTATTTCGATAAAAGTGATGCATTTTTACATGTTATAAGCAAGCTTGGGTTTCCGTGGCGACTATTGTCTGTAGGTAAAATTATTCCTAAAAGAATAAGAAATTGGCTTTATGATCGTATAGCATTTAATCGATATGCGTTATTCGGTCAATATGATACATGCCAGCTACCAAACTCAGAAAGTGATCATCGGTTTTTGAGCGCTAAAGAGCATTCTTCACGCTAGGTATCAAAACCGTAACGCCGCCCTGAAAAGTTTAAATACTCGGAGTATTCACATCATACAAATGATTTTTTGTTGAAAAAACAAACATTACGCTTGAAAAATACTAAATAAATGTTTAAATAATAATCTGGGTATCTAAAAAGCCTATTACATAATAATAATGAAAAATTGTAACGAGTTAGAAGGGGAAGTGAATATGGGAAATGCGAATAACGATTTATTAATTGAAAATGAAAATTTATTTCGAGCGTTATTTTCTGCTGTAGGGGCAGTATTATTTACCTTACTAGCGGTAAATTTTGTTATGTCAGCAGGTCTTTTGTTATTTAAAGTACTTTTCGTACTGGCTGCTTTATATTTCTCATTGAGCACGCTGGCATACGCAGCGTATTACACGAATGATCTTCAAGACGATTAACCGTTAAAATTATTGTTTCACCAGTTAAATTCTGTAGCTGGTGAAACAACTTACCTAGTAATTTACAATAATTACTATATTTTTTGTTTCCGAACGTATTTTTCACCTTTTTTGTCACATCCCTTAACGTTTTTAATATGTTTAGCCGGTTTAATTTCTGCTAGCCTTTACATTCAAATGATTAAAGGAATAGTAAATGGCCAACCAGGTTAATAATAAACTGCTTTTGGTAGCCGCTTTTTGTTGCATATTAGCGGCACTTGCGCATGTCGGTTGTATTGTTTACGGAAGTGATTGGTATCGAATGTTAGGTGCAGGAGAGCAGATGGCTCGAATGGCTGAACAAGGGCATTGGTATCCTACAATGGTGACTTCTGTAATTGTTGCTCTGTTGAGTGTTTGGGCGTTATATGGATTATCAGGCGCGGGTGCCATAAAACCTTTACCGTTACTAAGGTGTGCGCTTATTGTTATTAGTAGTATTTTTTTGTTACGTGCCGTTGGGTTTGTTTTTCTAATGCCTATGTTTCCTGAAAATAGCCAAACGTTTTGGTTTGTTAGTTCATCTATTTGTTTATTTATTGGTGGAACATTTTTTATTGGCACTTTCCAGCAGTGGAAACAGCTTTCAAAACACAATTGAAGATTTTCAATCGTGATGTTTATTAATACGTTAAATCCTACACAAGGAATGATGACATGCTGTCGCAAATATTATTAATCATAGGTAGTGTTATCTTTGGTCTATTAGGATGTATTCATCTTATATATACCCTTTATACTGATAAATTTAACGCCTATTCATCGGAAGTAACAGAAGCCATGAAAGGTACTTCTCCAGTGATCACAAAACAAACAACTATGTGGCAGGCATGGGTTGGTTTTAACGCAAGTCATAGTTTAGGGTTGATCACTTTTGCATTTATTTATTTACCATTAGCTTGTTTACACATATCGTTTTTAAAAACCAACCTTTGGTTGATGTGTGTACCTATTTTAGTGAGTGGTGCTTACTTATTATTAGCAAAAAAATATTGGTTTAAAGTGCCATTTCTAGGTTTCTTCATCTCAACTTTTTGCTTTATCGGTGCTTTTATCGTTAATAGTTAGTGAGCTAAAGCTCCATTCTACATTTATTGTGTCTTTATTCGCTTTAAGGAGTAAAAAGTGATCGCTTCTCATTACAATGAAATGTGGCAGCGCTTTACTGATTCGGCAAGAGCAAATTGTTTAACATTAGATCCATTCATACATTCCTCACTAGATACGAGGCGTGGTATCACGGCACTTAGTTATATTGATAAAAATAGCCAGCAAGTGGCTGATAAAATAAGTGAATTTTTAACAGAAGTACACAAGGTTGAACCAGAACAATATTTTTATCCTCGCTCTGATTTACATATAACAATGCTTTCGATTATTTCGTGTATTGAAGATTTTACTTTATCTAAGGTAAATATTGATGAGTATATCAAGGCATATAATCACGTAGTGGCAGAGTGTCCCCCTGTAGAAATAAACTTTATTGGTGTAACAGCATCTGAAAGTTGCATAGTAATTCAAGGTTTTCCTGTAGATAACAATTTACACACTTTTCGAAAAAAATTAAGACAAGCTTTTAAGAGTTTGCCAAACACAACGTTTGATTCAAGATATAAGTTAATTACGGCACATTGTACGGCAATTAGGTTTTGTCGACCGATAAAGGATAGTCAAAGACTATTTGAGCTTTGCCAAGCAAATAGAGAACGAAGTTTCGGGTCTATCGTCTTTAATCAATTTGAATTGGTATATAATAACTGGTACCAGCAACGAACACATACTGAACTTCTCGCTTGTGCAAAACTTAATAATCGTTAAGTCATCTTATTAGCTATACTCCTAACAGCATCCGCTTAACTCAAACTGTTTTATAAATCCTAATATATTTCGGTCATCACTGTTGGCATGAAAAAATTACTTACCGATAGGGTGATAGTTACAATTATCTGATCTGAAAATTAAATATGTTTTTAATATATTCATTTTAAAACAGCAGGTTATCTTATAATTCTGTTTTAGGAACGCTATTTGCTTATCTACTTATATTTAGTCAAGATAAGGCACAATATGAACAATAAAAAGCCAAAAATCGCAGTCACTGGGCCAAATTCGGGTGGATTAATGGCTTGGCTATTTACCGCATTAAACGTAAAACTTGCTGGAGGAACTCCAGTTAGAGTAACACCAAATTCGTTTGATGGGGATTTAGCATTTGATGGTTATATTATTGGCGGAGGCTCAGATATTCATCCAAAAAATAGAGAATTAGAGAATGTGCCTCATTATCCAAGAACCCTAACCACACAAATAAAAGAGGCTATGTTATACCCAATGGAGTTTATTGCGAGCTTTGGTGGGGTGAAATACGATAAACAACGTGATGAAATGGAAAAGCAATTTATTAAAAATGCATTGCAAAATGATATTCCAATTCTTGGTATCTGTAGAGGGCACCAATTACTAAACGCACACTGTGGCGGCACCATGTATGCTTCCACCTTAGACGTGCTAAAAGAAAAAGTACGTGCTCGTTCTGTGTTTCCAAGAAAAGAAGTGTTTGTTACCAGAAAAAACTCTCTTATTCGTGATATAGCTGGTAAGTCGCCAGTATCTGTTAATGCAATACATTCTCAAGCAATTGCAAAACCAGGTAATAACCTACAGGTAACGGGGATCGAAAAGTCAGGTATTGCTCAAGTACTTGAAACAAAAGATAATAGTCCTGTGTTAGGTGTTCAGTGGCACCCTGAATACTTACCTTATTTGCAAACCCATCGTGCCATTTTTGCTTGGTTAGTCAATGAGGCGTCATCATGAAACATAAAAAAAATATTTTTAGAGCACTAGCGGTATTAATTGCAATAGGCGTACTTGTAGCAATTTATTTCTTAACGCCCATCAATGACTATTTAACAGTCGATAAAGTTAAAGAATTAACCAATGATGTACCGCAAGATTGGACAACCGCATTAATATTCATATTAGTTTTTGCGGTAGGGGGGGCATTGTTAATTCCCATTCCACTTATGGCGTTTTCAGTCAGTTTAGTGTTTGATCTTTGGTTTGCTGTTCCTATTGCTATTGTCGGCTTCACCCTTGCAAGTTTGTCTGGTTATTTTATTGGCAGGTTTATCGGTGTAAATTCATTAGGTTCGTTCCTAGAAAAGCCTTTAAATGCTATTGAGGCTAAACTTGATCATAAAGGTGGTTGGGCTGTTTTTGCACTTCGATTAGCGCCAACACCGCCTTTTACTATTACCAGCATTATTAGTGGCACATTAAAAATTAACATGATCCAATACTTAGTAGGCTCAACTCTTGGTATTGCACCTTTAGGGCTTAGTGCTGTTGTTTTTGGTAAAGGCGCATTAGAAGTGATGAAAAATCCGTCAAGTATGGCAATCACTTTCATTATTGCGGCGACTATTATTTATATTTTTTACCGTGTATTACAAAAAAAGCAGGCGTCAAAAAAAGAGAGCGTATAACAAACTAAAGGAGAACACCGTGTTAAAAAAATCAAATATAGCGGTATATTGTTTAATTGCTTTTTGCTTGATTGTTGCGTTGCGCATTGTTGCACCTGATATTATAAAATACTCTATTAATCAAAAGCTAGCTAATACTAAAGGAGTTAAAGGGCATATAGATGACATTGATTTAGCTTTATTTAGAGGGGCTTATCAAATTCAAGGATTAGAACTTTATTTACAGCCAAATATAAAAACAACACCCACAATATCTGCCGACGAAATTGATTTTTCTATACTTTGGTCTGCGCTTATAAAAGGAGTTGTTGTAGCTAAGGTACATATTCGTTCAACGACCTTTTCCTTTGTTGACGAACCAAAAGAACAGAACAAAATTGATCCAAAAGCGAAACAGCCTGATACTTGGTTAACCTTGATTAATTTTGCCAGCCCTATCAATATAGATGAAATACTCATTAGCGATACTAAAATTCGCTTATTAAACGAGATTGAAGGGCAACAACAAGAGCATTATGTGAATAATATAACTGGGGTAGTCACTAATATTACCAATAGTAGTGAATTATCTGGCAGCTCAGTTGCAAATTATCACCTTAATGGTGATTTAATGGGGCAAGCGAAAGTTCAGTTGAAGGGGTTTATTAACCCTGAAACCGTCGATCCAACTTTTGATATAAACTTTAGTATGAAAAAACTGCCGATTAATAAATTAGCGGGTCTCATTGAAGTTTATACACCAATAGATATAGAGCAAGGTACTGTTGATGCAGCTATAGAGTTATACACGTTAAATGGTGAAGTTAACGGCTATATGAAAGCAGGCATTTATAATCCAGATATATTCACATGGAGAGAAGATATCGTGAAAGATAAAGACGGGCTATTCACGGGAATTTATGAGGGGATTATTGACGGTCTTGCCACTATATTTGAAAGTGACGAAAAAGGTTTAGTTGCTTTTAAAGTTCCCATTGAAGGAACAATAAATGATACAGAAATTTCTAAATGGGATGCATTTACCTCACTTTTATATCATGCCTTTATTAATGAATATGATTTAAAAGTTGAAAATACGGTACCTGAATCAAAATAACAATAATTTAGCTGTTTTCAGGTGGTCTGTTTATTATGAGCACCAGTAAAGTTAGCTGATATCAATATGAGAATAAATTAATGACTAAATCATTACCCTTATTTCTGCTGACAACTTCTTTGTTATGTACTGCTTGTACGAGTTCACCGAATTCAACACCAACACCTGAGCCAGTAGAGCCCAAAGTAGAACAGTTATCTGATAGTAATGTAACCACCATAAATACTTCCAATGGTATTATTGAAATTGAACCGACTATCGTAGCTACAGATGATTCTACCCTTATGGGAGACCAGCCATTTGATGATACGGTTTACTATTATGATCCTATTGAGTCATTTAATCGTAGTATTTTTCAGTTAAATCATTTTACCTATACCTACTTATTTATACCTGTGGCAAAGGGTTATAACTTTGTTTTACCAGATCCTGTAAAACAATCGGTTGCTAATGTTTTTGATAACATACGTGAACCTTTAAACTTAGTGAATAACGTTTTTAGTGGTGAATTTGGCCATGCAGGTAATAACTTTGCTCGGTTTTTGATCAACTCAACTGTTGGGTTAGTCGGATTGTTTGATCCTGCTGAGGCATGGTTTGATATCAAGGCACAACCGCGTAATGTTGCACAAATGCTACGACATCATAAAGTCTCAAGTGGTGCGTACTTAGTTTTACCGTTTCTTGGCCAATCTGACTTACGAAATACAGCTTCTATCATTACAGAAGGTTTAGTGCATCCAACTAAATACGTGTTATCAAGCCCTGATGATACCCATGCTCGTATTCTCGGAGGCGTCACAGACTTTGCCGAAAGAGCAGAGCTATATCAAACGTTATATCAGCAAGCCGATGACCCATACGTGTACTTTAGAAACCAATATATCCAAGCAAGAAACCGTGATGAAATAGATGCAAGGCAAGAAACAATAACCACTGGAACTACCGTTGAGCCTGCAACAAATACCATTACTAAAGAGAAAGAGAATAATAATGAGTAAAAAGAGTGCGACGATCATCGAAAATATAGGTGACATAATTTTAAAGCAACGCATTCTAATACTGTTAGTTTTCGCTGCCTTGTTTGTTGTATTAGGAAGTAACGCGCTAAAATTTAAAATTGACGCATCAGCAGATACCTTGCTAACTAAAAACAATGCACTGTATATTAAAACACAACTAGCTAATCAGAAGTTCTCGCCTGATGAGTTCATTCTTGTCGCTTACCAACCCCAAAATGGTGACGTTTTTACCGCAGATACCATTAAGGGAATGAGCAAGCTTTCGGATAGTTTCTCTCGAATAGAGAGAGTATCGAAAGTTCAGTCAATGTTGTCTGTGCCATTGATTCAAAGCAAATCACAATTACTTTCAAACAGTAATGTAAGTGAATTAACCTATGAAAAGCAGCAGTATTCACCAGAAGAGCTTCGCACACTACTCACTGATCATCCCATCTATACAGACTTACTCGTTAATCAAAAGCAAGATGCTGCTGCTATTCAAATTGTTTTTAAAAAAAATGAAAAACTACTTACGTTAAATGAAAAAATTCTTAGTATTAACAAACGTCTACTAACAAGAGAACTTACCGACGAAGAAAATCAAAAACTTGAAGCACTAAAACGTAAAGCAACAAAAATTGAAGAGAAAATAGGGCAACAACGTCAACAAGAGCTAATTCAAATTGAACAGATTGTTGAACAAGCGCAACTTGACGGCTCTGTTTATATTGGCGGAAGTTATATTGTGGGTATTCGCTTAATTGAAATCGTTAAACAAGATTTACTCTATTTTGGCTCAGGTATTGGCGTATTAATCGTTTTACTTTTAATGTTGCTTTTTAGAAGCATAAAGTGGGTTCTTTTTCCCATGTTTGCTTGTGCATCGAGTATATTGTTGACCATGGGGTTACTGGCACTTCTAAAGCTTCCGGCTACCGTTATTTCTGCAAATTTTGTTGCCTTACAACTTATATTAACACTGGCGATTATGCTTCATTTGATCACCTGTTATCGTGAAGTCAGTAGGAAAAACCCAGAATTCACACAACATGAAAGGCTAGTTAATACCCTTAAAGAAAAGTTAGCGCCATGTTTTTTTGCCGCATTAACCACGTCTGTTGGCTTTGGTTCTCTGATCTTTAGTGGCATTCAACCTATTATTGACTTTGGCATTATGATGCTGATTTCAAATATTGTAACACTGAGTGTTGCCTTGTTATTGTTCCCAGTTTTGTTGAGTTATTTTTCAGCAAGTAAAGAATCTAAAGAATATGCATGGTTGTCAAATTTACTCGCTAAATTGGGTAATAAAATAAAATCAGCACCTAGATTTTTTATTATTATACCTTTAGTTTTTATGGCAATACTCGCAGTAGGTATTAGTAAGTTAAATGTTGAAAACAGTTTTATTGATTATTTCCATCCCGACACTAAAGTGTATCAAGAATTAAGTTTTATTGATAAAGAATTTGGAGGGTCAACGCCTCTTGATATCGTAATATCGTATGATGATGCGACTGATAAATCTGATTTATTTATGACTGCAAAGCAAGTGAATACTTTACACCTAGGCCATGCAGTTGTTAATGCTTTTGATGCTACAGGTAATGTAACTTCATTAATAAGTTTTACTAAATTAGCAAAACAATTAAATGATGGTGCACCAATCACAGAATATGAATTAGACGTGATTTATTCAATGGTTGATAAAGAGACAATAGATAGCTTAGTTGGAGCATACATTGATATTGATTCGAACACGATGCGTATTTCAACTCGTATTCAAGATACTTTACCTGAGCTTAATCGCGCTGAATTTTTAGAAAAATTAACAAAAGATTTAAATGCAGCCGGCTTATCAGAAAACCAAGTAGAGTTAACAAACTTATTTGTCTTGTATCAAGATATTCTATCGAGACTTTTTGATTCTCAAATAACCACATTAGGTATTGTTTACGTGGTTTTAGCGTTAGTTTTGTTTGCGATTTTTCGTTCGATAAAAATTGCCTTAATAGCGTTAGTTCCCAATATTATTAATACCTTAGGTATTTTAGGTATCATTGGCTGGTTAGGGATCCCGTTAGATTTAATGACCATTACCATTGCGGCAATAGCTATGGGGATTGCAATTGATGACACGATACACTTTGTTGATGCCTATAAAAGTAAGTTGGATGGAAATCCTATGCAACATGCATTTTCACATACAGGTTTAGCGATTGTGTACACCTCTACCTTAATCGCAACAGGCTTTAGTATGTTTGTATTCTCAGATTTTGTTCCAAGTGTGTATTTTGGTCTGTTAACAGCTTGTGCCATGATGTTAGCAGTAATTACCGATTTAACGGTGTTACCTGGGTTATTAAGAAAATATATACATCCAGCTAAGTCAGCTACAAAGAGCAATCAATAATAGGTTAATATTCATTGATTTGCTTAGCCCTGAAATTATTCAGGGCTTTCATTATATTGCCTTTATCTACCCATTAGAACCATACAGCCATCGAGAAATGTTATGTCAGCTTTTTTAACACATACAAAAAACAAGTTTTATAAAACTGATATTTAACAAAGGGTTGTAGGCATGGCTTGAAGTTTGCTTATACAGTGGTAAGAAGTAGCAGGTTTAAAAGGTAGTAACGATGAAAAAATTAATTGGATTAATATTAAGTTGCGTAATTAGTGTTCAAGCGAGTGCAACATTATACACGGGTGAAGTAGCAGAAGATGCATTTGTAACGGTTGCTGGGTTTGATTTAGCCTGGGCTTCTCCTTGCTCTGACGGTGTTTTAGAATATTCTTGCGGCGCTATGGATATCACTGAACAGGCAGGTTATGGTTGGAATATCATGACTTCTAACCTATTTAATACTTTAGGTATTAGTGCTGATACCTTTGTTGTAGATTATTCTTCAGGTAATACAGAGACTTATAACGGCAAAAATTATGCTAAAGCAGTTGGTTGGTTTTCTAACAGCCATTCTCACATTGATGTTCAAAACGGCTTAGATGGTCTTTGGTCATTTATTGATGTTGTCGATGGCGGATCTTATTATGAGACGATAGTGTATCGTGTAGCAGACAGTGCTGTGCAAGTTCCTGAACCGTCAACAATTGCAATACTTGGTTTGGCACTTGTAGGTTTCGGTTTCTCTCGTAGAAAATAGCAAGCAGCTTACAAATTAATATTACAAAAGCCCTGAATCAACTCAGGGCTTTTGCGTTTAAGGAGCATCTAAAAAAACTTTCTCGCCTTTTGTAATCTACTTACTATGGTATATATCACTGTCTTTCCTTGAATTCGTATACTGTTACTCAAATTACTCGATATTGTACTAATCACATATTTTTTCTGGCTTATTTGTTTATTCGTCAACATTATTATTTAGCATAGCGCACCTTTTTATAACGTTATTCATGAAAAATGCTTTAAGCGCACCAATACTGAACATTACTATTTGGCGTTATTGTTATGTATAAAGATTATGTTCAATAGCGATTTGGTTTAATGCTAATAATTTGTTTTGTTCATATTGGTGCGTATTCCTGTTATATTCGCACCGCGACTGTGCAATGCAATGGTTTTTCATAGAGATAACAGAATGAAAATAGAGAAAGCACTTCCTCATCATTATGCAGAATTGCTAAGTGTTTGGGAAAACTCAGTCCGAGCTACGCATGATTTTATTTCAGAAGAAGATATAGCGTTTTTTAAACCTATTATTATCGAGCAGGCTTTTCCTGTGGTGTCGCTTCATTACGTTAAAAATATTGACAATATCATTATCGGTTTTGTGGGAACTCATGAAAACAAAATTGAAATGCTATTTGTCATCGAAGCCGCTCAAGGAAAAGGCATAGGTAAATTATTGTTGCAATACGCAATTGATAGCTATGCAGTTAACTATGTAGATGTAAACGAACAAAATCCAAAAGCTGTTGGTTTTTATCAACATTTTGGTTTTAAAGTAACTTCTCGTTCGCCACTTGATGACTTAGGTAAACCATTTCCTATTCTACATTTATCACGTTAAGTTCGAATTTATATACATTCTGTAAGAAGAAACGCCCAACGCTAATAACGATGGGCGTTTCCGTTTTATAATCACTTATTATTTATCTTGTATTAAAGGTTTAATTGCTAACTAATTATAAATTCGTAGGTTTTAGTCATGAGAATATATTTTTCGCGTATGAAAACGAAAGGGCAATGCCCACCAAGAAAACCTTTCAAAAAAATTGTTTGGTCTTGGGTAGGATCGTTTTTGGGTATATTTCTGATCGCCTATGTTGGTGAGGTTTTACATTACGATGAAAAAAGCTTAATGATGTTAATTGGCTCTTTTGGTGCTTCCGCAGTGCTCATTTATGGCGCTCCGTTAGCTGAGTTTTCACAACCAAGAAATTTAATTGGTGGTCACGTAATTTCAGCTTTTGTTGGTGTCAGTGTCAGTTTAGTCTTTTCAGAAAATATGATGATAGCGAGTGCATTGGCAGTATCACTAGCAATCATGTTTATGCATCTAACTCGAACTTTACACCCGCCTGGGGGAGCTTCTGCATTAATTGCGACAATAGGTGGCGAACAAATTCACGCACTAGGTTATTGGTTCATTGTTACTCCTGTTTTATTAGGAAGTATTTTATTGCTGTTAGTTGCTTTATTTGTCAATAACATGTCAACAAATCCAAATAGACATTATCCTGTTTATTGGATTTAAGCGTATAGAGTAAAGACGAATATCAAGAACAGTATAGTGTTATGGTTCAACATGAATTAACTTACATGCAAACGCTAAAGGCGTTCGGTTCGAAAACTTGGGGTGATTTATTAATTCTGCAATTGTACTGTTAGGTTCACCAAACGATAACACAGGTAAGTTGTCAGTCATTGCAAAAAGCCGTTGCGATAAAGTACTTGATGTATTTCAACAGGATATGAGTTGCCGTATCCTCTGTACTGGTGGCTTTGGAGAGCATTTTAACACCACAACGAAACCACATGCTCATTATTGCCAGCAATATTTACAAAGTAAGGGCATTGGTAGAAATGTATTTTATCAGCCCGCTTTAAGTCGATACACCTTAGAGGATGCATTACTGGCAAAGCCTATATTGGCACATCATAAGATAGATCATATCATCCTAGTGACTTCAGACTTCCACCTTGAGCGCGCGTTATTAGTTTTCTCTCACGTTATGCCAGATGTAGTATTGAGCCCCCAAGGAGCAAAATCTCCAATGAGTGAAAATGAGCGAGATGCGTTAATCGCGCATGAGAAAACAGCTTTAATTCGAGAGCGCGATAATCTAAAAAACATAGATAATTGTTTATAAAAATCAATATTATAACTTCGAAAAGTTCTTTCATAGTGATACACTAAAAATTCATTTATCCATAGTCGTAGGGAATATCATGCGTAAAGTATTCGAATTCAATGTGAAAGGGCACAATATTAAAGTTATAAACCATTGGTTCGGCGGGTTGAAGTTATATGTTGATGGAAATATTAAAGACACAGACCGTAGCTTGTTTGCCTTTGGGAAAACACCGTTGTTGACTACAAATTTAGATGCGCACGGGACGTTAGAAATATTACCGATTTCTAAAATGTTGTCGGTAGAAATTGATGCCGTGTTAAACAACAACAAAAGTTTACAACATGTGTATAGCTCTCATCGACGATTAAGTTTGCAACAACAACGATTAGCTAAATGATTTATTGCCTTTAACAATACATATTCGCGTGAAATGTGTATTGTCTAGAAAGGGTAATGGGTAAACATATCATCAATCAAGTTATTCAATTTGTTCTTATCATTATTTATTTTTGCAAAGGTGCGTAAGCCTGCTATTTGAATTTGCACATGGTTTGCGAGCTCTTCTGCACTTTTATGTTTATCAATTTCCCCTTTTTGTTGGGCTTCTTCGATAATCACGACGAATTCTTGTAAAATTTCAGCTAAATGCGCTTTCGTCACGTTGAGCAGTTCTTGATTCTCTTCGGTTAATTCACCAATTGTTTTAGATAACATGCAAATACCATTAGGTGCATTGTCTTGTGAGTCTATGACTAAGTTTTTGACAAATGCACGAAGCGCTTCAAGCGGTGAACTATTCTGTTCTTTATAATGAGCGAGTTGCGCAATACCTAAATCAGTGTAATTTCTTAATGTTTCTTTAAATAAACCATCTTTACTGCCAAAAGCGGCATAAATGCTACCAGGACGCATATCAATTTCGTCTTGTAAATTTCGCATCGAGGTTGCATGAAAGCCTTTTTTCCAATACAGGTTGGTAGCTTTGTTGATAACTTCCTGACGATCAAACTTTGCTATATTTGCCATAATTTTCTCATACTCTTCAAGCAAGTATTGAACAATCGTTCAATTGTATGGCTTTATGGTAACTAGGTAAAGAGGGTAATTATTGATTTTTATCTGATTTATTATCAAGAAAAATTTATTTATATTTAAATATCCCTTATAAACAACGAGATAAGTTTATATGGATTTGTATTTTGAGCATTCGTTCAAATTATACTTGAGCGATCGTTCACGTTGTTCTATAGTCTATCCATGAATGAGAAAATAAATGAACAGTTACATTTTTTAAATACAAATAATTTACCTACTTAGCGGTAATAAATTATTAACGATACAAATTAGGAGCAACAAAAAATGAGTGATTTTACTTTACATACGTTAGAAACCGCACCAGAGAAAAGCAAAGAAATGCTGCAAGATGCTGAACAACAAATGGGGAGTATTCCTGGCCTGTATGCCGTAATGGCAGAATCGCCTGAAACCTACAAAGGTTATAATGCATTGCATTCATTATTCACCGAAACGTCTTTTAATCCAGAAGAGCTAACGGTTGTTTGGCAAACCATTAATGTAGAGCATGAATGCCATTACTGCGTGCCAGCTCATAGCGCTATTGCTAACTCTATGAAAGTTGATCCTGCTATAACAGAAGCTTTGCGAAACGAAACAAAATTACCTTCAGATAAACTACAAGCATTGCATGATTTTACACTTGCAATGGTTCGCGAACGCGGTGCAGTTTCAGACGAAACGCTTAATGCTTTTTACCAAGCAGGATATGGTCAAAAACAAGTTTTAGAGGTGATTCTTGGTTTATCTCAAAAAGTGATCAGCAATTATGTCAACCATGTTGCAAAAACACCTATTGATGCTATGTTCAAAGACTTTACGTGGACAAAAAAGAAGTAAATTAACATTCATTCCTAAATTGATTAGCAGGAGCATTACCGATGAGTGATCAATACCAACCACCGAAAATTTGGCGTCAAGATGCAGTAAGCGGCGGAAAGTGGGCGAGTATTAATAGACCCGTATCAGGTGCTACTCATGAAAAAACATTACCTGTAGGAGAGCATCCTTTACAGCTTTATTCAATGGGGACTCCCAATGGGCAAAAAGTCACCATAATGTTAGAAGAATTGTTAGCGCAGGAAAAAGATGCAGACTATGACGCGCACTATATTGATATAGGCGAAGGAGAGCAGTTTTCATCTGGTTTTGTTGACATCAACCCTAATAGTAAAATTCCTGCGTTAATAGATCACGAAAACGATAAACATATAAAGGTGTTTGAATCGGCATCGATCTTAATTTATCTTGCTGAAAAATATAACGCGTTATTGCCAAAAAGTGGAGTTGAGCGTGTATCAGTGTTGAATTGGCTATTTTGGTTACAAGGTTCAGCCCCCTTTTTAGGTGGTGGTTTTGGCCACTTTTATGCTTATGCGCCTGAAAAATTTGAATACCCTATAAATCGTTTTACCATGGAAATAAAACGACAACTAGATGTATTAGATAAACAACTTGAACACAACGCTTTTATAGCCGGTGATACGCTTTCCATTGCTGATATCGCAATTTGGCCATGGTATGGCAACTTAGTGTTGGGTAATCTTTATGAAGCAGAACAGTTTTTACAAGTAAATGAATATACCCACGTACAGCGTTGGGCGAAAGAGCTTCTATCAATGCCTTCATTCCAACGTGGCCAAATTGTAAACCGTAGTTGGGGCGAGGAATGGCAGCAACTTAAAAATCGACACAGTGCGCAAGACATCGATAACGTGTTAGCACTAAAGCCTAAATAATTATCAGCTTATTAGCCCAAAGGACTTTTATGACCGAAAAAATTAACATCGACATCATTTCAGACGTAGTTTGTCCTTGGTGTATCGTTGGTTACAAGCATTTAGAAGCTGCAATTATCGAGTTAAATCTACAAGATAATGTAGAGCTACAGTGGCAACCGTTTGAACTTAACCCAGATATGCCGCTTGAAGGTGAAGAATTAAGTGCGCATATGGCAAGAAAATACGGTTCATCAAAGGCAGAAAGTGAGCAAGCCAGAAATAATATCACTAAAGCGGCGGCTGACTATGGATTTCATTTTAACTATGTTGAAGGTATGAAAATTGTCAATACTTTTGATGTTCATATACTGCTTGATTATGCTCATTCACTTGGTTTACAAACAGCACTAAAAATGCGTTTGTTCAGCGCTTATTTTAGCGAAAATAAAGATATATCGAATAAAGCTGTGCTGATTAAGGAGGCTGAAGAAGTCGGTATTACCTCTGAACAATCAATAACAGCTTTTGAGAATAATGAAATTAAGCAGCGTGTTAAAGCACTTGAATCACAATGGCAATCAATGGGTGTATCTGGAGTGCCAACCGTTATTTTCAATCGAACAACGGCTTTAACAGGGGCGCAGCCTCAAGAGACCTACAAACAAGCATTGTTATCACTTATGAAATAATAATTAGTTATGAAGATAATCCTGATAGAAAGGCTTCTAAATAAAGTGATGAACGTTTTATGTGAATTTTCTTACATTTTTCTACTATTTTTTATGTAAATAAGGGTTTATCTTTGATTAGGGTCTGTTGAACTTTCGCGTTTGGTACGAACAAAATTTAATCTCGAACGTTCAACAGCCTCTACTTATTTTGTAAAAAATTCAAAGGTGTTTTATGAAACTCATATGGATCTTTATATTAATATGTTCCGCTGGTTGTAGCCAGAAACAGCTTTACCAAGTAGGGCAGGAGCATCAAAAAAACGACTGTATAAAACGCGCTATGACCGAATCTGAGTACCGCGAATGCTTACGTGCTGAGCAATTAAGCCATAAAGAATACAAACAAATAAGAAAACAAGTGATTGAAGATAAATAGCCGACGTGTCACCTGTTTTCTCCTTTCTAACTTATAGAAATTTGTTTTGATCCCCGATCACCAATTTACCAAAGCTTGTTATTTATAAGTGTTGCTTAGGCCATTGTTGTTTGCTGATATACCGATGGTAAAAAAACCAACTACACCATAACACACCAGAAATTCCAAGGGCGGCAATAATAGCGGGTTTAGGGTTTGATATCGAACTGACAGAACCAGCATACGACGCAATTGCAACATAGGGAGCCATACTTAGTACCCAAGCGAGGAAGAACCGATGAAAGTGCATTTGTGTAATTCCGGCTAAACAAGCTGACACTTCCGGTAATATTGGCATGGCCCGAGAGAGTAAAATAAAGACAAACCCATGTTGTTTAAAGGTTGAACTTGCTTTATCACGCTCTGCCTTGTCTTTTATTATTGTTTTTAGCACGAATTCACCGTAGCGTGAACTTAACCAATAGCCAACAACTCCAGCTAAAGTCATACCCATTAAACTAGCGATTAGGGCAACGTGGAAGCCAAGAAAATAGCCAGCTAATAAAATAATGGTTAGTGTAGGAACGGCGATAAACAAATCAGCGAATAATAGCGCTACAACGATACTAAACACGTACCCTTGATGACTACTTTTAGCAATGATTAACCAGTGTTTAATTTGTTCAACAGATAATATTCCCGTTGTTTTTATGACTAAAAACGTGAATGCGAAACACGTTGCAATAATCAGCATCACTTTTAATAAGGCGAGCATACTTAGCCTCCTATGGGTAAATTATTGCAATTGAAATGTTGCTTGATGCTTGATGTAGGCTCAACTTGGACTTCTTATATACAGGTGGTCCTGTAAACCCTATTTTTTGATTGTTTGAAAATCCTAAACCTTCTTTAGGGTAAACACCTGTCCAATTCTTAGATACTTTTCCATCTTGATTTTCATCATGTAATACTTTGATAGCAAAATCTTTTTCTGTGATATTAAAGGTGAAGGTGTGTACGTTATCGGTGACCAATGTCGTTTGACTCGCCAATGCTTGATCATGTTTCTTTGGAAAGCCATTCTCATTGAAGATCATCACAATTAGGTTTCCACGTCGTGAAACATCTATATTGCTAACGTTAATGGCTATATCTTTGGCATTAATTTTCATTGGCGCTACCGTTAATAATGTTGTGTAGAGTATTGGTTTAATATTCATTAATATTCCTTAATATTTTTTCATTATGTTTTTAGCAATAGAGGGAGTGAAACGAAGTAAAAGTTTGAGTAACTTTACTTTACCGAGCGCGTGCTCAAGAACTTCATTTTCTAATCCGGTGAGTATCTGATATGCAGCTTGTTCAACTGACAGTTTTTTAACGCCTCTTCCTGTTGTCATGGGAGTATCGACTAACGGTAGAAAAACTTGTTGTACTTGTATGTTAGTTTTTGCTAATTGATAGCGTAAAGATTGTGAAAAATTGTTTAATGCTGCTTTTGTAGCACAGTAGACCGCAGAGCTAGTTTTCGGTGCTAAGGCAAGTCCTGAATTTACATTTAATATGATAGCTTTTTCTTGGTGTAGTAGGGTGGGTAATAATTGATGGGTTAGCATACAAACACTGGTTAAATTAACATTAACTTCATCAATGATTTGCTGAGTTAGAAAAGTATCATCAATGAAATGTTGGCAATACTGTACAGCTGCGTTGTTAATAAGTAAGTCTATATATTGGTATTCATTTACAATTTTTTCAGCAACAGCCTTGGTTTCAGTTGGTCTAGCTAAATCGGCTTTTAGTGTAGTAATACCTGAAAACTTTTCTCGCAAGGCATTAAGTTTATATTGATCCCTTGCTATAACAATTAATTCATTAGCGGAAAAAAGTTGTTTAACGAGCTGATAACCAATACCTGAAGTTCCACCTGTTATCACAATGCGCCTATTTTTAAGTTTCATCCTTTGATCTCAATATATGTTAATCTGTAGTAAATTTTATCGTGGTCATATTCACAACACATTAACCGAGGTTAACAGTGGCAACATTTTTTCAATATGTGCAAACGGAAGGAGAAAGGGTTAGTAAAGAAAAGGGACAATATGTTTTTAATCAGGGAGATCAAGAAGATGCAATATATTTTGTACACTCAGGCTTATTAAAAGCATTTTATACCTCTGAACAAGGCAAAGAGTCTATTAAATCATTCTTAACGGCTAATGATGTTATTGGTAGTTTAACGGCACTTTATTTAGGTAAATCAACTTCTTTTAGCTTAGTTAGTTTAGCACCCACGACTTTGATTAAACTTTCTTTTAAAGCCATTTTAGTGCAGGCAAATCAGGACATTGTTTTTGCTAATGAATTAAATGACTTGTTACTTACACTTGCCTTAAAAAAAGAAACGCGAGAATATGAATTGTTATGCTTAACAGCAGAACAACGCTATGCAAAGCTTATTGAATCGACCCCCACATTATTACAAAACGTAACTCAAAGCGATTTGGCAAGTTATTTAGGCGTGACCCCTGTAGGCTTAAGTCGAATAAAAAAACGTTTATTTACGCGTTAACCTAATAAGGAAAATAGCGATGAAACTACAAAAAGCAATTACGTCGGTGATATTTGTTGTGTTGTTATCACTTATAGGTCATAGCCAAGCGGCGCAACAAATCTCAACAATCGACTTTATTAAAATTAATCAACCTTATAACAAAGAAGCGCTTTATTTTTATGAAAATAACTGGCAAGTGCTGCGTGAACAAGCAGTAAAAAAAGGGTATATAGATTCCTTTATGTTAATTGAGGTGCCAGCAACATCTAAAGCAGCTTTTCACCTGATGTTAATGACTACTTATCGGAATAAAGAACAATTTGAATTACGAGAAAAAAATTTTAGTCAGTTAATGTCGGGCTCTACAGGCCCTAAGTTGTTAAACAATGTGCTTCCTGAACAGTTTAGAACCATGATGTTTAATAAAACAAGTTCTACTGTTGTCAGTTCTGAGAGATAAACATGCAATTAATAGATTATTTAAATGAATGCTTTTATACAAAACACACTTTATTACAGTTAAGCTATATTTCTGCTAAAAAATTAACTTATCTGCAACAGCAAAAGGTGATGCCAGCGGCATCCTATCGTTTAACCATTCAAGCTAATTGCCAATCATTTTTAGCTGAACATTCTGAACAAAGCTATCAAGAGTATTATGCGAAAGGTTATGTTAAGTGGTTGGGTGTTGTTGAAGCGTTGATTGAACCCGCAGATATTTATCAATATTTTAACAAAAATTACCGGCTGACCATTCAACAGTTAAAGCAACAAGGCTTTGTATGTCATGACGAAAAACTACACTCCAAAATAGATGAACATATTGCCCAAGAATGGCAACATTTTTTAGCTGGAACATATGGACTTTGTACAGCGTCTGGATTAGTAGAAGATATTGCACGAAAAGAATTTGCTATAACGTCGATTAATGAGTTAATTGCTGAAAATGAACAAAAGCCAGATTTAACCCGTTTAACAAATGCCGTTAATTTATTAGACAGTGCCAGCAGCTTATTTGCCCCGCACGAGCGAGTTAACAGTTCACGCCACCGATTGGTGGACCAAGTACGAAAAAAATATCGATTAACTTATTAAGAATAACTAGGGTGATAACCATGGACATTACGCTTTTGGCGAATAATGAAGATTATGAACACGTACTTGAAGTCATGTTACAACTGCGGCCGCAATACAATAAAAAATCTTTGGCTGAACAAATTAAAAAGCAACAACAAACTGGTTACAACATTGTGTATGTTAAAGATAACGGAAAAGTACTTGCCGTTGCTGGTTTTGTTATTGGTGAAAAACTAGCTTGGGGTAAATACTTATACGTTGATGATTTAGTAACAAATGAAGCTTTCCGTTCAGCGGGAGTTGGCCACAATATATTGGCTTGGCTTGAGGACTTTGCTAAAGAGCAGGGCTGTACTCAGTTACATTTAGATTCTGGGGTTCAACGTTATTCTGCACACAAATTTTATTTACGAGAAGGTTTTGTGATCGCAAGCCATCATTTTTCTAAAACAGAGTTACTTTAAACTTTACTGAGTTATTTTAGCGACTATTCATTATTTAGGATAAGGGAAGTTCATGGCAGAGAATAAGAGTGCAATGCACACTGAATGGCAGTTATTGCAAAATCAATGTGATAGTTATGAAAAACATGCATTGCTTATTAAGCTTGTGTGTATATTCATGCTGTTTATTGCATTTGTTTTTAATGAAATATCAATGTATTTAGTATTGTTTATTTTATTAATGTGGGGACAAGAATCAATTTGGAAAACTTATCAATCACGGATTGAACAACGCATTATTACTCTTGAACAAGCGATAGTAGATCCAACATCTTCGACTCAAGCGTATCAATATCAGCGTGAATTTTTAGCCAATCGACCAAGCCAATTAACACTGATAAAAACCTACCTACAACAGTCTATAAGGCCTACTGTAGCGTATACTTATCTTGGTTTGCTATTGATAGTTTTTATCCGTTGTTACTTGTGGTAATGGTAACCATCAGAAATGATTAAACATAAAAAAGCCGGAAAACCGGCTTTTTTTGAATTAATGATTCATTAGCTGTTTAAGGCTGTTACTGGCTCAACAAATTCAAAACCTAAGTTTTCAGCAACTTCTTTTACGGTAACTTTGCCATCAATAACATTTAATCCGTTCAATAAGTGCTTGTCATCATTTAACGCTTGCTTATAGCCTTTATTGGCTAGTTGAATGATATAAGGCAATGTTGCATTATTTAATGCAAAGGTTGACGTTCTTGGTACCGCACCTGGCATATTAGCAACACAATAATGCACTACATCATCAACAATAAATGTTGGATCAGCATGAGTTGTAGGTTTTGAAGTTTCAATACAACCGCCTTGATCAATAGCAACATCAACAATGGCAGAACCAGGTTTCATGTTTTTTATGTGTTCTTTGGTCACAAGCTTAGGTGCAGCTGCACCTGGAATTAACACACCACCTATGACTAAGTCAGCTTCAAGCACATGCTTTTCTAAGGCATCAGCCGTAGAATAAATAGCTTTGATACGGTTGCCGAATTGATCATCAAGTTTACGTAAAACATTAACGTTACGATCCAACACAACAACATCAGCGCCCATGCCCACAGCCATTTTCGCTGCATTAGCACCAACCATACCGCCGCCAATGATAGCAACTTTAGCTGGCTCAACACCCGGTACGCCACCTAATAGCATGCCTTGGCCTGCGTTTGATTTTTCAAGAGCTTGTGCGCCAGCTTGAATTGACATACGACCAGCAACTTCTGACATAGGTGCTAATAACGGTAAACCACCTTGATTATCGGTTACTGTTTCATAAGCAATACAGATTGCTTTACTTTTTACTAAGTCTTGAGTTTGAGGTAAGTCAGGTGCTAGGTGAAGGTAAGTAAATAGAATTTGACCTTCGCGTAACATTGCACGCTCAATTGCTTGTGGTTCTTTAACTTTTACAATCATCTCAGCTTGTGCAAATACATCACTAGCAGTAGGTAAGATAGTTGCGCCAATGTCTGTGTAATCTTGATCAGTAAACCCTATGCCACTACCAGCTTGAGTTTCTACCACGACTTGATGCCCATGAGCGATAAGCTCTCTTGCGCTAGCCGGAACCATACCAACACGATACTCATGGTTTTTTATTTCTTTTGGTACACCAATAATCATATTTATTTGCTCTTAGTTTGCTCTGTTGAAATATGGTGCTAGTATAGTTGCGAATCTTTAGAATAACCTGTCGTTATTTGAGTATTTTAAGAATTTATCACTATATAAATAGAATTTAATAGAGAAATATAAAGAAATGGCTGACAATGAGAAAAAACTTGATCGTATCGACAAAAACATTCTATCTGAATTACAGAGAGATGGTCGACTTTCTAATGTAGAACTGTCTAAAAGGGTTGGGCTTAGTCCTACACCATGTTTGGAAAGGGTTAAACGATTAGAGTCTGACAATTATATTATCGGTTACCAAGCAACACTTAACCCACAAAAGTTAGAAGCAGCCCTATTAGTATTTGTTGAAATTACCCTGACACGAACCAGCCCTGATGTATTTGATGACTTCTCTAAGGCAGTGCAAGAAATTGATGTGATCCAAGAATGTCATTTAGTCTCAGGCGATTTTGATTTTCTATTAAAAACTCGTGTGTCTGATATGGCTGCCTATCGAGAGCTCCTTGGCGATACGCTGTTAAAGCTACCATTTGTCAGCGAAAGTAGAACTTATGTTGTCATGGAAGAAGTAAAATTGACGAATATCCTACCAATTAAGCGATAAAGCATTTATCTAGCTCGTTTAGTTTGGTATTTTAGCGGTTATAAAAAGAAGTTTTGTAAAAAGGAAAGTAGATTGTCAGATCAAGTAGCGCCAAACAGTAAACTAAATGGTATTCAACGGCTATTAGAAGCAGGGTTGTTGGTGTCGTGTGTTTTTGCCATGTTTATGATGATCGCGTTATATAGTTTTGACCCAGCAGATCCAGGTTGGTCGCAAACAGGGTATCAGAATGATATACGTAACTTAGGCGGTGCAGTAGGGGCTTTTCTTTCTGATTTGTTTTTAAATTTATTTGGCGCAGTTGCCTATATTTTGCCTTTTGTCATTGCGTTAACGGGATGGTTAACGTTTCAAAAGTATTATAAATTGATGCAGATTGACTATCTTACTTTAGGGCTGAAATTTATTGGCTTTATTATGTTTTTCATTGGTATAACAGCCATTGCAAGCATGAACTTTGATGATGTATTCTACTTTTCTGCAGGTGGCATCATTGGTGATGTAATAAGCCAAGGTGTTTTACCTTATTTATCTTTTGTTGGCAGTACATTACTGTTTTTGATGTGTTTAGCCACAGGTTTTGTGCTATTAACCGGTTTATCTCTGATACGTTTAATCGATTTGCTAGGCGAGCACACCATTAATGGGGTCATTGCGTTAGCCGATTTACCCGCTTGGATAAAAGATAAGTTCAGCGCTTCTATGCAAGAAACTCCGACTTCTGGCGTAAGTTATTCAGATAATAATTCTGTTGTATTAACCACAGACCAGCCTCTTGAAGAATACGACAACGAGCCAGAAGAAGAGCCTCAATCTTTTGCTAATCTAGACAGCATAACAGCAAGTCGAACAGAGCCGCCTTTTGCTGAAAGTAAAGATGATATCCCGTTTCGTGATAATGAACCTTATGTGTCAATTGACGACTTAATGGGTGAACCACTCGCAATTAATGTACAAGAGCACGTCAGTGCAGAAGAAATAACCGCAGCTTTAGAACCTGTTGATCAAATACATGTGGAAGAACCTAGCAGCTCTAACGATCAAGTAGACGAACACGCTAATAAAATAAAAGATGTCGGTTTACCACCTTTATCGTTGTTAGATAAACCTAATAAGAAGCAACATCCAATATCGCAAGATGAACTTGATCAGGTAAGTCGTTTGGTAGAAGAAAAGCTTTTAGAATTTGGCGTTAAAGCTGATGTAGTTGATGTATTACCAGGTCCTGTGATCACCCGTTTTGAATTAGATTTAGCCCCCGGAGTGAAAGTAAGTAAAATAACGAACCTATCCAAAGATATTGCTCGTTCATTATCCGCTAAGTCAGTTCGAGTAGTTGAAGTGATAGAAGGTAAATCAGTTATTGGTATTGAATTACCTAATAAGTATCGAGAAACGGTATTTTTTGCAGATGTATTACATTGCGATGCGTTCAAAAAATCTAAATCTAACCTAGCGATGGGCATCGGAAGCGATATATCAGGAAATCCAGTCGTAGCAGATCTCGCTAAAATGCCACATTTATTAGTTGCTGGTACAACGGGTTCAGGTAAGTCAGTTGCCGTTAATACAATGATTGTTAGTATCTTGTATAAGTCACCACCACAAGATGTACGTATGATCATGATTGACCCAAAACAAGTAGAATTGTCAGTGTATGACGGAATTCCTCATTTACTCTCTGAAGTGGTAACTGACATGAAAGAAGCGGCTAACGCCTTGCGTTGGTGCGTTGGTGAAATGGAGCGTCGTTATCAATTAATGTCTAAGTTAGGTGTTAGAAACCTTAAAGGCTTTAATGATAAAGTGAGTAAAGCCATAGAAGCTGGCGAGCCTATAATTGATCCACTATGGCAGCCGACCGATGCTTTTACACAAACACCGCCGACATTAGAGAAACTGCCTTCTATTGTGATCATCGTTGATGAATTTGCTGACATGATGATGATTGTTGGTAAAAAGGTAGAAGAGTTAATTGCTCGTATTGCACAAAAAGCGCGAGCTGCTGGTATACATTTAATTTTAGCAACACAGCGTCCATCAGCAGATGTCATTACCGGTTTAATTAAAGCAAATATACCTACGCGTATGGCGTTAAGGGTTCAGTCAAGAATTGAATCACGTATAATTTTAGATCAACAGGGCGCTGAACAATTACTTGGCATGGGGGATATGTTTTATTTACCTCCTGGTGAAGCAATTCCAATGCGTGTTCATGGTGCGTTTGTTGATGATCATGAAGTACACGCTGTAGTATCAGACTGGAAATCACGCGCAGAGCCAGACTACATAGAAGATATTCTATCAGGTCAAGGTGAGCAAGATGTGTTATTACCGAGTGAGCAAGCGGAAGCGAGTGAAGATGCAGAACTTGATGCATTATACGATGAAGCATTAGCGTTTGTTACAGAAACCCGACGCGTGTCAATTTCTAGTATTCAACGTAAATTTAGAATTGGTTATAACCGAGCGGCTCGCATTGTTGAAGATATGGAAGCACAAGGCGTAGTTAGTATGCCAGGCCAAAACGGTGCGCGTGAAGTATTAGCACCACCTCCAATTAAGGATTAATTTTATGAAGTATCAATCATTAATCAACCTAGTGCTTGCCGGTAGCTTATTCTCTATAGGCAGTACCTATGTTGTGGCAGAACAATCTGTTGCCATTAAAAAGATCAATAGTGAAGCATCAGATAAACAATTACTAAAATCACGCTTAGCGAAGCTAGAGCATTTTTCAGCGGCGTTTGCTCAACAAGTCACAGATGGTTCAGGTACAGCATTGCAACGTACCACGGGAAAACTTGCCGTTCAAAAACCTAATTTAGTGTATTGGCATACACAACAACCAGAAGAGTCGCTAATTGTTTCTGACGGTCAGTCGTTGTGGTTATATGATCCATTCATAGAACAAGCCACCGCTTATAGTTTGAAAGATTCTATTGCCAATACGCCAATTATGTTACTTACAAGTGATGATGACCAACTCTGGGCTCAATATAAAGTAATTAAGCAGTCTGAGATACATTTTACGCTATCGTCTATTGACGATAATGCCCAAGTACAATCTCTTTCAATAATGTTTGAGCCAACATCCGTAAATATTAAACAATTCACGATTACTGACGCAACGGGGCAAGTCAGTGATATTGTCCTGTCAAAGGTGGATAGCAAAAGTAAAATCAACACAGAACTCTTTCAATTTAAAGTGCCTGAAGGTGTGTATTTAGATGACCAACGCTAATGGCGAGTTAGCACTCGGTTTTGATGATAAAACACATGAATTTCAGCCGCTTGCTGCACAATTACGCCCTAGTTCTCTTGATGAATATGTCGGCCAACAACATATTCTTGCTCCTGGAATGCCTCTACACCAAGCGATTGGACAAGGTAAATGTCATTCTTTAATTTTTTGGGGCCCGCCAGGAACAGGTAAAACGACTTTAGCAGAAATCATTGCAACTCATGCAAATGCAGATATCGCTAGAGTTTCTGCAGTCACGAGTGGAATAAAAGAAATTAGACAAGCGATTGATGATGCAAAAGCAAGAGCAATTCATCAGCACAAACGAACGATTTTATTTGTTGATGAAGTTCATCGGTTTAATAAAAGCCAACAAGATGCCTTTTTACCTTTCATTGAAGATGGCACCATTATCTTTATCGGCGCTACAACAGAAAATCCAGCCTTTGAACTCAACAAAGCGATTTTATCGCGAGCCCGCGTATACAACTTAAAAAAACTGGCAGAAGAAGAGCTGTCATTAGTGTTATCAAGGGCGTTAGCACATATTTTACAAACAAAAGCATTGTCAGTTTCATTACCAGAAAAATCAGCAAAACAACTGGTATTATTAGCAGATGGTGATGCGCGAAGGTTATTGAACTTGCTTGAAAACTGTATTGACTTAGCTGAGCCAAATAAAAATACTATTGAGATCACCCTTGCCACCATAAAACAAGTTGCTGGTAATAAAATTGCGTTATATGACAAAGGTGGTGATGCCTTTTATGATTTGATCAGTGCATTTCATAAATCAGTACGAGGATCAGACCCTGATGCAGCCTTGTATTGGTATGCTCGTATTCTAACTGGTGGTGGTGATGCGTTATATGTGGCGAGAAGGCTATTAGCGATCGCCAGCGAAGATATCGGCAACGCCGATCCAAGAGCAATGCAGTTAGCGATTAATGCCTGGGATACCTTTCAGCGAGTGGGTCCTGCTGAAGGTGAACGTGCAATAGCTCAAGCTGCGGTTTACATGGCTTTAGCCCCAAAAAGCAATGCAGTTTATTCGGCGTTTAAACAAGCGTTATCATTAGCTAAAGACACCAGCTCATTAGATGTACCTTTACATTTAAAAAATTCCACAAGCAGTATTACTAAAGAGCTTGGTCATGGGCAAGAATATCGCTACGCCCATAATGAGCCAAACGCCTTTGCTGCAGGTGAAAACTACTTTCCCGCTGAAATTAGCCAAACAAGCTTTTATCAACCGACTGATCGCGGTTTAGAAAAGCAATTAAAAGATAAGTTAGCATTTTTACAACAATTAAACGGGCAGTCAGATGACCAGCGCTATTAATCAAGTAACCTTATATGCATTAGTCGCATTAGGAGGCGCTGCAGGAGCAAGTTTTCGTTTTTTCTTATCGCAATTAATTTTTAATTGGTTAGGAAAGGGATTCCCTTTTGCTACGTTGGCGGTTAATATTTCTGGTTCGTTGATCATGGGCACTTTATACGGTTTAATAGAACAAGGTGTCATCGAAGTGAGCGTTTATCGCACACTTATCGGAATTGGCTTTTTAGGAGCCTTCACAACATTTTCAACATTTTCGCTCGATACCTTGCTCTTGATGCAACAAGGCGAAATAATGAAAGCCATAATCAATGTACTACTTAATGTCAGCTTATGTATATTAGCAGCTGGTTTAGGTATGTATTTAGTTACTCTTTTACACAAATAAACTTTAGACGTGAATGAACAATGCTTGATGCAAAATATTTAAGAACAGACGTAGCGGCAACAGCGGCTATATTAGCAAAACGTGGTTTTACTTTAGATACCGCTTTATTAACTCAGTTAGAAGAGCAACGAAAAGCTATCCAAGTAAAAACGCAAGAATTACAAAGTCAACGCAATACCCGTTCTAAGTCCATTGGACAAGCAAAAGCACGTGGCGAAGACATACAGCCTTTATTAGCAGAGGTTGGTAAACTTGGCGATGAACTAGAAACAGCGAAACAAGAACAAGAGAAAGTATTAGCACAAATTAATGATATAGCTTCTGCGATCCCTAATTTAACTGATGAATCAGTACCTATGGGTGAAAGTGAGGACGACAACATTGAGGTTCGCAAATGGGGAACGCCAAAAACGTTCGAATTTGATGTTAAAGATCATGTTGATTTAGCGACAGCGCTTGATAAAGGTCTAGATTTTGAAAGTGGTGCAAAACTTGCCGGTACACGTTTCGCAGTTATGCGTGGCGGTATTGCAAAACTACACCGTGCATTAGCACAGTTTATGTTAGATGTTCATACCGAAGAACATGGTTACGAGGAAATGTACGTTCCATATTTGGTTAATCACGACTCATTATATGGAACAGGGCAGTTACCTAAGTTTGGTGAAGACTTATTTCATACTGATTTAGCATCAAGACAGTTTTCTTTGATCCCTACAGCAGAAGTACCGCTGACCAATTTGGTTCGTGATGAAATAGTTGATGAAGATACCTTGCCGATAAAAATGTGTGCTCATACACCATGCTTTCGAAGCGAAGCTGGCTCATCAGGTCGTGACATTCGTGGTTTGATCCGCCAACATCAATTCGATAAAGTGGAAATGGTTCAACTTGTAAAGCCTTCTGAGTCTATGAAAGCGTTAGATGAATTAACCAGTCATGCTGAAAAGATACTAGAAAAACTAGGCTTACCATTTCGCACCGTAGTTTTATGTACAGGTGATATCGGTTTTAGTGCGACGAAAACCTTTGACATTGAAGTGTGGTTACCGGCGCAAAACACGTATCGTGAAATTTCTTCGTGTTCAAATATGGGAGATTTCCAAGCACGTAGAATGCAAGCACGTTTTCGAAATAGTGAAACTAACAAACCTGAGTTATTACATTCATTAAATGGCTCTGGATTAGCGGTTGGTCGTACATTGGTAGCGGTACTTGAAAACTATCAACAAGCAGACGGCAGCATTGAAATACCAGAAGTATTACGCCCGTATATGAAAGGCGCAACCAAAATAGGCTAAGAGATACTTTATAAAAGGGGTCAGGTACAGTTTAAATTTATTAAATGTACCTGACCCCTTTTTTCATTTAAAAGAAATTTAGTTACAGCAATCAAGGTCTATTTATGCCTATTACATACTTAGTTGGAGTTGTTTTTTGAAAAGTGTAGCTATACAAATTATTGTATTTTTTCTTATTTTTCAGTTTTTATCGTTTATCAAGCAAGTTGATATGCTTTCTACTGATACCTCAATGGCATCAGAGCAATTTATTCTTGAAACAACGATGGGGAAAACGGTTTCATTATCTCCAACGAAAAAAACCGTACTTTATTTTTTTGCGCCTTGGTGTAGTGTTTGCCACGCCAGCATAGGAAACCTTCAAGCCGTATATGAAAAAAATCCACATATTGATGTTATAGCGATAGGGTTGGACTTTATTGAAAAAGACGAAATTGATCGTTTTGTTAGCCGTCATCAATTAACGTTTCCAGTTGCATACGGTAACGAATCTATTAAAAAAGCATACAAAGTGCTCGGATATCCAAGTTATTACATTTTAGATGAACAAAATACTGTTATTTCTAAATCAATGGGATATTCAACGGAAATAGGTCTTTATATTAGATCACTTTAGTTCTTCTGATCTTACGCTTGATTGTGTACACTTAGGGTTTCATAAAATCAACAAAGCTAGATCGAACAATGCACATTTCCTCACATTTCGATAGCGGAAACATTGACGTTATTGATGCCACCAATATTAAAGATATAAAGTTGGCAATAAAAAAAGATAATAATTCTGAGTTTTATCAATGGTTTCATTTCAACGTTCATAATAACGAACATACCGAACATGTTTTTCATATAACTAATGCAGGCCAAGCGGCTTATGTTGAAGGTTGGCAAGATTACCAAGCCGTAGCTTCTTATGACCGTGAACATTGGTTTCGTGTACCCACTAATTTTGATGGTCAAAATTTAACCATTACTTTTACTCCAGAGTTTGATAGCACATATTTTGCTTATTTTGCTCCTTATAGTTATGACCGTCACCAGTCGTTAATTCATAACGCACAGTTAAGCGACGCCTGTCAGTTACAACTACTTGGTCACACGTTAGATGGCCGAGATATTAGTGTTTTAAAAGTCGGGCAAGAAGCCGAAGGGAAGCCAGTTATTTGGTTAACCGCTCGCCAACATCCTGGCGAAACCATGGCTGAATGGTTCATGGAAGGCTTTATTGAACGACTACTCGATATCGATGATGGTGTTGCTGTTAGCCTATTAAATACGGCTGTTTTTTATCTTGTTCCAAATATGAATCCAGATGGTTCAGTAAGAGGGCATTTAAGAACGAACGCTGCTGGGGTCAATTTAAATCGTGAATGGGACAATCCAACGATGGAAAATAGCCCTGAAGTATACCTAGTACGTGAAAAAATGCTGGCTACTGGCGTTGATATGCATTTAGATATACATGGTGACGAAGCCTTACCTTATAACTTCGTTGCAGGTGGTGAAGGTATCCCGTCATACGATGAGCGATTGGCAAAACTAGAAAACGCCTTTAAAGATATCTTGCTTGCTATCACACCTGAGTTTCAGGATGATAAAGGCTACGAGAAAGATGAACCTGGAAAAGCAAACTTAAGCTTAGGATCTAACTGGGTGGGTGAGCAATTCAACTGTTTAGCATACACATTAGAAATGCCTTTTAAAGATAATATATTGCTACCAGATACAGAAATGGGCTGGTCAGATAACCGTAGTAGAATACTGGGTAAAGATGTATTAACGGCTATCTATCATCTTGTTGATGATTTAAGATAATAAAAAAATTTAATAATTATAATAATTTCAGGAGTTTGCAGTGGAAGAGTTTGTTAATACGCTTAACAGTTACATTTGGAGTTCTTACCTTATCTATTTATGTTTAGGTGCCGGTATTTTCTTTTCAGTGTTAACACGTTTTGCACAGATACGCCATTTTAGAGAAATGTGGCGCTTATTAATGTCAGGGAAAAGTTCAGAAAAAGGGATCTCATCTTTCCAAGCGTTGGCAGTGTCCTTATCAGGTCGCGTAGGCACTGGTAATATTGCCGGTGTTGCAGCTGCTATTGGTTTTGGCGGTCCAGGTGCGGTTTTTTGGATGTGGGTTGTTGCTTTCTTAGGTGCTGCAACAGCATATGTTGAGTCAACCAGTGCGCAAATTTTCAAAGAAGAAGAAAACGGCGTTTATCGTGGTGGTCCGGCCTATTACTTTGAAAAAGCAATGGGACAAAAATGGTACGCTTGGGTCTTTGCTTTAGCGACAATTGTTGCATGTGGCTTATTGCTACCAGTAGTACAATCAAATGGCATCGGTGACTCGCTTGTTAATGTCTTTGGCGAAGGCGGAACCGTTAATTCATTCATGGGTGAATTACCATTAACGAAAGTTTATGCCGCGGTATTTATTGTGTTAATGCTCGGGTTCATTATTTTTGGTGGTGTAAAACGTATTGCAAGTTTCACACAAGTGGTTGTGCCATTTATGGCATTAGCTTACATATTAATTGCGTGTTCAATCATTGCATTAAACATTGATATGTTACCAGGCATTTTTATGAGTATTATTTCTGATGCTTTTACACCAATGGCCGGCTTTGGGGCTGCAATTGGTTGGGGGGTTAAACGTGGAGTTTACTCTAATGAAGCAGGTCAAGGCACAGGTCCTCATGCAGCTGCCGCAGCCGAGGTTGATCACCCAGCACAGCAAGGCTTAGTGCAAGCATTTTCAGTTTATATTGATACATTGTTTGTTTGTTCTGCAACAGCATTTATGATCTTAATAACTCAACAGTACAATGTTATGCCGGAAGGTAGCAGTGTATTTATCGTACAAAATGTTTCAGCAGATGTTGTGATTAATGGCCCAGGCTTTACTCAGTTAGCAGTTGATAGCGTGCTTCAAGGAATTGGTAAACCGTTCATTGCTTTAGCATTGTTTTTCTTCGCTTTTACTACTGTGTTAGCTTATTACTTTATTGCCGAGAACAACGTTTCATATATCAATCGAACCGTTAAAATGCCTGCACTTCGTTTTCTATTAAAAGTCGTCATTATGTGTGCTGTATTTTATGGTACAGTCGCAGAGCCTAACGCTGCTTGGGGCATGGGCGATATTGGTGTTGGCTTAATGGCATGGCTTAATATTGTTGGTATAATCATTATTTTCTTTATGTCAAAACCTGCCATTAAGGCGTTAAGAGATTACGAAAGACAACAAAAAGAAGGTGTAGATAAATATAGCTTTGACCCGAAAGCGTTAGATATTAAAAATGCTGATTTTTGGGAAAATAAAAAATAATTGTTTATTAGGGTCTGTTAATTTTTCAGTTTATAGCTCTGTTGCTTTTGATAAAGTTGGCAGTCGAGGCACTTAATGTAATGTTTAGTTGTTCCAAATGCACATTAAGTAACAAAGAGTGGCACTTTTTCAAGGCAACCCAAAGGGCTATGACTATTTTTCAACCTATAACATCGTTAAAAGTGGTTAAAGTAGAATAGCTACTTAGCACAACTTTCACCTTGTTATCTTAAAAAATAATCTATAGCAGAGGCTAAAATGAAAGATCAACAGACCCTAGTCTAAAATTAGTAAGAAAATTTAAAATAAAAAACGCCTTTCGGGGCGTTTTTTTGTAGAATAACGTAGATTAAATAAAGGGAGCGGAAAATGGCTGTAATCAACTGCCCACAGTGTAATAAAAAAATTTCTGATAAGGCTAAAGTGTGTCCTCATTGTGAACTCACTTTTGAAGACTTTGATCAAGAAAAATTTTCAAGTATGAAAAAGATTAATTTTATTAAAAAATCTCAACGCATAATGACATACTCGTTCATTGCAATGTTATTATTTTGTGGTGGTTTTTTATATTATTACTCGCAAAATGTTCAACTGGGTACTACTGAGTTTTACCTCTCTGTTGGTGCTGTTGTTATCGGTTTTTTTATGTACATTGCAACGCGTATACAACTAATTTTATTAAAAAGAAGAAGAAAATAACCATGGATATTTTGACGGCTGTTGAAAGCATGCCTCTTGAAATGTACGAACGTCTCAGATACGCCGCAGAAACGGGAAAGTGGCCTGAAGGTAACCTTGTAGACGATGCTCAACGAGAATCGGCATTACAACTTTCAATGGCATATCAAGCAAAACATCTTAATTCTGATGAAATGTTATCTGTTGGCGCCGATGGCCAAATTGTCAATAAAACAAAGCGCCAACTAAAAGAAGCGTTTACTGGTCAATCACCACAAGAAATTAAATCTTGTGATAAAGGCGAATTAGAAATTGCTAGGTTTAAAGCACAATGATATTTGATCGGTTTTTCAAAGCTAATTGGCAACATAAAAATGCTAATGTTCGTATTCAAGCAATAGAAAATGAATTAAGTGTTGATAATGACACTGAGAATGGCATCTTAAAGACACTTATTGAACGAGATCCAAGTGATCTAGTAAGACGAAGCGCGTTACTTAAATTTGATAATATATTTATTTATCTTAGCGCTTCTCATGATAATGATATGGCCTCAATACGTAAGTTTTCTCAAGCACAACTTGAGAAACAATTGATGGGCACGTCTTCAAGCGCGTTATCTATCGAACGTAAACATCAACTTATTAATGATGTTCGTATTAATAAAAGCATATTGGAGCATTGGTTAAAAACAGAATCTGAACCTGAGATTATTAATGCACTTTTTAAGCGTATTGATAAGCCACAATTACTTATTTCTGTGTTTAAATATCATCAACAACCTGAAATACAACAAGCGTTACTTGCTGATGAATTAACTATCGAACAACTAGAAAAACTGGTTAAATACTCTTGTAACGATGATATTGAGCAACAAATTGCTTCACGTATAACAATACTAAAAGCTCAGCAAGAACTCCCCAATAAACTTGAAAAGTCTTGTCAGTTGTTATTATCAAAATATTTAGCCCTTAAAGACGAAAAAGAATATCAACAGCTTCTTGATAAGCAACATGACTACGATGGTCAGTGGTTAACTTTAAGAGCACAGTTTGATTGCTTACCTTCAGCTAAACAAGAAGTATTAGTTGCTAAATATCAAGAAATTAGCCAACAAGTGGTACATGCGCAACGTGCGAATGCAGAAGCATTTGAACAGCAGAAAATAATCAAGCAACAAGAGTTACAACGCATTACACAGCAAAAAGCGTTTTCTCAAGCGATTCAAACACTAAAAGGTCAACTTCACGATGTCATTTTAAATGAGAACACCGAGCAAGTTGAAGAAATTACACAGCAAACAGCGCAATTAATTACTGAGCTAAAAAGCAGTCAACTCTCTAATGAACAACAAAAAACCTTACAACAAGATTTACAGTTGATCAGCCAAAGGTTGGAAAGAATTTCAGACATTATTGAAGCCAATGCACAAGCAACACAGTTAATCGCATCATTCTCACAAAAAGCAGTACCTGAATCTATTATGCAATACGATGCGCTTGTGCCTCAGTATTATGATTGGTTAGCTAACTGGAAAAAATGTTATCAACAGGCATCAGATTATTTACCTGATTATGTTACAGAAGCCTATCAAGAAATTAATACTAAATGGCAACAAGCAATTGCGCCTTTTAAAAAACAGCGGGAGTCTGACTTTCGACACACACAACGAAAGTTAAATGATACAAAGCACTTGATCCACACGGGTAAATACAATGCAGCTTTTGGCGTTTTTAAAGGCGCTAAAACGATGTTTGAAAAATTGCAGGATAATCAAAAAGCACGTTTATCAAAATTATACCTAGCTGTAGAAGAACAATTAGCCGAACTAAATGATTGGGAACATTACGTTTCAACCCCAAAAAAGCAAGCGCTATTATTAGAGGTTGAACAACTGGCAAAACAACCTTTAGATAACCCCAAAGCACAAGCTGATAAAGTAAAAATGTTTCGTCAACAATGGAATAGTTTAGGGCATGCGGAAGACACGTTAGAGCAAGCATTAAATACTGAATTTAATGAATATTGTGAGCTTGCATTCGCGCCGTGTCGTGCATATTTTGCAGAGCAAGAAGCGATACGAGAAAGAAACTACGCTGCGCGACTAAACCTAATAGAACAAGCCAAGCAATTAGTAAATGCAACAGATTTAACCGCTGAAATTGATAAAACCGTTGCGAACTCATTACGCACGTTAATGCAAAAATGGCGTCAAGCTGGAGAAATTGAACGAGCCAAATATAAGCAATTAAATGGCGAATTTAACCGCATAATTTCGCCATTAAATAAAGCACTAAATACCCAATATCAGAACAATGAACATACCAAGCTAGCATTGATTGCTAAAGCCAAAGAGTTGCAAAACTTAACGGATATAAATCAAGCTGCCAATGAAGCAAAGTCATTACAGAGTTCATGGAAAAAAATAGGCTTTAGTGGTCACGATGCTGAAAATAAATTATGGCAACAGTTTAGACAAGTGAACGATGAGATATTTTCACGAAAATCTGCCGACAATGCCCAAGCAGAAGAACAAGCTAAACAACAAGTTGATCAGATTAAAGCGCAAGTTGCGGGTATCGTTCAAAGCAGTAACCACGATATAGCATCGATTACCGACAGCATACAGCAACTTTCATTGTTGGCTGAAGAATCAACGCAACAAAATATCGCTAAAAAAGTAAGTAGCTCAATTGAAAGGGCTATTGATAATTTAACGCAACAACTTGAAAAATTTAAAGAACATCAGCAACAAGAACAATGGCAAGTAATTTTCGATTTACTGACCGCTATTGCAAAAGATGAAGAAACTTCTAACGATACTTTAGATACACTAACAAATAGTTGGAAAAAGAAAATAGCAACTTGTGTTACAGCAACTGAGCGTAACAATGATCAACGTTTAGAAAAAACGTTTGCCATTGAAGTGCTTGCTGATCTCGATTCAGCAAAAGCTGATGCTAGTCAAAGATTACAAACACAAGTCGCGCTTATGCAAAGTCAAATGACATTAAAGAATAAAGCAGACATTGAGTTGTTATTTAGCCAATGGTTGTCACTTGGAAAACTAACAGCAGAAGATGTTCCATTGTTAACTCGTATTAAGCCAGCTTTTCTTAATAGCGGGACATGATGCACTGATTAGGGAAGGTGAATTTTGCTGTTCACTTTCAGCATCTTATTTGGTATTTGTACAAAGCTTAACTTATTTAGGGGTTGTTTCCCTTATAAAAGTGAAAACGCTGTATAAATACCAAATAGCCGTTTTTCTTCGGATACGGTTAAATGTGATTGATTTATTGTTCTAGCTCTTTTATCCAGAGACACTGAACATCAATCGCTTTAACTCAATTAAATTACCTTTTATTCGTACAAAATTCCTACCCGAAAGTTCCTCACACTAGATAGTATGCATTCCCATTGAATTCTTTTTTTCCTGCTATAGTTAAAAAGAGTGTAAAGGGGAGACAGCATGAAATTGTTTTTACTTTTTTTCATCGGGCTGATTCATTTTAATTGTATTGCTATCAATGTTACTTTCGTAAACCCTTCAGTGCCTGGCACACCATTTTGGGATAGGGTTACGGCAGTAGCAAAAGCTGCCGCTGAAGACCTGTCTATCAACCTAACCATTGTTTACGGTAAAGATAACCGTATCTATAACTTTAAAGCAATCGAACAAGTGATAGCGGCAGATAACAAGCCCGATTATCTCATTTTTATGCCTTATGATGGCAATGCTGTTAATACGTTTGAACGCCTCGAGCAGGCTAAAATTCCATTTGTCACCATCGAACGAACGTTAAAAAAATATGAACAAACAATGATCGGCTTTCCTCAAGAAAAGTTTACATATTGGCTTGGAGAAGTCTTTCATGACAATGTTTTTGCAGGCAAGTTACTCGCTACTGAACTGATAAAACAAGCAAAAAAACAGCAGTCAAACAAAAATATTGTGGCGATAGGTTTAGCAGGAAGTTTCAGTGGAGAGTCAAATGAACGCACACAAGGGTTAGAATTAGCAGTTGAAGAAACTAACGGAGTTTCTTTAGTGCAAGTTGTACCTGCAATTTGGAGTAGGGAACGAAGTAGAAATATTATCTTTCAACTCAACGCTAGGTTTGGTCATATAGATATCGCATGGGCTGCTTCTGATGGTATGGCATTAGGCATTTTAGATTCAATTGATAGTGGTTATAAGGGGTTAAACGCTAACATGATTATTGGTGGGGTTGACTGGACAGAAGAAGGCTTGAAAGAAATTGAAAATGGACGTATCGCGGCGAGTGTTGGAGGTCATTTCATGCAAACAGCCTGGGCGCTTATAAAGCTTTATGATCACCACCATGGTAAATCTTTTTTTAAACCAGGCGATCTCGGCAAAACCTACGATCTTGAAGCCATAACGCGTGATAATATTGAACAATACAAAGTATTAACTCAAAAGGTAGATTGGCAGCAGATAGACTTTTCCACCTTTTCGTTAATAAATAATGAAAAAACAAGTTATGACTTTTCTTTTCACCAAATTTTGTCTTCATTGCACCGTTAATTTTATCTATTAAGTTAGTTAAAATTTCATTTAACTAGAGCGTGTTGATCTTTTAAGTTTGTTTTTGCAGCAATTTGTTTGGTATTTATACAAGGCAGAGCTTGTGCCGTGTAGTTATTCTACTCAAATCA
>NZ_JAUOPD010000031.1 GCF_030546745.1 Thalassotalea sp. 1_MG-2023
TGCAAGAATCCAAGTGCCGCGATCAGAAGGCGTTTACCTTGAACAAAACTCAAACAGCAAAGATCAACACGCTCTAGCTACCGCACGATTTACGGACGATGAGTGTGGTAGGCATTAATACATCTTCTGGCGATTCGCCATTAATTAACGCAATTAAATTATCCACTAACAATTCACCCGCAAGTTTAGTGTCTTGTTTAGCAGTAGTTAATGAAGGAATAGTAAAGCTCGAAATGGCGATATCATCAAAGCCGACTACTGCGACTTGTTCAGGTATTTTATAACCATGCTCTTGCAGTGCACGCATCGCACCAATAGCGATTAAATCGCTAGCCCCAAAAATAGCGTCGAAATCAACGCCACTGTTTATCAACTGACAGGCAGCGTCATACCCTGAATCTTCCACAGATATGGCATCAATTTGACGCTTACTTTCAACGGTTAATTTGTTATCTGTTAATGCTTGACAATAGCCATGGTAACGATTCAAAAATTCAGGAGAATGTGTAGAAGCATCCCCTAGAAAAGCGAACATTTTTTTTCCTTGTTTAATCACATGTTCAGTAACCTGATACCCCCCATGAACATTATCACAGCCAACAGATAACACCCGTTCATTATCCACTTTTGCCCCCCATCGAACGAAATGGGTATTTTGCTCACTTAATTGGTTTAACTTTTCTTCATAGTCCATAAAATCGCCGTAACCTAATAAAATTAAGCCATCAGCTTTTTTACTGTCTTCATAGTCAGCATGCCAATCATCACTCAGCTGTTGAAAAGACACTAATAAATCATATCCTTTTTGAGCGCATGCACGGGTTATACTGCCTAACATGGATAAAAAAAACGGGTTAATTAACGAGTCATCGTTAGTAGGATCTTCAAATAATAACAAGGCGATCGTATTACTTTGTTGTGTTCGCAAACTACTGGCATGCTTATCAACTTTGTAATTTAACTCTCGAGCAATGGCTTGCACTTTTTGCCGTGTTTCTTCATTCACTAAAGGGCTATTGCGCAGCGCACGAGAAACTGTAGATTGTGATACACCCGCACGGTAGGCAATATCAAAAGACGTTGCTTTAGACATCAATAGGCCCCATAAAATAGTTATCGTTAAATAGTACCGCCACTAACGCTCTAAGTACATATATTATATAAAATTAATCTGGCTGAATTACCAATTTTGAATTCAATTGCTTAGTTGTTTGAAGCGGAAAACTACTATTGGTTAACTCAACCGTTATACGTTGTTCTAACTTAGCTTGAGACAGTGCTTGTTGATGATTCTTAAAGCGCGTTAACAACTCTGAAAAACGACCACTTTCAATTAAACCTTCTAAAGCTCGCTGAATTTGGTTAGCTAATTTTATATTGTCTTTTTTGACAAAGAAATACATCGCTGATGGGTACTTAAATAATAAATTTTGATCGATATATATGTTGTTTTGATTAAATTTCTCAAATTCTGAATACACTTCCAACACACCACGAAGCGTATAATCGAACAACCCTAACGCGGTATCTTTATATAACGTTTCATACCATGCAGTTTCTACCACATTAAAACCATTATTTTGCAAAATGGTTGCATCTGGCCAGCCTCTGCCTTGGGCTAGCCTGAGCTTTTTTAGTTGCATTAAATCATATTTTTTTTGAAAAACAGGTGCATGCTTATTATTAACCACTGCAATTCGGTAGCCAATCAGGCCTTTCATTAGCGGGATGCGAACAGGTAAAAATTTCGCTTCACGTTCCTTGTTTGTTACGGTCCAAACAACATCAATTAGCTGTTTATCTAAACTTTTTAATTGTCGTTGCAATACCATCGGCAATGAAACAGGAACTAAAGAACAAGCAGTGCCTTTTTCTTGATACAACTGACAAATTTCTTTAAGTAATAAAACAAAATAATCTTTTTGTGGGTCGTTTTCTTCAACGGGTGCATTATAGCGAATAACAATTGGTTGTTCGGCATAACTTTTGGAAGAGTATAAAAACATCAATACTAACAGCTGATTACAGCACAGCATTAAAATAATTTTCTCAGTTATTAATGGTTTCATCAAGGTAACCATTAATCGAAACGTACCGATGATAGACATGTTAACACAAGCGTTTTTCATTAAATGTTAACCCTCTATCAGCACCAAAGATAACTCACTATAGCACAAAAAACAGGCTTTATAGTCTAGATAGCCTATTACAAAGGCAACATGGACTAAGACAAACCAATACGTGGTCCCTCACCTTCAATACAAATAAGAATTAATATCATTTGTATTGTCTTTTTTATAATGCGCTGTATAATCTCGGCCAATAATAATCTCACATAAACTTATTGATACTTTATCAGGGATACCATGAAACCAATATTAAGACTCTCCGCAATAGCTTTCGCCATGCAGGCAACAGTGTTAAACCTTGCAATGGCAGAGGTTACCCTTTCTCCAGATCTTGAAAATATTGAAAAGCTTGTTGTTACAGCAACGGGCTTCGAACAAAAGTTAACTCAAGCGCCTGCGAGTATTTCTATCGTTACCGCTGAAGATATTAAATCTCGCTCATTTACTTCTTTATTAGATGTAGTGAAGTACCAAGAAGGTATTGATATCGGTACAACGCGCGATAAAACTGGCCAAGGTAGTGTTAGCATGCGTGGTCTTACGGGTGAATATACGCTACTGTTAATTGACGGTAAGCGCCAAAATAACCATGGTGATATTTACCCTAATAACTTTGGTGGTAACGCGTTTAATCATATTCCCCCTTTAGAAACAATTGAACGAGTGGAAATTATACGTGGTCCTGCGTCGACTCTTTATGGCGCTGATGCGCTAGGTGGCGTTATCAACGTAATCACTAAAAAGCACACTGATGACTGGAACGGTGCCATTACCTTCGGTCGTAGCTTTCAAACAAACGATGATTTTGGAGATGACATCACCACCGATGTTTCTATTGCCGGCCCAATAATTAAAAATGTATTAAGCGTTGGTTTTCGAGCAAGTGCTTATGATCAACAAGCTTCATCGCCGCAATTTTCTCCAGCGGTTGATCCAAACGGTGATGTCCATGTGAGATCTTTAGGTTTTGGCAGTGGTGGTCGAACGGTTGATAACAACAGTGAACATTACGGTTTTAGTATCAATTATACACCTGCCGAAGGCCATGAGTTATCGTTTGATTATGATAATTCACACCAAGAATATGACAATACACCTGATTATAATGTGGATACTGATACCATTATTTATCCACTTGGCACAAAAGATAGTATTGAAGCTTTATGGCAAGACAGTAAAGGAAGAGTTAACCCAAGAGCTGGTTACGCCGCTGAACAGCAATTTGACCGTCAGTGGTGGTCACTCGCCTACAATGGTGAATTTAGCTTTGGCGCTGTATCAGCCTCACTTGGCTATGTTGACACACAAAACAATGGTCGTACGTTACCTTTAAGTGTTGCTGAACGTCAATTATTGCAAAAAATGTATGACGGTACTGGCGATTATGAAAATATGTCAGAAGATCAGCGCCGTGATCTTGCAGAAGAAACCTTCCTACCTCGTCCTGAGCGTCCGTTAGATAGTAGCCAATATACCTTTGATTTACGTTTTGATGTTCCGATTGATAATGCTGCTGGCGATCATAATTTGGTTTTAGGTTTGCAAGCAATCGACGGCGAGCTGCAAGACGGTGTATTTGGCTTAGAATCAGGTAATGCTGGTGCAATTCAAGAACAAAAGATGTATTCATTGTTTGCAGAAGACAACTGGATGATCACTGATAGCTTTACCCTAACCGCGGGTGTGCGTTTTGATGATCATGATGTATTTGGTAATCAAACATCTCCTCGTGCTTATGCGGTCTACAATATTAATGATGATTGGACCATAAAAGGTGGCGTTAGTACTGGTTATAAAACACCTAAAACAACTGACTTATATGATGGTATTACCGGTTTTGGCGGTCAAGGAACTAGCCCATTTGCTGGCAATCCTGAATTAGAACCTGAAACCAGTGTTAACAGTGAAATTGCTTTGTATTGGAGTAAAGATGAACATAATTTCAACATCACCTATTTCGATACTGAGTTTGAAGATAAAATCGCTAGTGGTGATACCATTCAAAGCTGTGAAGCTACTGCAGGTGTTCGACCTTGTGTAAACTTAGGAGAATACGATCAATTAGGTTATACCACTTACAGTCAAAAAATAAATATCGATAAAGTAACTCTTCAAGGTGTAGAAGTTGCTGGCCGTTTTCAAGTGACAACAGACTGGTCTATTTATGCTAACTATACGTGGACAGATAGTGAACAGCAAAGTGGCTCAGAAGAAGGATTACCATTAACCAATACCGCCGAGCATATGGGTAATATCAACATTGGTTGGGATGCCACTGAAGATTTAAATGTTTATTTACAAAGTGAATATCGTTCTGATCGTTACCGTGGATTTGATTCCATTCACGATCGTGAACTTTACTACAAAAACTATTCGTTATTAAACCTAGGCGCCCGTTGGACACTTAACGATAATGTCATGGTAAATTTACGTGTAAATAACTTGCTCGATAGAGACTTTACATCATATTCAACAAGTTATGATGACTTAAACGGTGATGGAAAGTTCGAGTATTTATCTGGCCGTGGGGTTGTCAGTGAAGTGGTATTCGAAGATGATTATAACGTTAAAGACAAAGCCCGTAACTTTTGGGCAAGTGTTACCGTTAGCTTTTAATTATCAACAAGGCGGCATCATTAAAGTGCCGCCTTATTTTCGGAGTAAAAATGCAAGTAAGTTTTGGATCCATTAGACAGTGGCATTGGGTTAGCTCAGCGTTATGTCTAATTGGCATGTTGGGGTTTGCCATCACAGGTATCACGCTAAACCATGCGGCTGATATTACCGTTACTCCGCAAATAACAACTTTAGAGACAAAGTTACCTGACAATTTACTGAAAAAATTAAGAGCGATAGCCAATGAAAATCCAACAAGTACACCTCCTAAAGCACTTTCATTTTGGTTAGCACAAACCCACTCTTTGCACCTTTCCAATAAGGCGGTTGCAGAATGGTCAGAAGATGAATTGTATATCGTTCATGCAGGTCCGGGTAAAGATACTTGGCTAGCGGTTGATTTTTATAGCAATGAGCTAAGTTATGAAAGTACAGAACGGGGCCTAATCGCCTACTTTAATGACTTACATAAAGGTCGTGACACAGGAATCGCGTGGGGTTGGTTTATAGATGCTTTTTCTGTTGCATGTGTCGTGTTTTGCTTTACTGGTTTACTGCTACTTTACCGACAAAAAAACCACCGTTGGATGACTTGGCCTGTCACTGTATTAGGGGCAATTATTCCCACTATTTTGTTATTACTTTTTGTTCATTAACCATGATTACCAAGGAGAAAACCGTGTTTAAAATCATGTGTAAATTACTGGCAATTGCCAGTGTAATCTTCACTACCAGTGTACATGCTCAGTCATTGTTACAACTAGAGGTCACTATCCCTCGATTACAAGTGGCTGAATATCATAAACCTTATATTGCTGTTTGGTTGGAAGATCAAAAACGTAATACAACACAAATAGCCGTTTGGTACGATGTTGAAATGGAAAATGGCAAAGGTGAAGAATGGCTAGCTGATTTACGTCAATGGTGGCGCAGAGGTGGACGAAAACTTGAAATGCCTATTGATGGCATTACGGGTGCAACTAAAGGGCCGGGAAGTCATAAAATTACCATTGATCTAGCCTCTTTACTTAAAAATCAACGCTCTGGAGATTACAAAATAAGAGTGGAAGCCTCAAGAGAGGTGGGTGGTAGAGAATTGCTTCAAATACCTATTACATTGCCAATCAAATCAAAAGACTTACCTATTACTGTCACGGGTAAGCGAGAATTAGACCAAATTTCATTAACCATCAAAGAATAAACCTTTGTTGCAAGGAGAAAAGCACATGTTATCAACAAATATAATAAAGTTAGCTGTAGTCACGCTAACGATGATTACCATTTCTATACCCGCTCATGCTCATAGAGCGTGGATAAAACCAAGCAAAACCGTGCTATCCGGTGAGCAAAACTACGTCACTTTTGATGCTGCAGTATCGAATACGCTATTTATCCCTGAACATGTTGCCTTTCGCATGAGTTACCTTTCAGCGACCAGCCCTGATGGTAAAGAACTAGCATTTGAAAATGTGGGAAAGGGAAAATACCGCAATACATTTGATTTAAACCTAACTCAAAGCGGTACTTATCGCGTTGGTTCAGCATCTTCTGGTTTACGCGCTTCTTGGAAAGATGCCGAAGGTAAACGCAAAAGATGGCCAGGAAGAGGCGGCCCCGCTAAAGGTGAAACATTTGAAACCGCAGTGCCTAAACAAGCAAACGATCTAAAAGTAACGTACAGTTCATACAGATCAGAAACTTTTGTCACCTTAGGCCAACCTAGCGATGAAATTTTAGCGCCAAGTAATAAAGGGTTAGAACTTGTACCTGTTACTCATCCAAATGATTTATTCGCGACAGAAAAAGCAACGTTCAAGTTTTATATTGACGGTGAACCAGCAGCAAAAACTAAAATTGAAATAACTCGTGGTTCAATGCGTTACAGAAATGCGCCTGAAACCATCAACGTAGAAACAAACGCACAAGGTGAATTTAGCGTAACTTGGCCACACGCCGGCATGTACTTTTTAGAAGCATCGTATGAAGATGATAAAGCAGAAGCGCCAGCAACAAAACGTACTGGTAGTTATTCAGCAACCTTTGAAGTATTACCTCTGTAAGCGATGAGTGAAGAACTACGCATAGTCGTTTCAATGGCACTAGGTATTGCTTGGTGCCTATGGGTTGGTATCAGTTGGTTTCGTCATCGTCCTCGGTTAGCGATTGCCAACAATCAACCCGTATTCGCCTATGCCAGTCAAACTGGCCATGCAAGGGCCGCCGCCCAAACACATACAAATTCCTATAATAATGCCTTATTGATCCCGTTAAATAAGCTAACCCCACAACATTATAGCCTTGCAACAGAAATGCATTTTTTTGTTAGTACCTATGGCGAAGGTGAAGCACCAGACAATGGTCATGGTTTTATTCAATCGTTGAATTCAATTAATCAAGATATTATCCAATCGTTAAAATTTACTGTTACTGCATTAGGGGATAGCCGCTACCCTGCTTTTTGCGCATTCGGTAAACAAGTCTATCAGCAGCTCACCCATATTGGTGCTCAGCCGCTATCCGATATTAGATTCATTGACGCCAACGCAAAAAAAACAGCGGATAAACTACTCGGTTTTACAACAGCAAAGCTAATAAAACGAACACATTTAAATCCTGACAGTGAACACCCTGGCTTATATCAATTGCATTTAGATGCAAAGAATTTAACGTGGAAACCAGGCGATATTTTAGAAGTATTACCGCCAGAAAAAGGTAAATATGGTGCCCCTCGAAGTTATTCAATCGCCAGTGCGGCTAGTGATCTTCACAATGATCAATTAACGTTATTGGTACGCCTGCATATTACTCCAGATGGCAACCAAGGCTTAGCATCACGTTTTCTTACCCAAACCTGTCGTGAAGGAGCCTCACTTACCGTAAAGGTAAGAGCTAACCCAAGTTGCCAATTAACCGAAACTAACACCCCACTATTACTTATTGGCGCTGGCAGTGGTTTAGCAGGATTACTCGGTCATATAGAACAACGATCACTCACAGCGAATGCAGGCCCTATTTGGCTAATTTACGGCGAACGTGACCCTGAATGTGATCATCATTTAGCAACTGATATTGCACATTGGCAACAGCAAAAAGTACTGAGCCGTGTTGACCGGGTATTTTCACGCCAAAACGGCGCTGAAAAATATGTACAAGATGTTTTATTAGAACAACCCCAAGCAATAAAAGCATTTCTCAAACAACATGGAGATATCTATGTTTGTGGTAATTTGGCTGGCATGGGAAAAGCTGTACACCATGCATTAACTCAAATATTGGGGCAATCCGCACTTGAATCGCTCACAGCTTCTGGGCGCTATCATCGAGATTTATATTAGATTGTTTTTTTATGTCAAGGTTATAAAACCTCACATAAAAAAAATGGGTTATCAATAACATTATTTTGTTATTGATAACCCATTTGATCTTTGTTTTTCTTCAGTAATAAGCAACCATCAGTGATGAGTCAGCTTTTTAGCGAAAAATTAACAGTCTTTATCTTCAGTATCTAATTTATCTTTCGCTTCTTCACAAAGATCTTCTGCTTTATTCTCAGCATCGGTCATTGCTTCATCTACAGTTTCACCAGCATCTTCTGCTGGGCCATCTGAACAACCTGCTAGCGCCATCACTAATGTTAATAATGTAATTTTAATATAAGTAGAGATGTTTTCCATTTAATAGCTCCTTTGCCATAACAATTAAAAATCAGTTTACGCCACCGCTTTACGGTGGCGATTAGTTAAACCTTTGGTTTACGAATTATTTGTACAATAAACGACAACACAACAAGCGCGAGAAAGATAAAAAATAATATCTTAGCGATTCCTGCTGCCGCACCTGCAATACCACCAAAACCTAACAACGCGGCGATAATTGCCAAAACAAGAAATGTGAGTGACCAACCTAACATAGTAATCTCCTTGTAAGTTTACACGGTATTACGCTGATGCTTGTTGCAAGGCTTTCATTTCATCGTGACAGGCTTGCATACGTATTTGAATTTGACTTAATGCGATATTACACGGCTCTGGTAAAGATGCTTCCATTGCGTCTGATAACTTATCAAGCACTCTATCTTCCACTTCTTCTAACTGATCAAGATATGTGTGTTCTTTATCGGCACGAACAACAGTAAGAAGTTTAGTATACTTTTCGCGCATAGTGACAATTAAATCTGAATCATCTTCAATTTCACCTTCATCAATAAGCACATACGTTTGTAATTCTGAAATAGCTCTTGTTTTTTCAGTGATCATTTTATTAAAAATAGTCGCTAGCGTGTTATCAGATAACTCTTCTTTAGCTTCTTTATAAAATTCAACACCACCATTAAGTACCTTAATTAATTCCTTAACAGGGCTCATATCGTAATTTGATAATGACATAAATACTCCTTAACTTTGGTTGTTTAAAAGTAATTTTACTTAATTCAACATTAAAAATGCACAAGACATGCCAACAACAAAACACAATAAAAACAAAGCATTAAAATAATTCACTTATCTAATGCCAGCAATATTTACATGGCTATTGTAACTTTTACTGTTTATCAAAAAACAATGCTTTATCGAATTTGATATCGAATAGGCACGACTACCGATAACGGTTTTTTTGAAAGATGTGCAGGAGGTTTAGGCAGAGGGCCAGCTTGAGCTATCAAAGTTAACGTGGCACGATCAAGTAAGTGAACACCACTCGGTTCAGCCAATGATGCATCTAAGATATCCCCCTGACGATTAATTTTAAAATGAACAGTCACAACGCCTTGTCGTTTTTGCTTTAATGCAATTAACGGGTACCTTTTTAAGCGCTCTAGGTGCGCCTGTACTTTATGCTGCCATTGCGCCATGGCTAACTCATCTTTATTTTTTGCGACAGCATTATTGTTTGGCTGAATGTCAGACTTTAAAGACACTTGCATATTAGCGCTATTCGCATTTTGCACGTCTACGTCATCAACTGGCTCTGCTTCGAAAATGTTAGTTTCTGTTGCTTTCACAACGTTTTCAGTTGGTTCTTCGCTGGTCTCTTCATGTGGTTTATTTTGTTCTTTATTAATGGTTTTCTTTGTCTCATTAATATTATCTGTTTGAGGCGTTTCTTTTACAATATGTTGTCCGTTGTCTGCTTCAATCGCAGTTATCAACTCAGGCTGTGGTTTATCAACCTGCTGTTCAACCACCTTTTTAGGCACTTTCAATTCATTAGGTGTCACTGTTTGGCTGGGAGGTATAAACGACACAACAATCGCGGAAGGTGGTGCGGCAATAGGTTTAATCTCTTGCTCTTCAAATATCATCATTGAAGCAATTGCAACGGTATGAAGTAACATCACTACACTAAAAGCAATAAGCCAGCTTTTATGCAGAAAAACCCATTGAAGTGCTGAACTTAACTTTTTTCTTAGAAACATTGATCGGCTCACGTTATTCAGTTTCCGGCACAGCAACTAAACCGATATTAGAAATGCCCTGAGATCTTATTACATTCATCAGTTGCATTAATTGCTGATAATCAATGTGTTTATCAGCCTGAATATAGACTAAAGGCTGTTCTTGCTTCGCCACTAATGTCGTAATAACACTGGGAAGTTTTGTTAGTGCAACAGGCTCTTGATCAATGAAATAATCGCCTTGACTATCAATTGTCACAATCACTGCTTCTGAAACGGCACTATCATTTTCAACGTTACTGGCAGGTAATTCGATAGGCACGCTCACTGTTGCTAATGGTGCAACCACCATGAAAATAATCAGTAATACCAGCATTACATCAATAAAAGGAGTCACGTTGATATCGTGATTCTCCACAAGTTCATCATCAGATTGATTAAATTGCATGATCGTACTCATGATATTTTGTTAATAATTTTAAATCTAATTCTCGCGATACTAGGCGATTGATATACACCGACATATCATTTAGCTGACCAGCAACATGTGCTACTTTTCGGCTAAACAAGTTATAAAGCATCACTGCTGGTATCGCTGCCACTAACCCTAAAGCTGTCGCAAACAATGCCTCTGCAATACCGGGGGCAACAACAGCAAGATCGGTTGTATTACTTTCACTGATACCAATAAAGCTATTCATGATCCCCCAAACCGTACCAAACAAGCCAATAAACGGCGCGGTAGAGCCAACCGTAGCTAAGAAACCTAATTGACTGTTCATTCGTTTTTTTTGTTGCTTTTCAATATCGATTAATGCCATTTGAATACGCTCCTTGATACCTTGGTTTGGCATGTTTTCAGGAGATAAAGTCAACTCATAAAATGGCGCTTCAATCATTTGCTTACTTACCGCACATAGCGAATTTAACGCTTTTAATTCATTCAAACGCTTCACTTGAGTAAACTGATACAAACTCTTACTGAGTTGTGTTTTTAGGTTACTCACCTCTCTATATTTAACACTCGCTATTGTCCAACTGATTATCGAAGCGAATAACAGTAAAATAATCACTGATTTTACAACCCAATCAGCCATTAAAAACATGCCCATAGGCGACAAGTCATGCGGCACTGCATTCGAAGCATTGGCATTAAAAGTGATTAAAAACAAGCTTGCTAAAAAAAGTTTCAAGCAATTTTTGTACGACGTTTGTTCCACAATAAAATTCCAGAATAGATTAAATAAATAAGTAAAATACAGACGATAGACCAGAGTATTGCACCGATGAAACCGAGTACCTCCCCCGTATGTAATGGATACCAAAGTTGGTTGTACTGAGCAGCAATAGATTGCTCTGCAGTGTTATGGTGTGCGAGTTTTTCACCTGTATTGACATCATAAAACACCGTCAACCAGCCCATAGGATGCACGTCATTTTTATGGCGTAACCGAACTGAATATGGTTTGGCAGTATTAGGTTTAGGTAGCCCTAAACTCGTGACCTTCATATTAGGGTATTCTGCTCTGGCTTGTGTTAATACCTGGCTCGCTAATACTGGTGTTTTCACTTTATCTAACGATGTAGGTTTCGCAGGTAATGGCGCAGACTGAGTAATAATAAAAACAAACGGCATAACCACACTTTTAAATGTGACGGTTATTCCGGTAAAAGCTAACATCAATAGCATGGGTAATGCGGCTATTCCCACAAGGTTATGTATGCTAATTCGCTGCTTTTTCTTTATCGCTCTCGATATTGTTCGCCTACGCATCGGCCACCATAAATAAATGCCTACCAAGCTAAGCAACATTAAAATAATGCTGCTCGTCGCGACAATATATCGACCTGTTTGATCGAGTAATAAATTGCGATGAATTCGTTTAATAAACGTTAACGGTAATGTTGGTTTATTTTGTATCGCAGTAATATTTGCATCATACGGATTGATATATAAACGATAAAAAGGACGCTTTTTTCCTACTTGTTTAGAAGCATATATTAAATATGCATGCCAACTCGATTTAGGCGCAACAATCATGTGGAGGGTTAATTCTGGAAATTGATTTTGTGCTGTGGCAACGATATTTTCCATAGGTAACACTGGGAGTTGTAGAGGGTTTGCCACTGTTTGAGGGTTAACCAACGCACGTATATACATATCAAAAGCCAATACAATACCTGTAATGGCGATGAGTAACAGCGGCGCACTGGCCAAAAGTGCCAAATACAAATGCACTTTTCGCCAACATTGACGCTGCTTTAAAGAAGAAAAAATAATATTCATTTGAAAATAAATGCGTGTGAATACACCTTCACACGCATACTCAACTCAGATTAAAATGTGTATTTAAGACCAAGCCATAACGCTCGACCAATATTCGTTTCTTCTGGAATGTCATTACCTTTGATCACAGTGCCATAGTTATGTTCGTCAGTAATGTTTTCAATGCGAGCGGTTAATAATGTTTTAGCATTGAATTGCCAAGAGGCACCTAAATCAAAGAGATGATAGCTTTCACGCTCAATCACATTGCCATCTGCTTGTGTGCTATCAAACCCACTGTTTATAAATGTTTTCCCCCACAATGATACCGTAGGGTTTATGGCATAATTAACTTTCATGCCAAACTGATTTGTAGGAACAGGAGTTACTTGATTACCCCAGAATATATTGCCATTTACATGTGTTCCATCTTCACGGATCGCATCAAGATCAATAATATGAGTGAAGTTTGCCGTTACTGATAAATTATCTGTCAGCATGTGTAACCAGTCTAGTTCAACCCCCTGCTGCTTCACTATCATGCTTTCAATGGCGCCGCCATTACGACGAGGAACACCATCTTGCTCGGTTTCATATAACGCAATATCAACAGAGCCTGTATCCCATTGGTAGTTTGCACCAACTTCATACGTTAACGCTTCAACAACTTCATCTCCTGCTCCATCAGGATTTAACGCATCTGTACCAAAGTTGCCATATTTAGCATAATAGCGATTGAAACCACTCGCAATTGAACCTCGCAGTTTTACACCAGAGGTAAACAAGTAACTACTACTCAATTCGTACGATAATACAGAGTCTGTCACTAGGTTATCGGCTTGCACGTCATTGTTGAGTTCTATTTCATTGTCAAACCACGTGTTTCGTAACCCAACTGTAATGGCTAAATCTTTTTTGTAGGTAAAAGTATTGCTGTTTTTAATCGACTTATCATTAAACTGGTTATGCCACTGTTTATCACGGTAGCTATCTATTTTTGAAATTTCGGCACCGACACTGCCGATATAACCCCAATTTTTATCTAGAGATTTACTAAAAAAAGCATTCGTAAATAGTATTTTATTGTCAGTCCCGCGATCTCGGTTACGCGCTTCCCAGATCATATCTGACGTTGATACGACGAGTCCCGCTTGTAAGGACAATTCTTTATCAACCATATGATCTAACACCATTGAACTTACCATCGCACGAGATTTAATCTCATTTAATGCCCCTGCTCGATAAATTAACGGTTTAGAGTTATTACTGATGAATAATGCTTCAAGCCTCGTTTTTTCACTAAAATTCCAACCAAACTTTGCAACACCACCTTTTACCGTTTGCTGTTCCATATTTTGAGGTGTGCCTTGATAATCACCATCTAACCAACGACCAGTGATGTAATAATCTCCTTGCTTAGTGCCATTGGCGAGTTCTAGCTGTACCTGTTTTTCATCTGCTGTGCTGTAATCAGCGCTTATTGCAACATGATCTTTATAATGTCTACCTGACTTTATTTGAGTAACAATCGTACCACCATCAGTACCGTCACCGTACATCACTCCTTGACTGCCCTTATGAACAGTTACACTTTCAATGGCACCATTTGGAATTAAAGTTTGACTATAACCCCCCCCTTCGGTTTCAGTTAAACGAAAAGTGGGTAAACCATCAATCGACGTTGCGGCTCCAAAATCACCAAATGTTCTAATTTTAGTGCCACCACCAAAGTGACCAGATGAACCGGGCGATGTCAGCATGCCACTTACACTATGCTGTAAACTATTTAACGTTTTAACCGCATTTTGGTAATTAAGTTCACCTCCTGAAACTTGAACACTTGAGCGGCTAACAGAAGATGCTTCTACAGCTTGCTTACGCAACGATTGTGCTTGATGAACGCTGCTGGCGCTTACGTCGATTTCATCAAGCATAACCTGTTCACTTGATTTAATATTCCTGGTGTTGCTCTGATCTTCAGCAGCATAAGAATAGCTCGAAAATGCTGACACTAACGCTATGGCTATACTTAGTTTACTCAGTTTTACACCATGAGCTTGGCGGGGATGAACGCGAGTTAACACAAAAAACCTCTCTATATAAATGTTAATACAACTCTAAATGAGAATGATTATACATACCATTAACATTAATTGCATACTTAATTCACTTAAAATCAACAAGAATAAAAACACCTTGTCATGCTGAACTTAAAAATATAGACACCAACCAATTGTTCTATAAGGATTAATAAATAAAACGAGATTAAATTTTAAAAATGCAACACGTTTACATTAACTAACCTAATAGTGTTCGCTTTAATTAACGCCGATACCGGCTCAGCGAAAAGCTTTATACCTTGAAAAGAAGTACAACTGAAAAGGTTTACTTTACTAACTAATTAAGAATAAGTATCATTTACAATTAATAATTTAACTACCGCAAGCTCTCTATAAAAGGAATCATGACTCCATGAATGTATTAAGCAAAAAATGCGTACATCTACTTAAATCTTTAGTGGTATGTAGCGCTTTATTCACGATATCTGCACAAGCAAATGGGCCGGTAGGCGACCATGTTAATCATTTATCAAAACACTTACCCGCTTATGAAAAAGAAGTGCATTGGTTAATTGAAAAAGTAGACGGGATCGTAAGCCGTTATCATAAAGATGGTGCAAAAGCGGCACACGCTGATGCAGTTGTTGAACATTGGGAAGCGATTAAATTTCATGCAGCTATCGAAACAAATTATGTTTTAGTTTATGCCTCTATTTGGCAAGGGCTTTTTGCCGTTAAAGAGAGCATAGATAAAGGCTTACCAATAAACGATGTAAGAAACGAACAAACAAAATTAACCCAAGCATTATGGCAAGGTTTAGGTGCAGTAAAAATGGCTGCTACGCTACAAGACAAAGGCCTTTTAGCTCAGATTCAAACACGAGAAGGAGCGCCCACAAACTCAATTGAAGCTCTAGATACAATAAATACACGCTTAAATAGAGTCGTAGCAAAGTACGCCGAAAAACTAATCGATACCTCTGTAAAAATGGTCGCAGAAACCTATTTGAATTTATTTGAAGGTGTTGAAGGAGAACTTATTGCGTTAGACGCCAATTTAGTGGAAGATCTAGAAAAAGATTTCAATGTTACCCTACCTAAGGCAATAAAATCTCATGCAAGCGTTGAAGATGTTCGTCAAATTGTTACATCCATGACCAACAAAATTAACCGCGCAAGTAGCTTAATTAAAAACAATACCAACAATAAAAAGGACGTATTTTAATAATGCACCGTAGAACACTGCTTCAAACATTATCACTGGCTAGTTTGGCAGGCGCCCTACCCGGCTTATCTTTTAGTGCTCTCGCAAATAGTATCAAAAGCTATTCTGTTGAAGAGTTACCTAAGCTTGAAGGCGAGCTCACTCTCTATCTTGGGCGTGGTGAAGGTGGTTTGTATGAAGATGTTCTTAATGCTATTAAAAAGCGTAACCCTAATTTTGATTTGAAAATTCGTCGAGGGCCAACAGCAGCCCTCGCTAACATGCTACTCGCAGAAGCAAAAGCTGGCGTTTCACGCGCTGACCTTTTTTGGGCGGTTGATTCAGGCGCTATCGGACAAGTCGCTCAAGCAGGTTTAGCAAAACCATTACCTACTGATATTACCGCTCAATTAAAACCTGAATTCCGCTTTCATAATTGGGCACCTATCACTGGCCGTATTCGTACGTTGCCCTACAATCCTACGAAAGTTGGCAGTAAGCAAATACCGACCAGTATTATGGATTTACCTAATACTGACTTAACCATCGCTTGGGCACCATCATATGCTTCCTTTCAGTCATTTGTTACGGCGATGCGATTATTAGAAGGTGAAGCCGCAACCATTCAGTGGCTTAAAGCAATGAAACAAAAAGCAAAGAAGTATGCTGGTGAATTGGGTGTCGTCATGGCTGTTGAGCGCGGAGAAGCGGATATTGGTTTAGCAAACCATTATTACACCTTGCGATTAAAATCGGGGAAGCCTAACGCGAACTTAACATTAGCTTTCACAAATAACGATGCAGGTTGCTTGATCAATGCCTCTGGCATTATTAGCCTCACTGAAAATAAAACAGCGATAGACTTTATTCGTTACTTATTAACAACTGAAGTACAAAGTTACTTATCATCCGAAGCGTATGAAATCCCTCTCGCAGGTAATAATGTACCGCCACAAGGCATACCAACGCTTGATAAAATTTCACCGCCCAATGTAGATTTAACCAAATTGGCTGATGTCAGGCCAACATTAACTTTAATGCGTAAAGCCGGCGTGCTATGAAACCTTGGCCGAAGTCATATATTGTCGCGTTAATTGTCGCGGCCTTAGCATTATTTCCTGTTGGTGTTTTATTCTCTTTAGCGTCAGACAGCTCCCAAGTATTTGACGCCTACAACCTTGAAGTACTGGTAAACACCTTATTACTCATGACGATAACCGCCTTAGGTGCCATATTAATTGGGGTACCTTTAGCTGTTATTTTGACTTATGTACAATTGCCTTGGAAAAAGTTCTGGTTAGTGTTACTCGCAGCCCCGTTAGCAATGCCAAGCTATCTAGGCGCATTCACCTTTTATGCAACCTTTGGCTATAGTGGTGAATTGAATGCATTTACAGGGATAGAAACGCCCCCTTTTGATGGCTTGTTTGGGGCTAGTGTGATCATGATCTTTTACACCTACCCATTTGTGTTACTTAGTACACGTGCGGCATTAAGCAGTTTAGATGCTAGCCAAGTTTACGCAGCAAGAACACTAGGTATGTCGTTATTAACGAGTTTATGGCGTATCGCATTACCTCGAATTTTTAACGGCATAGCCGCTGGGGCATTGCTTGCTTCGTTATATGCATTGTCAGATTTTGGTACACCTGCATTCATGGGGTTAGATACCTTTACCCGCGTTATTTACGTTGAATACAATGCTTTTGGTTTAAGCCAAGCAGCGATGTTGTCTTTACAGTTATTGGTGATTGTAGCATTAGTTTTATACCTTGAAGCCCAAGTGAAAGGTAGTCAAGAACCCCCCGGGAAACACTTAGTATTTTGGCCTAATAAAAAGCAACAATTACTCATCATAAGTGGCATGTTTCCCATCGTGTTATTTGCCTTAGTGCTGCCTTTAGCGGTATTTTCCATCTGGTTATGGCGAGATGGTTTGGGTAACTTTGAGCTTTCTTATGCGTGGAATTCAGCTCAAGCTTCTTTACTCGCTGCAATGGCTGCAATGATCATTGCCCTTCCTCTTGCCCATGCTTCTTTAAAAGGAAAAGCCGGCAAGTTAATGGAACGAATTATTTTTGTTGGCTTTGGTATACCAGGCATAGTAATGGGTACAGCACTCGTTTATATTGGCTTACAGCTACCCTTTTTGTACCAAACACTCGGTCTGCTAGTGTTGGCTTATTTATTACGTTTTCTTCCTTTAGCCATTGGCAGTATTAGAACCGCGACAGAAAATTTAGATACTTCTATGGTCAACGCTGCTAGGCTACTGGGTGCAAGTCCACAAGAAGCTTTTCGACGAGTAACCTTACCATTAACCATGCGCGGTGTGATTGCAGGCGGCGCACTCGTCTTTTTAGAAGCCATGCGTGAATTACCCGCAACGTTATTATTAGGCCCTACTGGCTACGAAACCTTAGCCACCTATTTATGGCGTGTATATGAAGCAGGCTATTTTGGTTTAGCTGCTATTCCAGGCTTATTATTGATTTTTATTTCCGCTCTTGGTTTATTATTAATGCTCACTGGTGAGCGGTTTAATGATATTGAATTTAATAAGGAAACACAGATTAAATGATTGAAGTAACCAATTTAAGCATTAACTATGGTGATAATACTGTCGTTAACAATCTGAGCTTTTCCTTAGCGCAAAAAGAGATACTGATGCTTGTTGGGCCCACAGGCTGTGGTAAATCAACAATTCTAAAAGCAATAGCAGGGTTATTACCGATAAAATCGGGCGAGATCAAACACCAATCTTGGACTGCAACAGCCAAAAAACACATAGCACCTGAAAAACGAAAGCTGGGTATGGTGTTTCAAGATTTTGCCTTATTCCCACATTTAACCGTCATAGAAAATGTAAGTTTTCGATTAAAAAGCCCTGAAAAAGCAGAGCATTGGCTAGCAGTTTTAGGCCTTAGCAATTTCAAACACGTTAAACCCAATCAGCTTTCAGGTGGTCAAAAGCAACGTGTTGCATTAGCACGTACTTTAGCGCATGAACCAGCACTAGTGTTGTTAGATGAGCCTCTTTCTAGTCTTGATGCTGCGTTAAAAGATGAATTACGATGGCAGATCCGCAGCGCCTTAAAAGAAGCCGGTGTACCTGCTATTTGGGTGACACATGATCAAGAAGAAGCGCTTTCTATTGGTGATAAAGTTGGCGTGTTGTTAAACGGCAAACTTGAACAACTTGCACCACCACACGAATGCTACACAACACCCGTTAATAAATTTGTTGCTCGCTTTTTAGGTGATGCTAATTTTATTCAAGGTGAATACGCTAAAACAGAAGGAGTTGTTACCAGTATTATGGGTAAAAGCGTTATTCATATTAACGAGAACCTCGAAGATAACGTTGAACTATTAGTGCGACCAGAAGACCTTAATTTACAAGCTAATGACAAGGGTATAGGTAAAATTATTTGGTCGCGTTATGAAGGTAAAAGTCGATTATTTCTCGTAGAGCTCGCAACAGGCGAACAATTAAAAGTAAGACAAAGCAATACACTGCAACTTGAAACAGGGCAAAATGTCAGTATTGCCATCAATACAGCAAGTAAGTTAAATGCTTATAACTTAGGTTAGTTTTAGTCAATAATTTCAAAGCTTTTAAATTGATTGATAAAACGGCATACACACATCGAAAAAGGTGTCTTTATGGCGTAGCTTGAAACGGTTTTCAACCACACGCGCATGTTGAATTCTATCTATGCGAAAAACACGAGATGATTTGCGCAAATGATCCCAAGCGATGATATACCAAATAGGCCAGAATAATAAAATATACTGTGCTTCAATCACTCGTGTTGTTCGTTCACCTGACTCTGCCACATACTCGATTTCTAAACACTTACATTGTAAGAATGCTTCTGCAACAGACTCTGATACCTTTGATGTTGGCTTTAAATAACGTGCAACGGCGGTTGTTCCTGCATTATCACCTACCATAATACGCTTACGAATATTACTCACTGCGTTGCGTTGTTTTTCAGGAAAGGCTTGAAAGAGCTTCTGTTTAATTGCTTTAAGATTATTGGTAAACAACGGCGATTGTAGTGATTCCATAATGGCTAACGACAGTATCAATTCAACCACTTCTTGATGATTTAACTGTAAGCGCTCAATGCCCCAGCGACCATTTAAACGAATGCCTCCGCCCCGTCCTCGATCTGAATCAATAGGATAACCAGCAAGCCTTAACTGAGCTATTTCCCGCATCAAGGTTCGTTGGCTAATCCCCAGCTGCTCACGTAAGTCAGCAGACTTCCAGTGTTCTTCAGAGCGCAGTAATCCAAGTAGACGGCTGCGCCGTTCGCTGCGATGTTCAAAGCTAGTATTTGTCATTTCTTTAATATGCCAAATAACGGCATAAATTACCATATAGTATTTGTCGCAAACCCCTTAACCGTTTAACCTCGCCACATGGCGACAAGGAGTCTATAAATGAAACACTATTTCAACCAAATGAGCAGAGGGATCACCACCGACTGGATGCTAAAAGAGCTCGACGTTCCACATGAGCAAGTGATTATTGATTTTGAAAGTGGTGAAAACCTATCGCCAAGTTTTAGAAAAATTAACCCGATGGGCAAACTACCAGCATTGGTTGACGGTGAAGTTGTCATTACCGAAGTTGCTGCTATTTGCGCTTACTTAGCAGATAAATTTCCAGAAAAGCAATTAGCGCCTCAAGTGGGTAGTGCCGAACGTGCCACCTATTATCGCTACTTATTTATAACAGGAAACACAATAGAACCCGCTTTTTCTCTCGCCGCGTTTGATATGGAACATCCTCAGCCTAGCTCGGTGAGCTGGGGTGATATGCCGCGAATATTAGCAACAATAGAAGCGATGACACCTGAATCAGATTGGATACTTGGTCAACAGTTTTCAGCAGCCGATATTGTGTTTGGTGGCTTGTTAGATTTTGCCATCGTTTTTAAATGGTATGATGCATCGCCTAAAGTAGCCGCTTACGTTGAGCGCATTAGGCAACGCCCTGCTTATCGTGAAACACATGGCGGTTTTTTGGCGATGATTGAAGAAGCTAAAATTGAGGAAGCTTAAACTGTGTTCTCGATATTTTAGCGTGTGTTAGAAAAGCAACAGCCACTTGCAAAACAAGTGGCTGCCAGTAACGAAATAGCCTTGTTACGGGTTATTTTTTCTTTTCGTCAGCCTTTTTTTCAGGGAAGTCTAAACCTGTCCATGCTTTAAAAAATGCTTTTTGTGCTTTACTTGCATCTTTCATCGCTTGAACTTTTAATTCATCTTTTGGTACGGCAGCCAACGTAATAGTTTTGGTCATTAGCTGATCACGTCTAAAGAAAGTAAATTCAACTTCAGTTTCTGGTTTAAAATTGGTTAAACGCTTTTTCAAGTCTTTGTCTGCTATACGCAAGCCATCTACAGCCACAATAATATCATCAGTGGTAAAACCTGCTTGCCACGCTGGGCTCCCCTTTTCTACCGCTCTCACTAATAAGCCATTTGAATGAGAAGAGGTGCTTAAACCTGTCCACGCTTTCTTTTTATCTTCTTTGCCGTAGCTAATTTCTAAACCCGCTTTCGCTAATAATTTGTTAAAGTCAGGCTTTGCGTGACCATCAACATTTTTTTGCCACCACGATTGGTAGTTTTCACCAGTAACTTTTTTCAATACCGCTAGCATGTCCTGATCGTTAAAGGTTTTTGGAATGCTGTATTCTTTGTAAAGTACATCATGCACATTACGGTAGCTTTTCTTTAATTTAGTTTTTTCTAAAATATCAAAATCTAACATCCAAGAAACTAAAAAGCCTTCAGAATAAATGTTTACACTGTGGTTTTTATCGTAGTCACCACCTTCGCTGATCCACTTATCAAAACTGGCCTCAGCAACAGATTGAGCATCGCGTCCTGGCTTACGCTTAAAGCCATTAATGCTCTTAGATAAACTTTTTAACCACTCTTTCGTGGTCATCAATTCACCACGCATCAACAATTGGTTTTGCAAATAACTGGTAGAGCCTTCAGCTAACCAAAGTAGGTTTGAATAGTTTTCATTTTGATAGTCATAAGGCACTAAGCCTTCAGGACGATATTGCTTTACGTTCCACGTATGTACAAACTCATGCGCTGCTGTTCCTAAGAACTGTAAATAATCTTTTCTTTCAGAAAAGCTATAGCGTGAACGTTGGATAATGGTTGAATTTAAATGTTCAGTAGCACCTCTTGCACCACTTGTAGCATGTACCATAAAGACATAACGATCGAACGGATAATCTGACCATATAGTGCTGCCCTGCGCCACTAGAGCTTTAAGATCTTTTACCATCTTTTCGCTGTCGTAATTCCCTTTACCCCAAATGACCAATTCATATTCACGGCCATCGACAGTAAATTCATGAAATTCATTAATACCGGTTTCAATGGGTGAATCAATTAATATATCGAAGTCTTCAGCAATAAACTGATGTGCATTCTTACCCGCTTTTAAACCCGATACACTACGCCAATTTTTTGGTGTATCTAATTGAATAATATGCTTATCATCACGCGTTTCTTCGGTGTACATTACCACACCCGATGCATCTAGGAATGCATGGCTGTCATCAACATGACGTGTACGATAGCCAAGTTGATTAGCATATACTTGATAGCTTATTTCAACACCACTTTTAAGATCACCGGTTAAACGCCAAGTATCTTTATCAATTTTTTTCCAAGAAACGTCGTCGTCTTCAACTGAAAATTCACGAATACCATTTGCCAAATTGAGTATTTCATAGCGACCAGTACGCCAAGTAGGGAGCTTTAAATCAATGCTGTTTTTTGCCGATTCTGGTATTGTCATCGTAACATTGGCGTAATGATGTTCAGCCTTGTTTAAATCGATATTAACAAGTACATCTGCAAAACTATTGGCGGATAAAAAGGCCAACGACGCAAACGATAAAGATGAAATGTGGTGTGAAAGTTTTTGCATAAAAGGTTAAGAATTCACTAAATTTAAAGGTGAGGGTAGTTTACCTATTTGTTATACAATTTCCATGTTAACGATAAAATTAATCGCTAACATGGTGTAAACATAACGGCCATTAACTTTAGCGCAGATAATTTAAGCAGAAATATACATAAAATTATTCAGTTTCAGTATCATCCGCCCTTCTTGAACTCATCATTGCACTTAACTTTTCTCCACCTTTGATGCCAAAATCTAAGGTTCTTATAGGGAATGGGATCGAAATATCAGCATCTGCTAACGCGTGTTTTATATTAGCGACACCTTCGTGACGCGCTTGCATAAACCCCTTGTGCCCTGGGTAATTTATCCAAAACCACACAAGTAATTTTACACTACTATCATCAAATCCTTCTGCATACACAGCGGTTTCTTGTTTTTTGATGACAAAATCACATTGATTGATCTTTTCGACAATCACTTCTGATGCTTTTTCAATGTCATCTGCATAAGAAATACCTACCGGTATTTCAATACACCTTACGCCATTATAAGAGTAATTGGTTAATATATTTCTAAACAGAATTTTATTAGGCACTAACTCTAGCTGGCCAAAAAAAGTTTCTACTAAGGTGTTGCGTAAGTTTATTGCTTTTACCGTACCAAATACATCGTCGGCTTCAATTACATCACCGACTTGAAACGGTTTACGAATGCCCATTGCAACGCCAGCAATAAGGTTTTCTGTCATATCCTGAAACGCAAAACCTATGGCTAAACCGATAATACCTGCCCCCGCTAATAATGAAGCAACGGCTTTAGACAACCCCATAATATCTAAGGCAAAGAAAAAACCTATCGCAATAAATATTATTCGACAAACTCCAGCAATTAACCCAGTGATTTGATGTGATTGAAATACTCTATCTAATAAATTTTGTATCCAGCGAGAAAATACCTTAGATAATAAGAAAAACAGTAAAAAAACCACAAAGGCAATAACAACATTCGGTAAATTTTTAACCGTCAACTCAACCCAAGCCGTTAATTTTTCATTGATTAACGACCTAAATTTTTCAAGTGTAAGGGACATAACTACTCCAAATATACTTTTAGCCAGTTGGAGCAGAATACATGCCAAAAATTTATTTGTTGTTATCGTTGTCTTAACAAGGCTGCTGACATTTAAACACTGTTATATATCGGTAAGAACGACAAATCATTGTGAAAAAACTACAAAGAGATTCAAAAATGATACAACTGTAGGAGTACTTCAGGGAGTAAAGAAGAACTCATAAACACCTCTAGTTGAAATTACAATGTAACTTGTTTGGTGTCTAGCAAAGTCTGGGAAGTCCAGACGTTAGTATTCGCTTATCTAACGACAAGTGATCCGACAAAGCGGTTGTTATGATAAAACAAATTCTGGGCTACTCTTACCACAGCTTTGATCATATTTAATCAAAGATAAAAGCCGCGTTTAAACAAAAGTTTTGTGCTCGTTAACAGCAGAATAGTGTAGAAATGGGCAAGATAAATACTTACAATATTTATTTGTATAGTAGATCTTAAGGATGAGTTTCATCAATAGCTACACTCTTATACATTTTTTCACAAAGCTATACGTCACATTTTAATTCGATTAGTTACCATTCGTTTACATTAACCCTTTAAAATGGAAGGAAGAGTGAATACTTTCAAATTGTTACTTATTACAACATTATATGTTCTCAGCCTCATAATGTTGATAACGCCCACACAAGTTTCGGCCGATGAAGGAAATATACGTGACGGTGCTTACCTTGATATAGGTATTGGCTTAGGTGTTGAATCGGATCCATTTGTTTTTGACGACGAGAATGACTCAGGTTTTGATCTTTACATAAATGGTCGTTATCAAAAATATGGTTTTTTTGTTGAGTTCCCCCACGGAACGTCTAAACAGCAAGCTACGGTATTATCTTTTGGCTATAATTTTCTTAATACTGAGAATTGGTCATATGACCTTCAATTAGCGATGAATCATCGAGATTTAGATCATATATTACCTGAATCTAATATCAACAGTCGAAGAGTAAGTCACTCTAAATTAGGATTGCGAATTTTAGGTGATTTTGATAATACTCACTTGAAATTTATTGTCGCAGGAGCTAGTGGCGACCATGATGGGGGCTTGTACGCTTCAGCTTGGTTAAGTCAAAATTACAGTTATTATAATTGGAATATCTATGGTAGTTTCGGCATTGAGTATCGTAACGAAAATGTGGTGAATCATTTCTATGCGATTAATGAGGTTGAAGGTCTGCCTTATTATCGAGGTGAAGCTGGCTTCGAGTATACGGGGCAAGTAGGGGCGAGTTATCCGATTAACGAAAATTGGGTTTTTGAGGGGTTTGCTAGAACAACACTGTTGCCCTCGGGAGTGAGCGAAAGCCCTCTTGTTGATGGCAATAAGGTTGTTGAAGTGGCAATGGTGGTGAAATATGTTTTCTAATTACACCAAAAGAATCTCTTTTCTACTGACTTTATTTACGCTTTTTGCTTTACCAAGTGTTGTTCTAATTACGCAGGCAAAACAACCCGCTAGCTTACCAGAGCTGAAGATAAAGCCTACCAAGTGTGTGTCTTTACAACAGGGACAAGTCTGTTATGTCAATGTAACCGTTGTTTGGCAAGTTAGTGATGTTGGTGATTATTGTTTGTTTTCTTCGTTGGAAAGTAATTCACTACAGTGTTGGTCATCAACTAAGCAAGGAACATTTTCTCAGGAAGTTGAAATGACTGGCGATATTGTTTACACATTGACAGATACAAAAAGCAAGCAGGAGATAATTAGCAACCGGCTTCCCTTAGCTTGGGTTTATAAAAAGGAGAAGTTCTCCCATTCTTCATGGCGAGTATTTTAATTTTCACTTAAGCTCATAGGTAATAATAAAGCGCATTGAATCACCATTCAGTGCGTTTTTTAATTTTAGCTACTCTGTTATCAAGCCACTTTGTACAAAAAGCTACATTTCTAAATATCTTTATACGTCAAAACCAAGTTAATCACTTTAAGCTTATTTCGTAAAACAAAAACTAAAATCAAATTTAACGACTTAAGGATAGTTTCAGATGTATATGAGTGAACGTAAAAAATGGGTACTTGCTATGGCTGCGAGCTTTTTAATACTAACGGGTTGCTCAAGTGATAAACCAAATGAAATTAAACAAGTTATATTACCTCCTTTTGATTATCAGGCTGTTATTGATAATGCAATTTCCGAGGTAATACCGGGCGTTGTTCTCTTGGTTGAAAATTCAGACACTAAATTCCTTGGCGCAGCTGGGCTTGCCGACATAGAGACTCAAGAGCCAATGCAAACCTATCATGTAATGCCTAGTGGTAGTGCTGGAAAAAGTTAACGGCTTTGTTAACTGTATTACTTGAACAAGATGGTCTACTTAACTTAGACGACAAGATTAACAATTTATTGGATGCAGAGATATTGGCCCAAATTGAAAACAGTGACGAAATAACTGTCAGGCAATTGCTAAATCATACAGCAGGAGTTTTCGATTATTTAGATGAAACAACAGCAGTCGATTTTTATAATGCGGTCTTAATGTCAAATCCTCAGCAGTTAAAACTCGATCAATTCGCACTTAACTTCGCACTGAATAAACCTGCTTACTCAGCACCTAGCAAAGCATTTAAATACTCAAATACAGGTTATCTATTAGTTGGCTTAATTCTTGATAAATTATTAACTGAACACCACTCAGTTGCCATAAGAAATAGAGTTTTAGAACCGCTAGGAATGCACTCCAGTTTTTATGGTGGCATAGAAAAGCAACTTGGAGATATTATTTCAGGCTATTATAAAGACGATATAATCGGAACGTTGAACACTAAACCCTTTTATGAATCTATCGGCTTTGCCGATGCTCCATTAAGATCTAACGTTGAAGATTTGGCACTGCTATTAAAGAATATCGTTGCAGTAGATTCCTCACTTTCTGAAGAGGTACGGGCGCGCTTCTTTGAAGCGAAATCAATGGTGGAAGTCAATTCGACTACAGAATATGGGCTAGGAATTTTCAAGGAAAAGTTAAATAACAAAACAGTTTACCACCACGGTGGTTTAGAAGCAGGATATACTACGGCTAACATTTTCATTGAAGAAACACAGACCAGTATTACTGCTTTTTTTAATTGTGGCTTAGATGCACAATGTGAAGCGGAATCTGACCAAGTGATACAAACACTCTTGGACAATGAATTAAAATAATAAGTTAGAGACGTAAGTACAATTATCATGGCTATTACAACACAATATACCGCCCATATTCTAATCGTGGAAGATGACACCAGCCTAGCTGATTGGATAAAAGAGTACCTTGAAATGAAACACTATCAGGTCACAGTTCAAGAGCGTGGTGATTTGGCTGTGCAATTTATTAAAGAGCAGAATCCAGACCTAGTCATACTCGATGGTATGCTGCCAGGTTTGGATGGTATTGATGTATTAAAAGCCGTTCGACCCGCTTTTATCAATACCATTATTATGGTGACGGCGCGAGATGAAGAATTAGATGAAGTACTCGGCCTTGAAATGGGGGCAGATGATTACTTAACTAAACCCCTTAGGGCCAATGTACTTTCTACTAAAATTCGTAAGCATTTAGAACGACAAACTATCATGAAACGAAGTCAGGATATTGAGACTGAAGTAGGGCGTAGTTCAGATAGTTTTCAATATGGTGATTTTAGCATTGACAAACAAGCTCGTTCGGTCGAGCTAAGTAACAAGATAGTTGATATCTCCTCAAATGAATTCGATTTATTGTGGCTACTTGCAGAACGTGCAGGCAATACAGTTACACGTGATGAGTTAATTCAATCATTAAGGGGCTTTGATTACGATGGCTTTGACCGCACTGTCGATTTAATCGTCTCCAAATTGCGTAAGAAATTGAATGATAACCCAAGTAAGCCATACCGCATTAAAACCGTTTGGGGCCAAGGTTATTTGTTGGTAAAGAGTGCCTGGTAATTTATGCGTTATTTACTAATATCTTTGGTTAGTGTCACCATTTTAGCAACAGTCAGCCTAGGTTGGCTGTTTGATAATGTCTATGAGCAATATCAACAGGAGCAACAACCTTTAACATCGATTGAAATGGCGGAAGAGTTAGGCCTAGCTTTCGCGATAGCCATTGATAAAACCTCAAACAGTGACGAATTTTTATCGAATTGGCCTAATAAAAGTCAGTATATTATTTCATTACACACAATTACTGAAGCCGAATTACCGCAAGCGTTAATACACCAGTTAAAGCAAGGAGAAGTGGTTATTTTAGAAACTCAAAACACTCAAATGTTTCACTACTATCTCAGTAGTAAAGAGCAAATACTGGTACTAGAATCACCTCGATTAACTCAAGTGAAACAATACACTTACCAGCAATACATGCTGACCCTTTCTTTTTACTTGTTACTCATTTTACTCTTTCTGATTTGGGCCTATCCTTTGTTAAAGCAGTTATCTTCATTAAGAAACGCCGCTAAGTCATTCGGTAATGGTAAGTTAGATGAGCAGATTGCGACAAACTCAATTTCGTATATTAGAGATATTGAGCTTGATTTTAATACCATGGCAAGGCGAATAAATAGTCTAGTAGGCGATGTAAAATTGCTTAGTACAGCCGTATCACATGACCTAAGAACACCATTGGCTAGGATCAGATTCGGCCTTGATACCTTAGAAGAGGTTGAAGACGATGAACATCGAAACAAATTACAGCAAAAGTTAGGTAAAGACGTTGATGAAATGACATTGCTTGTTGAAACTCTGTTGAACTTTGCCCGACTTGACCAACAAACAATGACGCTGAAAAAAGTATCCGTAGATCTTGTTCAATTAATCAATGAGTGCATTGAGAACAAGCAAAGTGACATAGTTGAAATAGACTTTAACTGTAGCGCTCGGAAAACGAGTACAACAGCCGATCGAAATTACCTAAAGATGGTTTTCAATAATGTCATTCAAAATGCGATTAATTATGGCCGAGCTAAAGTCATTATTGCACTGGAATCAGATAAAAATTCATTCATTGTTCGAGTATCGGATGATGGCAAAGGAATACCAGTAGATATAAGAGATCAAATTGTTAAGCCTTTTATACGAGGGGCAAAAAGTGAATCAAACTACAAAGGGCACGGTGTTGGGTTAGCTATTGTAAAACGTGTTCTTGATTGGCATAACGCCACGTTGATAATTGGCGACTCTAACGAGCTTTCTGGTGCTGAGTTTCAGATTCTATTACCCAAAAATAATCAATCAGATATTAAGTGAGGTAAAAATTGAAAACCATACATAGAATTTTGTCATCTATATGTATTGTGTTAGCACTAATTTCTATTCCGTCGTGTGTTTATATTGGTGTCCAGGGCAAAATAGGAGGTACTGATACCCAACACAAATCGGCCTGTACCAGTGGCTCGAAAAAAGAAAATAAAAAATGTAGGGAAGAGTTGGAAGTATTGGCTGACTCCATAGAAAGGCCAAAACTGAATTGAGTTGCTCATTTTATTTTGTTGCCAACTTTAGGGTGGAGGTCGATGAAAGTCTCTACGTTGTTAACTTTCGTCTAAGGCTCTGAACTGCCGTTATTAACTTAAAAGCTAACTTCCGCTTTCGGCTAGTTGCTGCAGTTAAAATTCAATAGCAAACGTCCGTAGATCACTCACAGCAGACCCAAAGGAAGCAAACAAAAAAGCCCCATCCAATTATGGACAGGGCTTTCATATGATGGTACCGGTGGTCGGACTCGAACCGACACTTCTTTCGAAAAGGGATTTTGAAAAGTACACGCCTAATTTTATACTTATATATCAATAAATTAAAAGCCAGAAAAGACACTTTGCAAATCATCGTGTTTTATTGAATACTAGCATTCATGACAACTCAAACTGAACGCCACGACATCCAAGATGGATTGTACGTTTATAAGCAAAATAACAGCTTACGTTGGTACGCTCGCTTTGTACTTTAAGGTAAATGGTACAGTAAAGCCACCAAAGAAAAAGAATTAGATAAAGCGATTGCTCGTGCTCATATTATTTCTATGGAGTATAAAGTTAAGGCTGAAAATAACCTATTGGTAGATAGCAAGCGATTTAAAGATGTTGCTGAACGAGTAATCACAAACCTTCAAGCCGAATTAGATAATGGTGGTGGTAAAGTGACTTACCGCGACTATATTCAAGCTTTAAACAAATATCATATTCCCTACTTCGATCGGACTTATATCACAAACATAGACCAAGAAAGAATTAATGCTTTTAATAAGTGGCGTATAGAACAATTTGGTCGTATTCCAGCTAAGTCCACTCTACTAACTCATAACTCTGCAATGAACTTAGTTTTTAAAGAGGCTATTGAACACAAGTGGATGATTGCGGCTCAAGTACCAATTCTGCATACACAAGGCGAAAGCGGGAAGCGCCGAGCTTCATTTTCACCAGAGCAATACGATAAAGTTTACGATACCGTTTTGGAAATGGCTGCTAATAGTCGTAAAGATAAAACTAGACAGATACGCGAACTGCTCGCTAGTTATATGGATTTTTGTGTTAACACAGGTATTCGACCCGGTACTGAAATGGAAGCGATTACTTGGGGGGATATTGAAATGACTCGTCAAGATCATAATGTCCGTTTTAAAATCAAAGTTCGTAAAGGTAAAACTACTAAACATACTGGTACTAGAACAGTAGTAGCCCGTGACCAAATATGGGACTGCTTAGAGGAATTACGTGAACGTTTTCCTGACCGAAAACCTTACGACAAAGTGTTTAGACTTGAAGATGGCGAAACTACCAATGAATTAGGTGTAGCCTTCCGTAAAGCATTAGAAGAATGTGATTTAAAAGATTCTCCTGATGGTCCACGCACTCTTTACTCACTGCGTCATTCGTATATTACATGGCAACTACTTCGTCGTGATTTACGCCTAGATATTTTAGCTAAACAATGTGGAACTAGCGTTGCCATGATAGAACAACACTACTCTCACGTTGTACCATCAATGTTTGAAGAAGAGCTTTCAGGCGTGAAGTTTGCTGTTAAGCCTAAAACAGAAAGCATCCTAACCGAAAAAGCGATAGCTATTATTGAAAATCGTTTTAAAACTTGGGAAGCCGAATATAAAAAACGTGGCTGTATCTAATACAACCACGCTCAACAAAACCCGACCGATAAGTTAACTTTGCCAACCTAATTAACCACATGATTTACATGAACTTTATGAACATCACAAATTAGCTAACTTTTAAGTTAACTACCTTATTACCTAAATTTAGTTTTTAATTTATAAACGTCGCGGTATTATATTACGCAAAAGAGCCTTATTTGTAGAGAGCCAAATACAGTTCATGTTCCCTTCCATAGATATATTTATTTAGTGAATATCAATATTGTCATGTTAGACTTTTCATATTAAATACAAAGATAAAGAGTTGGTTAATGCTTTTCCGAGATGTTTTAGACGATATAGAGAAATTGATCTACAAAGAACTACGATCAATCAACCCAAAAACTCCTCCTATCTATATAACGTCGATAGATAGAGGTCTGCGTAAATACTTCATTTCTAATAGTCCTAACTCTAAAGGAACTGCAAGGTCATTTAGAGAATTAGAAGATATTTGGAACGAGTTGACTGTAAAAGGGTTTAGCAATGTAGATCAAGCGTTGTACGGTGGAGGTAGCAGTAGAAACCAACCCGAGACACTTTTCGCGCATTTACCATATATTCAGCACTTCAAATATAAAAACCGAAAACACCTCTTACTTCGCAATGAACCAACTCATGAGATTGGAGTGCTTTCCGAGCTCCCCTCCTCTGAACTTAGAAGTATTAGAAAAAAGATTGAAAACTATACTAGCCTTTCAAATCAAAAAATTTCTGACGCTCAAGTTGAAATATTAAATACTCTAACAACCTCCTTTGATGCCATTGTTAAAAAGTATCCTGGCGATGTTCAGATTGAAGTTGTTGCAAAATCGCTTATTAGCCTACAAGAACTAAACCAAGAGGTATCTAACTCTATAGTTACGCTAGATGGTTTTATTCCAAAATACGTAAGCCCTAACAATGACGCCCAAGGTGATGAAAAGTCGATCGGTGAATTGATAGATGATCAGTCTATAACAGGCATAGAAAATGACGCGACAGGTGACGAAAATAAATCGGTAACTACAGGTAAGACAAAAATAAGACAGTTAACACCTGTAGTTTCACTCATATATGATCGTTTAAGTTTTGGAGAAATAGAATTACAACCAGATTTTCAGAGAAAGGATAGGGTTTGGCCAAGATTAAGAAAATCAAAGCTAATAGAGTCTATTCTTATGGGGTTACCGCTTCCTGTTTTTTATTTTGCAGAAAAACCCAATGGAGACTGGATAATTGTAGATGGACTCCAACGTATTACAACAATTTATGATTATATGCGCGGAGAATTTCCACTTGAAGACTTAGATGTTTTAGGTGAATTCAATGGAAAAATGTTCAGTGAATTAGAAAGAACAGAACAAAGAAAGATAAGGGAATACCCACTAACAGCTCACCTAATCGATATGGCTTCGGATAAAGACAATATTATTGTCGAGCTTTTTCATCGTATAAACACCTACGGTGTAAAATTAAGTGATCAAGAAATTCGTTCCGCATTAAACCAAGGTACTAGCGTTAAATTCTTACGTTTCCTCGCCGCAAGTTCTATTTTTAAAACAGCAACTCATGGGAAGGTAAAACCAGATAGACAGAAAGATATGGAGCTATGCCTCTCTGCAATATCTTTTATGCTACAGGGCTACAAAAACTTTAATAATCAATACAGTAGCTTTTTATCGGGTTCAATGGATTTGATGAATAATTATACTCTCGATCTAAAAAACCCTAATGCTATTGATAAGGGCAATTCGACTATTAAAGATTCAAGTCCTGAATATCAAAAAATTTCAAAGAAGTTCTTATCAGGACTGGAAGTCGCCGCATCTGTATTCGGTGAATATGCTTTTAAGAAAACGCCTGAAAGAGATCGAAAGATTCCTATCAGCAAGCCTCTTTTCGAATTAATCATTACCTACTTTTCACAGCTCAATAAAAACCAACAAGCCTTAGTTATAGATTCTGGAGGTTCCCTGATAGATACCCTTTATGAAGCAATTGAGAACGACTCTCAAGATTTTGCTGAGTGGGAATCTGATAACTATAAGAAAGAAGGCCGTGGTTTTTTATATTCAATTAGTACATCAACAGGAAAAAATGTCACTGTTAGATATCGATTCGATGCATTCAGAGAAATATTAAAGTCTAGCACCGGTGTCGACATTAAGTTAGTGCCTTTGTTTGAGAAACCTATTAATGATTAATTCAATAAACCTGCATAACTTTAAGTGCTACCAATCTAGAAAATTTGCACTTACCCCGTTAACCGTATTTTGTGGTTCTAACTCAGTTGGTAAAAGCACTGCGATACAGGCTTTGTCTATACCATTACAATCTAGATTTAGCCAAGAAGTTAATCTTAATGGAAGTTTAACTGAAGTAGGTTTTATTAAGGATGTTCACAACAAACACTCAAAAGATGAAAAACTCTTAATAGAACTAGTCATAGATGGTAAATCGAAATCTTGGGGGTATGAAGATAGAGAAGTACAACAGGAAGATACGAATGACCGTTTGAGGCTATTATCAGAAAGTGACTCAAACACATCTGACGCTTTCGACAACGTTATAATGAACTTTCAGTATTTGCAAGCTGAGCGTTATGGTCCCAAAAGTAATTTCGATATCACTGACTCTAATCGATTTCACAAAAATTGGCTTGGCGCAAAAGGAGAGTTTACTGCAGAATTTTTATCTCAAACTCTTAGCTCGAAACGATTACTTGTTGGTTCAGTAACTAACCCCGAAGATTGTGCTTCTGATCCTCGCATTCACCCATCTGACAGTAGAGGCACTTTAAATCGTCAAATAGATGCGTGGATGAGTGAAATAAGCCCGGGAATATCGGTAACGTCAAAGTTATATGAAGAGGCTTCTACTGCCGTAAATACATACGGTCAAAACGGATACAACTCCCTTAAACCACAAAATGTTGGCTTTGGCATAAGCTATGCCCTTTCAATTGTTTCAGCATTGCTGTTTACCAAACGAGGTGGTCTTGTAATCATAGAAAATCCAGAAGCTCATTTGCACCCTAAAGGGCAAAGCTACCTAGGTCGATTAATTGCTTTAACAGCTAAAGCAGGGATCCAAGTAATTATAGAAACTCATAGTGATCACTTATTAAATGGAATTAGAGTAATAACCAAAACAGATAAAGAATTTGATCCTTCAATATTTACTTTATATTTCGTTTCACAAGGTGAAATGGAAAGTAATGTTCAATCTATTTCTATTTCTAAAGATGGTAAATTGTCAGCTTGGCCTGAAGGTTTTTTTGATCAACAAGCACAAGACTTATTTACGATCATGACAGGTAAAGATGAATTACCCACAAAAGGCAGTTAACTAATGAAAGTGGGCGTTTGTTTTACTCCAAATAGTTTTAACTTTAATCTTTCTCAAATGGATTTAGTTTCTTCTCTTAAAGCCGTATCAAATTTAATTGAAAAAATGGATAAGGGGTTTGTAACTTTTTTAAAATCCAATGATTTTGATGAACATGCAGCTACAGAGGTTTATAAACAGGTTGATTCTCTTGACGCTGGAGCTATTATGAGCTTGCTATATGATCAGCAAATGAACAAGGCAAGTACCATTCCTCGTAATGAACCAGAGGTAAATACAATCGTAAATGCTGCCTCACCTGTCTACAACAGCCTATGGTTGTCTTTATATTCTTATGACATACAAAAAACACTAACAACGGCAGCGAATCGCACCATACATTCAGAGAAATCTTTAGTTCACTATTGCTCTGAGGTTCTAGTCAATATTACTAGAAGTCACAATGAATATGCTGAAGCCTTCATCCAAATATATCAAAACCTACTATTTTTAGATAACCCACAAAACAGTTCAAATAAAACATTCGATAGCATTAGAAAGATTGAAGGTGGGTATACTTGTTTTATCAAAGGAATCACTGAGTGCCTTAGCTATATGAATTCATATGAAATTATTCCTCATGATTCCCATAGAAATATAGCTAACCTCAATGCCTCTCTAACATTTGCACTTACACCTGAAGGAACAGGAAAAAATAAAAGACAATTAAAAGCTCTAAAGAGAGACTTTTTGATAAATGGAATTGAATATAAAAATGTAAATTGTGAATATCACTACAAGTTAGAGCGGATAGATGGTGCCAACGGGAATGGAACCTATTTTTATAATAGAATTTACTTTGGATTCTTTAACAGAATAGACGAAGAAGCTCCGCAAATAGCAATTGCACATATTGGTGAGCATCTATAATAAATTCATAATCTAGTAGTTGGTAACCACTGTTTATGAATACTTAGAATCTTGTATGTAAAACTCTAAGAAGTTAAAAGTAGTTTCTGCTAAGCCCTTAGCGGCTAAATATGGGACACCATTACCAATAGTTTTGAACATATTGCTTAAAGTCATTGTAGCAGGAAAGTAAAACTCTTTCGGTAAGGATTGGATAGCTAATGCTTCTGCGGCACTAATGCGTCTGGCTTTGTATGGATGTAGATGCACTTCATTATTACCATATGCCGCGGTTGGAGAATATCTCCACCTGTGAAGGCGTTTAAATGACTTCTTAGAGTCATCACCTTCTTCAATAACAGCAAATTTTTCTGATTTAGGTTGAAAGTGGTGTTTTGCATTAGGATGATTTAAAACATCATTTTTATCAAACCAATGCTGAATCGTTAACTGCTTAAGTTCTTCATCAATAAATTTTGTATAATCAGTGTGTTCATCTTCAACAAACTGATTAACACTTGGCCATCTACTTTTATTCATGACTGACTTAATATCGACAGTTATTTTAGCATTCCAGTTGAATATTGATTCCAAGTCTGAACCTTCAATATGCTTCTCAACATATTTACTCTTAATACCAAATAAGAAAATTCGGTCTCTATCTTGAGGAACACCATATTCAATACTATTCGTCAGACGATCGGTAAGCTCATATCCAGCTTCTTGGAGTTTGATCTTCATACTTTCGTAAAACTCACGGTGTCGTTTAGTTCGCCACAACCCTTTAACGTTTTCAAATATAAAGTAGTCAGGTGAGTCTTTTACAATTAAGTCAACATAAGTTCTTGTAAGCTTGCCATTCTCACCTTCACTACCTTTATTTTTGCCGCCAACTGAAAAGTCGGGGCAAGGAGGCCCTCCGATGAAGCCAACTAAGTTATCACTTGTTTTAGCTTTTTTAACCAAAGAACTAAAATGCTCACCCTCTTCTCCATCTAAAAGCGCCTCAATACTTAATGAACTATAACCAAACCTAGGTTCGTCATGATTCATTACTTTACGGGTGTATTTATATGCATCCAAAAAAGGAGTATGAAACTCATTAACAAAAGCGACATCGAATCCTGAGTTTTCAAAACCAAGATCAAGAAAGCCCGAACCAGAAAAGAATGAAAATAAAACAGGCTTTTGCATGTGTGTAGAGTTCCAAAACTTATTCAACTTATAATTATGCTGTATATATTAACATACAAAAAATGAACCTATAAGGGTTCATACTTTAATTCGAAATCAGTGCATATATTTCTCATTCAACTGTAGTCTACTGAGAAAAACTTAATTCAAAATTTTCTCGTTGAAATTCTATCAATCATCTTTTTATGGATGACCATTGATTAATTATCAATGGACGTTATCATGGATATGACGATTGATAATCATAGAGAAAGATATGAAAGCTAAGTTATATTTAAGAGCAAGCACAAGAGATCAGGACGCACAGCGTGCGTTACGCTTATTAACAGAATTTTGTGAAACTAACTCAATTGAAATATCTAACACATACATTGAAAATTTCAGTGGTACGAAGCTCTCTCGCCCTCAGCTAAGTAAACTTTTAGAAGAGTCAGTTGATGGTGAGATTTTACTCGTTGAGTCTGTAGACCGCTTATCCCGTTTGTCTCAATCTAATTGGGAAAAGCTAAAGCTTATGATCAACGAAAAAGGACTCCGTCTAATAGTTATTGACCTACCGACAACACATACACTTTTGAATACTGATGACCTTACAGGTTCTATATTAAGTATCATCAACAATATGCTCCTTGACCTTATGGCAACAATGGCACGTTTAGATAATGATAAGCGGATTGAACGAATTCATCAGGGTCTAGAACGCGCCAAAGCCGCAGGTAAGAAACTCGGCGGTTCAACTAAAAATAAACAATATCGAGAACAAGTTAAGCAATATTTAGATAAAAAGCTAAAGGCCGAAGACATCGCTAAAATTGTAGGCTGTGGGACAGCTACTGTTTACCGAATTAGAAAAGAATTGGGGTTTAATTCCACATAAATTCTTACTATCACCACAGAGCTTCCGCAAGAATATACATTAATTCTGCATCGTATAGGTGTTTATGTTTACCCTTCCTTTCTTCAATATCTTCATTAAGCCAGCTTCTAAGGCCATCAACATCAAGTTCTACACTATAAGTATTGTAGTGGCACAATAAATTTGGCCATCTAATTAGAGGTGATAGAATCACCGCAACTGATTAGGTATTAATATGAC
>NZ_JAUOPD010000032.1 GCF_030546745.1 Thalassotalea sp. 1_MG-2023
GGGTTATCGCCATTAGAGGCCGAACACAAATATTGGAAAACTTATAACAAGGTGGCCAGTTTTAGTTGACCACTACACTGAAAGAGCTGTTAACTTAGTAAGGGAGTTTGTCGCTTCTTCCAATAAAACTAATTGGAAAAGATACGTAATATTAAACGAAGAGGTTATAGGCTGCCCTGAAGTGACAAAAATAATTAAAAATATGCACTACTGGTACAAAAATAATGGCTGTGTAGCTGGCGCTATTGTTGTATCCAACAGTATCCAAAAGGTTGTTTTTAGCACACCTAACGAAAAAGAAAGGATATTTCATTGTCCGGTAGAAGCATGGAATTGGCTGGCCGAGTTAAACAAGCCAATTAAAGACGATCCTCATTGTGACACTTCCCAATAACAAATATCTATTCAAGCTTATGTGTATTTGATAATATACACATTCTACTTAGCTACCTCGTAGCTAAAAAGACCATAGAGCAATACCATTGGTCGGGCATTCTGCCTTTGCTCACAATCATAAATGACTTAATTTCTAAGTCACCAATCCAAACACAAATACTACCTGGTACCTTACCGAGCTTTGTCGTGTTTATAACATTCAACTAGCAGTTAATCACTGCACCATTAATAAGTAGGAGCATATTATGCAGACTAAAAAAACTAACGACGTTTCAGATGTCTTTACAAATAACGAACCCTTAGAATCAAGCGAAAATCAAAACGTCGCAAGAAAACTATAATTATATGAATTATATGGAAATTATATGGGGACAGACCACCATTAATGAAAAGCTTCCAACTGGGAAAAATGGGGTCCGGTACATTAAGTTCTTAGTTGATTACTACAGACTTTAGTAAACGTGGTGATTTATTTAAAGTAAGCCTAAAGATGTGAATGAAAATAGGCTTGTGTTAAGGATGAGTGACAAAAAGCATTAGCACAAAGAACGCGATGATTACTGTATTGAAGCCGATGATATAAGCAAACCCTTTGATACCCTCTTTAACAGTGTACCCTTTAGAGTTGAGGTACCACCACCAAATGCCGCACATAATAACGGGTAATAAGAAAAAAAGACGGATCATAAATACGTATCAAGTGGTTGATTAATAAAAGTATGATAGTTGATTTTAGTACTCTTTGCACTGAAAGTTGATAAAAACCGTTAAACACGGGTTCTTATGCCAGTTGAATTATTCTCTTGTCGGCCTTACCTCTTTTTAATGGAAGGCTGAACGGTTTTGACAATGGATGTAATAAATACTGATTTGCTTTCGCTAGCTGTGATTATACTCAGTTGCGGATTACTTTTGTTGGTGATGCTAAAACTGGTAAAGTGGAGTAAGAAAATGCCGAAAGGGGCCTTCATATTTTTGGCACTTTTCCCATTGATTTCTATTTTTCCAATTCCGCCACAAGAAATAAAAAAATTAGAAAAAATAAAACAGCAACCAGTAAAAAAAGAAAAGGAGAACTCAGAGCCTAATGAAGACTCTGAATAAACATTTTCTAATTAATCGTTTACTCTGTTTTGCTTCTCAATAAGCGCTGTTAATGGTTTTCTAATACTATATAAAAATAGCAAGCTAGGGATCACCATCGCGGAGGTTAAAATGAAAAATAATGCCCAATTGCCATCAAGCCAGTCAACAATAATACCCGAATAAGAACCTACCATTACTCGGCCAAAGGTACCTAACGATGCCATTAATGCATATTGGCTGGCGGTAAAGCTTTTATTGCAAAGCACTGAAAGTAATGCAACAAAAGCGACTGACCCCCAAGCGGAGGTAAAGCCATCAACAAAAACTGTTAAGGCGAATAATGCTTTATCTGGGCCAACAACCGCCATCACAGAAAAGAGCAAATTACTCGCAGACATAGCAATACCACCAATAAATAACCCTTTCAGAATTCCGAAACGTATAGTGAATATACTTCCTAACAAAGAGAACACGATTGTAGTGCCCCAGTTAATGAGTTTCGAATAATAGGCAATGTCTTCGTTGGAAAAACCGACTTCCCGATAGAAAACGATCGACATGCGTCCTAAGTAGGCTTCGCCAATTTTAAACAGAAAAATAAACATCAAAATAGAGAACGCTAATTTGGTGCCATTACGCGTGAAAAACTCTTGTATAGGAGAAACCAAGGTCGCTAATAACCAAGCAGTGAGCTTATGAACGCGATGTATACTTGGCCTACTATTATCTACTAATTCATGATGAGAAATACTGCGGTTAAGCCTGGTTAATTGCCGATAGAATAAGGCAATTAAACATATCACCGTGAATGATAATATATGAAAACGATAGCTTAAACTGATCACCGTTTCTGGCCAATGCGGGTAACCAATGTTAGCGTAAATAATGGCAGAGAAAATTAACGGAATAATCAATAAAATAAGCCAAGCTTCGCGTGTGTAATGTGGCAGTACATTTACGTAATCGGTTTGTATTTTATTAAGCACCGCTTCACGGTTGTTTTCATCGGGCTCTTTAACGATAAAAGCGGTTAACATTAGTAGTAACATGATAGCGGCTAACACTAAAAACACTTCTGACCACTGCCATTGCGGATCACTGGCTAAAATAAACGGAATGCTGCCAAGACCTGCATAGCCTGTCCACCAACCGGCAGTTGCCATAGCAGAACCAGCGGCCATTAAGTTGTTATCTTTTGCTTGTAAAATATCAATTCGATAAGCATCAATGGCGATGTCTTGCGTGGCTCCTGCAATTGCGATAACTAAGCCGAAAAACGCCATTAGGTGCAACTGGTGTTTTACATCAAAGGCACTCAGTTGTAGAGCTGCCATAACGATAATAGCCTGTGTCGCGATAATCCAACTTCGTCGTTGTCCAAAGCTCGCTGTTAGCCAAGGTAGTTTTATTCTATCTGCTAATGGAGACCATAAAAAGTTAATGCTGTAAGCCGCGAATATTAAACCAAATAAGCCAATACTTGAACGGCTTAATCCCTCATCTTTTAACCAGCCGGTCATGGCTGAGCCTACCATTACCCAAGGAAATCCACTAGCAACGCCAAAGAAGAAAACCGTTAATAATCGTTTATTTTTAAAATATAGAAGTGTTTGTTTAATACTATGCACGGAAATTTATGTTGCGGTAAGTAAAGCTACTAGCAGGGTAACAGGTTATAAAAAAGGACAGAAGGAAAAACTGATTAGGTGCCGAAGTTTTATGCAAGAGGTCTCCAGCCAATACAATCAATTGGGTAGCTGCCAATGCCTTCAAAAAAGTCGATACAGGTTTTAATTTCACTTTGAAAATATAAATTGGTGAGCAGCGATTGGCTGCCATGTAGTGAAAATTGATGTATTACATGCCAAAACACTCGTTCTTTTGCACTTCCTGGTGTTTCATCTGTAACGTGGATAAGTGTCCACTCTTCCATGGTGTCATTAACAAAGCGGTCAAGTTCAGTGTAATGTAATGTTTTGTCGATAACTGCCTTAACGTATGCTGCCGTTTGTAAAATTTTTTCATTGATAAACTGCTCAATGACCATGACTTTCCCCAATTGAGTTCTCGAGTATGCTTGATCTACCGTTAGATGAACTAGCTGAGATGGTGTGCAAGTCTGATTGTTGTTTTTGTTGAGAGGTTGCCACACGTACTCTTTTAGTTATCGTTGATAAATAGAGTTCTGTCAAAAATTTTACGTGTATTACTACAATGAAGTAAGATTAACATGCGAGCAGCAAGGTACTCGCAATAGAGATAGGTCGTTGAGAAAAGTTATTGTCCTTCAAGTAATAAGGTTGCTTTTACTAATATCACTTGCTCAATCGGTACATCTTCCCAACCAAGTTCTTCATTAAAATCTGTTTTTACTTTTGCCATCTCTGCAACAATTTCCTCACCTTCAACGATTAAACCAAATACGGTATAACCCCAACTCTTGCCTGGGTCTAAATTTGTGTTTTCGCCAACATTAAAGAAAAACTGTCGGTTAGCGCTATGGGGTTCGCGCTCTCTAGCCATGGCGATGGTACCGGGAATATTTTTCAATCCGTTTCCAGATTCGTTGACAATATTACCATTCGTTTTCTTTATTTTAAGATCGGTATCATAACCACCGCCTTGTACAACAAAGTCTTCAATAATACGGTGAAAAATCGTGTTGTTATACTCGCCATTTACTACATACGTTAAAAAGTTATCGACAGTTAACGGTGCTTTAACACGATCAAGCTCAACAATAATGCTGCCTTTATTGGTTTCAAATTTTACTTTTGGATATAAATTGTATGGATCTAGCGCCATATTTTGCGCAAAGGTTTGTTGTATGAAACATGTTAAAATTAAGAGCAAATACTTCATTATGTTACCTATTGTACCGAAGCGCGTTGAACAAATTGTTGTAATTCTGGATCTTGTACCACTTGCGTGAGTAAATCGCTAAGCTGTTGATTAAAATCTCTTTCAAGCACAGCCATATCAGCTTTTAATACGCCATTGCTCGTACTTCGACTATTAAAGGTTTTTGTTAATGTTTTATCACCGCCAGAAAACTGTACAGTTAAACGAATAACAGATTGACTAGCATATTTGGAAAGCGATTGTTCAACGGTAATTTTTGCTTGGTTTATCACTAAGCGCAATTGATTTGCTGACGCAGATGAAACATCTAGGCCACTTTTTTTTAAGCCAGCAGTAAATGCAGTGGCAATATCTGTTTGTAAAGGAGTACGAGAGGTGACGATTTGAGCTGCACTGTCTTCTTTTACAATCTCTAATACATGATGTGCGGTACGCATATCTTCTACCTTCACGGAAGCATGCTGCCCAGAATAATGATTATTCGATGGTAAAAGTAATTGTGGAGTAACAATGAAAGCACTTGGTGCCGTGCTACATGCTGTGATTATAGCACTAGTTGCGATTATCGTGCTAATCGCGAAAAAGCGACGAAAATATAGGATTTTATTCATGAGTTAATAGCCGTAAATCTTCCGATAGTTTGTTATATTCCTTGCTCAACATTAACACACATTCGTGTGTGTTGAATATGTTAGCTTAGTTGCTTTGCATCTCTTTATGTTGATTTATTATTTTAGAAAAGATGATTTAAAAACGTGTGTATTCATATTTCAATATCAAACATAAAATTGTAAATATCACAGATCAATCTTTTCTTATTTAATGACCCTTACATTTCAATAATGCTCTATATGAAGTGTCAATTTAGATCCCCTGCAACTACGGTAGCGGCGTTTAAAGCATAGTAAGCCTCGGTCTTTATTATTCCTTTCATTTCCATCAATAGCACACTATATGCGTATTAATAGTACTATTTCTTATTAGTTATATTTTTTTAATACATTATACAAAGTGTAAATATAATGTATGCAATCTTTACAGGGGTGTTAATGGGGTGTAGTATCGGCTGAGCATAATGTATACAATATATTAAAAAATAAGTGTCCATTATGTTCTCTGTTACAACTCAGGAAACACAATAATGATAAAGACAAAAAGAATATTAAAACGCTCAGCTTGTGCATTAGCCGTTGCATCAGCTGTTGCGATAACAACACCAGCTTTTGCAAATGATGCTTTCAACGGTACAGTAAAAGGGGTTATTTCTTCGGCAAATAACCAACAACTTGCAGGCGCTACTATCACTTTAACGCATAAAACCAAAGGTATTACGCGAACGATCACGACAGATCAAAATGGTAATTACACCTTACGTAAATTGCCTATTGGTTTGTACACGATGAAAATTGAAAAACCAGGTTTTGAACAAACTCAAACACAAGACTTGCTGGTGAAAGTAGGTAGTGCCATTGTTTACAATGGTGTGCTTTATTCTAGCGGCACTGATATGGAAACCATTCAAGTTACCGGTAGTCGAATTGCGCCCGTAAATATGGACTCTTCAGCAGGTGGCATTGTGATCACTGCAGAAGAACTTGAACGTCTACCCGTTGAAACTGGCTTTGAGTCTATCGCTTTACTTGCACCAGGTGTTGTTGGCAATAATAGTTTTGGCGCTTCAAGTGTTGGTGGTAGCTCTTCTGCAGAAAATGCCTATTACCTAAATGGTATTAACATTACCTCTATAAAAACGGGAATTGGCTCCATAAGTTTACCTTGGGAAGCAGTAGCGCAAACTGAAGTGATGACAGGCGGTATTGCTCCTGAATTTGGTGGCGCATTAGGTGGTATTGTTAATGCTGTTTCTAAATCGGGTTCAAATGAATGGGAATTTGGCGCTTACGGCCGTATCGACCCTGCTGCAACTCAGTCTCAACACGATAACATACTAACGACGGAAGGCGACTATTTTTCAAATACAGAGCAAGATGAAAGTACGTTTACCCGTGCTTCTATTTGGGCAAGTGGCGCAATAATTGAAGATTCATTATTCTTTTACGGTATCTACGCGCCGCAAAAAAATGAATACGATGCCGCAGGTAGCAATACGATTGATATTGGTGAAAACACGTCAGATCGTTATTTGGCAACTCTTGACTGGTTTATTAATGATGATCATTCAATTACCGCAACGGCTATTGGCTTTACCAATAAAGGTAAAGGTAAAACTTATGCTAATGATTGGGAAACTCAAGATGTTGGCGAGGAATTAAGCCATTATAAATCACGTAGTGGTGGCGATATTTTTGGTTTAACTTACTCGGGTATTTTAAATGATGACATGTCAGTTGAAGTAGTTGCAGGTAGAACTAAAGATAAAACGTATAATACTGCGACAAGTAGCGATCCACTTGTTTGGTCACAATTGACAGGTGGGTGGGTTAAATTATCTAGAGAAACCGCTTCATCAATTACGGAAAGTGAGTTTGTACGTGATCAGTTTCGTGCTGACTTTAGTTGGATGCTAGAAGATCATGATATTAAAATTGGTTTTGATTATACCAATATTTCCATTGAGTATGAAAACAGTCCTAATGGGGTTGGTGATCGTGCCGGGTGGTGGGAAGTATTCTACGCATGGGCGAATAACCCAGTAGGTTATCCAGTAGGTGACCCATATATCCGCCAACGTGTTCGTACCGATTTTACCGATTCAGAAGTAAGTTCTAGTGCTTTATATATTCAAGATACTTGGGCTGTTACCGATCAATTGGTGTTAAACCTTGGTTTACGATATTCAAATGTGTACAACACCGTGTCTGATGGTCGTAAATATGTTGATGTGAAAGGCCAATTTGCACCGCGTGTACAAGCAATTTATGACTTAGATGGCGAAGGCACTTCAAAAGTTTATGCAACATTTGGACGTTATTTTCAGCCTGTATCTGCTAACATGAACATTACTCAAGGTGGCCAACGTCGTGATGTGCGAAGTTATTATGAAGTAGGTCAAGTTGATGCCAATGGTGAAGTTGTACTGGATGCTGATGGCGCACCGAACGTTGGTGCTTTCATCGGGGAAAATGTTGTACAAGAAGGCATTAGTGAACCTACATTAATCGCTAGTCAAGATATGGAGTCTATGTATTCAGATGAATTCACCATTGGTTATGAAACTGAACTTATGGATGGCGATCTTGTTTACGGTATTCGCGGTATTTATCGTGAATTAAAACGCTCAATTGAAGACACTGATTATGCACCAGTAATACAACAATGGTTTGCAGATAATGATATGGCCGGTGCGCCATATAGTGCATATGTGCTGAATAACCCTGGTTCGGGTTTAGACATTAGCTATGATTTTGACGGTGACGGTGTTGCTGAACGAGTAAATATACCAGCGAGTTATATTGGCTTACCTGAGCCTGAACGTAAATATGGTGCGATTGAAAATACGCTATCAGGTAAAATTGGTGAGAAATTTAATTTCAATGCATCATACACTTGGTCGCATAGTTGGGGTAACACAGAAGGTTTAGTACGAACTGATAATGGTCAGGCTGATCCAGGTTGGACGACTTCATACGACTACGCTGAGTTAATGGATCATTCAAATGGTAATTTACCAAATGATCGTCGCCACTCATTTAAACTGAATGGCTACTATCAAATCAATGATGAACTAACACTTGGTTTTAATACCCGTTTAACATCAGGTGTGCCAATTAGTAAATTCTCACGTCATCCATTAGGTGTTGATAGCTGTGCCGCTGGTTCGGTTTGGGAAGCATGTTCTGGCGCGAGTTATGGTCATGTTGCCTTTTATGATACCGACGGTAACCCTGCACCCCGAGGTGTTTACGGTGAAACTGATTGGCTCAAGGAGTTTGATATGAGCCTTGCCTATAATACTACGCTTGGTGAAGGTGATTTAATGTTGAAAGCGACGGTTTATAATGTATTTAACTTTGATACACAAACCGCTGTGCAACAAGCCTTTTCGCGCGATGGTGATAACGGTATTGAAGAAAACCCAAATTGGGGTATGACGACAGGTCGTTTAGGCGCTCGTTATGTTAGCTTTGAAGCACGTTATAGCTTTTAAGTGAAAGTAAATACCGTGTTTAAATAACGCGGATTTTTTAAACGCTCGAAGTTAGCTTCGAGCGTTTTATTTTGTCGCAGAAAAAATAACGAATTTTTTATTACTGGCCACTAACGTTGCGTTACCGAAAATACGCTTTAATTTGATATGGTAGCCTAACTGTCTATTACCAACGATAGTTAACTTTCCACCTTGTTTTAACACACGATAACAATCGTTAAACATTTGCCATGCGATATGATCGGTAGTGGCATTTTGTTGATGAAAAGGAGGGTTACATACAATACTATCGGCGCTTGCGGCTGATTCATCGGTTAGGCAATCATTTACCATAAACCGGCATTGATTTAATAGTTGTGGATAATTATGCTTCACAGTGTCATGAGCAGATGCTACAGCCATATAAGACTCGTCACTAAACGTTATCTTTGCTTGTGATTGTTGCGCTAACAGATGTAAACCGAGAACGCCATTACCACAACCTAAATCAATCACATGTTCATTTTCAGAAATTGTGGGTAGGTGAGAAAGTAGTAATTGGGCGCCAATGTCTAATTTATCTCGAGCAAAAACATTCGCATGATTAATAATTTCGAATTGATGTGGCTCTGTTTTCCAGCGTTTTACCCTAGGAAAAGTACTATCAGTTATTTCTGCATCAAGTTTTGAAAATACTAACCGTGATTTTTTTACCGCTAATGACGTTGTAGTAGCTCCCAAGTAACGCTCGAAAAACTTCAAGGTATTGCTGTGTATGTTTTTTGCTTTGTCGGCGGCGATAAATATAATGTTACTCTGATAAGCTTGTCGTATTTTCTGTAACTGTTCCTTGAGTAAATTATTACTCTTAGGAATCTTATACAGCACAACATCAACCTTTGCTGGTAATTCAGCAAGACTGTTAATTTGCGTTAAATTTTTAAGCGATAAGTGGTTATGTTCAGCATTCTTTTTTAAACCACATTCACTAATGTAAGAATCAGATACGCTAGTGACATGATGTTCAGGAAAATTTAACGATATTGCGCCATAGCTATCATTCATCACTAATATATGGCTTTCTGGGGTAATTAATGCTGATTCTTGCAAATAATTAATAATATATTCATCTGCGGAATCCCATGCTTGTAAACTACGTGTTACTTGATTTGCGGGGTATCTTTCTAAAAATAAGTTTTGATCATTTACAATAAAAGGGCTAATCATGGCGTTTGTAAAATATAGATTGGCTGGAAGCAGAAAACACATTGTGCCAAAATTCGTGATTCGACTCTATCATTAATTAAGAGCTTGCTATTAATATTCCTCTACCAGATGCTGACATTACTTTTTTACCTCATTTTATTGCCTTAACTGACAGCAAATCATTAGTTCAGCAACTGTATTCCAATATTCAATGGCGTCATGATGAATTAATCATGTATGGAAAGCGTGTAAAAGTTCCTCGGCTACAAGCATGGTATGGTGATCAGGGTACTGATTACACCTACACACAATTAACAATGTCGCCGTTACCTTGGACCGAACAATTACTTATGCTGAAACAGCAAGTAAGTAATGCAACTGGTGCAGAGTTTAATTCAGTATTGGCCAATTGTTATCGAAATCATCAAGACTCTGTTGCTTGGCATAGCGACGATGAACCAGAGTTAGGTGAAACCCCCGTGATCGCGTCATTATCACTGGGAGCTGAACGTTTTTTTCATTTAAAACATAAGGTAAAACCCATAACCCATAAATTTAAGTTACCCTCAGGTAGCTTACTGATTATGAAAGGAAATACCCAAAAATACTGGCAGCATGCGGTACTTAAATCACGTATCCATGCATCTATGCGTATTAATTTAACCTTTCGAAAAATAATTAAATAAATTTTAGTTTTACTAGCAAAGAGTTAGTGTTTTAAGCGATAATTTAGCCGTCTAGATAGATGGCTAAATTAGTATGACTAACTAGACTTAATCATGAGCATGATGAAAAATAACAAGGGAATTTTATGAGTATTGAAGTTGTCATTGAAGAAAAACTCTTGTCGGCATTTTCTCCCATTCACTTAGATGTAGTTAATGAAAGTCACCAACATAATGTAGCACCCGGCAGTGAATCACATTTTAAGGTTATAATTGTTGCAAAATCGTTTGAAGGAGAGCGACTAATTAAGCGCCATAGAGCCGTTAATGCTACGCTGTCAGAAGAATTGTCTGAGCACATACATGCATTAGCACTACATACCTATACTGAAAAAGAATGGTTAGAATATTATGCTGATAACACGCCGCTATCACCAAAGTGCTTAGGCGGCAGTAAAAAAGAACAGCGTATCTAATTTATTTAGCTGTTATGCCAATAGAGCCATAAGGTGATGTTATCTTATGGCTTTTTTGTTTCCTGCGATGTAAAAGCTTGCTAAGCTGTAGCGTACAAAAATAAGAAAATTTATTGACTACTATGTCTGTGTCTAAACTCGAATCATTCGTTAAACATCTCGATACCTTTACTGAATATACTGGCCGTATTATTTCATGGTTTACCTTAATCATGGTGCTACTCACTTTTACCATTGTTGTACTGCGATATGGTTTCAATATTGGTTGGATTGCCATGCAAGAGTCCGTGCTTTATTTTCATGGGTTTGCTTTTATGTTGGGCGCAGCTTATACCCTAAAACATGATGGACATGTGCGTGTTGATATTTTTTATCAAAAATTTTCCTCGAAAAATAAAGCAAGAGTAAATTTTTGGGGTAGCTTGTTGTTATTGCTACCGGTGTGTATTGCTATCGCAGTGGTCAGTTGGGATTATGTATCAACGTCTTGGCGAATATTAGAAGCATCAAGTGAGGCTGGTGGTCTGCCTTTAGTTTTTCTAAGTAAGTCATTATTACTATTGCTTGCTCTAACGCTAAGTATACAAGGAGTCGCTGAAATTTTAAGAAGCCTCATGCAACTGCAAAACAAGCAGGAGATCAGATAATGGAATATTTGTCTTTAGTCATGTTTTTAGTCGTCTGCATTGTGTTGTTATTTGGATATCCTGTAGCGTTAACTTTAGCTGGTACTTCATTAATTTTCGCAGGTGTTGGTTGGGTTTTTGGTGTTTTTGAAGTTGGATTTTTGAACGCATTACCAAATAGAATCTTTGGTGTGATCAACAATCAAACGTTATTAGCGGTTCCCTTATTTGTTTTTATGGGAGCGATGCTTGAGCGGGCAAAAATTGCTGAAAATTTACTGAATGCCATGTCTATATTATTAGGGCGTTTTAAAGGTGGTTTAGGTATTTCAGTAACACTAGTGGGAATGTTACTTGCTGCAAGCACCGGTATTGTTGGTGCAACTGTGGTTACCATGGGGTTATTATCATTACCTACCATGCTTAAGCGTGGTTATAGCCCACAATTTTCAACGGGAATTATTTGTGCAACGGGTACCTTAGGACAGATTATTCCACCTTCAATCGCATTAGTACTATTAGGTGATGTGCTTTCAAGCGCCTATCAACAGGCACAGTTGAATATGGGCATATTCAGCCCTGAAACAGTTTCAGTAGGGGATTTATTTGCCGGTGCAGTCATACCAGGACTACTGTTGGTAAGCATGTACTTACTTTACTGCGTTATATATTCAGTGATTAAACCTGAACAGGTGCCTAGCTTAACCGAAAAAGATATCAAAGATATTAAGCAGGAACGCTCAATTATTGAGTTAATGTTTTCAGCGTTGATCCCACCTTTATTGCTAATTGTTGCAGTGCTAGGTTCTATTTTATTAGGTTTTGCCACGCCAACTGAAGCAGCTGGTGTTGGTGCAACAGGCTCAATTTTGTTAGCGCTTTGGCAAAGACAATTAACATTCATTAATTTAAAAGCGGTGATGGATAGTAGCTTAAAAATAACCTCGATGGTGTTTTTGATTTTTATCGGAGCTAGTTTATTTTCCTTAGTGTTTCGTGGGTTTGGAGGTGAAGATCTCGTTCATAGCTTTTTCCAACAAATGCCAGGTGGTGTGGTTGGCGCTATTGTTATTGTGATGGCGATTATCTTTTTACTCGGCTTTATTTTAGATTTTATTGAGATCACGTTTGTTGTTGTACCTATTGTTGCTCCTATTTTATTATCCATGGGGGTTGATCCTCTCTGGTTAGGGATCATGATAGCGATAAACTTACAAACATCATTTTTGACACCTCCGTTTGGTTTCGCTTTATTTTATTTAAGAGGCGTAGCGTCATCTGCGGTAAAAACAGCTTCAATATACAAAGGTGTTATTCCATTTATCATTATACAATTGATACTATTGGTGGTGTTAGCTCAATGGCCAGAGCTAGTAACATGGTTGCCTGAAAAAATTTACGGTTAATAATCAAGAGGGAAGGAATACCAATGACAACAAATATAATAAAAAAATGGTTGATAGGGTGTATAGCATTTGTTGCTTTAGTTGGTTGTAATAGCGAACAAAAGCAAGATACCAATGCGAATGCGCAACAACAAAAACAATACCAATGGAAATTAGTGACTTCTTGGCCGAAAAACTTTCCCGGTTTAGGGTTAGGCCCAGAGACTTTTGCTAAGTATGTCAATGAAATGAGTGCAGGTCGATTGACGGTAAAAGTTTATGGTGCCGGAGAGCTCGTACCTGGTTTTGAAGTCTTTGATGCGGTTTCTCAAGGTACAGCCGATATGGGGCACAGTGGTGCCTATTATTGGAAAGGTAAAATGCCAGCGGCACCTATTTTTAGTGCTATTCCCTTTGGTATGACCGCAACAGAATTTAATGCTTGGCTGCACTTTGGCGGTGGTTTAGAGATGTGGCAAGCATTATATAAACCGTTCGGGGTTGTGCCAATGGCTGGTGGTAATTCAGGTGCACAATTTGCTGGTTGGTTTAAAAAAGAAATCAACAGTGTTGAAGATCTTAAAGGCTTAAAAATGCGTATTCCTGGTCTTGGCGGTGAAGTATTAAAACGTGCGGGTGCTATTCCGGTAAATTTGACGGGTGGCGAAATATTTTCTTCTTTGCAAAGTGGTGCGATTGATGCGTCAGAATGGGTTGGCCCATATAACGATTTAGCGTTTGGTTTTCATCAAGCGGCAGAGTATTACTATTCATCTGTATGGCATGAAACTGGCACAAATTTAGAGTTTTTAGTCAATGAAAAGGCGTTAAACTCTTTACCTGAGGACCTACAGAAAATTGTTGAAGTCGCCGCTCGCGCAGTGAATCAAAACATGCTTGATGAATACAACGCCCGTAATAACAATGCGTTACAAACACTTATTAACAAACATAATGTGCAAGTAAAGCAATTTCCTGTTGATGTAATGCTAGCGTTAAAAAATTACACCAAAGAAGTGATCGAAGAAAAAGCCAATGCTGATGAAACATTTGCAAAGGTTTGGGCGTCGTATAGTGAATTTCTAACCAATGCGCGCCAATATAACGATTTAACAATGAAAGCCTATTATGAAAATCGTTAAATCATAATTTTAATCATGGCGCTTGCATTGCGAGCGCTTTTTTCAACTGCTCGTACCTCTTAATTTAATAACAAGGGTACACTATGCGGCAATTTAGTAAGAACAACACGAAAGGCGTTTATATGGTCATCAAACCTAAAATCCGTGGCTTCATCTGTACAAATGCACACCCAGCAGGGTGTGAAGCTCATGTTAATGAACAAATAGCATATGTAAAAAGCCAACCTCAACCGGAAAACAAACCTAAAAATGTGTTAGTGATTGGGGCATCCACCGGTTATGGATTGGCATCTCGTATCACGGCTGCTTTCGGCTGTGGTGCAAAAACCTTAGGTATTTTCTTTGAGAAGGCACCTACTGATAGAAAAACAGCCTCAGCGGGTTGGTACAATACCTCAGCATTTCAAAAAGCTGCTGATGAAGCAGGATTGTGGTCAAAAAATATAAATGGCGATGCCTTTTCCCATGAGCTGAAAGCGAAAGCGATTGAAGTCATCAAAGAAGAATTTGGCCAAGTAGATTTGATCATATACAGCTTAGCTTCTCCACGTCGTACAGATCCTGACACAGGTGAAGTTTATTCATCAACGTTAAAACCTATCGGACAAAGCGTTACTACAAAGAATTTAAATACTTCAAAACGCATTATTGACTCAGTTAGTGTAGAACAAGCAAGCGAAGAAGAAATTCAAGGTACTGTTGATGTTATGGGTGGTGCTGATTGGGAATTATGGATCAAAGCATTACAAGAAGCAGATGTATTAGCCGAAGGTTTTAAAACAACGGCATACACTTATATAGGTAAAAAGCTAACGTGGCCAATATATGGTCATGCAACCATCGGGCGTGCAAAAGAAGATCTTGATCGTGCAGCGAGTGCAATTAAAGCCTCAACTGACAATATTTCAGGTCAAGCATATGTAACGTCATTAAATGCTGTTGTAACACAGGCAAGTTCTGCGATACCTATTATGCCACTATATATTTCAGCGATGTTTAAAGTGATGAAAAGTGACGGCACATATCAAGGCTGTATTGAACAGATTCAATCTTTATTCAATGAAAATTTATATAGTAATACACCGCGTTTTGATGAAGCTGGTCGTTTAAGCCAAAATTATAAAGAGCTTGAAGATAGCGTACAAGAACGTGTGCAAACGATTTGGGATGCTGTTGACAGCGATACCATTGATGAACTTACGGATTATGAAAGCTACCATAATGAATTTTTAAAGCTATTTGGCTTTAATGTTGCTGGTGTTGATTATGAAGCGGACCTTAGTCCAGTGACAGAGATAAATAATTTAGTGTAAAAATTACTAACTTATAACTGTTGATGTTAAAAAAGAGCAATGATTTTATCACATTGCTCTTTTTTGTTTTTATAAGATTATTAAAATCGAGTGATTAGTCTAAAAAAACAGCAAAGTCGTAAAAATAATACAGAAAGTGTTACAGGATAATGGCGCAATTCTCTAAAATTATGCTAAAATTCGTGCCAGAATATTTTTAACTTAAGAGCCGGTAGATACTTTTTGTTAGCGTAATGTTAATAAAGAGCTTTTCTACTGAAATACACTGAAATCAAATGTTTTCTCACTTAATTACTTTAAGGTTTTGATTTAAAAGTACTTAGGTGAGAAATCGGCTGATTTTTACTCCCGTCAAAGTAGTGCAAGTGTTTATGATTACAATAAAAAAAGGTCTGGATGTTCCTGTTCAAGGTGCTCCCCAGCAAGTAATCCATGATGGTCCGTCCATCAAAAGCGTTGCGACACTCGGTGAAGAGTATGTGGGTATGCGACCAACCATGTTTGTTAAAGTGGGTGATCGTGTTAAAAAAGGTCAAGCGCTTTTTGAAGACAAAAAGAATGCTGGCGTTAAATTCACAGCTCAAGCTGCAGGTGTAGTAACAGAAGTCAATCGTGGTGAAAAGCGTGTGTTACAGTCTGTTGTTATTACTCTCAATGAAGAGTCAGATAATAACGAACAAGAAACATTCGCTAAATATGCTGAATCTGATTTAGCCACCATTAACCGTGAAGATGTTGTTAGCAACTTGGTTAATTCTGGTTTATGGACCGCACTTAGAACGCGTCCATATAGTAAAATTCCAGCGATAGACACCACCCCAAAAGCTATTTTCATTAGCGCAATGGATACTAATCCGTTAGCCGCAGATCCTGAAGTGATCATTAATGAACAAAGCGAAGCCTTCAAACACGGTTTAACGGTATTAAGCCGTTTAACAGAAGGTAAAGTTTTTGTTTCTAAAGCGCCTAATGCAAGTATTCCAACAACAGGTAATGAAGAAGTTAATGAATTTTCAGGTAAACATCCTGCTGGTTTAGTAGGTACCCATATTCATTTCTTGTCACCAGTCGGTGCTGAAAGCATTGTTTGGCACATTGGTTACCAAGATGTTATTGCTTACGGTAAATTATTTACTACTGGCGAAATTGATGCAACACGCGTTGTTTCAATTGCAGGCCCTGAAGCAAAGAACCCAAGATTAATACGCACGCTTATTGGCGCAAGCACAGAACAGCTTATTGCTAATGAAGCTAATGATGTTGAATTACGCGTTATTTCTGGTTCTGTATTGCAAGGCTGTGAAGCTGCTGGCGTTCATGCTTATTTAGGACGTTATCACACACAAATTGCGATATTAAAAGAAGGCCGTGAGAAAGAGTTTATGGGGTATTTTTACCCAGGACCGAATAAATTTTCGGTGACTCGAGCTTACATGTCTCATCTTTTTCCAAGTAAATTATTTAACATGACAACAACAACTAATGGTAGCCCACGTGCCATGGTACCAATTGGTAACTATGAGCGTGTAATGCCGTTAGATGTACTCCCTACCGTGTTATTACGTGATTTATGTGCTGGAGATACCGATGGTGCTCAGCAACTTGGTGCTCTAGAGCTAGACGAAGAAGATTTAGCGTTATGTACGTTTGTTTGCCCAGGCAAAACAGACTACGGCGTATTACTTCGTGACTGTCTAACCACAATAGAGAAGGAAGGTTAGTCATGGGCTTGCAAAAGTTTATTGAAGATATCGAGCCGCATTTTGAAAAAGGCGGCAAACATGAAAAATGGTTCGCTTTATATGAAGCGGTAGCAACAGGCTTATTTACACCTGGTTATGTGACTAAAGGTAAAACGCACGTACGTGATAGCATTGACTTGAAACGTATTATGATCACTGTGTGGTTAGCTGTGTTTCCTGCCATGTTTTTTGGTATGTATAATATTGGTTTTCAAGCAACAGAAGCACTTGCTGCTGGTTATGCTTTACCAGAGTCATGGCAAGTTGGCTTGTTCCAATTATTAGGCGGTGAATTGACTGCTGATGCCGGCTGGTTTGCTATGATGCTCTATGGGGCATGCTTCTTCTTACCAATATATGCTGTTACTTTTATTGTAGGTGGCTTTTGGGAAGTTTTATTTGCGGCTGTGCGTAAGCATGAGGTTAATGAAGGCTTCTTTGTTTCATCTATTTTATTTGCATTGATTCTTCCTGCATCGATTCCATTATGGCAAGTTGCAATCGGCATCACTTTTGGTGTTGTTGTCGCAAAAGAAATCTTTGGTGGTACAGGTAAAAACTTCTTAAACCCTGCATTAGCAGGTCGTGCGTTTTTATTCTTCGCTTATCCATTAGAAATTTCTGGTGATGCAGTATGGGTAGCCGTTGATGGTTTCTCTGGTGCAACCGCATTAAGCGCTGCTGCCTCAGGTGAACTTAGCTACGCATTAGATGCAAGCTGGTGGGATGCTTTCTGGGGTTATATTCCAGGTTCTGTTGGTGAAGTATCTACATTCTGTATTTTGCTAGGTGGTGCTTATATCCTTTATAAAGGTATAGCTTCGTGGCGAATTGTCTTGGGTGTATTTTTAGGTATGGTGTTAACGTCTTATCTATTTAATATGATTGGTAGCGATACTAACCCGATGTTTGCTATGCCATGGTACTGGCACTTCGTACTCGGTGGCTTTGCCTTCGGTATGATGTTTATGGCGACAGACCCTGTTTCAGCTTCGTTTACCAATACAGGTAAGTACGCTTTTGGTGCCTTAGTCGGCATAATGGTAGTACTTGTACGTGTTGTAAACCCAGCATTCCCAGAAGGTATGATGTTAGCGATTTTATTTGCTAATTTATTCGCACCATTATTCGACTATTTTGTCGTTCAATCGAATGTGAAACGGAGGCTTGCACGTGTCAGCTAAAAAAGAAACATTTGGTAAAACGCTTGGATTTGTTATTGCGGTATGTTTAGCATGTGCTGCATTAGTATCAATTTCAGCGGTTCAATTAAAGCCTCTACAAGTTGAAAATAAACTATTTGATCAACAAACAAAAATTTTGCAAGCAGCAGATATTTTGTCAATGACAGATGGCACCAAAGCGTCAATTCAATCGACCTTTGAGCAATTTGTTGATGCGAAAATGATTGATTTAGACTCAGGTGAGTTTATTGAAGGCAGCCCGAAACTTTTTGATGAACGTCGTAACGCTCGTGATCCTGAAAAATCGTCAGATCTTGAGGAAGATATCGCAGGAATCAATCGTCGTTCACATACTGCTGTTGTTTACCTAGTGAGCAATGGTGCAGGTGAAATTGAAACTGTGGTATTACCTATCGTAGGTTCTGGTTTATGGGACTTAATGTATGGCTATGTTGGCTTAAAGTCAGATCTAAATACGGTTAGAAATCTTATTTATTCAGACCATAAGGAAACACCAGGCTTAGGGGCAGAAGTTATGAACCCTAAATGGGTTGCTAAATGGCCAGGTAAGAAAATTTACGATGAAGCGGGTAACGTTGCGATAGAACTTGTTAAAGGCGGTGCAAAAGCAAGCAATGAACATGGCGTTGATGCCTTGTCAGGTGCTACGCTAACAAGTAACGGTGTTACACGTACGTTGCAGTTTTGGTTTGGTGAAAAAGGTTATAAGCCTTTCATTACTAAATTTCGTACTCAGGAGGTTAAATAATGTCTGCTGATAACAAAGGTGTTTTAATAAAACCGATTGTAGATAATAACCCAATTGCGTTACAAGTATTAGGGATTTGTTCAGCATTAGCTGTTACAAGTTCAATGACTAATGCATTGGTGATGACAATTGCCGTTGTTATTGTGACTGGTTTTTCTAATTTGTTTATTTCGATTATTCGAAATCAAATTCCATCAAGTGTGCGTATTATCGTACAAATGGCAATTATCGCCTCGTTGGTAATTGTTGTTGACCAAGTGCTTAAAGCGTTTTCATACCAATTATCGAAAGAGCTATCAGTATATATTGGCTTGATCATTACCAACTGTATCGTTATGGGTAGAGCTGAAGCTTTTGCGATGAAAGAAAAGCCGGGTGTTAGCTTTTTAGATGGTATCGGTAACGGTTTAGGTTACGGTTTTATCCTTCTTGTTGTTGCTTTCTTCCGTGAGTTATTTGGTTTTGGTACCTTGTTTGGTATGGAAATTTTACCATTAATTCAAAACGGTGGTTGGTATCAAGCAAACGGTGTGTTGGTATTGCCTTTTAGCTCATTCTTTATCATTGGTTTTATCATTTGGGCGATTCGCCAATGGAAACCAGCTCAAGTTGAGAAGGATTAATCACGATGGAACATTACATAAGTTTATTTGTTAAATCGATTTTTATCGAAAACATCGCGTTAACCTTTTTCTTAGGGATGTGTACATTCTTAGCCGTTTCTAAAAAAGTAAGTACGGCGATAGGTTTAGGTGTAGCGGTTATTGTTGTACTTGGTATCGCAGTACCTGCTAACCAAGTTATTTACCAAGCGATTTTAGCGCCAGGTGCTCTAGATAGTGTATTAGGGATTACAGATCCTGCTGAATCAGTTGATTTAAGCTTTTTATCTTTTATTACCTTTATCGGCGTAATTGCAGCGTTAGTACAGATCCTTGAAATGGTACTAGATAAATATTTCCCACCGCTTTATAACGCACTGGGGATATTTCTACCGTTAATCACAGTAAACTGTGCAATTTTCGGTGCGGTATCGTTTATGGTTGCTCGTAACTACACTTTAACTGAGTCACTTATTTACGGTATTGGCTCTGGTGTTGGTTGGGCATTGGCTATCATCTTACTTGCAGGTCTTCGTGAAAAAATGAAGTATTCTGATGTACCAGATGGCCTTAAAGGATTGGGTATTACGTTTATTACTGCAGGATTGATGGCATTTGGCTTTCTTTCTTTCGGTGGTATTTCGTTATAATAAGATTAACGTAGAAAGTAAGTTCTGCTTGCTTTCTCAAGATAAGTGCTAAGGAAAAGTCGATGGAAATTATTCTCGGCGTATCGATGTTTACAGCAATTGTTGTTGCACTTGTTTTGGTAATTTTATTTGCCAAATCTAAGTTAGTTTCAACAGGAAATGTAACCATTTCAATTAATGGCGACCCTGATAAAGCTGTTACGGCTCCTGCCGGTGGCAAGTTATTAGGTGTATTAGCCGATCAAGGTATATTTATCCCGTCAGCCTGTGGTGGCGGTGGTACATGTGGTCAGTGTCGAGTAGACATTCATTCTGGTGGCGGTGACATCTTGCCAACGGAACAAGGCCATATTACTAAACGTGAAGCAAAAGATGGTTGTCGTTTAGCATGTCAAGTTGCTGTAAAGCAAGATTTAGACATTGAGCTAGAAGACGAAATTTTTGGTGTTCAACAATGGGAATGTGAAGTTATCTCAAATGATAACAAAGCAACATTCATCAAAGAATTAAAGCTTAAAATTCCTGATGGTGAATCAGTACCATTTCGTGCTGGCGGTTATATTCAAATTGAAGCTCCTGCGCATCATGTTAAATACAAAGATTTTGATATAGAAGATCAGTATCGTGGTGATTGGGAGCACTTTGGCTTTTTTGATGTTGAATCAAAAGTTGATGAACCTACACTACGTGCCTACTCAATGGCTAACTATCCAGAGGAAGAAGGCATTATTATGCTTAACGTGCGTATTGCTACGCCTCCTCCAGGAAAGTTACATTTGCCTGCAGGTAAAATGTCTTCATTTATCTTTAACTTGAAGCCTGGTGATAAAGTGACAATTTCAGGTCCATTTGGTGAGTTCTTCGCTAAAGATACTGACGCTGAAATGGTCTTTATCGGTGGTGGTGCTGGTATGGCTCCGATGCGTTCACATATTTTTGATCAGTTAAAACGTCTTAAATCTAAACGTAAAATGACATTCTGGTATGGTGCTCGCTCACTTCGTGAAATGTTCTACGAAGATGACTACAACATGTTAGCATCAGAAAATGATAATTTTGAATGGCATGTTGCCCTGTCAGATCCACAGCCTGAAGATGATTGGGATGGCTTAACAGGTTTTATTCATAATGTATTGTATGAACAATACTTAAAAGATCATGAAGCTCCAGAAGACTGTGAATACTACATGTGTGGTCCACCAATGATGAACGCAGCAGTTATTCACATGTTGCAAGATCTTGGTGTGGAAGATGAGAACATCATGTTAGATGACTTTGGTGGCTAACATTAGATCATATTATGGTTAGTTTAAAAAGGTAGCTTCGGCTGCCTTTTTGTTTACATAGAGTAAAGAAGGTTAATAGGACTATTTACATGAATAAATTTTTATACGGTATCGTTTTCTTTGCCTTGATAATGCTTGCAGGTTGTTACCCAAGTAATGAGTTACAAAAAGAGCAGATACACCTTCAAGGCATCACGATGGGAACTGTGTCCTATAATATTAAATATATTGTTCAACCAGCAGAACAGGGCCAGTCGATTCCGGATGAAAGCGTGATACATGAAAACGTAGAACAAATTTTAAAACAACTGAATCAAGATATGTCTAACTGGATCTCAGATTCAGAGCTTTCTAAATTTAATACGCATCATTCTATGGAGCCAGTTGAAATATCGGAAGGTTTAAGACGTGTGTTAGCGGAATCTATTCGGCTAGGCCACCTAAGCGATGGTAAGCTTGATGTTACCATCGGACCGTTAATTAACTTATGGGGATTTGGGCCTGAAGGGCGTCCAGAGAAAGCGCCAACACAAGATGAAATTGCACAGGCCAAAGCCCGTATTGGTATTGATAAATTAACACTTGAAGGAAATATGCTCGCTAAGGGGATTCCTGATCTTTACGTTGATCTATCAACCATTGCTAAAGGGTATGCGGTTGACTTAGTTGCTGAATATTTAGATGAAGTTGGTGCTCATAATTACCTTGTAGAGATAGGGGGTGAATTACGTGCAAAAGGCTTTAAACATACTGGTGAATTATGGTCGGTTGCGATAGAAAAACCTGTAACCACTGAACGGGCTGTGCATCAAATTATCATTCCAAAAGATAATGCGATTGCCACATCAGGAGACTATCGAAAATATTTTGAAGAAAATGGTCAACGTTTTTCTCATATTATTGATCCGGAGACAGGTAAACCGATAAATCATACTCTAGTGTCTGTTACGGTAATTCATCCATCTTCAATGACAGCCGACGGTCTATCCACCGCCATGATGTTAATGGGGCCTGAAAAAGCATTTGCGTTTGCAGAAGAACATCAACTAGCTGCTTACTTGATTAGTAAATCAGATAATGGCTTTATTGAGCAAATTACGGTAGAATTTATGCCGTATTTAAAATAGTAATAGCTGAATGTAAGGGCTGTATAAATGGCAATATTTTTAGTGACCTTTGGCTTTTTTTTACTGATTGTTGTAGCAATGGCTGTTGGCTATATTTTTCAGCAAAAGTCACTTGCAGGTAGTTGTGGGGGCTTGGGCACCCTAGGTATCGATAAAGCATGCGATTGTGATGATCCTTGTGAAAAACGCCAAGAGAAAGAGCGTAAAGCTGCTATCAAAGCAGAACATAAAATAGATATCAAAAATATATAAAAATAGCGGCTGTAGCCGCTATTTTTTTCTTCTTCGTATAATTTAATTCTGATCACACACTAGCTCTTGCTAGTTTTCTAAACTTGCGTTAATTCATATAATATGGAATACTGTTTTTTTATACAGTTGATTTTGTTGGTTTGAGTCGCTCATTCGCTTTGAATATAAATGCCGTATGACAAACGTAAATATGCCTAATGAACAACGTAAAATAATCCATATAGATATGGATGCTTTTTACGTGTCAGTTGAAATACGAGACAATCCTGAACTGCAAGGTAAGCCGGTTGCCGTTGGCGGTCCTGGAAATACCAGAGGGGTGTTGTCGACATGTAATTACATAGCAAGAAAATATGGCGTACGTTCAGCTATGGCAAACAGTGTTGCGCTAAGAAAATGCCCTGAATTATTAATAGTACCGGGTAGAATGTCAGTGTATAAAGAAACGAGTTTAAGGCTTCATGAGATATTTCAACGCTATACATCAAAAATTGAACCGTTATCACTTGATGAGGCCTACTTAGATGTAACTGACTGCCCATTATTTTCAGGTTCTGCAACCTTGATCGCGCAAGATATCAGAAACGTAATATTTGATGAATTACAGTTAACAGCATCGGCTGGTATCGCACCACTAAAATTTCTTGCCAAAATCGCATCAGATCAACATAAACCCAATGGTCAATGTGTGATTGCGCCAGACAGTGTTATGGGGTTTATTGAAAGTATGCCATTGAATAAAATTCCTGGTGTTGGAAAAGTCACGTTTAGTAAACTTCAACAGCATGGCTTACATACGGGGGCGGATGTTAGAAGAAGCTCTCAAACTGCTTTAATGAAAACATTCGGTAAATTAGGCGCGTCTTTATGGCAAAAATGTCATGGCATAGATAATAGAGCGGTAGAGGTTACCAGAGTGAGAAAATCAGTTGGTGTTGAACACACGTTCTCTAAAGATAAAAATGAGCTTGATGAATTAACTGAGTATATGTTGCAGTCATTAATACCCGAGTTATTAACACGTTCAAAATCACATATCGCTGAACGCGGGATCAGTAAGCTCGGTGTAAAAGTAAAGTTTAACGATTTTCATCAAACTACCAAAGAAATACAACATCAAGATATTGATTCAGCGTCATTTATATTATTACTAAAAGAAGCATTATCGCGAGGTGAAGGTAAACCTGTTAGGTTGTTAGGGGTTCATATTGGATTAAAAGATATTGAACCAAAGGTAAATCATCAATATCAATTTGAATTAGCGTTGCCTGCCAACTAACTGCATTATTAATTACGATAATTTGACATTAAAATAGCATGTGTTGATCTGTAAAATAGACAGTAAACAATAAAGTGAAATTACAAGGGTTATGGTTTTTTATGACGGCATAACCCTTATTGTATCAGAAGATGCTTTAAAGCTTACTTAACATCAAAACGATCTAACATCATTACTTTAGTCCAAGCGGCTATAAAATCTTCAACAAATTTATCTTTTGCATCGATACAAGCATATACTTCCGCTAATGCTCTTAACTCAGAATTAGAGGCAAAAACTAAATCACAACGTGTTGCAGACCAGCGTTCTTCACCCGATTTGCGATCAATACCTTTGTAGAGATTATATTCTTCGGATTTTTGCCATTGTGTTTTCATATCAAGTAAGTTGATGAAATAATCATTAGTTAGTTTGCCAGGAGTATCGGTTAAAATACCATGATTGCTTTGTAAGTAATTGATATTCATTGCTCTAAAGCCACCAATAAGCACCGTCATTTCTGGCGCTGTTAACGTGAGTAAGTTTGCTTTATCTAACATTAACTCTTCGGGTGTTGTACCCAGATCGCTTTGGCTATAATTTTTAAACGCATCAGCCTTGGGCTCTAAAACTGCAAAGGACTCTACATCTGTATGCTCCTGCGTTGCGTCAACTCTTCCAGGTGTGAATGGCACCAAAACGTTTTGACCTGCGTTTCGGCAAGCTATTTCAATACCTACATTGCCGGCAAGCACAATCACATCTGCCAGAGAAACGTGTTTATTGGTTTTTTCTTTAAAGCCAGATTGAACAATTTTTAGCGTACTTATGGTTTTTTTAAGTTGGTCAGGTTGATTTACTGGCCAACTGTTTTGTGGAGCTAAAGCGATTCTTGCGCCATTTGCACCGCCACGTTTATCTGAGTCACGATAGGTTGACGCTGCTGACCAAGCAGTGAAAATCATGGTTGATATAGGTATGTTTGTTTGTTCAATGTGCTGCTTTAAAAGATCGATATCTGTATCGCTAATTGAGTCGTAGGTATTGTTAGGTAAAGGGTCTTGCCAAATAAAGTCTTCGGTTGGAACCTCTTCACCTAAATAACGGCTTTTTGGCCCCATGTCTCTATGAGTCAATTTAAACCAAGCGCGCGTAAATGCTGCTGCAAATGCGTCAGGATTTTGATGAAAATGTTTTGAAATTGGCGCGTAAATAGGATCCATTTTTAGTGCCATATCTGCAGTGCTCATAATAGTGGGGATTTTTTTAGTAGCATCATGTGCGGTTGGCACTAGATGTTCGTCCTTAGGATTGATCGGCGCCCATTGCCATGCGCCAGCAGGGCTTTTTACTAATTCCCAGTCATAAGAAAATAATACATCAAAATAACCATTATCCCATTGAGTAGGGTTTGCTGTCCAAGCACCTTCTACGCCACTGGTCGTTGTATCATTGCCTTTGCCTGTGCCATGAGTATTAATCCATCCAAGACCTACATTTTCTAAGGGGGATGCTTCTGGTTCTGGACCTACATTGCTAGCATCTCCTGCACCGTGACATTTACCAAACGTATGTCCACCAGCTATCAGTGCAACGGTTTCTTCATCATTCATTGCCATACGAGCAAAGGTTTCTCTAATGTCTTTACCTGAGCCTAAAATATCTGGTTCACCGTTTGGTCCTTCTGGGTTAACATAAATTAACCCCATTTCAACAGCAGCTAGTGGGTTGTCTAAATCACGTTCACCTGAATAACGCTTGTCAGTTAACCATTCTTTTTCTACGCCCCAGTAAATATCTTCTTCAGGATGCCAAATGTCTTCTCTACCACCACCAAAACCTATTGGTTTTAAGCCCATAGATTCAATGGCACAATTTCCTGTTAAAATCATTAAATCTGCCCATGAAAGGCTTTTACCGTATTTTTGCTTGATTGGCCAAAGTAATCTTCTGGCTTTATCGAGGTTACCGTTATCTGGCCAACTATTGAGCGGTGCAAATCGTTGATTGCCAGCAGAAGCTCCACCGCGCCCATCACCTTCACGATAAGTCCCTGCACTGTGCCATGCCATTCTGATAAATAGTGGGCCATAATGGCCATAGTCAGCGGGCCACCAATCTTGGGAGTTAGTCATTAACTGAATTAGGTCAGCTTTTAATTGTTTGTAATCAATAGACTTAAAGTGTTCTGCATAGTTGAATGTGCTATCCATTGGGTTAGCTTTTCTATCATGCTGTCGTAGAATTCTTAAATTTAATAAGTTCGGCCACCATTCAGTATTTGTTGTACCGCTATCGCCAACTTTTGTGTTACTACCATGGGTAAATGGACATTTGCTTGGCTGTTGTTTTACATCACTCATTGTTTGAATTCCTTGACATCATTTTATGAAAGTAAATCGATAAATCATCACTATAACTATAGTTAACTCTTTGAAAGTTGCGTGATATTTTTACCTATTGATACAGCTTTGAACGTGTTATTTTTGGGGGGAAATAAATTGTCTTTTCTAATAAAAAGAGGTAACAACTAAGTTACCTCTTGATTCTTTATCAGTTAAATTTTACCGACTAAATCTAAGCTCGGTGTTAAGGTTGCTTCGCCTTGTTCCCATGCCGCAGGACATACTTCACCGTCATTTTCACGAACATACTGGGCTGCTTTTACATTTCGCACCATATCTTTAGCACTACGACCAATACCGCCAGCATGAATATGTGCAACTTGTATGATGCCATCTGGATCAGCCAAGAAGGTACCGCGATGTGCCATGTGATCTTCTTCAATCATGACATCAAAACCACGAGTAATATTACCTGTTTGATCGCCAATCATTGGAAATTTGATTTTACCAATGGCGTCTGAAGAATCATGCCATGCTTTATGTGAGAAATGTGTATCGGTAGATACCGCATATACTTCAACACCTAATTTTTGTAATTCTTCATATTGGTTCGCCATATCTTCAAGTTCGGTTGGGCAGACAAACGTAAAGTCAGCCGGGTAAAATAAAAAGATTGACCATTTTCCTTTTACGTTTTCAGTTGATACTTCAATGAATTCGCCATTATGGAATGCTTGAGCGGTAAATTCTGGAATTGATTTGCCTATTTGAGCCATGGTTATTTCCTCTTTATAAATAATAAGTAAACGTTTTAGTTACGCAAAAGCGTGTTTGCTTTCTATGGGCTAATAGTATCCGGCACATGATGTTTTGTATAATTGATTGTATTGAAGTTAATGTTTTATAAAATAGAACGATAAATGTGGGATATCCGCTTTCCAATGTATTTAAAAATTGAATATAATCTTTATATGGTTCTGTAAAATTGATTAATAAATAAGATGATTTCAATAAAGCAACTTTATTACGCACTAGCGGTAGAGAAAACACTCCACTTTAAAAAAGCCGCAGAAGCATGCAATGTTTCACAGTCAGCATTAAGTACGGCAATTAGCGAGCTTGAGAAACAAATTGGAGTGGTTATTTTTGAACGAAATAATAAACAAGTACTGGTGACTGATGATGGTCAACTTATTTTAAATAAAGCGAAACGCGTTAAGCTTGAGCTTGATGAATTACTACAAGTGTCGCAAGTGAATAAAAAACCGTTCTCAAGTGGAATGACCATAGGCGTTATTCCAACGATCGGCCCTTATTTGTTACCAAAAGTATTACCTGAACTAAGACTACAGCACCCTAATTTTAAACTTAAAATTATTGAGGAACAGTCACACGTATTGGTAGATTTGGTGCGCACTGGAGAGCTTGATGCTGCAATTTTAGCGTTACCGTTTCCTATTGAAGGCTTAATGAAATTTGATTTCTGGCAAGAAGATTTTTATTGGGTTAGTCATAAAGATGAATGCCCAAGCCAGATGCAAGAAATTACTAGTGAAGAGTTAGCATTAGAAACGCTGATGTTACTTAAAGATGGTCATTGTTTGAAAGAGCATGCACTCGCAGCTTGCCGTTTTAAATCGCAAAAACAAGATTCCGCCTTTGATTCTGCAAGCTTACATACACTTATTCAGATGGTTGCTGGAAAACTAGGTACAACCTTAGTACCACAAATGGCACTTGATCAGCTTATTTATCCAGAATCAGAATTAAGAGCTATCCATTTAAATGAGCCAGGGCCTCACCGTACCATTTCGTTAATTACACGTCCTAATTATGTGCGAACAAATGAAATGCTCGTGTTGAAATCATTGTTTCATGAGCAGTTATTAGCAAAGTGCCAATAACATAGTGGTTAGATTTTTTAGAATGTCATCCTCTATTTATATAAATTTACTGAATTAATTAAAGGGAAGATAATACAGTTAAATAAAAAAGGAGATAGTTATGATTAAACTAATGAACCAATTAAGAACGATTTTTGAAAATCAGAAAGAAAAAACACACTTAATTACATGCAATTATGCAAACAATTACTATGGTGATCAGGTTTGTATGATTTGCAAAGGTGAAAGCTAAGAAGCGGGTAGTAATAGCTTAAGAAATAGGGGCTAGCGAAAAACTAGCCCCATTTACGTTACGGTAAATTTATTAATTCAAGTTGGTTTTCGCTGTTGATATATAGCAACATGCGAGTGTCGTCAGCAGAAATTACTGAAGTTATCGGTTGATTACCTTCTGTTATTATGGTGTTAGCCAGTTGTTGCTGTTGATCATAAAGGTTGATCAAGAAGCCATCATTAGGGTCAAATCGTACATAATTAACGTTATTACTTTGCGTTTTAACCAATTGTAACGTGGTATTCCCTTCTGCTTGCGGAAGTAAACCTTGATCAGAGAATGTGCTGCCGTCAAACGATATAAATTCACTGGTAGGGCTAACGGTGTAAATTGCTTGTTCGTTATCTGTAACGACAAAATCACTAACTGCTTGGTCGTCACCTAGTAAAGTAGGGCGATATTGATGAGTCATTGTTGCGCTTATCTTTTGGGTGACAAAATCATTCGCTTTTAGCGTATAGCGTTTAAAAGATGAATCAAGTAAGTCTAATGCATAAACCGTTTCAGCAGTATTCGCTTGCTTAATAAGCGTGGTAAAGAAAGCATTTTCGCTATCCCAATAAACCCGTTGAAGGTCAACGGTAGCAAATTCTAATGCTTGAGTAATAATAAACTCTCTACCTGATACTGTAATAAAGCTCACTGGTTCATATTCAATATTACTATCAGTCAACGCGACAACGCTATTATCAAGTAAGTTAATGTTAAAATGATGTGTAATTGGTGTTTCATTACCATCATCAGCAGTTATTGTATCGTTAGCAATTGCTACAATTGTGTCACCACTTGGTGAGATCACGAGTTGCTCTAACAAGGTATTGTCAGGAGCAACTTCAAGCATACTGACCTGTTCGCCAGTATAAATATGATAAGTATACAAATTGTTTTCTTGTGCTATGTAAACATAGGGTAAGTAAGTGGACGCAACAATGCCATTGTTGTTAGGGCTGATGTTGTCAACTACCTGATTATCGCTACTTGCTGAATTTAAATAGAAAGAAACATTAATGGTCTCAGTGATTACATCTTCATTATCAACGCTTGAAACAGTGATAGTACCTGTGTGTAAACCATCATTTAGTGCAACGTTATTATCAATAGTGACGGTAAGCGTGTCACCAGAAGGCGTTAGCGCGAGCCAAGGAGTGCTAGCAGTTGCTTGCCAATTAACATTATTAGGGTTATTCGTTGCAATGGTTACTTGCTGACTTAGCTTGCTTAAATTAGCAACTTGACTAAAGGCTAGCCCCGTATGACTTGAGTATAAATAATGACGATCTAAACCAAGTTCTACAGGTATAACTTTACTATCACCAGAAGATGTTTCAGTTAATGTTAACTGAGCTTGATATAACTTAGCTAAATCGAATGTGGTTATATCAGCTGATAAGGTAATCGTCGATGCACCTTCTCCAGAAGTTTTATCTAACGTTAACCAGTCAACATCAACCGAAGCTGTCCAGGCACTGTTGTTCTCACTCGTTATTTCGAGGGTTTGTGAATCAATATTTTCTTCGCCTAAGGTTGCTTGGAAAGTAATTTGATCAGTATTCGTGGTTAATTGCCAGATAAGTAATGAAATATCGATATCGTGATGCACTAAATTCACTTGATTAGCGTCACCAGTAGAAACTCTTAACGTTGTGTTGTATTCATCAGGTAAAATGTTGTCGGCATTAACAAGTTTGACAGTGATTTTTGCAGAGCTATCACTCAGTTGCTCTGTAGAAAAATTAAGCCAGCCAACAGGTTGGTTATCGGGCGCGTAACCTAGTAATAATCCTTTGCCAGTATAATCTACGGTAATTGATACGGTATCTTCTGACACCTGTAAGAATTCGTTACTAAAGTTAATAACGCTTGTATCAACAGAAATAGCATAATTCTCAGCTGCTTTATCAGCATCAGAGCTTCCACCACATGATTGAACTAAAATGACCACTGCCAACGTGTACATAGTTCGAATAAAGTATCTTGAATATTCCTTCATATAGTTCCCTATATTGATTAGCTGCTTGTTGATTATTATATCAATTGTTAATGGTATTTTGCGTGATTCTTTCGTTATTGTAAAAACTTATCACAATTTAAAGGTGAATGAGGATTTTTTATCAAGTTAAAGGTAGAATAGTTAGATGTTTTGCACTAAATTGCTTGTGCCAATTTTATACTGACAAATTGTGACGTGATTAAAGAGATACTGCATACTGGAATTGATCTACTTTCGAGACGAGAGCACTCGAAAAAAGAACTTCTGCATAAATTGTTGCAACGAGGCCATGAACCTGATGATATTTTTGAGGTGATTGAGTTTCTCGAATCTAACCAGTATTTATGTGAACAAAGATTCACAGAGTCTGTATTTCGTAGTCGGGTAAATAAAGGGTACGGTGAAAAGTATATTGAACAAGAGTTGATGCAAAAAGGTATTGACAGTTCGCTCGTCAATCAAGTTGCTGCAGAGATGTCGGTTGACTGGAAAGAAATTGCAGCGCAAGTGTACGATAAAAAATTTGGCAATGCGCCAATTAAAGATGATAGAAATAAGGCGAAAAGAATACGCTTCATGCAGTATAGGGGATTTTCTTCTCATGAAATATTCGCACTTATTAATGCAAATTAACTCATAAATTTTAATGATTAAATGTTAGGTATGGCTATGATGAAAACCAGTGCCGGAATAAGAAAGGCATTCTTAGATTTTTTTGCTTCTAAGCAACACCAAATTGTCGCTAGTAGTTCGTTAATTCCTGGTAATGATGCAACGTTGCTCTTTACCAATGCGGGTATGGTGCAATTTAAAGAGGCCTTTTTAGGCGCTGAGCAAAGAAGTTATAGCCGTGCTACAACGTCTCAACGCTGTGTTCGTGCGGGTGGTAAACATAATGACTTAGAAAATGTTGGTTATACCGCGCGTCATCATACCTTTTTTGAAATGTTAGGTAACTTTAGTTTTGGTGACTATTTCAAAGAAGAAGCAATAAGCTTCGCATGGGAATTTCTAACGAAAGAGCTTGGCTTGCCAAAAGAAAAGTTATTGGTGACTATTTATGAAACAGATGATGAAGCTTACGACTATTGGCATGACACCATTGGTGTACCCCATGAAAAAATAATTCGTATCGGTGATAAAACTGCCGGTAAAAAATACGAGTCTGATAACTTTTGGTCTATGGGTGACACTGGTCCTTGTGGTCCTTGTAGTGAGATATTCTATGATCACGGCGAAGAAATTTGGGGAGGCCCACCAGGTTCTCCAGAAGAAGATGGTGATCGCTTCATTGAAATTTGGAATTTAGTTTTCATGCAATACAACCGTCATGAAGACGGCACCATGGAACAACTACCTAAGCCTTCTGTTGATACGGGCATGGGATTAGAGCGGATTGCAGCGATATTACAAGGCGTACACAGCAACTACGAAATAGATATTTTTCAAGGGTTGATAAAAGACACTGCTGACATATTGAACTGTGATGATTTAGAAAATAAATCGTTACGAGTAATTGCTGATCACATTCGCTCTTGCTGCTTCCTTATTACTGATGGTGTGATGCCATCAAATGAAGGACGCGGCTATGTGTTACGCCGTATTATCCGTCGAGCAGTACGTCACGGACACAAACTTAACGCTAAATCACACTTCTTTCATAAATTAGTACCGTCATTAATTACACAAATGGGTGATGCTTACCCTGAACTTATTGAACAGAAAGCGATTTTAGAAAAATTATTGCGCATTGAAGAAGAACAATTTGGTCGTACACTTGATCGTGGTATGCAGTTACTCGAAGAAATACTATCTACATTAGATGGTGATACCATTAACGGTGATGATGTTTTTAAATTATATGATACCTACGGGTTTCCAGCTGATTTAACCGCAGATATTGCCCGCGAACGTCAATTGAAAATTGATCAAAATGGCTTTGATGTTGCCATGGGGTTACAGCGCGAAAGAGCGCAGCAAGCCAGCCAGTTTGGTACTGACTATAATGAGCAGCTAAAATCTGAAAAACATACCACTTTTAAAGGGTATACTAATAGTGCATTTTCAGCGACAGTTGTTGAGCTTTTTAATAATGGTAGTTCCACAGCTGTTCTCAATGAAGGCGAACAAGGGGTCGTCATTTTAGATAACACGCCGTTTTACGCTGAATCAGGTGGTCAAGTAGGTGATACCGGAGTCATTGTTACTGAAAGCGGTGTATTTGAAGTTACTGATACCATTAAGGTAGGTAATGCATTTGCTCATCAAGGTATCGCTAAAACAACCATTCAATTAAATGCCCGAGTTAAAGCAGAAATTAACACTGAACGTCGTAATGCAATTGTTAAAAACCATTCAGCCACGCATATATTACATGCAGTATTACGCGATGTATTAGGCGATCATGTTACGCAAAAAGGCTCACTCGTTGATGCTGAAAAACTACGTTTTGATTTTGCACATTTTGAGGCCGTAACAGAACAAGAACTCAAGAAAATTGAACACTTGGTAAATCTAGAAATACGCAGAAACCATCAACGCGAAACTGCACTAATGCCAATAGATGAAGCGAAAGAAAAAGGCGCAATGGCGTTGTTTGGTGAAAAATATGATGACGAAGTACGCGTAGTCACATTAGGTAATTGCTCTATTGAGCTTTGTGGTGGCGTGCATGTTGAACGAACCGGTGACATTGGTTTAGTTAAAATTGTATCTGAATCAGGTATTGCTGCGGGTGTTCGTCGTATTGAAGCGGTTTCAGGTGAAGCTGCACTAAATTATATTGATGCCCAAGCGGATGCTTTATCAACGATTGCGAACTTAGTTAAATCAGATGTTTCAAACACCGTTGAAAAAGTTGAGCAAACCCTAAGTAAAACAAAACAACTTGAAAAAGAAATTGCTCAACTGAAACAGCAATTAGCTGCTCAAGCAGGTTCAGATTTATTAAGCCAAACAAAAGACATTAACGGTATTAAAACGTTAATTGCCGAATTAGATGGCGTAGCGTCGAAAGATTTACGCGGTATGGTGGATGATCTTAAAGTTAAGATTAAATCTGGCATTATTGTACTTTCAACAGTCAATGACGGTAAAGTAGGTTTGATTGTGGGAGTTACTAAAGATTTGACCGGACAAGTTAAAGCAGGTGAAATTGTTAACATGATTGCTCAGCAAGTTGGTGGTAAAGGTGGTGGCAGGCCCGATATGGCTCAAGCTGGAGGTAGTGAACCTCAAAACGTACCTAATGCGATGGCTAGTGTTGAGCCTTGGTTAACTGTAAACTTAAGCTAACGCTCTTCATATAGTGAAATTTTTAATAAAGGAAACTTACGAGTTTCCTTTTTTTATCCCAATTTTTCTTTGATTAAAAAATAAATCATTATTGTTTACTCCTTCAACTATGGTAATTGTTAAAGTGACGTTAATCAGAGATGAGTAGAGTATTAATAGTTACATATTTGTTGAAAAAATATCGTAATTTAACTGTCACATGATAAGAAGCTTGCTAAAATAAAGGTAACTGGTACGACGTTCTTCTAAACTTAGAGTGTTGGGAAAGTATTATGGAATATTTTTCTCTAGGGTAATTGAATTATTGTCACCAGTGTAAGACTAAATTTTTAACTAGCTAAATTTAGTTTATCCCGTTTTAGATATTAAGGAATTAGGAATGTTAATATTAACCCGTAGAGTTGGAGAAACTTTAATGATCGGTGACGATGTCACGGTCACAGTTTTAGGTGTTAAAGGAAATCAAGTTCGCATTGGTGTTAATGCACCTAAAGAAGTTTCAGTACATCGTGAAGAAATTTATATGCGAATACAGTCTGAAAAGGGCGAAACTACGCCTGGAAATAGTTTTTAACGTAATTATTTCCCAAAGGAGCCGGCATAGCCGGCTTTTTTATTGCTTTAAAAATAAAGGAGTGCGAAAGAAAAGTGCTGGTAATTTGCTCTTGTTGATTGATTTGTCAACAAACAGGTGGAAAAGCTAAAAAAATCGTTTGACTTATTTTTTATATCCATTAATATTCGCCCCGTTGGTGAGATGGCCGAGTGGCTGAAGGCGCTCCCCTGCTAAGGGAGTATACAGTTTGTAGCTGTATCGAGGGTTCGAATCCCTCTCTCACCGCCATCTTTTATCTAAGATTTAAAATAGATTATTGCGAACAAGTAACCAGTTGGATAGGCAGTATGCTTGACTAAGATGGCTACGAACTAGGTTCGTTATCCTTAATCAGGATATAAATTATTAGATTATTGCGGACGCGTAGCTCAGCTGGATAGAGTACCTGGCTACGAACCAGGCGGTCGCAGGTTCGACTCCTGCCGCGTCCGCCACTTTCTTTAAGTGGTTAAATATAAAAGAAGAGCTAGTATTAAAGCTTTAATTATTAATACTGCGATTTTTCGCATATCTCTACCTCGGGATATAAAATATAGATTAACGTGAACGGGTAACCAGCTGGATAGGCAGTATGCTTGACTAAGATGGCTACGAACAAGGTTCGCATATCTCTACCTCGGGATACAAAACATAGATTGACCGCGGACGCGTAGCTCAGCTGGATAGAGTACCTGGCTACGAACCAGGCGGTCGCAGGTTCGACTCCT
>NZ_JAUOPD010000033.1 GCF_030546745.1 Thalassotalea sp. 1_MG-2023
GATGCTCAGAGACGGTGTAATGTGGGAAGCGCCAAAAGTGTAAAATTAACTATTGACGCCATAGTCTCTTGTTAGTTCACGCTCTTCAAATGATCAACGAAGGTATCTGTAAATTGATACTTAGACAAATTTTTACCAAATTCGGTAACATCAACAATTAATCCTTTGCCTACAAAAGCAATTAATTGTTGCTCTAAGGAATCGTGTTCCTCAAAGTAATATGATAAATGCTGACCTTTAATGTTGACCATAGACCTTTTACTTAAAGCAAAAAACTCTCGATGATAACTAGACTCTGAATTTGTTAAATCAGCCTTCATTTCAGAAAGTAAAGTTGGATGTTCACTCCAAAGTTTTTTGTAAAATGATTCTTCAGCTCTTTTTTTCTCTTTAGATTTTCGTATATCAGTATATTTATTACCGAAATAAGTTCCCGCAGCACCCGTTGCAGTCCCCACCAAGAAACCTACAGTTACACTCATATAATCCATATATCACCTAGTGAACTAACAGCTTATTCATAAGAACCATTCTCGCAAGTAACACCATGAACAGCTCTTTTATTTATAAAAATGAAAATTCAAATTAGCATTTCTTCCTAACTATATCAACGAGATAGTAAGTTCTATTCTCGCTTTTCTCGGTAAAATAAGGAATAGTTCTCGTTTTCCACGTTGAAAGCGAGAATAGACATAAACTGCATTTTTAAACAGTGGTTTTTATGAGTCCTTTCAATTTTTAATGCAATGAATCGTTGAACGTTAAGAAGATAATTTAAGAATGCGTTACTCATAAAAAAGGCCTTAATCAAATGACCAAATTATTGGTTCACCTAATTAAAGCCCTTTATTAAAAGCCGCTTACGACTTGTAATTAAGTGACAATACCTAATGGCTTACCTGTTTTCCATGCGCCACGGGTAAAATCAGGTATGACCTTGCTGTTACTACGGTCAGCAACTGAATCCATACTGAGTGGAAATACTGAAGACCATGCCGCTGCATCATAAACATCTTGATCTAAAGGCTCACCATTTCGTAAACATGAAATAATACGGTGTGTCATAATAAAGTCCATACCACCATGACCAGCACCTTTAGCTGCGTCACCTAAACGCTTCCATAAAGGATGGTCATATGCCTGATACCATTTCTCCATGTCTGTATCCCATGAATGATAATTTTGATGATGCGGCTTATAACCTTTTTTACCGTTCGCTGTCCATTGAGCCAATGCTTGTTCATGCTCTTGGTCATAAATAGCTTTAATTTTATCGGGAATGTTCTCAAGCGCAATACGATTTGGGAAGCCCGCAAATACACCGTTAGTACCCTGAATTAAATTATGACGGCTGTATGGTCTTGGTGTTGTCGTATCATGTTGAACCATAATACTACGACCTTTCACGGTTTTAATAATACTGGTGTTCATATCCCCAGCGATGTATTTCATTTGATTTCGTTGATGACTCGCTGGAAACTCGCGTTGTGCATATTGTTGACGTCCCATTGCCGGCGAGCTCATAGAAGTAAGGTAGTCGAGTCGATCACCTCGGTTGATATTCATATACTGAGCTACAGGGCCTAAACCGTGTGTAGGGTATAAATTTCCATTATGCATTGCATGACGCTGTGTACGCCATGAACCTGTTTTACGATCAACTTCTTTCATTTGCCAACGAAGTTCATGAATATAAGCAGCTTCACCGTGCAGTAAATCACCGAATAACCCTTGACGCACCATATTCAGTGACATTAATTCATCACGACCATAGTTAACGTTTTCCATCATCATACAGTTTTTCTGAGTACGCTCTGCGGTATCAACTAACTGCCAACATTCTTCAATTGTTGTTGCCGCTGGTACTTCAATTAATGCGTGTTTGCCACTTTCCATTGACTCTACAGCCATTGGTGCATGCCATTTCCATGGCGTAGAAATCACCACAACATCTATATCTTGTCTCTCTAGCATTTTACGGTAAGCGTAGTCAGAGCCTGTATACCTTTCAGGTGCAGGGAAGCCCTGCTTAACAACATGGGCAACAGATTTATCAAGTGACTGCTGATCAGTATCACAAATTGCTTTTATTTCGACGCCTTCCATTTTAAGGAAGTTTTTAACGTGATAATCACCACCACGAACACCAACACCAATAAAGCCGACTCTTACTACATCCATTTTTGGCACAACAAGACCCATAACACTTGGGCCCTGCTGTTTAAGTATTGGAGAACCTGTATTCTGAGCAGTAGCTGCGCAACCGGCTACAACACCTACAGCAGCTGTTGCGGCAGCTGACTTTAAAAATTTACGACGACCGAGATCAGACATGTGTGTTTCCTTTATTTCTTATCAAACTAAATTATTTATAAATGTAATGCACTATATATAACCAAACGCGACTTAAAACGCAATTAAAACTTTCAAAAGACTTCAATAAAAACAATAAAAGCATAAATAAAGAAAATAACAGACGAAACCAAACAACAATAAAAAACATAAATAACTGTTTTTAAAGTTATTTTATAAGAACTTTACTATAAGCAACATTCTTTCATTAACATTATTGCGAAAGAAAACGAAAGCTGATAATATCTTTATTAATATTTAAATTGTAAAAATAGGATTAGCAGTGACTAAGATAGTAGATATCATTAATAGTAATCGTAATGATGTAAAAGTTGGCATTTATTCTGTTTGCTGTGCTCAGCCTTTGATAATTGAAGCTGCAATTAAACAAGCTCAAAAAGATAATTCAGTTGTACTTATAGAGGCAACCGCCAATCAAGTGAATCAATTTGGCGGCTACACATCAATGAAGCCAGCTGATTATGTAACCTTTATCGCTGGCATTGCCAACAAACTACATTTTCCAATGGAAAAGGTTATTTTAGGTGGTGATCATCTTGGTCCTGTTTGTTGGGTAAATGAAACGGCCCAACAAGCTATGGAAAAATCAAAAACGTTAATCAAAAGTTATGTTGCTGCAGGGTTTAAAAAAATTCATCTTGATACAAGCATGCCTTGTGCTGATGACGAACCAGCACTAACTGATGAAATCATCGCAGAACGTGCAGCTATTTTATGCGAAATCGCAGAACAAACTGCGATTGAAACGTTTGGGCAATCAGATATTCTTTATGTGATTGGCACTGAAGTGCCTCCTCCTGGTGGTGCAACTGAAGAAATTACCTCACTTGAAGTAACGCCTAAAGAAAATGTTGCGAAAACGTATGATATTCATCTAACAGCATTTCAGGCCAAAAAATTAACAGAAGCTTGGCAACGTGTTATCGGCATTGTTGTTCAACCTGGTGTTGAATTTGATCATACAAGTATCATTGATTACAACGCTGACAAAGCCCAATCGCTTAGTCAATTTATTAAAACAGTCCCTAACATTGTCTTTGAGGCACATTCTACTGATTACCAAAAACCAAGTGCTTATAAAGCGTTAGTTGCTGACCATTTTGCAATTTTGAAAGTCGGTCCTCAATTAACTTTCGCCATGCGCGAGGCATTGTTCGCATTAAGCTTTATTGAACAAGCTTATATAGCACCCAAACGTCAAGCTAACTTAATGGCAGTGTTTGAAACAGAGATGCAAGAAAATCCAGGCTATTGGCAAAAATTCTATCAAGTCGCACCTGACAAAGAAGTATTTTATCGTCAGTACAGCTACAGTGATCGTATTCGATATTATTGGAATACGGCCCGCGTTGAGCAAGCGGTACAAACATTGTTAGAAAACTTAACAAGCAATGCAATTCCGTTACCGTTGATCAGTCAGTTTTTACCAGAGCAATACCAAGCATTAAGAGAAGGTGAAATACAGAACTGTCCACACGATTTAGTTGTTCACAAAATAATGCAAGTCACAGAAGTATACGCTAATGCTTGCAATCAACAGTCTCCACTATAGGTTTGACCCGATGAATAAATTTTTGACTATCGATACCGATTCCTTAAAAGAACAAGGTGCATTTTGGACCGCAAAAGAAATTGCTCAACAACCTAGCGTGTGGCAACAAGCGTTCGATAACATTATTAACAAGCATGATGAAATTCAAGCATTCTTAACTCCAATCCTTGCGTTAAGAGGCATTAGGGTGTTATTTACTGGTGCTGGCACATCTGCATATGTTGGCGATACAGTAGCTCCTTACATCGCTAAGAAAACAGGCTTGTCTTGCAAGGCAATTAGTACAACAGATATTGTCGGCACACCTGAGTATTTTCTACAAAAAGAAAAACCAACACTGTTAATTTCTTTCGCGCGTTCTGGTAACAGCCCTGAAAGTATTGCTGCAGTTGAGTTGGCAAACCAATTAATTGATGATTGTTACCATTTAGTGATCACCTGTAACAGCAAGGGCGAACTTGCCAATGGCGCAAGAAACAAAACAAACGCATTAAGTTTAATTATGCCAGAAGGCACTCTTGATGAAAGTTTTGCCATGACCAGCAGTTTCACTTCAATGATGGTGTCGGTGTTAAGTATTTTCACACCTAATGAAGAACAATTATCGTTAGCAATTACCGCTGCTAAGCACCTCTTGGAAGATGAAGTAAATACGATTAAACAAAAAGCCAGTAATGATATCGACAGGATCGTATTTTTAGGCTCTGGTACTAATCTAGGTATTGCACGTGAAGCGGCGTTAAAATATTTAGAACTTACCGCAGGAAAAATTACCAGTTATTGTGAAAGCCCGTTAGGTTTTCGTCATGGTCCAAAATCGATTGTGAATAACAAGACTGACATTATCATTTTTCAATCAAACAATAATGTTACTCGTCGTTATACCGAAGATTTATACAATGAAGTCACCAAAGATAATATCGCAAATGAAATTACCTGCATTGACGACGTTGTATTTGGTACTGATCGAAAAATTGATGATATTTGGGCAGGCTTCCCTTTCATTGTATACTGCCAAATGTTGGCATTTTATAAATCAATGTCGCTCAATTTATCACCAGACAACCCCTGCCCTACCGGCGAAGTAAACCGTGTTGTTCAAGGTGTTACTATTTACCCTTACCAAGATATTTAAGTGAATATCAATTAAAACTAAAAACCATTAGGACTGTAAAATGGCGCGTTACGGTGTAGATATCGGCGGTACTAAAATTGAAACTGCTATATTTGATGACCATTTTAATTTATTGGATAGTTGGCGTGTAAATACGCCAACTAACGACTACGCATTATTTTTAAACACAATTAATGCGCAGATTATCAAAGCAGATGAAATCACCGGTGAGCAATGTAGCCTAGGTATTGGTATGCCCGGCTTAATCAATCACCACGGTAAAGTGTTATCAGCAAATATTCCTTGTGCTACCAATAAAGACATAGCACAAGACTTAAACACCTTATTGAACCGACCTATTAGTATCAAAAACGATACAAGATGCTTTGCCTTATCTGAAGCCACTTTAGGCGCAGGTAAACATCATTCAAGAGTGTTTGGTGCAATTATTGGTACCGGTGCCGCAGGTGGGCTTTGTATTAATGGAAAACTTGAACAAACAACACTTGGCATTGCAGGTGAATACGGACACATACCTTTGTCCGCTCAACTACAGCAAAAATACCAGTTACCAATTTTTACTTGTGGGTGTGGTTTAACAGGTTGTGTTGAAAGTTATATTGCTGGGCCGGGTATCAATCGTTTATATCAACATTTTACCGGCAAAACCGAAACTGCAATTTATTGGCATCAACAATTAAAACTAAAAGATAAAACAGCAAAGAAAATTCTTGATTGTTACCTCGATATACTATCAGAAACGTTTGCGACGTTAATAAAAGTACAAGAACCCGACATCATCGTGTTAGGGGGCGGTTTATCTTTAGTAGACGATATTGTCACGCAACTTCCTGAAGTGATAAAACGCCATTTATTTCCAGGCTTTCCATCACCCAAAATCGTAGCGGCACAATTTGGCGACTCTAGCGGTGTTAGGGGAGCTGCAATTTTAGGGAGCTTACCCAATGAATCATGAACAGTATTACCTCAAATGTTCAAAGGTAGTCACAGAAAATGCCATAGAGCATCACAAGTTTGTCTTGATAAAACATGGCATCATCAGTGAAATAACCGACACGCCAAACGACAATATCACAGTTATTGAGCTCGATAATCAAACCTTAGTTCCTGGCATGATCGATATGCACATTCACGGCCGCGAAGGCTGCGATGTGATGGATGCAAAATTAAGCTCATTAGCCACCATTTCAGAATCATTGGCCAAGCACGGCGTTACTGGTTTTCTGGCCACAACAGTGACCGCCAGTTGGCAGCAAACGCTGAAAGCCTTTGAAGTTATCGGCGAAGCAAGCCACGGTAAAATGCCAGGCGCACAAGTACTGGGCGCGTACAACGAAGGGCTATTTTTTACCGAAACGCATAAAGGTGCACATAACGAAGCTTTCTTTCTTGAACTGACAAAAGAACGCGTAGACGATATCTACCAAGCGAGCCAAGGCACATTAAAAGTAATGGCACTGGCCCCTGAATTTGAAGGTTCACTAGAGATCATTCGTTATTTAGACTCACTCGGAGTCAATGTAATGTTAGGTCACACGAATGCAACGTATCAACAAGCTACCGAAGCATTTGCTGCCGGTGCTTGTGGTGGTGTGCATGTATTTAATGGCATGAGCGGTATTCATCATAGAGATCCAGGTTGTGCTGGTGCAGTACTAACGCACAAAGAAGCGCTTGCAGAAGTGATTGCCGACGGTGTGCATTTACACCCTACAATCATGAATATGATTTATCGTTTAAAAGGTAAAGATAAAATCGCATTGATCAGTGACTGTATTAATGCTGGCGGTTTTTCTGACGGTACCTATCGTTTAGGAGAACTAGATGTAGTGGTAAAAGACGGTATTGCTAGAACAGAACAAGGTTCGTTAGCTGGTAGTACACTAACACTGGAAAAAAGTGTAAAAAACATTACCAACATGACAGAAATCCCCTTCTTTGAAGCTGTACATATGGCAAGCTTAGTGCCTGCTGTTCATTTAGGGTTAGCCGATCAACTTGGCAGTATTGCCGTGGGTAAACGTGCGTGTTTAGCCGTACTTGATGACGAACTTAACGTAAACGCCACCATTATTGATGGTGAAGTTGTATTCTGTGACCAAGGGTTCGCGCCACTCACTCAATAATACCTTTATACACTATGGTAGACATACAGAACACTAAGTTTGACGCTATCGTCATAGGTAGCGGTATTACCGGCGGTTGGGCAGCTAAAGAGCTTTGCGAGCAAGGGTTAAAAGTACTCGTACTAGAGCGTGGTAGAATGGTTGAACATCCAACTGACTACCCAACCGCTCATTTAGCTTCTTGGCAGCTCCCCTTTGGTAACCTACCCGATCAACAAGCAATTACGCAACAAGCCAAACAATCTCGCACTGGCTTTGCGACCAATCAAGATATAAAGCACTGGTTCGTGAATGATATTCAGCACCCTTATCAGGAAACAAAACGCTTTGACTGGATCAGAGGCTACCATGTAGGCGGTCGGTCGTTAACATGGGGACGACAGTGCTTACGGCTAAGTGATTTAGACTTTAATGCTAATGCTATGGATAAACACGGGGTTGATTGGCCGATAAGATATAAAGATATTGCGCCGTGGTACGATAAAGTTGAACAATTCATTGGTGTGATGGGCGAACCGTTAAATCTTAGCCAACTACCTGATGGTAAGTTTTTACCGGCCATGCCATTAAACAGTGTTGAAAAAGATTTAAGAGCATCTATTAATAAACATTATCAAGATCGCCATTTAACCATAGGCAGAGTTGCACACCTGACAGGTAATAAAAACTTCGAAGGCAGAAGCCAATGCACCTATCGAAATAAATGCATGCGTGGTTGTCCAACTGGCAGCTATTTTAGTAGTAATGCCTCTACTTTACCTGCGGCTAAAAAAACTGGCAACATGACACTTCGTCCGCATTCAATAGTCAGTAAAATCAATTACAATGAGCAAACAAAATTGGCAACGGGTGTTGAAGTAATTGATACCACTAGCCATAAAAAATTTACTATCACAGCAAATATTATTTTTTGTTGTGCATCAACTGTTGCGACCACTTCTTTACTGATGCAATCAACTTGCCGTAGGTTTCCTCAAGGACTTGGAAATGACAGCGGCCAACTTGGCCACAATCTTATGGATCATCATTTTAGAATTGGTGCAACAGCGACAGTATCAAAATTTGATCACCTCGTTGATCAAGGAAAGCGACCTGTTGGCTTTCATATTCCAAGATTCAGAAACCTAGCATCATCAAAAAAGTCAGCGCATAATTTTATTAGAGGCTATGGGTATCAGGGTTATGCAACACGATCAGATTGGCGAAGAGGCATCAAAGAAATGTCTTTTGGAGCCGACTTTAAAGATCAACTATTCGCTCCTGGTTCATGGCAAATCGCGTTAATTGGCTTTGGTGAGTGCATACCGCGATATGAAAACAAACTTTCGTTAAACTACACTAAACTTGACCCGTGGGGACTGCCTACCGTTACCTTTGACTGCCAATACGGTGAGAACGAACTAAACATGCGTAAAGATATGAAAGAACAAGCGGTTAGTATGTTAAGCACGGCTGGTTACGAAAACGTGCAACCCTATGATGACGGTTCGTTTCCTGGACAAGCAATACACGAAATGGGAACCGCAAGAATGGGCAAAGATCCAAAAACTTCAGTGGTGAACAAACATAATCAGTTACACAGCGTAGCCAACGTTTATGTTACTGATGGCTCCTTTATGGTTTCTTCGGGGTATCAAAACCCATCTTTAACCTATATGGCGTTTACCGCACGTGCTGCTGCTCATGCAGTACAACAGTTTAAACAAGGGGTATTCTAGCATGGAAAGGCGTCAAGCAATCAAAGCTCTGCTTGCGTCAATCGGCGTAGCAGCTTCTAGTCAAACATTGTTGTCCATTGCACAAGCGAGTCAACAAAATCCCCATAAAAACCAGTTATGGTTCCGCGAAGATCAACGTGAATTAATCAAGCGATTCAGTGAAGTAATTTTACCGGAAACATCCATCCCTGGTGCAGTAACGCTTAAACTACACTACTTTGTTGACACCATGGTAAAAGAGACATTTGACAGACAAAAACAACGTTTGTTTGTCAATGGGTTAACACTCTTTCAAAAAACATTACCTACCAGCAACGTTGAAAATAAAGCTAAACAATTGTACGTTAATTATTTGAGTCATTTCTATTCGTTACCGCTTACACAGCAGGAAGAATATCAAGACTTTGATACCTTACCTCTTGAAAACATACCTAAAAATAAAAAAGCACACTATTATCAATATGCATTTTTAACCACATTAAAAACAGTATTAATGATTGGCTATTTTACTCATGAGAAAATCGCACCCATTTTACGTGATCCGAGAGATTACCCAACCATTTATCAACCTGGCTAACCGATAATCAAAAACACAAAAAAACGCAGCTAGGCTGCGTTTTTTTGATCTATTAGCCTGTAATTACCAATGGCGCTTTTTATGCCCAATCAATGCATAATATAAAATAAATAAATAACAAGGGAGCATGATCCAATAAGACATTTGTGAGTTACCACTTTGCTCTGCAAAAGCTCCATAAACCAATGGTAATAATGCACCGCCAGATATCCCCATTATCAAAACAGCAGATCCTGTCGCGGTTTGTTTACCTAAGTCTTTCAACGCCATTGGCCATACTGCTGGCCAAACTAAAGCATTCGCTAAACCTAATAAAGCAACAAACAGCACTGTATTTGGAATTGCAGGCACGTTCGTCCAAGCGAAGAAAAAGTCCCATACCCAATGGCTGTCTTTTGCGCCCATAATTATAAAGGTTGAGAATATAAGTCCTAACACTGCAGAAACTACTAATGCTTTTTCCTGACTGATCCACCGAGGTATAACAATAATACCGATGATATAAGCAACAACCATGAAAGCCATTGTATATGATGTTAATTGACCAAAGTTAGTAACACCTAACTCTTTACCGTATAAACCAATAGTGTCGCCAGCAATAACCTCAACGCCAATGTAAAAAAACAGCGTTATTACCCCTAAAATTAAATGAGGGTATTGTAAAATGCTTTTGTCTACGTTGTTAACATCATCAACATTTGTCTCATTTTCGCCATCTAAATTAACATCAGGCAACGGAGAAAAATAAATAAAAACAGCCAATAACGCTAGCATGCCTGCCATGATGAAGTATGGCAAAATCAAACGGCTCGATAACTCTTGCAAAGCGTCAAGTCGACTTGCTGCATCTAAACTTGCTAAATAAGTCTCATTAAATTGCGACATATCCGTAAGCACAAAAGCAGTAAAAAATATTGGCGCGATAATACCGGCACCTTTATTGAGGATACCCATAATACTAATACGAACGGCTGCAGACTCTTGTGGGCCTATGACAACTAAATAAGGGTTAGCCGCGGTTTGTAAAACCGTTAAACCTGTGCCTAACAAGAATAAAGCGATTAAGAATACCGAATATAACTTTGTTTGCGCGGCAGGGATAAATACCAAGGCACCAATGGTCATAATCACTAAACCACCAACGATACCTTTTTTATAACCAATACTTTTTAAAACCTTCGCTGCAGGCAAGGCCATTACGGTATAAGCAATATAGAAAACCAAGGTAACAAAATAGGCTTCAAAATGATTGAGCTCACAAGTGATTTGCAAAAAAGGGATCAAAGATCCATTTAGCCATGTAACAAAGCCAAACATAAAAAATAATCCGCCGATGATCAACATTGGCATATAGCGTTCAAGCACGCTGCCTTGTTTAATCGAATCAGGGGTTGAGATGTGCGTAGACATTTTTTTTCCTAATAATATTTTTATTAATTTCCCGCTAATAATTCCACATATGCACCCGCTAATCAACAATTTTTGAAACCTTCAAATATTTTCGAACAAAGTATACTGAGGTTAAACTAGTTGCCTTTTCGTTAAAAATAACGAACAATTGAGGCTTGAAGGAATAAACACTTATTCAATAAAAACGATAATAAAAGAAATAATGAAAGAGATAGTACCATGCTAAGTACCATTGAAAGACGTCAAGAAATTGTATTACTAACTGAAAAGAAAGGAAATGTTTCAGTTAAAGAGCTAGCCGAAAACTTTAATATTTCTACCGTAACGATTCGAAATGATCTTAATGAATTAAATAGGCTAGGCTTACTCGTTCGCTCTCGCGGCGGAGCTGTACCTAGCAATCGCTTAACGAAAGAATTATCGATTAAAGAAAAGCATACTAAAAACCTCAAAGTAAAGCAGAAAATTGGCGAGGCAGTTGCAAACCTTATTGATGAAGGCGATGCAATTATTCTTGATTCAGGCTCTACAACCGAAGAAGTTGCGCATTGCCTAATAGGTAAAAAACAGCTGACCGTAATGACTAACGGATTAAACATTGCTAACCAACTTGCACAAGCGGAAGGTTGCGATGTATTTATTACCGGTGGAAAATTGCGTAAAAAATCAATGTCTTTCTACGGCGCACAAGCTGAAGAACGTTTAGAGTATTACAATTTTAATAAAGTAATTTTAGGTGTAGACGGTATTGATATTAATCGCGGTATCAGTACTCATTACGAACCAGAAGCCAACTTTAACCGAGCTATGTGCGATAATGCAGAACAAATCATTGTTGTTACCGACTCATCAAAATTTGGTAAGCGTTCGTTGCATGCTATTGTTACCCTTGATCAAGTGGATATTTTAGTTACTGATAATCAGTTAGCTAAAGAATATATCGACGTACTCGAAAGCCATAATATTGAGCTACATCTAGTTGATGTATAACAACTATAACAGTATGTATTCAACAAAGAGTACGTACTGTTGCCCCCTCTTTCTCCATCGACTATAAAGTAAAAAGCAACAAGGTTATCCTCTCTCATCTGCTACATTCTAAATACAAATAACTCGCAAAACACCTGAACGGTACATTATGATTTTAGATCACGTAAAACATTAAATTCGAAATTATATGAAAGGAATATTACCTTTCATTAATTTTAAAAGTAAGTTATGTTTATCTGCTAATATTCACGTTTCGTTGCTTAATAAAATGAGAAAACCTCAACGTATTTACTACAAATTTAAAAATATCAGCTTTTTATCATTACTAGTGGCTCCCTTACTGTTAATAATAAGTGGAGAAAACTTTGCTGCTAGCAAACCTACATCCACCATCAATGATTGGGAAAACCCACAGGTAGTAGGCATAAACAAATTACCTCCGAGGGCTAATTTCTTTCCATTTGTCGACAACGTTACAACGGAAAAAGCCCAAGCTGTTAACATTAAGTCGCTAAATGGCACATGGAAATTTTTATTAAGTGCCAATATCGCAAGTGCGCCAACTAATTTTGCACAAACAGATATAAACGTTGATCACTGGCAAGATATTACTGTTCCTGGAAATTGGGAATTACAAGGTTTCGATCGCCCCATTTACTTAAATCAACCTTATCCTTTTGCTAAGAATCCCCCATTTATTCAAGAACATGACAATCCCACTGGTCATTATCGAAAAGTATTCCAACTTGATAAATCCTGGCTAAATGAAAAAAAAGTGATTATTCACTTTGGTGCAGTGAAGTCTGCATTTTATCTATGGGTTAATGGCAAAAAAGTGGGCTACAGTCAGGGAAGCAAAACTCCCGCTGAATTCGACATCACCCCATTTGTGCAACAAGGAACAAACACCTTAGCTCTGCAAGTATTACGCTGGAGTGATGGTAGTTACCTAGAAGCTCAAGACTTTTGGCGGTTATCAGGGATAGAAAGAGATGTTTACCTGTATTACACCCCAAAAGCACACATTAGCGATTACTTTGTTAACGCCGGATTAGCCAAAGATTATACAACGGGGACGTTTAATTTAACCGTTGATACCATAGATACGAATCCTCAACAGCAGTTAGAAGTCACTCTAAACTCTGCGCAGGGAAAACGTATTTATCACAAGATAAAAACGATAACTCCTGCAAACACAAAGGTTACAACACACTTTAATGCTCAGTTTGAACAAATAGCTAAATGGTCAGCTGAAACACCTAACCTTTATCAACTAACAGTGACATTGTTAGATAACAATAAAACGACTCAATTGATCAATCAATCCATAGGCTTTCGCAGTACAGAAATTAAAGAAGGACAGTTACTTGTTAATGGACAAGCTATTTTAATTAAAGGTGTAAACCGCCATGAACACGATCCAGATACAGGTCATTACATTTCGAAAGAAAGCATGGAACTCGATATAAAATTGTTTAAGCAATTTAATATCAATGCGGTACGCCTAGCGCATTATCCAAATGATCCCTACTGGTACGAACTTTGTGATAAATACGGCATTTATGTGGTTGACGAAGCCAATATTGAATCACATGGTATGTATTATAACTTAGCGAAAGGCGAATCATTAGGGAATAACCCTGATTGGAAAAAAGCCCATTTAGCACGAATAGCTGCCATGGTTGAACGTGATAAAAATCACCCGTCAATTATCGCATGGTCTTTAGGTAATGAAGCTGGAAACGGCTACAACTTTTATCAAGCTTATGATTGGGTAAGGGCTAGAGATCCTCATCGTCCCATTCAGTACGAACGGGCCGTTTTAGAATGGAATACTGATCTATTCGTTCCACAATACCCAACCCCGCAATATATGGAAAAATACGCTAAATCAAATCCAGAGCGTAGTATGATCATGAGTGAATACGCACATGCCATGGGTAACAGTGCAGGTAATTTTCTCGACTTTTGGCAAGTGATCCGTAAATACCCTAAATTACAAGGTGGGTTTATTTGGGATTGGGTAGACCAAGGCTTAAGAAAAACCACCGAAGATGGCGACAGTATTTTTGCATATGGTGGAGATTTCGGTGTTCCAGGTACTCCTTCTGACGGTAATTTTGTTTTGAACGGTATTGTGTTGCCTGACCGAACTCCTGAGCCATCACTCTATGAAATCAAAAAAGTACATCAAGATATTCAAATAAAAGCGATCGACCTTTTCAAAGGAAAAATTAGTGTCTTTAATGAATTCTTCTTTAAAGATCTTTCAACCTACAAATTGTCATGGCGCTTGATGCAAAATGGCCGCACACTAGATAAAGGCACGATTAATTCCCTCAACATTGCTCCCCAACAAGCAAAAACGTATCGACTCAACTATCGCGCGCCTAAACCAAGTGAACAAGAAGTCTTTTTAGATATTCAAATACTGACAAAAAACGATGAGCCGCTGATCGGACAAAACGCTGAAATAGCAAAAGAACAATTCATCGTACACGAAGCTATACCCAGCAAGGATAAAGGTGGTGATGGCACTCTGACCACCTATAGAACAGTGACTGACACCGAAATACACGGTAAAGATTTTGTGTTCAGGTTTAATCACAAATATGCTGAGCTCTCAGGGATGCGCTATAAAGGTGTAGAACTTATCAAAAAAGCGCCTAGAGCAAATTTCTGGCGAGCACCCACGGATAATGACTTTGGCGGAAACTGGCAAGATAAATTGCGGGTTTGGCGATATGCCTCTGAGCGTCAGAAGAAATCACGATTTACATTCATTGAAGAAGATAACAAAGTAATCGTTAAAACCGCTTTTACTCTAGAAGATGTTAAGGGAAGCGTAACGATTGATTACACCATCACACCAAATGGTGCCATTAATATTGATTATCAATTAACGTCGTCACTCGATGACATGCCAAAAATTCCACGCGTTGGTATGAATATGGAGTTATTTGGTCAATTTGAACAACTGAGTTATTTTGGCAAAGGGCCGCACGAAAACTACCGTGATCGTCATTACGCTGCGCATGTTGATTTATATAAAAGTACCGTTAACGAGCAGTATCACCCTTATGTTCGGCCTCAAGAAAGTGGTTACAAAACACAAGTGAGATGGGCAACTTTAGTTAATAAAAACGGGATCGGAATAGCCATATCAGGCAAACCTCATTTCGGTATGAGTGCTTTGCCATATCGCATTAGCGACCTTGATCCGGGTATGCGCCGAACTCAAATGCATTCAGGCAGTTTAAAGCCTAGATCAATTGTGTCACTTAATATCGACTACGGACAAATGGGCGTTGGTGGCGTTAATAGTTGGCATACGACTGCTTTAGATAAATACTCACTGACAGAAAAAAGTTATCAGTACAGCTTTACCTTACAAGGCGTAAGCTCAGTCGATGTAAATAAATAGTCTTGTCATTAACAAGAAAGATGTAGCTAACCACCTTTATGGTTGGCTACATCGATATTTTCCTTTAAAAACGAATAAAACTGCCCTCACCAACCATCATACCCTAAAGTTATATCTCACCAATCCAAATGAATAGTTATTAGCTGTTTATTCGTTATATACTCATAGAGTACGGTACTTTAAGGATAACTATGCAATATATATTACTTTCAATTACTCTCTGGTTTTCTTTCGTCGGGTTTACATCAGCCAACGAAACACTGATTAAAGCAAGTGTTTTAGATGAGCAAAACAATCCAATCAAAAATGCAACAATACACTTCAATGGTAATGAGCTAAAAAGCTCTGCTAACGGTTACTTTGAATTTGTTGCACCTAAAAATAAACAAACAACCTTAAAAATATCAAAGAATAATTACTACGATAGAGTACATACCTTTAACCATACCGAACTACACGACATAAAAGAAAAACGCTTACCATTTGTACTTGTAGCGAAAAAAAACAAGCGAATTATGTTAGCCTTTGGCGGTGATACAATGATGGCAAGGAGATATTATAAGCCACACTTTGATCACCCCGTCCTCATCAAGGATGAAAGTCAGCTTGAAGATAGCAAAGCAATCCTATCACATGTAAAGCCTTATCTTGAGATAGCTGATTTAGCTATTGTTAATTTAGAAAGCCAAATAGCACATAATGAACCTAAAGAACGTGCCAAGAAATTCGTAACTTTTTATTCAAAACCCAAAATGGTAGAAGCCTTAAAATGGGCTGGTATTGATTATGTTACCTTAGGGAATAATCACACGTACGATTACCTCGATGAAGGGTTAAATTCTACGTTATTAGCCTTAAATAAGGCTAACCTCCCCTTTTCAGGTGCGGGATTAACAGAGGAAGATGCATTAGCTCCTTATCTGACAGAAATAAACCATTCAAATTTTGCAATGTTAGGTTATGTCGGTTGGCAGGGCTCATCTAAAATTAAACAAACCGCAAATGCCAGCCAAGGTGGAGCAGCATTTGGTTCGATGGAAAATATCGTTAATTCAGTAAAAAGTGCCGCAGATTCAAACCATTTTCCAATAGTACAATACCACGGTAGTTTAGAGTACACATCTGAACCAACGGGTGTCACTGAACAGCGATTAAAATCAGCAATAGATAATGGTGCGGTATTGGCGATAGCTCATCATCCACATGTCACACAAGGTATTGAATTATATAATAATCGACTGATTGCTTACTCTATGGGTAACTTTGTGTTTGATCAATACTTTAGTTCAACACAACAAAGTTACCTACTGTATGTTTGGTTAGATAATGACAAACTGCATCGTGCAGAAATAGTGCCATTGTACATCAAGGGTTACAGGCCTACTCCTGCTGTGGGTAATGAACGTAACTCAATCTTAAAACGTGTAAGTGCTTTATCAGCAAAAAGAAACACCCTTGTTGAAAATTTTCTAGGTCATGGGGTTATACAACCGCAAAGTAATAATCAACCTGGTGAAACACTCCTCTCATTAGATATTTCAAAAGACAGCGTACACGCGTTAACAACAGATTGGCAAAAAACAATTCATCAGGTAAAAACACCAAATGAGCAAATTCAATACCGACTAGGAAGCAATTTGATCAATGGCAGTAGTTTTGACTCTTTTGATTGGTTTTCCACAGAAGATCTCGGTTTTTCTTTTGATAAAGATAATACATCTCTTACCTCGCCGGGCTACAAGAGCCCTCATGCTTTATCGCTAAAGGTAAAAAATCAAACTATGTTTGGAATGAAGTACTTTAGACGCGTATATAAAGCAAGTAATCCTGTAACCTTTAAAACTCATTTAAAAGCAAAAGAAAATATTACCGTGAATGTTTATTGGCAAGGTCGCAAATCAAGGCAGAAATTATTTGATGCTTTTGAGAATAGTCCAAAACATCTAATTAGCTCCTTAAAACTGATGTCTAAAGATGAATGGCAGAAAATAGAGGTTGATTTTAATTCGCCCAGAATAGGCTACCGAAGCTATCGTGTGCTTATTGAAGTAGAGGCCAAAGATTCACACGTTTTATTAGATAATTTTTCACTTATTGAATGGCAATCTGCTTTTCAAATAGGCGAAATACCAAATGACTTCAATAATGAAACACGAATAGCAACTCATATTGGATTTAATCAAACGTCTAATACTCCCGTTGAAATAGCATTCAAATAGTGTCTCATACTCACCTAAATAAAATAGATAACAGCTTAATGAAAACCTTTCGTAAGCTGTTATCAGATCATCACTATAACTCACAACAATCGTTAATTGATGCCTTAGCAAAACATGGTTTTTGTGATATTTCACAGGCTAAGATTTCTCGCATGCTATCTAAAGTAGGCGCGATTAAAATACGTAATGAAAAAAACGTGATGGTGTATCAACTGCCAAGTGAATTGAATACCCCTAAAACTAAACAATCAATAAATTCCATGGTGTTAAAAATCACACACAATCAATTTCACATCGTGGTAAAAACAATTATTGGCGGCGGCAGTGTTATTGCACGTATTCTTGACACTATGGAAGAATCACTTGGTGTGCTTGCCACCATTGCAGATGATAATACCGTATTGGTGATCCCATCATCTGTAGAGAAAATCGATCAGATCTTGCTCAATATTATCGAACAGCTAGAGATTAGCGAATATCATTAACGCTAAAATATCAATAAAAAAAGCCCTGCAAGCAGGGCCATGCAATCGCATGTTTTCTAGGTAACTCCAATGTATTCAATATGTTGAATAAAATAAGGATGTCGAGCGTTTCAAACTAGATTAATCAGCGTAATTTTGATCTGAGACGCCTCCCCAGAGTCTATAATCTAACGAGCTCATTTCGCCCTGTGAGAAGCTAAATCCATATTTTCTGTCGCGAGCCACAAGCAATGGTCCATCCAAATCAACAAATTTTGCCTCTTTCGTTAATAAAAACGCTGGCGCCATGGCTAGCGAAGATCCAACCATGCAACCAATCATAATATCAAAGCCCAAGGCCAGTGCTTCATTTTTCAACAGTAGTGCTTCGGTCAAACCACCGGTTTTATCAAGTTTAATGTTGATAGCATCGTAACGGCCCTGTAAATAAGACAAGTCTTTACGAGTATGACAAGACTCGTCAGCACACAAAGCAACAGGTAAGTTTAAACCAAGCAGCTCTTGATCTTGGCCTACAGGCAAAGGTTGTTCAATTAACACCACATTAAGAGTAGATAATATGCCAGCTGTGTCAGTTAACTGTTCAATCGTCCAGCCTTCATTGGCATCAACAATAAAATGGCTACGGGGTGATGCTTGATGAATTGCTCGCATTTTTTCAACAATACCCTCAGCATCTAATTTCACTTTAATTAACGGTGGATGCTCAAGCATTGTCGCCGCCTTTGCCATATTATCTGGTGTATCGATACTTAAGGTTTGCGCTGTAACACAAGAAGGTGCAGGTGCTATTTGTAACAACTGCTCCACAGAGCTTTTTTTTAGCTTAGCTTTTAAGTCCCAGTACGCACAATCAACTGCATTTTTTGCCGCTCCTGGCGCCATTGCTAACAGCACTTCATCTAACGACAAACCTTCTGATAGCTTCTGTTTTACATAATTAAGCTGATTAATGACAAACCCAACATCTTCTTGATAACGTTTATAAGGTACTGATTCAGCTCTTCCGATTTTTCCGCCACAAGATAGGCTAACTTCAATAACATTCGCTTCTGTTTTTGCGCCACGCGCAATACGAAATACTTGCGCTAAAGGGAAAGAAACTTGTTGGTATGATAATGTGATCATTCCTTTATTACCTATGACTGTTAAAGGTTTATTAATGTGTTAACAATTGCATCGGTTCCATCTCGAACAGGATCAACACACGGTAAAGAAAACTCTTCTGAGAGTCTTTTACAATAAGTTTTACCTTCTTCAACGCTAACACTTGAGGTGTTAACAGCAATGCCAACAACCTTAACATTGGGGTTGGTTAATCTTGCGGCAGTTAGGTTTAACTCAATCGTTGCTGCAATACTTGGGAAAGCAGTATGCGGTAAGCCGCGCATATGTGTTCTATTTAATGCATGGCAAATCACTAACGCATCAGGTTGCGAGCCATGTAACAACCCGATACTAACACCTGCAAAGGCAGGATGTGACAATGAACCTTGCCCTTCTATAATATCCCAATGGTTTTCTTGGTTATTTGGCGATAAAGTTTCTGTAGCGCCTGAAATAAAATCAGAAACAATACAGTCGATAGCGACACCTTGACCAGCAATAAGAATTCCACATTGACCCGTAGCTCTAAAGTCAACATCAACACCTTGAGATTTCATTGATTTTTCAAGACTCAAGGAAGTGTACATTTTACCCACCGAACAATCAGTTCCTACGGTGAGCAGTCTCTTACCCGAACGTTTAATACCCGAGCCTGTTTTAAAATTAGCGTTGGGGTGCCTAATATCAAATAATTGTTGATTATGCTTTTGTGCAACAGCAACAAGCTCAGGAATATCTGTAAGCTTATCATGTAGTCCACTCACCACATCCATACCAAGCTCAAGCGCTTTAATAATGTATGTATGCCATTTAGGCGCTAACACTCCACCGCTGTTTGCAAAACCAAGTACAAAGGTTTTTGCACCTTTGCTAGCCGCTTCTTCTATAGTGGTTTCATTTAATCCTGTTGTAACTGTACAACCATCAACGCTCATTTCCCCAATACAAAGCTCTGGACGCCAATCAGCAGCACCACGAGCCATTTTAATCGAAAGATCATCAGTGGCATCACCAATAAAAAGCAGATAAGGAGCAATAATTTGCATAATAAAATACCTAAAATACGCTGAAAACATTCAACTATGATTAATGTTTAACAGCTTATAAGTATCGAAATTAATTTGGAAATACTATGACTTGGCGCAGGTATAGCTTTAGGTTATACCCAAAAACCGACGCAATCTTATTAAGATTAGAATAGCTAATTTAATCGTCACAAAAGGAGTCGTGATAACTTAAGAAGTTTTAAGGGGTTAAAATAAAGAAGGTTTAATACAATACTACTGTTAAGAGCTGGCGATAATATCTTCTTAAACAAAGTGGCCAGCTCTTATTATACGTAAACAGACTGTAGTTAAGTGATGTGCTTATCCGTTTGTTAATGTTACTTCGGCTCAAGCTGAGCAGTAAAAAATGGAATAAAGTCGTCAGCAACTCGAGATAAACTGCGCCCTTCAAGGTGCAGCAAACTCACATTGAATGATAATTGCGGCTCGAACGACGCATACCCTATTTCATCAGACATATTCCCCATAGCAGTGTATTTATCAACGACACAAACACCAGTGCCTTTGGCAACCATTCGTGCTGCAATAAAATAAGTATGCACTTTAATTGTTGACTGAAGGGTCACATCTTCTTCCATTATACGTTTCCATAATAGATCACCTAACGGACCACTATCACTAATATCGATAAAAGTATGCTCAGCAAGTTGTGTTAAAGATAATGAAGACGGACGATCAGGAAACAATGTCTTGGGATACATAACCACAAGCTCAGAACACGCACATTTTTGAGAGGTAATTCCTGCGAGCGTTGGCGGTGAAAATAACATCGCAAAGTCACACTTATGTTCAAACAATGCTTTAGTTACCTCATCGTTATGTACGGTCTGTATGGTAAAGTTAACCTTAGGGTGCATGGCCTGAAACTCAGTAATTGCACTGGGTAATATATCAAAACCTAACGCTGGAGTTACCCCGATACTGATGTTACCAAAGTCGGTTTTTTTTATATTTTCAGCCGTATTTCTGATTGAACGCATTTGCTGATAAATCTTATCTACTTCTCCGAATAATAATTCAGCTTCATTTGTAGGGATCAAACGCCCTTTTACCCGTTCAAATAAATTAAAGCCAAGCTGCATTTCAGCGTGGGATAATACTTTACTCACCGATGGTTGAGATACATGTAAAATTTTAGCGGCGTTAGTGATAGAGCCGGTAGTATAAATTGCATGAAAAATTTCAATATGCCTAAGTCTCATGATTCACCTATGTTCAAAGAGTTACGCGAAAATTAACACGCAAGCAGTCCACAATGCTGCCGCCAGTGACGCTGCAAATGTTGCTGGGACTATTTGAGATTTAACGTGATCCATTAAATCACAACCTGTTGTCATCGAACTTAAAATAGTTGTGTCAGAAATGGGCGAACATTGATCGCCGTATATGCTGCCATTTAAAACGGTTGCAAAACAAATCATCATAAACAGCTCAGGGTTCGCTAGCATTTGAGTTTCACCTATGGCCCAAGCAAGCGGCATTGCTAATGGAAATGCAATGGCATAAGTACCCCAACTAGTGCCTGTTGAAAAGGCAATTATCATGGTAATTAATTGCAAGGTTATTGGCAGTAACCAATAAGGTAATTGTTCACCAAGTAATGATACAAGATATAAACCGCCGCCTATTTCTTTACTTATAAAGCCAATGATCACCGCAAGCATCAAAATAACCGACGCAACCACAACACCTTTTAATCCATTACCAAAGCCATCAATAACATTCATCAATGACATACCCTTAGCTAACGCCATTAAAACCGATAATATTAAAGCAGCCCCAAACGCCCAGTTCACCTTCGGAGAACCCATAAAAATGAAAGTAAGAATAGCAGTTAAGATTAAGGTAACTAAAGGTAGAATAAACTCTAAATAATGTGAGTGATAACCTTTAGGAACATCACAGGTTTGTAATTCTTTCGCGCTTAGCGGTTTAGCTCCTGGCGCATCTAACTGTCCAGTGGTATTAGCCCTAACATGCGCTTCTTTAATTCGTCTACCAGAAAAAGTCGTAATGTTTAAACTTAACAGTAATGTGCCAAGCACGGCAAAAATGCCATAAAAACTAAAGGGAACACTACTAAAGAAGAACGCGATTCTATCAGCTTCTGTCGCTAGGAAGCTTACACCAGGAACAAAAATCAACGCTTGCACATAAGCTGGCCAAGCATTAAAAGCCAATACCGCGGCAATAGGCGAAGCGGTTGAGTCAACAATGTAGCTCATTTCTTCATGGCTGACTTTTGCTTTATCTGCCAACGGCCGTACGGTAGTCCCGACAAGCACGGTGCTCATTGTTCCCCCTTGGAACAATAAAACCCCAAGGATCCAAGACACCACTTTTGCAGAGCGCTGACCTCGAACAAACTTTTCAGTCATCATATTTGCAAACGCCTGCGCTGCACCCGTTTTTGACCAAATACCAAGTAAACCACCAAGCAACCACAAGTACAAAAGTAATAAAGCTGCAGTACCTTGTTGAGCAAGGTTTGGAATGATCACACTGTCAGTAATATCGTACTCCCCTAACATCAACGCACCACTAACAATCCCAGAAAACAACGCAGTTAAAGGCTCACGAGTAATTAAACACAATGTGATTGTAAGAAAGGCAGGCAATAATGACCATAAACCAAAATGAAATGCCGGTTTTAATTGCTGTAGTTGTCCGTCACTTTTTTCAACCCACTGTTGTGTTAATGTTGGTACGTCAACCTTATTAAGGTTGCTTTGGTTAAGTGGTGATGAATCGTAAGAGACTACATCAGAAATAACAATTTCCTCGCCTTTATATTTATAGGCAGGCTTGCCACCATCCGTTTGATAAATATCATAAATATATGATTGTTCAAGCCATGTTTTATCTACATACAGGTTCACATATTGTGCAAAACATAGCCCGACCACCAAGATAAAAAAGGCCATTACATTTTTGTTTATTGTCATAATTCAATCTTATTTTTTTAAAAGGCATATAAAAGAAGTACATAAAAGTCCAAACCGTTGTCGTCCTATTTGTCTCACAAATGTCCCATCATTTTGTGTACTTAAGACACTAAGTTCGCGCTTTATTTTTAACTCTAACAGGATATTTCACTACCGTATTTTAGTTAATTATGAATCACCTATAACCTAAGGTTATAGGTAATGTATCAAGAGTCAATTGTTTCTATTGCAAATTTTCATCATGGTAAAGGTGAAAATAATAAAACAGTGAAATAAACTGCATCTTAACGCTATTTTGGGAAAACGGTGAAAATATGAAACAGAAAAAAGCAAAAAGTAATCATAGGTTATCACACCTTAGTTTATGTTTAGTGGCTGCGCTTGCGCCACAGCTAGCTCATTCACAAGAAGTATCAACACAAGAAGCAAGTGATAAAGATCTTGAACAAATTACCGTTGTTGGTACGCAAATTCGAGGTGGTGCTATCAGTGAGGCTTTGGCTGTATCAGTATTAAATGCTGAAGATATCGAAAATTTAGGGATTGATTCTGGAGACGAATTAATGAGTATGATCCCTGAAAACGGCCAAAACTTTTTTAGTGAAGCTGAAAACATCGCTGGCGGTATTAATTCCGCAAGGGGTGATGTTGGTGCATTTAACCTACGTAATATGGGGACCGGTAATACATTAGTATTGTTAAATGGTCGTCGCTTAGTGAATTCTGCTTCATATCAAACCGAAGAAGTTGGTGGTAGCTTTGTACCCGTTAACTCTGTTAATTCAAACGTTATTCCTGTTGTAGGCCTTAAACAAGTCGAAGTTTTGCGTGATGGAGCATCTGCAATATATGGAGCTGATGCCGTTGCCGGGGTTGTGAATCATGTGCTCAAATCAAATTTTGAAGGATTAACGATTAGAGCTAAAGGCTTAGAATATGACAATTTCAGTAGAGGTAGTCGGAAAATAACTATCGAAGCGGGTAAAAACTTTAATGACGGTAAAACAAACGTAAGTACGTTTTTAAATTTTTATGATAGAGACCGTATCAATTCGCAAGATGATGAACGTTGGTCAAATTCTGATTTTCGAGACCGTATACCTGAAAACTCCCCTTGGTTTGGCGACACACGGTTTAGAAATGACAGCATCAACTCAAATTACGGTCAATTTGATATTCTACCTAACAATGAAGGTCAGTTAGATGATAATAATCTCGTTGACTCCAGTGGTGAATTTGAAGTTTATCCTATTGGTGATCCTCGCTGTGTAGGCGGTTATCAACTAAATGCCACTACATGTGCCGCAGAAGATGGTCAAGGCACTTATAGATATAACTTAAATGAAGATAGAGACTTACGTTCTGATTTAGAGCGCTATAATGCGTTTGTGTTCATCAACCATGAGTTTGATAATAACGTTGAAAGTTTCACTGAACTATCCTATTACAAATCTAAAACTAGCATGAATCGCCAACCTTCTGCCGCCTTTTCCAGTTCAAAATTAAGGGTGTCAGCGCAAAATTATTACAATCCATTCGGTGCTATAGGCTCAGCAAATCGTTTACCTGAAGAAATTACAGGTGATTTCTCAGATGAAGGGTTTGACCTAGTCATGGATTATTATCGTTTTGCAGAAGTACCACGTATTGTGGATAACGATGGTGAAACTTACCGCTTTTTACAAGGTTTCAGAGGTATGATTGGCGATTGGGATTGGGAAAGTGCTGTTTCTTATTCTAAAGCAGAAAAAGAAGATATTACACGTAACCGCATTTCAAATACCCTCATTCAAGAAGCATTAAATGATCCAACTGAAGCTGCTTATAACCCTTTCTCAGGGGGCGTAAACTCAAATATTGAACGTGCCCTTATTGATGTTACTCGGCTAAGTGAAACAGAGCTAACAACCTTTGATATAAAGTTCTCAAATGCTGATTTATTTGAACTTCCTGCGGGTATGGTTGCCTTTGTAGCAGGTTTTGAATGGCGTGAGGAGAGCTTTAAAGATGACAGAGATGATCGTCTAGACGGTACTATTAATTTTACTGATTGGGAAGGCGACACCTATCCTTATGTTTCTGATGTAGTTAATTCAAGCCCTACCCCTGATAACGAAGGAAAACGCCAAGTAAGTTCATTGTTTACCGAATTTCAAATCCCAGTACTTGATAATTTAGATGTACAGGCTGCACTTCGCTATGAAAACTTCGATGACATTGATGAAAGTACCACGGTTGGTAAAGTAGCTTTTGGTTGGCGTCCACTTGAGCAATTTTTAGTACGAGGCTCTTGGTCAGAAGCTTTCCGTGCGCCTAACCTTGTTACCGTAAACGAAGAAATTGTATCTCGTACAAACTCCCGCACAGATTGGGTTTGTCAGTATGCTGCTGATTTTGGCGGTGATCCTGAAGAAGAAACATTAGACTGTACTAACTCTATACAACGTACGGCTGAAGGTAGCGATCAGTTATCGCCAGAAAAATCAGAAAATACATCGTTAGGTTTCGTTTGGACCCCTACATCAAACTTTACGGTTACTTTAGATTATTGGCAAATTGATAAAAAAGATACCATTGGTTTATTTGGTGAAGAAAACCATACATTGTTAGATCTTGTATATCATTTGAATGCAGGTAATGGTAATTGTGATAGTGCAGCCTTTAATAGCGCAATAGAACGCCAAGAATTAGATGCAGATGAAGAGGTTTACTTCCAAAATGCTGGCATCTGTCCTGCTGGGGCAATTAAATATGTTAATGATCAGTACGCCAATTTAGATAAGCGTACAATTAAAGGTCACGACTTAGGCGTTTATTATAATATTGATACCAAATATGGTACTTTTGATATCAAATATAATGGCGCATTTTTAGACAAATATGAGCAAGATGCTGGTGGATTAGCAAAAGTATTGGTTGATGCAAATGCTACAGGTCTTCTGCCTGCTAGTTATCCCGTTGATGGCTTTGCTGATTTAATTGGTAAAGATGGTAATCAAGACGAACGACACTCAGCAAAATTCCGTTGGTATAACGAACAATGGGGATTCTCTCTCAACATGTTTAAAATTGGCAGTTTTTACCAAAGCTCCTTAACCTTAGATGATGGAACAAAATATATTATTCCATCGATGACAAAATATAATGCAAGTGTTGATTATAAATTTAGTTTCAAAGGTTTAGATTCTCGAGTTAGATTTGGGGTAAACAACTTAACAGATGAACGTGCACCATTAGCAGATAGATACTTCGGTTATTTTTCTGACGCGCATAATGATTATGGTAGAAGCTTTTACGCCGAGTTAAGAACTTCTTTTTAAGCATGCTAGCTCGCGGAATTAACATTAACATGTTTATTCCGCGATTAGCTCAAATCCTTTTCTTCCGACTTTTTAAGTACAACATTTAAGGGTCAATATGATTCGCATAGCCTTTACACTACTCTTGTTATTTTTCACCGTGTCTACTTTCGCATGTGATTTAGGAGACATTAAAATCCACACTGACTTTTCAGGAGCAACCTCTAAGGAGTTAATCGCATCTTGCAGCACAAATAAAAGCAACGATAGAATAACAATAGAGCTACAGCCTGAAAATACTCCTATCAACAATAGCCCTTGGTATGCTTTTAAGCTATCAAGCGCAATTGAAAAAAACATAACAATCGAATTAAAAGTGAAAGATGGTTCACATCGTTATTCACCTAAACTCAGTTATAACGGTAAGCAATGGCAACCCATTGCTTATAAAAAAACACCTGAACGACTGCGCATGAACGTCACAATCAGTAAGCAACCCATCTGGATTTCTGCACAAGAACTCATCACTAATGACGATTATATTCATTGGGGAAAAGCACTTGAAAAAAAAGCGCATATCACTCATTCAATCATTGGCCATTCGGTCAATGAACACCCTTTGTATAAAATAGAATCATCATCAGCCAACATAAAAAAGTGGTTAATAGTGCTAGGGAGGCAACATCCACCTGAAATTACCGGCGCACTTGCACTGTTTCCATTTTCAACAAATTTACTTTCAAACAGTGAACTAGCGCGGGTTTTCCGTGCTCACTATAATATTTTAATCATCCCGAATATGAACCCTGACGGGGTTTCTCTTGGATATTGGCGCCATAACGCCAATGGTGTTGATTTGAATAGAGATTGGAAAAATTTTAAACAACCTGAAGTCTCTGTTGTGCATAAGATACTTTCACAAATTGTTGATCGGGGCGAAGAAATTTCCATGGCTGTTGACTTCCATTCCACACATAAAGATATATTCTATACCATGCCGACAGATTACGGGATAAGACAACCTTATTTAGTGAGTAACTGGCTTAACGCCTTAGATAAGAAACATCCAAACTTTAACGTTATTCAAAAGCCAGGAAACAATCCAAATAAAGGCGTCTTCAAACAATATATCGCAGACATGTATAACGTTCATGCCATCACATATGAAATGGGTGATCACACTGATAGAAAATTTATACGAAAGCTCGCAATTGATGCATCTAATACCTTAATGCAAACTATGTTAAAAGATAATAAACATGAAAATTAATCTTCTTAAAAAATATCCAATCGCTTTACTGTCAATATGTATTTTAAGCGGATGTAAAACGTTAAAGTCCGAGAACATTACTGCTGATTATCTAATTACAAATGGAAAAGTCTTCATTGGCAATAACGTTGATGCACAAGATCTAGATGTCGCAATATGTCAGTCAACTATTTGTGCAGTTTCAAAGCCCGGCGAAATGCAAATTAAGGCAACACGCACTATCAATGCGAATGGTTTAATTGTCAGTCCGGGTTTCATTGATCCACATACCCATACTTTAGACGAACTATTAAGTGTAGATAAAAACGCAAATGTTAATTACCTCACACAAGGAGTTACAACGGTAATTAACGGTAACGATGGAGGCGGACCAACCGATATAAATGCCCTAGCCAAAAAACTTACTACTAACGGTATAGGAACAAACGTAGCTTTATATGTTGGACACAATAGCGTTAGAAATCAAGTCATGGGACGTGAAAACCGTTTTGCTACTACAGATGAAATAGCACAAATGAAAACTATCGTAGAACAAGCCATGCAAGACGGTGCCTTAGGCCTCTCTTCTGGCTTGTATTACGTGCCTGGTAGTTACGCCTCAACGGAAGAAGTTGTTGCCTTAACAGCAGTTGTAGGAAGGTATAGTGGTGTTTACGATACGCACCTACGAGATGAGAGCACATTTAACATCGGCTTTTTGAACGCATTAAGTGAAGCAATTAATATCGCTAAGCAAGCCGATACACACTTACATTTAGCTCATATTAAAGCACTTGGTGTTGACGTTTGGGGGCAAAGTATACAAGCTATTGATCAAATAGAAGCTGCACAAAAAGCTGGCGTTAGCATTTCTGCAGATCAGTACCCTTGGCTTGCTTCGGGCACAAAGTTGCATAGCGCAATTATGCCAAAATGGGCCATGGCAGATTCAAAAGCTGCATTTTATCAACGACTCAACGATCCAAAATTAACCTCGAAACTTACAGCGGAAATCGCAGAAAACATAAGAAAACGAGGAGGCGCTAATTCATTGCTAATCACTGCCTTTTCTGACCAATCATTAGTTGGTAAAACCCTTGAACAACTCGCGAGTGAACTTAATCTTTCTCCTGAACTAGCGGCAATGGAACTTGTACAAAGAGGAGATATTCGTATTGCCTCTTTTAATATGTCAGCTAATGATTTAGAGAACTTTATCACGAAACCTTGGGTGGTTACGTCATCAGATGGCACAAACGGCCATCCAAGAAAATACGCAAGTTTTCCAAAGAAATACCAAACTTATGTGAAACAACAAAAAAAATTATCGTTAAAAACATTTATTACTCAAAGTTCATCTAAAACAGCACATTACTTGAATATTACCGATAGAGGTATGATCAAAGAAGGGCTAGCCGCAGATATTATCATCTGGGATGAAAATGATTATGCCCCTAAAGCAAACTTCTCAGAGTGGAATAAACATTCAGTAGGTATACAAACAGTATTTGTTAACGGACAGATTGTTATAGAGCAAGGTAAATATAACAATAAACTTGCCGGTAATTTTGTAAAAAGACAATTAAAAAACAATAATTAACCCTTTATTACTTTATTGATAAAAGCATCTTTTAATACGTAAACTACACATTAAAAGGTGTTTTTTATTTTATGAGTAAACGAAAGTTTGTTAATTATACCCAAGTACATAATGCGGAGTAATGGCTTCGTAATCTTCAAATTTGGGCATATTATTCGAAGGCTCGTATAACTTTTGTGCTTCTTCTGTTCCGTTGACAGGTAACGATATCGTGTTATTTGATTCTGCTTTTTGATCATTATTCATGTTTAGTTGATGGTTCATATTCATTACTCCTCATTGCTTGATATACGCACTATGCACGAATAAAATAAAAAGAAACATGAACCATTTTTAGGCCATAAATAACGTAAGGTTATACTAACTAGAGCGTGTTGATCTTTGCTGTTTAAGTTTTGTTCAAGGTAAACGCCTTCTGATCGCGGCACTTGGATTCTT
>NZ_JAUOPD010000034.1 GCF_030546745.1 Thalassotalea sp. 1_MG-2023
GGGTTATCGCCATTAGAGGCCGAACACAAATATTGGAAAACTTATAACAAGGTGGCCAGTTTTAGTTGACCACTACAGTAGTTTTAATTAGGAGGTAAATCTTTATGTGGAATTTCACATGCAACAATCCAAGGTTCGTTCTTTTCTGAAGCAACCCAAGAACTAATAATTTCATCAAATTGTAGCTTTGTTTTTGCACGTTTTCCAATTCCGCCATTAAAGACATTTGGAAAGTTTTCGTAAGACCAATTGTTGAGTTTTACATATTTTAAAGGAGCTTTGTTTTCTGTAAAGTAAGAGTTGTCGATTAAATATTGTTCAATAGCATATAAGCTATTGTCTAGAATAATAATTAAGGCAGGTATCTTATATTTTACCATTGTAGAAAAGGATTGCGCTACCATTTGGAAGCCACCATCACCAGAAATAATAATGGGAGTTTTTTTGTTTTTTAAATATGCTCCAATTGCAGCAGGAGTTCCTTGTCCGATAGATAACCAAACTGGATTTGCCAAATACATATTTCTACTAGGCATATCTAAATCTGCTCCTAGGAAACTTCCTAAACAAGTATCCGTGGCAATTTGTATATTATTTTGATCTTGAATATGCTCATTGATACTGGCGAATACTTGTTCGTGACCGAAATAATCTGAATGTGTATTTAAAGAGCGAGCGGGTTTTTCTGGAATTTGGGTAGTAACTGAAATATCTAACTCTAAAAACGCATCTATAACTAGTTCGAGATCAACTGACTCAAATTTTTCTTTTGAAACACGTCCTTTTGAAAAGCTCATTTCAACGATATCATTAAATTTTGTTGTCACAAAAGCCCGATGATCAATTCCCCAAATACAACCCAGCCCGATTGAGCAATCAGATTTGTCAATAATTTCAAAGCGATCTGAAGAATGGAACAAATCACTGTCGTAACAGCCAACAAATAACGGATGAGACTCCAAAATATAAGATTTGGACAATGCTGTAGTTACAAATGGAATATTCCATTTTTCAATAAGTGCTAATACTTTGACGTATAGATTTCTTCGAACCACTTCAACACCAATGATTAAAACAGGTGAGGAAGCATTTAAAATAGTAGTATTAGCTAACGTTTGAAAAGCTGTATTTACTTCAATTTTCTGACTCGTTGTTACTTCCTTTCCCTCTGGAATTTCATTATCCCAGTAGTCTTGCGGAACTTCTATATACACAGGTCGAAATTCTTTATCTGCGGTGTCGAATGCTTTGTCAATAATAGTTTTAGCTTCGGAAACGTTTTCAATAACTTCAGCGAAAACAGTTACATGTTTAAAAACATTTAAATCGGTTTGTTTGGCACCAGTAGAATGAGAAAAAAGACTTCCAAATTCGCTCTCTATTTGGAGATCTTTTTCTGTTGGACCACCATTAATAACAAGTAATGGAACACGTTCTGTAAAAGCACTTGCGACAGCATTTAGTAAACTTAATGTCCCTACACCGTACGAGACACAAACAGCTCCAAAGCCACCATTTCTACCGTAACCATCAGCGATGTATCCAGACTCCAATTCGTTAGTAGTCAAGATATAATTGATGTCTTTGTCTCTATCAATTGCATTGAAAAAACCTGCGCAAGAAGTTCCAGGAATCCCAGCCACATGATTGCAACCGTATGCTTTGAGCTTTTTAATGATATATTCAGAAACTGTCATACAATTCAATTCTCAAAAATGTGTGTACATACTTCAATTGCAGACTCTAAAGCGCCTTGAATCCAAGAATGTGTAAGCGAGCAATGTTCACCAGCTAATAATACTCGATCTTCATGTTTCACCAATTCAGCATGCAAATCGGTATGATCTCCAGGATTAAAAAATGCAAAAGCGCCAGAACTCCATTCATGATTATCCCAACTCCATCTGTAAGATTCCACAACATCAGTCATATCAGCTTCCGTATGAATTTTTGCCAATTCATTCTTTACATAGTCGTTAATGCTTTCTTCAGGAATGTTATCAATTCGCCTTGCATGCATTCCCCAAGTATACGAAGCCAATAGCATGCTTTCGACATCTGTTGCTTTTTCATCTTTTGCTTCAGCATTATCCGAAGGGTACCAAGTATGTCCTAATCCGCCATCCCAAATGCTTCCTCCACCGTAAATGTTATCTTTTTTTTCCCAAAACCGATGTTTAGTAACACTTACTATTTTGGAAGAAGAGTCATAATTCACATTTCGAATAGCGTTGATTTTCTGTTTTGAAAAAGCTGCTTCAATTTCTAATCGAGAAAGTACACCTAAAGGAATGGTACAAATTACCCAATCGGCTTGCATGGTTTTTGTTTCACCATGTTCAGTATAGACAACGGAAGCTGCTGAAGCTGAGTTATTGATTTTTTCTACAACTGCCCCACGATGAATATTTGCGCGAATGTTTTCAATAAACTTTTGAACCAGTTGATCCATCCCTCCTTCGATTTCTTCGAAATTCCCAAGCCAAATTTCTTCTTTTTCTTCACGAAGGTGCTCCGATAACCCAGTATTTAAATAGGTAGTTACTCCATATAACGAAGCTACATATTCAATAGCATCTCTGGTGAATCCCCCAGCTTTTAAATTGTTGTATAAAGAATCTTGATCGACGTTTAGTAATTCTTTAGAAGAAAGATGATTTTCATACAACTCTTTTTGTTCACTTTCGCTCAAACTCAACAAAGTTTCTACAACTGTTGCAACCCAAATATCATCAGCAGACATTTTTTGTTCTTTTTTATTGAGAACAAATTCTGACTTTAAAGCATCTTTTCCAGCTTCATCTCTTCGAACTCTTTTGCTACGAATGTAAGCGTATGCGTTTTCATTATCCTGAACAAATTTTCTAGTTTTTAATCCGAACTTGTTAATGTATCCTAAAGTTAGATCATGTTCCTCAGGAATACGCATAGCTCCAAATTCGCAATAATTATTCCCTTTACGAAAAGTTCTAATCCTACCACCAACATGGTCGTTTTGAGCTTCCAAAATAATGACTTCGTATCCTTTTTGTTCTAATTCATGTGCAGCACACAATCCTGAAATTCCAGCCCCAATAATTACAACTTTATTATTAGTTTTTACTTGGATATTTTCAAAGTTAGCTTTTCTTTGAACCGCCATTTTACGTTGATTACCACCGAGCTTCGAACGTAATTTTTCTTTTGTTGATTTACTATAGTTTCTCATAATTACGTGTTTAATAATCCAGTTCGATACATCATAATTTGTTCTTTAACTCTAGCTTCTTGTTCTGGTGTTAATTCGTTCATCCATTCGTCATCTACATAATTCATATAGTTATTAATCGGTGCATTCTCTCCAACAATGCAAGCATTGTGAGCCTGATCTAGCTGCGGTTTTCCATAGTTGGCTGCACTATGTGCTGGTGTGTCGTGCACATGATCGCCAATTCCATCGCAACCTCCTTGAAAAGTATGATACAACCCTAGCCAATGCCCAACTTCATGAACACCAGTCATTCCTAAATTGTATGGGGCTGCATCACCACCTGGAAGGGATTCATCTAACATTACAACCCCGTCCAAAATAGGATCTCCAGATAAATCAAAAGGAAAAGTTGCCCAACCTAGTAATCCAGAAACTAACCCCCCTGTATAAAAGTTTAAATATCTTTTGGAGTCTGTTCCTAGTAATGTTTTTGCTTCACGTTCAGCAGCGGAACCATGTCCCATAAAATACCAACTCTGATTATCGATAAACTGAACTTTAGACTCGCTATATTTAAATTTTAAGTTTGCTCCTGCAAAAGCTTGATTCAACAGATCGATTTGTTTTTTTCGCTGGCTTTTAGTGATCAACCCTTTTGCCCCGTAGGTAACATGATGAAAACGAACCTCAATAGAAAGCTGAGAAAATAAACTACGTCTCGATTTGTTCGATGAAATTTCCTCATCTACTCTAAGAATTTCAATTGGAGTAGGAATTTTGGTAGCACACCCTCTTCCGTATTTTGTAAACTCGCCTTGATTCTCAAATTCCTTGTCATTAATGAAAAATGCCATATTTTACCCTCTTGACTCTCTAGTTGTTTATTATTTAACCAAGATGCCATAATGAATTTTTAATGTAAATCCCTAATTCACGACTGGTTAACAGTTGGTAAAGAGGCAAACTGTCTGTTGTTTATATTTTAAATTCGCCAAAAAATTAGAATTTTGTAGTAAGTTACCAGCAGTCGTTAGATGGCAAAAGACTCTAGAGTAAACCCTATTTACAAGGAGATTTGGTTTAAAATAGCGCGAAATTAAAAAATGCCAAATGTGAGCGCTAATCAGGTAATTCTTTAGGTTGGGTAAACGCGTTTTCACATTTTAATTTAATGCTGCATTATCTAATGCACTATTTATGGCACAAAGCACTTATTCAAGCTAACATGTTTATGTCCAAAAACGAGCTAAAGTAAATGTCTGCTCCTCGCTCACTTCAGCCCCAAAAAAAGCAAATAAAAAAGCCCCATCCGATTAAGGACAGGGCTTTCATATAATGGTACCGGTGGGCGGACTCGAACCGCCACGCATTGCTGCAACGGATTTTGAATCCGTCGTGTATACCAATTTCACCACACCGGCAAAGGCTTTTAGCTAACTTTTTAGTTTGCAAAGAAATGGATTATCTATAAAAACCAACTTCTTTGAATACTAACCAACCTTAAAACTAGGTCAGTAATTTTTGTAATCTCGTAAAAACTTTGCAAATCTTTGCAAGAAAAATGCAAACACTCACTTTCAATTCAGGGCAATAAAATCAAGTACCGAAATTCAAAATCAAGCTAAACATCTTCAATTTTGAATCCGTCGTGTATACCAATTTCACCACACTGGCAAAGGCTTTTAGCTAACTTTTTAGTTTGCAAAGAAATGGATTCTCTATAAAAACCAACTTCTTTGAATACTAACCAACCTTAAAACTAGGTCAGTAATTTTTGTAATCTCGTAAAAACTTTGCAAATCTTTGCAAGAGAAATGCAAACACTCACTTTCAATGCAGGGCAATTAAATAAAGTACCGACATTCAAAATAAAGCTAAGCATCTTCAATTTTGAATCCGTCGTGTCTACCAATTCCACCACTCCGGCGACACAGCCACTTCAACAACTTCTTGTTGAAGTGGCTGGCATTATACGAGAATACTCGGTGTTGGCAACCGCTTTTTTATCAGATATGCACTATTTGATGTTAATTTATACAACACTCAATTTATTCACATTTTATACTTTATATGCCCGCAAAAATACGGGTACCGCTTGACGGATGTGCGCGGTAACTTCTGCTTTCGTGGGCGGGTTGTTTGGTAATAGTAACGCTTGTACATGCAATCGTGATTTGATCATTTCAATCAATAAATGCGCAGCAAACTCGCTATCGTCAATGTGTAATACACCTTGTTTATTCAAGTAAGCTAAATAATCACTAATCGGACGGCATCCAGTTAACGGGCCATATTTAAAGATAAGCTCCCCCAATTGAGGTAGTGCTGGCACGATATTAATCACCAAACGGAACAAATTAATCACGGTTTCAGACAAAAAACCATCCATAAAGCGACAACATACCTTGATTAACGCTTCTTCTGGCGGTAGGTCATAATCAATATCAACCAATAATGACACTTGTGCAGCGATATGCTCTCTGATCACAGCAATCAATAGCCCTTCTTTATTACCAAATTCACTGTAAATATTACGCCTTGAGCCGCCCGCCTCACTAATGATCATTTCAAGTGATGTATTGTCATAACCATGTTCCAGAAACAATTGTTGTGCGGCATCTAAAATTTTTTTTCCGCGTTCAGATAAAGTTTTATGCGATAACGTTAATTCTTCGTGCATACCTATTGAATATTTTTCATTGACTTTGGTACTAGATAGTACCACAATATCTGGTACTTAGTAGTACCATTTCATATCTTCATGTATTCTTTTATGAATGTGGACTACGCTTTATTGATTAATTGTTTATATGGACGTCTGCAATGCGTAATATTTTTTATTGTTTTTTTCTCTTATTTCTAGTGGCTTGCTCAGATAATTCACCCAAAAAAGAGCCTTTAATTAGGCCCATTGCTTGGCAAAAAGTATCCTTATCGCCGATGGAACAGGTCCGTACCTTATCTGGCATTATTGCGCCTGTAGAAACGGCAACATTAAGCTTCGAAGTGGCGGGTAAGTTAGAAGATGTACCCGTAAATTTAGGTGACACGGTACAAAAAGGTCAACGTTTAGCGCAATTAAATCAACGCAGTTTTAGCCTCAGCGTGCAATCAGCAAATGCTAATCTGCAACAGATACAAGCCAATTTTTCTGAGGCAAAAAGTACCTATAATCGATTTAAGCAATTGATCAAGCAAGAATTAGTATCACAATCAGATTTTGATAATGCTAAAGCCGCTTTTGAATCAACTAAAAGTGCTGTTGCCGTTGCTCAAGCGCAAGTAGATATTGCCAATAAAAACCAACAAGACAGCATTTTACTTGCACCATACGATGGTGTAATCACTAATCGTTTAATTGAACCTTCTCAACAGGTAACCCCAGGGCAACCTATTTTTGAAATTGAAGGTGAGCATGGTTTAGAAGTTCATGTAATGGTGCCTGAAACATTGATAAGAGAACTAACAAAAAATACTGAATTAAATGTCACTTTTCCGGTTTTAAATCAGGTAGTGATGAAAGGACACATTACTGAAATTGGCACAAGAGCTCAATCAGCCAATGCGTTTCCGTTAACTGTCATGCTAAACGATAACCATGATGCATTAAGAGCTGGCATGACAGCAGAAGTTTCTTTCACCTATAAAAATAGCGAACAATCAGGCTACTCAGGGCCAGCAATTAGAATACCTGCTACAGCAATTGGTGCAGATCTCGAACAGAAGTCCTATGTATTTGTTTACAACAAAACATCAAAAACACTGAATAAACGCTATGTACATGCAGAAAATGTCATTAACAATGAGATTATTTTATCGAAAGGGTTAAAAAATGGAGAAATTATTGCCACAGCTGGCATTGCCTTTCTACGAGATGGTCAACAAGTGACGCTTTTAGATCAACAAACCCAACGTTTTAATTAGGGGTTTTATCAATGAATATTACCGCAACGGCTTTTAAATATCGTAAGACTGTTTTTTTAATTGCAGCGTTAATGCTAATCAACGGCATATTTGCTTATTTTACTTTGCCAGCCCAAGAAGATCCTAGTATTACCATCCGTGAAGCGATTGTAACCACACAATTCCCAGGTATGGCGCCAGACCGAGTAGAAAAGTTAATAACCAAAAAGCTTGAGGAAGAAATTCGTAAAATTCCAGAAGTTAAAGAGATAAAATCGTCTTCATCAACTGGGTTATCAACAATTCATGTAAAAATTTACGATCGTTATTTTAATTTAGATGATATTTGGCAAGACTTACGAAATAAAGTAATCGCAGCGCAAAATAAGTTACCTGAAGGCACGATAACACCCTTTGTGAATGATCAATTTGGCGATGTATCAGTTGTTACTTTAGCCCTTACAGCTGACGGCTTTAGTATGGCTGAAATGTACGATATTTCTCAACATATACGTGATACTTTATATAGTGTTGAAGGCACGAAGAAAATTGACATTTTGGGTTATCAATCGGAGCGAATTTACCTCGAAACTTCTAACGCAAAATTGTCTCAATTGGGTATCTCACCTCAAGCACTTATGAATGAATTAAGAAATCAAAACATTGTGCGTTCTGGTGGCGAAGTTGATACTGGTGCTAAAAGCTATATTATTGAACCAACAGGTAATTTTAACACCCTAGAAGACATTGCGAATACCTTTATTTCAATCCCAGGAAGTGAAGACTTTATAGCCCTAAAAGATATTGTTACCATCAAGCGAGGGTATATAGATCCACCAGATAAACAGGCATATTTTAATGGTAAGCCAGCCATATTCTTTGCCACAGCAATGTTATCTGGCTACAACATTTTAGAATATTCACCACGCTTAATAAAAAAAATTGAAGAAATTCAAACCACATTACCCATAGGCTATCAATTAAACATAGCCACTCACCAAGCAGAACAAGTTGAAAAAACAGTTCAAGGAGTGTCCTTTAGCGTATTACAAACGCTAGCCATTGTGTTAGTAGTTGTAGTGCTTTTTCTCGGGGTAAGAACAGGTCTTATTGTAGGAACAATTGTACCTTGTGTGATGTTAGTAACGCTAACCTTTATGCAATTTAGCGGAATAAAGTTAGAGCGAATGAGTTTAGCGACGCTTATCATTTCACTTGGCTTATTAGTTGATAATGGCATTGTTTTAGCAGAAGATTTTAAACGACGTTTAGAAGACAATACTTCCCGTTATGATGCTATGGTTCAGGGTTGCAAAGAGTTGGCCTTGCCTTTATTGAGTTCATCAGCAACCACTATTTTATTCTTTTTGCCGTTAATGTTAGCCGAACATGTGGCTGGGGAATATACCCGATCTATTTCCTTAGTTATTTTAATTTCTTTATTAGCGAGCTGGATTTTAGCACTCACTATCACGCCTATTTTAAGTTACTATTTTATCAAAGTGCCCGATAATGATGGCAGCCCAGCAAAAACGGACGATAGTCGTTTAGGAAAATATTACCAATCATACCAGCGACTTCTGTTATGGATTTTATCCCACAAGGCATTTTTTTTATCGAGCATGGTGGTGTTATTTTTTATCGCGGTGTTTTCAATGCAGTTTGCCGCAAAACAATTTTTTCCTGATTCTGATCGAACACAAATACTGATTAATATCGATTTACCTAACGGCACTTCATCACGTGAAACAGACCGTCAGATGAAACAGTTATTTACTTGGTTTAACGACAACAAAAAGCAATTTGACTACATTGAAAGCTACTCTGGTTATGTTGGTTTTAGTGGACCTAGGTTTGTTTTATCACTCAACCCTGAAGACCCAGCACAAAATAAAGGCTTTATTGTATTAAACGTAAAGCCCGGTACCAATATAACGGCGGTGACAGAAAGTTTAGATCCGCTGATAGAATCAACCTTTCCTAATGTTTCGGCACGTGTGAAAAAAATGTTTTTAGGTCCTTCTGATTCCGCTATTTTAAAAATCCAAGTGAAAGGTCCTGATAAGAATGTGCTCTATAAAAAAGCACAAGAAATTATGGCGTTATTACACGACACTCCTAATACCATTAATGTGCGACATGACTGGGAAAACTTAATTACTAAAATTTCCGTAAAAGTTGATCAACATCGAGCCAAAAGAGCAGGGTTAACTTCTAGCGATATAGCCCAAGCGTTAGAAAGCTATTTTAGTGGCGCGCATATCACCAATTTTCGCGAAGGTGACGATATTATTCCTATCGTTTTTCGTGCTAAAGAGGGCGAACGTAAAAACATTGATAAATTACGAACTCTCAACGTGTATTCACACACGACGGGTAATACAATTCCGTTATTTCAAGTAGCTGATTTCGAACCAATAAATCAATTTTCTATGATCCATCACGAAGACATGTTTCGAACCATCAGTATTGAAGCGCGCAACACAAAGATGGCAGCAGAAGATTTGAAGTTGCGAATCGATGACAAGCTTGAAGCGCTGAAAAAAGATTTACCTGTCAATCATCGTATTGAATATGATGGTGTGATCAAGGAATCGGCGGCAGCACAAAAATCACTTAGTGCGAATATGCCGATTGTTTTAGGTGTGATCATCATTTTATTAGTTGCTCAATTTAACTCCTATCGCAAGCCGTTGATCATTTGTTTAACCATTCCATTGTCTTTTGTTGGTGCGGTAATGGGGTTATTTATCATGCAAGCACCATTTGGCTTTATGGTAACCCTAGGTTTGTATAGCTTAGCGGGGATTATTATCAATAATGCCATTGTACTAATTGACCGGATAAACATTGAACAAGCACAAGGTAAAAGTGAATTTCAAGCAATTGTCGACGCTTGTTTGATGCGTCTTCGCCCAATTGCCATGACAACTATCACCACTATTATGGGGTTAACGCCGTTAATTATTAGTAAAGATCCATTATTTTACGGCTTAGCAAATGTTATCGCCTTTGGTTTAGGTATCGGCACTATTTTAACCTTAGGTGTTGTACCAGCGCTTTATGCTGCTTTGTATAAAATTAAGCCAAGCGAAGAAGAAGGCACATGTTAGTGTAGATAAACTATTAAGTCGCCGAGAAGAGTCTGCTACACTGACGCGTCAATTTAAAACAGAGTATTATGATGTCTTCAGTAGATTTTACCGTTTTTCCACGCGCTGGCTTTATGCGCCGTTTTGGCGCGTGGGTTTATGACGCACTCTTAGCGATTGCGGTTTATATGGTTGCCGGCGCGATTGGATTTGGTCTATTTAAGATTGCGGCTACTTTAGGTTTGGTGAATATGAACGGCCATCAGCATTTAATTGATGTACAACAATCATCCTATCTTTATAGCGCGCTTATTTATGGTTGGAACTTTTCTTGGGTTATTTATTTCTTTTTATTTTTCTGGGCCCGTAGCGGCCAAACCCTTGGTATGAAAGCATGGCGTTTAAGACTACAACACCTAGACGGACAATTAATTAATAAAAAGCTAGGCTTAATAAGAATAATCTACAGCATATTTGGTTTAGGCAATATTTGGCTATTTATCGAATGGAAGCATAAGTTAAGTTTACAAGATAAATTAACCAATACAGAAATTGTCGTTTTATCACTAGCAGCAAATAAAGCGAAAATTTAATCTCATATTAAAGCGGGAAAATAACGATTATCCCGCTTTCTTACGAATAAAAAATAAAGCGATGGCAGTAAAAATTACACTCGGCATTGCCGCACCAAATATCGCAGGAAGCTGATATACCAAGCTCAGCGAACCTAACACTTCATTCGTGATAAAAAACAAAATGCCGGTGGCGATCCCCATCATAATTCTTGCGCCCATTGACACTGAACGCAACGGACCAAAAATGAAAGAAAGTGCGACCAATAACATAACCGCAACAGTGACAGGTTGTATCAATTTTCGCCAAAAAGCTAATTGATAACGACTTGAATCTTGGTCGTTTTCCGCGAGGTAATCTAAATAATCTAACAAGCCTCTCACCGATAAAGATTCTGGCTTAACGGTTACTACACCGAGTTTATCTGGCGTTAACGTAGATTGCCATGCCATGGTCGGTAATGATTTTGTGGTAATTTCTTTATCTTGAATATAGGTATCTACCACATCACTTAGTAGCCAAGCGTCTTTTTGATAAACCGCAGAACTTGCCGCCAGCCAACTTGAAAGTTTTAAATCACGATCAAAACGGTAAATTTGTATTCCTTTTAATGAGCCTGTGTCTTGCACTTCCATGATATGAACAAAATAATCTCCGTCTTTTGCCCACGTGCCACCTTTAGCAGAGATCAAGCTACCTCCAGAAATGGCTTGCGCTTTTACTTGTCTAGCAGCAGCCTCTCCCGCGGGTGCTAACCACTCCCCCACCGCCATACTCAATATGATAAGAATTGAAGCAGACTTCATCACTGATTTAATGATATCTAAGCGTGATAATCCCGAGGCTTGCATAACAACCAACTCAGAATTACTGGCAAGCATACCAATACCAATCAACCCGCCTATTAAGGCAGCCATGGGGAAAAACAATTCGACATCACGCGGTACGGCGTATAACACATAAAGCGCTGCATGCGACAAGTCATAACTGCCCTTGCCTACAGATCTCATTTGTTCTACAAATTTAATAATGCCACTGAGGCTAACAAACACCGCAAGCGTGAGTAAAGTGGTAGAAGCGATAATTCTGGCAATATATAAATCTAAAATTTTCATGTTTTAGCCTCTTTTTTATTGGCATAAAACGGTAAAACAGAACGTAACCTTAACCCCGTACTTCGACTTTTTGCTAGTAAACTAAAGCCAACAAATAGCGCTGATATATGTACTGGCCACAAGCCTACTTGTAATGGGATTGAGCCTTTTTCTAAGCCACTTCGCATAGCCGTTAGCAGCAGTAAATAACTTAAGAAAAGTAAGATAGCAGGAAACATTTTGGCAAATTTTCCTTGTCGCGGATTAACAACACTTAAAGGAACAGCAACAAAGGTTAAAATAATACATGCCAATGGAAAGGCTATTCGCCAATGAATTTCAGCACGATATTCACTTGATGTTTCATTGAACAATTGTTGGGTGGGAATAGCACTTAGTTTTCTGCGTTTATGTTCAACTTTTTGATCTTCAATTTGAATGTAATATTTACCGAATGCAACTTGTCTAAACTCCTCGTTCTTTGGGTCATTTTGATAACGTGTGCCATCTGATAAAATTAAACGTTGCGAGCCTGACGATTCTTCTATTACCTCACCTTGTTTTGCATACACTAAACTTGAGTTAATAATTTCACTCTGCCCAGATTTCTCGTTTGGTAACTGTGCCACAAACACTTTCTCTAAGGTGTTACTCACCCTATCTTTTCCGTGAATAAACACCACAGCTTTTTTATTGCCTGTGGTTTGAAAACGTCCAGCCACTAATGCACTTAATCCAGAATCTGCAGCAAGTTTTTCTTTGACTTGATACTCATATTCAGAAGCAAGCGGAGATAAATATAAAGTAAACAAGCCTGTAAATATCGCCGTTATAATAGCTAGAATAAGCGTAACCCTGACCACATACCATTCACTTATGCCCGTCGCATGTAAAATGGTCATTTCGTTATCGGCATAAATGCGGCCATAAGCAAGCAAAATACCTAAAAAGAAACTTAAAGGTAAAATTGTACCAGCCAAATCAGGTGCTTTTAAACCAATAAACACCATCACTAACTGGCCAGGAATACCACCTTCAGAGGCATCATCAAGAACTTTGACAAATTTATGGCTGATAAAAATGGTCATTAACACCACAAACACGGCGAGCTGGGTTTTAACAACTTCTTTTAATAAATAACGAAAAACGATCACAAAGAGATCCTACAAAAACTTAGTTTTTTTCTGACATAAAGACAATTTTTAAGTAAACTTGTCATTTTCATAACTAAAATAATTCAAAAGCCTTTAGGTAATGCTTCTGGATAAGGCTATAATTATAGCCTTTAGCGAAAAATAAATCACAGTAAGCTTATCTATTAATGGTAGATTTAAGCAAGTTAAACTGAATTTTTTTTAAAAAACGTTCAGATTTACCTCAAACTAGGAGAGCCCATGGAATTTAGCGTAAAAAGCGGCAGCCCAGAAAAACAACGCAGTGCTTGTATAGTGGTCGGCGTTTTTGAACCAAGACGTTTATCTGCTGTTGCCGAACAACTGGACGAAATCAGCGAAGGCTACATTAGTAATTTGTTACGTCGAGGTGACTTAGAAGGTAAATCAGGTCAAATGTTGTTATTACATCATGTACCTAATATTTTAAGTGAACGAGTATTACTGGTTGGCTGCGGAAAAGAACGCGAGCTTGACGAAAGGCAGTATCGTCAAATTATCAGTAAAACCATCAACAACTTGAACGAAACAGGCTCAATGGAAGCAGTATGCTTCTTAACAGAGCTTCATGTGAAAGGCCGTGATAATTATTGGAAAGTAAGACAAGCCGTAGAAGCAACACAAGATTGTTTGTACAGTTTCGATAGCTTGAAAACACGTAAAGAAGAACCACGTAGACCACTTCGAAAAATCGTTTTTAATGTCCCAACAAGACGAGAATTACCTTTAGGTGAACGTGCTGTAGCGCATGGTTTAGCTGTCGCGGAAGGAATTAACACCTGTAAGAATGTGGCGAATATGCCGCCAAACATTTGTAACCCTGCGTACCTTGCTGAGCAAGCTAAAATTTTAGCGAATGAATATGACAACGTCTCAACCGATGTGGTTGATGAAGCGCAAATGGAAGCACTTGGTATGGGTTCATACCTTGCAGTAGGCCGCGGGTCTGCCAATGAATCCATGATGAGTATTATTCATTATCAAGGCGGCGACAAAGACAGCAAGCCCATTGTACTCGTTGGTAAAGGGCTAACCTTCGATAGTGGTGGTATTTCAATAAAGCCAGGCGAAGCCATGGATGAAATGAAGTACGACATGGGTGGAGCAGCTGGCGTACTGGGTGCAATGCACACCTTAGCCGAACTTAACTTACCTATCAATGTTATTGGCGTACTTGCTGGCTGTGAAAATATGCCAAGCAGTAATGCTTACCGCCCTGGCGATATCTTAACAACCATGTCTGGTCAAACCGTTGAAGTGTTAAATACTGATGCTGAAGGCCGTTTAGTTTTATGTGATGCACTAACCTATGTTGAACGCTTTGACCCTGATTGCGTGATTGATGTTGCAACATTAACCGGTGCTTGTGTTGTCGCCTTAGGTAAACATGCAAGTGGTTTGTTAAGTACGCATAATCCACTCGCACATGAATTACTCAATGCGTCAGATCAAAGTGGTGACCGTGCTTGGCGTTTACCCTTATGGGAAGAATACCAAGAACAACTTGAAAGCCCATTTGCCGACTTCACCAACTTAGGTGGACGTGCAGCAGGTACCATTACCGCAGCATGTTTCTTATCGCGATTTACTAAGAAATATCATTGGGCACATTTAGATATTGCCGGCACAGCTTGGCGTAGTGGTGGTAAAGATAAAGGCTCAACGGGTCGCCCTGTTAGCATGTTATCGCAATTTTTATTAAATAAATCTGGTGTAGAGCAAGGTGAATAAGCGCACATGATGAATACACATGTCATGTTTTACCTGTTAGAAGATCAGGAAAAACACAACATACCGTTAGATAATTTACATGCATGCTTTCAAGCAGCGAATTTTTATCGACAAAATCAGCGCGTATTCATTTATACAGACTCGCAAGAACAAGCTCATCAAATTGATGAGCTTTTGTGGTCTTTTGATCCAAATAGTTTTGTTCCTCATAACTTACTTGGTGAAGGACAAAAAAATGGTTCAGCAGTAGAAATTAGCTGGCAAGCACCTACAAACAGACGACAAGTATTAATTAATTTAACGAGTACAGTGCCAAACTTTGCTCAACAATATTCAAACATTATCGATTTTGTACCCAACGACGAAAAATTGAAGGAGCTTGCTAGAGCACGCTTTAAACAATACCGTCAACTTGGGTTTCAGGTAGACAACCAAGCGGCTGCACCTGTGAAAACAAAGTAACATTAAATTAACGCGTAAGTATTAATCCAATGGAAAAAACATTTAACCCTGCTGAAATCGAAAGCAAACTTTATCAATCTTGGGAAGAGCAAGGCTATTTCGCCCCCACCGACAACGGTGAAGGGTACTGTATTGCTATTCCACCACCCAACGTAACGGGTAGCCTTCATATGGGGCACGCCTTTCAACAAACCATCATGGACACCCTAATACGCTATCAACGTATGCAAGGTAAAAGTACCTTATGGCAGGCAGGTACTGACCACGCAGGTATTGCTACACAAATGGTGGTAGAACGTAAAATAGGTGCAGAAGAAGGCAAAAATCGCCACGACTATGGTCGTGACGCTTTTATCGATAAAATTTGGCAATGGAAAGCGCAATCTGGTGGCACCATTGGCAAACAAATGAAACGCCTTGGTAATTCAATTGATTGGTCGCGAGAACGCTTCACCATGGACGATGGTTTAAGTGATGCAGTACAAGAAGTGTTCGTACGCCTTTATCAAGATAATTTAATTTATCGCGGCAAACGATTAGTTAACTGGGATCCAAAATTACATACAGCCATATCTGATCTTGAAGTTGAAAACAAAGACAAAAAAGGCCATATGTGGCAACTACGTTACCCACTGGCTAATGGCGCTAAAACCGCTGACGGTAAAGATTATTTAGTGGTAGCAACAACCCGCCCTGAAACCATGCTAGGTGATACAGGCGTTGCAGTAAACCCAGAAGATCCACGCTATAAGGCATTAATTGGTCAACATATTAAGTTACCGCTTGTTGATCGTTTAATACCTATTGTTGGTGACGAACATGCTGACATGGAAAAAGGCACGGGCTGTGTAAAAATTACGCCTGCGCACGACTTTAATGATAATGAAGTAGGTAAACGTTGTAATTTAGCCATGATTAACATCTTTAATAAAGATGCGGCTATTTTGGCTAATGCTGAAGTATACAATACCAATGGCGAACCAAGTGAAGATTTTGACGCATCATTGCCTAGCGATTTAGTTGGACTAGATAGATTTGACGCCCGTAAAGCAATTATTGCTAAATTTGACCAATTAGGGCTACTTGATAGCGTTAAAGATCATGATTTAGTCGCTCCATACGGTGATCGTTCTGGTGTTATTATCGAGCCATTACTAACTGACCAATGGTATGTAAGAACAGAAGCCCTTGCAAAACCTGCAATTGAAGCGGTAGAAAATGGCGACATTCAATTTGTACCAAAGCAATATGAAAATATGTATTTTGCTTGGATGCGCGACATTCAAGACTGGTGTATCTCACGTCAACTATGGTGGGGACATCGTATTCCTGCTTGGTATGACAACTCAGGCAATGTATATGTAGGTCGTTGTGAACAAGAAGTCAGAGAGAAACATCAACTTGCTGAAGATGTTATCTTAAAACAAGACGACGACGTACTAGATACATGGTTTTCTTCCGCACTCTGGACTTTTTCAACATTAGGATGGCCTAATGAAGAAGAAATGATGAAGAAGTTTCATTCGACTGATGTATTAGTCACAGGTTTTGACATTATTTTCTTCTGGGTTGCTAGAATGATCATGATGACCATGCATTTTATCAAAGATGAAAATGGCAAGCCTCAAGTACCTTTTAAACAAGTTTACGTGACAGGCCTTATTCGCGATGAAAATGGCGATAAAATGTCAAAATCAAAAGGCAACGTTATTGATCCATTAGATATGATCGATGGCATCTCTTTAGATGAATTGCTTACCAAGCGTACAGGCAACATGATGCAGCCTCAGCTTGCTGATAAAATAGGAAAAGCAACCAAAAAAGCCTTTCCTGATGGTATAGAAGCCCATGGTACAGATGCGCTTCGCTTCACCTTGTCAGCACTTGCTTCTACTGGCCGTGACATTAACTGGGATATGAAACGCTTAGACGGTTATCGCAACTTCTGTAATAAGCTTTGGAATGCTAGCCGCTATGTATTAATGAACACCGAAGAACACGACTGTGGCAAATCAGGCGGAGATATTACCCTTTCGTTAGCAGACCGTTGGATACAAGCTGAACTTCAAAAGACGGTAAAAACCGTGCATGAAGCCTTTAAAACCTTCCGTTTTGATTTAGCTTCACAAGCGCTGTATGAATTTACCTGGAACCAGTTCTGTGATTGGTATTTAGAGCTCACTAAGCCCATATTATTTAAAGGTAGTGAAGCACAGCAACGGGGCACACGCAAAACATTAGTTGAAACCCTTGAAACGCTCTTGCGTGTCATGCATCCATTAATGCCATTTATTACAGAAACTATCTGGCAGCGTGTAGTACCGCTAACCAACTTTAATACTCAGGGTGATAGCATTATGGTGCAAGCATATCCTCAGTACGATGATTCGCTTGTCGACCAGGCAACCGTTGATGATTTAGAGTGGGTAAAACAGTTTATTGTGGCAATTCGTAATATTCGAGGTGAAATGGATATTGCACCAAGTAAACCATTACCTGTGTTCTTGAAAAATACTTCTGCAGACGACCAACGCCGCGTAGATGAAAACAACAACTTCATCAGCGCGCTAGCCAAACTCGAAAGCATTGAAGTTTTATCTGCTGATGACGATGGTCCAATTTCTGCCACATCAGTTATTGGTGAAATGTCAGTGTTAATTCCAATGGCAGGATTAATTGATAAAGAAGCAGAATTAGCACGACTGAGTAAAGCGATTGAAAAGTTAGCTAAAGACGCACAAAAAATCAGCGGAAAGCTTAACAATGAAAATTTTGTTGCGAAAGCACCTGCGGCCGTTATCGATAAAGAAAAAACTAAATTAGCAGAAACTGAATCTGCATTAGCGAAACTTAACGACCAAAAAGCGCAAATTGCTGCAATGTAGCGCTATTTAGCCGACGTTTACTGTAATTAATAAAAGCCTGTTTCGTGCAGGCTTTTGTTTGTAAAAAAAAGTTCAATTATTCTTCACTATAATTCAAGCTATTAATAATTTTGTGTGCTACAATTCTTTTGCGTTGAGTTTTTGCGTTTGAAGAGAGGGACTAAATAGCCTCATTAATGAGTTCTATTTAAACCTAAACGCACCTGTGTTATGGAAACCTTTCTCTGTCTGTACTTTTGGGTAGAGAGCATTTACTCCGTACATGGCTACATCTGCATGTATGTCTGAATAGCCTAAATTGTTAAACCTTATATTATAGAGAGAAATGTTGGTATGTCTGACTCAGTAACTGGCAAAGTAAAATTTTTTAATGAATCAAAAGGCTTCGGCTTTATCGAGCAAGAAGGCGGTCCTGATGTGTTCGTTCACTTCAGTGCTATCACTGGTGACGGTTTCCGTACACTAACTGACGGTCAATCAGTATCATTTACTGTTGAGCAAGGTAAAAAAGGTCCTGAAGCGAAAAACGTTACAGCACTTTAATTAAAAAAGATTACTGTAAAACGGAGCTATGATGCTCCGTTTTTTATTGCCCGATTATCTGTACCGTTGACAAGCCACCTCTCCCCCACCACCTTTTATAAATAATCTTAAATAAAAGCATCATCATTCTCTGCTATCGATATACTGCTTTTGCCCTTTAAACATAATCAAAAATATATTTTTATCGGTTTGAATGCTATCAGCACAAGCTAAAGCTCAAAAAAGGTTAATTATATGTTGTAAATACCTTGTATCACCTTTTTAAGGTTGCTGCCGTTAGCTATTTTTCTACACTAACCAAGTCAACACAACTTAAGTAAAAGGAATTACACATATGAAACCATTGAGCTATTGTATAGCGCTTATATTTACACTGTTTTGCAGTAAATGTGCTGCAAGTTTATTGCAGATTAATGAAATACACTATGATAACTCTGGAAGTGATAAAAACGAATTTGTTGAGCTTATTGGTGATGCTGGTACAGACTTATCGCATTGGTCATTGCTGTTCTATAATGGCGGCAACGGTAAAGTGTACAAAAACGAAAACCTTACCGGCATCTTAGCAAATAACAGTAATGGCTATGGTTTTGCCACTTTTTATTTTTCAGGGATTCAAAATGGATCGCCCGATGGGATCGCTTTAGTCAATAACCAGCATGATTTTGTATCAGACTTTATAAGTTATGAAGGACGTTTTGTTGCAAAAAATGGTGCTGCAACAGGCCTTGTTTCTACCGATATTTTGGTCACTCAACCCCCTTCAACAGCAAAAGGCATGACGCTGCAGCGTACGGGTAGTTTACAACAGGCTCAATGGCAATTAGCCTCAAGCTCCCCAAATGTTATCAATCAACAGCAGCTATTAACCACCATGCCAGTGACAGTATCATTACCTACCACACCGATACTATTTTCGTTAAGTTTATTATTGTTATTCGCGCTCACGTATAAAAAGTCTGTTAATCAAGATTATAAATTTTGCGCTTAACGAGTACTAATGAGCATCAATAATTAGTTCTATATTATTGTGCATTGGTGTAGATGAATTAGCATTGCAATAATCATGTTACTGCTTAGGGAGAGGGAGTAACCACTGTTATTGCAATGCGCTTATCTGCTCGATTACAAATATTGTTCAATAATATTTGAAATAAGCGATATATGATCTTCGCTATCGTTTAAAGCTGGAATATAGTGATATTGTTCACCACCGGCTTCAATAAAGATTTCCCGGTTTTCTTCCTCTAACTCTTCCAACGTTTCTAAGCAGTCAACGCTAAAAGCAGGGCTAATGATTGCAACATGCTTGCAGCCTTGTTTAGCGAGTTCTTCAAGCGTTTGATCGGTATACGGTGTTAACCATTCAGCTTTGCCGAATCTCGATTGAAAAGTTGTGATGAAATCATTTTCATGCAATCCCAACTGCGCAACGACCAACTGCGTTGTTTGATGGCAAAAACAATAGTAAGGATCACCATTATCGAGAAAGTGTTTAGGCATACCGTGATAAGACAGTAACAATTTATCTGGCTTACCGTGAGTAGCAATATGCGCCTGAACACTATTTACTAACGCATTAATATACAAAGGATGATTATGATATCCACTTATAAAATGTATGCTTGGGATCCAACGCCATTTACTGATGGTTTGAGTCACCGCATCAAAAGTTGATGCGGTTGTAGGACCGCCATATTGTGGGTATAACGGTAGAATTATAAACTTATCGACACCCTGTTTTTGAAAGCGCGTAAGCGCATCTGAAATAGCAGGTGATCCATAACGCATCGCGATATCTAGCACAACCTCACTTTGTTGCTCTAAAGATAACTTTTTCGCTACTTTTTCGCGGATCCTTCTCATAAACACCAGTAATGGTGAGCCTTCATCTGTCCAAATAGACTGATATAACTTAGCTGATTTTTTAGGTCTTACACGCAAAATAATGCCGTGAAGAATAAGCCACCATACTAACTTAGGTATTTCTACAACGCGCGGATCTGATAGAAATTCACGTAAATAACGTTTTAAGGCTACTGGTTCAGGTGCATCAGGCGTACCTAAGTTGGTTAACAGCACGCCAATTTTTGCCGTTCGTTTATGGACAGATTTATCTTGCCCTTTATACCTTGATTTTAACATCTATCGCTCATAACCTTATCGCTAACCACAACTATTCTACTACGGTGTTAATATTTAATGAGATCATTTTGTTTGTAGCAAGCTCGACATTTAAAGCTTCGGCTTTAAAATCACCCGGTTTTATTCCCGCACTGCCTGATTCAGAAATGATAGCAAACACATTTACTGCTTTGGCATCACTTAATTTCGCTTGGGGTGTCATTGCATTGGCATCTGACAAGGTCACTTCAGTTGGTAAGTCACTTGCACGTAACTTAACAGCAGCTAAAGGCATTCTTGAGCCCTCAGCAGGAATGGCATAAATAAAAACAACCTTGTCTTGTCCTTGCTCTAATTGCTTTCTAATGTCATCTGATAGCGATATCTTAACACCTAATGAGACTTGCGAATTAACATCAATAGATGCTTGTTCGCCTGTTAGTACCATACGGCTTTTCGCCTCACTTAATGCTTGTTGTAAAGCTTGGACATTAACACTTGGACGATTATCAGACACGACAAGTTGCCAGTGTTGCACCGCTGTTTGATAATCTTGATTGACAAAGGCATGCATACCTAACAAGATATTTGTTGACGGGTCTCTGGCGTCAAGCGCCAATGCTTTGTCGATGTATGACTGCACCTCAGGTGTGATTTTCTGCTCATTATGATAAAAGCTTGCTTGCGCTTTTGCTCCATATAAATCAGCATGCTCTCCGTCTATTTCAATAACTCGATCGAAAGCTGCTAATGCCGCTGAAAAGTCACCCGCTCCAACAAGGGCTTGTCCTAAGCCATACCAAGCATCACTATTATTTGGTTCTTGTTCTGTTTGTTGTTTTAATTTTTGCAGCTGTACCAAAGCTTGCTGTTCAACATCAAGTGATTGATGACTTTGCTGCTGTCGAGGCATTGTTGTTAATTTTTCAAAAGCCCCTGTTTGTTGGTAAAGAATTGCACTAAACGCTAGCATAAACACAGTCATTATAGCTGGCCAAAACATCGTGATCGGTTTAGTTTCCGTCACTTGCTTTTGTTCATTGGCATTTTCTTCTATGTCTTGTAATAAGCTTTGATCAAGTTCAGATATCAGATAATCATAACTGCTTTGATCTAACCGCCCTTGGGCAAAATCACGCTCTATCTCAGATTTATGTTCTTTATACAAACGAATATTAGTTTCATCGCGAAAGCTATTATCCACCTTATTACGATAATTGCGTTGACGAATAAAATGCCCCCAAACAATCATTAACAACAATAAAATAAAGGCAATCAGTGTAAAAAGTAGTGCTACCATAGGATTATTTATCTTTTAAAATTTGATCTAATTGTGATTTTTGCTGTGATGAAAGTTTTGCCGAACGGTCAATTGTTGGCTTTTTACGGACAATCAGCACCAGTACCACAATGCCTATCAATAAAAGCACTAAAGGCCCAAACCAAAGCACATAAGTTAACGGTGACACTTTCGGGCGGTATAAAACAAACTCGCCATATCGTGCCACCATAAAATCGACAATTTCTTTATCGGCCTTACCTTCTTGCAACAGTTGAAACACTTCACGGCGCAGATCTTTTGCGATAGGTGCATTTGAATCGGCAAGATTCTGATTTTGACATTTAGGACAACGAAGCTCCTTGATTAAAGCTTTATAGCGTATTTCTGTCACTGGGTTATCAAATACGTAAGTATCCGTTGCAAATGCTTTGTCAGGAAATGCGGTAATGATCATACCCAACAATAAAATAACAATGATCGTGAACATTCTCATGGAGTCACTCCTTGTTCTTGTTCTAGTTTTTCAATCATTGGAATGAACTTTTGCTGCCATACTTTACCGTCTATCGGCCCAACATGCTTCATTCGCACGATTCCATTAGCATCAATAACAAAAGTTTCAGGTGCCGCGGTAACGCCCAGTTCAATGCCAAATTTTCCCATAGGGTCAAAAATTGAAAAGACATAGGGATCTTCATAATCTTTGAGCCACTTAGTTGCATCTTCACGTACATCTTTATAATTCAGCCCATACAAGGAGACACGTTTACTTTTCGCGATATCTACCAAATATGGGTGTTCATATTTACAATACACACACCATGTACCCCATACATTCAGTAAAACGATATCTCCTTTGAGGTCATTTTCCGTTAATGTGACTTCAGGTTTCAGCAATTGTGTTAACGAAAACGTTGGTATGGGCTTACCTACCAATGCTGAGGGTAATTCTTGAGGGTTCAACGATAAGCCACGATACAAAACAACACCTAAAGCAATAAACAGTACTAAAGGAATAAAACGGATTATTTTATTCATTATTTTCCCCTTCAATTACTGTTTGAGTTGTGCTTAATTTCGAGGCATTGGCTGACTTTTTACGACGGTAACGTTTATCTAACATTGCCATAAAACCGCCAATTCCCATGAAAATAGCCCCTAACCAAATCCAGCGAACAAATGGTTTATAATGAATGCGTACTGCCCATGCATCATCAGGTAAAGGATCACCTAGTGCTACATATACATCTCTAAACAGTCCTGGATCTATGCCAGCTTCGGTCATACCCATTGTTTGAACAAGATAGGTTCTGCGTTCAGGTTTCAATAAGGCAACGAACTCGCCATTTTGAGTGACTTCTAATTGCCCTTGCTCAGCAGTATAATTTGGCCCTTTCACGGGAATAACACCATTTAAGGTAACATCGTACCCAGAAACATGTACCGCTTCACCATAGTGCATTTTTACACTCACTTCTTTTTCATAAATTGACACCAAGGTAACGCCTACAATGGTAACCGCTATGCCCATGTGTGCAACCGTCATTCCCCATTGACTTAGTGTAATACGTGAAAATTGATAACCTGACTTACCTTGTTTAGCTTGGTTTCTTAAGTCTTTTATCACCACGAGTGAAACCCAGAAAGCGAGTGTCATTCCAAAGCTTGCTAATAAGTTGAACTCGCCGGCATATACCAATGGAAATAATATGCCTAATACGATACTTGCGATCGAAGGTTTAGTAATTTGCTTTCGCAACTCCCCTTTTTTCGCTTTTTTCCAGCGAATGAGCGGCCCTATTCCCATAGCAAGAAACAATACACTCATAATTGGGACAAACACCGCATTAAAATAAGGAGGACCAACAGATATTTTGCCAAGGCCGGCTGCATCAATCATTAATGGGTACAACGTGCCCAGTAATACCGTTACCGAGGCAACAACTAGGATTATATTACACAATAATAATGCCGTTTCGCGTGAGTAAAATGAGAAACGGCTAAAACTCGAAACGTTGGATGCTCTAAAGGCAAACAAAGTCAACGAACCACCAACAGCAATCGCTAATAATAGTAAAATAAACATGCCACGCGTTGGATCGGATGCAAAAGAATGTACTGATGTGATTACACCAGAACGTACTAAAAATGTACCTAATAAGCTTAAACTAAAAGCAAATATTGCAAGTAACACGGTCCAGTTCCTAAACGCGCCGCGCTTTTCAGTTACCGCTAATGAATGCAATAATGCCGTACCCACAAGCCAAGGCATAAACGAGGCGTTTTCAACGGGATCCCAGAACCACCAACCACCCCAGCCTAATTCGTAGTATGCCCACCAACTGCCTAATGCAATACCCAGAGTAAGGAATATCCACGCTGCTGTTACCCAAGGTCGGGCCCATCTAGCCCAAGCAGCGTCAAGCTTTCCGCACATTAGTGCAGCTATTGCAAAAGCAAAAGCAACCGCAAAACCTACATACCCCAAATAAAGCATAGGCGGATGAATAATTAAGCCGACATCTTGCAGTAATGGGTTTAAATCACGCCCCTCTAACGGAACCATCGGCCATAAGCGTTCAAAAGGATTCGATGTTAAAATAGTAAATAACATAAAACCTACAGACACCATACCTAATATAGCAAGCACTCTCGCGATAAATCCTTCATCAATACCTTTGCTAAATTTAGCAACTGCCATGGTCCATGCTGTTAATGAAAAAACCCATAATAATAAGGAGCCTTCATGTCCTCCCCATACTGCGCTGATTTTAAAATAATAAGGCAATAACGAATTAGAGTGGCCGGCAATATATTTAACTGAGAAGTCATCAATGACGAATAAGTACGCTAGTATGATGAGACTAAGCCCGGTAAAAACAAACATCCCTAAAGTAAGGGGCTTTGCATAACCAACAAGGATAGGTTGGCGTGTAAAAACACCAATAAGTGGAACGATACTTAAGCAGATGGCAAACGCCAATCCTAATATTAAGGCAAAGTGCCCCAATTCAGGGATCATAAAACTTCTCCGATAGCGCTTATAAGGCAGACTAACACACTGTCACCATCAAAAATTGGCTGATGAAGTAAAATGCGTAGGCCAAAAATTGCTGCAATTCTACCACCGTTTCGCTAAAAAAAGCAGTAATCTTGCGTTAAGTTGCATATATTTTGCGAACGAAAGCAATGGTATAATAAATTAATTACTTGGTGTAGGATCTAGATCAAACTAACGTGTGTGATTTAGATTACACTAGCAACAATTTCAATAACGTAACAAACGAACCATTTCATGAGTCACTGTGGCGATACCCTTTTAGAAACGCGAAACTTAACCTGTATAAGAGAAGATAGAGTGCTTTTTGAAGCGCTTAACTTTTCGGTAAAACGCGGTGACATTATACAAGTAGAAGGGCCAAACGGCGCAGGAAAAACAAGCTTATTACGTATATTAGCAGGCTTATCCTCTCCTTATGAAGGGCATGTCTATTTTGCCGGTGAGCCTATTCAATCTTGTGAAGAATATTATCACCAAAATATGCTTTACCTTGGCCATCAGGTTGGGGTTAAAGATGAATTAACCGCCGAAGAAAATTTAGCTTTCTCCTTAGCATTACATGGAATACCTGTTCAAACAGCCGAAGATACGCTGGCAGAAGTCAATTTATTAGGTTTTGAAGATGCTCTAGCTTCACATTTAAGTGCTGGTCAACACCGACGTATAGCGCTAGCACAATTATGGCAAACCCCAGCAAAACTATGGATTTTAGATGAACCATTTACAGCAATCGACAAAAAAGGGGTGTTAAAGCTGGAACAGCTTATCAAAGAACACGCCGAAAATGGCGGGGCTGTTATATTAACCACACACCAAGATTTACAAATGCCCACTAGTTGCTATCAAAAGCTAACGCTGGAATATCGGTTTTTCTAGGCTAATCTATGAGTAAAGAAATCAAGACTTCAATTTCATATCGGCGGGTTTTTTACACCGTATTTAAGCGCGATCTCACTATTGCATTCCGCCATAAAGATGACATTGCTAACCCGCTATTATTTTTTATTCTGGTTGTCACGCTTTTTCCTCTTGGCATTGGTCCTGAGCCTAATATGCTTGCTAGAATAGCACCCGGCATTATTTGGGTTGCTGCTTTATTAGCAACACTTTTATCATTAGATCGCCTATTTAAAAGTGATCATGCTGATGGTTCGCTTGAACAAATGCTCTTAAGTCCTAGCCCAACATTTATTATTGTATTAGCAAAGATATGCGCACATTGGATCATCAGCGGTTTACCCCTAATTTTAATTTCACCATTACTCGCGGTATTATTGTACCTTCCTGAAAATGCATATGGGGCATTATTATTAACTTTGCTTATTGGAACCCCGGTATTAAGTTTTATCGGCGCAATTGGTGTTGCTTTAACTGTTGGCGTTAAAAAAGGTGGAGTGTTACTCAGTTTATTAATTTTACCTTTATATATCCCATTATTAATTTTTGCGACAAGTGCAATAGATACTGCAGCAATGAACTTACCCTACACGGGACAACTTGCTATAATCGGCGCACTTTTTATCGGTTCTGTTACGCTTTCACCATTTGCTGTGAGCGCAGCATTAAAAGTGAGTACTAACTAAATGTGGAAATGGTTACACCCATACGCTAACCCCGAAAAAACTTTTCATTTAACAGAAAAGTTAACACCATGGTTTGGCTATTTAGCAATGATTTTATTAGCCGTTGGTATGACGTGGGCACTTTTATTTGTGCCACCTGATTATCAACAAGGCAATAGTTTTCGAATTTTTTATATCCATGTTCCATCGGCCATTCTTTCACTCAGTGTGTATGTGGCAATGGCAATTATTGCTTTTAGTGCCCTTGTGTGGCAATTAAAGTTGGCTGATGCTTCAGTTGCCGCCATTGCACCTGTAGGTGCTGCATTAACTGCAGTTGCGCTATTTACCGGTGCCGCTTGGGGGAAGCCCACGTGGGGTACATGGTGGGTGTGGGATGCCAGATTAACCTCGCAATTAATTCAGTTATTTCTTTATTTAGGCGTTATAGCTTTACACAACGCTTTTGAAGATAAAGCTCAGGGCAGCAAAGCCGCAGGCATTTTAGCAATTGTAGGTGTTGTAAATGTACCGATCATAAAATATTCCGTTGAATGGTGGAATACATTGCATCAAGGCCAAACCGTAACCCAAATAGGAAAGCCCGCGATGACCATGGACATGTATCTACCTTTTGTGGTTTGTTTGTTTGGCTTCGTTTTCCTTATCAGTTGGCTTATTTGTTTAAGGTTTAAAACTGAACTACTTGAAAGAAATGCCACCCGCCCTTGGGTGAAAGATTTAGTGAATCAAACAGAGAAATAATCATGCAATTTTCAAACTTCGCAGAATTTATCGCTATGGACGGGCATGGTTTTTATGTATGGCTTTCATACGGTTTTACATTTGCAATCTTTGTAATATTGGCTTTATTTTCCAATGCGAGACATCACGCCACCCTCGCACATATTAAACGCCGTTATAATCGAGAGAAAAAATTAAAACAAGCAGCGCTTGAACAAAATCAAGGCAAGAGGTAGCTCATGAACCCAAGACGAAAAAAACGTTTAACGATCGTTGTATCAATACTAATAGGTATTAGTTTGATCACAACATTAGTGTTATACGCATTAAATCAAAATATTGATCTATTCTATACACCGCATGAGATTATTCACGGTAAAGATGATACGGGCAATAAGCCAGTAATCGGGCAGCGAATTCGCGTAGGCGGTTTAGTGGTAGTTGGTTCTGTTTCACGTAACCCTGAGAGCTTAAAAGTACAATTTGGTTTAACCAATAAAGGTGAAACCATTACCGTTAAGTATGACGGCATCTTACCTGACCTTTTTAGGGAAGGCCAAGGTATCATTGCTAACGGAGTATTAATAGAGAATAGAGTATTAGAAGCCACTGAAGTGTTAGCGAAACATGACGAAAATTATATGCCAAAAGAAGTTGCTGATGCTTTAGGCGAAGGCCATACCCCGCCAGAATACTCAAAGAATAATTAATTTAAATAATAAAGCCACTAACGTTAGTGGCTTTATTATCATCGCTTTTTTACTCTCAAGCCCGTTTAAATAAAACGGCAATAACAGTTAAAACAGTGCTTAGCATTACGTTATCTTTAGAGCTTGCTATTCAAAGTTATGCGACGTCTTCATTTGGTAAAATTCGATCACCAATTTTATTCAAAATATCTACTTCACCACGGCACACAGCAACTATTGATTTACCCTTTTTAAAGGTATCAGGTAAAATAATTCTACCTGTTTTACTAGTTTCAAAATGTCCAATGTGATGGAACAATTCAATTGATTTATCACAATAGTAAATAATTGTGACTAGTTCAGTTTTATGACTCATTACACCCTACTTATTCGTGCGACAACTAACGAGTTTTGAAAATACATAAACGAAGCTACATATAGCTTGCTTATCTGTAATATTTATACTTTTGATTAGAGCGTGTTTATCTTTCAAGTTTGTTTTTGCAGCAATCTGTTTGGTATTTATACAAGGCAGAGCTTGTGCCGTGTAGTTATTCTACTCAAATCAAGCGATAACATAGTAGAAATG
>NZ_JAUOPD010000035.1 GCF_030546745.1 Thalassotalea sp. 1_MG-2023
CGCCGTGAAAGGGCGGTGTCCTAGGCCTCTAGACGATAGGGACACTAAAATCGCTCAGCGAAAATTCGCTTTTTTAGTATAAGGTGATTGAAAACTATGTTTTCAGAACGCCCTTACCTCTAATGCGTTTCAGCGCAAAGGCTGACAACCTTTATCGCTTGTTAACTCACAGTTACGTTAGTTAACGGTATTCGTTCAGTCTTTCGACTAAGGTATAAAGTAAGACCTAGATTACTTTACCCTTCACCATGCCCTATTACAGCCATGGTTAAATGTGGCATCCCTAAGGGGATTCGAACCCCTGTTACCGCCGTGAAAGGGCGGTGTCCTAGGCCTCTAGACGATAGGGACGCTGAATTAATGAAAAGCTACGCTTTTCTTTTTCAGCGCCAGGTAACAAGTTACCTAACACTTAAATTTTGGTGGAGCTATGCGGGATCGAACCGCAGACCTCTTCGCTGCCAGCGAAGCGCTCTCCCAGCTGAGCTATAGCCCCGCTAGCTAGAATATAAACGGCCTAGTGCTTATATTATAGACATCAACGTGTAGAGTTCTACTCGTTGAAAGCGAGGCGCATTTTAGGCACCCCCCTATAAACTGTCAACCTTTAATTTAGTGTTTACGCTATTTTTTTGCTGTTTTGTGTTTAAGTGGCTAGATAAGCATCAACTTGACTATTTTTTATATATTCAACGGTTTAATAACGATTTTTCCGTCAATAATAAATACTTAATTTGCTTTGTAGCAAAAATAAATGTCTGTGTGCAAAGCTGCTGACTTTATTTTTCTCGGAAAAATAGCTATGGTAGGGGCTCAGGTAAAATATTAGAATCTTTCATGCTACTAAAAAATGCTAAAGTTGTTGCGATTGGAGGTGGGCACGGTCTTGGTCGTGTGCTCTCTTGTTTATCTTTTCTAGAAAAAAACCTAACCGGTATTGTAACAACTACAGATAATGGTGGCTCTACTGGTCGATTACGTAAACGCAGTAGTTCGATAGCATGGGGAGACTTACGCAATTGCTTAACTCAGTTAGTCGATGAAGACTCTATTGGCAGTCAACTGTTTAATTTTCGCTTTGATGGCCAAGATGAACTTGGCGGGCATAACTTAGGTAATTTAATCTTATTTGGTTTAGGACAAATTCAATCTAGACCATTAGACTCCATTAAACTAGTAAGACGCTTATTACGGGTAAAAACACCTGTCTTACCCATGTCTGAAACCCCTACCGATTTAATGGCATTTTACCCCGAAGGTCGATGTCGGGTTGGAGAACTTTCTGTTGATGAAATGCCCGTTATGCCGAAAAGCTTAATGCTAGCCCCTCTGGTTAAAACATTAAGCAGTGGTAGAAAAGCGCTTGAAGAAGCTGATTTAATTATTCTTGGTCCTGGCAGCTTTTTAACCAGTGTTGTACCACCATTATTAGTGCGTGATATTGTCAATGCAATTAATAAAAGCGATGCACACTGTGTTTTTGTTGAAAATATTGTGGCAGAAGCTAGCCCTGCGGGTAAGGCGACACTTGATGAAAAGTTAACGTGGTTAACAGATAATATTGGTTGTATGCCAATTGATAGCGTAATTGCGCCAGAAGGTGTTACCTCATCAATACTACCCACTATTAACTGTCAGTTAGCCTCAACAACTGTTGCTCATTATCATGATAAAGAAAAGTTACTTAACGCATTACAACAATGCATTGATATTTCGGGTCAAGCTCCGTTGACCCAAGTGGTTAACTCTTAACTGAACTTGTTACTTCGTTGAATTGTCGTCTTCACTTATCCTACTCGCTACCGCTCCCATTTGACCTTTATATTTAGCATCATTGCGTTTATTGTATGGACGAAGCGCAGCACCAGACATCGTTTCAAAATTAAGTGCGGCTATTTTCATTTTAGGCCGTAAAGCAAGCGGCAACTTACCACTATTGTAAAACTCTAAAACAATCTGCCCCGACCAACCTGGATCAATTCGATGTGCCGTAACATGTACCATTAAACCTAAGCGGGCTAACGAAGAACGACCATCAAGCCACCCTACTATATTGTCAGGTAATGTTACTGACTCGTGGGTTACCGCAAGCGCCAATTCCCCAGGATGTAAAAAGAAAGCCTCGCCGTCAGGAATAACAATTTCATCACTCATCACCGAATTCATCGCTTTTTGTACCGATTCTTTCTGCCCACTCAAATCTATATACGGTGCCGTGTGATCTTGAAAAACACGAAATTCATTACCTAAACGAATATCGACACTTACCCCTGAAATCATACTTTCATCTGGCATTGGAGAAATTATAATGCTTTCTTGTTTTAGTAATTCTTGAATATCTTTATCGCACAATCTCATAGGGCTATCTTTCTTATTTTTTCAATAATTGCAATGATGTTATTTCTAACGATTTTTTGATGATTTACCGTTATAACGTGAAACAGTCTCAACCATAATGTATTTATCATGACGAGGTAAAAACTATTCTACTTGTTTAACAAATAATTCGGCGCTGTCAGGACTTTGTTCTGATTTTTGTTTATAAAGTTCAGCAGCGATGTTACCCGCTATTCTACGGTATTGTTGCGCAATATCACTAGTGCTATTTTCAATTAATGGTGATTTCCCATTATCTGCATATTGGCAAATATCGATATTTAACGGTAACTGTCCTAGTAATGGTGTGGAAAACTCATCGCTAAGGGTTGTACCGCCACCGTGGCCAAATAACTGTGATTTTTCACCGCAGTGTTGGCATATGTGATAACTCATATTCTCAATAATACCAAGTACGGGTACATCCACTTTTTTGAACATTTCTATTCCCTTCACTGCGTCAGCTAAGGCAATATCTTGTGGTGTGGTAATAATAACAGAAGCAGCTACAGGTACTTGTTGTGCAAGGGTTAATTGTATATCACCCGTACCTGGCGGCATATCAATGAGTAAATAGTCGGTCTCTTGCCATGCGGTCTCATTCAATAATTGATTAAAGGCTCTGCTAGCCATTGGACCTCGCCATACAGTGGCATCTTTTTCTTCAACCAGAAAACCTATTGACATAGCCGCTATCTCATTTTTCTCTAGGGGTAACATTTTTTTACCATCAGGAGAGGTAACTGGCTGCCCTTCTAAACCCAACATTTTTGGAATTGATGGCCCATATATATCGGCATCAAGTATCGCGACAGAAGCACCTTCAGCGGCCAGTGCATACGCTAGGTTTACCGTAGTCGTCGATTTTCCAACTCCACCTTTACCAGACGCAATCGCAATAATATTTTTAATACCTTGAATATTATGACGTTTTATCTTTTGCACTTGTAATTGGCTATTGACCAAAATTGAAATATCAGTCTGCGTCAATAAACTTGAAGCGAACCGATCTAACGCACTATCGCAAGCGAAAGGCACTTCTATGGAAACCACTATATCTTTTTTAACTTTGGCTATTTCGGTGATTTTACAACATTTAGCAATACCACTGGGGAATAATTCCTCTTGGTATTGATGGAAAAATTCAGTGATTTTATCGCGTGTTTCAGTGGGTACAGACGAACCAAATAAAGATGAAAACATGATCAGACTATTGTTTTGTTATGTTTTAAGAAAAAAAATCTAATAAATACAAGATTTGTCGATATTAGTTAATGATAAATTCAATTAAATTCTGTACCATTCCCTCCTTAATTACCACCTAATTTTAGTCACAATTAAATTCAGTTAGAAACCTATATGCAATCACCAAATAAACGCAAAATTCTTGTTACTTGTGCTTTACCGTACGCGAATGGTTCAATCCATTTAGGACACTTATTAGAACATATTCAAACCGATATCTGGGTTCGTTTCCAACGAATGCGTGGTCACGAAACATATTTCGTATGTGCTGATGATGCCCACGGTACACCCATAATGCTTAAAGCACAGGAACTTGGTGTTAGCCCTGAAGAAATGATCGCAGGTGTGCGTGAAGAACATATGGCTGATTTTAGTGATTTTATGATCAGCTTTGACAACTATCATTCAACGCATAGCGACGAAAACAGAGCGTTTGCAAGTGAGATATACAATAAACTAAATGAAAGTGGTTATATTAAATCACGAACAATTTCACAATTATATGATCCTGAAAAAGGCATGTTTTTACCCGACCGTTTCGTGAAAGGTACTTGCCCAACCTGTAAAAGTGAAGATGAAAACGGCGACAGCTGCGATAATTGCGGCGCTACTTATTCACCAACAGAGGTAATAAACCCCCGCTCTGTGGTGTCAGGTGCAACACCTATTTTAAAAGACTCTGAACACTTTTTCTTTGATCTGCCAGCTTTTGAAAAAATGCTAAAAGATTGGACTACTGGTGGCTCTTTACAAGAAGAAATGGCGAACAAACTTAACGAATGGTTTGAACAAGGGTTACAGCAATGGGATATCAGCCGTGATTCGCCATATTTTGGTTTTGAAATTCCAAATGCCCCAGGAAAGTTCTTTTATGTTTGGTTAGACGCGCCTATCGGCTACATGGGTAGCTTTAAAAATTTATGTGATAAAGAAAATATCGATTTTAACTCCTACTGGAAAGAAAACTCTGAGGCTGAGCTTTATCACTTTATCGGCAAAGATATTATCTATTTCCACAGCTTATTTTGGCCAGCTATGCTTGAAGGTGCAGGTTATCGTAAACCAACATCAGTTTTTGCCCACGGTTTTGTCACGGTAAATGGTGCAAAAATGTCTAAGTCAAAAGGTACCTTTATTAAAGGCCGTACTTTCTTAGATCACTTAAATCCAGAGTATTTACGCTATTATTATGCCGCTAAATTAACCAATCGTATTGACGATTTAGATCTAAATTTAGAAGACTTTGCACAACGGGTAAATTCAGATCTTGTTGGTAAAGTGGTCAACATAGCATCGCGCTGTGCCAGTTTTATTACTAAACGTTTCGATGGCATGTTATCAGCTAATATTGATGATCAAGCGTTGGCTAATGAAGTTACATCGGCTGGTGATAGATTAGCAGACCTTTACGAAAACAGAGAGTTTGCTAAAGCGATGCGTGAAATCATGGCATTAGCTGACAAAGTTAACGAATATATCGCGATAAAAGAACCATGGGTGTTGATAAAGGATGAAAGCAAACAACAAGAAGTACACGATGTTTGTTCTCTTGGTATTAACCTATTCCGAACACTGATGATTTATTTAAAACCAGTGTTACCAAAACTTGCACAAAGCACTGAAGCATTCTTAAATGACGAACTCTTATGGCATGGGCATCAGACATTGTTAACCAACCATAAGATCAATAAATTTAAAGCCCTATTACAAAGGGTTGATATGGATAAAGTAGAAGCAATGGTCACAGCCTCAAAAGAAAACTTAGAAGAAGCTAAACCAGCGCCTACTGGCCCTATTGCTGATGATCCTATTTCACCAGAAATTCAATTTGATGATTTCGCCAAAATAGATTTACGTATTGCGAAAATCGTAAAAGCAGAGCACGTAGAAAAAGCCGATAAGCTATTACGTTTAGAATTAGCTCTCGATAATGATGGTAACGAAACCCGCCAAGTGTTTGCAGGAATTAAATCGGCTTATCAACCTGAAGATCTAGAAGGTAAACTTACCGTTATGGTGGCAAATTTAGCCCCTCGTAAAATGCGCTTTGGCATGTCTGAAGGTATGGTATTAGCAGCTGGACCTGGTGGAAAAGATTTATGGATATTAAACCCAGATGATGGAGCACAACCAGGTATGCGTGTTAAATAAGCTTACCTTCGTTGCGTTAACCTAAAAATCCAATCATTAGGCGCTCATTGAGCGCCTTTTCTATTGTTAAATGAGCATAAATACTGACTTATAAAATGACTTTACCTTCCCATAGTGCAACTGACCTTGTTATAGACACAGCAACCAAAGCTGATAAGAAAACCATTAAACGGTTTTATAAAACTCATGGTTTTGCTGCAAGTTTTATGGGGTATGATTCATGTTACATAATTAAGCAGAATGACGACGAAATCATCGCTGCCATTATTGTTTCTCAACTTGTTAAAGGTAATCAACAAGCACTTCTGCATGGGTTATATGTTTCTTGCAAATACCGAAATGAAGGTCTGGCTACAAAGCTATTAGAACACTGTATTATTAAACATAAAATTCTAGTCTGCTTCGCGAACAATAACTTACAAGAGTTATATCAAAAGGTGGGGTTTTCAATGCTGCAAGAGAAAGAAGTCGAGCAGCACTTAAATACGTCATTAATAACGCGGTTTAATCATTACCAACAAAACCAGCCATTCTTACGTGCTTTCATTCAGCGTTAATTGTCGATGTTCTCACACGGTTCGTTAAGTAATCGATAATATCATTTGATTCATACAGCCATTCAACTGAATTATTTTCATGTTCGATGCGTAAACAAGGTACTTTACGTTTACCACCTTGTTCAATTAAAGCTTGGTTTGCTTCGTCTGACTTATTTATGTTTAACAACGGCAAAGTGATCCCATTGCGTTTCATGGACCTGCGAACTTTTACACAAAAAGGACAGGCAGGTAATTGATAAAGACTTAAATTGTTCGTTGCCTCTGCAATTTTTGCCTGTTCTGACGGCGTCAACTTAGGCGAGCGTGGAGAAAAAATAAAATTGAAAAATAAAATAATACGGCCAATAACCCATCGCAAAATAAACATCTATCGCTATACCTTTGGTAATTATATAAAGCCGCGCATTCTATCAGCTAGCACTATAAACAACAATCTTGAGCCGATTACCTCTCTTTTTGTTATTGTAATATGGTCGCTAATAAGGTTGGTAAACCTACGGCCGCCGTTTGCTCAATAACGGTAAGGTTTTTTCGCGCTTTTAAAGCATTATTGAGCTGTGGCTTAGGATCAAGATAGAAAATCTCAGCTTCCTCAGGGGCAAAGCTAACTAAATTTGCTGCTGGGTATACCTGCATCGACGTGCCCACTACAATCACAACATCTGCACTCGCGATCTGTACTATGGCTTGATTTAACATTGGAACATCTTCACCAAACCAAACAATAAAAGGCCTTAGTTGTGCTCCTTGAGGGCACACATCGCCAAGTTGAATGTCACCATCCCAAGGACAAACATACTCAGGATATAAAGTACTTTGTGCTTTTCTGAGTTCACCGTGCAAATGGATAACATTGTTGCTTCCCGCTCTTTCATGAAGATCATCAACGTTCTGGGTAATAATAGAAATATCTGCACATTGTTGTGCTTTGGCTAGTGCGACATGCCCTTCATTGGGTGATACTTGGTTAAGTTGCTTGCGACGTTGATTATAGAAATTTAGTACTAAAGGTTGGTTTTGATACCACCCCTCAATACTGGCAACAGACATAACGTCATGCCCTTCCCAAAGGCCATCTGCATCACGAAAGGTATTAATACCACTTTCTGCACTCATACCAGCGCCACTGAGTAAAACAATCTTTTTTTTTGTATTTACCATGGAAGAGTTACGACCTATCCGTTTAGCTTAAAAGTGTAAATTGTATTGCCAAACTTAATTTACAGCAATGTTTGTCAAAACATGGCATACCAGGTGTTATTCTTCTTCTGCGAAACGTTTAAGAGCGGCTAAACGCTGATCCCACTGCTGCTCTATAGCTGCGATAAACTGTTTCGCTGTTGTTAAAGTAGTCAATTCAAGATCTACTCGTGTTTCACGCCCTTGCGGAGTTAGTCGTATAAGATTCGCTGACACAAGCACTTGAAGTTGTTTTCTTGCCCCTTGCCGAGTAATACCAAGGTTTGTTGAAAGCTCACCTATTGTGTAATCATCACCACTGGCAAGACGCTTGACCATCTCTAGCCGTGTTGGATCCCCCAACGCTTTATATATATTTGCTTCAATCATTTAAGCAGCTTCTACATATTTTATCAGTCTGTCAATCATATGCTCCCAACCCTGAGTATTTTGTTTAACAGATTTTTCGATTAGCTCTACCGGTAATGTTTCAAAGCCAGATTCAACCAATGTTACTTTGCAAACACCATTTTCTTGCGCTTGAATATGAAATTCTACTAAGGTATTTGGTACACTTAATACATCATCAACAAAGTTACTTTCTCCCGGCACCCAACGAAAAGCAAAATAAGAGCAAGGATCTGCCTTCGTAATATAAATAGCACTTTTGCCACAGTCAGAAAAATCAAAAATAGTGTGTTCGCCTTCACGATAACTCCCTGTTAACTTATCAGGGAACCAGCTTACTACTTTTTTAGGATCAGCAATTGCTTGATAAATTTTTTCTTGAGTTGCATTAATCACAATTTCACGTTTAATCGAATTTTTCATAGTAAATTCTCGTTTCTCACATGTTAAATATTTCACTATTGAGTAAAGCATATAAAATACACAAAGGCAACCATTTGGTTGCCTAATTTACGGTGAACTATGATTAATAAGAACTGTTAGTAACACAGTCATGTAACATATTAATAAGTGGGGTTAACTATCCTCACCCTGTCTGTAAACATGCTCATTTTAAACTCAATGTACACAATTTCGTGCAAATTAGACAAAAGGCAATAATAAATAATTAAAAAGTTATTTTACCATCTTGAGAATTTTCCATAGAATCCCAACTATAAAGCTATTCGCATTAAATCAATTTGGAGTTTTTTTCATGAGCGAAGCAAGACATTGCCCATTACTCATTTTGGGTTCAGGCCCTGCTGGTTACACTGCTGCAGTTTACGCTGCGCGCGCAAATTTAAACCCTGTGATGATCACAGGCATGCAACAAGGCGGTCAATTAACCACAACAACTGATGTTGAAAACTGGCCTGGCGACGCTGATGACTTAACAGGTCCAGCATTAATGGAACGTATGCAAAAGCATGCTGAAAAATTTGATACTGAAATTATCTTTGACCATATTGAATCAGTCGACCTAAGCTCTCGCCCCTTTAAATTATCAGGCAGCAGCGAATATACTTGTGATGCATTAATCATTTGTACCGGTGCTTCTGCACAATATCTTGGTTTACCTTCTGAAGAAGCTTTCATGGGTAAAGGTGTTTCTGCCTGCGCAACCTGTGACGGATTTTTCTATAAAAATCAAAAAGTCGCGGTTGTTGGCGGCGGTAATACAGCCGTTGAAGAAGCCTTGTATTTATCAAATATTGCGTCAGAGGTACATTTAATTCACCGTCGTGATACTTTCCGTTCTGAAAAAATATTAACGGATCGTTTAATGGAAAAAGTAAAAAACGGTAACATTACTCTACACGTAAACCGCACATTAGATGAAGTATTAGGCGATCAAATGGGTGTGACCGGTGTACGTATTAAAGATACTGCCTCAGATGCCACCGAAGTATTCGATCTTTCAGGTGTCTTTATCGCGATAGGCCACAAGCCGAACACTGATATTTTTAAAGGCCAGTTAGACATGAAAGATGGTTACTTAACCATTAATAGTGGTACTGCTGGAAATGCAACACAAACCAGTATCGAAGGTGTATTTGCCGCGGGTGATGTTGCAGATCACATTTACCGCCAAGCGATCACTTCAGCAGGTGCCGGTTGTATGGCTGCACTTGACGCTGAACGTTATTTAGACGCGAAATAACCAACGGTTATTTGATTTTATGTCAGAGGCTATTCCATGGCTTGATTTAGGAAGCCTCTCATTTCCTCCCCCTGAAAATGCTTTGCAAGACCCTAATGGTTTGCTAGCGATAGGGGGAGATTTAAGCCCCAAAAGGCTTTTAAGTGCATACAGTTCGGGGGTGTTTCCTTGGTTCAGTGAAGCAGATCCTATTTTATGGTGGTCACCCAATCCTAGAGCCGTCATTCCCATTGCCCAACTAAATATCAATCGCACACTCAGAAAATTCCTAAAAAAGTGTCCTTATACCGTGACCCTTAATCACGCATTTGAAGAAGTTATTGAATTTTGTGCCGACGCCCCATTTCGTGATGATGACACTTGGATTGTTGAAGAAATGAAGCAAGGGTATATCGACTTACATCAACAAGGTGACGCTCATTCAATAGAGATTTGGCAAGAAGGTGAACTGGTAGGCGGCTTATATGGAGTAGCAATTGGTGGATATTTTTCTGGTGAATCGATGTTTTACACTAAAAGCAATGCGTCTAAGATCGCGCTTGTGGCGTTAGCTCAACTTCTCGCTGCGCATAACGTTGCTTTTATCGACTGCCAATTATTGAATCCATTTTTAGCCGACATGGGCTGTACAGAAATATCACGTGCTTCTTTTTTACAACAACAATCAATTGAAAAACAACGCAAAATAACAAAAGATTTTTGGCAACCAAGAACAATTTCCTTGTCTATACTGTAATTTATGAATACTAGTTACCAACTTGGGGTAAGCCAAGCATTTCCTTGTAATTACTTACCTGAACAAGAAGAACGATTGCTGATTGCCGTTGACGAACGATTGCAAACCAGCGATAAATACACTTGGCTTATGCATCAAGGTTTTCGTCGTAGTGGCGATCAAATTTACCGACCCTATTGTGAACATTGCAATGCCTGTCAATCGCTACGTGTGGTTACCGAACAATTCACACCAACAAAAAGCCAAAAGCGCCTGCTGAAAAAAAATAAACACCTTGAAGTGGTTATTAAGCATAAGTTACAAGACTATTACTACCCACTTTATGAAAAATACATTAACGAAATTCATTATGACGGTGCAATGTACCCGCCAAGTAAACCACAGTTTGAATCGTTTCTATCTTCACAATTATGTCAGCAATTATTCATTGAACTTTGGCATGACAATACGCTGGTAAGCGTTGCCGTTACTGATGTATTAGTTGATGGGTTATCAGCAGTTTATACTTTCTATCACTCAAAATACCGCGCATCAGGTATTGGTAATTTTTCAATTTTAAACCAAGTGCAAGTTGCAAAGACATACAAGAAACCTTATTTGTATCTCGGCTATCAAATTGATGATTGCCAAAAAATGAATTACAAAAATCGATACTTCCCACACCAGATATTACGAAATAATCGTTGGCAAACGATAAATAAATCATAGTATAGCTTTACTTTAGCGGAACATTTGTGCATGATCTGCGCAGATTTTTTATCAATGCACAAATTAGAGGTTTAACGCCCAATGGCGAAAGAAGAAAATATTGAAATGCAAGGTACGGTTTTAGATACCTTACCAAACACTATGTTCCGTGTTGAATTAGAAAATGGACACGTAGTTACAGCTCACATTTCAGGCAAAATGCGTAAGAACTACATTCGTATTTTAACTGGCGATAAAGTTACCGTGGAATTAACACCGTACGACTTATCGAAAGGCCGTATTATTTTCCGTGCTCGATAAATTTACCACAAAACAATGTTCATAAAGCTCCTTCATGGGGCTTTATTTTTATCTATCGATTTCCTGCTTTCTTACACTTTTCAACTTTGTTAAACGTTTCTTTAACGCATTGATGATACTACTGTGCCTTTTATTGGCGTAAACATATTGGTTATATAATGTGAAAATAGCAGCTAGTTCAACTGAAGCAGCTACGCTTACCTTTTTAACTCGTGAAATATATTGCTGGTCAGTCTCTTTAAGATTGCGCGTTACCCCCAATTTTTCAATATGTTGACAGGCAGATTCATATATCCTTAAAGCTGGTGAACTCTCCTTCCCAGTGAATCTTCTTAACCAACGCGTAATGAAAAACAAGGCGACAATTAATGATAATGCCAACAACAACACAACAACTACTTTAAGGGTAACGTGTTGACCAAACCATGATTTTAAGAGTTTAAATTGCTGCTCAGTTGAATAATTAATGACAAACTTTGTCCATTGATAGTCAATGGTGTCTAAATATAACTGTACCGTTTGCAAGAGACCTGCTTGTAACCATGTCGACATATCAAAGCCAGCTAATTGGTCACGCTCTTTTAATAACTGTGACGAAAAACCTTGTTCTACTCTGCTAGGATCAACTGCCGCGGTTGGGTCAACTCTCACCCAACCTTTACCGTCTAACCAAACTTCACTCCATGCATGGGCATCACGTTGATACACACTAAAGTATCCGCCTTGTTCATTTAGCTCTCCTCCTAAATACCCTAAAACCACCCTAGCAGGGATACCTGCCGCACGCATCAAATACGTAAAGCTACTCGCATAATGCTCACAAAAGCCCGCTTGGGTTTTAAAAAAGAATTCATCTAATGAATTATTAGTTAATAACGGTGGTTCTAATGTGTATCTAAAAGGGTTACTTCGGTAGTGCTGAAGCGTCGAATCAATAATATTTTGTGCATTAAATGCGCTTTCTTTTAGCGTTTGTCCAAAATTATAGAGCTTAGGGTTACTATTACGATCAATGCGTAAATTACGCTGGAGTACCGATTCATTATGGTACAGTGTTAAAGATTGAGTTAAATTACTCGTTACTTGGTATGACATTGGCCGCGTGATTTTTCGCGGTGAATACAATGAATAATCACGTAAGGTAACAAGGTGCTCTGTATTGCGGTTACTATTCAACTGTCCCACATCGAGTAAAAATAACCAGGGCTGAAAACTTGGCGTTAATATCACTTGATAACTGACTAGTTGATCTTCACCTGAATATTTCAATCGCTTTCTAGGCACTTGTTGATATCGTTTAATATTTGCTACCTGTTGATATCTTCTTTTCCATTCTTTGCCGTCAAACACGTCTAGCACAATGGCACGCCAATACAGCTGTTGATAGTTTGGCATCTCACCTGAAAACTCAACACGGAACGCTAAAGCATTTGATAACGCTAGCTTCGCGATATCCCCAATTTTCAATGAATCATTCAAGCCAGTTTCAACCCCTTTTGATTGTGGTACTTGCCAAAAAGGCGGGATCTTAGGAAACACCACGAATAACAACACCGCTAAAGGTAAACTTTGCGCCACTAGCTTTAGTGAAAACTTCGTCTGTTTATTAACCGACAGAAACGGGCTAAATAAACTACTTAAAAACATAAGGTTGGCTAAAAAAATAACCAGCACCAGTAAGGCAAAATAAATTGATTGCTGGAATATTAACGAACAACTTAACAGCAGTAAGCCAATTAAATACCATTGATATAAATCATAGCGTTTCTTTAATTCTAAAGGTTTTAATAAGTAGGAGAGACACAACAGATGCAACATGGCCGAAAGTAAGCCAATTGCTTTACCTGTCAACACTAATAATACACAACCGGCGATGGCAATAATGACTTTGATCCAACCTTTGCCAATAGCCATAATGTTTCGATGAATGGCCCACTGCCACAACAACGTTATTAACGCCATCGCAATGAACCATTGTGATAATTCAACCGTAAGCAAGGATAAATTCAGTACAGGTAATAAAAGTAACCAATTTGATGAAATCACCGGCATCTGTTTTTTGTTATCTTTCGAAAACATGTTTAGCGCCCTATCGTGTGACGATGTAAGCCTTTATCGTCATTAGATGAATGCGTTTTACTATCTGGAACAGTGCCATATTGAGCAATTAAACGTAAACATTGATGGCTGTGTTTCTCGCCTTGCGATTCAGCGAGCATTTGATGACCTACCGCCAATGAGAAGGGTTGTTGCCCATAGCTTAAATCAAGCACCAAATAACAGAGTTGTTTTAATTGTGTTTCAAGATCACGCCCTGGCATGTCTGCCAAACACAATACATGGCGATCATAACGTACATAATGCGCTGTTTGTTTAATTTGCCATGCTTGCCCTTTCGCTACGTTTTTCCATGCCACGCGTGTTAATGGCCAACCTTGTTGATACGGCGCAAGCGCATAAAAGTCATCACCTTCGAATAATGGTTGAGCGGTGAGGCCAAGATCATCTTGAACCGTAACATTAGCTAACTCAGCAATTTGACAGGCCATAGGTTGCGGATACACCACAACAGATAGAGGAAACCTCACGTATGTCCATGTTTTAAACAACCCTAACGGATATTCACTCATTATTGTAAAGCGACTGACGTTTTTCACACCTCGATGGTTATATAACAACTTTGCCTTTAATGAATTTTTGCTTCCGGCAACGTGAGTAAATTGGCGATTATGTTGTTCAAAGCCATAAAAAACATGATAAATTTCTCGAGAACTTTTTATTTCAACTTCAAGCTTAAGTTCTTGTTTAGTCTGAACAAAGTATTCCCCTTTACAGGAAACTTCAATACCTAACAGGTTATGAAAACTGTAAAGCATAGCAACAATAAAGACACTAGATAATAGATAACTTACAAACAAAATAAGGTTATTCTGGTAGTTTGTGCCTAAAACAAACAGTAGTAAAATAAAGCCTAAAAAACAGCAGCCAAAACCGGTAGGTAAAATATAAATGGTTTTATGGCTCAGTTTATGCCGAGCACGCTCAGGTAACCTTTTATCAACAAACGCATTAAAACGTTTCATTATTGAGGTTCTTATCGAGCTAAACATGGCTAATTTGATTATGAACTTTCAAAAGGTCGATGACTATTAACCGATGACAATAACTGCTCAGCTAAGGTTGAGCTGCCTTGGCGTTGATTATCACCTTGTGGCTGTTGGCGACTGCCCACTAAACGATGCTCGCAAACAGAAATAAACACCGCTTTTATATCGTCAGGTAAAACATGATCACGTTGATGAATATATGCCCACGCTTTAGAGGCTGCTATAAGCGATTTACCTGCACGAGGTGACAATGGATTGACTGATAAATTGGTATGTCGAGAGCATTCACATAATGCAACTACATAATCAATTATTTCATCAGCCACATACACTTTATTTACCTCTTCTTGAATAACCGTTAACTGGCTTAAATTAATACATGCTGACAGTTGTTCAAACAAACGCGCATTATCTCCTTTTAATATCGCTTTTTCTGATGCACGATCTGGAAAACCTAACGATATTTTCATCATAAAACGGTCAAGTTGAGATTCTGGCAGTGGATACGTACCCGCATGAAAAAGTGGGTTTTGAGTAGCAATAACAAAGAATGGTTCTGGTAGCTCATAAGTGACACCATCAACACTAACACGATTTTCTTCCATCGCTTCTAACAGTGCACTCTGCGCTTTTGGGCTTGCACGGTTTATTTCATCAGCAAGAACGACTTGGTTAAACAAAGGCCCTTTATGAAAGGTAAACGCAAGCTGTTGTTGATCAAATATTGACACACCAATAATATCTGCCGGTAATAAATCACTGGTAAATTGTACACGTTGGTAGCTTAATCCTGAGGTACTTGCTAATACATGAGCCAAGGTTGTTTTACCCATTCCAGGTAGATCTTCTATCAATAAATGCCCTTTTGCTAACAAACACGCTAACGAGAGTTTTACTTGTTCAGGCTTTCCAATCACAACACGTTCAATTTGCGCAATGATGTTTTCAATATAATCTGACATATCAACTCACTCATTTACCGATGAACAACCATTAAAACATATATTTCAACTTGCAAACAAACCTAGCGGAATAAATCTTTATCAATGAAAACTACCGTGACTTCACCACTTAATAAACCCAGACAAATAATTCAAAGTTTGATTTTCATCAACACTTCGAGATTAAAAGGCCTTTAATATACTTATTTCTGAAAAGGTATCTGTCTCTTTAGCAGTAAACTGCTAATACTGGTTACTGATCATCAACCACTAATACTTTTCAAATTTTTAAACCGAGACTAAATCAACGAAGGTTAACAAAGCATGGAACTAGATTTTCAAGCCATTGAATACTTAAAAAACCCTGATCAAATGCTACTAAAAGGTGACTTTCAGCAATTTTTATTATCGTTAGATGTGCCTACCATCATTGATATTTCGGGAAAAAATGTTGATAAAACCCGGGTTATCACGACATTATTGCATGGTAATGAGCCATCAGGGTTTATTGCCATGCACCGTTGGCTTACGGGTGATTCACTTATTCACAAGCCAGAAACCAACTTACGTTTTATTATTGTGTCCATTGAAGCAGCAACAAGCACCCCTTTATTATCAACCCGATATTTAGCCAATGGTATTGATATTAATCGTTGTTTTGGCAGCAGTTTAAATCATGGATATTATCAACGAGCCAACCTTATCGAACAGGCGATCAAAGCAGTATCACCTGAGGTAGTTATTGATATTCATAACACTCCGAGTGACTGCCCTTCGTTTGCGGTAACACCTTTAGTTTCAAACGAAGGCTTAACTGCCAGCTCATTTTTTTCTGACACTTTGGTTTTATCGGGTATATCCCGAGGTGCGTTAATGGAGCAAAACTTTGGCTGTCCGGTGATCACCATTGAATGCGGAGGTTCACAAGATGAACAAGCCCATGCTGTTGCATTTCAAGGGATTTCTGAACTGGCAAGCTGCTCTAACTTATCAAATTACCATCAAAAAAATAATGTCAAAATCTTCTATAAACCTTTATGTTTAATGGTTAATACTGATGTTGATTTACATTTTTCACAACACGACGAAGGTTATTCAGGCGTTACATTTATCAATAAAATAGAACAACTTAATTATGGCGGGGTAAAAGAAGGTCAATTGCTTGGTTGGCTTGATGAACACGGCCTTGATAACTTAATGTTAATCAATGATGTTGGAGACAATGTTATTGATAAATATTTTGCTGTTAGAGACAATCGGTTAGTTAGCCTATCGTGCTTCAAAGTATTTATGGCAACAAATAACGTTAACATCGCAAAAAATGATTGCCTGTTTTATATGGTAAACATGCCAAATAGCTAATTATACTAACGAGATAGTTTACACGTCATGAAAGTGCTATTGGGATCACTCCGATAACTAGCAAATGGTCCGCATTCGGTAAAGCCGTGGCGTAGATATAAATCACGGGTAGGTTTAAAAAAAGCCATTGTTCCTGTTTCTAAGTTAAGGGAGGTATAACCTTTTCTTGTGGCTTTTTTCATCACGTAGTTTAGTAAACAAGTTGCCATTCCTTGCCCCCTCGCCTCACTTATTGTGCGCATAGACGTTATTTCTGCTATCCCTTCACCATGCGTTTTAATGGCGATACAACCTAGGGTTTTACCTGAGTACTTAAAGGAGTAAAAAGTAATATTAGGTTGTTTAAGTGCTTGGGTATCAAGTGCATGTACGCTTTTTGCGGGAGAGTTCGCAAACATATCTTTAAGGTGTTCACTTATAAGAAAACCTTAGCGTGATGGAAAAGGACTAACGTCCCTTTCCCAATGCTAGCAAAAGTAGCAAATACTTAATTTGAATAAACTTCAAGCTCATCAATTTCAATAAAAGCGTCGCCTTGATTAGAATTTACCTGAATTCTAAAAATTTTAGCTTCGACTTTTGTCGGTAAGTTTGCTCTTTGGTCAATCGACTTACCTAAATTGTATTGGCCTTGTTCTTCGAATTGTTCACCATTAAGCGAGGTTAATATGGTTACATGACGTGGGCCACGTCCAAGCTCTGTTGCTTTTGTATTGAGCATCACTCTAAAGCCGGATACAGTGACAGGTTCTTCAAACTCAACTTGCAACCAATATGCCGTGTCTTTATTTTCAGTATCTTTTTTAACTAACCAAATTCCCCGGTTAATCAGGCTACCTTCACCTTCGACAATCTGCTCATTAAAAATATGACCATCAAATGCTGCAGCTGGTACATCTGCTCCGTAATTTTCACTTGCATGAAAATTCGATTCAGTTAAACCATTGGTATATATTTGTGCAATATTCCCGTATTGACCGGTACGTTCTAGCGAATCACCCACCTGACCATCATTAACTATACCGTCACCTTTTAATAGCGCGATATATTCAATCGCACACTCACTGTCTTCATTTTCTGCGTAACCAATTCGTATCGTTTCTTGTGTTCTTCGTACTAAGTTCAAAACATCAAACCAATGATCTGTATAATCATAACCACGCTCAAAAGTAAATAACCACGGCTGATCTGACTCTTGCTTCCAACAAGCGATTGGTTGATCATCAGATTCTTCTACACCCACCTTAATCAATTGCGATTTACCTATTAAAATATCAGTGACCTTGCCTTTGTACTCAACAACCTCTGCTGTTGATGCAAAAGACAAACAAACTAAGGGCAATAACGCTAAACTTTTCATGAACATATCCTTAATAAAGAAAACTATATTGCTTTATCAAGATTAATGCCAAATTTAAATGCCAATAAATTGACGTAGAAAACAATAGGTTAATCAGGATGTGAACCAACCTCTTGATCATCAATTTGCTGATCAAGAGAGTGTAAATGACAGATCTTTATTTGGCTTGCATTCAGGTTAAATAGTAAAGTAATCAAGTTGGTTTAACACATGGCCACTAGCGTGCTTCATTTCATTACTTTTGTCATTTGACGTATTCACGTACTCTGCATTTTGCTCTACCAACGTTTTGATATCATGCATATTTTTACTGATTTCAATGACAACAGCACTTTGTTCTTCAGCTGAGGTTGCAATTTCATGCGCCTGGCTATTCACATCATTTACTTTATGACGAATATCTTCCATTAATTCATTACTATGGCTGACTCTATCACTAAGCGAAAGTGCAATATCGCTACTTTGTGTCATTTGTCTTTGCGCCTGGTCACCCGCTGTTGATAAGCTAGAAAGTAACGTTTCTATTTCGTTTACCGATGTTTGCGAACGTTGTGCTAAGCCTCTAACCTCATCTGCTACAACAGCAAAACCTCTACCTTGCTCACCGGCTCTTGCAGCTTCTATCGCAGCATTTAACGCCAGTAAGTTTGTTTGCTCGCTGATCGCTTTTATCACATCCAGAATCTTTTCAATATTAACGGTTTCTGATTTTAAATTATCCACCGTATTGCCCGTTTCTTTCAATGAATTAACCAATGTTTCTATTTCCTGAACAGATTCTTGCGAAGCCGTTAAACTTACACTTGCTAAGTCATTTATTTCATCGGCGGCAGAAGCCGTTTGCGTGATGTTCTGTGCGATGTTTTGACTGGTTTGTGACATTTCCTCGATAGCGGTAACCACCAATGCAATGTTATCAGTCATTGCATGAGCGCCCTCGTGAACCTGATTATTATACTCAAGCACTTCATCACTATTATTAGCCACTAATTGACCAGACGACTTTATATCTGTCATCGTCTCACGTAGTCTACTGATTGTAGTATTAATTGAATCTGCTAGCGCTGACATTTCGTCACGAGTAGACACCACACATGTAACGTTGAGCAAACCTTTCGATAATTGAGAAGCCACCTCTTTTACTTGCGTTACGGCATTACTGATACCGCGAGCAATGAGCTGACTAAGTACAATCGACACAACGAGCGAAAGTATCAGACCTATATAAAATACATACGAAGCAATTGAGATTGCTTGCTCTATTTCTTGCTTAGTATCTAATGCTGAACGGTCTACAAGCTGTTTAAAATCATCAAAGAAATCAACTAAAATATAGTAACTATCAACAAACGATTTGAACACTGGATATGGCGCTTTATTGTCGGGCGCATTTTTCATCGCTGTTACAAAGTCATCTGCTTTTGTCTGATAATCCTCAATTAAACTTTTTAACTGAGTTATTTTACTTTTATCACCATGATATGACGCGACAATTTTATTCACTAAATTCGGAGTTTGTTGATGATTTTCAGCAATTGTTGATAAATACCCTTCGGTTTGTTCTTCTAACTTTAGTAAGTAACTTATCTGTAGACCTCTAATATTTAACATCGTATCAACTTGCACTTCTTTGATACGTTCAAACTGCATGGAAGTAGAAAAGTTATTTTGATAAAACTGATCAAATTTATCTCCAATTTCATTGCTATAAAATTTAATCACCAATAACGCTAAGGTAAACACCATAACGATGGTCAGTGATAATGCTTGCAGTTTTCTTAATATTGTCCAGCTCATTGTTATTCTTCGAAATTTGTTTAGTACTTTAAATACTAGTATAAATTCTTAAAAATCAAAGCGTCATATATCGATGTTTATCTTCGAATTTAAAAACTCTTTAACATCAACGTGAAAAAAAGCTGTATTATTTAAAAAATTTTAAACACTCCTTCAAGATTAGTGACAAAATGGGTTGATAAGTGAATGATGTCATTCCTATAATTGCTACATTCAACTCTTCTTTAGTGATCAAACAATGATTACTATCATTCATTAATCAAAGGTAATACGTTTTATATGGTTAGTCAGCAACAGCCCACTATTCTTTGGCACGATTATGAAACGTGGGGGATCAATCCTAAATACGACAAACCATCACAGTTTGCGGGCATTCGTACAGATCTTGATTTAAACATCATTGGTGAGCCTGAAATGTTCTATTGCCAGCCACCAGCTGACTACCTTCCTCATCCTGAAGCTGCATTAGTAACCGGTATAACTCCTCAAAAAGCATTACGAGAAGGTTTTAATGAAGCAGAGTTTGCAGCAAAAATTCATACGCTTTTTTCACAACCTAATACTTGTGTGGCAGGTTACAACAATATTCGCTTTGATGATGAAGTAACGCGTTATTTATTTTATCGAAACTTTTATGACCCATATGCGCGAGAGTGGCAAAATGGCAATAGCCGCTGGGATATTATCGATATGATCAGAGCCTGTTATGCGCTCAGACCCGAAGGCATAGAATGGCCAAAAGTTGTTGATGAACGCACAGGTGAGGAACGCGTAAGTTTTAGATTAGAATTATTAACCTCAGCAAATGCTATAAGCCATGAAGCCGCACATGATGCCATGAGCGATGTTTATGCAACCATCGCAATGGCAAAGCTCATTAAAGAAAAACAACCGAAGCTTTATCAATTTTTATTTAGTTTACGCAGTAAAAAACAGGTGAGCGAACTATTAGATGTCTACAATATGACCCCTGTCGTGCATACATCGAGTAAAATTTCATCTATACATGGCTGCACGAGCTGGTTTGCTCCGGTTGCTTATCACCCACAAAATAAAAACGCAGTTATTGCTGTTGATTTGGCGCAAGATCCTACTCCCTTATTTGAACTAAGTAGTGAAGAGATCAAAAACCACCTGTATACCAGGCATGATGAGTTAGGCGAAGACGAATTACCCATTCCCGTTAAACTTATCCATATTAATAAATGCCCTGTTGTTGCCCCTGCAAAAACCTTACTACCCGAAAATGCAGAACGTTTATCAATTCCAAGGGAAACCTGTTTAACACATTTAACTCAACTAAAAAAACATGAAACGTTACGCGATAAACTTAGCGATGTGTTTTTACCTGAAGACAATCAAAACGAACAGCCAGATGCTGAACATGCGCTTTATGGTGGCGCCTTTTTCAGTCAAAGTGACAAAGCGCAAATGGAAATTTTACACCAGTTACCGATAGAGCAATTAGCTACACACCCATTTCAGTTTCAAGATGAACGTTTAAGTACGTTACTATTTAGGTTTAGGGCAAGAAATTATCCTCAAACGCTCAATAACGAAGAACAATTAAAATGGCAGAGCTATTGTCAAAGTAAGTTGCAGTATGGTGGTAAGGGTGTACTTTCAGCAGATGAATTTATGCTCAAAATTGAAAACCTCGTGCATGAACATGAAAGTGATCAAAGCAAAGTGGCAGTGTTAAAAGCTTTATATGAGTATTTGCAGGGAAATATCTAGTTAAAGAAAAAACTTAATCTAAAAGGTGAATAATGGCCTATTAGATTAAGTTAAGACTTGCAACTATAATGACCGCCAGGCTTGTAAATCTACTTGCTTAATATGGCGTTCCATCATAATTTGCCATTTCCCATTGCTCTTCATTAGCAGTGCTTCAAAATGCGCAATAAAAGGCGATTTTTGACCTTGGCTATCAATGCTGTAATAATAAAAATACCCTGTTTGATGTGCGGTATTGTCACTCACCAATGATTGGGTAAATTTAAAGCTAACTCCTGCCTTCATTTTACCGGCTTTGGTATCATCAAAGCCTTTTTTCCACCGGGTTAGCGCTTTATCAATCGGATAGCTTGTTTTTGCAATATCTGAAACTAAAACGGCATTTTCATGGAATGTGGCTGAATAACCGACAAAGTCACCTTGAGTAACTGTTTGTTCAGCTTGTTGCCAAAATTCAGCTAATTCTTTTTCTACTGTAGTATTTGCTTGTGCTTTAAAGTGTGTAAATACACTGAGCAATAATAATAAAGCTATATAATGTATCACTGGCATGTTGTCATCCTATTGTTAGTTCTTATTATGTGTGAAAGCTATTACTCAGGCTTTTGAAAACGTGCAATTAAGCTGGAAGTATCCCAGCGATTACCGCCCATCGCTTGAACTTCTTCATAATAGTTATCGAGTTGTTTTGTAATCGTCAGGTCAACACCGAGTTTTTCAGCTTCATCAAATGCCATACCTAAGTCTTTTCGCACCCAATCAACAGCAAAACCAAAATCAAACTCACGTTCGCACATGGTCTTACCGCGGTTATCCATTTGCCAAGAACCAGCAGCGCCTTTAGAAATCGTTTCTAGCAGTTTATCTGTATCAAGTCCTGCGTGTTGCGCAAAATTCAGCCCTTCTGCTAACCCTTGTACTGCATTAACGAAACAAATTTGATTCACCATTTTGGCAAGTTGCCCTGAACCGATATCGCCCATTAATTGGCTAAATCGTGCGTATGCGTTCATTACAGGTTGTACTTTATCGAAAACTGCTTGTTCGCCTCCACACATAATGGTTAATACGCCATTTTCAGCACCCGCTTGGCCACCTGAAACCGGTGCGTCAATAAAGCCTATGCCATGTTCACGTGCTACATTATGCATATCCCTAGCAAGTGACGCTGAAGCGGTCGTATGATCAACAACAATAGCACCTTTAGTTAAACCTGAAAAAACGCCGCTCTCAGCTGTTAACACTTGCCTAACATCATCGTCGTTACCTACACAAACAAACACTATTTCGCAGCTTTGCGCCGCTTGTTTTGGCGTTTCGGCATATTGTCCATCAAAGGCTTCACTCCAGCTAACTGCTTTTGCTATTGTGCGATTATAAACCGTAACCTCATGCCCTGCTTTTACTAAATGCCCTGCCATTGGGTAACCCATTACGCCCAATCCGATAAATGCAACTTTCATAATGATCTCTTTACAACATACTGAAAACATAGTTTATAACATGATTCAGCATATCGGATAGTTGTTAAATTAACTTTTATCCATTATCGTTACTAAGACATCCGACCACAGGAGCCAAAGATGAGCAACAACTTCTACCAATACCAAGTTGTCACCAATAGAAAACAAGCGTTTGAGTTAAACACTTTAAAAAATAAAGTTGTACTGATTGTCAATACAGCAAGTGCATGTGGCTTTACACCTCAATATGCAGGATTAGAAGAACTTTATCAAAAGTATAAGGATAAGGGATTCGAAATCCTCGCCTTTCCATGTAACCAGTTTGGTAAACAAGAAAAGGGTGATAATGAAGCAATTCAACAATTTTGTGATCTTAATTTTAAGATAAACTTTCCGTTAATGGATAAAGTGGAAGTAAACGGTGACAATGCAGCACCATTATTTACCTTTCTAAAAAAAGAAGCGCCAGGTATTTTCGGCTCTAAATCAATTAAATGGAACTTTACCAAGTTTCTTGTCGACGGTAACGGAAACGTTGTTAAACGCTACTCCCCTACAACCAAACCAGAAGAGCTTGTTAATGACATAGAGCGTTTATTAACAGTTTAGTGTTGCTACCAGCTATAAAAGCAAACACCTAAACTTGCTTTTATAGTGATTATTAAAGTTACACTTAGAAATTATCATGGAAACCACACACACAATCGGCAAAGTGCTTAACGTGTCAAAAAAAGCACTTTTGCATCAATTAGAAAAACACCAAATAACAATTGATTAGCCTCACATTATATTTGTTACTTTATAAAGATATTTTTTAATAACCAATATGTATAAAAAACAACCGACTTTACACTAAACTTAATGTACCTATGTTATAACAAAGCAAATCCCTGCATTGTTAACTGTGAGGTATAAGTTTATGAGCGCAATTTGGAGAAATCATGCCAGTCGTTTAGCAGAATTAATGACCAATAACAATGAAACCCAAGCACATTTATACTTAGAGCAACTAATGCTATTTCCAGTAGATATTCAAGATAAAATTATTGAAGACATAAGCCATTTAGGAAGCTGCAACAGTGAGTCGATCTCTACTATTATTTCCAGTTACATGATGTTTGACCTAAGGTGAACTTCACGTAACGTGACAAACTATACAATCAAATTGAAATATTATACCGCCAATTGCTGTTGACGTAGCTTAGCTATTTCATCCCTTACACTTGCCGCTTGCTCAAACTCTAGATTTTGTGCGTGATCAATCATTTGTTTTTCAAGCTGTTTCACTTTGTCATCAATCTCATTCACTGACATAACATGGTATTTTGCGTCGGATTCAGCAGCCTTAGCTTTTTGGTTGATAATTGCTTGCTCTGGTCTATCACCAACATCCATTACATCGGTAATTCTGCGTTTTACACCCTGTGGAGTAATGCCATGTTCTACATTGTAAGCTTGTTGTTTTTCTCTTCGTCTATCCGTTTCATCAATGGCTCTTCGCATAGAACCCGTAATGCGATCAGCATATAATATGGCTCGACCGTTCACGTTACGCGCTGCCCGCCCTATTGTTTGAATAAGTGAGCGCTCTGAGCGTAAAAAGCCTTCTTTATCCGCATCTAAAATCGCAACAAGTGATACCTCTGGCATATCTAACCCTTCTCTGAGCAAGTTAATGCCAACTAATACATCAAAATGGCCAAGCCGAAAATCACGAATAATTTCAACGCGTTCTACGGTATCAATATCAGAATGTAAATAACGTGTTTTAACCCCGTGTTCATCTAAATATTCAGTTAAATCTTCTGCCATACGTTTGGTCAACGTTGTTGCTAATACACGCTCACCAATATCAACTCGTATACGTATTTCAGATAGTAAGTCATCGACTTGTGTTTCTACAGGTCGAACTTCAATTTGCGGATCTAACAAGCCTGTAGGTCTTACTACTTGTTCAGCAACTTCACCAGAAGATTTTTCCAGCTCATAATTACTCGGGGTTGCTGAGACATAAATTGTTTGAGGGGCAAGTGATTCAAATTCATCAAACTTCATCGGTCGATTATCAAGCGCTGATGGTAAACGAAAACCATACTCAACAAGGTTTTCTTTTCTTGACCGATCACCTTTATACATCGCGCCAATTTGCGGCACTGTGACATGTGACTCATCAATTATTAACAAGCCATCATCAGGTAAATAATCGAACAGCGTTGGAGGCGCTTCACCTGGCGAGCGCCCAGACAAGTAACGTGAATAGTTTTCAATTCCTGAACAATAACCAAGCTCTGTCATCATTTCGATATCAAATTGTGTTCGTTGAACAATTCTTTGCTCTTCAATTAACTTATTATTGTCTTTAAGCTGTTTCGCACGTTCGCCTAATTCTATTTTAATATTTTCAACTGCCGCTAGAATTTTTTCTCTTGGCGTCGCGTAATGTGTTTTCGGGTAAACCGTTACGCGTGCAAGCGTTCGCTCAACTTGCCCTGTTAATGGGTCAAACTGACTTATGCGCTCTATTTCTTCATCAAATAATTCAACGCGTAACGCAAGACGATCAGATTCAGCAGGAAAAATATCAATCACATCTCCGCGTACACGGTAAGTTGCACGCTGAAAAGCAACGTCATTGCGCGTATATTGTAATTCAGCGAGTCGACGTAAAATGTCACGCTGATTAATAATATCGCCTTGACGCAAATGTAACATCATCGTCAGGTATGAATCAGGATCGCCTAAACCGTATATCGCCGAGACCGAAGCAACGATAATAACATCTCGTCGCTCTAATAAAGCCTTTGTTGCCGACAAACGCATTTGCTCAATGTGATCATTAATTGAAGCATCTTTTTCAATGAAAGTATCGGTCGTTGGAACATAGGCTTCAGGTTGATAATAATCGTAATAAGACACAAAATATTCAACGGCATTATTAGGAAAGAACTCTTTCATTTCACCATAAAGTTGAGCCGCTAAGGTTTTATTCGGTGCTAACATCATGGTAGGACGATTGACCGTTTGTATTACGTTTGCAACGGTAAATGTTTTACCGGAACCTGTTACCCCTAATAATGTTTGGTGTGCCAAGCCATCTTCAAGGCCTTCAACTAACTTTGCGATCGCCGTAGGTTGATCACCATTTGGCGTATATTCGGAATTAATTTGCAATGACTTCATGATGAAACAGCCTTTGGCGCTAAAGAAATGTCGTCGAATTGTTTAGAAAAAGCTTTATAAGAAATTGCTGCCATTACCACGTTTCCAAGTAACCCCCCAATAAAAAAGCCTTCAATGCCGTACCATAAACTGCCTAAATAAGATAATGGCACATAGCAAACAAACAACCGTAATATACTCAAAAATAACGCGACCATGGGTTTATGTAAGGCATTAAATGAAGAGTTCGTTAGAATAACAATCCCTTGAAACCCATATCCAAGTGGTAACACCCAAATAAACAATTTGATAATCTTAGCAACATGTTCTTCATCGGTAAAAATGCTTGCAATAAGTGGCGCTGACAAGACTAAAATGAAATAAATAACTATCTGCCAAATCATCACAAATTTTATCGATGTTTTATACCCTTGCTGTACACGATGCATATGGCCAGCACCGAAATTTTGGCTAATAAACGGTGGTAATGTCATAGATAAGGCTAAGATCACTAAACAGGCAATCGATTCAATACGCGTTCCAACACCAAAGGCTGCAACAACAGGCTCTCCATAGGTTGCCGCTATAGCCGTTAAAATGGCAGCGGCTATCGGCGTTAACATATTAGCGCCTGCTGCTGGTAAGCCAATATGTAAAATAGTTTTAGACGCTTTAAAAAAAGTACTGAATAAATCGAGCGTGGTGTGTATTAGCTTGCGTTGGTAACCAACAATATACAAAACATATGCAAGCCCAAATACCCATGAAATTAACGTGGCTAATGCAGCCCCTTGTATGCCCATCGGTTCAATAGGCCCAAAGCCAAAAATAAAAATAGGATCTAAAATCGCATTAATAATACCGCCAAGCCCCATAATAATACTGGGAGTTTTTGTATCACCACTGGCACGTAAAATAGCATTACCAATCATAGGGCCAATTAAAAACACACTACCTAAAAACCATAAATCCATGTATTGGTGAATTTCTGGTAATAAATCTTCATTAGCACCTAATAATGTGAAAATTTCATCGGTGAACACATAGCCCGTATACGATAGTATACCAACCACTATCGCTGCTAATATCAACGCTGAGGTAGCTGAGCATTTGGCAAAGCTATCATCCCCTGTTCCTAATGATTTTGCGATAACCGCAGAAGTGCCAATACCGAGCCCGATAGTTAAGCTAATAACGGTAAAAGTGATAGGAAAAGTAAAACTTATCGCGGCGAGCGGCTGAGTTCCCAATAAACTAACGAAAAACGTATCAACCAAGTTAAATGTCATTAGCAAAATCATGCCGTAAATCATTGGAATGGTCATTTGTTTTAAGGTTGGCCCAACAGGATCTGCCAAAAGGTTTATTTGTCGACTATTTTTTTCCGCTACCATGACTAATTACTTTGTTACCACCACAAAATGTGAGCGTGTATTGTAAAAGATACTAAGAAGAGTCGCTATGTAAATATTAACTTTCATTGCTTTAGTTAAATTTAATCAAACTGGATAAGCATTTTAAAAGTTTAAAAAGAAATAGAACTGTGTATAACCTAACTTAACACACACATTTTGACTGAAAACATTGGTTGAACAAAAATAGCACAACAAGACTAACAAACAACAAGAAAAACACATAACACACTGTTTAATAATGATTATTAACAAAACAACAATTATTACCACCCACAAAAAAACTAGGTATACGTCAATGAAAACGTTTTATTACACTTTCATCCACGTAGTTATCCACAGTTTTGGTGGATAACTTCAATTTAATAAACGCTTACAATTGATTGCAGAAAGCTTCACCAATCGTTGATGTCAAATCAGCCAGACTGAGCGGAAAACGAGCAAACGATCCATGAAATCAATTTTTTCTTCATTTTGGGTTGACACACCGACTAGCTGCCATTAATATTCCGCCCCGTTGACGAGATACAATCTCTTAAACATGATTCCCCTGTAGCTCAGCTGGTTAGAGCGGTGGACTGTTAATCCATGTGTCGTCTGTTCAAATCAGACCAGGGGAGC
>NZ_JAUOPD010000036.1 GCF_030546745.1 Thalassotalea sp. 1_MG-2023
ACCATAGAATGACTATGCAAGAATCCAAGTGCCGCGATCAGAAGGCGTTTACCTTGAACAAAACTTAAACAGCAAAGTTCAACACGCTCTAATGATCTAATCACTTAATTCACCACGTAGATTTTTAATAAATAAACCTTTAATTTGTTCGGTAGTTAATGATTGACTCAATAAGTAATGTAACTTTGTTAGTGTTGCCTCTAAGGTCATGTCTTGTCCACTGATAACTCCACAACGACTTAACGCTGAACCTGTTGCATATCCTTCCATGTTCACTCTACCTTTAATGCATTGACTACAATTAACCACAATAATGCCTCGTTCATTGGCATCAGAAAGTAAGGCTAATAAACGCTCATCTTGTGGGGCATTACCTACGCCATAACTTCGAACAATGAGTGCTCTTACCGGTTGTTGTATTACATTTGCAATTAACTCATGGCTAATGCCGGGGTATAAATGCACAACACCGATAGGTTGAGGGGTGATACTTGTCATCTTAACGGTATCTGTAGAGCCAGAGGCAATACTGCCAGCTACTACTTTGATGTTTATTCCTGCCTCAAGTAAAGGAGGCATATTAGGGGAGTCAAAGGCATTGAAGCCATCAGCGTATGCTTTGATAGCTCGATTTCCTCTATACAATCGGTTATTAAAAAACAGGCCGACTTCATTAATAGGGTAATTTGCTGCAATGTATAGAGCATTCAAAAGATTCACTTGCCCATCAGAACGTAATTGACTAAACGGAATTTGTGAACCGGTGACAATAACGGGCTTTGATAGATTTTCAAACATGAAAGATAAAGCAGAACTCGTATAGGCCATGGTATCTGTACCGTGTAATACGACAAAACCATCATATTCTTGATATTGTTCTGCAATGTCATCGGCTATACGTTGCCAATCACTGGGTGTCATATTCGAAGAATCGATTAGAGGGTGATATTCCTTTAAGGTAAATTCTGGCATTTCCTCACGGTAAAATTCTGGCATGTTTTGAATAGATTCTATTAAATGCCCTTTAGCAGGAATATAACCTTGCTCGCTTGCCTTCATACCAATGGTGCCGCCAGTATAAGCGATATAAATTTTTTTCTTCATAATGTTGGGTACGTTAATGTTTCATGCCCCCGGTTAACTAATAAAACGCGGAGGCATTAATTATAGGTAAAGTATATTGGCTAATTCAGCTCACATGCTATGCATTTAGCATAAATACCCTGTGGATCGTTTAACGTTGAAACTGCCGTTAGTTCTTGTTTCACATGATTTAATAATATGTGCAGCTGATCAGGTGTTTGTTTCGTTCGTGTAGGTAAAAAAGCACTTGTTTCAGTAAAAATGTTTTGCCAAAAAAGCTCTTCCGTTGACCTTACTTTTTCAATTAACATTGTTTCGTAATTCGTTAAATTTGCTAATTCGGCCGCAAGTGAAATAGCATCGTCCAAATCACCAAGCGCATCTACTAGGCCTAGTTGTTGTGCTTGTAACCCTGACCATACGCGTCCTTGTGCTATTTTATCAACTTCTTGCAAAGACATATTTCTATGTTTAGCGACTAAGGCGATAAAGTCTTGATAACCTCGTTCAATACCTAGTTGAAACACTTTAGCTACTTTATCATTAAGAGGACGAGCAATGCTAAACCCTGCTAAGTCAGTCGTGCCAACACCATCAGTGAAAATACCTAGTTTTTCTAATGATTTTTCAAAGGTCATAAAAAAACCAAATATACCAATAGAACCAGTAATTGTGGTAGGGGATGCAACAATAGCGTCAGCAGGAGCTGATATCCAATAGCCGCCAGATGCAGCATAAGATCCCATTGAAGCAACAACCGTTTTTCCTGCTTGTTTCAGTAGATCGATTTCATGACGGATTACATCAGAAGCAAATGCACTGCCTCCTGGGCTATCAACCCTGAGAACAACAGCTTTTACATGATGGTTTAACCGAGCTTGTTTTAAATATTTTGCTAAAGTATCTCCGCCAATCGTTCCAGGTGGTTGTTCGCCGTCTAAAATGGTTCCTTTTGCTACAATAACGGCTACTTTATCTGCATTACCTCCAACAGCAACCATCGGTGTCGATGCTCTTAGGTATTGATTAAAGCCTATTTGGTTGAAGTTTCCCTGTGTATTTCTCCCAACCATGGCAAGTAAGGTTTCATTTATTTGATCGTGAGTTTTTAATTGGTCTACCCAGTGGTTATTTAGCGCGTATTGAGCAATCTTACCATCGGCTTTTTCGAGTTTATCAAGCAAAATATCAATAGATTCATCAAAGTTATCAATGCTAAATTCTCGTTGAGCTGCTACATCTGTTTTATATTGAGCCCATAGTTGTGATAACCACAGGCGATTGGCTTCTTTTGCTTCTTGTGACATATCATCACGAATAAAAGGCTCTACTGCTGATTTATAGGTACCAACACGAAATATATGCTGTGAAATAGCTAATTTATCAAAGGCTGATTTAACATAGGTTTGATAACGACCGTAGCCATCAAGTAATAACCAGCCATTAGGATTCATCCAGATTTCATCTGCGTAACTCGCTAAATAATATTGATCTTGAGTGAACTGATCGCCTACAGCAATTACCTTTTTTCCTGAGGTTTTGAAGTCTTGTAAATATTTGGCAATCATTCTTGCTTTTGTAATGTTTGCACTAGACATTTTAGCTAATTTTAAGACGATCATTTGAATACGATCATCCTCTTTTGCTATTGAGATAGCATCTAACACATCTTGTAATAAAACCTCCGGTCGATCGTTAGGCTGGTCAGTAGCTTCAGCTAAAAAGGCGTCTAATGGATCAATTTCAACTTTTTGTTCAACGACATCGCCTTCAATATTTAACACTAATGCCGCTTTGCTAGGCACAATAATTTCAGCTTCGTCATTGGTGAAAATAATGACAAAAATAAATAACACTAAAAAGAACACAACATTAACGATAATTTTTCTGGAAACGTTAAGTAACTGAAATAAGCTTTTGCTGATCCTAACAATAGCGCTAGGGTGTTTATCACTCATAAATTTTTTATCTTAAATAATGCAATACATATTTATATGCTATAAGAATATCTATCGTTTAAGTAGTGTAAATTGTAAATAATGTTGAATAATACGCCGTTAATCACACTTTAACTGTTTTTTCTTTTAAGAATTTATTTAAGGGCAATGGAATGAAAGAGTTTAGTATAAAAAACGTTCTATTTAATATTAAAGATCTGCGTGAGAAATTATGAATATTATTGCATTCTATCAAAAAGCGACCAGTAAGTTGTATTGGTTTAACGGCATTCCAGCATTGTTATTAAGGTTGTTTTTAGCACCGATTATGATTATTGCGGGTTTTAGTAAATTAAATTTGTCTGATCCTGATAGTACAGGCTTTGAAGTTTTATTAGCCAGTGACAACGTGGTTAATTGGTTCGGCAATGCCGAATGGGGATTGGGGCTACCATATGCTGAAGTGTTGGCCAATATTGCCGCATGGACGGAGTTTTTAGGTGGGTGGCTGCTACTTATCGGATTATTAACTCGACTTATTACTATTCCGTTAATGTTTACCATGGTGGTTGCGGCCACTACGGTACACCTTGAACATGGTTGGTTTGCCGTTGCGCCCAGTAATTCTGCAGTTAGTACAGCCAATGTTCTTGACTGGTTAGGTATTGATGCCGCTCAAAAAAGTTTAGAAAACAGTGATCAAGTGTATGTGCGACTTAATAAAATGCGAGAGATCTTAGCCGAAAATGGCAATACAGATTGGCTATTTGAAAAGGGCAATATTGGTGTGATGAATAATGGTATAGAACTGGCGGTAACTTATTTTATTATGTTGCTTGCGTTGTTATTTATTGGTGGTGGACGATTTACTAGTGCCGACTATTACCTTTATACTTACTGGCTCAAACCTAAATTATAGTTGAACAATACTTTATGAATGCAACTGAGCTGTTATTAAATCGACAATCTGATCCATCATTGACAATACCAGCACCAAATAATGATGAATTACATACCATTCTAACGGCGGGTATGAGAATACCTGATCACGGAGCATTAAAACCGTTCAATATTTCTGTATATAGTGGTGAAGGACTTAACAAGCTCAGCAGTGCATTTGTAAAGGCAATGACATTAAAAAAAGCAGAGCAAGCTAAAATAGACAAAGCAGCAAAAATGCCATTTCGCGCCCCTATGGTAATCGTGGTCAGTACAGATTACCAAAATCATGAAAAGGTGCCGGAAAAAGAGCAATTGATCACCGCTGGTTGCGTTGTTCATGCTATGCAAATGGCAGCATTTTCACTAGGATACGGTGCAATGTGGCGTACAGGAGAGCTAGCGTTTAACGAAGATGTAAAAACGTCTCTTGATATTGCTTCACACAACGATATTACAGGCTTTCTTTATATCGGTACGAAAGCCAAAGACATGCCGATAAAACCTGAACGGTATTTTGCAGATCGCGTGAAAATGATTAATCGATAGAATACCTTTTGATTTTATAGTTGATATATAAACACTTGGTTTACTTTGTTAAATGTACCTGACCCCTTAATTTTTACTCACAAAAAAACCACTTGTTTAGCAAGTGGTTTTTTTAAATGAACAATTGCGAGCTTAATATGCTGCGTTGTTAGGCGTGCGTGGGAAGGGGATTACGTCTCTTACGTTTTGCATGCCAGTTGCGTAAGCAACTAAACGCTCAAAGCCTAAACCAAAGCCAGAATGAGGTACTGTACCATAACGGCGTAAATCTCTATACCAGCTGTAATCTGCTGGATCTAAATCCATTTCGCCCATACGTTTATCAAGCACATCTAAACGCTCTTCACGTTGACTACCACCGATAATTTCACCAATACCAGGTGCTAATATGTCCATAGCTGCAACAGTTTTACCATCATCATTTAATCGCATGTAAAATGATTTAATATCTTTAGGGTAGTTTTGCAATACTACTGGGCCACCTACATGTTCTTCTGCAAGGTAGCGTTCGTGTTCTGAATTTAAATCAACACCCCATGAAACTGGGTTTTCAAAGGTTTTACCACAGTTTTGTAGTATTTCAATCGCGTCTGTGTAGTCCATACGAACAAAGTCTTTATTGATCACAGCATTTAAGCGATCAATTACAGTTTTATCAACTCGTTGCTGGAAGAAAGCCATATCATCAGCACGTTCTTCAAGTAATGCTTTAAACACGTACTTTAACATTTCTTCTGCTAATGTAGCGGCATCAGCTAAATCAGCAAACGCAATTTCTGGTTCAACCATCCAAAATTCTGCTAAATGTCGGCTTGTATTGGAATTTTCAGCACGGAAAGTAGGGCCGAAAGTGTACACTTTTGATAATGCGCAACAGTATGTTTCAACGTTTAATTGACCAGAAACTGTAAGAAAAGTTTCTTTACCGAAGAAATCTTCAGCGTAATCAATATCGCCTTTATCTGTTTTAGGGAGGTTTTCCATATCAAGGGTACTAACACGAAACATTTCGCCAGCACCTTCACAATCACTACCGGTAATAAGTGGTGTACTAATCCACATATAGCCTTTTTCATGCAGAAAACGATGAACCGCTTGAGCTAATGAATTTCTTACACGAGTAACGGCACCGCCAATATTAGTACGAGGGCGTAAATGTGCATGTTCACGTAAGAACTCGATAGAATGACGCTTAGCAGCCATCGGATAAGTATCTGGATCATCAACCAAGCCTAGCACTTCTACTTGGGTTGCTTGAATTTCAAATGACTGTCCTTGCCCCGGAGATTCAACTAAAGTTCCTGTTACTTTAACAGCCGCACCTGCGGTTAATTTTAAAACTTCATCTTGATAATTATCTAAATTATTTGGCGCTATAGCCTGAATAGCATCGAAACATGAACCATCATGGATGGCTAAAAATGAAATTCCTGCTTTAGAATCACGTCTGGTACGGATCCAACCATGCACAGAAATCTCTTTATCAACAGGAAACTTACCTGCTAACACATCAGAAATAGCGATAACTGACATTTATCAAACCTCTTTTATGAGTAAAAAACTTGTTCTTAATTTAAGGGCTGATATGTTACCGTGATCATTAGGTTTCACAAGTAAAAACTTGCACTACGGCACGATTTTATCGCTATAGCATATGGTTTTAAGGAAATAATAAGCCAATGAGTCGTTTTTTGGGTCATGAACGTAGAGTTCATTCAGATGTCTGGTTAAAAACCATTCAGATATTAACCTTAGTTGCGTGGGCTGTTTTTATTGTTGCTCTTATCGTATCTTATTACGCTGCCCCAGATAATGAATTTGGTGTTTTACGTTATCATGGGATCTCAGTCAGAAAGTTTTGGTTAACGCCGTTAACGGGGTACTTATATATTCTGCTATGGATAAGCGCCTTACTAAGCTATATCGCGCTTATCATCCATAAATTTCGTAGTAGAAGAAAATCCGATAACACAAGATTTAATATTTTTTTATTGTTTATCGTATCAATTGCTTGGACAGTGTATATCGTCTTCCAACTTAGTCGTTAAAGAACTTATCATGAGGTAGTGCCGATGCTATCGCATTGATTAGCGTTTCTATTTGTTCTTGAGTAATAATAAGTGGCGGCATCATATAAATCAGCTTGCCAAAAGGGCGGATCCAAACACCTTGCTCTACAAAATGTTGTTGTATTGTTGCCACATTAACACTTTGGTGTGTTTCTACTACTGCTATTGAACCTAAAACTCGTACATTTTTTACTCGTTTATTTTCACCAAGAGGCTTAATCGCTTGCTTAAACCAAGACTCAATTTGTTTAACTTGTGCCTGCCAGTTATTTTGCAATAGTAGATCAATACTCGCAATAGCAACACTACAAGCTAGTGGGTTTCCCATAAAAGTTGGTCCATGCATAAAACAGCTTGCATCACCATTACTGATTGTTTCAGCGATGTTAGTAGTGCAAAGTGTTGCTGCTAACGATAAATAACCACCGGTTAAGGTTTTTCCTAAACACATAATATCGGGTGATATATCAGCCCACTCACAAGCAAATAATTTACCGGTACGCCCTAAACCTGTTGCGATTTCGTCGGCAATAAACAGTACTTGATATTTATCGCATAATTGCCGAACGGTTTTTAGGTAATTCGGGTGATAAAAGCGCATACCTCCCGTACCTTGTACGATAGGCTCGATAATAAATGCCGCTAACTCATGATGATGTTTAGCAAATAATATTTCGAGTTGCTCAGTTTCTTTATCATCCCAAGGATCATCAATCATAATAGTAGGGGCAGGAGCAAAGATATTTTTCATCAATACTTTATCAAAAATTTGATGCATACCAGTGACAGGGTCACACACAGACATCGCAGCAAAGGTATCACCATGATAGCCATTACGTACCGTCATCAATTTATGTTTGTTTGCTTGTTCTTTACTTTGCCAATATTGAAGCGACATTTTTATTGCTACTTCTACAGCAACAGAGCCACTATCAGAAATAAATACTTTTTCTAGTCCGTCAGGCGTCAGCGATACCAATTTTTTCACTAGGGTAATAGCGGGTTCATGGGTAAAACCACCAAACATTACATGAGCTACTTTATCTAATTGCTCGGTTACCGCTTTATTTAATTCAGGCCGGTTATAACCATGTAAAACAGACCACCATGATGACATGCCATCTATCAGTGTTTCACCAGATTTTAATTGAATATTAACACCATCAGCTCGCTCTACCACATAAGATGGTAGTGGGTTGCTCATCGAAGTATAAGGATGCCATACATGTTTTTTATCAAAAGTAACGAGATCTGTATATTTATTAATCATTAGTAAATGTAGTGTGCAGGAATTTGTTGACAAGTTCTTGGTGGTGCATAGACTACCCGTATTCAATTATCGTTGCAAACACTCAACAGCAGGCAATTTTTCATGATAAAAGCGAATTCGGCACTTAATTTCGAATTAGGGCAACTTAGGCATAACTGGTCAAACGCTGAAGTAAATGCGTTATTTGATCTGCCTTTCAACGATTTAATGTTCTACGCACAAAGCATTCATCGACAACATTTTAATGCAAACGAAGTGCAAGTTAGTACGTTACTGTCCATTAAAACCGGTGCATGCCCAGAAGATTGTAAATACTGTTCGCAAAGTGCCCGTTATAAAACTGACATTGAAAAAGAAAAATTAATGGAAGTTGAAAAAGTACTGGAAGCTGCGGAAAAAGCAAAAGAGCAGGGTTCAACCCGTTTCTGTATGGGCGCTGCATGGCGCAATCCTAAAGAACGTGATATGCCTTATGTGGTTGAAATGGTTAAAGGTGTTAAGAAATTAGGTATGGAGACCTGCATGACTTTAGGCATGCTTTCTTCTGATCAAGCCAGTGAATTACAAGAAGCAGGGTTAGATTATTACAATCACAACCTTGATACTTCACCTGAACACTATAATCAAATTATCACCACGCGTAGTTACCAAGACAGGCTTGATACTTTGAGTAATGTTCGTTCTGCCGGAATGAAGGTGTGTAGTGGCGGTATTGTTGGCTTAGGTGAAAAAGCTACGGATCGTGCCTCGTTATTAGCGCAACTGGCTAATCTATCGCCGCAACCAGAAAGTGTACCAATCAACATGCTGGTAAAAATTGATGGTACACCGCTTTCTGATGTTGAAGATTTAGATAATTTTGATTTTATTCGTTGTATTGCGGTTGCACGTATTATGATGCCAAATAGCCATGTACGTTTATCAGCTGGGCGTGATGCCATGAATGAACAAATGCAATCGCTATGCTTTTTAGCGGGTGCTAATTCAATTTTCTATGGTTGTAAATTGCTTACAGCCGGTAATCCGGAATCTAATGCTGACATTGCGCTATTTAATAAACTTGGTATCAACACTGAAACAATCGCAAATAATGTTGATGAAGAAGTGGAAGCACAAGTATTACAAGCTAAAGTAGCTGAACAAGAAAGTGACAGTTTGTTTTATAACGCAGCGAAATAGCGTAAATGGCATTCGATTTTATTGATCAACACTTAGCGACAAGAAAGGAAGAGCACCTTTACCGTCAACGAGTGTTGATTGAACAGCAAAATGCACGACACTTAGTGCATGAAGGCAAACAATATCTTAACTTTTCGTCGAATGATTATTTAGGGTTAAATCACCACCCAAAGATTAATGCAGCACTTAATGAAGGGGCTGAAAAGTATGGCGTGTGTTCTAGTGGTTCTAGCTTATTAACCGGATTTAATTATGCTCATCAATACCTTGAAAATGTCATTTGTCAGTGGCAAAACAAAGATAAATGTTTGTTGTTTAATAGTGGCTTTTCGGCCAACTTTGCTTCTTTGAATGCTTTTGCCCAACCTAGTACTGCCATTTGGTTGGATAAACTGTCTCATGCTTCATTACTTGATGGAGCTTTTTCACAACAAGCGAAAGTTAAGCGCTTTTTACATAATGATTATCAGCAACTGAATAACCTAATAAACGCATCTTCTTATCCTGATCATCTTATTGTGTCAGAAGGTATTTTTAGTATGGATGGTGATAGTGCAGATATTAATGCGCTGTCAGATATTGCTCAACAACATCAAGCTAAATTGTATATTGATGATGCGCACAGTATCGGTATTACAGGTAATGAAGGCCAAGGCAGTAGTAGCGTAACTAACGATATAGATATTATTATGGCCACGTTTGGTAAAGCGCTAGCCACGAGCGGGGCTTTTGTGGCTTGCGATAACAAGACTTATGAATATTTAATTAATGTAGCGCGTCATTATATTTATTCAACCGCGATGTCTCCGGCTATTGCATGGGCGACGGCAAAAAGTATCGAATTAGTGATTAACGAATCATGGCGAAGAGAAAAGATCGCGCATTTAAGTCAACTATTTAAACAATCATTATGTTCACAGGTCACCTTGTTGCCAACGTCATCTTCAATTCATGCATTAGTGCTAGGTAGTGAACAATTAGCAATGCAAAGCGCTGAATCATTAAAACAATACGGAATATGGCTAAGTGCAATTCGCCCCCCAACGGTTCCAAAGGGGAGTTCTAGGTTACGCGTTACCATAACTTCATCTCATAAAGAAAAAGATATCAAGTACTTAGCAGAATGCGTAAATAAGGTTATAGAAGAAAATGATCGATAAAAATAAACGCGACAATATTGCTAAATCATTTGGTTCGGCAAGCCAGTCTTACGATATTTCCGCGAGACTACAGCGTTTCAGTGGTAAAAATTTAATGCCTTGGCTACCTAAAAGGCATGATATTACGGTACTTGATCTAGGTTGCGGTACCGGATTTTTTACCGATATTTTAGCGGCTAAATATCAACATGTTATTGGCGTAGACATTTCCGCAAATATGTTGTCCTACGCCAACAATAATCGTAGTAAAACCATCACCTGGTTAGAAGGTGACGCTTATCACTTGCCTATTGCTGATCAATCCATCGACCTTGTTTATTCAAATTTGATGATCCAATGGTGCGATTCATTAGAGTTAGTATTAAAGGAAGTGTTACGAGTGTTAAAACCTGGTGGTTTATTTGTATTTTCCACCTTATTAGATGGCACACTTCACGAGTTGAAGTCATCTTGGAAAGCTGTCGACGATGATCGCCATGTTATCGATTTTAAATCATTACAAGAACTTAAACGCTATTTTGAAATACCGAATGCTAAATTATTGGAATTTCATGATAAACCTGTCGTGCTTGAATACGAAAATGTACTTCATTTAGCTAGAGAGTTGAAAGGGTTAGGAGCTAATCATGTGCCTGAAAAATCGAACCGCGGTTTAGCCGGTAAAGAAAAGTGGCAAAAGATGATGAATGCTTACGAACAGTTTGTAGAACAGGACAGTATTTTCCCCGCAACGTATCAGGTATTTTCCGGTCTGATGGTTAAATTAAAGGCGTAAAATGAAAAATTATTTTATTACAGCAACAGATACAGATGCTGGAAAAACGCATATTGGCTGTGCAATAGTCAATAAACTGGTTAAACAAGGTAAAACCGTACAAGTTTTTAAACCAATATCTGCAGGCTGTGAATTGGTTGATAGTAAATTAATTAACGCAGATGCTGCAAATTTGTTAGCTTATAGCAATTGTGAGCAAACCATTGAGCAAGTGAACCCGATAGCATTTGCAGAGCCAATTGCACCGCACATCGCAGCTCAAAATAATGGCGTTGCTATTTCATTAGAAGAGATCACCCAGGCACATAAAAAAATGTGTCAGGCTAATGCGGATGTGACAATAACAGAAGGCGCAGGCGGTTGGCGGTTACCGCTTGGTAACGGTAAGTTTTTATCTGAATTTGTTCAACAAACCGATCAGCAAGTTATTTTAATTGTAAATATAAAGCTCGGCTGTTTAAATCACGCGATCTTGACATATGAAGCCATAAAGCGCGACGGTTTAGTCTGTGTAGGTTGGGTAGCCAATGTACAACAGGAAATGCCATATCTTAATGAAAATCTTAATGAGCTTTTTTCATATTTTTCAATGCCTTTGCTTGGTGTTGTTGGCAATGAGCCCAAAGTTGAAAGTGTTACTGAATTACTTGATCTTTCAACCATTTAGCATAGGTTGTTCAGCAATGTTACCTACAACACATTACCGAACGCCTTTCTTAACCTGTTATTCATGAATTACTAAATATCTAAATTATCAGGTGCAGTTAATACAGAGCGTTTAATGCCGCCTTTAAATAAGTATAATGGTTGGTCAATGTTATCAGCCGTCAGGTATTGATACGTTTTTCCTTTTACCTGTAGTGCAGAACCTTCAACAAGACCAATTACCAGTGTTTCTGGTTCGATTGTCATAAACTCAGTTAACCTTTGTTCACGTGTTTCACCATTAAAACCCGGTGGTTTATATTCACTGTAATGTGGATTAAGTTGGCAGTTCACTAGCGCTAATGCCTCGAAACTAATGGGCTGTTCAATGGGCATATCATTGGTTGTTTTTATGCTTAACCCTGAAATATTTGCTCCAGCACTCCAGCCGATATATTTCACCCCGTGCGAGTTTACCGCTGTTTTTATTTCATCAATAAGTTCACTTTCATACAATTTCTTAAGCAGGGAGAAAGTATTACCGCCGCCAACAATAATAGCGTCAGCGTTTTCAATCGCTTCTTTTTTATCAGTAAACGTATGTAAACTTGTCACTGATTTATTAATCGAACGTAGGGCAAGGTTTACCTTTTCGGTGTATTCATCGTAAGTCATGCCAATACCAGCGTAAGGAATGAAAATGATATTGTTGGCATACGCTAGATGTTGTTCTATAAATTGCAATGCATGGCTCAAATAGGGCGTATCTCCAACCTTTGAACTACTGAGTAATAATAAGTCTCTGTTTTCCATCAATCTCTCTTCTATGCATCTATTTGTTGGTAAGTTCGGTCATGCAAGCTGTAGCAATAAATCCCGAGCGTGTTTTGTATTGATCAGATTTACTGACCCGATCATCAATTTGTTTAATCAGTAACTCAGGTAAGGTGACATTTATTTTATGACTCTTACCTAAATAAGGCACGATATCAACATCAATTACTGCCCACACAACATTTGCCATTGGCGTTGTAGATATAAAATTTTCTATATCACTCGCTGTAGGAATGCTTTCACCATATTCCGCCAAAATAGCTAAATGGTCCGCGATTGCGTGATCTGCCTGTTTAAGGGTATCGCTAATCGATTTTCCTTCTACTGTGCAACCAGGTATATCAGGAATGGTTAATAACCAATTATTTTCATCAGTTCTGTACTGAATTTTTACGGGATAGTTCATCACTCAATCCTTAATTAATTTAATTTTTATGATAACCCTGACAACTCTATAAAGTCAATCGTGTTATAACTCCGACAACCCCTAATGTTGATTTGTTTATAACCCTAACAACCCTTGGGGATTGCTCATATATAACCCTGATAACCCTTTATAAATAATGTGTAAGTATTCACATTTATGTTAAGTATCTAAATTGTCGGATTTTTAGAATTGGAATGAACTAATCGATATTGAATTTAAATAATGAAACTAAGAGTCATAAGAGTTATTTATAAAGGCTTTTCATTAGGTTCTTTTGAAACTGCGTGTGATTAAATTTTAAGGATTTACTTTACCAATAATATTTAAAATACCGTTTATCCCTCAATAACAACCGTTAGTCATTAAAGTGTAAAAAGGTATAAATGCTGTGTGATTTTTATACGAAATTGGTGGTCTTAGATTATAGTTAATTTAGCGAGATGATTTTTTGTATTGAGTGGCGTCATTAATACCAAGGTCAAAATCGCATGCTTTAATCTGGTAAGAGCCTTTGGAGGATTTATGTTTTCTTTTAAGATAAACGTATTGATCGCTAGTTTATTGGTTTGCTTAATCGGTTGCAGTAATTACCATACAGTTAGAAAGCAGGCTCCTGATAATTACAAACAGTTATTTAATGATGAGGCATTCCCAAGATATAAAAAGCATAAGATTGAATCGCTCAATGAAGTGTTTGCATTAGATGCGCAAATGGAAGATTTTGTTGAAAAAAGACTTATTCCAGAAAAAAATTATCTACGAAAAGCGAGAAAACTTTTAAAGCATATTTTCTCAAAAGAAGATATTAATCTTGCCTATCAAAATAATGCAAATTTAACGGCTTCTCAAGCCTATCATAGTCAAACCGCTAACTGTATGTCACTGACAATAATGGCATACGCATTAGCAACTGAAGCGGGTTTAAATGTTAAGTTTCAAAGTATCAAAGTGCCAGAGTACTGGGTACGAAATGGTGAACATAATATGCTAACAGGCCATGTTAATTTATCAGTTAGTGAGAAGCGTGCTAATAATGTGGCTGTTGTTTACGGTGATGAATTAATGCAAATTGATTTTGACCCCGAAGTATATCGCCGTTCTTTTCCTAAAAAGACAATCACCAAGCAAGATATGTTAGCAATGTTTTACAACAATAAAGGTGCTGGAGCCTTAGTCAAACGAAATTATGATAAGGCATACGCTTACATTAAAAGCGCGATTATAGCTAACCCTACATTTTCATCTTCTTGGGGCAATTTAGGTGTGTTATATAGGCTAACTGAACAATACGATTTAGCTAAAAAAAGCTATAGCACCGCAATTGCTTTAGATAATGACAACTTAACCGCCTATAAAAACTTAGCTATCATCTTGTCAACACAAGGAGATAACCAAAGAGTCGATGTGATCAATCAAATGCTGCACGAAAAGCGGCATAAAAATCCATTTTATCATGCAATGTTAGCCGATGAGGCGTTGTATCGTGGCGAATATCAATTAGCAAAAAGGTTGTTTAAAAAAGCGATTCGATTAGATAAACACGTTCATGAATTTTACTACGGTCTTGCAAAAGTATATTTTGCTCTCAAAGAAACGGATAAAGCTGAAAATGCGATAAAGAAAGCGATTTCTTACAATCGATATCCGTCAACTGAAAATCAATATGTAGCTAAGCTAAATGTGATAACTCAACATAACGAATAATCTTCACAAATGACTAAGGTGAATAATACAAATAAAATGTTGACCAATTAGTTAAATAATTTTCTATTTTTGTTTATAATATTCGTATTAAAAATAGTTAAGAGAGCACACATGCAAAAACGCTTTATTTCAGCACAAGAGCTTTTAGAAGACTCTTTTCGTGTTGCCCATCAAGTCTTTGAAGATGGATTTAAGCCCGATTATATCGTTGGTATTTGGCGTGGCGGGGCACCGATTGGTATCGCAGTACAAGAATATTTTGATTATAAGAATGTAGAAACAGATCATATTGCAGTTCGCACTTCGTCTTATTATGGTATTAATCAGCAAAGTAAAGAAATAAAAGTGCATGGTTTGCATTACATCATTGAAAATGCCAATGCCGATGATAGTTTACTTATTGTTGATGACGTTTTTGATTCAGGTAGAAGTATAGATGCGTTAATCAAACAGCTAAAGCTACAAATGCGTAATAACATGCCGACAGATGTTAGAGTTGCTTGCCCTTGGTTTAAGCCTGAAAATAATAAAGTAGGTTTTGAACCTAATTATTTTGTTCACGAGTCATCGGAATGGTTAGTATTTCCACATGAAATTTCAGGTTTAACACCTGAAGAAATAATTGAAGGGAAGTCAGATCTTCGTAATATTAAATCTTTATTTTCATCATAAATTCATTAGAGCGAGTTGAAGTATTTGTGTTATAAATAACCATATGCTCTCATCACTTATAGTAAAAAAGCATCGTGAAGACACAATGCTTTTTTTATTTCTCTATGTTTAAATTTAGCTTTTTATTATTTGTTGCTTGTTTTTCATCGTTTGCACAAACTGTAAACAATAAAAACCCTGTTATTCTCATTTCCCTAGATGGTTTTTCGGGTAAATACCTAACAAAATATCAACCGCCTAATTTACTTTCGATGGCAAACAAAGGGATATCTACCGATGCCTTAATTCCCGTTTATCCTTCAAAAACGTTTCCAAATCATCTTACGATGGTAACAGGTAAATCACCGGCTGAGCACGGTATTGTACATAACAGTTTTTATCATCGCAGTCTTAATAAAAACTATACCTTAGGAAGTGGCAAGCACAACAGTGCCTGGTTAACGGCAAAACCAATTTGGACAATTGCTGAACAGCAAGGGATCAAAACGGCTGTTTATTTTTGGCCTGAGTCAGAAACTAAAGTAAACAATATTTTACCTTCGCATGTAAAAGCGTATAAACATAATACCTCTAACAAAGTACGTTTAGCGCAACTTATTTCTTGGTTGCAATTACCTGAATCAGAACGTCCACAATTACTCATTAGTTACATTTCGACTATTGATGACATTGGCCACTCACATGGCACTAAGGCTGAACAAACTAAAAATGCAATTCGTTATGTTGATAAATTACTGGGAGATTTTGTTAAAAAAATACATCAAAGTACATCGTTAACGCCTAATATTATAATTGTATCTGATCACGGCATGATCGATGTAAATCAAGGAAAAAAACTTAACATTGGGGACTTATTTACCCCCCAAAAAAACACTATTGTTGTTAATGGCCAAACACAATTATATATGTATAATGATGACCATGAAGCACTTGCTAGGCTTCATGACCAGTTAACTAAACATAAAAATCGACAGCATTTTCGTAGCTATTTAGCTAAAGATTTCCCCAAGCATTGGCAGCTAAACCAGCAAACACAAGCTACCCCTGATATGATTATTGAAGCTATTCCACCTGCAATTTTTGTCAAAGAAGGCAAACACTCGCCTTTTGCTACACACGGTTATGATCCTACCTCAAATAAAGATTTAAATGCGATGATGATAGCTTTTGGCCCACAATTTAAACCAGACTGCCAAATAGATAAGTTAGAAAATAAATATATTTTTCATCTAGTTGCTTCATTATTATCTTTAGAAAAGATTGACTCTTCAGAGGTGATTAGGCCATTTTTTAAACGCACCCCTTAAATTAATGTTACTTACATTTTATTCGATTGTTAATATTATCTTTTTAGGGTTAGAATGGGTGATGTAATTTTAATCTGATAATTAAGTATATATAAATAGATGTATAGTACCTATATTGCTCGGCAGGCGATCTTAGATCGAAATTCAAACACCATTGGTTATGAACTTTTGTTTAGAGATAGTCCTGACAATAAATTTCCAGAAATAGACCAAGATGTTGCAAGTTCTAAGCTTATTATTCAAAACCATTTACAGGGTGATATAAAAGCGATTGCACTTGGAAAACTTGCATTTATCAACTTTACAGAAAAATGTTTGATTAACAAATATCCGTTGATGTTTGACAAGAACTCTATTGTAATTGAACTAGTAGGGCATACATCACCCACCGATAGACTATTAAAAATCGTTAAATATTATTGTGAGAAAGGGTATAAAATTGCACTCACAGAATATGATTTAGATGATCGTTGGGATGCTTTGTTTCCTTACCTATCGATGATAAAAGTCGATATTGAAAAGCATAATCCAAAATGCTTGCAACCGATTGTTAAACGATTAAAAGATTTTAATATCAAATTAACGGCTGAAAAAGTGGAAACAAAATTTCAGTTACAATCGTTAACAGAAGTTGGCTTTAATTTTTATCAAGGTTACTTTTATCACGAACCTGAAATTATAGAAGGGCAAACACTTGCTCCAATAAAAACACAAATGCTGCACTTGATCAGCGAAACGTTCAATACGCCTCTTGATTACGGAAAAATTGCAAAGATTATCAGCCATGATGTAAACCTTAGTGTCGGTTTACTGAAAATGGTGAATAATGTCGCAACAAGTACTCGTGTTGAAATTACGTCATTAAAACAAGCAACTGCATATTTAGGTGAAGAAAAACTTAAACAGTTTGTTACGATACTTGCGCTATCTAAATTGACAACAGATAAAACAGATGAAGCATCAAAACAAGCGTTAATTACTGCTAAATTAATGACATCACTTGCTAAAGAAAGTGCTTTCAAAGAAATAAGTGACTTTGCATTCATCACAGGTTTATTAAGTGCGATTGAAGTTATCTTGAGCATGCCTATGGATGAAATTGTCAAAACCATGCCATTAGCAGATCCCATTACCAAAGCATTAGTTGATCATGATGGTTTACTGGGTGAGCTCTTAGTATTAACAACAGATTATATTACCGGTAATGGCGAAAATATATCAGACTTGATAAAGGCATATGGGTTAGAAGCTGACTTTATCCATCATAAATTTGTTGAGGCAAGCCTTTGGTGTGAAGAGCTGGGTGTGCTTTAGTGTGTTAATGCTGCTTATTATACAATTTAGTAAGCAGCGCACTTAAATTAGCATATAAGTTTTTTTTAGAGACAGCATAATCAGCACCATAACAGTTGGCAGCATCTAAAATTGATTCATTTGGATTTTCTGGTGCTTCACAGCCTGAAACTGCAATAACATTACCTTTAGTGGTGGGCTTTATTTTCTCTATAAACTCAAAACCATCTAATAAAGGCATTTCAATATCTGTTATCACTAACTGGTAACTATTTTTATAAAACGCATCGAGAGCAAGTACACTATCAGTATAAGTATCAATATTTTGACTAAAGGGTAAAGACGTTTTAACAATATCTTCCAGTAACATAATATCGATGGATGAATCGTCAACTACTAATACATTAAACATGGTTAATATCCTTAAGCCATAAACTCCTCTCTTAAAAGTAGTCAAGTTGTACCTATTAAGTCAATATTTTGGTTATTTAATTTGTCATCTATGTCATAAAACTTCATAGCAGAAACTTTAGGTCTATTTTTTCTATTTTTCACTCGCATTTTCCATTTAATCACTTTACTTGGTGCTTTATTAGATAAATTACTCTAAAATTATGCCGAAATTCTTTCCGTTAATTATTGCAATAAAAAAACAAGCAAGGACTTTACTTTGACTAAGTTACTATTTGTATTTTTCAGTATTTTACTATCCTTTCCTAGTTACGCATCTGGGGCTGGTACGATAGATTTAACTAGCTCGATTTTTGGTATTTCGGCCTTAGTGATATTTTCAATTGCCTATTTATTAGTCATTGGAGAAGAGTTTATTCACTTAAGAAAATCAAAACCCGTACTGGTGGCAGCTGGTATTATCTGGTTAATGATTGGTTATATCTATACACAACATGGTATCTCCGAACAGGCTGAAGAAGCATTCAATCATAACTTACTAGAGTACGCCCAACTTTTATTATTCTTATTAGTTGCTATGACCTACATTAATGCAATGGAAGAACGAGGTATTTTTGAAAACTTACGCATTTGGATGGTATCAAAAGGGTTAAGTTTACGAAGTTTATTTTGGACTACGGGCATATTGGCATTTGCCATTTCTTCTTTTGCCAATAACCTGACAACTGCTATGTTGATGTGCGCTATTATATTAAAGGTCGCCCCAAACAACGTAAAGTTTATTAATATTGCGTGTATTAATATTGTAGTTGCTTCAAATGCGGGTGGTGTGTTTAGTCCCTTTGGTGATATTACAACGTTAATGATTTGGCAAGCAGGGCTATTACAGTTTCAACAATTTTTTGTTTTATTAATACCTTCTTTGGTCAATTTTATAATCCCTGCATTGATTATGAGTTTGTTCATTTCTAACGATAAATCTACGCCAATATTTGATAATGAATTTCAATTAAAACGTGGCGCTAAGCGCATTGTTACACTATTCGTATTGACCATTATCACAGCGGTTTTATGTCATAGCTTAATTCAGATGCCACCTGTTTTAGGTATGATGCTAGGTCTAGGGTATTTAAAGTTTCTTGGTTTTTATTTACGAAAAAGTTTACCGCGCTCTCTGAATAAAAAGCGTACTAAAGCTCAAATTAATAAAGATGAAAAAGCCTTAAAACGTTTAGGTAACATTGTTCCATTTGATATATTCGATAAAGTAGCAAGAGCAGAATGGGATACACTACTATTTTTTTATGGCGTAGTTATGTGTGTAGGTGGGCTTGGCTTTATGGGCTATTTATCTTTAGTATCCGAACTACTATACACAAATTGGAGCCCGACGTACGCAAATATAGCAGTAGGTGTTTTATCTGCCATTGTTGATAATATCCCGGTAGTTTTTGCCGTATTAAGTATGCAACCGGTAATGGATATACAACAATGGTTATTAGTTACCATGACAGCAGGAGTGGGTGGCAGTCTATTATCTGTTGGCTCGGCGTCAGGTGTTGCGTTAATGGGGCAAACAAAAGGTAAATATTCATTTGTTGGTCATTTAAAATGGAGTTGGGCAATTGCATTAGGCTATATTGCCAGTATCTACGTACACTTCTTAATAAACGGTTAGCACTAAGATGGGTAACAGGAATTTACACCTGTTACCTTTTCTTCTTATCTTTGTTATTTATCGTAGTAAAATTAAAAAAATGATTGATTAACAGTAACACAGGTGAGGGTAGCTACGTATAATCCCACACCAAAAACCATATGATTTATCAAACTTCGTATACGCGCAACATGTGGTTTTGGCGTTTTAGATGCAGCAATGCCGAGCCCCATACATGGTTGCATAATAAAGAATGGAAAAACCACAGTAACAATGCCGAAGGTTATACAAGATAAAAATGACACAGTTAATAAACTAAAGCTTACTTTGTGAATGAGTAAGAATATCCCCGCAAATATGATCCCAATTAAATAATGCGTTAACCACCCAATAAGCAGCTCATTCTTAACCGCTTTACTCTGTGATATTTTTTGATGGTAAAATTTTCCTTCACGCATTAAGCCAATCCATCTACCAACCATTTGCCAGTTAAGAGGCGGCATGTTAAACATTTTTTCTAACAGTAATGACCATAAATCAAATAATACAGTCGCTCCAGTACCAATAAGTACGCTATAGATTATCCAGTCAATCATATTTTATCCTGTTTAAATTCGTCTGATAAGTTATCATGCCACTTCAAGTTAACTTTAAGTCAAGGCCAACAGTGTGAATATTTTAGATATTGGAGAAGTTGTTAGATTGTCAGGTATACCAGCATCAACTTTAAGGTATTATGAAGAAAAAGGCTTAATAAACTCTGTAGGAAGACATGGCCTTAGGCGACAGTTCGATCCATCAGTGTTAACGCAACTATCTTTTATTTCGTTAGGTAGACTTGCTGGCTTATCACTTGATGAAATAAATACGATGTTTCAGCCGCATGGAAAGATTATTGTCGATAGAGAAAAGTTACAGCAAAAATCAGATGAAATAGATCAAAGAATCAAACAACTAACTGCAATGAGAGATGGTCTAAGGCATGCAGCAGTTTGCCCCGAAGAAAACCATTTTTCGTGTCAAAAATTTAATAAATTACTACGTATTTCAACTAAACGAGTAAAGCAATTGAAGAGTTGATATTTAAGTTTCGTTACTTTCTTGATGTGAAAAGATTTTGTAAACAGCAGCAGAAGTGGCCAACTTGTATCGACCACTTTTTCAAGCATTTTATCCTAGTAAACTTACTTGAATTATTAGTTATCAACTGGCAAGCCAAGAGCTGACCAAGCTTTCATACCTCCCAGCAAGTTTCGAACATCTTTAAAACCCGCTTTTAATAGAATGCTTACGCCAATACCTGCTCGGTGTCCAACTCCGCAGGTAACTACGATTGTTTGTTCTTTATCAAAGGGTAATTCAGCTATTCTATTATTAAGGTATCCAACATAACAATGAACAGCATTTTTTATATGTCCACTCTCAAATTCATCAATCTCTCTTACATCTAATACTTGTAGCGGGGGACTTACTTCTAATAAAGCTTGTGGGCTAATACCATTGCAACTTTGCCACTTATTTCCAGCGTTTCTCCATGATTCAAACCCACCAGATAGTGCCCCTCGTACATTATCAAAACCGATATTACTTAAATGACGTACACTATTGTCAATATTATTATTATCGTTGGTGACTAAATAAATCGGTGTGTCAGCTTCAGCGAACCAGCCACCAAAAACAGGTAATCCACCTTGCCAAATACTGTAACTATCATGAATGTGCCCACCTAAAAACGCTTCAGGTAAACGTGTATCATATATACATTTCTCTTCTATACTTTTTGCAAAAGTCTCTACAGTTAACAAGGGTACATCGCCGTTGCGATTAGTTGGGGGTAGCCCACCTTTTAAATTGATTTTTTCCATATTCCGAAAATAAGGGGGCCGTGGAATTCGCTCTCCACCTTTCTTTTTGGCAAATTCTTCACGTGAGAGTTTAAAAACATTGTTATAGGTTTTTTCGTCACCAAGCGTTGACCAAGAACGTTCAGCCATGCCACTACCACAAACTGATCCTGGGCCGTGAGCAGGCAATACCAGAGCAGTATCTCCAAGATTTGCAAGTTTGTTATGCACCGAGTCATAGATACGCCCTGCATTTTTGACCGACTCATTCTCATTGGGTAAATCAGAGCGGCCTGTATCGCCGAAAAATAAAGTATCGCCAGTAAAGACAGCCCAAGCAATATCGGTATGTTCATCTTCGTACACTGCGTAACACATGCTTTCAGGAGTATGACCGGGAGTATGTAAAGCACGAATACATAAATCACCAACATGAAAGGTGTCATTATCTTCTAAACGCACATCACCATGGCCAAAAGTATCAAAATTTCCATTAAATATTCTTGCGCCAGTACGTTTAGCTAGCCAAGATGAACCCATTACAAAATCTTCTTGACGATGAGTTTCAGCAATATGTGTAATTCGTGTGCCCATTTCTCGTGCTGCATCTAAATACTTTTGCACATGTCTACTTGGATCAACTAATAAAGCTTCTCCACCATCGGCAAGAAGCCACGCATAATGTGCAATTCCAGGTGTTTCAATACGTTGAAGTTTCATTACATTTTCCTCCTTGGTGTCTTGTTAAGATCGTAGATACGTTTTTTTTAAACATCGGTTTTTACATGTAACCCATGCTGTGCCAAGATGCCAAGCAGCATAGAAAATACAAACAATAAAACCTCTGGCTGAAGTGTTGTTATTGCCACAATACTGGGGCCAGGACATAAACCTGCAATACCCCAGCCGATACCAAAAATACAGGCACCTATAACAAGTTTTCTATCAATATTATTGTTGCTTGGGATCTCAAATTTATCAGCAAATAATGGTTTGTTACGTTTACGTATCCAGTAAAAACTCGGCATGGTTACCGCTATAGCACCGCCCATGACAAGTGCTAGTGTAGGATCCCAGCGGGCACTCAAATCAAGAAAGTTTAGTACTCTGGCAGGGTTACTCATACCAGAAATAATTAAACCTATGCCAAATATAAAACCACTAAAAAGTGAAACTAGTACAATTTTCAACGTTATCCTCCTTCTGTGATTATTAAGTATGTCGAATGATATTAGTAATAATTACGGCTGATCCTATAAAGACTAAGGTCGCTACCATTGATCGACGGGATAAACGAGCTATTCCTGCAACACCATGACCTGAAGTGCAACCACTACCTAAACGAGTGCCGAAGCCAACAAGAAAGCCTGCAATAATCATCCAGATAGAGTCAACTTGTGTTTGAACGGGAAGAGGGCCTTTAAATAGAGAGTAGAATATTGAAGATATGACCAATCCAAGGACAAATGCTAAACGCCAATACCTTTCAAAACCAGGTTTAGTGATTGCTCCTGCACAAATTCCTGAAATTCCTGCAATACGCCCAGTTGTAAGCAATAACATTACAACAGCCAAACCGATTAAAATACCTCCAGTTAACCCCAACCATGGTTCAAATGGAGTACTAGTCCAAGTTTGCATTCATTACTCCCAAAATTAGCTTGTAACGAAACAGACTAGTTTATCAATTGAGTATTTTCCAATTGTATGCAATTACAAATAAGTTTATAGATTGACAATAATTATATTTGGCAAGCATGAGAATAAGGATAACAATTTGCACAAGTCTAATTTACACATTGTATTGCGTTTTTTATCTCTTAGATTTTATTATTGTTCCTTGGTATTATTTCATCACAAAAGATAAAACAAGGATCGTGATGTACCGAGGTCAGTTAACTAAGTGGGACAATGCCAAAGGCTTTGGCTTTATAAAAACTTCCGAATTAAAACAAGATACTTTTATCCATATCTCTGCACTCAAACACATGAGTAGAAAACCTAAGCAAGGTGACTTCATTCATTTTGATGTTGAGCAACATAAGGGAAAATCTCGAGCGACTAATGCTCGTATTGAAGGCGTAAAAGCTAATTCACCCTTTAAAGTTTCAAAAACGTATAAAACTCGTTCAGGCAATAAATTTATCTATGCTGCCGCTATAATCGCTATCGCTGCATTCACGTTTCAGCGCCTTGAATTAGGGCAGAGTGATCAAACACCGAAATTACAATTTAAACCAACGCCAATACCAACAAGTATTGCACCAACACAGCACTTTAGCTGTGATGGACGACAACATTGTAGTCAAATGACATCCCGTGAGGAAGCTGAGTTTTTTACCAGACATTGTCCTGATACAAAGATGGATGGTGATAATGACGGAATACCTTGTGAAAACGATACAAGGTTTTAAGTAATAACTGGGGTAATGATATAAGCACAAAAAATGTTTTACGGCGAAGCCAACGTCTTGTTTATTGTGAGTCTAATATCCAATCAAAGCCAATACCACCACAACAACTCTCAATTTAATTAAACTCTCTATTATTCGACGGTCATTATTGTATTCATTCAATAAAGACCGTCGAATAACAAGCGAAGCGCGTTAGAATGTATTTCAATCGACTTTAACGAGGACGAAGGCGAAGCTGTAGTGGCACAATAAATTTGGCCATCTAATTAGAGGTGATAGAATCACCGCAACTGATTAGGTATTAATATGACA
>NZ_JAUOPD010000037.1 GCF_030546745.1 Thalassotalea sp. 1_MG-2023
ACGGCACAAGCTCTGCCTTGTATAAATACCAAACAAATTGCTGCAAAAACAAACTTGAAAGATCAACACGCTCTAGTTGTAATGACGATTAGTATTTTATTTTTTTGCTTGCAGCTTATTGAAGATCGCCATTTGTTCTTCGGTCGCGGGTAATTGGTATTTTTCTTTCCATTGTGCGTAAGGCATGCCGTAAACATGTTCTCTTGCTTCTTCAATATCTACTTTTTCACCTAGTTTCTCTGCCTCCGCGACTGTCCATTTAGCAAAACAGTTGCGGCAAAATCCAGCTAAGTTCATTAACTCAATATTTTGTACGTCTTTTCGACTGTCTAAGTGACGTAAAAGTCGGCGAAATACTGCCGCTTGAATTTCTATTTCTTTTTCCATTGGTTTAATCTCTCGCTAATGATTGTGCTAACCCTGATTCTGGGCGATCGTGGCGGCGAATTTGAACGATCATGCCCATATAAGGGTGATCAAAATAATGTGTTTCTTGGCTGATCACTCTACGCTTTTGTTCAAGTTTTACGGGCGTTAGTTCAAATGTTGCGTTAGGTCTTAATGCTAAACTTGCTCGCTCTGCTAAGCTCAGATTCATAATTGAAAAGTCAGCTTTTACATTTAAGTAATTACCGATTAAATACACGTTTAAAAAGCCATTAAGATACCACGGTTGTATTGGTGGAGTAGGTGCTTGGCCAACACTAAGTTGTTCACCATAAGTTATCGGCTCAGGAGCTAGCGTTAGCTGCGAAATAGGTTGTTCTTGGTTAAAGTGTTCTAGTGTTGATAAAAGTTGCTGCTTCCGTTGCGTTATTGCTTGTTGCTTTTGCAATGCTGGTGAAAGCGTAGTGTTATTAAGCGTACCACCGAGTACCGATTGTAAACTTTGCTCTGAATCGAGCTCTGCTTGTCTTTCTTGATTATATTGTATTAACGCTTGCTGATAGTGTTTTTGCAGATTAGCGCCAGCATATAATCGCATAGGAACAGATTTTCTTTGTTCAAAAACTTGTTGACGCCATCCTACGTGTAATAGTGGTTTAAAGTCACGACTGCGCTTTAGCTGTAATACAATATCATCAAGCTTTAATGACGCACTACTAATTAAGTAAGGGGTTGATGAGTATAAATTTTCAAGACCATCAACTTTTGATGGTACATGATCAACAGCATAGCTGCTATATGAATATAAAGCTGGGTCAACTGATAACGCATCAAACTGATTTGGCGTTAATGTACATGGTTCGCTGTCGAGTATGTCTGGTAAATAAAAATTAATATCAGGGTAGCTGGTGGTTAGTTTTTCAACCGTTTCTAGCAGTGTTAAGTCTTCACTGCTTAATGTTTCCTGCGTGTTAATAAGGCTTTCAGTGGACATTGTTTCGTCAACAGAGCGGTTGTTAGCTGCTGTTTCCACTGAAGGTGTTCTAAGCGCCCCTTCTTGTGTTGTTTTTACACGATCATAGAAATCATCGGTAGTTCGCACATCACTTGACTGACTTGTTTGTTCATCGTGAGATGTGACGGTTTGAGTGTCAGTTGCTTGTTGTTCGTTGTATAAGCGTTCTTCTGCTAATGCACGTTGGTCAAGATCTACAAGATGTTGATTTAACGATAGGTTAAATGTTTGAGTTAGGCTGTTAAGTTTAGGAGCAGTAACGGTAAAAAATTGACTGAATACTTCTTGCTCATTAGTGTTTGTATAACACTGTGGTAATAAACGCTTTAAATTGTTTACATCAGGGGCAAGGTATCTTCCAAGTAAGTCACGAGATTGCTCATAGTCAGGTAAGGGCTGTTGGTTCGAAAATACTTCTTTTATCGCTGATTTATCTGCAATATTTGATAGTAAAATAACTTCAATTTCAAACCAATCGCCTGACCAGCGACTTGTAGCAGCGAGGCTATTTGCGACAAAAAGACTGGAAAGCAGCGCTAACCCTTGTTTAAATTTCATCTAAGTACCAACAAGTTAAATTCTGTAAAGATTTAATAGCTTTATTGTTCATCATACCTTGAATTAGCATCCGTGTTAATTGAGTTTTTTAGACAGGTCAGCAAGCATTGATGAAATTAAAGTAAAGCGGCTTGCTGTATCTTCTGTAGCACGGGTAAATTTTAACTTATTCGCGCCATCCATTTTAAATACACTTGGCTGTTGTTGTATTAACGAAATTATAAACATAGGATCAACACGCGTGTTTTCACTAAATTCAATGGAACCGCCTGCCGGACCTGCATCAATTCTCGCTATACCAATGTTTTGCGCCTTGATTTTAAGTTTAGCAATATGTATTAAGTTTTTGGCTGCCTGAGGTAATAAACCAAAACGATCGATTAATTCGATTTGTACATCGTCTAATTCTGTTTTGTTTTTGCAACTTGCAATACGCTTATACAAACTTAAACGTAGGCTAACATCAAATATATAATCGTCAGGTAATAAGGCAGGAACGCGTAAATCAACTTCAGTTTGTGTCGCTAATACTTGGTCAAGCGACGGCTGTTTACCTTCTTTTAAGGCACTTACGGCTTGATCAAGCATTTCCATGTATAAACTAAACCCTACTTGGTTCATTGAGCCACTTTGATCTTCTCCAAGTAATTCACCCGCGCCACGAATTTCTAAATCGTGTGTCGCAAGGGTAAAACCTGCCCCAAGATCTTCTAAAGAAGCAATTGCATCAAGACGCTTTTTAGCATCTTTGGTCATGCGTTTTTCATGGGGTGTTAATAAGTATGCGTAAGCCTGATGGTGTGAGCGGCCAACGCGACCACGCAGTTGATGTAACTGCGCTAAACCAAGGTGATCAGCCCGGTCCATAATGATGGTATTGGCACTAGGTACGTCGATACCAGTTTCAATAATCGTAGTACAAACTAATACATTATAACGTTGGTGATAAAAATCACTCATGATACGTTCTAGTTCTCGTTCACGCATTTGTCCATGAGCAACAATGACTTTTGCTTCGGGCAATAAAGCTTCTAAATCAGCGGCGGTTTTGTCGATAGTATCGACATTATTATGTAAGAAGTATACTTGGCCACCTCTTAGAATTTCACGTAAAATAGACTCTCTGATCAGTGAATTGTCGCGCTGTCTAACAAAGGTTTTTACCGCTAAGCGTTTTGCTGGCGCAGTAGCTATTATTGATAAATCACGCATGCCACCCATGGCCATGTTTAATGTTCTTGGGATCGGTGTTGCTGTTAGCGTTAAAATATCTACATTGGCACGAAGCTTTTTAATTTTATCTTTTTGTTTTACACCAAAGCGATGCTCTTCATCGACAATAAGTAATCCTAAATCATGGTATTTGATGCTATTTTGCAATAATTTATGGGTGCCAATGAGAATATCGATCTGACCAGACTCCACACGTTCAATAATTTGGCTTTGTTCTTTTGCTGATTTAAAACGTGATAAAACTTCAATCGATATAGGCCAGTTAGCAAAGCGATCTTTAAAGTTCTCATAATGTTGTTGGGCAAGTAGTGTGGTTGGCACTAATATAGCCACTTGTTTGCTATCGTTTACTGCGACAAAAGCTGCGCGCATCGCAACTTCAGTTTTACCAAAGCCTACGTCACCACACACCAATCTATCCATGGTTTTATCAGACAGCATATCGCTAATAACAGCATTAATTGCTTGTTCTTGATCTAAGGTTTCTTCAAAACCAAAACTATCAGCAAAAGCACGATAATCTTCTTTGTTTCGAGTAAATTGATAACCGGTATTTGCTGCACGCTTTGCATAAATATCAAGGAGCTCAGCGGCAACATCTTTCACTTTTTCCGCTGCTTTTTGCTTAGCTTTACTCCAGGTATCGTTACCAAGTTTATGTAACGGTGCATGATCTTGATCTGCACCCGAATATCGAGAAATTAAATGCAACGAGGCAACCGGCACGTACAATTTTGCATCGTTGGCGTAACTTAAGGTTAGGAATTCAGTTTTTATGCCACCTGTTTCTAAGGTTTGCAAACCTAAGTATCGCCCGATGCCATGTTCAATATGCACGACAGGTTGACCAATACTGAGCTCTGCCAAGTTTTTAAATATTGCATCAGCATGAACGTCTTGTTGGGCTTTTCTACGCCTTGATTGTCTGACTCTGTCACCGAGTAGCTCAGTTTCCGTAATTAACGCAATATTGTTTTTAGCGGCAGTACCTTTAGATTGAAAAATAAAGCCATTACTTAAGGCGTTTACCGTTATGCCGATAGGTTGTTCACTGTCAATAAAATCAGCAATGGTGTTAAAAAGTGGCGGTGTTAAGTTATTACGTTTTAACAGCTCTAAAACACTTTCTCGGCGACCTTGGCTTTCGGCAACAAATAGCGTTTTACCGTGAGAAGACTTGTCGTTTATAAAGACATTTAACAGATCAAAAGGATCTTTTGATTGATGATTGACGGTAATATTTGGTAATGGTTTAACATCATAATTTACGACCCCTCGCGTGCTAGAAGCTTCATTTTTTGCTGTTGCTTCTATCGTGATGCGATCAAACGGTTTGAGTGCTACGTATAAGTCTGTTTCAGAGAGAAATAACTGCTCCGGCGGTAGCAGTGGGCGAGTTAGATCGTATTTTCTATCTTCATAGCGATATTCGACATCATGCCAATAATTTGCTAAAGATTTCTCGATATCGCCAGACATAAGCACGATAGTATCGGGTGCTAGATAATCACAAAGGGTATTCGTTTGCTCAAAAAAGAGTGGTAAATAATATTCAATTCCCGCCGGTAAAATACCGTTACTTACTTGGTGGTAAATAGATTCTTTATCAATCGTACCACTAAATTGTTCACGGTATTGTCGGCGAAAGGTGTTAATCCCGTCTTTATCGGTTGGAAACTCATGTGCTGGAAGCAAATCAATCGTTTCAATTTGTTCTTTTGAACGTTGGCTTTCAGGATCGAAATGGCGGATTTCTTCAATTTCATCATCAAAAAAGTCAAGACGAAAGGGTTTATTACTGCCCATTGGATATAAATCGAGAATCGCACCACGCGCGGAAAATTCGCCATGCTCCATCACTTGATCAACACATCGATAACCACTTGCTTCTAACTCAACACGCATTTGATGCAGATCTTTTCGATCACCTTTTTTGATCAGCAAGCTATTACTTTCAAGATAAGCTTTTGGTGCTAAACGTTGAATAAATGTTGCCGTAGGAACAATGACAATACCTTGTTTCATTCGTGAAAGCTGATAAAGCGTTGCTAATCGCTGTGAAATAATATCTTGGTGCGGTGAAAAAGTATCGTAAGGGAGTGTTTCCCAATCAGGAAATAAACAAATGGGTACTTGATTATTGGCATTAATACTGCGCAGTTCTTGCTCAAATTTTAGCGCCGAAGGCGTGTCATGTGTGAGTAATAATATCGGCTTTTCGGTTTGTAAGGCCGCATGATAAATAGCCAGTGTTGCACTTGACCCTAATAAGTTTTGCCATGCCTTTTTATCGGCAGTTTTACCTTTACGATTAGGTAATGTTGGTTGAAAAAGCGTATTTGATTTAGTCATGAAGCTAGCTGTTTGTCTTGATTATCCGTGAAAAACTTGCTGATGATACCTTAGCAGGCGCTAGGGGTTAACATTTATTTCGAATTAAAGCTGAAAGACGATATAATAATGACATTATTACCTAACTGTAGCGAGAACCCACTTGACCAATAATGATGTCCTTCGTCGAATACGTTTTACTTTTCAATTTAAAGATCAACAAATGGTAAATATTTTTGCTTTGGCAAACAGACAAGTATCAACCCAACAAGTGATCGCTTGGTTAAAGCCGGATGAAGACAACGAAACAATGCCTATTTCAGATAGTGAATTGGCAAGCTTTCTCAATGGTTTTATTGTTGAAAAACGTGGTAGAAGTGAAAAGGCAGTACCCGCGCCTGAAAAGCAACTGACAAAAAATTTAATCTTAAAAAAACTCAAAATAGCGTTGAATCTGACTAGCGACGATATTATTGCTTTGTTGGCTAAAATGGATGTTACTATTGGCAGTGCAGAATTAACGGCTTTCTTTAGAAAGCCAGAGCATAAAAACTACCGCCACTGTAAGTCGCAATTTTTGCGTAATTTTTTAATGGCGCTTCAGTTAACACATCGCCCTGATGGACCAGAGAAAAAAACGCAACAAAAACGCACCGAATACCGTAAAAACCCCATTGAGCAAACAGAAAACAAAGTTGCTAAGCCAGCCAAAGCGAAAAAGCGCTATGATAACCCTAATGCTAGCCCTTATGCTGCCTTTGATGAACAGTCAAAACGTAATGTATTGTCATTAAAAGATAAGAAATAGCACCATGAGCAAGCTTATTCCGTTGGTAAGTCAGTTATGCGTTTCTGAACAACAAACTTGGTGTGAAGCGTTAAATAAATCTTTACAACATCATCAGGTTGATGCACGCGTTTGCTTGCCAAATGAGTTAAGCAACCATCAAAACGCACTGGTAGAGTTTGCGGTAGTGGCAAACCCTGAACCAGCATTATTGGCTAAATATCCTAATATTATTTGGGTACATAGTTTATGGGCTGGTGTAGACAGACTTGTAAATGATTTAAAACACAAACCCATTCAGTTAGTTAGACTTGTTGATCCGCGCTTAGCATTAACAATGGCGCAAGCTTGTGTTGCCTGGAGTTATTTTGTATTACGAGATATGTTGCGTTACTCGCAACAGCAACAAACAAAAACCTGGCAACAACACCCTGTAACGCTTGCTCAAGAGTGCAATATTACAGTGCTCGGTTTGGGGGAGTTAGGTCAAGCTGCGTGTGCGGCATTGAGACACAATGGTTTTAATGTACGTGGTTGGAGTCGCAGTAATAAATCAATAAAAGATGTGGCATGTTTTGCGGGAGATGAAGGTTTAACTCAAGCAGTAAGTGATGCTGATATTGTTATTTGCTTGTTACCTTTAACCGATGAAACACGTCAATTCTTTGATAAAAGCCGATTGATGCAATTAAAACAAGGTGCAACCCTGATTAACTTTGCTCGTGGCGCAATTATTCAAGAGCAGGCTTTACTTGAAGTGCTTGATAAAGAACATTTATCTCAGGCAATATTAGATGTGTTTAATCAAGAACCATTGCCACAGGAACATGCTTTTTGGTCACATAATAAAATCACAGTGTTACCGCATATATCTGCACCAACCAGTCAGAGTAGTGCCTGTGACGTTGTGGTGAGCAATATTGTTAATTACTACAATACAGGGCAATTACCACAAACGGTTAGTTACCAAAAAGGTTATTAACCCGTTAGCTTATAGCATCTATAGTATTGATGAGTAGCGATTAAACGAGTCGTTATCAATGAATAACGCGTTTACATTTGAATTGATATTATGCGAAACGTTGTAATTTATTTATTTTTCTTTAAATGAGCCGTTAACATGTTTAGGTTTTTCGAAAAATTAGCAAACTTAGTATTTCCTTTCCGTGCTGTTTTTCTTCTTGGTACGTTGGCGAGTGCTGGCAGTTTTGTTATCGTTTTATTATTTGCTGATATTGCCACGCAAAATAACTGGTTAACATTTTTGTTGTTAACCTTCCTATGGTGTTTACTGCTTAGAAATTTAACCTTTTGTTTTAAACCTTTAGCTCAAACTACTGACAACATTGGCTTTTACGCCGCAATAAAGCGTAAATTAATTAACGCTATTCAACTGATATTTTCATTACTTTTTATTGCTGTAAGTTGTGCAACGATTTATCTGTCGATAAAATTACTCACACTTTAGTAAGTAGCGAGTAAAGCTTATAATTAACTCCCTAAAGACAATGACTTAGTCTATAATTTAACGCATCTTTATAACAAGGAAATACCTATGCGATTTTTATCTCGACGATTAGTGATGCCAAGCGATCTAAATTATGGCTTGTCATTATTTGGTGGTCGCGCTTTGCAGTGGATTGACGAAGAAGCTGCAATTTATGCGATATGTCAACTTGAAACTAACTTTTTAGTGACCAAACATATTGGTGAAATTACCTTTGAAGCACCCGCTATGCAAGGAGATGTAGTTGAGTTTGGATTGGAAACAAAAAGTGTTGGCCGCACATCAATAACCGTTAGCTGTTTAGTCAGAAATAAAGTCACGAAAAAAACGATCTGTATGGCTGATGATATTGTTTTTGTAAAAGTGGACCCTGAAACCGGCGCACCAATAGCTCATGGCAAGACTTTACAAGAACTTGAGCAACAAACGCTTGATGAAATACGAACACTTAATATTAATATGGATAAATAACTAACTAACGCGTAGTGCCATAAAAGCGTCATAAACAAGTAACAAAGGTGTCATTTTTCTTAACTATGTTAAGAGCATTCCAATAAAGGTTGGAATGTGACACTTTTTGGAGCTTTAAAGATGATCCGTGTTGATGATGTTGTCGAACAAAACTTACCTAAAATACAACAAACCCCTTGGTTAGCAAAGCCAGTCAAAGCGATATTAAAAAGCTTATTACACGAAAATAAATTTCAAGACTTTCAACAGAAGTACCCTTATATTTCAGGGTTTGATTTCGTCGAACAAAGTTTGTCTCATTTAGGTGTTAGTTATTCTGTTCGAGACAATGAACGCGAAAATATTCCAAGTGATGGTCGCGTTGTGATCATTGCCAACCACCCGATAGGTTCGATTGATGGTTTAACATTGATTAAGCTTGTAGCAGATATTCGTCGAGACGTTAAAGTCGTAGTCAACAATATGCTAATGGCACTTTCACCCTTACATTCTATTTTATTGCCAGTGAATAATATGGGAGGTAAAACGCCCAAGCAAAATTTACAAGCAATACAGCAACACTTAGCAAACAACGGGGCGGTTATTGTATTTCCTGCCGGAGAAGTTTCGCGTTTAAGTCCAAGTGGCATTAAAGATGGTAAGTGGCATAGTGGTTTTCTTCGGTTTGCACAACAAGCTAAATCTCCCATTGTGCCTGTGTATATTGATGCAAAAAATTCTGCAAAATTTTATGGCGTTTCTATGATGTATAAACCCGCATCTACTTTATTACTCGTAAACGAAATGTTTAACAAGCAGCAAGGTAATGTAGCGATGCGCATCGGACAACAAATTCCTTATGACAGTTATCAATCAATAGCCGTAGACATAAAAACGAAAACTAAGCTGTTTAAACAACACTTATACCGTTTAAAGAAAAATCGAACGGGTATTTTTACAACACAATCTGCTATTGCACCACACGAAGACAGAAAAGCACTTAAGCATGCAATAAAGGCATGTGAATATCTTGGCCAAACGCATGATGGAAAATGCATTTATTTACATCGCTATCATGACAACGACCCCATTATTCGTGAAATAGGGGTTCTGCGTGAACAAGCCTTTCGGGCAGTAGGAGAGGGAACAAACCTTCGCCGTGATATTGACCATTTTGACCAACATTATTTGCATCTGATTTTATGGGATGATGACGAGTTGGACATTGTTGGTGCTTATCGGTTTGCTGATACTGATACAATAATTAAACAACATGGAATTGAAGGGTTGTATAGTCATTCATTGTTTAACTTCGGTGAAAAAATGACACCCTATTTAGCACAGGGTTTAGAACTTGGTCGTAGTTTTGTACAACCTAAATACTGGGGTAAAAGAAGCTTAGATTATTTGTGGTTTGGCATTGGTGCGTTTGTTAAAAAATACCCTAAATATCGTTACTTATTCGGACCTGTCACAATTAGTAATAGCATGCCGCAAGCTGCAAAAGAGCTTTTAGTGTATTTCTACCGCCTATACTTTGGTGGTGAACAGCATATCGCAACCTCTCGTTCGCCTTTTACTCTTCAAGAGACGGCTATTGAGCAATTAACGAAGCAGTTTTCTGGACAAGATTACAAAGCCGATTTCAGTAAATTAAAGCATTTATTAGCCAATATGGGCACTGCGATCCCTACTTTATACAAGCAGTATAGTGAGCTAACCGAGCGTGGTGGGGTGCAGTTTCTTGATTTTGGGGTAGACGCTGAATTTGCTGACTGTATTGATGGCTTAGTGATGCTAGATCTCACGAAGTTAAAAACTAAGAAACGAGAGCGATATCTTGGAGCAACGCTGAAGCAATAATGTATAGATAATCTTTAGTTTTGTCATATTTCGGTCATGTTTTCACGATAAGGTAGTGCACTATGACGGTACTTAAAATGCTATATCAAGTAGATTTACGGGTACTTCTATGGTGCAGAAAATCACGTTATTACCCGCAATTTATCGCTTTTGTTCGTAGCCTATCGAAAACTGGCGATGGCTACATGCAGTGCCTATTTCCTTTGGTTTACTGGGGATACAACCCTGATTCAGGACAAACATTTTTTTTACTTGCATGCCTTACTTTTGCTTTTGAACGACCGATATATTTTTTACTAAAAAACATACTTAAACGACGAAGACCGCCAGAAGTGGTGCCTGACTTTTTCTCTTTGGTAAAAGCTGCAGATCAATTTAGTTTTCCCTCTGGACACACCATGGCGGCCTTTGCGTTAGCAGGGCTTGCCACTGTTCATATTGGCAGCGCTGCGGTCCCACTTTATCTTTGGGCTATTTGCATTGGTATCTCTCGTGTCGTACTGGGCGTGCACTTTCCCTCTGATATTATTGCTGGGGCGTTACTTGGTAGCCTGATTGTGATAGGAGTTATACTTTAATGAAAATTCTTTACGGTATTCAAGCGACAGGCAATGGTCATATATCGCGGTCTCGTGTGATGGCTAAGTACTTTAAAGAACGCAATATAGAAGTAACGTATTTACTCTCTGGCCGTGAGAAAGAAAAGCTATTTGATATGGAAGTGTTTGGTGATTATCTTTATCGAAGGGGCCTGACATTCGTTACACATCAAGGAAAAATAAATCATTGGCGAACGATAAAAGCTAATAATATTATTCAATTTGTTAACGATATTCGCACCCTTAATGTACAACAATACGATTTAGTGATCACCGATTTTGAACCTATCACCGCTTGGGCTGCTAAATTATCTGGGGTGAATTCGTTAGCGATTGGCCATCAATATGCCTTTGGTGAAAACACTCCGATAGCAGGTGAGAATGTAGTAGCAAGTGGCATTTTAAAATACTTTGCACCAGCAAAACAGTCGTTAGGGTTACATTGGGCGCGTTATAACGATAATGTATTGCCGCCTATCATCGATGTAACACTTACTCGTTCATCGCACTCAGGACCTGTGCTAGTTTATTTACCTTTTGAAGATCAACAAGCAGTTACTAAGATGTTGAACCTTGTCGAAGGGCATCAGTTTGTCCAATATGCTCAAGAGTTAACCGATGATGTTCGGGCAAATGTGAGAACCCATACCACCAGTTATCAAGGCTTTAAACAAGATCTTAAACGCGCACAGGCAGTGATTTGTAATAGCGGTTTTGAACTTAATAGTGAATGCATTCACCTAGGCATTCCTATCTTAACCAAGCCCATAGCTGGACAAATGGAGCAAGAATCTAATGCGCTGGCATTAGAGCAGCTTGGTTATGGTAAAGCCGTTAACACCCTTACTAGTGATATTATTGAAGACTGGTTAATACAATTACCATCACAAACAGCAAATACATTCCCAGATGTTGCTCAATTAATTATCCGCTGGTTATCTGACAAAAATAATGAGCTAAGTATTGAAGAATTTACCGCTCAAGTATGGCAGCAATGATCTGAGCGCTAATATACCAACGTTATTTTTACTACTGCGCTGATACTTATTTTTAAAATAGACATACTTTTTTACAGCTTTTTTAAAGGTATTATTTGTGTTTTGGTGTACTGGTGATGTATAACACTATGTATCGCTAATCACCATTCATGGATAAAACACGATGACAACTCAATGGCAGGCAGATAAACCTATCTATTTGCAACTATATCAGCAAGTAGTTGGACGAATTCTTGATGGATATATTCAAGAAGGGGAGGCGCTCCCTTCTGTGAGAAAAGTCGCTGCACAGTATCAAGTTAATCCAATAACCATTTCAAAGGCGTATCAAATGTTACAGGATGAAAACATTGTTGAAAAACAAAGAGGTAAAGGGCTTTATGTTAAAAATGGCGCTCAAGAAATCATGCTGGTAAGGGAGCGTGAAGCGTTTCTAAAAGAGCAATGGCCTGCAATATTACAACAAATAAAACGATTAAAACTTAAACCCGAAACCTTGTTAACCACGGGGGACTCACTATGAGTGCAGTAGTGTCATTAAAACAAGTATCAAAATATTATAAAAAGACCAAAGTTGTTGATAACGTGGATTTATCCGTTGAAAAAGGACAGATCCTCGGTTTAGTTGGGCCTAATGGTGCAGGCAAAACTACCTGTTTACAAGCCATGTTAGGGCTAATTTCTTACCAAGGAGAAATTGACATTCTCGGTTTTGAACCGAGGAAAAACCGTGCACAAATGCTAGAAAACGTCGCTTATATTGCCGATGTAGCAGTGTTACCCAAATGGTTAACGGCAGCACAAGCGATTAAATATATGGCAGGTGTTCATCCAAAGTTTAACGCAGATAAAGCTCGTAGCTTTTTAGCTAAAACAAATATTAAAGAATCAAGCAAAGTAGGTACGTTGTCAAAAGGTATGATCACGCAACTACATTTAGCGTTGATTTTAGCATTAGAGGTATCGGTGCTGATTTTAGATGAGCCAACTCTTGGGCTAGACATTTTAACCAGGCGTCAATTTTATAGCCACTTACTTGAAGACTTTTACACCGAAGATAAAGCGATTGTTGTGACAACACACCAAATAGAAGAGATTGAGCATATTTTAACCGATGTTGCTTTTATTCAAGATGGCAAAGTTATTATTGCCGAAAGTGTTGAGCAGATTAAAAACAAATTCAAGCTGGTGGCTGTTTCAGATCAATGCCAAGAACAGGCTTGTGATATGTTGCCATTATGCACGAATCGTTTAATGGGGATCACAACCATGTTATTTGATCAGCATACACGGGAACAGCTAGAAGCAGTAGGTAAAGTATCAACACCGAGCTTAGCGGATATTTTTGTTGGTGTAATGGCCAAGGAGGTGTACTAATGAACATGCATTCTTTACAAATGAATATACAAAAAGAGTTATGGGAATATAAAAGAATATTCGTATGGTTGCCGGTTATTCTAGCTTCGCTAATAGTTTTGATACCGGTGCTTAATTATTTACTCGGAGACGGCTTACCTATTAACTGGCAGCAACAACTGAACAGAATTAGCCAACAGCAAGATAATATGCTGTTTTCGCAAATAGTGTTTGGTTTTATTTCTGCATTATTTGCTCCTTTTATGATTGTAGCGTTTATTGTGCAACTTTATTATTTCACCGCATGCTTTTTCGATGAAAGACGAGACTTGTCTATTGTTTTTTGGCGTTCTTTGCCTGTACCAGACAGCCAAACTGTCGGCGTTAAATTGCTTGTCGGGGCGATTATTTTACCAGCCATTTTTATGTTAGCAGCGACGATGGTGTTATTGCTATTTGTGTTAGTAGCTTTGATTGCTTGTACGGTCTTATCTGTTAGTCAAAACATTGATATTTGGGGCATATGGCTTTCAGGTGAATGGATCAGTAACTTCCTTATTACTTGGAGCAGTTTGTTACCGCTTAGCCTATGGTTGTTGCCTGTTTATGCTTGGTTAATGTTGGCGTCTATATATGCTAAAAAAGCACCTTTTTTATTAGCGATATTGCCTGTTACTATTTTAGTGATCGTCGAAGCAATTATTGTTGAATACTTCAATTTAGCTTCACCTTATTTTACTGTGATGCTTGTTAATTATTTTGATTTTTCTAACGCTATAACCGGTCAATATACCTCCATCTCAGCTATGCCGATTAACGCAATAATGAGTAAGGTAACAGTGGGAACATTTGTGTTAGGCGGAAGTTTTATTTATGCCACTTATTGGTTGAGGGTAAATAGAGGCCAATAAGTCACAAATATGTGTAAACATTTTAGTAGTGACAACGTCGTAAAGTTTATTTGTCACTACTAAATTTTTATGAAAAGGTACTTAAAAGTTACTGCAATTCGTGCCATTACCTTGGCGTGATGCCCCTAAAATTTTATTTTGTCTATCGATCATAAAAGTTAAAGAGCAATAATTAGCTGCTTTATGCAACGCTGTTGCGCCATCATATTCAATGACTTTATTACCATCTTCGAGTTTTAGGAATGTTTGAGGAGTGCCATATTCTTCAATTAACGTACCGAGTGATTCTCCGTGCCAATGTGACACATCTCCGTTTGATGCACATGAAGCAACGAATATCATGAAAAAACTACTTACTACTATATTTTTCATCGTATTACTCTTGATATTAGCTACTAAGGTATTTGATTATAAATTAAACAGGTACAACTTGTAAATTATATGTATGAATGTTTCACAGTGTGTATGGTTTGAAATGTTCACTTTACTGAACATAAATTAAAGGCATGCTTGTAATAAAACATTACTATTGTACTTCATCGGTTTAATAGCGAGATTAACGGCTGAGTATCAGAATTTTTAAATGAATATCAATTTAATCAAACTCGTCCTTGGAACTTATTATCACTCAGTTAACTCTCTTAAATAATAAAATCATAGAATGACTATGTTTACATTATTTAGCTTGTTCTAAGCGCGCTAATGAAGTGCTAAGTTGATCAATTTTTTAATTCAAAAGGTATGATAGTAATGCGAAAGTAGAATTTGTTTCTGAGGGAAGCACAGCGATTAATAGATATTAACCGCTGTTTTCTGCAGCTGATGCTTTTTTATTATTTAACAAACATCCAGATACCGGCACCGATCATAAATAGGTTTTCAGTGAGAGAGATAAAACCTAGTGGTACATTACTATCTCCACCGACACATGCGCATTTTAGCTCACGTTTATCGATATACACTGCTTTTATGACTGATATTGCACCAATACCACCAATCAATAATGAAAAAGGCGCGACGCTAAAAGCGGGTAAACCTGCAATCATTCCAATGCCAACATAAGCCTCTATAAATGGATAGGCATAGGCATATCTCACGACTTTCATGCCAACAAGATCATAAGTAATAAATGAATTAGTAAAGCTAAATAAATCTTGCAGCTTTTGTATTGCCAAAGCTGACATGGTTAATGCCACAAATAATTCAAGGGTGTATATTGAAATTAAGCTGAATCCAGCTGAGAAACTAAATGCTAAACTTAATAATAAGGTGACGGAAAAAATCGCCATGACAGGTGTATAACTAGTCCCTTGTTGGCCTGCTTGTGCTTTATTAAAATAGCTTCTTAAGTCTTCATAGCCTCCCACACGGGTATTTTGAATAAAAACTTGTGGCGTGGTTTCTACGCTATGTTGCTTTTTGAATGTGTCTGTTTGTTCACGAGAAGTTAATAAGTGGTCTTCAACTTTATATCCTTCTCGCTCTAGTAAATCTTTTGATTTTAAACCAAATGGACATATGTGTTCTTCGGTAGCCATTCTAAAAAGTTGTGCAGATTTACTCACTATACGCTCCTTATTCTTTAGCAGGTATCAGGAATTAATAGATATTGCTCTTGAGTATGGCTAATAATTACTATTCGTAAAGCCGTTGTACTGGAATAGTTTGTAAAAAGTGAAGTTTACAACAGACATGTGTCTTTTTATAAAAGCTTGGCGTGAGCGCTATTATCATAGGCATTCAGAGATTAAATTGCAGTTGAAATTTGCATGTCTGTTACGTTAATAGCGTTAATGGGTTAAAAAGTCTCGGTAATTTTTCACCGCAAAATATCGTATCGACTTTTTAACCTTTACTTGCTTGGCAATGAGTACATCATCACAGTAAATTTTAACAACTTGCTTATCACCATTACTATCTGTGTCGTATTGGTGCTGGGAATTCAACCTGAGATTATCAAACTCGGTTTTCATAATCAGTTTCATCTAGATTATAGCTTTTCTATTTCTTGACTAACTTGATAGCCTTGATCAGTGACAATTTTTTCTAATACTTGTATGCGCTCTTCCAAGGCATTTACTTGATTTTTCAATGCGATATTTTGCTCATTGGTTTTATGATTATTTGTTTGTGTACGTTCTTTAAAGGCTAAATGTTTTTTATACATATCGTAAAGTACGCCAAAACCTACAGAAATAAGTACAATTAGCACAATCATGGTAGCGCCAGTCATCGTTGTTCTCCTTAGCTGATTAGCGACTGCAACTCTTGCTTCGCTAAATAGTTTTCCATAGTAGAACGTAATAATTTATATAACAATATTGAACCGTCAATCTCTTCTTTTCGATTAGTTAAGCTTTCAATGTTTAAACCTAAGGGTAATTGATAAGGCAACACCGCATCTAATATTTGTCGTAAGCTATTTGTGCAAATGCGAATAGACTCGTAAAGTGGCTTTTCTGCATTTAATATACGCAAACTCGTAGCTTCAGGCACGCTGACACCTAGCCAATCAATAAACTCTAAGGTTTTTTCACTACCACAAGGAGAAAACGTTAAAACAATTCGTTGCGGTTTTAGGCCTAACTTTTTACATTCGATCGCGTAACGCGTGAGCATATCAATAGTGGCTTGTGGATCGTAAATTGCTTGTGATATGAAGAAGTTACAACCTTGTTGATGTTTTTCAATCAATCGTTCATGCTCATTGCCTTTACTAGCGTGACGTTCAGCAATCGTTACACCACCAATAAAAAAATCATGTTGGTTTTCAACAAGCGTTTTATAAGCCGTTTGTAGCGGTAGTGATACTTGATTGTGGCTTGAAGGGCTACCTACTAGCACAACATCGGTAATACCAAATCGTTGCCATGCTTCATCTGCCCAGGTATTGAAATCATCAGCATTTGATTGCACAACACTTTTATAGGTGATCACTGGTCGTGATGATTTTTGATTTAATAATGCAGAATAATGCCGTGGATCGTGTGTTGACTTAAACGGGAACGGTCTTGGTTTATTCGTACGCGAATCTTCATTTTGAATATCGTAAACGATCAAGCCATCGAAATCGATGTCGCTTACACGTTCAAGAAGTTTACCTGCTATTTCATCGACTTTTTCAACGGGGGTATCGCTTTTAGGAGGTGTTGTACCAATAAAGTAAACGCCACGTCTGATATCATTATACCTTGCTCTTAATTCTGAACCTTGTTCCACTGTTTTTTTCTGCGTAATGTAACTTGAAGGTAATCATACCGATTTTTTGATAAAAAATCTTCGCTAACACTAGCTCGAATTGTGATAATTTATCGCAAATTTTTCGTACGGAGATGAGAAAAATTCATACTATCGAGTTCATGTATTTTTACTCTGAACATTATGCAGCGCTAATGCTGATATTTCCGTTAATATTTCGTCTTTGTGTGTCAATGTTTTTATCCGTTGGAAAAGGCTTTCAGCCTGTGGGTATTGCAACTTTAAATAGCGTAGCCATTGTTTTAACCGACTAGAAAAATAAAAGCTTTTATCACCTGCTAACTCTAATTGTGCGTAGTGCTGTAATAAATGACTTAAGGCCTGCCAAGTCATTTTTTCTTCCGAACCTTTTATAACATTGGCTAAATTAGGCATGGCAAGCGCGCCACGACCTAGCATTAAATATGGTGTATTTGCCTCAGTCATGCATTGTTGTGCTGACGCTATGTCCCATATTTCACCATTAGCGTATATTGTCATTTGATGAGCTTGTTCAATTTTTCCAATATGTTGCCAATAGGCTGGCGGTCTGTATCCATCTTTTTTAGTGCGAGCATGAACGGTTAATTCGTTAGCTCCAGCGGCTGCAACAGCAGCAACTACCTCTTCAAAAAGCATTGTGTCTTCGAAACCTAAACGAATTTTAGCTGACACGATTTGAGTGGGGGGCATGGCATCTCTAACGGCAGAGACAATCTGATAAATAGTGTCTGGTGATTTTAATAACACTGCGCCACCTTTACTTTTGTTAACCGTTTTAGCAGGGCAGCCAAAGTTTAAATCAACACCCTGCGAGCCAAGTTCAATCGCGCGATTAGCATTTTCAGCCATCCACATGGCATGCTGACCAAGCAATTGAACGCGCACCGGGGTACCGTTAGAAGTTGTACCTTTGTTACGTAGCTCGGGTGACAATTTGTGGTAAATATGACGTGGCACTAACCCTTGTACTACTCTAACGAACTCTGTGATACATAGATCATAATCATTAATGGAGGTAAGTAATTCTCGCATTAGCGCATCAGCAACACCTTCCATTGGCGCAAGTGTTATTTTTTTTACGTTATTATTCATAAATATATAGATACAACTTTGGCTAGACAAATATTGCTTTCTCGCCTAGGTTAAAAAAAGCATGTTTTGTTGAAATTAAATGAAAAAGTTCAGGTCTTGTTAAATAGAGCTGATCGTAAGATATGGTATCTATTTTTATATAATAAAGGAAAGATAAGATGAGTATGTCAAAAAAATCTACAATAGCAGCAATGTTTACTGCTTTAGCGATGGTGAGTGTTTTTACGTTACCAGCTAAGGCTGAAAATAATATTAACCCATTTGAAGTTGAAAATGTGCAGTTTTCTGGAAGTAGCCATGTTGGCCATGAAGGTGGTTCTTGCGGCGAGAATGCCGATAAAAAAGATAAAAAAAGCTGCGGCGAAAACATGAAACATAAAGACAAGAAAAGCTGCGGCGAGGGTATGAAGCATAAAGACAAAAAAAGTTGCGGCGAAGGTATGGAGCACAAAGATAAGAAAAGCTGCGGCGAAGGCATGAAGCACAAAGATAAAAAAAGCTGTGGTGAAGGCGCAATGAAGAAGAAACAACGTACCAGCTGTGGTGAAAATCACTGTGGCGAAGGTAGTAAAAAGAAAATGAAAAAAATGAAAAAAGATAACGGTTAATATAGAGCGTGTTGAACTTTCAAGTTTGTTTTTTTCAGCAATTTGTTTGGTATTTATACAAGGCAGAGCTTGTGCCGTGTAGTTATTCTACTCAAATCAAGCGATAACATAGTAGAAATGCCAAATAGGTGCTGCCCGAAGGGTTCAACTAAACGCCTCCTGCTCTTTGTTACTTGAATTAACCATAGAATGACTATGCAAGAATCCAAGTGCCGCGATCAGAAGGCGTTTACCTTGAACAAAACTCAAACAGCAAAGATCAACACGCTCTAATGCTCGCGCACTTCAAAAGCCACTTGAGAGCTTAGCATCAAGTGGTTTTTTTATTGTTTAATTGTAGTAGTTCAAATCTAACTTATAGTTTATGTGAATAAGTTTAAGTTTTACCTAACAGGCAGCTCTAAGCGAAGTAAGACGTTCAGCTCACCTTGATTAATTCATTTTATTTCTATCAATTGGACTTAACGTGCCCGACGAGTGCTGCCCAATCACATGTGTATATATCTGTGTGGTTTTTAAATCAGTGTGGCCAAGAAGCTCCTGCACCGTTCTAATATCAGCCCCATTTATCAATAATTGCGTCGCAAAGCTATGACGAAACGTATGTGCTGTTATATGTTTTGTAATTCCACTACTTTTAACAGCTTTCTTAAGGACTTTTGTAAGTGCACTCCAATGTAAGTGGTGACGACAAAAATAGCCATCTGTAGGATGTTGGCAGCGATTTCTTGAAGGGAATAGATACTGCCACTTAAAGTCAGTAATTGCGTAGGGATATTTCCTGGCTAAACCACTCGGTAGGCTAGTTTTTCCTTCTCCTTCAACAATATCTTTTTGATGAATTTTAGCAACTTTACTTACTTGCTCTTTAATCAACGGCACCAGAGTTTGAGGTAACATGGTAACTCTATCTTTTTTACCTTTCCCTCGAAAAACAAAAATAGACTGATTTGCAAAGTCTATATCTTTGATCCTCAACCTTAACAGTTCAGCTTTACGAAGCCCACTACCATAGAGAATAGAAAACATTAATTGATAAGTTTTAGGCATTAAACGAATCAATTTTATCGCTTCATCATTAGATAAAACCGTAGGAACACGCTTTGGAGCCTTAGCCCTAATAGTATCGTCAAGCAGAGTTAATTCACGCTGAAAGATATGTTTATACATAAACACGATGGCGCATAATGCTAAGTTTTGTGTGGAAGATGTGACTCTTCTATCTACAGCTAAATAAGATAAAAAGTTACTGACTTCTTCTTCCCCCATATCAACAGGATGACGTTTTTGATTGAACAGGATAAAACGTTTAATCCAAGTCAAATACGTTTTCTCTGTTTGAATACTATAATGCTTTGTTCTAAGAACATTTCGGATACTTTCTAAAAAAGGTGAGATTGCCATAAGCTAAAATCCATTTAACTGTTTTTATATACAGTTATAGTTGTGAATTAAATTTATGCAAATTTTTTTGGGAGGGGAGAATTACTGATAGTTCTCGGTAATTCCTTCAGCAAATAATCATACAGTTAATAACAACCTGAAATTACTCGATAAAGTTTAAAATACAAACATGGATATTACTATGAAGTCTCAGTAATATCTCAGGACTAACAACATTGTCAGTTGCTGATGTGTTTAACGGATTGATTTGTTGAAATTTTCTGGTAATTTAAAGGAAAGTTTGTAGACGGATATTACTAAGACGTCTATATAATAAACTGTTATGTTACACATGGAGGTTCCGAATGAGTTTATCTTTTCACATAAATTTCGATGGTCGTTGTGCCGAGGCTTTTCAATTTTATGAAAAGAACTTGGATGGTGTCATTGGTTCATTACTTACTTATAAAGACTCTCCCGCATCAGAAAGTGTGCCAGATGAATGGCAAGATAAAATTCTCCACGGAAGTATTTCAATCGATAATATAGAGTTAGCTGGCACTGATACTATGTTACATGAGTATCAAAAACTAACAGGTTTTTGTATTCTTATCAGACTAACATCTGAGGATAAAGTAAAGTCACTATTTGAACTATTTAAAGAAGGTGGTGAGGTTATTTTGCCGCCACAGAAAACTTTTTGGTCACCTTGTTACGCAATAGTTACTGATCGTTTTGGAATACCTTGGAAATTTAACTGTGTAACATAACAAGAAAATCAACTAGGACACGTAACAGTTGGCTACGTTTCGCTTCGCTACACATTTTAGCCAACCATTACTTAGCCTGTTATTTAGGCGTTATGCGTCAGATGCGAATTCGATTAAATTTATTTGTTAGGTTTGGCGTTTTACCAAGAGTTTGTCGTTGTTGCCTTTTCTTTATCTTGGTAACTTACAAGCAAATAACTTTGTTTCAGCTTTTGGCTAAACAGTTTTTCGCCATCGTAGTTTGTTGGCAAAAGTCACTGTAATTGAGTGGCTCAAAATTCACGGTTTTGTGTGTCGCACTGAGGTGTTTTTTACTTCTGCTTTTGCTGCCACAAAATCTTATATACGTTGTGCGGTTTGTGGTAATCACAACCAGTCGCATAACAAGGTGCTTAAAAGGACTAAAACAGTTTGCTCGTTTTTTGCAAAGCAACGCAAAAAAGCCAGCCAACAATTTTAGCCTCTTAGCAAAACGTTATATTTTTATCGGGAAGTTGATGCCTATATCACTTAAATTCACTTTAACTTGGTTACTAAGTTTTCTTCTTACTTCTGTAAGTGTTGCTACCCTGAGAACTAACTTGTTAGATGTAGGTTGTGATCCAAAGTTTAAATGCCTTTGCTCGTTAAGCTGTTTAATTACCCCAATAATAATTTGTACATTAATTTGGGGTATCTCATTTTTATTAGTTTATTGGTTATTTGCGAAAGGTAAATTTAAGCAAATCAATAAGCCTCAAATACTAACATTATCTGCAATTGGTACTTTATTTGGTTTGTTAGTTTTTGGTTATCCGTTGGCTACAATCATTATTATTTATGGCGGCTATTACATTGTTTGGTTGCCGTTAAGTATCATTCTCAGTGTTATGGCAATTCAGTTGTCAAAAAAATATAACAAGTCGTTAAAGCAGGACAAATAACAGTTGGCTTTTGCTCCTGCGTCGCTTATTTTAGCCAACATATTATTTGCCTCTTAACGAGGCGTTATATGCCTTTCAAGGATGATTTGTGAAACCTGCTCTTTATCAATTATTAATCGTTATTTTGGTGTTTGTTGCATTAGCTTTAGCTATTCCGCCAATACCATCTGTAGAAGTAGGTCACGGTTATGATGCTTTCCCAAATCCTAGTTTATTTATTGGCTTAGTCTTGATCGCTTTATCAGCCTTTATAAGTATTAAAACTTTAAATTCTCCTAAATTATTTTGGTTTATTTCGGGTGTAGGTTATGTTTTATTTTCTTTAGCAGTTCATGCTAGAGTTTGGTGGTAATGGCATATAACAAGCCATTCAAAAGGACAAATAACAGTTGGCTATTTGCTCCTTCGTCGCCTATTTTAGCCAACCATTATTTGCCTCTTAATGGGGCGTTGAGGCTGTAGAATTTCTCCCAAAAAGACGTTTTCACGTCTTTTTTTATATATTCTCAATTGTTTGTTTTTTAAGCTTGAAGCAAGTTCCTCGCTGTGATCTAATAGATATTATTCACCGATAGCAAATTATCATGGCCAATTATAAACCTGATTTATCCTGTCAGAGTAAGTTCATTCCCATCGACTTCTCGCAACAAATAATCCCTGGAACCTTTGAATATGCGCTTGCGCATATTGTTGATAATCACCTTGATTTATCTGGCTTCGA
>NZ_JAUOPD010000038.1 GCF_030546745.1 Thalassotalea sp. 1_MG-2023
CGATGGTAGTGTGGGAGTTCCCATGTGAGAGTAGGACATCATCAAGCTTCTATTTAGAGAAACCCGTAGCGAAAGCTACGGGTTTTTTGCATTTGGGATAAAAATATTAAGTCAGGATAAATATCCTTGAGACTATGGGCAAATATCCAAGCCGTAAGCCCAATAGTCAATGCAATAGCGCCGATGGTAGTGTGACTCATGTGATAAGTAATGCCGATGTGAGAGTAAGACATCATCAAGCTTCTATTTAGAGAAGCCCGAGCCAAAGCTCAGAATTTTTTATTTTAGCTTCTAAAACGTTTAATTAGGTGCCTTGATAAATTAACCCCGTTTGACTTTAAACCTAGATACTTAACCTAAACTTCAGTTGTTAAATTTTAAAAAAGACAAATTATCTAGTTTTCGTCTTGTTTTATCTTAGAACCTTCATTGAATAATAAAGATTTATTAATGTTGTGATGTTAAAATCTATTTATTTGTAACGTAAAAAGATTATGGCAATTAACTGGTACCCAGGGCACATGCACAAAGCCCAAAAAGAAATCAAAGAAATTTTACCGCAAATTGATGTTGTCATTGAAGTTTGTGATGCTAGGTTACCTTTTAGTAGCGAAAACCCTATGATCACAGAGATAAGAGGTAATAAACCTCTTATCAAGATTCTAAATAAAAGTGATCTTGCCGATGATGATATCACCACGTTATGGCTGAACTATTTAGATACTCAACATAACGTTAAAGCCATTGCTTTAACGACGGATAACCCGAGTATTGCGAAAACGATTCCAAAGCTAATTCGTAGTTTAGTGCCGAATAAAGATGAAACAGGTAAACAGATAAATGCCGTCATTATGGGGATACCTAATGTAGGTAAATCAACGTTGCTAAATACATTAGTTGGTAAAGCTAAAGCTAAAGTAGGCAATGAGCCAGCTGTTACAAAAGGCCAACAACGCATTAGGCTAGAAGAAGGGTTATACCTTTACGACACGCCTGGTATGCTGTGGCCAAAAATTATCAACGAAAATAGTGGATATCGACTAGCAATCACCAGTGCAGTTAAAGACACCGCATATGACCATGATGACATAGCCTGTTTTGCAGCAGACTTTTTAATTGAAGCTTATCCTCAAAGACTAATAGAACGATATAAGTTAGAAGAAGTACCACAGCGTGAAATTGATCTAATCGAAGCAATAGGGAAAACTAGAGGCTGTGTAAAAAGCGGAGGCTTAGTTGACTTCACTAAAGCTTCAACTATTTTGATTAATGAAATCAGGGATAAAACATTAGGGGCGATAACATTTGAAACCCCCGAGATGATCGCTAAAGAAGGTGAGTACTTCGAATCGCTTGAAAAGCAAAAAATTGCCGAACGTGAAGCACGAAAATTAGCTCGAGGTCGGGGTAGGAAGAATAAAAGAAAGTAGGAGATGTTGATGGAAAACTTTCAGCTAAATGCAATGTTAAGTAAAGATTCTATTGAATTATTAGAGTTACCTTTGTGTAAATTATTGTTAATGAATGACAATCAATACCCTTGGTTTGTACTCGTACCAAAAGTGAATGATGTTCAAGATATTTACCAGTTAGATTGGCAAGATCAACAACAATTACTAAATGAATCTAGTATGTTAAGTGAAATACTTATGCAAAAATTTCAAGGCAAAAAAATGAATGTGGCGGCATTAGGAAATATTTGTCCTCAATTGCATTTGCATCATATAGTTCGCTTTGAGGAAGATAAGGCTTGGCCAAAGCCAATTTGGGGTTTATTTCCTATGAAGCCTTATAATGAAGCAGAAATTGAGAAAATTAAAGGTATGTTACTACCAGCGTTAAAACTGATTTTAGATAAATAGAGCTTGTAGAGTTAACGCTAGAAATAATAATACATTTTAATGTTGTGATTGAATAAGGTTATAGAAAGCTAGTGGCTGAATATTTTCTGTTAATTTAGTCTCTAGTTCGTCAAGTGACTTTAATTTTTCACAAAAAATCATTGCCTTATTTTCTATTGACGATACTTTAGCACTCATTTCTAACTCTAGCTCTTCACCCATGGTTTCCATACGTTCGTCAAATGTTTGAACACGGCTTTCCCCGCTGCCTTCTGGTTTGTTTGTCATTGCTTCACCAACAGCGAGTAGAATAGTCCCAATTGATTCGGTCACTAACATTTCAATTTCTTGTTCAAACTCTCCGGCAAAAATCTCACTGAAATCGTCAAAATCTTGTGGGGCAATATAATAACTTTCATCACTGTGATTAAAGCGTTTTCTTAATCGCCACTGCATTTCGTCAAAGCGTTTTTGAAGTTTTTGATGCGAAGCACTATTTTCACCGGTAACACCAGCGATAACTTTATTGACGGCTTTCAGGCCAACATCAACGCCCTCGATAGCAATAGATACAATTTCAGGAATTTGATAACGTATCCCTTGAGAGTAATCAGAAATTAATAAGCGTTGCTTATCAGTTAAAGGGATTTCTCTTCCTTTTACAAAAAGTTGTTCGTCATTGTTGATTTGAACGATAGTGATATCATGTTCTAAAATTCGAATGTGTGAAGGGTCAATAATAATTCCATGTTGGAAATTAATATCGCATTTGGTTGCGTTAGCATTAAATGTAAAAAAGCTACTTAAAAAAATACAGGTAAGTAGCTTTGAGATGATAATTGATTGATTTTTCATTATGTTACAATTGGATCTATGACAATTTTACGTTCTTTATAGCGCATTTTGCTTGGACCATATTCACGTTTTGTTCTCTCGTTAAAGTCGCCAACAGTCATTTGTACATTTTGATAAATACGTTCCGTTGCTTCAACACACACACCGCCCATGTATTGATTAATTTCTTCTTCCAGTATTTCTTTATCACTGATGTATTTACCCATTTGTTCTGCATGGTGTTTGTAGGTTGAGACGACTTTATTAAGCATGTCTGGGTTTACTTTATCTTTGGGTAATTTTCTTAGTTTATTACTGGCTTCTTTCAGTTCATCAACTTGCTTAGATTCTGTCTCAATTTTTGCATCTAATGCCGCGATTTGGTCATTAAAATGATCCAGTTTTTTTGCAAAGGTGATAATCGTTGCACTACCTGCCGTTGCTCCAACTGTGCCTGCATGTATTGATTGGCCAACTGTAATGTGTCCTGCGATCAGCTTACCGTTAGCTTTTTCATCCGTTCCAACCCACACCCTTTCTTCGACTTCAATGATCGTATGCATTAACTGATTTTCTATTCGAAAGTTATTGCATACTATATCAGCGTATTGGCAATATTTTGCAAAAATAGTGCCTTTGGCTTTCAAATTAGCACTCATAATAATATCGGTCACTTTGACATCATCTACTTCCTGCTTTTTGCCGATTATTCCACTGCCTATGGTGATATCGCCGCCTGAGCTTAAGTAGGACGATTCAACAAAGCCACCAACAGTGATATCGCCTCTAGCAGTTACTTGCATCCCTTCACATACATCACCATCGATGATAACACTGCCTTCAAAGTCGATATGACCTGTGCTTACATCTACATTTTTGATTTTGTAGACTTCATCTACTTCCATGCCGTTATCGATAATGCGTGGTAAACCGACTCTTGTTGATACAAGCACATCTTCATTTTTGGGGCTTATAGTTGTCCCTTCACCGGCTTGTAAGGTGCAGTCATCTCCAGGTTTTGGTTCCAGAGGGGTGCCAGTTACCGAAAACCCTTTAATTCCATCTGTTAGAGGAATTTTTCTCGCTAAAGGATCACCAACTTTTACACAGATGATATCACCTAAGTCACGCATGTCGACTGAACCATCTTCACGCTCTTTAGGACGTAAAATTCTATCTTGTGCACTTTGTACTAAATGTTTAATTTTGGCGTCTTTACCATCGGTAGGATCTTTGCCATAAGCAATAGAGCCTTTTACGATACTGCCAGGAGGTTCTTGAGCAGCATGTTGGGCAAGTTTTACTAATTCCTCTTTACTAAATCCCTTAGTGACTCCGGCTTGTTGAGCAGCAGCTAATATTGCTTTGGCTGATAGATGTTTTCCGCCTAATGCCGTTGAAATTTCAGCGGATGCAGTCATTTCATCTTTATCAATTTCAATGGATATTTTAGCATCTCGACGCTCAAGCACTTGATATGATATTTCACGACCAGGTTGGCCTTGTTGAAGTGGCTTTAAAACACTGTTGAGCTCAGCAATAGCATTTTTTATATTACCGTTATCAACATAAAGACTTGTGTACTCAGAGGCATCGATAAGTTCATGGATAGATACCTCAGTAAGCGACGTCTGATCTTTTATCGGCTGAAGTACCAAATCAATATTATTTTTTTTATTAGGAACTAAAGTTGCCTTTGTCACGCTTTATACTCTCTATTTGAACGCATGTTTAAATATAGTTTTCTTGGTGAATACGAATAAAGTTCGGTGTGTTAACTTTTGAATAATCTATTTTGTATTCTTTATTATCTAGTGCCTGTACAAAGATTAATGTTTTCGTTTCACCAAAAACTTCCGTCGCAGCTACATCAACTACATCTTGGTAAGCTTTTTTAGCATCTGATTTTTTTTGGGGAAGCTCACCTTTAAAGATACCTATGCCTCGATTACTGACAACAACAACAGGATGGCTGCCGTTTATGATCAATAAATCAAATTTTCTCATTTTGTGAATGATGGTATTTCGACCACTGGTGATGAAGTTCTTGTCAATCAAAATGTGCTCCTAGGAAACTAAAGCATTATTCGCATGTAATGCAGCAGCATAGATATTTCTCTATTTTGGTTAGTGTACATGCGTTAATAAGTTGTAGATACAGTATATCGTATAGTAAATATATAAAGTTTTGATTTGCTACGCAATAAATAACCTCATAATGCGATAAATTGAGGCTGGTTTTACATTGTTGCAACAAATTATTGTTATTTTTTGTACATTGGTGTCTGTTTACTCATTAATATCTCACGTCTAAGTAGATCTAAAGCACGATGAGCAACAGATATTTGGAACGATTCTCTGTCACCTTTAATAATAAAAGTGATGGTTCGAATCTTAGCAGAAGTGCCCCAAGCTATCCAAACGGTACCCACTGGTTTTTCTTTACTACCGCCATTAGGGCCAGCAATGCCAGAAACGGCAATACCAAAATCGGCATTTGATTTATTTATTGCGCCTTTTACCATTGCTTTAACAACAGGTTCACTAACTGCTCCATGCTCTAATAGCAGTTCTTCGGGCACATCAAGTAACCTGTGTTTCATCAAGTTAGAGTAAGTAACAAAACCGGCTTCAAACGATTCTGAGGCGCCTGAGATGTCAGTAAGCAAACTTGCTATTAATCCGCCTGTGCATGATTCAGCGGTGGTGACTTTAAAATTTTTCTCCTGCAGTAAAGATAACACATGCTCTGCCATTGTTGGTGGTGTTCCTTCGAATTGGCATAACACATGATCTCCTAATAAATGGAGTATTTTATCTTGCCATTGCTGCAATAAAGGTAAATTATTTTTTGAGTGAGTTGCTAGTTTCACTTCTAACATCGGTGTGCAAGCTCGAAATCCTAATGAGATTTCAGCAGGCCACTCAGGGAAGTTATTATTTATTAATTGTTGAATAGAAGATTCACCAATACCAAAGACTTGAAATTTTCTGACTTGGTATGAAAATTTCTGTGTTACGTTATCAGTAAACTGAGGGATAATATGCTTCTCTAACATTAATGCTAATTCACGAGGAACGCCAGGTGTACAGAATATATGGCACTGGTGATGGACAATAGAAAAGCCTACTGCACTGCCAATTTCATTTGCAATGATGTTTACACCTTTTGGTAGCATTGCTTGTTTGATACTTGCATCTGTAATCGGGTAGTTTTTTTTATCGCACCAATTTAGTACATGTTGGTAGGCTTGATGGTTTTTTTCAATTGGAACATTAATAGCTGAAGCTAATGCTTGGGCGGTTAAATCATCTACCGTCGGTCCAAGACCACCATTGATTATTAATATGTCTGCTTGTTGACTTAACGTGTTTATTGCTTCGATAAGTAATGATAAATCATCAGAAACAGTTGTTTTTTTTACTATTTGTAAGCCAAAAGGGATTAATTGTTGTGCGATCATCGCAGAGTTTGAATCAACGATATCACCGTTCATGATTTCATCGCCAGTTAACAATAATTGAATGTTTAATGTAGACATAAGGTTTTGTTTTAAAGTGCAATAACATTAATTTACCTTATTTTGTCTTTTTGTTTAAACCTTTTCGCTAATGTGAGTTACTAACTTATTAACTCAATAAAAAAGGACTCGTTCATGAAAAATAAAATACTATTAACCCTTAGTTTGTTAATGTTAAGTTCGGCAACGCTTGCAGACGTAAAAGATGAAATTAAACAATCGTTTAATGTTAGTCCAGCGGCTGAATTTCGTTTGAATAACGTTAACGGTGATGTTGAGATTATTGGTTGGAAAAAAGAAGTTATTAGCATCACAGCGATTATCACTGCAGATGATCAAGAGGGAAGAGATCGTATTGAAGTGGATATGCAGGAAAATAGCCGAGGTGTATCGGTTGAAACACGCTATAAAAAATCTAATTGGAATAAAAACTCTTCTGGTAGCGTTGATTATGAAGTTAATGTGCCAGTGGGTACTAAGTTATCGGATATTGAATTAGTCAATGGTTCGTTAACGATTAAAAATGTATCAGGAGCGATGAAGTTACAAACGGTGAATGGCTCTATCGATGCAGCAGGGTTAGCAAATAATAGCGAGATAAGTTCTGTCAACGGGAGTGTTGATGTTAATTATATTGATAGCATTGAACAACTCGATGACATTAGTATTGAAACTGTTAATGGCCGTGTTGTTTTATCATTACCAGCAAATATAAATGCGGATGTTGAAGTGGAAACTATGCACGGAAGTATCAAAAATGATTTTGGTCTTAGCGCAAAGAAGAACATGTTTACGGGTAGATCGTTAGAAGGCATGATTGGCAGTGGTGATGTGCAGGTAGACATTGAAACAGTCAATGGTAGTGTAAAAATTAAGAAAAATTAGTATTTAACATGTGTTTTAAACCTAATGTCTTGCGACATTAGGTTTTTTCTTAATTAATCCCACCTAAAGTTAATTTTGCAGGATCTAACAATGTTGATAGTTCTTCTCGACTTAAATCAGTATTTTCTTCTGCAATATCAATAATTGGCCTATTTTCTTTGTAGGCTAATTTAGCTATTTCAGCTGCTTTTTGATAACCAATAATAGGGTTAAGAGCTGTTACTAATATAGGGTTTTTATCCAACGCCTGTTTCAAGCTTTCTTCGTTCACCTCAAAGCTTGAAATCGCTTTATCTGCAAGTAGCTTAGAAACATTACTCAATAATTCGATACTTTCAAGCAAGTTTTTTGCGATGACAGGTAACATGACATTTAATTCGAAATTTCCTGATTGTCCTGCAACGGAAATGGTTGTGTCATTGCCAATTACTTGGGCAGAGACCATGGCGGCTGCTTCAGGTATCACGGGGTTAACTTTACCTGGCATTATAGAAGAACCTGGTTGAAGAGCTTCTAAGGTAATTTCTCCTAAACCTGCTAAGGGGCCTGAATTCATCCATCGTAAATCATTAGATATTTTCATGATTGAAATAGCAACGGTTTTTAACTGCCCGGATAACGCTACGGCAATATCTTGTGAGCTAATGTGCGTAAAAAAGTTATCAGCAGGGGTAAATTTGATATTGCTATAGGAAGATAAGGCATGATTAAAAGCTGCAGCAAAGTTATTATCTGCATTTATGCCAGTACCTACTGCAGTACCGCCTTGCGCAAGGCTTTGAATACTTGGTTGTAGTTGTTTAAGGTGAATGATATTTTGACTGATTTGATCAGCCCATGTCCGTAAAGATTGCCCTAAAGTAATAGGCATAGCATCCATTAAATGTGTGCGACCAGTTTTGACGAATTTTTCAACCTGATTAGCTTTGTTTGACGTAATATCTACAAAGTGTTGTAAAGTTGGTATTAACTTATCTTCTAGTTCAATGGCTGAACTGATATGTATGGTTGAAGGAATAATATCATTGCTACTTTGACCATAATTAACGTGATCATTTGCATTAACTTTTTCTTCAATGTTTTGATTTGCAAGCGTTGCTAAAACTTCATTAGCATTCATGTTGGTACTTGTGCCTGAACCTGTTTGAAAAACATCCACGGGAAAATGTTTAATAAAGTCTTCTTGTAATAAATTATCTACGGCATCAATAATTGCTTGAGCCATTTCTTTTGAAAGGTGATTTAGTTCACCGTTAGCTTCTGCAGCTGCGCGTTTGGCAATTAATAGTGCTTTGATAAAGGCCTTTGGCATTGATTGGCCACTAATTGGAAAGTTATTAATTGCTCTTTGAGTTTGAGCACCATAAAGCGCGTTAACGGGTACATTTAATGAACCCATGCTATCTTTTTCAGTGCGATAATTACTCATGTTTTCTCCTTATCTACAAAAAGCACGTTTAGTGCTAGTGTGAGCGTATAGATTGAACAATACTTAGAACTACAATATAGCCCTTCAGTTTATATTACAGTTAGTTATCAAACTGCTTTCGAGAAAATTTACATTTGTACATCAAACTGCTTACAATGATAAGTCGTTTGGTATAGGCGGTACCTTACTATTGACTCTACGCATAAATCGTCTAATTATCAAAGAAGTTATCTATAAAATGCAATGAGGAATACGTGTCAAAAGTTATTATTAAATATGGCTTAATTTTGTTTGGTTTATTGGCACTTTTAAAGTTCATTGAGTTTCAATTTTTTAGCTATAAACTATCTTTGGCAAGCTATTTAATGACCATCGCCTCAATTTTTCTTATTGTTGGCTGCGCGATAGCTTGGTTTTTTAAACCAGATAAAATTGTTGAACGTGAGATAGAAATAGATCAAGAAAAGCTAGCGACATTTAGTGAACGCGAGCAACAAATGTTACTGTTTTTAGCGCAAGGTTATACCAATAAAGAAATCGCATTAAGTTTGTCTATTTCTCCCAATACCGTAAAAACCCATTTAAAGTCTTTATTCGAAAAGTTAGGGGTATCAAATCGAACACAAGCAGTTGCTGAAGCTAAACTGTTAAAGCTGATACATTAAGAAAACGCTATTCAAACGCTTATTTTATCTAGCTCACCCATATGGGTGATAGTATTTTTGACGATGCTTACATAAGGTAAAACGACGTAAGGTACTTTACTATACCTAAGATAATAATTCTGAATATTAACGGAGTAGGCGATGAAAAAATTAATAATGAAATATGGCTTGATTGCAGGTGTAGTTGTTGTTTGTATACCTTTTATTGGTAGTTTAGTGATGGGGAGTGATCCATCAACCTATCAAATGGGAGAGATCATCGGTTATTCGACTATGATCTTTTCATTATTAACGATATTTCTAGCTGTCAAAGAATATAAGGTGCAATGTAATGAAGTTGTTTCTTTTAAGCAGATATTTTTATTAGGTATTGGTATCACTTTTATTGCTGCATTTATGTTTGGCGTTTATAACGTATTATACGCAACGGTGATAGAGCCTGATTTCATGAATAACTATTTTAATTATTATATTGAAAATATTCGTAATAGTGGCGCTACTGAAGAAGTTATTAACCAGCAAATAGCGCAATTAGAACAAGAAAAATCGTTTTTTATGAATCCTTTGGTTAATTTTTCTGTGATGTTTGCGAGCGTCTTTATGATTGGTTTAATCATTTCGGTTGTGTTTGCATTTAGCCAATCAGAACGTAAGAGAGCTAGTTAAACAACCGGCAAATTATCGGGTAATACTATTTATTTTTTGAAATTGTTTTAGTTGGTCACTTATTTAAGCGTAATAGTATAAAATACCATGACTAGAATTACTCAAGAAAAATTATGTATAGACGTGAACAACTTATTGGTAGTTGGTTTAGCAGTAAACAACAAACTAACGGTGAAACTCATAACGAATTAGCAAAAATCCATAGCGATGGCTGTTATGAGTTCACTTTCACCGTTTTTGATCAAGAAAATCAACCAATGCAAGAATACATTGAAGTAGGTGATTGGGGCTTAGTAGGTGATGTTCATTTTACAATCGCTAAAGCAGAAGTTGATCAACAAGAAGCATTTCCAATGGATATGGCTAACCCTGACAACTATCACGCATATCAAGTTATCCAATTAGACAGTCATATTTTTAAATATCAGCATATTGTCACGAAAGAAGTGTTTATCCTTAAGCGTGTTGTTGATAGAATCGCGCACTGTTGACATTATTCTTTTTATTATTGCAAATCGATCGAGATATTCATGAAGCAAATACATTCAGCAAGCCTGATCACGGCTATAAAAACACCCTATGATGACCAGGGCGATATTGACCTAGCAACGTATGATCGTCTGGTTGCTAAACAGATAGCTGCTGGTGTTGACGGTATTATTGTTGGTGGCACAACAGGTGAAGGGCACTTGCTAAGTTGGGAAGAGCATTTAATGCTTATCGCCCACAGTGTTCATCAATATGGTAAAGAACTGATTATTATTGGCAATACTGGTAGTAATAATACCCGTGAAGCGATAAAAGCCACTGAAAATGGTTTTGCGATGGGTATGGATGCAGCATTACAAATTAACCCTTATTATGGACGTACTTCTTCACGAGGCGTTATTGAGCACTTTCGTAAAGTATTAGATATTGGTCCTGCGTTTATTTATAACGTGCCAGGTAGAACAGGCCAAGACTTAACGCCTGACATTATCGTACCTATTTCAACCCACGAAAACTTTATTGGCGTTAAAGAATGTGCTGGCAATGAACGCATTGGTTATTATGAAGAAAAAGGTATTGCTTGTTGGTCAGGTAATGATGATGAAAGCTTTGCTGGTCGACATCAGTTTGGTTCTCATGGCGTTATTTCGGTTACCTCTAACTTAGTACCAACATTAATGCGTAAATTAATGGACGAACAAGACAGTAATTTAAATGCCTCAATGCAAGGGCTGATGAATTGGCTGTTCTGTGAACCAAATCCTATCGCCATTAATACCAGTTTAATGATGACAGGCGCTGTTTCGCCAAATTTCCGTTTACCTTATAAAGCGCTTACTATTGAACAGCGTGAACAAGGCCTAGCATTAATGGAAGCTATAGGCGCTGAACATTTAGTGGGTGAAGAGCTTAACGTGTTAGATGATAATGATATCTGCTACACACCATAAGCCTATGAGACTAATGTTTTAGCAACGCCAGTAAGATCTGGTTTTAATGATGTTGTTAAATGAATATCTTTTACTTGTTCAGTAAATGGGCAAGTAAAAGATAAATGTACAGCAGTTAACTGTAAGTTTACCGGTGTATTGTTATCCGCTTTACCGTGTAGCCTGTCACCTACAACAGGATAGCCTAAATCAGCCGCATGCAACCTTATTTGATGTTTTCTACCTGTTTCGATGTCAACATTCAGTAAACTAATCATAGCTTTTGTTGATTTGTCGGCATATGAAAAGAATGTGCTAGCAGCTTTATTATCAATAGGGGTTGTTGCGTGTATAAGGTTTTCTTCAACTAAACCATGAACAAGTGCTTGATATTTCTTGGTAATTTTACGTTGCTCAAATAAGTGACTTAACGCTTTTGCTGCCTTTTTACTGTGGGCGATCAACAATAAACCTGAAGTTGCTTTATCAAGTCGGTGTACTAAAAAAGCAGGCCTTTGAGGTGTTAGTTGTGTTTCTGCCCATCGAGTAACTGTGCAGTGGTCTGCCCATTTTGAACCGTTGCAAGGCATACCTGACGGTTTATAAATAACGCTATATTCGACAAAGTCTTCAATAATATGAGCGGCTAAACATGTTTGAGATAACACATATTCATCATAATAAAAATGTAGTACATCATCAGGTTTAAGGCTTTTTTTTACCTTACGTAAACGATCAATATTTTTACCGCGCTCTAACCATAACGCCCCTTTTGTGATCGCCACTTTTATCTGTCCGTTGCTGAGTAAAGCATGTGCTCTACAAGCATTCGCTAAAAGCTCTAAGACCGAGGCGTCATGTGATTTTACAGGAAGATGAAGTTCAAATTTGATCATTTATATACTCAACAGCAATGAACATTAAAGAATTAATCACTGAATTTTTTTAATGAAATAGTTACACTAGCTTTATTTTACCTAGAGAACAGTGCAAATGGAACGAGATTATACGTTATTCCCAGAAGATGAACATGGTGAAGCTTTGTGGCAAATGCTATTGCAAGGTGATGACTTATCTGTTGCTAGAGAGTTTCAATTTTCCGTAATTTTTGCTAGCGAAGAATCAGCACTTAAATATGGCCAACTATTATTGGAAAATAACCAAAAGTTATCATTTTGTCCGTATCCTGATAACGCAGATTATCCATGGGAAATAACTGCATATCCTGAAATGCCAGCAAGTTATGAAAACATTACTGCCTATCAAACCCTACTAGAGCAAAGTAGCGCGCCCTTAGCGGGGCATTTTGATGGTTGGTATTGTCAGTCGGTAGGTTAATTTTGCTCGATATATCACAATTACAAACCTTACAAAAACGCAGTGCAAAGTCATATCATCAGCAAAAAAAATTGATCGCCAATGTGCTTAAAGGGCAAAAAGAGTGTTGTCCACACTGTGAAAAGCCGCTGTCTATTAACGTTGATTATGATCAAGGAATCACTAAAATTCGTTGCAAAGCAGCTTGCACAGATATAGAACTAGAGCATTAACGAGTAATAAAATAATAGCTACTCTTATAAAAAGGTGGCTATCTCATTAAGTGATTTTTTGACGCTAGCATGATGAGGAACTGAAGCATCATCCGCAGGATAACCCGCCACTAATAACATATAGGCGCGATCATTTTCAGGTCGGTTACATACTTTACTTAAAAATGACATTGGTTTTGGTGTATGTGTTAGAGTCACTAAGCCGCTAGAATGCAGTGCGTTAATTAAAAATCCTGTTGCTATGCCTACAGATTCATGAACATAGTAATTAGTATGCTTATCTTCGGCATGAATTCCCCCTTTTTTTTGACTAAATATTGCGATAAGCCAAGGAGCGTGCTCAAGATAAGGTTTGTTAGCATCTGTACCTAAAGGCTTTAATGCATCTAGCCATTCATCTCCTGCTCTTCCCGCATAAAAGCTACGTTCATGTTCTTCTGCTTGTGATCTTATTTGTGCTTTCATTTCAGCACTGTTTATCGCAACAAAGTGCCAAGGTTGATGGTTGGCACCACTAGGTGCAGTGCCTGCTGCTTTGATACAGTTTTCTATTATTTCTTTAGCAACAGGGCGATCACTAAAACTACGGATACTATGTCGACGTTTAATTTCTTGATAAAAATGTTCTGAGCGTGACAGCATCTCCTGTTCAGGATATTCAATATAATCAGTTAACGGTGTTGCATCATGTTGTTTCATTGTAAAGCCCTTACTTTTTTGCATAGCATACCGCACAGTAATTATATTGCAAGTGCAATATAATTACTGTGCGGTATGCTAAAAAAGAACCTTAAAACAGCGCTAAATTAACTATCGTCAGTTGAGGTTAGGGCGTTATCGATACCAAAAAGTTGAAAGTTTTCAATGGTAAATTGCTCGATAAAACCGAGTTTTTTATACAGGGGTAAACCCGCTTGCGAAGCTTGTAATACAAGGTATTTGATATTTAGCGTATTGCATTGGTTGATAAGTGCCATCATGATTGCTTTGGCATATCCTTTCCCTTGATGTATAGGTAGCACACCCACTTGGTGTACACCCGTGCAAGTGTCGCTATGCAATAACATACTTGCTCCGATATTAACTGCATCCGAAGAGGCAAGGTACATCATCACTTGATTGTTGCTCAGTAGAGGAAGAACTGCATCGATATCAATGCGGTAGTTAAAAGCTGCTGAGCCAATATGACACCATTGCTTAACTTGCTTGTAGGACGTTACAGGGGTTAAGGTTAACGTTGGGTGTTCTGGTAACAAACGTTGATGATTTAGCGGTAAATACATTGCTGTTTGATTAAATGATTTCTGCCAACCATTAGAGAGTAAATAAGATTTAGTCATTTGATGTATATTGGCTTTACCTGCAGTTTGCCATAAAGCAAAGATGGCACCTTTTGAGGCTTTTTGTATCAGCGATGATAATTTTTTGTGGTGATTATTCTCAAAGAGGTCGTCAGTTATCGCTGGAACTGAGGAGTCTATCCAATGTCTATGTGGCCAATGCCTTACAGCATTAAGTGTTAACATGTCATCGCGATAAAGTGTGGTTGCACCATATAATCGCCACAATTGCTTAAGATTAGTTAAGTTTGCACTATCGATAGTATTCATGCGGTTTTCCAGTTTATCAAAATAAGCCCAATAATCATCAACAAAGCGCCTAAAGTACTTTCAAGATTCATTGTTTTTTGAGGTAAAGACAGCCAGCCAAAATGACTAAATAACATCGCACATATGAGTTGGCTCGTTAATGCAAACGACATTAGTGAGCCAGCACCCAATTTTGGGATCAAATAGTAAAGTAAACCAACACCAAGTGCACTAAGTATGCCTCCGGTATACCAGATTAAACTTGGCACTTGGGTTAATTGGTTAAATTTTAAGGTATTGCCCATGAACAGATAAAGTATCAAAACCGAAATAAAAGCGATAAAAAAGGCGCATGCTGTTGCTAGCAAGGTGTTGTTTAATAATAGCGCTAACTTAGTATTAATAACTGCTTGTATCGCAATGGCTGAACCTGCAAGTAATGCGAGCAAGATTAAATTGAACATAGTTACCTCATGTCAGCAAATTGTTCTAGAGAATTCCGTACCTTTGCATTGTTAGCATACTTATCACTTTTTGCTCGTAAGCCAACAGGACAAATAACGGTTGTTTTAAAATTACTATTGTTGAGTGCTAAAATGTCATCGTATTGTTGTTGTTCAAAGCCTGTCATTGGACAACTGTCTATTTGATTAAAGGCTGCTGCTGTTAACAACGTACCTAATGCTATATAGGCTTGTTCACTAGACCATTTATCAAATGCTGCATGATCCATTGAATTGACGAACTTCGACACTTGTTGTCGGTAAGAAAGTATCTGATGAGCTTCTTTGTTATTTTCCTTGCAATATTGCTTAAAATAGTTATCTACGAGGGTTTGTGGATCGCCAACATAATGAGCTAAAACCAATAAGTGTGAGCACTGTACGACCTTTTCTTGTCCGTATGAATAGGGCAGTAATTTTTCCTTGAGTTGTTGATCCGATATAACAATTAATTTTAACGGTTGAAGGCCAAAAGCAGAAGGCGCCAATCGAGTTGATTCGATAAGTAGGGCGATTTGCTGGTCAGTTAATCGCTGTGATGAAAAAGTATTTACAGCGTATCGCCATTGTAAAGCAGTTAACGTATTCATGTGATTCCTTAATATTTAATGCTGATTTAGCATATAAAACAAGGAAACTAAGCGCATTTACATAGGTTGATTTTTACTAAAATTAGGTGATTTGTATTTTCGAGGGTTTTCAGCAAGTTTGCTGTTCGAATGGGGCAACATAGTTCCTAACGATTCAAATTTTTTCTGATTCTAGACAATTGAGTCGGTGTAATTCCAAGATGCGAAGCAACATGGTATTGCGGTAAGCGTTGGTTTAATTGTGGAAAATGATTAACAAAACTTTTATAGCGTGTTGTAGCATCTTGTTGAACTAATTCAATCTCTCTGGCATCTTTTGCAAGTACCCAATTCTTTTCTAAATAATGGATATGAAATAGTTTGATTTCTTCGTTTTTGATCAGGAATTGACGAAATTTTGCAAAATCAATGGAAATATAAAAGCTATCTTCTATGGTTTCAATGGCGAGTACGGCAGGTGTATCAGTTAGCAAAGAGGTCATCGAACCTGGAAACATATCTTCAGTAAAAAATATTTTGTTGTATTCATTACCTTTATTGTCAATGCTGTAACCACGCATTAATCCTTGGTAAATAAAAGAAAATGAGCTTGGGATTTCTGCTAATGGATAAATAATGCTATTCGCTTTTACTTCATGAAATTGACAAAATTTTTGAAAACACTGCCAAGTTTGCTCGCTAATAGGGTAGTAGGTATTCATAACTTGAAGTAATTGTTGGAACGCGAGAGATTTAGTTAGCATACGTTATGTGCACAAAGATCTTAATAGTGTGAAAGTGTAATTTCCTTGGTACGATTGTATTCAAGCATTACGATAAAAAATTACTGCATGGCAGTATTAGCAAAAATCAGTTTACTATAAGTCAATAAAGCAAGGTAGAAATTTTTAAATGGACAGTTTACGTTTTCAGCCAAAGGTATTATCACTGCTTATCATTTTGTTAAGCGCTTTTTTGCCATGTTTAGCATCCGCAGCTGCGCAAACAGCATCAATGAATTGCATATCGCTAAACGAAGATATCGCGCAAATAAGAAAATTTGCCGATGAAGCAACTTTTCGTTCGGTATTACCCGTTGATACAGAAATAAAGTTTACTTATCAATCACTACCAAGTTTTGGGGAATATTTAACCTTCGCTCGTCAGCATATAGAGCAATTAAACCCTAAAGCGGAGATAAAGTGTCCGATAGATACAGCAATAAGTGACCTATATTTAAAGAATAATGTATCAGAAAGAACGGTTGTTGATTTAATTCAACCCTTTGAAATAACGCCACCAGAAGCTAAAACCGTTGTTTTGTTAATTCACGGATTAACAGATTCACCATTTATGTTTCATGATCTAGCAAAGCAGTTTTATCAACGTGGTATTGCTGTTAGAACATTGTTATTACCTGGACATGGTACGGCGCCTTCAGCCTTAATTGATATTGATGAACAACAATGGAGAACAGCTGCTAAGTATGGTGTTCAACGAGCATTGAAAGATTATAACTCTGTTTACCTTGGTGGCTTTTCAACAGGCGGAGCCTTACTTATTGATCAGTTACTGTCTTCGCAATGGCAGCCAGAAGAAATTGCGCGTATCAAAGGCTTAATGCTTTGGTCTCCTGCGAGTAAAGCAAAGTCAGATTATGCTTGGGCTGCAAGATATATTGATTACCTGCCTTTTTATGATTACCTTAGTAAAGGAGCTGATATTGATATCGCTAAATATGAATCATTTGCCATTAATGCAGGCGCGCAAGTACATAAACTGATGTTGCGTATTTCACCCAATAACGTGTCATTTAAACAACCTCCTGATGTTCCTGTTTTAGCCGTTGTCAGTGATGTTGATACAACTATTAACACCATGGCAACTCTTACTTTGCTCAAGCGTTGGCACTTAGGTGAAAATCGTCAATCTAAAACAGTAGATCAGTTAATGTATTTTGGTAATGAAGCGCTATTAAGAGGATTTCCAGAAACTTTTAAGATGAGTAGGGCACACTGTAAAAATAAACCGTTTTGCCAACACGTGTTAAATGTTGCCCATACAGCGACAACTAACGCACCTGATAACGTATATTATGGTGTGCATGGCGTTTATAGAAATTGTCAGCATGTTAATGAAGACCCTTATTTTTTCTCTTGTAAAACAGATGAAGAAAATAACATGGGGGAAACCACGGAAACGAATAGACAACAATACCCTGCAATGCAACGATTAACGTTTAATCCTCAATTTGATCAAATGACTATCTTGCTTGAACAATTTATCAATAGCACCAGTATGTGATTCAAATAGAAAACACCGATAAGTAAAAAACAATGCTTTACTTTTGCTACACATTTTGTAGTATGCTACTAAATATGTAGCATACTTTATTGGTGTTTATGACCATTCCATTTCCAGGAAACTCTGTTAGAGGCTCAAAAACTGGTAAGCCGATTATGGCTTTATTAGATCTACTTGGTAGAACTTGGGCTTTAGGTATTATTTGGCAGTTAAACAAGCAAACGATGACTTTTCGTCAATTGCAAAAAGCATGCGAAGGAATATCACCTACATTATTAAATACACGGATCAAAGAATTAACATGCTTATCATTGTTAACAAAAGTACAAAACGGTTATCAGCTAACAGACCAAGGTAAAGAGTTGTTTTCATTGGTACTTCCCTTGGGACCCTGGTCGTTAGAATGGCAAAAAGCTGTACTAGCAGACAAAAAATTACAGGATATTAAGCATGTCTAAGCCATTATTATTAACACAAATGTCTTTAGATCGATGCAGCAGTGCACGCAAAAAACCAGAATGGATATCCACTCAGCTGACAAAGCCAAACACTCACTTTTTTGTGAGTTATCAAGGCAAGTTTTTGGTTAACGCAGGGCAATTAGTAAATTTAACAAGAACGCAATATGATCAAGTTAATCATAATCGAATTACTTGCATTTTTTTGGGAAAAAATTTACATGATGACCAAGCCGTATTTGTCCTAGACTTCAGTTTATTAAGCGAAGAACAGTGGCAAGAATTACATAACCGAGTTCGACTTCAATGTTCAGATGATTTGGTTGATTTACGACGTGCGTTGAGTGAGTTGTCTGTAGAAGTAGCATCTATTGCTGGTTTTGCTAATGCACTCATAAATTGGCATCGAAGCCATCAGTTTTGTGGTTATTGCGGTTCACCTTTGCTTGATAAAGAAGCTGGGCATGCTAAGCAATGCAGTGATCAAGTTTGTGCAAAACTTGTTTTTCCTAGAACAGATCCTGTGGTTATTATGATTATTGAACACACAGATGAAATTGGCATAACTCGTTGCTTGTTAGCTGGTCACCAACGAAGCCAAGGGCAAGTTATTTCAACGCTTGCTGGCTTTGTTGACCCTGGCGAATCAATAGAAGAAGCGGTAACAAGGGAAGTGTTTGAAGAAGTAGGTTTAATTACCACCAGTGTTCGCTATTTATGCTCTCAACCATGGCCTTTTCCTGCGTCATTAATGTTAGGGTTTCATGTTAAGGTTTCGAGCAATAATACCACGATAGATCCTGATGAAATAACCCACGTAAAATGGTGTACAGCCCAAGATATTGCAAGCTTTAGTGATTGGGGAAGTGATGATGATAATACCCAAATACCCGGAAAGCACTCTATAAGTCGTTATTTAATAGACTGGTGGTGTAAAAATCAGCTCAATGTATCAAAATAATTCAATAGTTTTTGTTCAATAAAGATTGTGATCAGAAAACTAGAAACGATAAAACTAGCATTGATAAACGCGCGCCCTCCCCAAGTAAGATTGGCGTAGTTAACCTTTAAAAGGTTAACTGCAATGACCAAAATAGCCATTAATAGAAACCAAGGGGTGAAGAAAAAGATAGGGGTCAATTTTACCAGTGACACAGCTAAATCATGCAAAGCACCGCTAATGGTAAACGTGATTATTAATGCGAAAGAGTGTGGCATTATTCGTGAACAAGGTTTTTGTATGTATTTTGCTAAATAGTAACTCCAAATAGGATTCCAATAATGCCAAAATAATGCAAAGGAGTTGGCGCCAAATGAGCGGACAAACATATTTTTTAATGAATGTGAGTGGCCAAGGTTTACACCCGTTCTACGCTTTACATAAGTTGAAAGTTTAAGTGTTGACATTATTTTACTTGTTAAATTATTTATTAAGCATCTAGAGCGTGTTGATCTTTCAAGTTTGTTTTTGCAGCAATTTGTTTGGTATTTATACAAGGCAGAGCTTGTGCCGT
>NZ_JAUOPD010000039.1 GCF_030546745.1 Thalassotalea sp. 1_MG-2023
TCACTAGTTTATTCAGGAATGAGCAGAAGTCGTAGTCAATCACTTAGCGACGGAAATTATAGCTATAAAGTAAGGGCGTGTAATGGTTCATTATGCGGTTCGTTTACAGAAGAAAAAACTATTGAAGTGAGTAACCCCTTAGATGCACCAACAGGACTTTCGGCGCCGAACACTTCATCAACCGGTTTGTTTGAGGTCTCGTGGAATGCTGTAAGTGGTGCTACTAGTTATTTACTTGAGAGAAATGGACAACCTGTTTATTCACAATCAAATTTGAGTTATCAAGAGAGCTTAGATGTTAGCGGCACTTATCGATATAAAGTTAAAGCCTGTAGTGGTGAGGACATTTGTAGTGCATTGTCTGAAGAAGTCTCTGTTGTTGTAACAATTACATCAGATGAAATCACTTTTAACCCAGAGCCAAGTTTAGATGGCAGCTTTGTAATTAACTGGTTAGATTTAGGCTTTAATACTAAATATGAAGTTTGGGAAAAAGCACCTAGCGCAAGCGGCTTTACCAAGATAGGGTATAACCTAACGCAGACCTCTTTATCACTCACGGGTAAAACGTCAGGCTCTTGGGGGTATCGCATAGAAGCAACTATATGTGCAGAAAATAGTACACAATGTGCTTCTAAAACACTTGGCCCTGCTTTTATTCTAGTTACGCAAAATACACCTAGTATTCCTATAATAAATGCTCCTAATTCCAGTGATAATGGAATTTATACCGTCAGCTGGTCAACTCCTGACACCGATGTGGTCGACTATTATGAGTTGTACCGAAATGGAGAGCTTGTAACATTGTGTAATGATGTTGAAATTCAGCCTCTCGACCTCTCATGTCAAGAAGAGCAAGTAAACGGAACATATACCTATTATATTAAAGCATGTGCAGTGGTAAATGGTGAGAGCTTATGTAGCGTATCTTCAAATAAAATAGTTGAAGTAACTATTCCATTTATTGAACCACCGTTGGCCCCATCAATAGTCGAGTCAGTTTACCCTGTAGGTGTTGACGTTCCTATTCAATGGCCTGTCGCGAAAGAAGGTTACAGCCTTAAATATTATTATACGTCAGGCCCTGAAAGCGCACTAGATCAATCAGCAACAAATGAACAGATTAAAAGTGCAGCTCAAGAGTTAATAGGTGGAGTTAATCATCGTACTCCAGGTTATTACTGGTTTTTAGCGAAATATTGCAATACTGGGTCCCAGTGTAGTGACTACAGTGATCATGCTTCAGTATTATTATATGGTAAACCAGGTATACCTATTAATATCGTTATATCATCAACAACAGCTCGTATCGGTGGTAAGGTTAATATTGACTGGCAAGCTAACAATACTAGAGTTGGTGGATATTATATGCTGAATATAACTTCGCCAAGCAATCTTGTTAGGTCAATTAAAATTGCAGAGCAAGCTGACTTGAATGACTTTAGTGAGCAAACACCAGTTTTCGAAGAGAGTGGTTTGTATTTATTCAGTATCCATGCTTGTCACTCTGAAAATTTGTGTAGCGAGTCAAGTTCTGTAGTAGAGGTCACGGTTACATCCGGTGATTTAGCTTATGAAGATGGTCTGATCCCAAATGGTGACTTTGAACTAGGTAATGATTTTTCATCAAGTAATGCGACCCTATCTCTCATTCAAAATGGTGCACTTGCAGACACACAAAGCTTAAAAGTTAATACTACAACAGGTGGAAGTGTAATATCGTTTAGTCATGAATATGATGAGCCAGTAGCACTTGAAAGTGCGTTGTTTATAGGTTTTATTCAAGTTCGTGAAATAAGTGAAAGTGGCGATTGTAATGGGCCATTTTGTTCTCCTGCACAAACTACTCTAAATGCACTTATATCAGTAAATTATGCAACTAATTCTAGTGCAGGGACTACCCCTTTTATTGGCTTCCCAGGAGGTGGGTTGACTGAAGATATTGAAACTAGGGTTTCTATCGATGTTGAAAATACTAATGTTCAACCTATAAACGTGCTCAGTGAACTCGATGTTTCTAAGAAAGTAAAATCTGTCACTGTGAAGTTTAGAAATTCGACAACATCACTTAATACAATTGGTACATCTTTCACACCAATAGAGTTTGTTGTTGATAATCTGCAACTTCAAGTAGTCGATGTTAAGCCAATTCTATACGTTGATAATGTAGGAAATTACTATTTGAAAGTGAGTTCTGACACATCAGAGTACTACCTAAAACTTTCTCAAAGTAACGATTTGTGGCTTGTTGAGAACTTAACCAAAGAACAATGGCAATTTTTAGACCCTGAAAATAACTTTACCGACAGTGGGTTTATTATTGAGTTTGGTGAATTTACAAATGATAGCTATGAAGATATTAAGTTGGTTAGCCCAGATGGCAGAACAGAAGTAGTTTTAGCACAAAATGAAGATGGTGGTTATCAACCTATTAAATTACGAAAAATACTTTTTATTCATACGGATGTATTAGGAACCCCAGTAGCTGAAACTGATGAGAATGGAGTGATACAATAATGAAATATTTTAAGAATAAGAACAGATTATTATTACTTTCGTCAGTGTTTACCGTTTTTAGTGGTGCAGGAACAAGCGTAACAGCTCTCGCGTCTCAAGAACATGAAACACCGTTTAAAATTATAGAGCCGGAGCTTCTCAATCAGTACAAATCGCTGTATAAAAACCGTACAACTGGTGCCGAGTTATCACCTGCTACTGGCGGGGTAACGTTTGCCGTAACCGATATAAGTATTCCTGGTAACTCAAGTATCCCCGTTGAATTAAAGCGTTGGGTACCACAAAGTGATATTCGAGTTGGTGGTTTTGATTCGCCAGCTTCCTTATTTCCTTCAGTCAGTTGGAGTTGGGATATTCCAGTCGTAAAAATGAATTATATGGGCAGTCATGCCGCATTACACCCTGATATAGTGGTAAATGGCACAGTTGAACAAATGGTGGGTGGTGTGCCAACTGGTAAAAACTGTAGCGAAACTGTTGCAGAACGTGTTTTTGTTAGTAATCGAGAAAATTCCCATAACATAGAGCATTATACATATTGGGAAGGAAAGCAATTACACATTCCAGGTAAAACAACAGAAAAGTTTTTGGAGCAAGAAACAGACGAAGGAGCAATCCAGCAGGTTACCAAGTCAAATTATGTTGTAGAGCAGTGCTTTACTATTGCTGATTCCAATGAAGAAGGCATGATTGTAAAAGCCCCTGATGGAACAAAATATACTTTTGGTAAAGTTAAAAAATACTTTACCGGCGCACCAGCTCCAATGCCAGATTCACCGTTAACAACCTATACAAAGCTGCTCATGGTTACTCAGATTGAAGATAGGTTCGGCAATACCGTTGATTATAAATACTATTCTCATGGGCATCTTAAATCTATTTCTGGATCTGATGGTCGTTCAATAGAGATCGATTATACAAGGCACACCTTTAAAGCCAGAACATACTATTTGGCTGATACAGCGACAACGGGCTCAGGGAAAACGTGGACATATCACTATACCGACTATCAACCTCAAGCGAATTTATCCATCTATAGAAAGCAACTAACATCAGTAACTTTACCTGATAATACGACTTGGCAATATGATTTGAATTTAAAGAGGATTGCTTTTAGTGCAACTAATAACCTTCGGGTTTCAAATTATGATCTGCACGGTGGTGGAAATATTCCAGGATATTGTGAACCAATAGAAACTAGTAATAACCCAAATAATGCTGGCAGTGATTTTACAACTTCAGTAACCAACCCCGATGGATTGACTGTCGATTACTCGTTTTCACTTGTTTATAACGGTAGGTCTGATGTCTCACCTGAACCATATTCCAAGTCGGGCAGTGGCCCTATAGGGGGTTGGAGGCATTATCTAGCACGTAACCTTAATTGCAATGTCTCATTTGCTTTGGTTAAAAAAGAAGTAACAGGTCAAGGCATTGATAAGCAAACATGGAGTTATGCTTATTCTGAAAATACAGGTACTTACACGGTAACTAGTTACAATGATGCTCAAACTGGCAGCACAGTCATTAGTGAACCATCACACAGTAGTGGTCTTCCTGCTGTGGTAAACAATAACAAACAACACTATCGTACCGTTATGGTTACTAAACCCAAAGGGCGATCAATTTATTACATCGATCGAAAGTTTCAATCTCCGACAGAAGGTGAAATTGTTGCAGAAGATCATATGAATACAACAGGCACCTTATTGTTGAAAAGAATTGAATACACTAAGTCGAAATCAACATTTGTTGGAAGGCATTGGTTTATTCCTTCTACTGCGCCTAGTGCTATGTTGCCGAACTCTTTAAATGAAAATCAGCTGCAGTATCGCGTTAACCAAACACGCCGAAAAGTAACAATGTATGATGGTAACAGCACATCAATTTATTATGTAGATCAAAGTGATTTTGATGAATTAGGTTTTAATGAAATAACTCACGAGCACAATAATTTTAATAGTAAAGATTTATACACTAAGCAAGAATACTTCCATGATAAGACTAATTGGGTTTTAGGTCTACCGACAAAAAAGTTTACCAGTGCAACCTCGTCTTTTGACACAATTCCTGATGTTGAGATTGTTTACCACAGTGCAAGTAATACAGACTTATATAGCAACTGGCATTTACCTTATGAATATAAGTCGTTTGGAACATGGTTACGAAGATATGAAGATTACATAACCGCAGAAAATTATTTAGGCTCTGTGGGCGCTAAAGGTAAAGTAGGAAAAATTTTATACAACGAGCTTATAAAAGACGGTAATGGCGATACTGTAGCTGGCTCATATCGCGACCAAATATATAGTGGGTATAAACGCGGTAAAGCGCAAACTATTAGTGTTCCTGGTAGGTATACAGATACAGGGCGAATGAACTTTTCTCGTACCATCAATAGTGATGGTTGGATAACAAGCGTTACCGACTTAAATGGGAATAATGCAGCATACTCTTATAATCAGGTTGGCTTATTGTCGAAGATAGATTTACCTTCACCTTGGTATGACTACAAAATTTCATGGTCACAAGTTGCAGGTCAACCTATCACTCGCACTGTTGAACGTTGCCACCTAACAGGCGAAAGCTGTGCAGGTCAAGTGGTGTTTAGGTCAACGGCGCAGCTAGATGCATTTTATCGAGTTGTGAATGAACATAATAAGGATGTTCTAAATAACCTTAATACTTACCAAAAGTTTGAATTTGATGAGTCGCACAACCAAATTTTTGCCTCTTATGTTGTATCTACTGCAAACACTACTTCGGGAATACATCACCAATATGACGATTTGAATCGTTTAGTTGGCACAACACATGATGGCGGCGGCACGGTAACAACATCGTATCTTTCAAAAAATCGAATCTCTGTGACAGATGCAGGAAAAAATACCGAAAATAACACGAATGCACGCCACACCACTACTACTACATATCTAGCTTACGGTAGTCCAGCTTATAAACAAGCGACCTTAATAGTGGCTCCTGAAGGAGTCGCTAGTACTACTACAATTAACGTTAACTTGTATGGCAATATTACTTCTATTAAACAAGAAGATACAGCTAATAATGTCGCTTTAACGGAATATCGTGCTTATGATGAACAACAAAACTTATGTCAAATTAAGCGTGCGGATGTAGGTACCACCGTGATGAGTAATAGCGTATTGGGCGAAATACAATGGCAAGCACAGGGTCAAACAAGCACATCAAATACTAGTTGTAATACATCTGCTGAAATGGGCACAAAAGTGAGTTTTATTTATGATAACTTAGGTGCACAGCGCAGTATCAGCTACCAAGATGGTACTCCTACAAAATATTACACTCTCGATCCAGGTGGCAATATTAAGCAGATCAGTCAGTCGGGTTATAGCCAAAAATATAGTTACAACAGTTTAGAGCTACTTGAGGATGAAACATTAACTATTGATGGCCAAACGTTTAAATTAGACTATAACTATGATGCATTAGGCCACCTTACTTCACTTGCTTATCCTGACGAGCAAGCGCCTGTAACATTTACACCGAATGCGTTTGGCCAAGCTACAGAAGCTAAACGAGGTAATCAGGTATTTGCTGAAAATGCCGTGTATTATGCTAATGGGGTGATTGACAGTTTTACTTACGGTAATGGTCTTCATCATAAAACCACATTAAATAGTAGACAGCTTCCGAGCCAATTGCGAGATTACGGTAGCAATAACAAAGTACAGTTATCTTATGCATATGACAACAATGGCAATATTAAATCGATCACTAATGGCGTTGACACAAACTTTAGTATAAGTGATTTACACTATGATGAACTAGATCGGCTTACAGCAACGATAGGTAATCTTGCCGGTGTTGGTTCAAGTACTATAACGTACGATGGTTTAGGGAATATTCGCACGTACAACAATACCAGCTCTTTTGACGCTCAAGCGTTAACCTACCAATACAATAATAAAAACCGCTTAACGGGCGTAGCAGATACTGGGCCAGAAGCGCACCAGTATGATTTTACTAATGGGTATGATAACCGCGGGAATGTGATAAACAATGGTCAACGTCTGTTTGAATATAACCTTGCCAATCAAATGAAAAACTCCAACGGCAATGTATACCATTATGATGGCTACAATCGTAGAATCAAAGCTAACGATAGCAAAGGGATAAGTTACAGCGTTTATAGTCAATCAGGTCAACTTTTATACCGAGAAACGCCAGAAGGTGGTATTAATTATATTTTCTTAGGCAAGAAGTTAATTGCTAAAGAAGGTACTGGAGTGACCATACCGAATGACAGCATCATGAATTATAAGCCTTTTGGTGATAGTATAGAACAGCCAAAAGATGAGGTAGGTTACACAGGCCATAAGTTTGATACCGACTTAGGGCTAAGTTATATGCAGGCACGATACTATGATCCAGTTATTGGTCGGTTTTATTCGAATGATCCTGTTGGTTTTAGGGATGTACATAACTTTAACCGGTACGCGTATGCTGCAAATAACCCATATAAATATGTTGATCCAGATGGAAAAGACTATGACGCTATATACATTTCTGTAAAAATTCCAATGCTTGGTAGTATAAACGCTGGATATGTCTCTTTTAAACCTAATAAACAAGGCCAAGGTAAAAATACAAGAGGGCTATTTCTGCGTTTCGGAGCACCTGCAAGTTCTGTTGATAATGATTCAACAAAAGGACAACTTCAGCAGAAAGCACCGATTACCAAAGGAGCAATTATGGGGATTACTGCTGGTTGGGAAAAAGGAAGTAATACTAATGAAAACTTTGATGGTACAGACGCATCTATAGATGTTGGACTTGGACCATTATCTGGCTCTTACGGAGGAGTAACCTCAGATGAGTCATCATTAGCTTTTGAATTTGGTGCTGCTATTGGTGTTGATGCTACAGTAACACAAACTTTTTCAATCACAGGACAAGATGTCGTGGATTTAGTAAGTGACCTGTCTCGCCAAGTAGTAAATACACAACAAGAAGGAGGAAGTAAAAAATCAAATGGAGGAGGTGCAGGCGGTTTTAGAAATTGTTCAGGAAAAGGAAATGGTTGTTAATCAATTCAAATGGAATTAGGTTTTAAATTAATTAAGAGAAATAATTGTGACTAAAGCTGCTAAATTTAAATTATTGTTGGTAATTGAAGTATTCTTTATCTTGTTATTCCGTGTGGTTGACTTTAAAGGAAACTTTTTGTTTAACCCATTTTATATTATAGGTTTAATTCTAGGTGTATATATATCTTTAGTAATAGTACGATTTGTATGCCCAAATTGTGGAAAGCATCAAATTTTCAAGGGTACTTTCATTTATAAAATGCCGACAGAACATTGTTGGCATTGTAAAAAGAAAATAGATTAGAAAATTACCCAAATGAAATAAAAAAGGACACCCCTAAATTAGATTTATTGTTAATCGTAAACTAGGCTAAGTTTATTGTTTGATTTTAATTAGTGGGTTAAGCGATGACTTGTGCTAGAAAAGAACAAATATGTTTAGACGAAACGCCTTACTATCACTGTATTTGTCGCTGTGTTCGTCGAGCATTTTTATGTGGCGAAGATAAAGTTACAGGACAAAATTTTGATCATAGAAAGCAATGGCTAGTCGATAAAATTCATCTTCTCTCTTCTATATTTGCTATAGACATTTGCGCTTATGCGATTATGAGCAACCATTACCATTTAGTGCTCAAAGTGGATAAAGACAAAGCAGAACATTTCTCTGACATTGAGGTGGTCATGCGTTGGAAGAAATTATTTAATGGACATATTCTTGTTGATAGGTGGTTGAGCACACCTGGAATTACACAAGCAGAAAAAGATAAAGCACTGGAGATTATTCAAATATGGCGAGCACGGTTATATGATTTAGGTTGGTATATGCGCTGTTTAAATGAGCATATAGCAGTACAAGCTAATAAAGAAGACAATTGTAAAGGCAGATTTTGGGAAGGTCGATTTAAGTCGCAAGCATTATTAGATGAAACTGCATTATTAGCGTGTATGGCCTATGTCGATTTAAATCCTATTCGAGCAGCAATAAGTGAAACACCAGAAACCTCCGACTTTACAAGTGTTCAGAATCGTATAATTACCTTAGCCAATGCAAAAAATAGCCAACAAGCTCAGCCAAGTAAACTATTGCCATTTATAGGGTATCAATCACATTGTAAAAAACAGAAGGGCTTACCCTTTATGTTAATTGATTATTTTGAATTAGTTGAATGGACAGGTCGGTGTATTCGAGAAGATAAGCGTGGTGCTGTCCCTGCTCATATTAAACCTTTATTTGAACGCTTTCATGTGAATGAGCAAGATTGGCTTAAAACAATAAAAGAATTTAATAGGCACTTTATTCATGCGGCAGGTAGCTATGAGAATATGACAAAATGGGCCATTTCTACGCATCGTAAATGGTGCGCTACTCATCAAGCGTTGAAGTTGTATCAATAGTTAACTTATTAACTTAAGAGATATAGACAATAGAGGTTCCAAAATTAGATTAAGACAATTGCTCCAATAATTAAGGCATTTTTATGTCTGTCTTTGTGTCAAGTAGGAATGTTAACAGGAGATTGGACAGCGCTTTCTGGTCTAAGTGGTCAGATGTTAACAGCGCCGTGGGTATTTTGGTGCAGCGCCATTAATTGGTAACAGTATTTATTTACCTAGTAAAACCAACATATTCTGCCCATGATACTACACAAAGAGGAAACAACCGACAAGCATGCTTTTATTGTGAGCAAGGTTATCTCTATTACCTTAAATGGATAGATGATTATACAAAAAAATGTCATTGTTCTCTCCTAGTTTATGTATTAAACATGTAAGCTTTATGACACCTGAACGTTCAAATAGTCGAGGAATAATGATGAAAAGATTAGGTCAACGATATTTATAATATGTTAATCGCACATACAAACAAAGTGGAATGTTACGGGAAGGACGTTTTATTCTGGTTTGGTACAAAAAGAGTAATATGTAATAAGTTGTTATCGCTATATCGAATTGAACCCAGTAACTGATAATATATTTTAATGGCATCAGGGTGATGCCGACACGCTATAACCCTGCGTTAGATACTCTAGCACCAGAAAAACTCAAAACGATACTGGCTAAAGGCGCGAATGGTTTAATTGAGGTTGCTGAAAAACAACCAAGTCATGATCAATTTCTTGAACAGTATTGTAAAGCGCCTATGCCAGGTAACAATTAATTCAACCTACAAGGGGCAATACCCCGAGTTCTACTCGGGATTTGCTCGACAATGAGCCTTTATAAAGTCTTGATGTTGCATCGTTTGCTGAGCAGCATTTTCAATAGATTGTTTCATTTGTGCTAAATTTTTGCTCATTACATCAAAAGGCATGTTAGCAATACGCTCATCAAAACGCTTTTGCTTAATTCCGAAAGCGTTATACATAGTGAGCCAGCTAGCAGCTTCAAAAGATTCACTTTCTCGAATTATTATATGACCGCGGCTTTCAAACAGTGCCATTTTATGGGCTAACGTTTCAGGGATATCCATATTTTGGCAATGACGCCAAAAATCGGAGTCATCTCGTTTTGTCGCTTTATAATGTAAAATGAGAAAGTCGCGAATGTGCTCAACTTCATCATTATGCAAGCGATTTACTTCATCAATATCATGTTGATTAAAAGATTGATCAGGAAAAAACGTTAATAACTTATCAATGACTGACTGTATTAACGAAATACTCGTAGACTCTAAAGGTTCTAAAAAGCCAGAAGATAACCCTATTGCGACACAGTTTTTATTCCAAACTTGCTTACGGCGTCCTGGCGTAAAACGAAATTTTCTTACTTGGTTGATTGTTGCGCCTTGTACACTATCAAGTAAGGTACGTTCGGCGTCATCATCAGTTTGAAATTGACTTGCATAAATATAGCCATTGCCCATACGGTGCTGTAAAGGGATGCGCCATTGCCAACCAAAGGATTTTGCTATTGAACGCGTATATGGTGTAGGTTCGCCAACAAGCTCTGTTTGTACGGCCATAGCGCGATCACAGATCAACCATTGACTCCAATCTTCATAGCCTGTGTGTAACGCTTCTTCAATCAGTAAGCCTTTAAAACCAGAACAATCAATAAATAAATCCCCTTCAACAATTTCACCATTATCGAGTGTTACAGAAGAAATGAATCCATTATTCTGATTTAATTCAACACTGTTAATCAGAGCGTCTAGATGATTCACACCTAAATTAATTGCGAAGTCTTTTAAAAAATTAGCGTATAAGCCTGCGTCAAAATGAAAGGCATATTGATAGTCAGCAAGCGGAGTCGGCGGTTTAGGATGAGGCTGGGCAAACTTGCCCTTTTTTGCAAGTACCGCAGGAAAACAATAATCTTCAATATCTAATGCAGCACCTTGATGGTTTGCTTGGTTGATATATTGGTGAAATTCAATATTGTTAATCGGCATCCCATAGTCAGAGAAAGGATGAAAAAAATTTTCTCCTTGTTTGTGCCAGTTTTCAAATTGAATACCAAGCTTGAAGGTAGCCTGAGTTGCTTTAATTAAATCGAGTTCGTTAATACCTAAATTTTTATTATAATTAACAATATTTGGTATTGTTGCTTCACCGACACCAACAGTTCCTAAAGCGCTTGACTCGATAATCGTAACATCAATGTTTTTGCCTTCTAAGAAACGGCCTAAGCTAGCTGCGCTCATCCAACCTGCGGTGCCACCACCAACAATGACAACTTTTTTAATGGGCTCAGACATAAAGTACACTCTCAACGGTTTCAATATTTATGGAACTATATCACGGGTAATTAGCGTTAATTTAGGTAAAATTGCTAATTAGATACAAAAATACAGGATTTAATAAGCCTATAACCTAACGTTGCTTTATCCTTGTGTAAAGAATTTTTTGACAGCGCTGTCAAAATGAGTCATGTTTATACGATCAATCAAATAATAAAATGAGTAGCGAAATGATGAAAAAGAATGTCTTTGCCGCTTTAGCGACTGCGGTTTTTATGTTGTTAGGGTGTGATAAATCCCAAGCGCCGTCGACTCAAGATGTGCAACCTTCAGAGACAAAAATGCAACAAGCGCACTCGTTAACACAACAACAGTTAGATAATATTGCTGCTTCATTACAGGTAACTTTTGTGCTGGTGACTAACCAAGCTGGTGATAAGTGCGATAAAAATAAAACTGACGGCTTATGCTTTGAGGCACAGTTTCAGTTAACGGCAAATGAAGATTTACCCGCAGCCGGCTGGAGTATTTATTACAGCCAAATTGCACCGTTACACAACTTCGATGGGGAATTATTTAACTTAGAGCACCTAAATGGCGATCTTCATCGATTAACGCCAACTGAAAAATTTACCGGTATCAACAAAGGCGAAAGTGAAACCATTACTTTCCGTGCGAGCTTTTGGACCTTGGCAGAATCTGACATCATGCCGAATATGATTTTATCGTCACCTGATTTAGCACCAAAAGTTATTGAAAGCACTAAAACTGGCATTGATTCAGAAACAAAAATGGAAGTGCTTAAACATGTGAAAAGTTATTCAGATTATCAACATCATTTTCAACGAACGCCTAGCGATAAAACACAGTGGTTAACCGCTGAAGATTTTTATCAAAGAAACAAAGTGCTTGGAGAAAAATTACTTGATGTTAGCAAAGTGATTATTCCTACGCCAAAAAACATTGTTTTTCCTGAACCATCAGGCGTGTTAGAGCTTAGCCCTGGCCTTACGGTTGATTACGGTAATGTTCCATCAGAAAGTGTGGCCGCAGCGTTGCATCGCCTTACCTTGCTTGGCGTTGAACAAGCCACAAAGGGTGTAAAGGTTAAACTAAGCATAGTGCCAGATCAGAAAAAAATGATTGGCAGTTACACCTTAACGGCTTTAAATACAGGGATCCGTATCACAGGTGTTGATGAAGCTGGTGTCTTTAACGGACTACAGTCGCTCGCAAGTTTATTGACTGTTAACGAGCCGCGAATACCGTATGTGAGTATCCAAGACGAGCCGCTTTTTGAATTTCGAGGATTATTGGTTGATGTAGCACGTAACTTTCGTGATAAAAATTTTATTATTAAGTTAATGGATCAAATGGCGGCTTATAAACTCAATAAGTTGCATTTACACATGGGTGAAGATGAAGGGTGGCGCCTAGAAATACCAGGATTGCCAGAATTAACAGAGGTAAGCAGTAAACGTTGTTTTGATGTTACGGAACAAAAATGTTTAATGCCTCAATTAGGTGCTGGAGTCGATGAAAACAACAAAAATAATGGTTTTTATAGTGTTGATGATTATACCGAAATTTTAAAAGCAGCCACGGCACGCCATATTCAAGTATTGCCATCACTTGATATGCCTGGACATTCTCGTGCAGCAATAAAAGCGATGACTGCACGTTACAATAAGTACATGCAATTAGAAGATAAAGCAAAAGCAGAGCAGTATTTGTTACATGATCCCAATGATATAACTAAGTACTCATCCGTGCAGTTTTATAACGATAATACGATTAACGCTTGCCAAGAGTCTTCTTATGCTTTCGTTGAAAAAGTAATGACGGAAGTGAAGAAAATTCATCAAGCAGCTGGGCAACCTTTAACACGCTATCATATTGGTGCAGATGAAACCGCAGGTGCTTGGCTTGAGTCGCCGGTATGTAAAGCCTTTATAGCAAACAATGATAAAGGTGTGACTGATATGAAACAATTGGGTGCGTATTTTGTAGAGCGCGTTGCCAATATGATATCTGACATGGGCATTGAACCAGCAGCGTGGAGCGATGGCTTAGAGCACACCAATAAAGAAAACATGCCAGCGGTAGTACAAGCCAACTCATGGGGACATATTCCATGGGGGGCACATCATGTGGTTAATAAGTTTGTTAATCAAAATTGGCAGGTGGTGATGTCGACTCCCGATGTTACTTATTTTGATTTTCCATATGAAGCAGATCCTAAAGAGCATGGTTACTATTGGGCATCTCGTCATACAAATACGGAAAAAGTTTTCCAATTTATGCCACAAAACTTACCCGTGCATGCCGAGTTTTGGTTAGACAGACAAGATAATACGTTTTCAATTGACGACACGTTGCAAAAAGATGAACAAGGAAATGTGATCAATCGTCCGATGAAAAAAGGGCGCAACGTGCTTGGCATTCAAGGGCAACTGTGGAGCGAAAATGTACGAACAGACAACGTGGCTGAGTATAAAATATTTCCAAGGTTAATCGCGTTAGCAGAAAGAGCGTGGTACGAGCCTGAATGGGTTGTACCTTATAATTACCAAGGTGCTAAATACTCACCATCAACCAATGCATTCACCGCAGAAAAAGAAACATTAAGAAATGAAAAATGGCGTGTATTTGCCAATGCGCTAGGACAAAAAGAGCTGCCTAAGCTCGATCTTGCTAGAGTGACCTACCGCTTACCAACGGCCGGTGCACAAATTAAACAAGGGAAGCTGTATGCAAATAGTGCTTTTCCGGGGCTAACCATCGAATATAAAGAAAAAAATAAAAATTGGATAACCTATCAAAGACCCATAGCGGTTAGTAGCGATGTAGCAATACGAACCAGCACGCAGGAAGGTGATAGGAAAAGTAGAATAACAAAAGTAAGGTTTCAACCGTAGTGCATGCGTCGGCAATAACAAGTGAATACAACAGGCCACGTGGCCCTTTCATGGCATTATTTTATTGCTGACGCCAGCAAAGCGTTGAAATTAGTGAATGGCTATATAATCACTCGCCTATAAAAGTGTAGAGTAATCAATATTTTGTATACTTATTCAATAATTGTTTATAAAAACAGGGTATTTTTCTTAAAAAGTAAATGACAACGCTGTCATTTCTGGTTAAGATAAATTCATCTAAAAATATAAGTTTTAATTTGTAATCAATTTTTAGCATTACAAATGTAGTAAGCATGAGGTCAAAATGCCTAGCAGCAGTGACATTAATAACACATACTTTTTAGGCATCGATGGCGGTGGTAGTAAATGTAAAGCCATTATCGTTGATGCAGATAATAAAGTACTTGGAGAAGGCATTTCAGGCCCAGCTAACCCTTTACATGGCTTTGAGCAAGCAGTTAATTCAATAACTGAATCTGCTCATATTGCACTCAAGGCATCAGGTTTGAATTTGCAGTTAAGTGATTTAACAGCAGGTGTTGGTTTAGCAGGGGTTAACTTGCCTGCATTATTTGAACAAATGTCTAACTGGCAACATCCGTTCGGCAAAATGTTTTTAGCGACTGACCTATTGATTGCCTGCTTAGCTGCCCATAATGGAGATGATGGTGCTGTTATGATAACGGGGACCGGCTCATGTGGTTTCTCGTATGTAGATGGCCATCCATACACCATTGGTGGGCATGGTTTTCCACATGGAGATAAAGGCAGTGGCGCTTGGTTTGGCTTTCAAGCTGCAAATTATGTATTAATGTCACTAGACGGTTTAAAAGCACCGTCAATGATTAATGAAAAATTACTCACATTGTTAGATGTGAAAGATGGCTTACAAATGGTGGAAGCTATCGCCGGAAAACCTGCAGCTTTCTACGCTAGACTGGCAAACCTTGTCTTCGATGCGGCAGAACAAGGTGATTTCGCAGCTAAAGCGATTGTTGAAGAAGGCGCTTGTTATATAAGTGGTGTTGCTCGACAACTCGAAAAGCAAAACCCTCCGAGAATTTCGTTGATTGGTGGATTAACCCCTCGAATAAAGCCTTGGTTGGATGAAGATATAAAACATAAACTTGCTGAGCCAATATGTGCGCCTGAAATGGGCTCGGTAATTTTTGCTCAGCAACAACTGGCGTTGCTTTAATTAGTTAGAAATTTAAAAGATATAAGGTTTACACATGACACAAACAATAATGGAGCAAGAAGCTAAACAAGCTCCTTCAGTGATTAAAGGCCAACTTTCGGCAAACCAAGCATTAGCTAAGTCTATCGGTGCGAAATTACGTCAAATTAATCCTAAAATGGTGATGATTATTGGTCGAGGCTCATCAGATCACGCTGGCGTATTTGGTAAATATTTAATTGAAGTTGAAGCCGGTGTGCCTACCTTTGCTGCAGCACCATCAGTATCAAGTGTTTATGGCAAACAACTTAAACTTGAGCAAGCCGTTGCTATAGTTATTTCACAATCAGGTCGTAGTCCTGACATTATTGCTCAAGCTGAAATGGCAAAAAAAGGTGGCGCATATGTCATCGCGTTAGTGAATGATGAAACATCGCCATTAAAAGATATTGTCGATGAAGTGTTGCCGCTAAAAGCGGGTGCAGAAGTGTCTGTTGCGGCAACAAAAAGTTATTTGGCTACGTTGTCAGCCTTATTGCAGTTAACCGCTTTTTGGACCGAAAATGAATCACTTATTAATGCGTTAGATACACTTCCAGATGCATTACAAACCATCATTGATTCAGAGCCACAATTAACCTCTAAGTCGATCGAAGGCGTAAAAAACATGGTCGTACTAGGACGTGGTCTCGGTTATGCAATCACTAAAGAAATGGCGTTAAAATTAAAAGAAGTGAGCTCAATTCATGCTGAAGCATTTAGTTCAGCAGAATTCTTACATGGGCCAGTAACGCTTGTTGAACAAGGTTTAGCTATATTGAATGCAGCGGTGAATGATGAAAGTGCACCTTCACATCAAGAACAAATTGATGAAGTAACACAACGTGGTGCTGACTTAGTGCATATTCGTCAAACAGACAACTCAGTGCATCCGCGATTAGCGCCTTTAGTGGTATTACAACGCTTTTATCTTGATGTGGCTGAAGTAGCGGTATCGAGAGGTTTTAACCCAGATGAGCCGAAAGGCCTTAAAAAAGTGACTAAGACATTATAATGACTAGTTTACGTCTGCATGTTCATCAGTTATTCGATGGTCAGCAAGTGCTTGACCATCAAGTATTGACGGTTACTGACGGCACCATAACAGCTATCGATAATGATACCTCAAATGCTGACGACGTTATATCGGCATTCGTTGTACCTGGTTTTATTGATTTACAAGTTAACGGTGGTGGTGGTGTATTATTTAATGATTCTCCCTCATTAGAGAAGTTAACAACCATCATCGCCGCTCATCATCAGTTTGGAACAACAGGCATGCTGCCAACGTTGATCACAGACAAAATTGAAGTGATGGAGCAAGCGGCAGATGCAATGGCTGCTGCTATTCGTAGTAAAGTTCCTGGAATATTAGGTATTCATTTTGAAGGCCCACATTTATCAGTAGCTAAAAAAGGCACGCATGCGGAAGAGTATATTCGTCCGATTAGCGATCGAGAGTGGCAGGTGTTATCACGCAAAGATATCGGGCAGATTTTGGTCACTTTAGCACCAGAAACTGTTTCGGTAGCAGATATTCATCGCATGGTATCGTTGGGCATCAAAGTTTGTTTAGGGCATACCAACGCTGATTACCCAACTGCGCAAGCTGCGATTGATGCTGGTGCTGATGGGTTTACCCATTTGTATAATGCTATGTCACCGATTCAAGGAAGAGAGCCAGGAGTTACGGGTTGTGCTTTACTCAATGATCACGCTAGTTGTGGTATTATCATCGACGGACATCATGTTGATTATACTGCGGCTAAACTAGCATTAAAAACGAAACCGAAAGGTAAAGTGTTTTTAGTCACCGATGCAATGTCTACCATTGGCACAAATCAAACGGAGTTTTCATTTTTTGATCGAACCGTGTATTTAAGAGACGGTCGCTTAACATCAACTACCGGCGAATTAGCCGGTGCAGCATTAGATATGATTAGCGCGGTTAATAATAGTCATCATGGGCTAGACATATCGTTTGAAGAAGCTGTTAGAATGGCCAGCAAGTACCCAGCAAATTACATTAATCAATCGGGTATACGAGGTGAATTAAAAGTAGGTCAAGCTGCTGATTTCTTGGTGTTAAATCAAGAACACCAAGTAATATCGACTTGGGTTGCAGGGAAGCCTGTATATAACGCATAACAATTTATAGAAATAACAATAATAAGATTAAAACTTGAGGAAATTATGGAAATGACGGTAACTGAGAAAAAACAAAGTAGTGTCGTGCCTATGGCAATCGTTGCTACGCTCTTCTTTATATTAGGATTTGCGACTTGGCTTAATGGCTCTTTAATGCCGTATTTGAAGCAGATTTTAGATTTAACACCGGTACAAGCGTCGTTAATTCTTTTCTCTTTTTACATTGCTGTTACTTTCACTGCAATTCCTTCGGCAGCCGTCATTAGAAAAGTTGGCTATAAAAATGGTATGGCGTTAGGAATGGCGACGATGATGGTTGCAGGTTTACTTTTTATTCCTGCAGCTAAAACACAAATATTCGCTCTTTTCTTATTTGCTCAGCTTATTATGGGTGTGGGTCAAACGTTATTACAAACGGCTGTGAACCCTTATGTTGTGCGATTAGGCCCTGAAGAATCTGCTGCAGCGCGTATTAGTATCATGGGAATATTAAATAAAGGTGCTGGCGTAGTTGCACCAATGGTATTTACCGCACTTATATTAAGCAACTTCACCGATTTAGTTGGCAAAGACTTATCACAAGAAGATATCGATTTAATGGCTGATGGGTTAGTGTTGCCGTATTTAGGCATGGCATTATTTATTGGTTTACTCGCGTTTGCTGTTAAAAAATCTCCTTTACCTGAGTTAAAAAGTGAAGAAGAAGAAAGTGATAAGGGTCAGGTAAAAGAAGCTTTATCACACCCTAACCTTCGTTTTGGCGTGATTGCAATTTTTGTTTATGTCGCTGTAGAGGTGATTGCAGGAGATACTATTGGTACTTATGCCTTGTCGCTAGGGATTGAGAATTATAGTGTCATGACCTCTTATACCATGATATGCATGGTAGCAGGCTATATCCTTGGTATTGTATTGATACCACGTTTTATCTCACAGGCTAAAGCATTAGCGGTATCTGCTATTCTAGGTGTTATTTTAACGATAGGTGTGCTGTTAACAAGTGATCAATCTTTCATTATAGCGAATGCGCTACTTGTACCATTTGGCGGAGCATTGTTACCTGATCCTTTATTGTTGATTGCCTTTTTAGGCCTAGCAAATGCGATTTGTTGGCCGGCAATTTTCCCACTTGCTTTATCGGGTCTTGGTAAGTTAACAAGCACTGGTTCAGCACTGTTAGTGATGGGGATTGCAGGTGGTGCTTTCGGCCCCTTATTTTGGGGGATATCAACGGGTACTTCATTTGGTCAGCAAGGCGGCTATATCGTGATGTTACCTTGTTATTTATACATCTTATTTTATGCGGTAAAAGGGCACAAAATGCGCAAGAAAGCGTAACCTTTTGTCTCTCTGAAAATTTGCCAGAAATGGCATACCATCTCACTAGTTGAGGGTGCGTTAAAAAGATCTTATGTGATCGCCCTGAGTTTCGGCTCAGGGTTTTTTTTCGCTTAAACTCCGGTGATAAACTTGTAATAAAATGTGTTGCTTAGGGTGATCTTAAAGGGAAATTTCCGTATCATACACCTGACTTTAGTAAAGTGTGAATACGCTTATTAAAGTTGAAAATTATTACTTGAATGAGCCTTCAATAGCTAGAGCGTGTTGATCTTTGCTGTTTGAGTTTTGTTCAAGGTAAACGCCTTCTGATCGCGGCACTTGGATTCTT